>UBMU01000007.1 GCA_900466605.1 Hyphomicrobiales bacterium
AGGGGAGGCGGCGTGAAGCCATCTTGTCGTTTCATTTGATCACTGGAAATTGCCGGTGCCCATATCCGCGAGCCTGCTTTTGCTTCAACAAAGACAGGAACAACTGCACCGCGGCCTGCTCCTGTTCGAAATGCTGTATCTTGATCTGTCCACGCGTTCCGATCCGTCCCCACCGTCGTGTTAGACACGTTTCACCAAATAGACTGGTGGATAGCTCCATCGCATAAAATCGCGCCATGTGTGCAATCGCATCGGTCCGCTCGAAATAAAGATGATAAGGTTGTTGAAGCATGAGCGCAGACTCGCCTTCAACGAGCCTTTCGTCCAACGACACTTTTGAATCGGTCCGCTCCAATCGATTCAAATTCGTGAAGCATTGAGGTTCCGCGCCTTTGCTCTCAACTGTCGCGCTTGTTATGCTTGTCTCAATACTCGCTCAGAACGATCGGCCAGATATCAGGAGATCTTCTTCTTCATCGCGTTGCATTCCACCAAACGCAGCTGCCGCTGAGGAGATGAATGCCCCGACCAGCAGAGACAATGTTCCAATGAGCGCAGTTGTCGACGCTACCTTTCTGGCCTTATCTGCGGCGGCCTGAACTGCAACCTTGGCGTCGTCAATCTGTTTCAAGCTTGCGTCGACCCGAGCGCGGGCGTCAGCTTCAGATAGTCCGGTCCGGGATGAAATGATGCTGGCGATGTAAGTTTTGTCGGCGTCAGGAACTTGTCCGGTTGCTGCGCCCCGGAGGAGAATCCGGGAAACTTCAGCAGCGGCCGCGCCATCCTCCGTGCGTGCGCGATCACCAACCTGTTGTGGCCGAAGAAGCACATCGGTGAAGTAGGCAGTCGATAGATCTGGCGACGTTGCAGTGTTGCCAGCTCCGCCGGCAACGGCTGCCCCAGTTGCCAGATTGCCGAGGGCGCCCACGCCTGTCCCGGCAAGCGACATAAGCGATGAGGCAAGGAAACCCACTACAAAGATGGTCGCCAATGCCCAGCTGATGAACCCGTGCGCAGTGTCGCGGAAAAACACCTCATTGGTATGTACCGCCGCCCACTTGGTGCGCAATCGCCCCGTAAGGTAGCCGCCTAGCGCCGACGACAGCCATTGAACAACAACAAGCCATATGGCTGCGGTGACGCCAACCGACGCTGCTGAACTACTCTCGCCGGACCAGGGCGAAACCATCGTCAGACCGACACCAGAGCCAATAAGCAAGAGGATAAGGGTAGCCCCGATTGCTGCAACCGCACCCGCAAAAATGGGTCCAAAGCTTATCGCAGACCTGGAGGATTCTACCGGGAGAATACCGACGCGTCGTTCGTCTTCAAGGGACATGGGTAAAATCCTAACGCATGAACAGAACAAGAAGGATGACGATCGGTAAAGGAATCCCAAGGAGCCAAAGAAGAATGCCGCGTCCCATTTGAAGATCTCCGAGTTTGATGAGTTACCAAGCCGGAACGCCATGGTTCAGTCTTTGTTCCTGATCGGTTGAGATCGTCCCTATATCGCTCGTTGAGAGCAGCAGATCGGGGCACATCCAAGTCGCTATCCCGGGTTCGAATTCAAAAGGGCCAAGAGCCACCCGCCGCGGTTGCCCATTCGGATGTCAGCGCGTTCACCGATGGTGTTTGGTTCGATAGCGTACGGGCCAGAACTGTTTTCCAAAAGACGCGTTCCACCCCGGGAAAGTCGAACATCAAAATTGCTTTGTCAGCGAAGGGAAGCGGGAAGACGTCCGCATCCTGGTGCTTTTGGCGGACGAGACGAAAATTGGTGCCGTTGATGGCGCCGCAACATTAAAGAGCGTGAGCATGAACGACAATCGGCCCAAGCTCGCAAGGGCGAGCAAGCAGCAAAAACGCGACGCACTCGAAGAGGCAACCCGCTTTGCTCGTGAGGCAACCAAAGCCGAACAGAGAAGGCGAGAAGAGAAAACCGAGCGTTTGCGAACCGCGCGGCTGCAGGCGCGCGCTCAGGACAGGCAGGTTTGAGAACGAGCAGGCAGCGACCCTTTCACAAGGTCACACGATCAAACGCATCGATGGCAGTCCATGCGGTAGCTGCAATCGTTACTATTATGGCAAAATGCTGGAGCGGCTTTGATCGACTGTTTGTTGCAATTTCATGCGGGCTACGGAACCTTGAATTCATTTCTGAATTTACGTCCGGACGGAGCCCATGATGACAAAGTTCCATTTTCGGACAACTGATCTCGACGCAATCTGGCAAGACGAGCAAGGCTATGACTTTCCAGACCTGCCAACTGCACTGGCGCAAGCCAAGCGGCTTCTTGGAGAAATGGCGATTGATGGACTGCCTGAAAACAGTGGTGGAGCCCTGAAGGTAGAGCTCTTCAACGCCGACAGGGTTTCGATAGCGACCGTGGCCTTGGAACTCAGGATAACGTTCTCAGGCAGGTAGATGCGTCGAAACGCTCGGCTTGAACGCGGATACCTAAAAAACGAATGCCAAGCGTCTTGGGCCGAGTTTGTAAAATGACTGGAGGCCAAAATGTCGGGAATGAGCGAAACCCGAAACTACCTTCTCCTCCTCGCCGACGAGCAGGAAAGAGGCTTGCTGGCAGCCTCTGTTGAAAGAGTCTCTCTGGCTCGCGGAAGTAAACTCTATCGACCAGACACGATACCAGACTTCTGCCTATTCATCGAAAGCGGGATCGCTTCGGTCATAGTCACGTCGCCTGAAGGTCACAAGGCTGAGGCCGGGGTCGTCGGACGGGAAGGGATGGTGCCTGTGAGTGCCTTTACTGCGGATGGGTGCACGCCGATGGAAGTCGTGATGCAGGTCGGAGGATCTGGCTTGAAAGTTCCCTTTGAACATTTTCGAGACGCGTTCCAGGCTTCTCCCTCATTCCGCGAGATTTTCCTGAGCTACACACAAGCGTTTCTTGTGCAAAGTGCATTTACGGCACTTTCCAATGCCAACCACCATATCGAAGAGCGGCTCGCTCGCTGGCTCCTCATTTGCCATGACAGGATTGATGGTGACGAACTTCCACTGACCCATGAGTTCCTGGCGATCATGCTTGCGGTTCGCCGGCCGAGCGTAACGATCGCGCTGCATGTCCTTGAAGGTAACCGTTTCATCCGGTCAGAACGAAATTTGATTACTATCCGCAATCGACCCGCTCTGGAAGAGTTTGCGAGTGACGCGTACGGACGATCGGAGCGCGAATATGAGCGATTGTTGCGGCCGCTGAGCAAGACAGCGGCACGTGCGGCATGAGCTCCGGAAAGCATTGTGCCGCACGTTAGCCAGTTGAATTGACTTGACGCGCCGTGGCGCGCCGCTCCCAGCTATTTGTTCAACGCATCCTTCAACGCCTTGGCCGGCGTGAATGCGAGCTTCTTTGCGGCCGCTACCTTGATGACTGCGCCTGTCCCCGGATTACGCGCTTCGCGCTCCGGTGTTTCCTTTACCTTGAACTTGCCGAAGCCAGGAATTGAGGTTTCTGCGCCAGACGTCGCTGCGCTCGTGATTGCAGAAAAGACGGCCTCAACAATTGCCTTGCTTTGAGTCTTTGTCAGGCTGTGATCGCCTGCGATCTTGTCTGCAATTTCGTTTGTGGTTGTCATTTTGTAGATCCCTTCGGTCGTCGAAACGTTTGTACAGTTTAGTCGCCACTGTCACATAAGCAGCACCCGGTGAGGGTGTTTCCACAGGAATTTCCAGTCACTTGGCGCCAAATGCACATGTAATGAACTAGGATGCGCTACCGCTTCTCTACGAAGCAGTGCAGCGAACCGTCCGGCCGGATTTCACCCGAGTGCGTCAAAAAAGGAACTAAGGTGTTCAATGTCACCTTTGATCGCACAAGAACGCAGACCGTACGATGAGCAGGCCAATCCGCGAATTATTCGCGGATTGGCCGCTTCAGATGTTAATAGTGCCGTTCTCTTCTCCGTTCCAGTATTGAAGTTTGCGAGCATGAACCTTGATGAGGAGAACACCGGGCGTAGCAACCTTTTGAGGAAACCAGCGCTCAAGGTCCTCGCGCCAATGAGTTTGATACTCCCTCCTGTCGTCAATAAGCTCAGCGGCGCCTTCGACTGCGATGAAGATGCCGGGCGTCCCGAGCAAACTGGGAGGCGCTGTGAAAGAAAGCGAGACCTCAGGATTGGACTTTATCTCAGAGATCTTCTTTGTGTCCTCGTAGCTGAAAAACCATGAGTCACCGTCGTAATCAACATCGCCGTTGTTGCTCATTGGCCGCGTGGACATGGCCGTGCTCCCCCATGTCGTCAACATGCAAAAGTCGATCTTCCTTAACTGCTTAGATAGGTCTTCTAGGGTCATTGCTGACATTTCAACGCTCCTTCTCTTTTGACCGAAACATCGGAAGACGCTGGCGGTTCCAACGACTAGTTGGAAATATTCACCGCTTCAGTTCCCTTGTACCCAAGGCTTGCCTCGCTAGAAAAAAGTCGATGTCTCTGAGCAGTCGCCGGCCAATTTGGAAAGGTGCCCCAAAATTTGGAACAATTGGAACGACCCTCCGTTGCAACAGAAACGGAGTATCGATCATGCCAACAATCGTTCCGAACCCAGTGGAAACGCCGCGCGGCCCAACCCCGGCACCAGGCATCCCTGATCGCAGCAGGGAAAAGCCTCCTTTGACGCCAGCACAGGATCCTTCTGATACCAAGAATCCAAATGATCCCCCGCTTGATCCAGCATTGCTGCCGATTGGTGATCCTGCAGGCGCCGCCTAAGTCTGGTACCGTTCTCCATTACCCACAGGATAAGCTCAGCTCGACGGGGGGCAGAGGGTATCCCGCTCGAAAGACGCAATAAGGTGAAGATGGGTGCAAACGGGCAAACGTCAGAAATATCGGCGGCGGAATTTTCACACATGGAACAAGGTGGAAATACATCGCTTGTGACCCACTTCATCAACCGACGAACGCATGCTACCGTATTCATTGGATAATGCCGCTGTTGGGGGTTGGTTCATGAGACGGAAGCTTGCGGCCGTGGCTGTAGCAGCGCTTGCGCCCGTTGTCGCAATGCTCGGCTACAACGAATTTTCGATGCGCCAGCAACGCAATGAAGAAATCCGGACAAGCGCAGCGCAGGCGGCTCGGCAAGCTTCCTCCGAGGTCGAACGGATCGTCGAGGGGTTGCATAGTCTTTTGATCGCGGTGGCAGCAATTCCGTCTGTCCAGGAGCTCGACCCCAGCGCCTGTACGACTGCCCTTAAGTCAATAGCGGCAAATGTTGCAAACATCCGAACCATCTTTATCGTCGACCTCCAAGGTAACTTTGTGTGCGGCAGCCAGGCCGCTCCGCCCGGAGTGCAATTTTCCGATCGGGACTACTTCCGCCAAGCTCTCTCGTCCAAGGACTTCGTGGTCGGCACCTTTACGAAAAGCAGGATCTCGAACTCTCCGGTCCTCCCGGTTGCCATGCCGCTTCTTAGAGACGGTACGCCTGTTGGGGTCGTGACGACGGGCGTTCGTCTCGAGTGGCTTCAGGCAAGGATCGCCGACCGCGGTGTTACAGCGGGAAATGCGATCACCATTGCCGACAGCACCGGCACGATCCTCGCTAGGGTGCCGTTGCCAGAGCGCTTTGTTGGAACTGTGATACCCGTTGATTTCCAGCGCTATGTTCATAGCACCAGTCCAGGCGTTATCGACGTCAAAAGTCAGGATGGAACTGAACGGATTCTCGGCTACCGCCCCATCAATCCGCCCCACAATCCGCTCTACGTTAGCGCGGGGTTCTCAAAGGCGGAGGCATTCGCGCTCATCAACCGCGCATCGATCATCAACACGGCCTCGATCATCGGCGGTGCGGTGCTCGCATTTCTTGCCGCCGTCCTGATTGGAAGATGGTTTATTTTGGCCCCCATCACGCGCATTGCCGAAACGATGGAAGAGTGGCGGGCTGGAAACACCTGTGCTCGTACGAACATGATCGCAAAGCGGGATGAACTTAGCCAGGTGGGAGAAACGCTTGACCGTCTGCTTGATGAACTGGGTGTTCGCCGTGAACGCGCCGAACAGGCTGAAGAGGAACGATCGCTGCTCGCCCGTGAGCTATCTCATCGGATCAAGAACAGTTTCGCGCTCTTGCAGGTTATGGCGCGAAAGAGTTTTGCTGATGTTGCGCCGGAGCGCTACCGCGTGTTTTCCGACCGTCTGATCGCACTTGCGGGGGGATATGATCTCCTGTTATCGAAAGACACGCAGGCCACTTCGATAGCTGGAACGCTTGCCATCGCCTTGCGCGCGCACGATGATGATGACGAGCCAAGGTTTACTCTCGTCGGGCCCAAGATTGTCCTGCCAGCTGATTTGACACTTTCTCTGTCGCTTGTTGTCCACGAACTCTCCACCAATGCGACGAAATACGGGGCACTGAGTGTGCCGGAGGGACGCGTTTCGATACGATGGACCATCGAGGGTGAAGTGGTGCATTTCCAGTGGCAGGAGACTGGCGGCCCCCCGGTCAGTGAAGTTTCCGATAGGGGCTTTGGGTCCGTCCTCATCGAGCGCGCTTTCCCCGCAAGGGCCATGGCGACAACGCGCTTCGATTTCCGGCCCAATGGGCTTGAATTTACACTGCACTTCAACACAGACAGAGAGGGCATGGAGGCTCATTCAGCTGTCAACAACAAAAAGCAGTTTGCAGATGCGCAAGACAGCTGAAGCGCATCCGCGAAAACGGTTAATTTGCTGCGTGAGCAGGTAATAGCGCAAAGCACGGAAATCGTTTCGCCGGCCCACGCGTGACATCACGAACTAACATCACGAACTCGTCACGCCGATAGAGGTGACGGCGATCGCCACGCCAGCTCCAAGGCGCAACTACGGCTGCTCTCTCATCCCAGGCGTGGCCTCTCTCTGATCGGCGTCATCGAGATCACTTTTCACGATGAACGCGTCAGTGTGCTCTCGTGCAGCTTCACGCAGAGCCTCCAAGTTCGGTACGTCATCGCCTTCGAGCTGATCGCCACTGTGGAGGATTTCGTGCTCCGCCTGTAGCCAATGGTCGTCGGGGCGCCCATCCGGGCTTCCTTGGCTTTCCCAGATTTCATAAGCTCGGCGACGAACCCGATCACTGACATCCGGTCGGTTGTCAGACGTTGCGTCGGGGCTCGAGATCACCGTTTCGTCGGGCAGCGTACCTTGGATTGGTTGTCGTTTTGCCATTGTTCTTCTCCTTGAAAAATAGCCAATAAAAACGCAAACGGGTGCCCAATGTTCCCGAGGCATTGTCGGAACTTCGTGAGTGCTGGCGCTCACGCTTTTCCTGTCTCACGCAAACCTTATCGATCAAACCACCTGCAGTGTGACAACAACAGCAAGAGATCGAGGGGAACGCAGTGCCGGACGGGTTGGGTGCTCGCCTGCCAATTCGTTGGCCATGACGAGAAACCGGAAAAATCGTCATGTCCACCATCTCCGTCGCGTCCGGTTGACACGGCCCGCGTTCCACAGCGGAATGCTAAACTATTCAGAAGGTTCCAGATCCGTGGTCGCATGATTTCAGGCAACTCTCCCGGATCAGACTGATCCGGGGGTGAACCCAACCAGGTAGATGAAGGCGATAGTGATAGCGATTGCGAATATCACGACTACGAACCGCGACATACCGCGGCGTGCTTTCTTCTCAGTGCTTCTCATTCACACCAAACATGTCGATGTGGCAAATGTTCCAACGATTTCTTGCAAGTTCCCCCCCCGATATACGTCGCAGCCGCCCGCAAAACAGGAACGTGGAAAGCCAATTGCGTGCCGAAGACCAACCCTACCAAATCAATCGCGTAGATGTATCACCTAAGCGATGCAATTGCTGGCTGTGCTGCCAAGCGTGGAACTTGACTGCAACTTCGGAGTTCTAAGATTGTGATCGGCTTTCGGATACACAAGCATCAGCGCGACAGACGCCCTGTTGCATCAAGCGGCCGGCAACTCTTAGAGAGACGATTTTCCAATGAATAGATCTGTGGCGCTTGTAACGGGTGCTGGTTCCGGTATCGGTCGAGCAACCGCCATTCATCTGGCAGCGAATGGCTTTGCTGTGGGCGTATTGGGCCACACGTCAGCCGATGTTGAGGCAACCGCTAATGTGATCCATGGAATCAACGGCTGTGCCATTGCACTAACGGCTGATGTCGCCGTTGAAGGCGAAATGCGAGCTGCGGTTGCAGCCCTTCTACACCGCTTCGGGCGCCTGGACGCGGTTGTCGCCAATGCAGGAATAAATGGCGTGTGGGCTCCGATCGACGATCTCAAACGGGAGGAATGGCAGCGCACAATCGATGTTAACCTGACCGGCACGTTTATGACGCTTCACGTTACGGTGCCGGAGTTGAAGCGCGCTGGTGGCGGTTCGATCGTTGTTGTGTCATCGATCAATGGGACACGAACATTTACAACGCCTGGAGCTACCGCCTATACTGCAACTAAGGCCGCCCAGGTTGCGATGGTAGAGCAGCTTTCGCTCGAACTTGCTCGTCATCACATCCGCATCAATGCTGTTTGTCCAGGCGAGATCGAAACAAACATTGACGCTAATACCGCTTTGCGGGGTGAGGAAGAGACAGCAATCCCTGCAGTTTGGCCCGATGGACAGGTTCCAATAACGGGGGGTGCCCCAGGAAAGAGTGTCGACGTGGCCGAGGTGATCGCTTTTCTCCTATCAGATGCCGCTCGCCACGTTACCGGCGCGCCCGTCTTTGTCGACGGGGGTCAGGGACTCTTGCGCTGATGAGTGGGACAGCAATACGCCAATACGCATGGGGCCCTGCATTCACCGATGGCTCTTCAACTTTCAGATTGTGGGCACCGGCACTTGATGAATTGCAGCTGAAACTCGGTGCCGAGCAGTTTCAGATGACCAGAGAAGCCGACGGCTGGTTTCATGTGGAGGTCGGTGGCGCCAGGTTCAGGGAGCCTTACTGTTTCATCCTCCCTGATGGCCGCTTTGTTCCCGACCCTGCCTCCAGGCGTCAACTCGATGACGTCTGCGGGCCATCCGTCTTGGTCGACCCACAGGGCTATGAATGGAGGCACTCGAATTGGACAGGTCGCCCTTGGGAACAGGCTGTTCTTTATGAGCTTCATGTGGGTACTTTCACGAAAGAAGGTTCATTCAGGGCAGCGGCCGAACGCCTCGGCATGTTAGCTGATCTCGGGATTACAGGTGTTGAGATAATGCCGCTCGCCCACTTTCCTGGGATCCGGGGCTGGGGCTACGATGGAGTACTTCAGTATGCACCACACAACGTTTACGGAACACCGGATGACTTCAAGGCATTCGTCGATACGGCTCATAGCCTTGGGCTGATGGTCTTCCTTGACGTCGTGTACAATCACTTCGGTCCAGAAGGGAATTATCTCCACCTTTATGCGCCAGCGTTCTTCGAAAGTCGGGAACCAACGCCGTGGGGCCCGCGAATTGCCTTTGAGCAAGTAGCAGTAAGGCAGTATTTTATCGACAATGTGGTCTATTGGCTTGATGATTTCCGGCTGGATGGGCTGCGTTTTGATGCCATCGACCAAATTCACGATCGGGGAAATGTCCATATTCTGCAGGAAATCGCGGAAAAGGTTCGCACGCGATTTAAGGACCGCCACGTGCACCTCATCACTGAGAACCCGTCCAATGGTGCAGACCTCATTGCGGAGCATGATGGAGGGCGCCTGTTCACTGCCGATTGGAACGATGATTTCCATCACGTCCTGCACGTGATCGCAACTGGGGAGGCTTCCGGCTATTACGCGCCATTCAGCAAAAGACCCTGGCCGAAACTGCGCAAAGCAATGGCCACTGGGTATCTGAGCGAGGGTGATCAGATTATTCCAGGGCCTAAGATTGCATCGGCATCGCTGCCTCCCACACGCTTCATCCACTTTATCCAAAACCACGATCAGGTCGGCAACCGGGCACTCGGGAACCGCCTTTCGACGATGGTGGATGAGACGATGCTGCGTGCTTTGACCGAGTTCCTTCTGCTGTCGCCACAAATCCCACTCCTGTTTATGGGAGATGACCATTTGAGCTCCAAGCCATTCTGCTTCTTTGCCGATTATACGGGCGAGATAGCGCAAGCTATACGCAGCTCGCGACCCTCGGAAGCCCAGAATTTTGGGGGTCTGCCGCAGGGACTTCTCATTGGTGACCTTCCGGACCCAAATGCAATTGAGACCTTCGTTCGCTCCCAGCTCGATTGGAGTGAAGCTTTCGTCGCGCATCGATTGCGTTGGCGAGCGTGGTTAAAGAGACTGATCGATATTCGACAGAAACGCATAGTGCCACATCTGAGAGATGCCAAGGGGCGTTCAGGGGCAATTGTGAATGCGCCTGAGCGCTGCGTCTTCCTAGACTGGACGTTCGAAGATGCTCACATGCAGCTACGAGCCAACCTCAGCGACAGTGATGTCGCGTGTGAGAGGTCGCCGCAAGAGCAAATCTACCCACCGGAACACAAGGGCGGCGATTTGCTTCCGGCAATGTCTGTCAACGTCTATCTGTCGTCTTGAAGAAACCTCAATTCTCAGAAGAAGAGCAATTGGGGGACGCACTGAAATATCGAGACGGCGGTGTGTCCTTATCCCCGTGCACCTTCATCTAAGCATTGCCTAACATACCGGTTCCTATATAACGATGTCCTGGAAACGGAGGGCGTTGCGGATGAATGGACGTGTCGAACCGGAGGCAGCCGAAAGCATGAGCACCAGGATCTGGGCCGTGCACGATTTTTGCAAGCGCCACCGAATAGACAAAATCGAAGAGAAGCGTCTGAGCCTGCTTTTCGGAGCTTTCGCATCCGCAAACGAATTGCTTCATAATGCGGTTCGTTCGCCGCGCTGGCGGGATTGATAGCACCAGTTCGTCAAGAAACCGGCGTTGGTCATCGAGTCTGGACATGTTGCTTGCGACCGTCAGAATGGTGCGAGGCTTGACAAGTCGACGCGTATAAAAGCGCTTGGCGCATCAGCTTGCGCTTGATGCGTCGGGCTTAGATTGAACTATAGATTGCCCCAATCAATAACATCGTATGGCTCTGTGAGCGACCTTAGTGGGGAAATGTCCGCCGACGGCGACTGCTGTCTCAGACTTCTTCGGCCACTGTCGTGTCGAAGCCGTAGTTAAGATTTCCTCGGCTCTGTCGACAGCGCTGGTTCGGGATCACGACTTGCAATCGAGTGCTATGCATTAGTCAGTTTAGGTCGAGCGTCAGCTGTAGACCTTTGATCTTGGGCAACGGGCGTCCAACTACGATTTTGCCAAATATTTGTTTGCGTCTTTCCGCATCACGCTCACGTTCGGCACGAATGCTGGCAACGACTGCAAGTGCGTTCGCAATGACTTGCGCGGCACGGGTCATGATAACCTCCGTGAAAGCGTGTTCTCTTTTTGTTCTTTTCTCTCAAACTTGTCAATCGTTGTGTTTGTGTTTGGGGGACTGGACGAAAAGAATCCCACCGCCATTTACCAAATTCTAATAAAGTGAAGGGAGAGTTTGGGAGATGGCCGGCGAGGTCTCCGTTTGGATCAACCGATAGATGTCGGACTTGAAGGCAACACCCACCGCTATCGGCACGCTGATACAGTCGAATGCCTCGCCGCCATTCTCCCAAGCATTCAAAGCTATCGCATGGCCAACCGTGAATGCCGTGTATATTGCGGCCCGCTATTTGCTGGGCGACATGCGGGTATCCGTGCATGAGGTTGACCTACACGTGCTCCGAGAGGGCGGTGTAGGCATGAGAGTGCCAGAAAAAAGAGCCCCGTTAAAGGCGGGGCCCAGCTATGATGAGCAGTGCCCTAGAGCGGGCAACCTGAAAAAGATACCTGCCACAGGCGAGGCGTTCAAGCAAAACAACTCTCGTTTACATTTCGTGACGTAGTTTTGTTTCCTAGCCCCTGGGTCCGATACCAAGTCACGCGGAAGAACCCGTGGCCGTGCATGGCGCCTGGACTCTAAGCGAGCCGAAGCAGATCATTCATCCGCGGCGATGCAACACGATTAGCCATGCCCTATAGTTCGCCGACCAAAGCTCTGTGCCCATCTATGAAAGGCAGGCCGCACACGATGACCGCTGCCTCGCGCAACATATCTGCAGGAAGTGCACGAGGATCTTGGCTGATGCGAATGTCAACAAAACAATTATCTTTGCGAAACCAATGGTTTCTTGGATAGGACACTTTGTATGGGGAACTAGGGCCGGTTGTGCGCGTTTCCTCGCCGCATTTGATGGGAGGACGGCCGATGAACATGATGGCTGGTATTGAAGCTGCACCGGAACTGGACAGTGTATCCCGCCTGCTAAAAGACGCTCGTGAGCAACGCCGGTACTCGTTCGACGATGTTGCCGAAACCTCTGGTCTAACAGTATCGGAAATCGCTGCGCTCGAGAGCGGTAAGGGCAAAAATAGCACCCACATTGCCAGGGTCGCCGCCGCGTTGGGCGTGTCCATTTCGGGGATTGCGCGCTAGCGCAACCCGCAACGAAGAAACAGAAAACGATTTCCACCGAACCGTATCGACCTGGAATTCAACGTATCGAGCAACGCGGGAAGGCCAGGAATCCCTTAAGCCTTCCCGACGAAGGTCACCCCCGAAAAACTTCCTTGTTGCCGGTAGGAAGCATCTCGTCTGCAAACCACCCAAAGGGGCGGGGCTCCATCATTCTATTCCAATGTGCTAATGCAGTGTAGTGAACAGCAGTTGTTCTGTAGCGTCGTCCACAGGAACCGTGATCAGTGACGGAGTCACCACAGATGCGATCGATACCTTCTATGTCTTGCCTTGAGTGTTTCCGGTCCTAGCTTGCATCTGATCAGCATACGAGGATCGTCGAATGACCAGACATGATGCAAAGGCCGCCTTGATCACTGCAGCGGTCAAGGAGTGGTACGATTTTTATGACGTCAAGCCGGACGACCAAGCATCAGAAGCCCTCTGCAATGCGGCTTTAGGGTTTATCAGAAGCGGACATGAGACCAGCGACGACGTTGCAACGCTGCTGATCGGGCTGTTTGTAGGCAAATGGTCAACGCGGGTAAATGCCCCAACGTCTCACGCGGTACACTAGCAAGGCCTATCGTGCTCTCGTTCCAGTGGTAACGTATTTCCGCCCTCTCCGGATGCCGCGGGGGTGTATGGATCACCTGTGACCGCAAAACGCGTTGGATAGCGCCCAAGCCCGCAAGAGCAGGAACGACAACACAATATGCGGCGCAGCCGCGGGCCACAGAAGCGGGCCGGCCAATCCCTCGACTAGGTCCCCTCCTGAAGGGGTGGCCGTCGTGCGCGGATGTGCCTCGAGATCCTGTCTAATCCGATGTGCGACGTCGTGTCCGCAACCTGCCGATTTACAACCACTTTTACTGTAACGTACTTCCTCATAACCACTCTGTTTTGGTAAAGTTGCTTGCATGAAAACACGGTCGCCGGCGAGATTTCGACATCAATGAACCATAACAAAAGTCGACGTCCAGAACATGAGCAAGATGCAAGGGTCGACTTATGGTCGAAACCCCTGCGGCTCCATCTGAGTGTGGTCATCGTCGGGTTGCTAGTTTGCATTTCTGCCCCCCTCATGTGGATGGCTTACGAGCAGGGACGTGCAACGGCTCTCGCTTCAGGAGAGTCGCAGATGCGCCAGCTCGGCTTGCGTGTCGTCGAAAGCTACAAGAGCGTCTTTGGAGACGGCTATTCCGCCGTTGCAACAGCCTCGGTCCTTCCTCAAATGCTTTCGCCGCCGTCACAGGACCTTGACGCCAAGATCGAGTATCTGTTGAAGGTCTTGCAGAGCGCGGAATACATCGATGGTATCTATGCCGGATATCCTGACGGAAGCTTCATTCAGGCGGTCAACGTCGCTACCAATCCTGCCTGGAGCCAAGCCCTGTCAACGCCGAACGGGACCGCATTCGCCATACGCACCATTTCCAGCGGGCAAGCTCCACCCGCAGCTCTGTGGCGGTTTCTCGGCGCCAACGGCGTCGAAATTGCGCGGCGTGAAGACTTGCACGACACTTACGATCCTCGGACACGGCCGTGGTATCGGGCGGCGGTTGAAAAAAAGGGACAAGTGTCGGTCGGGCCCTATGTGACGGCGACGACGAAGTCGCTCAGTCTCACACTGGCGGTGCCAATGGGCAAGGATCCTCAAATTGTCGCGGGCGTTGATGTACTCTTGGAGGCGATCAGCCGCTTGCTCAGCAAGGAATCAATCTCTGAGAACGCACGCGGCTATGTATTCGATGACAGGGGTCGCCTCATCGTCCACTCGGACGCTAATGTCATGGAAAGCATCCTTGAGACGCTCTCTCGCACCGGGAGTGACGGTGCGTCGATTTCCGACGAGACTGACCCAGCGATAGCACCGATCCGTACGCTCCTGTATGACCGCAAAGGTGCCGAAGGCGGGATCGTCTTGTTCACCGTCAGTGGACAGCCTTACGTGGCACAGATCTCTCCTGTGGAGTTCTCCGGCCTGCTGACTGGAAATGCCGTCGTCATTGCCGCGCCCTTAGACGATCTTGTCGGCCCGACTGATCGGCTTCTTGCCAAGAACCTTCTGACGGCCATTGCCTTTGTAGCGGCAGGCATCGTTGCGGCGATCGTGCTTGCCCGGTTGATTAGCAAGTCGCTGTTTGCCCTTGCCGACGAGGCCCATAATATAGGTGACCTGAAATTCGAGGGGCGCCGACTTCCCCATTCCTTGATTGCCGAGATCAATGTGCTGGCACGTGCGCTAGGCGCTGCGCGCAACACCATCGCGACATTTTCCCTCTATGTGCCTCGCGAGCTCGTTCGCCGTATCGTCTCTTCCGGCCAAGCTGCTGCCGGATCGGCTGACAGGCAGGAAATCACGGTTCTATTCACCGACATCAGGGACTTCACGACGATCTCGGAGGAGCATTCTCCGGAAGCGGTGGTGGAACTGCTCTCAGACTATTTTGAGCTTCTGAACGAAACCGTCGAACGCCACAATGGCACCATCGTCCAGTATCTTGGCGATTCAATCTTTGGGATGTGGAACGCGCCGACGCGCGATGAGCGCCACGTCGAAAATGCCTGCCGCTGTGCGTTGGCGATGAAAGCCGCAGTTGACGCCCTCAATGATGCCAGCCAGCGATCAGGGCGGCCAGAACTCATCACCCGTTTTGGATTGCACACCGGGCCCGCCGTCGTTGGCAGCGTCGGCGCAAAAAGCCGCCAACAGTACACGGCCATGGGCGATACCGTAAACGTCGGCTCGCGGCTCGAGGGAATGAACAAGGAGTTCGGCACAACGATCCTGACCAGTGGCGAAGTGCAGTCCAACGTGGCCGAGTTGTTCCAGTTTCGAGCATTGGGACACGCTCGTGCCAAAGGACGGCGCGAGGAGATCGAGATTTTTGAACTCGTAGGGGATCGTTCCGAAAAAGGTATCGATCACACGTTGTGAGGCCAGGCGATCATGACGTCTGGTCCCCAAAACTGCCGTGCACGCTAGGCTGAATAGTCCGCGAGCTCCTTGATTTTCCGCATTCGCTCCTCGATGTCATACAATCGCTTCTGCATTGCCGCGAGAGCAGCCCGATATTCATCAGCCGTGACGCTGTTTCCCTCTGCGTTGAAGAACTTGCCGATAATTTCCAGGGGGCCGACTTCTAGTGCGCTGCAGATTTGGACAAGAGACGAAACTGATATCCGGTTAGTGCCACGTTCGTACTTCTGGATCTGTTGGAACGAGACATCGAGTTGTTCGCCGAGTGCCGCCTGGCTGATATGTTTCGACATTCTGATCTCGCGGACACGAGCGCCGATCTCCCGATCCATCTCCTCAATTCGGGTGTGAGCTTTGCCTTTGTCCATACTTCCTTCCGTTCTTCGTACCTTCACTTCTTGTCAAATGATTTTAGTCGCAGACGGCTGCGATGATCCTGTGGTCCCGAGGCGCCTGCGGAAGTAGGATTTCTGCCATTTATCCTGCGAGGCTTTCGAGGTGGATCGACCGGTTAATTCTGGAGTTGCCCGTCTAAGCAACCATAAGGCGACTGATCATGGCGATCCGAACGGACCCTTCTTCGGTGATTAAGAAGGGTTCAGCACGGTAACGCATGACGCAACAAGCTTTCGGGGCGGGGCTGCGCCATCCTGCTGCTCGCCAGAGATCACTGCTTGGTGAAGACACCAAGATTAAAAAGCTGGACACGCCTGTTGTTTGCTGCATCCGCCTTGGCTGCATCGATCGGGAAGTATTCCCCGACGCCAACTGCATAGAGACGTTCCGGAGCGACCGCGAACGTCGTTGCAAGCATTTCCCGAATGGCAGTGGCGCGCTTTTCACTGAGGTCCATGTTGTGGTCTTCGCTGCCGGTGGCGCTTGTGTGGCCAACAATCAGGAACTTGTAGTCCCACAGGTTCGGATGATGCAGGGCGTCTGCAATCATGCCGATCGTCCGATAGGACTCCGGCTTGATCATCACCGAATCGTTTTCGAAGTTTATCTCGACAACCATCTGAGGAAGCTTCGCGACCTTGCTCCAGTTCGGGAGCGCCTCCATGGTTTTACCGCTCATGGCCTCTTGCCGAAGAATTGCGACGTCAACAATCGGAGCCGCCCCCACGAGTTTGCCCAGTCCAGACACAATGCGTTGCTCGGAAATCTGCTGGGCAAGCGCAATACCTGGTGTCGCTGTAACCGCCAACAACATCAACACTTTCATCACTTCTTGAATTTTGCTCATCTGATTACCTCCACCCGGCATCCGTGATCGCCTGATTGCATGCCTTGCCAACATGTTTTTCGGCCTTGATCAGGCAGGCGAGGATATAACCGTCACCTTTAACGCCGGAGCATCGCTGCGACATATCGTGCTTGCAGACCTTCTCATATGCCATTTGCGCTTGCTCACGCTGGGTAATGGAGGCAACGACGCTCGAAAGCGATCCCTTGCAAACTGTAGAGACCTTGGAGGCATTCTTCTCGAGGCAATCGGCGATACGTCCGTTTCCAAGATTTAGCCCGGCGCAATATTTCTTAATGTCTGCGCCGCAATCCTCGGCGAGTTTTGTAACCGCATCGGCGTAACTTATGGTCTCAGCTCTGGCGATTCCGCCGCACGCCAATCCGCACAAAAGGAGTGTCACTGCAATTCGTATCTTCAAGGTCATTCCCCCTTTCCAAACAAGGCGTCTGGCGACGCCGTCCCAATAACATTGCGTTGACCGGCCGGAGTTCGGACCGCTTTCATTCAAAGCAGTAGGAGCTTCTTCAAGACGGAAAAGACCTCCTTGTATGGCAGCTTCGTCGCACCGGCGATCGCAAATGGAACGAGTGCGGCTGCAGCTACCGGCAGCAGAGTGCTTCGGTTGATGAGCATTGATGACAGTTTTTTCGTCTGGTCGTATTGCTTGGTAAGATCCAGTGGTTCGACTGGCGCGTCCGCTTCCTGTTGATCGGCGGCGACAACATTGCATCCGATCGATTTGCGCTCGGCGGCTCGCTGTAAAACGGTCGCCCGCGCCGACAAGGTGCGAAGCGTCTTGTCTTTCAATTCAGATAGCGGCTTGGAGAAGGCGGAAAGCGGGTACGCAAAGAACGCAAAGACCACGATTAACCAGCACCCCATGATTGTCGTCAGCGTTGCTACAGTAAGACCTCCTTGCATCATGTGTTTTGCAACAGCCGCAGCCATCCCGGAACTGACACCGAATACGAACAGGATGTAGGCATTCGGATATTCCCCCACGAATGAAAGCCCGCCTTTTCCGTCCGGATGCGTCGCAACCAGCCGTAGCTCCAGTCGCGCGATCCTTCGAAGAAGCTGCGCCCAGACGAGATGCCGCCAGACGCCGCGAAGCAGCAGAAAGACGAAAAGCGGTATGCTAACCAACGCGCACCACCACCCTGCGGCAGTTAGTCTGTGACCACCCGCCGTAACACCGGCGGCCCATGTTGAAGTGGGCACCTCGCTAAAGGTCGTAAATGCCACAAACGCCGACATCGCAGACAAGAGAAGGCACACGAGTTCAGCAACCCCGGAATTACGCTGGCGAAGGGCAGTTGTCACCGCGGTTGCTGCTGCACCCATGGAGCCGGGGGCAATCAGCGGAGCTCGAACAAATTGCCCCAACTTCCGGCTCAGGCTCGCCTCCACAGCTTGTTCGGCTGCCACGAAGGCAGCGATCGCGATAAGAAACCGAGCCCATGGGCCGGGATCAGTGAGATAGCTCGAAATCGCAGGTTCGTCTGAAATCACCGTTGCGAGAACCAGAATGAATGGAACTCCCCACGCAATCGCGACAAACAACGCTATGCGTTTGCCAGTGTTCAAGCTCTTATCGTGCAAGAGCTTCAGCCGCCGTTGCAGATCAAAGAACGGGCCGCCGTGGGATGCAAGGAAATCCAGTTGTTTTTTCTCAAACGCGTCGGCGCTCGGAGGCGAGGCTGCTTTCATTGGGTCAGACACCGTCAATCCTCGGTCACCGTCCACCGGTCGCCAGGGTTGAACTGCTTCATGCCACGTGCAATTTTGTCGGTGTCGTCGCCCAAATCTGCCTGGTAAACGATCCCGTTGCGGTTGACCACGAAGGTGTTAACTCCGGTCTCACCGTATTTAACCGGCCAGGCAACTAACGCGAACCCCGCAATCATATTGCCGTTGATGACGTAGTCGTAGGCGCCGCCGGCAATATTGCTGCCCTGACGGGTGAGGACTTTGTAACGGTAGCCAAAATAGCCCTTGTCCTTGGCCTTGTCGAATTGAACATAGTCGAGATAAGGCGCTGCCGGGCTCTCACCCAGGTTTTCACTTTCGGGCCAGTAAAGACCGTCGGCACGACCGGGGCTGCTCACCAGCCTCTGGGCATACTCCAAGACACCATCTCCGTCGTGATCGGCCCCTGCGTATTCTTGCTGGGCGTCCACATACCCGCGCACCGTCTCGATCGTCTGGATTTCGTTTTCGCCGATGCGACGATTGATGATTTCCTCAATGCCTACGACTGGATCAAAAGCGAACTTGCCGGTCTGCGCCTTTACGATCGGGAAGGGGAAAGGCCACATGATGTCGCCGACGTCGATGATGTTCTGACCGTTTTTCTCCTCTAAAGCGATACGCTTTCCTATGCCCTCCTTGATGGCGCCGAGCGTTTCCGAAACGCCCTCGGTCGCTTTGAGGTGGGCAGCGTCGACACCGAGGATCGACGCCAACTTGTCGAGATCGGCCGCAGCGACGGCTGCCTTGAAGGCGTTCATGGCCGCATCGGGCGTATCGAATTCCGTAGCAGGCTGCTTGCTGACGAGATCAACAAGGTTTGTCTCTGCCGAAAGGGTGCTTCCTGCAGCAGGAAGGAATAGGCCGAGAGCAATGACGGTGACCAAACGAAACTTCTGGCAGGGCTTATTCGAGCTCATGGCAATCACTCCGTTTGTTCGATCTAACGATGACGTCCGCCGTGGGGAACGCGTGCATGGCCACCGCCGCCACCGCGACCGCCGCTGAAGTGGCCACCGCCGCCGCCACGACCACCGCTGAAGTGAGCGCCGCCTCCGCCACCACCACCACGATGTGTGGCGAACTCCGGACGGCTGGCATGGTGACCACCACCCATTGCGCGACCGCCGCGCTCGGAATGGAGGTTTGCAGCACCGCGCGAGCGCACTTCCCCAAGTCCCGACGGATGGTTGGGGCGCCCATCACGCTTGCCGGCCATCGCATGCTTGCCAATCTCGCGGTTCAGATCAGGACGGTTTCCGATCTCGCCGCGACGCTCGCCAGCGGGCCTGTTGGCAACGCGCTCACGGATCTCGCCACCGCCGCCGGCGCCAGGGCGATTTTCAACGCGATTACGCAGCTCTCCACCACCACCAGCACCGGGACGGTTCAGATCTGGTCGGTTGCCACCCGCAATCTTATTGGCCCGGATATCCTTGATGGCCGAAGGCGTCACCCTCGAGCGGTCGACGTTGGCGGCTCTTGCCTTGACCGATTTCGCCTTGGTGCGGATGTCATTGTTCCCCCCAGCCTCCAGGCGGTTGCGGATATTGTTCTTGTCGATGTTGGCGAACTGGTTGTGGTCGAACTTGATCTTGCTGCGGTCGACATTTTTCCAGTCAACATCGTTGAAATTGATCTTGCCGTTTCGGTTGATGTTGTTGAAGCAATGGTCGCAGTCAATATCGATATCATTGCCGTCGAACCGACCGCCCCAAACGCCCCATCTGTCCCAGTCGACGACTGCTCCAAAAACCGCGCCTGTCACAAAACCGGCGAAGTAAGTGGCAGTCGGGTAGTAGTAGTTGGGGTACGGGTCTGGGTAGTAGCCGATTGGTGCCGGTGCGTAGCCCTCCTCGTACAGCATTTGGGGCTCGTACTGCGGCACGTAAATTTTCTCGGGGTTGGCGGCCTGAATGATAACATTGTCGTTCTGTTGAACCACCTTGACCTTGTCATCGGTCTTGATGATTCCGTCGGCGACGGCCTTGTCGCGCAGCGTCTGGATTGCGATCAGCAGGTCCTTTTGCTGGTCGGTTACCGCATCACCCAGCTGCTGCGTCCAATCGAGGTCGTCGCTCATCATCTTGACGATATCGGGATAGTTGAGGAGGGAGACTATGCTGCCGTCCCAGTCGTCCTTGGGCTTCAATGACGAGTTGCCTTTGACCTGATCCAGAAACCGGGACGCTTCTATAATTTGCAGTGGATAGAGCGAAGCCGATGTGACAAGCGCCACCAGTTCATCAGGATAGAGCGCTATGCGAGCGACAAGCACCTCCAACTCATCTTCGCTCAACGTGTCAGCCAGCACGGGATCGGAGGCAGGAGCTGATGAAGGCACGGGGACGGCTGCCGACGTCGAGGAGGGTGGTTGCTGCTGGGAGTGGAGCGCAGTCTGACTGAGCGTCAGCAGCGCTGCGGCAGCCATCAACAAGCTCAACAGTCCTCGCGCACGGGTGGCGTGTCCTGTACCAATTGCCATCGGCAAAACCTCCTTCGGGTGGATTGTGGACGATCCCAAAACAATGACCACGACAGATGTGGACGCCAACCGATCAGAAAACAGACCGTCCGATAAGTACGTTACGGTAAAACCGAACGTAACATAGGCCGCAGATACGAGCGGATCTGTTGTTTGACCACAGCAGGTTGCCATCGCCTGATCACGCTGCGATTAACCTCCCGACGGAGTCTTGAACCCTTGTAGGGTCCAGTCGTAGACGGTCGCGTCGGTGCGAAAGTAACCGAGCCTCGCCGACGCCAGATCGAGTATGTCGACGACAATCGCAGTCCAGACGACGGTGAGAAGAAAGATCAGGAAACGCACTGGCCGGCCCTTCAGTCCGAATTGGTAGCCCAAGGCGGCCATGCTCAAAAGCATCACTCCGATCAGCAACCAGAAGACCTGCCACGGCAATCGCATTCCGAGTGCGAAGCGCTCTGCCGTGCTCGCATCGAACGTCTCATTTACAGAGGCCATCAAGGCTCCCGAGATTGCGTCGGGACGTTCGCGTACAATCGAAGAGACCCGGCTCCATATCTGCTGCTGGAGCGCGGAGGTATCATTGTTCGCCTTGGCGATAATTCCGTCGTCTCGCTCTACCCTCACGAAATCCGCTCGCACGCGAGCATAGTCTTCAAGCAACTTGGCAATCTCGTCTCCCGTTTGAGTGCCGATCGCGGTCGCCCTCAGCCAGGCCGTGCCGATGGCGTTTGCCTCCGAGAGCGTGCCCTCCCTTCTCTCAGTGAAACGTGTCGACGCATATGATAAGGTCAACGCGAGAACGAACGCCAGAAGCGCCAGCATTCCCGCAACCACGGTTCCCACGTTTTCTCCTTGCCCCGCCTTTCTCTGCTTACTCCGTGCGCCAAGGCGAAAGCCCACTTCATGGGCAACAAGCTGTACCAACAGGAGAACCAAAGCGAACGCCAGGGTGCTCCATTCGGCAATCGAGATGATCAGGTCCATGGTTACTCCACCGTGATATCGAGTGTGGCAGCAGTCTCCGGACGGAAATAGCCAACCGAAAGCGCGACGGGCCGACCATGAGGAAAAGCTGGATCGGCAGGAAGTACGTTACAGTAAATGCGGCGCGATCGACCGCATTGGTGATCTTGGAAAGAATGTCCAGGCGTTCTGCTTCGTATATGAGATGCAGGGCTGAACGAACTTCGAACTGATGCTGACGGGAACATTATCACCTTTGCCGCCTGCTAGGCGACTTCTGTGCAGACGAAGTCGCTGAAGTGGCTGACTGGATACGCCTTCGTCAAAGCCGAGCGGATCGGAGCTTTCGACGAAGACGATGCATCGACCAGCACAAGTCCGCGCTCCTCGGCTTGGGTAAATGGAAGACGTCCGCTATATATCTCCGCAGCCGCGGCCCGCGATATCACCACGATGGCATCGCGCGCACCATCGGCGTCGGGATCGATGCGTGGTGCCGAGGGATTGGCTCGGACGTCGAAGCTGCCAAGAGTCGGATGGAAGTAGCCCCACGTCCTGCTTTCAATCATCAACACGAAGCTCAGGGGAAGGCTAGGAAACGCGGGCGCATTTTGAAGTACGTTACTGCAAATCCAGACGTAACAATCCTGATACTTCATCGTTACCTCTTCACTATTGGAGGTTTTGGAAAACGTGTCGGCGTCACGACGGTCAAGCGGGAGCGGCATTGGAGCAATCCTCGAAGGGAATGGTTCCTTCTGTAAAGGAGAGCACAAATGTACGTTCCAACTCGCTATCGACAGGCTCGTGTTATCTCTGCTTCGGACCGGATTTCGATGCAGCAAACTGAGCCACCGGTCGGGTCATACTAAGGAGCCGCGAATGGCCGACATCAGAAAATGGTCAAGACCCATCTCATTCGTCTCGCCTCAAACCGGGGATTATCGAACGATTGAAAGCGCAGGCGATGCCATCTTGGTTTTGAGAGCCCCTAGCTGGCCGGTACAGGCTGGTAAACAACTGCGTGAGGCAAAGAAGGTGTGCTTGGAGGTCATCGAAGGGAAACGGCCGCCAGCGGAAGCTCGCAGAGCGTTCATCGCGGCAGCTGTTGAGGCACATGTTTTCGTCAAGGAGAAGTGACGGAACGCGGCACACTCATCAGCCGCCCGTGGCTATGGGCTTGGAATTGGAGCGCGCGACATTGCGTGCGGCGGGTGAGCACTACGTTTGGGACTTTCCCGTGCGCCGTATACGCCTGAACACCGCAGCAATCATTTGCAGCCTGCTTGAACGCGAACCACTGGCTTCTCGCTACTATTGCGAAGATCTGCCAACGCTTGCGCGCTAAGCCGCGTCATACTCGAACCAATGATAGTATCTGAAATTTCAATACCATTTTGGCTATCGATGACCGACCAGTTTCCGTCCTCGCGCGAGTGTACATGATATCTCAGCAAGCGTGCCTCCCTTGGGTAAGACCCAATCATAGTTTCGGCGTCCCAGATGGGAAGACGACCAAAGGAAAGCGGTCGTCCACGGAATTTAACGACTTTTGCAGTTGCTCCTGAATCTGATCGATGGAGAAGCTCGCCGGGCGTCGCGCTGGCGATAGTCCTTAATCGTCGGGACACCTTTGCCCCTTTTGCGTACTTCGAGCCCACGTGGCGCGTCAAAGGACGAAGCGCAGCGGAAGCCGCGGCCAAATGCGACTGTCTACATACGACCACAGTCCATTAGCGTATCGTCATCAAGGATCGGTCGATTGGCACGGAAAGGACATTTCGTGGGGCCGGCGACCAACTACTGCTCCGGGTCGAGGGTCTGGAGATACCGTTGACCACAATGATGAGCGAGCCTCTTCCGCAACACATCGAACCAGTTGCCATCTCAATTGCGCCCGAGAAAGTCCTGATCTTTTAAACCCGAAGAGGCGATGTTGGCAGACCTCGGGGTTCGTTGCAGATGGGCTGTCGTGCCAAGGGTCAGTAGTAACCTATACCCGCGTATGTGTGCGGTATGCCCTATGGATAGCATCCGAGCTCAGGGAATGAGGCTAACCTCCCTCAGCTGTCACGAACGAGGAGTTCGATGACAATCGCAAAGGAGCAGGCCCATGACTTCATCCCTTGGCCAACAGCAATTCAAAGAATCTGATGAGGTCCTGCGCGCTAACTTTCCAGCCCGCCCGAGCCGCTTGTCATCAACAACTGACTCACGCGCGCGCAAACTGGCGGGCCGGGCGATGATTTGCAGATCGCGTTGATTGAGACCTTCCAGCTAGTGACCGGATCGCGCCCGGGACGACACCTAAAGCAATCAGAGCATTTTGTTAAGAAGGGTTATAACCGATGCAGACAAAGAAGGCCACGCAGCGGAATGCCCGCAGCGGCTCTGAAATGGCAGAGATTGTCAGATCGACGGCGGTGTTTCGCCAGCTTCGCCATTTGGGGTTTAAAACCATAGACTTGGAGGTCGACTCGGAGTTTCTCTCTGAAGGTCCGTCCCCCTTTCATGAACTCGGATTTTGCACCTCAGGCAAGCTGTTACTGCTTGTTGGGAGCGGGTTCGAGCGAGTTGAGACTTTCACGATAAAGCCACATGACTTGTTCTTCGTTCCGGCAGGAACGACATACAGCATCCATAATGACGACGACAACACATCTAGTCTTTGCCTGGCCTGTGCACGTGACGGCGTAGACGCACAGGAACTGCCGCTGGTTGGAGGTGGACGTGTCCTCATACACGATGCAAGCAACGGCGAGGAAGACTTGCAAGCGGCCAACCCCCACATCCGGACTGGAAGTGATGGTGAAGAGGGCTACGAGGTCCTATTTCGCGATCGAAGCAATGTCGCTGCTCGTCAAAACACAGTGGGCGACGTGTTCAACCGTCATGTTGTCGCCAGAGAGTTCGGAATACCGGAACCACGGCTACCAGACATGAACTTTGGCTTTTTTGATCCGCTGGTCCTTAGACCGCTGGCCTTGCACGGACAAGAAGATCTAGGGCTGTAAAGAGGCAAAGCCCCGCTGTCGTGGCAGAACTCGAACGGCGGCGTTGCACCGGCCGAGCGCGTTTTGGCAAACGGACCTTCCGCCCAGCGCATCACCTAAGATTTAGATGCCTGCCAGACAGGTGATCGATATGCCGGAAAGAAGTCGACTTTACTGAACAGCCGCGGTCCTAGTTGGACTCTAGAGAAACCCGACGTGTTCGCCAAATGGAACGTCGTCGTCCCAGTTCCCGGTTCCAATCCGCTCGCTCTCGCCGGACAGACGCTCGTCGGGGCCATCCAACGTTGGACCATACACTGACCTGTGGTGACGGCCCGATGTCCGATCCATCGATTGATCTTCATCTTTTGATTCAGTTTCCGAGCCATCTGAATTTGGCGACGCTGCAGGACGCTGTTTGCGGGTAAAGAGGTTGGCAGAAATGATGTCCTGTCGCTCAGCTACCCATGCCCTGTCCGGCTCAGATGTAATTGATGTGCTAGTATCGACACGCGTAGCCGAGGTGGATACCGTAGCAGATATCGGAGTGATTTCTTCGACCAAACGTCGGTCCTTTCAGCGCGCTAACTCAACATATCCCAACTGACGCCCAGGGCGCACCTCGCGCGACCGGTGTTTCGTAACCAGTGAAGACGATTATACCATAGACATCGATTCTGCCGAATGTCGCGTGGTGTTGGCAGAAAGACTGGACGTAACTGCACCTGCCTCAACGTCCGTCGCTACCACCCTGTTCCGTCCAGAATTTTTCGCAAGGTAAAGAGCGCCATCAGCGCGATCTATAGCGTCATCCAGTGACATCTCACCGCGAATGATAGCGCACACGCCACAGCTGACGGTAACGGCGTGCCCGACCCCGATGATGGCCCAATCCTCCACTGCAAAGCAAGATCGCACTGTTTCGGCGAGGGCGACGGTCTGCCCGATCGATGAGTTTGGGAGAAATGCGACAAACTCTTCACCGCCGAACCTAGCGACGTA
This sequence comes from Hyphomicrobiales bacterium, assembly GCA_900466605.1. Taxonomy (GTDB): domain Bacteria; phylum Pseudomonadota; class Alphaproteobacteria; order Rhizobiales; family Rhizobiaceae; genus Rhizobium. The sequence goes on from UBMU01000007.1 coordinate 25,925, forward strand.
GCCAAGCTCTCCGATGACATGTTCTAATTCTCTTGCAAGTCTTTGGATAACAAGATCGCCCACAGCGTGCCCGTAGGTGTCGTTCACATGCTTAAAGTGATCGATATCACACACGATCAGCGACCCAGTCAGTACTGCGCCATTGGGATCGAGTTGCACGGCGTCCCAAAATCCACGGCGATTGAGAAGTCCAGTCAGTTCGTCCCGCCCGGCAGCTGTTCGGTGACGTTCGATTGCGGCAGTGGCGCTGGCCGCCAAGGCGGTGAACGGAAAGAACATGCAAATAGTGATCGTCGTAATCGTAACTTCCAGATTGTAGAGAGAGCTCGCAAAATCGCCAAAGTTATTGCTGGATTTCGTGAAGAACGTGAAGAAGACAGCTCGGACGACTGAGTCAAGGACGACGACACACGATGTCACGACAAGCGCAATATCGATCGGGCGCGATGCATTACGAGCAACGACCCAGACTGCCCAACCCAGGAGAAACGCAAACCCTACATCCGTTAGAAAGAGTTGCGCGACCAGGCTTTGTTGCCAGTAAACGGTATAGGCGAGGGCGGCCGTATACAGAGCGACAAATGCCAATCTTTGCTCTCGAAGGATTGGTCCTCGGAAATGCCTGAGCAGACCGCTGCCATAACAGTAGGCAGCTCCGATGAAGATCACCCCAGACGCGAATGCGGCGAGGAATTGCTCTGGCAGGAAGGTTGAGACAACGAAGCCGGCGGAGGTCTGTGCGAAACCAGCGCCCCAGTGCCACCCTGGAGTGACCTTAAGGTGCCAAAGCAAGAAAAAAGCCAGTGCTACGATGCCAAAAAGAATTGGTGGAATATAGAAGATGATATTGCTGTCGCCCATGCTGAACAACACCCGAATGTTAAACTTAGAAATGCCGGGACTGTATAGCCGCCCCCTTAACGCTAACTAAATTGCTCACACTTCTCTGCGGGCTCGTCACGCATACGCTCCCCGGATGGTCGCTCCACGTGCTTGCGCCATGCTGCTACGCCACAATAGCAAGCGATGCCGTCAAGATGATCGTGTGTGGTGACGAGTGCTTGGACGTCAACATCTATGGCAGTGAGCCCAACCGCAAATGACTGACGAAGAGGACGCCAAGGCAACCCTGAGAACCTCAGCGACAGGGCTTAAGGCCCCATTCGCGCTCAAACTCATCGAAGCTCTCACGTGGCGGGCCTCCGGCTGCCTTCTGCGTAATGGGAGGTTTCACGATTGAAATTTCGTCAGCAAAAGCGCGACCATTGGCCGTCTTAGGCGCGTAGCTCAAATGAGCGCCGGGTTTGAGATCCGGTAGCCTTGCACTGTCAACGACGCGTGCCGGAAGATAAATTTCGGCACCGGTATCGTCCGCGACAATGAACCCGAAGCCTTTAGAGGCGTTGAAGAACCTTAGCTTTCCAGTCGCCATATAGTCCCCACTAAAAAACGATCTATTGAGGGTAGGGCCACTCGCAAAGCCGCACAACCGGTAACTCGGGTGTATTTGCGATTCACGGAGGTAATCACTTGTTATGTCCGCAGCCGAATGACGTGAATTGTCGCCCGTTCTATTGGCCCACTTACCACGGAGACAGTTGCGAGATGGGCAAGTTAATCGCGATTCGAGAAAATCAATGAGTTTTAAACAAAATTGAGCGCATATTGTTCGTGCCTTCGTAAGTTCGACAACATTTTTGTTTTCAAGGAGTTCAGCATGGCTGACGAAACCAACGCTACGAGTAACAACGACACCCCGGCAGGAAACGCACCGAAAGAAAAGAAGACACGCGGTCCTCGTAAGTCGAAGATCGTCTCTGAAGCGGCCGTATCACCCTCGGTGAGCGCACCCGCGAAGAAAACCCGCGGCCGCGCAAAGCGCAGTGAACAGGCCCCCGTCGCTTCTGCGCCTGCACCCGTTGCAGAAAAGAAAGTTGCCACTGGCAAAGTTGCTACCAAGCCGCAACTTGTTAAGCGTGGCTCGCGAAAAGCTCAAGCGCTGACGCCATCCTCAGACGGCTTTTCAGAACTTCTCAAGCTTGAGGAAGAAAACCAGAAGCTCCGCAAGACGTTATCTGACAAACTTCGAGCCGAGAACGCTGACCTTCGCAAGAAGCTCGGGATCGCGTGAGCACAGCCTTGCAGTTAGGCTGGCGAAACAGGCAACGCCACTAAAATCAGCAGACTTATGATCGGGCAAGCATTGCGTGCCCGGTCCCCGAGCCGCTATTATCTCACGACACACCGAGTCGGGAGGTGGATCATGAGATCACCGTGGAAGGTCATTGCTGGGCTCGTATCCCGGCGTGATTCGGAAATATCTGATGAGCTCGCGGGCGAGATTTCGGAGACGTCGGATCCGAGAGCTGAAAAACCCCATGCCGAAATTGTGGCGCGTCCTCAGGTTATTGCGCTCCAAAATCCGAGTTCCGCTAAACACACAGCGGATCCAGCAGAGTCAAAAGCTCCCACTGGCAGCGATGAGCAAACTCGAGAGCGGGACGAAGGCATTATCGCAGTCAAGGAAGTTCTATCCAGACCTCCTTTGACGAAAGACATCGAGCCGGTTTTGGCAACGACAATCAGGTTGATTACAAGCGACAGATTGAGCGTAGGCGCAGCAGTGCCAGCGTCAACCGCAGTACCTGACGCTCTGGAAGCTGATCATCATGATGTTCCTGTCGCAGTCCAAACCGATTTAGGTGAGAAAACGACCGAGCACACTGCTGCCGCGATCAACGCTGCAGAGCCAGATAGCAACGCAGAAGGCAAGGCGTCGACGACGCCGGCTGAAAGAGCGGTAAGGAACCGACCAAGGCGAAGCGCTCCAATTGTTGAACGTCCCCTTAGCAAGCCGCTGCTTGCTGAACCAATCGAGGCTAGATTGGTCGGCGATGTTGTCAGTACCGAGGCTTTGAACCTAGAGAGCGAAATAGCGCAGCTCAGATATCAGTTGGCTAAAAAACTGCGATTGCAGAACGAACAGCTAAAGCAATTGCTTGCGCGTTACGACGATAAAGGGCTCTGACGCGCAGCTTGGAGTTGCCCCATAAAAACCGGACAGGATCAGATTTCTGTTTGACGGTTTAAAAACTCGCGGGGTGATCGATATCCCAAAGCCTTATGCGGGTGACGGTGTTGTAGTGTTCGAACCATGAGGGCAGTTGCGCGATAACAGTCATGGCGTCCGGCAAGGGGTTGGCCGAGACGTAATCGCGCTTGACACGTTCCGTTATGTCGGATCGGGCGACACCCAAGGTCTCGCAAACCGCCGTCATCGCGAACTGTCCTTCGGCAACGAGCGAGCGCAACAGGTGTTTTTTTGACCCTGATGCTATCTCAAGCGTTTCTTCCATCGTCTCCTTCCCGAGGAGGCGTTGCAGCTCTTTCACCTGGTTCTGAAGCGCTCTGTATTCGGATGCCGGGACGACCTCTTCCTGCGATGCCGTCGCCGTCAGCGCACCCTGCGCTGCGAAGGTGCGCCAGGCGAACAACTGGTTTGGCTGAATGCCATGCCGTCGGGCTACGATGCTGACCGTGACATCAGGCTCGTAGGTCTCTTGGACTATAGCTAGCTTCTCCGCTGTCGACTAGCGACGGCGGCGCTCAGGGCCGGACAGCACTTTTATATTAGGTATGTGACTGGTCATAATGGGCACATTACTCCTAACACTTAACAAGTGGGAGATCGTGTCCGGGGATTTAGCGGGCTACTACACAGCTCATTTGTCGAGGAGCCGATGCCTGCTGCGGGATATCCGTCACGACTGCACGCAACAGCGGTGCGCCCGCCGCTCGAACGGGGTCCACCGGTGCAATTCCAGTGGATCCCAATGATCCCCCGGGGACTTGACTTCAAGGATGAGGGTGGTGGACGCGGGCATGGCACGATCAAGGTGGCCGGCAATTGGTTCCCAGGGTGCTTTTCAGGGTGCCTTGCAGCACTAAAAATGCGCCGAGTTCAACACCGAGAAAGATCAACTCCGAGGCTGCAGCAACGTCAAGCCGGCCGTCGATGCTGCCAGGAGCGCGGTGAGGGTCAACGGCGCGGCTGCGCCGTAATGATCGACAATGTAGCCACCGAAAACCGCGCCGATACTGATGGCGATCTGAAAAGAGACGACCATCAGGCTGCCTGCCGCCTCAAGGGCGTCGGGCGCTCCGCGAGAGAGATTGGTCGGCAGCACTACCGGTGCCATACCGAAGGCAAGACCCCAAAGGCTAACAAGGGCGAAGGCGATGCCGGGATAAGCACCCCAAAGGACCAGAGCGAAGGCTGCAAGCGCCATTAACACTGCGGTGACAGCGAGTGCAAGACGAACACTGGTGTCGGCCAGTCGCCCACCGGCAACATTTCCAATCACCGAGGCGATGCCAAAACCGAGCAGCGCCACGGCGATCGATCTAGTCTCAAGGTGTGTCACTTGCTCGAGGAAAGGACGTACATAAACCGAGCCAGAAAAATGGCCTGTCATCAGCAAAAGGATGGCAAGCATTCCCAATTGAACACCGCGACGTCGTGTCAACCGGAAGACATCGGCTAGACTGTTGCTTGTATTTGCGGGCAACGATGGCAGGCTGACTATCTGCAGAAGCATGGCCAGCACCGCAAGTCCGGCCGTCATTGCCATGGCAATCCGCCATCCCAGCCAGTCGCTGATCAAGGCACCCATCGATGGCGCAGCGATGGTGGCGAGCGAGACACCGAGGGTGACGATAGCCATGCCCCGACCGGTCGCATTGGTGCCGACCAGCCTCGCCACCACGGCAACCGAGAGCGCCCAGAAGCCGCTTAGCGCGATACCTAACCCAGCTCGGCCTAACAACAACAGCCAAAAATCGTTCGCTATCGACGCAAGAATATTGGAGCCGATCGCCAACGCACTAAGGCCGACCAGTACTGCCTTGCGGTTCAATCTGCCGATGAGAACATTGCTTAACAGGGCAGTAACGGCACCGACGGAAGCGGTTGCAGTGACGAGCTGTCCGGCTGTTCCCTCGGTGATCCCGAGATCGCGTGCCAGTGGCGTCAAAAGGCCTGCCGGCAGGAACTCCGCCGAGACCAGCGCAAAGCTGGTGGCTGCCATCGAAATAACCGCGAACCAGGTCGTAGCCGTCCACCTGGATTGGTCAGCAATCTCAACGTCAATTGTTGCCGCGTCGAGCTCCGATATTGTGTTCGTCATTAGAAATCTCCTGTGGTCGGAGACTTCATAGCCCAACTAGTCAGGATGATATGTATCCTAAAATCCGAAATTCATGTCCGTTAGTCCGGAACTTGTGCGCCGCACAAGGCCGGGGGAGACGCTGGTAATGCGCTTGAACGCGCGAGCGAAAGACGCCTCGGATTCGTAGCCCAGGCGAGAAGCAACTTCGGCAACCGACATGCCACTTTGCCCCAACAGTTCACGGGCAAGCTGCATACGCAAACGTGCAAGATAATGTGCTGCGCCTTCTCCCAAGACAGTGCTGAAACGCTCGGCAAAGGTCGAGCGAGACTGGCCCGCGACGCCGGCGAGACTTTCGAGGTTCCAGTTATGGCCGGGATCTCGGTGCATTGCCGCCAATGCACGACCGATGTGGGGGTCCCTAATGGCAGCCAGCCAGCCCATGGTTGAGGCTCCACTGCAATTGACCCAGCAACGGATGAGCCGTGCTGCAAGCAAGTCCGCCATACGGGACAGCACCGTAGCGCTCCCCATTTGGGGCTGTGTGGCCTCTGCGGTCATGGCAGCAAGCAGGGGGCCAACGATCGGGTCATTGCCGGCCACATCGCAGCCCTTGATGACGGGCGGCATCAAAGCAATCAGCGGGTTAATGGCATGCGCGCCCAAAGCCATCGAGCCGCAGAAGAGGGTGCTGGTCGCGCCGCTTCCTTGCTGCACCACTTCGCACACGTTACTCCCTAGGCTCGTTATCTGACAGCGTTTAAGTGAGTCGCCTTCAACATCTGGCGCGCTGGCCAATCGATGTGCGATGCCTTGCGGCAACAGCACGAGATCCCCATCGTTCAACTCCTGCCACCCTTGAATTTCGGTATAGATCCAGCTTGGGCCGCGGCTGACAAAGTGGAAACGAAGGAGCGGTTGTTGCGGAAACGCGATGCTCCACGGATGTCTGAGTTCGCATCGTCCATAGTTGACGCCACTCATGCGAAAGTCTTGCAGGACTTCGCTAAGCGCATCCATCGGGATATTCGAAGGCGATAATGGTCGAGACGAATGGTCAAGCATTTGGCGAATTTAGGACTCAAGCGTCTGGCATTCAAGAAGGATGATCTTCGGTACCGTTCGTGATTTGAATTTTGTTCGTGCCCGGAAGCCGCCCCGTTGCCTCTCGCTCGGTGGCCCGCAAGCAGGCCGCTGGTGCGAATGACGGAGCCCAATATTGGACGACCCCTTATCAGGACATGCATCATATGGAGTTAGCAGGTACGGCTCGAACTTTCGCGGTGGACCAATGAAACACTCTTATCTGAAGGTGGTGATCGCCGAGCAGACCGCCGAATCTCTGCCGACAGAGACCAACCCTTATCCGGGCGAGATCAACGGGTTCACAAGGTCACGCAGGTCGCTCCCGAACAACTACCAGCAAATTTGTCAATCTCCGACGAAGTGCTTGCCCTCAACACTGCCGACGCACGGAAAACGGCGGAAGCACTGGTTGCGGAGGAGTTCCTGGCGGGCATATCATCGGGTGGGGTGCGACCTCGCGTGCCAGTCGACCGGACACGCCGGCAAGACCATCGTTGTCGTTTTACCGATACGGGGGAGCGGTATCCGACGGTCTCAACTCCCGATGACCGGTGATCATGAAGCGTTGCCCCTTAGCCCAGCAGTATAAACGGCTGGCCCGGCAGGCCTGCATCCTGCCAAATCCAAGCAAATACCCATGTCATATACTCCGGCACGGAAACTACCTGGTCTATCGTAACTCCAGAAACATGGCGCCGCTGACTGACTTTACGAGGCACCTGCCATGGAGGTATGAAAAGGAAGGGGAGTTGCCCGTAGGATCCAAGGGATCGTGTTGGCACGCTTACGCGTCCAGCGGGCTTGCCAGAAGAGAGCCCCGTCGAGCAGAAGGGGCAGGTTGATGCTGAAGAGGGTCGAGACTATCCTAAGGGTCCGACTTTAAAACTCCGGTCGATGCCTTTGGTTCCGAGAAGGGGTACGCGGAGAGCATAGGTTTAGGGCTACATTCTTTGACGCCCTTTCCCATTGCCTCATATCGGCTGTGTTGTAAGGGGGGGAAGGGATCAAGCCATGCAGTCCGAAAACATAAAGACGGTACGTGGCCTTGGGCGCAGCTCGTCCGATGAACCCGCTGCGCTGTTCGACTATGCATTCGAGGCGGCTCCAATCGGCGTCGCTCTCGTCGCACCCAGCGGTAAGATCGTGAAGGCAAACGCGAGCCTCGTCAAAATGCTACAGCGGACCTCGCATGAGCTCACAACACTTCCATTTGGAGAAATTACACATCCTGACGATCGTGCAGCCGACAGGATGTTCTTCGACGAGATTCTGGCCGGCACGCGAGATGGGTTCAAACGCGAAAAGCGATATGTGCGGCCGGATGGGAGCATTGTCGAGGCTGAGCTCACAGTGATTGCCATGCGGAAGGCCTCGGGCGAGGTTGTCAGGCTTCTTTCAATGATTGAGGACGTCACAGAGGCGAAGCGCACGGAACGGCAGCTTATAGAGCGGGCAACCCAGTTGGAACTCGCGATGGAAGCGGTTCGAGGCGGCTTCTGGCATCTGGACGTAGCAACGCAGAAGTTTGAAACGTCGGATCGTTTGGCGCGCTTCATTGGCGGGGAAGATGCGGCCCGCCTGGATCTCAAAGGCTATTTGAGAAGAATGCATCCGGACGACCATTACATAGCCCGCCTCACGCCTCTGCTCGAGGGACAGATCGATAAGGCTGTGGCTGAATATCGGTTAAAGACTGTCAATGGCGAGAGGTGGATGCGATGTGACCGTCGGCTGCTAAAAGATCCCTCGGGAAAGCCGTTCCGCATCATCGGAGTGGTCATTGACTACACCGAGGAGCATATAAGGTGGGCAGAACTCGAAAGCGACGCAGATACCGACACGCTCACCGGTCTATACAATAGGCGTGGCCTTCAAAAGAAATTCGACCGGATTCGAAAGGACAATGGTTACCTTGTGCTTACGATAGATCTCGATGGCTTCAAGGAGATAAATGATACCCTCGGCCACGCGGCGGGCGACGGCGTTCTTGTTGAAACGGCCTCGAGGCTCAAGGCTGCTGTAAGGCCAAGCGATGCGGTCGGAAGGCTCGGGGGCGACGAATTTGCCGTGCTGCTAGAGGGTGGAGAGGGCGTTGCGCAAAGAATTGCCGATCGAATCGTTGGTGAGTTGGCAGTTCCAATCGATTTGGTGGAAGGAACCGTTGTCGCGCAAGGCAGTGTGGGTGGTACTTGGAGCATTTCCATCACGCCAACTCTGGACCTGTTGATGAAAGCTGCCGACAAGTGCCTTTACGAGGCTAAGCGGGGAGGAAAGAAGCGCGCAGTCGTCTGCGAATATACCGAAGACATCGGCTCGGCGTCTTAGAACGCTGTCGAACGTCTCAAATCGGCCTCCGCGTGTTTACTCTCCATCCTAAGTGCGCGGATGGTGGCAGCGATCGTACTTACGAACATGATGGCGATGAGGGCTGTCAAAATGGTCAAGAGAAGCATGGTGTAATCCCGAGGGTCGATTGTCGTAGCAACTCCCATTGAGCGGGAAAGGTTCCCAGCGATCGTATTGAACCGCCCGCATGATAATGATGACGAGTCGCTGTCCGTGCCAGTCTGTGAGCGAACCCTCCCGCGCGACGGGTATAGACAAATTGTTCTAACCAAGCAGCAGCGCGACATCGAGAAACTCTGCGGGAACCTAACTCTGGATGGGTGCTGCGCAGTTCACGTCGCGGGGGCACAGGCCTTGGCTAGCGGAGCAAGCCGTCGCTCCCAAATTCGTCCCATCCACTCAACCCAGTTGCGGGTTCATCACCGTCCTGTTTAGCTCTTTTGGTATTTCCTTGCTTTTTTAGCGAACGCGTAAGCTTCGCTTGATAGGCGGCGCGCCTACGGTTTTCTGCCTTCGCTGCCACGTCCTCCTCTCGCCATTCATCTACAGCACCTCTGTCGAGAAGATCCTCAACAACGCGCGGATCAAATACATGAAATGTGATCTGCCGCGCACGTCCCTGCAGCCTGACGGTTCGTGTTCCAGCGCTCGGGAGGCGCCCGTCGTCCAACCAACGCTTCCTTTCTGAGGTCGTGATCGTCAGGATATCCTCGATCTCGCGGGGGATGATGGGAAGCTCTGCGATGTCCTCGAGCGCCTTGGATACGGCAGAGGAGGTGGCGCGGAACGTAGCCTTTGAAACCTCCGGCATAATCAGGGTGAGGGCGCCCCCCTGCATGTCCAGTGCTTTTCTGACTGCGGACGGCAGCCGGGAGCGGATCTCCTGCAAGATCCCCTTGACCCTGACGGTGGAGCCGAGTGTTGCGGTTACCGGAAGCGGCCACTCCCTGATTAGTTCAGGATCGTCGCTTGCGTTCTTTTTCTTCGTTTTGGCCATACCCACGCAAATGGGATCGGAATGAGGGAGCGTCAACGCAACTCATCTCCATTTCCTACGTTTGGCGAGCAACGCGATGCGCCGCCAACGATCCCGCCCGTACTCCAGGCGAGGGCTTCCTGAGCCTGAATGGGGCGGCTTATCGCGCCCATGAATTGCCCGACCCGGAATCTGCTGTGCCGAGGCCTTTGCCTGCGGTTCAAGTCTTCGATGAGCGGCGACCAGCGGCCCAGAGGGATCGCTTGAGAGCTCAACCATTGTTGTCATAACTGGAGCGAAGTGGAACAAAGTCTGCGGAGCATCCAGATGGGCTGTGAGGCTTCGGAGTAACCCGCAGGCCACGCCCCATATGGCCCGTGTTCTGCGGTAATAACCTAGCGACTTCATCGTGATGCTCTTGAAGGTTAAAGCACACACTTAACGATGAAGGCATTGCTGCTATCGAAAGCATCCGGTCGTTGCGGTGGCCAACGGAACGAAGCTGTAGGACAAGGGAAACCGGGCGAAGGATACCAGAATCCAGCAGGTTGAGAGTGGCTCTGATCGATGTTCGTGGCAACCACTGGGTATGAGTAGGATGGATGGAAGCAGCGGTCGTTGTAAGCTCAATGATCTCACCTTCTTTGCACTATCGCCTGCCACTCATGCGGCGCATATCTACAACGCGGCCATCGCGCTGGCGTATGGCAATCTCGAACCGGCTACTGCCTCTCCAGCCACGATAAACGAAGAAACGACCGCGGCAGTCGATCCGTCTGACATCCCTAAAACCGCGGCTGCGGAGGAGCCTCTCGCCCTGGCTACAGCTAAGCCTTCTGCCGCTATTGAGATTGCTGCCAACGCTGATGGAAATATGGGTCTGTGCGCTAGCTTCTGTCGGCACGGCGATCGATGAGACGGATATTCCGACAGACAGCGCTAGCGACAGGAACAGTGATGATCTAGGCAAGGCATCCTCCCTTCAGATAACTGGCTCTGAAAATACGAAGCTCATTTCACAAGGAGTTATATAACCCGCGGAAGGGGAGCGATAGAAGGTCGCGCAAGTATGGGGCGACCCCAAAAAGAAGCGGGCGGAAGGGCGGCGTAACCGGGACCGTCGGATGCTTACGGGAGGATGATGGGTTGTCTGGACGCCGAGCTAGATTGTCGGTCACTCGGACATAAAGTCCATTCCCACTGTAGATGGCATTTGAAAACCACTCCTCCCAAGGAGGGCTCTAAGCCCGCTCAACAGGGCTAGAGAGATGGGCCGACCGACCGCGATCCGTCTGTTTAAGCGTGAGCAAAGCCTCGCCGAAAACCTCCCTGCGTCGCTGGATTCGAGCCTTCATCACGCGAGTGCGTTCCGGTTCTGACATTTTTGCGGTGTCGGTGGGCAAAGCCTCGTTTTCCACCATGTCGATTAGTAGGTTCCGCATCACTCCATTCTCTTCCCTCAGGCGCGAGAGCTCCCGCACGTATTCGCTTTGCGAAAGCTTTTGAGAGATAATCTCGTCGAGCTTAGTATCAACCAGACGCGATTTCGCCACAAAATACCGGGCGATCGAAAAAGTCACGACAACTGCACAAAGTGCGATCACTGAGCTCAACATAGGACTCTCCACGAACGTCGCTAGAAGTCGGCATTGTCTAACGAGATTTCAATGGAAACGCCGACATTCCTGGAAATGAAATGCAGGGCGCAAACCCTCGATGGCACGCGTGTTTTCCGTGGGTCAAGAACTTGTGAGGATCCTCGACCGCCCTCAAGCTCCTCCTAAATACTCGACATTTAGAAGGAGCACACACCGGTACTGATTGTCGAGGACGAGGCGCTCATCAATTCGGGGCTGAGCCCACACCGACCAGCCCGGGTTGCACGGTAGAGCAGGCACTCGTACCGACGTGTTGGCACACAAGCTCACCCACCCGCATGCGGGTGACGGCCGCGCGCGGGGAGAGCGGGCAGCCATTCTTCACAAGTACCGGCGTTCGAATGTGGCGCCGCCGCGAATGAATGAATGTTAACAAATGCTAATTCGATAGCGCTAGCGCGGGGCTATAACAGATCAAAGGAAATGGCCAGGTCAGGCAACCAGCTTGAGTTGGAGCTTCCAGTTATCGTGGGCTTCGAGCGTAGACTCGTGAACCGCCAAGCCGCTGCTTTCGATGTCCATTTGCATTGTTGCCACAAGCCAATCCGGGGTCATCACACAGGGAAGGTCCGCGGCAGTAAGGACATCGACCAACTCGGCTTCGGTGGAGAGCCCACTACGCGACTCCTGGTCACATCGATCCAGCGTCCAAAGGTATCTTCGTATCAACGTCTTCAGTCCATGCTTTTTTAATCGAGCGGGCTCTCTATAGACCGGGCGACGGAATGGCAACCCGTACGGCTATGTCGGAGGCTGTAACGAGGTTCCGCTTCTTGCACCTGACCGCGTTCATCCTAGTTGCCTGCTCTTTGTATCAACACGTGAAAGGCAAGCAATGAATAGGATTGCGATTATCGGCATGGGTGCAATGGGAAGCGCCATAGGAGCAGCGCTTCGATCCGCAGGGGCGGAGGTGACAACATATCTCGGCGGGCGGTCGCCCGAGACCCGCGAGCGGACCAAGGCGCTTGGCATCCAAGAGGTAGACCTGGCTTCGCTCGTCGGAGCAGACATCATCCTCTCAATTGTGCCTCCTGCCCAGGCCCTGTCGGTTGCCCATGATGTCGCTGGTGTTATGTCGAGATCTACACCATCGGCGTTCTTCGTCGATTGCAACGCCATCTCACCTGAGACCATGTCAGCCGTTGCAAACGCGTTTGGAGACCACATCGACCGCGTGTTCGATGGCTGCATAATCGGAGGACCGCCGAAGGCTGGTAGGAACGCTCCGCATCTCTACATCAGCGGTGGCGGCGAAAATGTCGTTAAGGCGCTGGTAAGCCTTGGCCTGGATGCACGCCCTTTGGCTAGCGCAATCGGCGCGGCCTCAGCGCTCAAGATGTGTTACGCCGGGATCAACAAAGGGTTGACTGGTTTGGCCGCCGCCATGCTTCTCGCAGCCGCCGAGAATGGAGCACAGGACGCGGTAATGGCCGAGATGAATGAGAGCCAGGCTGATCTCGTCGCTAAACTCTCCAACAGCGTCCCCGACATGTATTCGAAGGCTCATCGCTGGGTTGCCGAGATGATGGAGATCGCTGAGTTTCTTGGTCCTGAAAGTCCGGCGTATAGCATTTTCGTTGGGATGGGCGAGCTCTATCAACAAATGGCGGCAGACCGATCCGGCACGGGAGAACTTGCCGCAACGCTGTCACAAATGCTCCGTGCTCATTCCGCCGCCTGAACTCGCAGACCGTGAGGCGAGGATGGATGCCGCACGCGTCGTGTCGGAATGGACGCTGGAGCTCCGCACCGCGCCTTTGTGCTGACGAAGGTGAGGGGAATCGACTTCCGGATCGGGTTGGGGCTGGCTGGAAGTGTGAGGATCCAGCGGCGCGGGGCCTCGCCGATAGCTGCAGAGTGGCGACGGAAGCAACATCTCGTTGTATTTCGTTAGAATTTGTTAACCTCAATTTCTAAAATTACATCCATAAGATGTACTAAAAATTGATTCGCCGATCCCCCGAAGCGGCGCGCACCGCATGTTCTGGAACTGATAATGTCCTCCATACTTACCAACTCGTCGGCAATTGCCAGCCTCAAGATATTGCGTTTCGTCGATTCAAGTCTGCAACAAGCCAGTACAAAGGTATCGTCTGGTCTAAGCGTCGAAAAAGCGGCCGACAACGCGGCTTACTGGTCAATCGCAACAACCATGCGCTCAGATGTACGGGCCGTTTCCGCTGTGAGGAATGTACTCGATATCGCGACGAACGTAGCCGATGTTGCCTATGAGGCGATGGCTCGTACACGCGAGGTCTTGGCCGATATCCGGGCAAAGCTGGTCGCTGCGACGGAGGCTGGAGTGGACAAGGCGAAAATCCAAGATGAAATTTCACAGTTGGCCGCCTCGACGCGAAGCATCGCCGCCTCAGCATCGTTCAATGGCGTCAACCTCCTCGACACTGACATTCACGACCTTTATGAAGCCTTTCCTGTCGACCGGTCTGCAACGTTCCCCTCCGCTTTTGTGAGGAATAGCGACGGATCCGTGAGCGTTGGAATGACGCATGTCGATCAAATCAACACGTCGCTTTTCAATTCGGAAGGCGACGGAATACTGCAGGGTGATCCACGCAGTCCCAAGACGATTGGTGGCATCCGCCCGTATGGCGACTTTTCAACGCCTGATATCGTCAATGACTATCTACCGTACTATACAAGTCCCGGAGGTGCCGCGCTCATTTCCGAAGAGATGCCCTTCTCTTTGATCGGGGGGCTTGAAAGCCCGACGGCTATCGTCTTCGGTATCGGCGATAAAATCAGTTTCGACTTGACCGTCGATGGCGACAACCCCTCGCAAGGGCTGTCAGCACCCCTCGATCCTGGAAGCACTGCATTCAACGTCTCAATAGATGCGGCTATGGTCAATTCGCTTGGAGGCGCTATCCACAATGCCACCGAGATGGCTGCAATGCTAAACACAGCTTTTGCTGCAAAGGGGATGGGGGCGTTGGTTTACGCATCACCCGTTTGGCGCACCCCGCTTGACGCGCCAGCCTATCCTGACCCGGTTAGATACACGATCGTGACAACCGAAGCGTCGGGCTTGAAAGGATCGCAGGTGCAAATCAGCAATTTCAGTTCAACGGTTGCAACGGGGAGCCTGGCAGATAAAAACGCTTACGGCACTCTTGGGTCATCATTCAATCTTACGTTTGCGCCTTTCAAGATCTATCGGGACGTTTCGATCGATTTCACTTTCGGTGTGAATGGCGAACCGACCGAAACGCACACAATCAATCGCAGTACGGTGAACGCAATCCTCGGCACCACGGATGGCTGGATCAATACCGCTGACGACATGGTCACTATCCTGAAATCGCTCATCACAAGGCCGAATACAATCATTGAGACAAATGGTTCGGCAATAACCATTAGATCGGATCCCCTCGATGATCGCCTTAATGGCGCAAAGAGCAAAATCGGCTTTACGAATATCAGCGTGAACGTCGAGCCTATTCCCATGAACGGCCTCATGGATATTGACATCGCAAAGTATCCGGGCTCGGTGAACGCGTCCCTTTACAGCGTTGATGCCATGCTGATCCGGGTGACCAATGGGGCTGCCGCCCTCGGCGTTCTAAGGACTCGGTTGGACAAACAGGCAGATTTTGCAGACAGGCTTGTGGATGATCTGAGGTCGGGTATCGGACGCCTTGTCGACGCCGACATGGAGGAAATATCGTCGAAGCTTGCCGCACTGCAGACACAACAGCAACTCGCCTCGCAGGCGCTGTCGATTGCCAACGAAGCGCCGCGTGCCCTTCTGAGCCTGCTTGGCTGACGCACATGCTGCGTGCACACGTTGCTCTTGGCGCACAACCGAAGAGATTTCCTCTGGCGACGCGATCCTTCAACGATACGGAGGCCGGCGACTTTCTATATTCAAAATTATCAACGTAACCTCGAATAAGATTGTGACTTGGCCTGCCATATCTATGGTCACACGAATTTTAGCAGGTGATTGGCAACCGACAGGGTCCCCCTTGAGCGACGTCTTAATGTCTGGGTATAGCAATCCACCGCTGGCCAAACCTCGAAGAGAAATCTCTTCTCCCCGCAACCGCGCTTTATGGGCCCCGGCGATTGTGTTTCCCGCTTCGAGCCAGCCTCCCACTTTGTCCATAACCAACCATTCGCTTAACATTCGTCAGCTGTTGGGCGGTTGAGGGCAGCACATATCTGATAGAATCCATGGCGGCGGCAATCGCCTCCGAGTCTCCATCTTCCTTAAATCTTCTTATTACCAAGCATGCCCTATTAAGCGTGTTTCGAAGATCGTCGATAACGCTTTCCGCGCATACTGATACAACCGCGCGTTCCAAGGCGGTGGCAACTCTAACGTTTTTGCGGGCTCGACTATTTGCCAAAGGCAACCTCCAATCGCAGCACATTAGATTCGTCTTATATTATTAGGTGTCCGCCAACTGGCGACAATGTTCTCAGTGAGAGCAAGGAGTGGCATCCACAACATACTTCGCGAAAAGGCTTGTAGTCGGTGGACTGGCGGCTCGCGTTTCCTGATAGCTCTGCATCATACGATGATCCCCTGCCTGGAAGTTAAAGAATCAATCCAGCCCGAATAGTGCTTCGTCCCGGGAGGAACACATCTTGAAGGTCATCGGATGGGTAATAGGCGTTCTGCCGTCGCCGGAATGAGAAGATCTACCGACGAACGATTAAGCGAACTCAAAATTCACATTTAAAAGGGGCGAGAACTGGTTTTGCTGCCGAAGCATTCGCGGGCTTAGTCCTGACGACCGGCGTGATGGGCATAGGCGTGCGACATTCAGAATATTTATATGGTTTGCTGATGAGTTTTTTGGGCTCATTCGCCCTCGCTTGGTCGCCGTGTCTAGTTGGCACTGTGCTTACATTTCGGTGGCCAATTCTATACGGGTGGCCAGCCATTGGGACACAAGGTTGGAATAGGTGCAAACCATACCGGTCTTGCCTATGTCGTAATGTTTGCCAGCTTCGCTCGCTTGGCCCGCTATTGCAAGAAACCTTCAGGCCATCACCAAGCCAATACCGGATGCTTGAAGCGCCGAAGTATGTGCGAAGAGATCGTTGGCGCGTCAGCGCTGATGAACCCGAATTCGCTGTTTCCGTTAAAGAATTTGCGCGCTACCTATCGCAATGCTTCCCTCAGGTGCCGCTGATCGCACGCAGACAATGCAGAGTTCTGCAAGCTGCTTTTGAAATCAGTGGGGGAGGGCGTCTGTTCCGAGCCAGCCGGCGTTCTACCAATTGCCCGGATCCGCGGTATGATCGGTACTTGCGAAGTCGTCTGCCTTAGCTTGATCGAGTGTCAAGTCCGTCGTCCGGTTTGTTTCATCGGTTACCCGGAAGGTCAGCGGCAGCGGCCCCTTCGAGAGTTCTTGATAAAACAGCAATGCCGCTTCTTCTGCCGTGTCAGCCTGCACTGTTGTGGTTGCGGTTACCGTGAAGGTGTGCATATCGCCGATCTCCTATTTTCTAAAACAATTGCTGATCCAAACAATCGAGCGCTTGTCGATTGAGGAACAGTTCTAGATTCGCAGTGGTCGCCCCTCTCTCCGCGCGGTAAAGCGCATTCCGGCAGCTTAGTGCACTAAGCATTTCACAAGTCTCCAAATAGCCTAGCTCAGATATCGAGACCGAGGAATACGAGTCCGAGAGGAAGGGGCTAGCAGCGACGGGATCGGGAAAGGGAATTAGTACCACAGAGATTGTTTTGGGATGGTGCCTCCTTTACGAATTGTTCGCTGCCGGTCATGCCTTAAATCCTTGGGCTGGCGGTTGGACCTGGATGACGCCCATCATTGCATTGCGGGTGACGAGAGCTGAGACAGTCTATCTGTTTTTTTTCGTCACACACCAGATCTTGGCGACCAAAAGCGCCAGCTTCTGAGGCGGGCTCTTAGCCGCGAAGGTCCTGCGCAAACGGATCTTCCGCCCCGATCGTTGCGTACCGTGTCGCGTCCTACCTGCCTCTCATCACGTGCGATGCGATGGAAGTCCAGCACGGACTTGGCGAATGCTGGCTGACGGAGCCTGATCGGCGCTGGGCAAAATACTCCAGCCCAATCTCCCACTTCGACCTCCAGCCAAGCAAACTTCGGCAGGTGTTTTTTTGTGCGTTTCGGCATCGGGAACCTCTGGTAACCCTTTAGCAAGCAGAGGGCAAAGTGCGGCGACCTTTCCCGCAGTCAAAACAGCCCAGTCGTAGATCCGGCTCATGGCGCAGCAGCCTAAGGGCGGCCGTCGGCGTAAAAGAGATGCCGGCTATCCGGAACTATGGCTCATCAAAAGCAGCCGCTCTGACCGTCACCGTTTTTCCGCCGGGATCCTGCTGAAAAATCAGACCGCCTTTAGCTTTCGAATGTCCGGGGACGTAGTCCAAGACAGTCTCGACGTTCTCAACTACCGAGCTTTGATCTCGCATCTCTCCGTGAACAGTCACTTGTGAGGCGGTCATGCTGGACTCGTTTCGGATTTCGAACAAGACTTGGAAGCCATCGCTTCGCTTTTCTGTTTGCAGCACGGCGCCAATCAGATTTGGAGACCGGTCGCGATCCAGCAAGGCATCCTTGCCAATCCATGCGATCACGCCGAGGACAATCACCGCCGAGACGGCGCCAGTGGCCCACTCGATCCAGTGGGGTTTAACCGCTTCCGTGTTCTTGTCGTTGGAGATTTTCGTCATGCCGCCTCACAAGATCAGTCGAGCCGCCGTCGCGCCAATAGCGCCCGGGAAGCTCAGGATGACGACGGCCATGAGGATTTGGGTGGATCCGGTGTCATCGGTTCTGTGAAACGTCCAGAGACAGTAAGCGCTGATCAGGCCAGCGACCACATATCCGGGCAGGGTGAAGCGGACAAAAGCGTGCCAGCTTGGCGTACCCTCGGCAAGATCGTGGCTTCCCTTAAAAGAGAGCACGTAAACGAACCCGTGCATGACTGCCAGCGAGGCGGCGATTATAACCAGCCCGTGCCACGGCGTCATCTTGTACGAGAGTAAGATCATCTCTTCGGTGGGCGCCACATTGAGGTTCAGGAACAGAGCACCGACGGCCATCAAGAAAAGCTCACCGGCATAGCTCGTTTCCCTTTCGTGGAATGGATCTTCACTGTCCCCGTCCTTGACATCGGCATCATCGTCGTTGTCCGATTGAGCGCTTAGCTGGCTTCGACCCAGCATCGCGCCAATGCTGGCAGGCACCGCCTGGATAGCAACCATACCGATGGTTTCGTGCAGTGATTGACCGGCTTTCACTACCCCCATTGCAACTAGGATCATTGCGCTGGCCAAAATTCCAAGTGTGTAGGCAATGCTTGCGTCACGAACTGCCTGTCGCCATGTCGACGTCTTCTCGAACCCGACCTTGTCCGCGAGAATAATGAGCAGGGGAATGTTAACGACAAGCCGAGGAACAGGCGGGTTCGGTCCATGTAGAAGCCGAGTTCCCACATTTCCATCGTCATCAACATGGGAAGCGCGAACAGTAGTGCTCCAGCAACACCGCGCGCGATTCCGGCAAAAAACCTGTTGGTGTCAAAGTCCCCATGCGAGTTTTCGACCGCCAAGATTGTTCCCCCTAAGTAAAGAAGTCCCACCATCCGTAGACCGAGGCGGCAGCATTTAACGCGCAGGCGCCCGCCGCGGAAGCGCGGGTCGGATGTATCAGCACCAGTGCCGCTGAGGCTAAAGCCGTCATGGACATCAAGGTTGACATAACTTTTCTCATCATGATGTGGTCGCCATTGCCGGTCTCGAAACCCTTCACTTGCTGTTCACGCTCGACGTCCTTCGTTTGACTGTCGGCGAATTCGCGTTTGAGCCGATCGCCGGTTTCTCGTTAAGGATATGGAAGCTGGTCCGCGCTCTGCCGTCGATACGGCAATGCAGAGCCCGACCGCTCAACTGATCGTCGATATTGATATCGCCCTTCCATTGAGCTCGATGAGCAGCCACCGCGTTCCTCGATGTGATTGAGGACTAAACATGATCCGGGATGCTTTGTTCCGAAAGGACACTGCCATCCGAAGGACACCACGAGATGCGGCAGAAATGCAATCGCCGCTGATTCCGCTTCACATTTAACTCCGAAACCTGTGAACCGTTGGCCGGGAACACCGGTCAGTCGATCGGGCTAAATGACCGGCTGGTAGCACTTTCGTCTTGCTCACCGATATCCGGGCTTTGAGGCGCGGCTTCAATCGTGTTTTCATTAGGTTCAAGGGGAAATGTAGCGACCTCCATCATCACCGACTTTGCCTTCTCGATCGCTTGAGTGTCGGTAAGTCCGCGATCGGTTTGGTTCAGATGAACGGAGATGCTCTCTCCGCCTTCGCCAACAAAATTGACAGCTATCCCCGTGAGGGTAGCTGCCACCGTCTGATCCACCGTTTTCATTGTCTCGTCCCACTGTAGGTGTGCGTCACGAAGTGCTCACGCGCGTTTATCGTCAGGCGGCTTTCGCATTCACGGTCGTTTCGGCAAGTTCGGAGAGCAACGCGTCGGTGGCCTCCTCTTCATCGAGGGTCGTCGCGAGTAATTCGGCAACTTCGTCGAGGCCAAGCGTCTTTGCCCAGGTAACCATTGTACCGTAGCGACTGATCTCGTAGTGCTCGACTGCCTGCGCCCCGGCGAGTAGGCCCGGATCAAGAGCTTGGGTACCCTTGAACTCCTCCATGACTTCCTTGCCTTCCTCAATGATGCCGAGGATAGCATTGCAGGTTTTTTGCTGTGCAGGCTTGCCGATTAGTTCAAATACCTCCTCCAGCCGCTCGACATGCGTTTCGGTCTGACTCTCGTGTGTTCGAAAGGCCTGTCGCAGTCCGGGGGACTGGGCAGCCTCAGCCATTTTCGGCAGTGCACTGAGTATCTGTTTCTCCGCGAAATAGATGTCTTTCAGCGTTTCATAGAGGAGATCGCTGAGATTTCTTGGGTCAGTCATCTTCATATTCCTTCAGTTGTTGACTTCAAGACTAGCGGTCAAGGTTGTCATCTTTGACGACTGCGACGAGTTTGGTGCCAGCCACGCCCCCGAACCAAGCGGCAATGCAACCCAAGACGAGGGCAAGGAAACCAAGGAGAGCGCCCCTCGAAACAACGGTGGCCGCAGTCTGCGCTGCATTGAGCGCTTGTTGTTTTGCAGTCTCTGCGGTGTCTCGATAACTTGCCTCGTATTCATCGACTTTCGCACGAGCCTGATCGACGGGAATATTTTGAGCCTTCGCGAGTGCGTCAGCTGCCCGCGTTTTCGCATCCGCGACCTTTGATTGATCGCCAGTGGTGACGGCTCTCATCGCGGAAACTGCTGTGGTCTGAAGAGATTGCGGGTCCGTGCTACTACCGCTGCTGTCGCGAATTTGATTTTCGATTGTGCTCATTGGGTCGGCAGCATTAGCGAGCAACGGCGCAGCTGCTGCGGCGGTGGCTGCCGTCTGTCCAACACCGCCTATCACGCTTGAAAGGCCGCTGAACGCGCCGCCAACGAGCGCTCCGACCGAAGTGGTGAGAAGGTAAAGGACAACAAGAGTGGTTACTGCCCAGGAAGTTACTCCTTGGAATCCCCCTGTACTTTCGCTTGGTCGACCTGACAGGCGACTTGCGGTGTAAGCTCCGATGAAAGAGGCAACGACCCCAGCAACGACAAACCATAGCGCGCTGATGATGGAGAAGGAGGTGGCGGTTGGATTATCAGCGGTGGCCGGATTGAGGACGGCGGCACCGATCCCAACTCCAAGAAGGTTGAGGAGGAATTGGGCGGTAAGTGCGAGCGCGACACCGGCAAAAATCGCGCCCCACGAAATCTTGTTCAGCGCTGCGGTCGCCGAGAAATGGACGTCGGCTGAGTCTGCTGCGTATGCACCAGTGTCAGCGGGTAGGGTTGATGTGTGAGACATGGACGTAGTCCTTTCGCGGACTGCAGAGGCAGGCAGCCGATTTGTGAATTGTTTGGACGTGAAGATCGCTCCAAACATTGCAGAGTGCAAAGAGTGAAGTGCGGGTGCTGTTCCGCGGGAAGGTAACGATAGCTCGGCTTGAGGAAGTAACTGCCAGCTCTGCACAAGGTTGGCGTAGTTCTAACACTCCCAACAACTAATGGTTCCGGTATCCACCCGACTTCTTCGAGGGGGCACCGCCACATCTGTGGGACAACTCCAAGCAGGCGACGTCTCGTATTAGTGCCAGTTGCATGACTGCGAATTTGACTGCGCGCGGCGACTTGTCGATCGCCGGGCAAATCATTCCCAGGATTGTCAACGGTGCAACCGTATACGGGGAACAACCCAGCATGCTCATACAGCGCATATGCCTTTATTTCATCAGCCCGGCCGCCCGTAGGGCGTCCTCAATCGCTTGCTTTATTCCGGATACGAGATTGGGAGCTGTCGGCGGCGCGAGATCTCCCGTCTGCCCTTGCTGCCCTTGCGTAGACGGCGGCCTCCGTTCAAATGACGGTGTGAGACCCCAGTCGCCAGCAATTTCTGAAGTCGAGGAGAGGCCCACGTCTAACATGAATGGGCCGCTATTTTCTCGTTCGTTTGAAGCATCGACAGGCGTCCCGTGTCCCATTCCAGCGATCGAATGATAGGACATTACGGCTTGGCCGCTTTCGTTATGCCAAACCTGGCGCACCACACCGTCATCCGTTGTAACAGTCGGCGAACTTCCGTCAACTCCATGGACGCCACGCCATTGCTCGATGATTGCGGTGGCATTGAGGGCAGACACGACGTCGTCCTTGGTGCCGTGCCAGACTGAGATTGACGGCCACGTCGTCAATGTCGGAGCCGCCTCACGTATCAAGTTTTGCAGCCTATTCCTGTCAGGCACTCCTTGGCCACGCATTCGGTCGAAGGCTTGTGGGATCGTGGATGCCGCGCCATAGGGCAGTCCCGCGATGATTGCTCCACCTGCGAACACTTCAGGATAGGTGGCAAGCATAACGTTCGCCATTGCCCCGCCAGCTGACAGACCCGTTATAAAAATTCGCTTTCTGTCGATTTTCCATTTCGTGGCCAGAGTTTCAATCATCTGCCGTATCGACATCGCTTCGCCCTGGTCTCTGACCGTGTCGCCCTTCTCAAACCAGTTGAAGCAAAGGTTGGCATTGTTCGCGCGCCTCTGTTCCGGGAAAAGGACGTAAAAGCCATACTCCTCCGCATATTTGGACCAACCTGCGCAACCGTCATAACCTGCCGCTGTTTGCGTGCAGCCATGAAGGACGACAGCAAGAGCTGGTGATTTCGGGGGCTCTGCCGGTGCATATATTTTGGCGGAGAGGCCGCCCGGGTTGGAACCGAAGTTTCTAAGGTCGCCCAGCCGCGTAGGGAGAGCATCACTTGGGAAAGGTGGACGGCGGCTCAATCGTGACAGACGAGCTATTGTGTCGGATAATGGTCGCATCTTGGTTCCTAAAATCACGGCCATCGCGGCAATGATTGTTACCACAACGAGCGAGGACGCTTGAAGTTGCTGCATTGCACAAAATTAACATCGCGGCCGCTGGTGTACTGACCAGATTTCTTGCATCGATTACTTCGTGTAGCGCCTCTTTTGCGACGGAAATCGCACCCGACGCGGGAGTGTTCGATCCCCCTGCCTTCACTTTGGCTTTTTCCTGGGCACACGTTTGTCTAGAGGGGAATTTTGCTTCGCGTTCGCTTCTAAGGAAGCTCGCGCAAGTCTCAATTCGCGAAGCTTCGCGGTCTTAGCATCTCGTGCTGCGTTGCGTGCTCCGATGGCGTTTTTTTAGCAGGATCACCCCGCAGGCCCGCAATGACTGCGGCATTCATTTTAGACTTCAGTCTTTTTGATGGCGGCGGTACGAAAGAAATGTTCGGCATGCTGATAGTCGTTCTCCGCGCCGATGCGGTCACCAGCCGAGGTCTTGGATTCGGCTAGTCGAAGGTGCTCTTTGTATTTATCCAGAAGGCCCTGTCTCGACCGGGTATCACTGCTAGCGGGATGCGCAACGGATTGTACTTTCATGAAATTCCGAACCACGGCGGTTCGCTCCTGTCGGTTGGCGCTATTCCGATCTCGCGGAGGTCGGAATAGCATGTGTTCAAATAGGCTTGGCCAAATAACATGCATGATGACCTGAACTCCGGTCTGTCATTCATGAGGGCAAGGCGCCGCTTGGTTGGCATGCTAGGCATGACTGCCGCGCCTTGGACGTCATGGCTTGATCGGCAACGACGCCTTCCCGAGCTTCACCGATGGCTCGCGGCCCCAGACCCGCAGCTTGCCAAGCTTCTCCACGAAGGCGGCGAGGCCGTCGTCTCCAGGTAGCGCTAGAACCCCCTCGTCGAGAGCGTCGGCGATCCCTGCCTTTTCTAGCAGTGGCAGCGCCGACCGATCGTAGCCGATGAACTTGCAGTGCTGGAACGCATCGGCGACGAAGTCTCGCGCCGTTGCCTCCTTCACCAGGTCATCCATGGCAACGGACGACGTCAGCACAGCCACGGCGTCAAAAAGGACAGATGGTCCGCCATCGATCATATGATGGGCCTTGACCAGCGTCCCGTCAGATGCCGTGACGCCGCCCACCTTGGGTGCGATCAACTCGAAGACAGCCTTCTCCTTGGTTATGGCCTCCCCAAGGGCCTTGAGCAGCTTCGCGTCGACGCCATCGGTGACGAGAATGCCAAGCTTACGACCTTCGAAGCGTTTCGGACCACGTTCCACGATGCTGAGAGCTGGCGAAGGCTCAAGGTCCTGGCGGGTGGGCATCGCCGCGTCGGCAGGCTTCGGCATGGATTGGAAACCGAGCTTCTGCGCGACGGTTGATGCAAGCGTCTCATCAATGTTCAGAAGATGAGAAACCATCCGCTCCCGGATCGGTGTCGTCTCGACCTTGCTGAGCTCAAACGTTAACGCTGCCGCGATGTGGCGCTGCTCCGGCGGGGTCTGGCTGATGTAGAACTGCCGGGCCTGGCTATAGTGGTCGGCAAAGCTTTCCGATCGCAGTCGCACCTTCTCTCCTTGCTCCTCGGCGGGGAAATGGCGATAGCCTTGTAGGGGAGACTCTCTCGGTCCTTCGCCGAACGAGTTCGGCTGATAATTCGCACGCCCGACAGGATTGCGCATCGCCATGTGGCCATCCTGTTGGAAAGTATGGAAAGGACACTTCGGCGCGTTGATGGGCAGATGCGTGAAGTTGGGACCACCCAGCCGCTTGAGCTGCGTATCGAGGTAGGAAAAGTTGCGACCCTGCAGCAGCGGATCGTTGCTGAAGTCGATCCCCGGCGGGACGTTCTGGGTCATGAAGGCGACCTGTTCGGTCTCGGCGAAGAAGTTGTCTGGCATACGATCGAGAACGAGGCGGCCCACGGGCTGCGGCGGCAGGATTTCCTCCGGAATTATTTTTGTCGGATCGAGGACATCGAAGTCGAAGCTGTCAGCGAAGTCCTGGTCGAAGAGCTGGACTTGCAATTCCCATTCCGGGAAATTCCCTGACTGGATCGACTGCCAGAGGTCGCGTCGATGGAAATCGGGGTCGGCGCCGTTGATCTTGACCGCTTCGTTCCAGGCCACCGACTGCAGCCCGAGCTTCGGCTTCCAGTGGAACTTGACAAAGGTCGACACGTCCTTGGCGTTGACAAACCGGAAGGTGTGGACCCCAAAACCTTCCATGAAGCGCAAGGAGCGGGGGATCGCCCGATCGGACATCACCCACATAATCATGTGCATGCTTTCCGGCGTCAGGCTGATGAAGTCCCAGAAGGTGTCATGCGCCGACTGGGCCTGCGGAAAGTCGCGGTCCGGCTCCGGTTTGACGGAATGGATGAGATCGGGGAACTTGATGGCGTCCTGGATGAAGAATACCGGGATGTTGTTGCCGACGAGATCCCAGTTGCCCTCCTTGGTGTACATCTTCACGGCGAAGCCGCGGACGTCGCGGGCGAGATCGGACGATCCCTTGCTGCCTGCCACCGTGGAGAATCTGACGAAGACCGGCGTCTTTTCGCCAGCCCGCTGAAACAGGTCGGCGCGGGTATAGGCCGCTAAGGATTCGTAGGTCTCGAAGTAGCCGTGGGCGCCATATCCGCGGGCATGGACGACGCGCTCGGGAATTCTTTCGTGGTCGAAGTGGAAGATCTTTTCACGGAAATGGAAGTCGTCGACAACAAGCGGACCGCGGGCGCCGACCCGAAGCGAGTTCTGGTCATCGGCGACCGGGCCGCCTTGCGCAGTCGTAAGGACTGGATGTCCGTCTTCCGCGAACTGATGCAGTTCTCCGCCGTTGCCCCGATGAAGCTTCTCATCGTGAACGGTAGCATTGTCGGATTGCGTGATAGGTTTTTTGGCCATTCTCTTCGTTCCATTTTTTGGATGTGACTGCAGGCAGAAACCAGAAAAGGCCGCCCCTGTAGGCGGCCTTCCTGAGCAGCTCCCGTTATTCAAGCGGCCTTTTTCCCCTTGGGATTGGCTGATGCCCTGGCGAGTTCAGTAAGCTTACTATCGGTCGCTTCCTCTTCGACAAGGGTTGCCTGCAGAAGTGCAGTGGCCTCCGTTAGCCCGAGTTGGTCGGCCCAGGCGATCAGGGTGCCGTAACGCGCAATCTCGTAGTGTTCGACCGCCTGTGCCGCCGAGATCAAGCCAGCGTCAAGCGCGACCGAGCCCTTGTATTCCTCGATGATCTCTTCGCCTTCGGCGAGGATGCCCTGAATGGCTTCGCAGGTCTTGCCGCGAGCCGGCTTGCCGATGAGTTCAAACACCTGTTCGAGCCGCTCGATCTGTCCCTGTGTCTCGTCGCGATGCTTGAGGAAGCCAGCTTTGCCTTCTTCCGACTGCGAGGCGCGAGCCATCTTTGGAAGGGCCTTCAAAATCTGCTTCTCAGCAAAATAGATGTCCTTGAGCGTATCAAGGAAGAGGTCGTTGAGTGTCTTTTCGGGAGCCATGGTATCCTCCTATGGCAAACTTGCGGCCACCAAACTCCGCGTGAGGGTGGATGTTCCGTCCATGAAATGATCTACGTTCCGTCGCCGGGACGTTGCCTCAATCCATCAAAGGAAGAGAGCCGGTGGGCCCCGCTGCGCCTGCGGACTACAGAACGAGCTGACCGGTTAAAGACAGAACCTCCACCTATCGCCGTTGTTCCATCGATCTCGGGGCTTTTGTTCCATATCGAGGAAGTGAACGGCCTAGGTGATTTTATTGCGGAGAAGGTACGGTGAGGTGATCGAGGATTTGTCGCACAAAGAATCCACGAATTTGCAACGGTTACCGCCAACTCATGTAGGTGCCATCCGGGCCATCTTCGATTACTCCAAGACGTGGCAGCTCGTCATACCCGACAACGATCGTAGCGTTTCGGATGTCTTCGTGCTTCAAAACCCTCAACGTCGCGACGGCAGGGCCGTGCACGCCAAGCTCGTCGAATGATCCTGACATGCCAGGCCCAATATAAATCCGTCGGGATTGAGGGAACTGGAACTATCGCGACATGAGAGCAAGACGCTGCCCAGGGGAAAGCGTCATGCGTCGAAGTGTTAGGGGAGAAAGGGCCGAGGTTGGTGGCTGACGAACGTCAGGGCAATCCGTCTGTCGGTACCGTTCATCGCCAAGGTGCGTTTGGTGTTTGGCGCTCCACGCCGAACGAGCAGTTCTTGGGCATCGCTGAGTGCGAAACGGAGATCTTTGAGATGATGGACACGCCGCGCCACAAGATGATTACCGCGCAGGAGCGCTTGCTGGACGCGTGATCATCCGCCGGTCCGCCTGGTCGGCAAGCGGTCCGCCCTCGGCCGCCCCCGAAAATGTATCACCCACTGTCTGCTTTGGTCAGTTGGTGGGCATCTCGAAAACAAAGCGGGTTTCGTCCGGACCGCTGGTGGCCACCAAGGTCCCTCCATGGGCTTTAGCGATTTCGGACGCGATGAAAAGGCCCAGACCCAAACCTTGTTTTGAACCAGCGTTGCCTCTAATGAACGGCTGGAATAGGCGTTTCAGCGTCTCTGGCGGAATCGCGCCCCCCGTGTTGGCGATCTCTACCTTCAGCCGATTCCGGTCGAACGATGCCCGCAAAAGCACCGGTTCCGACTTCGCTCCATGTGTCAGAGCGTTGGCCAATAGGTTCGAAACCATTTGAGCAATGCGCGCCGCATCGCACGTAACTGCGTCCAGGCGATCGAATTCGGCGATGATATCGCTGTCACCGTGAACGGTCTTGAGTTCGTCGATGACCTGTCTCAGTACGGGTTCTAGTTGATCGGTTTTCCTAAGGTCGACCCCGATTCCACCACCGAGGCGGCTTCGCGCAAAGTCCATAACATCGTCGATGAGCCCTGACATTCGCGTGACACTGCCCTTCATCAATTCGAGGATCTGGGCGTCCTTCCCCGTCGCCCGACGCTCGAGCATCCTGACGCCGCCCGAGATTGAGGCAAGCGGATTGCGTAGGTCGTGCCCGAGGACTGCTACGAACTGTTCACGTAGGTCGGACGCCTTTTCGAGAGTCTTGATTTTCTTATCCGAAGCAGTCTGCGCGTCAACCAGACCTCTCTCGAACCGCCTGCGATCAGCTGCCGGGAAAAGGGCCAGTCGTGTCGATGTCAGTTGTCCGGACGGATCCTTTCGCTCCAGCGCGTTAGCAAGCATTGGCATGCGGGCACCATCCGCTTTGATAACGTCGAGGGCCACTTCATGATAGAAGCCCTGAATTCGCAGGAGGGGCGCGAAGTGAGTTTCATAAAATACCTTGCCTGCGACAGGCAGAAAATCCCGTAGGGGTCGACCCAAGATCGCCTCGGTATCATAGCCCGTCCAATTAAGGAACGTACGGTTGACCTTAAAGATGCGGCCATCGGGCAACATGGAAAGGTAACCGCACGGAGCGTTTTCAAAGAGATCTTCAAAATCTTCGGCAGGCGCTAATGCCCGGACGTCGTCATGCATCGAGGAAGTCACTCATCGTGGTGACCACTTCCTGAGGTGCGCTCAAATTGGGACAATGGCCGGTCGCCTGCAGCAATCTGTACTCGCTGCCGCGAATGTGTCTGTGGACATACTGACCGACGTTTTCCGCTGCGATGATATCGTCGGAGCATTGAAGAACCAGAGTGCGGGCAGTCACCTTCGGCAGGTCGCCACGATTGTCCGAGGTGAAGGTTACACGCGCAAACGCCCTTGCGATTGCAGGATCGGTCCGGCAGAAGCTATTTGTAAGCTCTTCTCCCAGTTCTGGTCGCCCGGGATTACCCATGATGGCGGGGGCCATGGCTGCCGACCACCCCATGTGGTTATCGGCGAGAGCATCGAGAAGCTCCTCGACATCCAGCTGAGAGAAGCCGCCCCGATAGTCGCCATCATCAATATAGCGCGCGGAGGGTCCGATGAGGACGAGATCCGAGAACATGCCCGGCTCCTTCAACGAGGCGAGCACCCCGATCATCGCGCTGACCGAATGCCCTACGAAGACAGCCTTTGCCAAGCCCAACTCCCTGCCGATCGCCACTACATCGTCGGCGTAGGCGTCCAGAGTACTGTATTTCTGGGGCTCATACGCCGATAGATCCGACCGGCCGGCACCAACATGGTCGAACAGTACAGTCCGGAACCGTTGTTCAAACACGGGTGCCACGAAACGCCACATACTCTGGTCACACCCGAACCCATGGGCGAACATGATCGTCCGCTCTCCGTGCCCGGCAATTTGAACGTTGTTGCGCAAGAGCGCTTGGTTGCTTTGCATTCCGCAAAGATAGGGACGCGACACCATCCGGTCAATCGAGCAACGCAATGCGAATGCTCGGCCCACAGGCGCCTGGGATGGCGATCAAATTATATACTGGCCCAAGGGGAGATGCTGGACCTGCTGAGAAGCGCAAACGACGGCACTAGCGCTGCGCTATCACGGTTCGACCCGGCGTCGCGGAACAAACGGGGCGATGGCTTGGCGTTAGCTTGGGGGTCAGGCGAGGCCTTAAGAGTTCCCTGTCCCGAGCGCGTCTGCGTACGCTGAACTTCTTCCTAGGTTGTTGCCCCCGCAAGCCGCTTGTGACGCTTTCCTTGATGATTACACTTAAAAGTAGTTGGACGGGCGTCTCGTCCACCGTTTTCATCGCGCGGAAAGTCCCTCAGGTTGTGGCAAGTTTGCAAATTAGTTTTCTAATATACCCGGTGTCGGATGGCTCCTTGCCGAATTCAAGTGCCTGGCGACCGGTACAGTCATAGGTTTCCTCGGCTGACACTCTTTCACGAGGAATTCGTTCATGTGTCGCACTCAACTGCTAACGGCCGCCTTTCTTTCTGCCGCTTTCTTCACCGCCGCACAGGCCGCTGATCTTGTCGCCCCAAGCGACCAGCCAGTTAGCCCGGTGGTTCTGCCATCCACATCCGGCTTTTATGTCGGCTCGACGAGCACCATAAATTTTCTCGATGACACCGGTTTTGACGTGCTGGGCCTACGCGTTTCGACCGACTATGACGTCGGCTTCTACAGCTCGCTTCGCGCCGGCTATGATTTCGGAGCGGCAGGCTGGGTATCCCCGAGACTAGAACTCGAGCTTGGTTACGGTGGAGCATCCGTCGACGAGCACAGCGTTGAGGGTATCGGCGGAGCGGGCTCCATCGATTCCTTCGGTGACGCTCGAACCTTCCAGGGCTACGTCAACGGCTACATCGATATTCCCGTGACGAATGCCATCAAGCCATTCGTCGGCGGCGGCGTCGGCTTCATGAACCTGGAACTGCGCAAGCAGGGGGTCGCGGGTGTGGCGACCCTGATGGACGATAGCGACGCAGCATTCGCCTACCACCTCGACGCTGGCGTCGGCATCGATATCCAGGGACTGGGACTGTTCACCAGCACGTCGTTGTTTCAGAACACCATCTTTGAAGTCGGGTATCGATACACGGCGGCTGACGATTTCGACTTCACTGCTCGGGACGGCAGCTCTTCGAGCACGGATTTTACCAGCAACTCGGTCACCTTGGGCTTCCGCAAGAAGTTCTAAAATGAGCGACCTCCGCTGAAACGCGGAGGCCGGCTGCTCGACAACGGAAGACGGCCAGCGGATCGGATTGGGATCAATCACAGTCATCTGGATCGTGGAAACGCATTATCTATCGCAGTGCCGCATAGTCATTCTTTGCGTGAGACGGTGGGGCCGCGGCGTGAGCTCCTGCATTGGGAGATGAACACGGATTGGGCTTCACGAGTGGCGGGTGTTCGGTCGCCGGCAACGGCAACGGGCGATCAGATGAAGAAGACGATGCCCAGCAGCGCCATGCCGAGGAAGCCGGCGAACATGGTCCATAGAATGCTTTTTACTAGACGGTCGAGCCTGGGGCGTGAGGGAGAGATCCCGGACACCAGGGCCGACTTGTCTTTGATCTCGAGGTATCGCGGCATAATTATCTCCAGTGCCCTCAACGATTTGCGCGGAGTTTGAAAACACAAACTCGGCCACAACGGCAGGGTGGGTTCGGTCGCTGCGTGGGCAATCTGACCATTCGGTAGCGATGGATGGGGCGGGCGGCGCGACCGCCCACAACTCTACGTCCTAAGCATGGAGTAATCGAACTTCACGCTTTCGACAGGTCGTCCTTGTTGGTGTCGACCTATGCCTTTCAAGGTGCCGGTGTCTTGGTGAGGGCAAGCGATGCTGGGTCGATCACGACGTAGCTTTCGCCCAAGCCAAGGAAGCCTCCGCCTGCGACGATGCCAATAGCCGCCTTGTCACCACCGATTACAATGTCGGAGATCTCGCCACTTCCTCGTTGGACTTCTTGCAGATGTTGATGCCGATCAGCTTGGAGGCAATCAGGTTGACTTCTTTCATCTCCGCATACTTCAGCTGAACCGCTGTCGAGGTGCCCATCGGATTGCCCGTTCCCGCTAGCGTGGTGTCTCCACCGGTCGCCGCCGCCTGCTGGGCGACCACCACGCCGCTCATCGACATCGCTGCTACCGGTGCGAGGATAATCGTTTTCATTCAATGCTCCTTGAGACGTCGCTCCACCCCGGCCGGGCAGGCATGGTGAAATTCTCCATGGCATGAAAAGTTCCGTCTGTTTTGCCCGGAACGAATAGGGCCCGCCAGCATTCCTGTGAGCTGCTAAAAAATGTCGCAAGGAGACATCCGATGGGAAGCACGTCCGACAAGGTCAACGGCCCCGCTAACGAAATCGCTGGTAAGGCCAGGCAGGCTGCAGGCAAGGCGATCGACAATCAAAAAGAGCAGACCAAGGGTGCTGTCCAGGAAGGCAAGGGCAAGGCGCAGGTCGCCAAAGGGGAAGCCAAGGAGGCGGTCAAAAAGATCGTCGACAAGGCGTGACCGACGGGATTCACATCAACGAAACCAGCCCGTGGGAACGCGGGCCTTTCCACCAGAGGAGGCATCACCCATGAGAACGCTGGCCTGTCTGATCGCCGCTGCAGTGGCATTTACCTCCGACGCCTTTGCGCAAACGGCGGTGGATCCTGCCGTGACGGCATGTAAGTCGACTGGTCTCTTGGCCCTTCAGGAACGGTCGCCCGAGGTCACGGACCTTGTCATAGACGTCGAAAGCCTCGCGGTCAGCAAGGCGGATACCAAGGTCGGCGACGTTCCGATAAAGGCCGTTATCCTGGGCGAAGCATATATTGCCCGCAAGGAGAAGACCGGTAAGCCCGACCGCTTTGTTTGCCTGCTTGGCGAAAAGGGCAAGGTGCTCTTGACCTTCTTTACGGCCCAATAAGCGAATAGTCTGCGGGCTTGCAAGGCGCGTTGCCA
The DNA here is from genome assembly GCA_900466605.1 of Hyphomicrobiales bacterium. Taxonomy (GTDB): domain Bacteria; phylum Pseudomonadota; class Alphaproteobacteria; order Rhizobiales; family Rhizobiaceae; genus Rhizobium. Next base: position 57,880 of record UBMU01000007.1, read on the forward strand.
TCAGAAGTCCGAAGCGGACATCAAAACTCCGCCAGGAGATAGTTCTCCTAGCAAAAAGCCATCTCGCGTGGAGCAGGAGAGAGACTTCCTGCGCTTCAATGTCGATGGCCGGTATGAAACGTTTAATCCACCTTAGGTAGGCTGTGAGCTTGGAGACGGTCGGCTATCATAATGTTCGCGAGGTCGGTGAACTCCCCGTTGGGGTATTTCAACACATAGGCTTTGAGCATATCGATATTACCGGCCTCTCGGACCGTCTCCCAAAACGCGAGCTCGACTGAAGGGTCATCTCCGCTCGTTCTGCCGCTTTTGAGACGCGCTTTGGCAAGTTCGAGGAATTGCCCGTTGGGGAAGCGCTGAAGGTAGATTGCATACTCGGCTAGATCATCGCTCTCTTGTACCGACTTCCAAAAGGCGACTTCGACACGATGACCCGCATCGTCGCTGTCATCAGATCGAGCATGCTCGGCTGCAATAGACTGCTCTGGGCTTTCAATAAGGGGAAGCGCCAAATCGATTGCTGGTTCTCGCTCTTGGTCGAATAGGACACGGAACACCCGAAGCGGACGCGCGATGTTCTTAATATTTTGCTCGCCAAGGTCTTCGAAGGTTGCATCCACACGGTCGCGGAGATGATCGCGTACGCCTCGCGTGACACAGATGCCACCGACATCGGCGAGCCCCTCCAGCCGGGCGGCTATATTGACACCATCGCCGAAGATGTCTCCATTTTTGACGAGTACATCGCCCACGTTTATCCCGATGCGAAAATTCATCCGACTGTCTATCGGAAGCGCCTGGTTGGCGCGCCAAATTGACTGCTGGATCGCAATGGCCGCATTGAAAGCATGCACGACGGACGGAAACTCAGCCAGCACGCTGTCGCCGGCTGTGCCGAAAATCTGGCCATGTGCCTTTTCGATGAGGCCGTCAACTATTGTGCGATGAGAGGTCAACGTCGCCAGCGTGTGTTCCTCGTCAATATTCATTAGCCGTGAATAACCCTCGACATCAGCCGCGAGAATGGCTGCGAGCTTACGTTTAAGCGGTGGCGCTTCCATTGGAATAGTCCGATCTGTTTGACCGCGGAAGTTTTAACATCAGGTGCTATCTTGCCCTCGGATACGCCGAAAGCAAGCGGCCAAGGTCACTCGCTCGGCGGTTGTTTCGCAGCGTTCGCAGCCGCTACCGCTTGCTTGGTTGCCTGAGCGACGCCACCAGCACTGTAAACGGCCCCCCAGAGCGGAGAAGATGCCACCGGCTCATGCGGAGAGAGTTCCCCCGGCTAAGATAACAACTGGGAAGGCTAGTGTTGCCGTAGTGGAACTAAGGAATGCGCCCGTCGTTCCCATCTTGCAACACAGATCAACCTCCTCCAGCACGGCAGACGTTCTTGGATAACTCTACGCAAATAACGAAAAAGCGTATTCTTCATCGCGATCAACCGCTCTGGGCGGCAACGCCTCGTATTTCAGTAAGAACCAAACGTTCCCTTACCAGAAAGTCGTTCGACGTCATTATCGTCGGCACTGGCATCAGCGGGGCGTTGATGGCCCACGCCTTAATCGGCAAAGGGTTGCGATTACTGATAATCGACCGAAGGAATCCGGTCCGGGGCAGCAGTCTGGCGAGTACCGCCATGATTCAACACGAGATCGATGTCCCTCTTTGTGTTCTGACGACAATGATTGGGAAGCGCGACGCCGCGCGTGTGTGGCAACGTTCTGCCCAGGCAGTAGAGCGGCTTATCGAGCTAGTGAATGATCTCAGCATAAGCTGTTCACTCGAGCGAAAGCGCACATTGTTCTTGGCTGGAGACCAATACGGGGTGAGATCGCTCAAAAAGGAGGTGAGGGCGCGCCACAAAGCGAATATAGGCGCGGAACTGTTGACCTCCCAGACGCTACTCAAGCGGCATGGCATTTCCCGGACAGCCGCTATTGAGAGCGCGATCTCAGCCTCAGCAAATCCCGCCCAAATGACATCGGGCCTACTTCGTCACGCTGCAAGGATGGGGGCCGAGATCGTCTCGGGCGTCGAGGTAAAGGACGTCCGCAGCATCTGCGACTCCGTCGTCGTGTCGACTGACGCTGGCGCGATGATCTCTGCCCGGCATGCCATCTTTTGCACCGGATACGAGTTTCTCGAATCACTAGCTAACAAAAATCACCGGGTAATATCGACGTGGGCGCTGGCGAGCCGCCCGAGGCTGCCACGTCCCGATTGGCTTGATGACTATCTCGTGTGGGAGGGATCGGATCCTTACCTCTATTTTCGCGCGACTCCCGATGGAAGGGTGATCGTAGGTGGTGAGGACGAGAGCGACGAGCAAGCATACAAAAGTGAAGCCAAGATCGTCGCCAAGACGAAGACGCTCATCGAAAAGGTGGCAGATATAATTGGAATCGAAATCGGCAAGCCGGACTTCAGATGGGCCGCGCCGTTTGGAACTACCCCCGATGGATTGCCGATGATTGGAAGCGTCCCAGGCATGCCGGGCGTGTTCGTCACTATGGGATTCGGCGGAAATGGAATCACGTTCAGTCAGATCGCGGCTGAACTTGTTTCATCAGAAATATTTGACCACCGGGATCCCGATTGGGATCTCTTTCCCCTACATTAAGGGGTGTTTATCGGTGAGGCTCCGGTGAATTCAAGCCTGCGACAGCGAGGACATCGGCTCAAACCTCGCGAGCTTCCGAAACAATCGGATATGCCACTTATTGTGAACGTTTTGGCTCCTAACGACTCGCGCCAAAGACGAACGCGATGGCAGCAACGATCCCGACGGCCGTCAGCGGCCTGTCTTTGACGTAGCGTTGAATATCCGCCAGGAGTGACGCGCCTTGAGTCCTCGCAAGGATCACTGATCCGGAGGCGATTTCCGATACCGCCGATGAAACCCTCGAGGCTTGCGTCCTGAGTTCACGGAGGGATTTGTCGCCTTTCGTTACGACGGGGTCCTCGGTTTTGAGGACCTTGTCAACCAGCGGGGCATGGGCAGTAAGCGGGTCGGGATTCGATCTGACGGTTTCAGCTTCGTCCTGGTCCACGCGGCCAGCGGGAACATCCGTCCGGGTGGCGGAAACCGGGTCAGATGCGGGAAAGCTGTCTTCAAGGGCTCGATCGAGTTCACTTCTCGTGCGCTTTTGGCGATGCTTCGACTGCTCGCGCTTCAAGGATGCGACTGCAGGCGATTCTTTTGAGTCAGCCATCTTATTTCTCCTGTTAGTGCTTGATCGGTCCGAGGGCGCGTCTCCGGGGATTGCCAGAGGAACTCGTGGAGACGAGAGGAGTTCCGTTGAAGGAGCATCACAGTCGTGTTTTGCACTCCGTTGTATGCTGCCCCGGACAATCAGCGCGACCAGGAGGAATTCACGGCTTAGGGACAATGTTGTCGTTGCCACTTCTTCTGTTGCCGAAATCGAAAAGATCAAGCCGATGCTGCAGGGCAAGACGATCGGCGTGCAGACCGCTTCGACAGCCGCGGCCTTCGTCAACAAGTACCTCAAGGATGTCGTTCAGCTTCGCGAATGCAAAACGACAGGATCCACCTGAAGGCGGGCCGGGTCGATATTGTCATGGCATCCATGGCCTACCTCACTACTGCGTCGCAGAGCCCGGCAACGAAGACATGGCGCCGAAGGGTCCGCGCTTCCAGGGCTGGTTCCTGGGTCGCGGTAGCTCCGTAGGCCTGCGCAAGGACGACCCCGAGTTGAAGGCAATGTTTAACAGACCATCGCCGACGCCAGGGCCGACGGCACGACTAGTCTCTCTCGGAAAAGTGGTTCGGCTTAGACGGTACGCCGAAATGATCTGTCCGATCTTCGCATAGAAGCCCGGCTGGGGAAATCTTCCCGACCGGGCATTGTGACCGCTGGTCACCGCCACCTGACGACGCCAATCCCGACGGCCGCCTTCCGAAGAGCGTCTTGCCGGATCCGTCGATCGTGCCCTTGAGCGCCCCTGGCGCCTGCGCCGCGCTCGACGACGAACTTACTTACTGAAATAGGCCGAAAAATCCGGTTTCTCGGGCACGACGTTCCCGCCTGCGTCTTTTAGGATGTTTGACGCGAACAGGTAGTTGCCAATCCCTTGCATCTTCTGAGGGTCGATGCGGCCGACGAGGCCATCTGGCGTCCTGAAATAATGACCATCAATCAATGTCTGAAGCGAGGCGCGGACGAGCTTGCGGTCGGTCAGCGCATCGCCATTTGTGGCGACAAGGAGATCGGTTGCCTCATCGGGGTTGTCGACGGCGAACTCATAGCCACGCCGCGTCGCCTCAAGGAAGGCTTTGGCGGCTCTGGGGTTCTGGTCCAGAAAGGAGCGGCTGGAACCGAGGATCGCGGTATGCTCATCCGGCACGCCGAAATCCGCATAGCGGAAGGCGCGCTGCTTGACGCCGTCAAGTTCCGCCTTGACACCTTCCCACGTGTAGACCTCAAGTGTGAAGTCCACAGCGCCGTTTTCCAATGCCTGATAGGCGGAGGTGCCGAGCGTCACCGTCTCGAACTCACCCTTGCCGCCGTCATTTCGGATGATCGAGGACAAAAGGGCGTTTTCCCAGGCCGAACCGAACCCGCCATAGGTCTTCCCATCCAGATCCTTCGGCCGCTGGATATCAGCACGGTCGGCCTTGAAAACCACGCGCCCGGTTTCCGTCTGAACGATCGCGAACGTCGCGAGGAGGTCGGCGCCAGCCGTGCGTTGGGTGAAGAGACCAATCGAGCCCATGACACCGAAATTTGCGACATGATTGGCGACGAGCGTCGATGCCGACGTATCGGTATAGGGCAGGATTTCCACCTCGATGCTTGCCTCGTTGTAGAAGCCTTTATCACGGGCGACGAAGAGGCCGATGTGGTTGGTGTTCGGCGTCCAATCGAGCGCCACCGTCACTTTCTCAGCCGCAAGAGCTAAACGCGGGATAGCCGGCAAGGCCAGCGATGCGAGGCCGGCGAGCGTGGCGCGGCGGGTCAATGCGAATGACGTCATGGCATCTGTCCTTCTTGGAGCAAAGAATGTTGGGACCCAACGAGAGTGTCGAGAATGGCGCTTTCGATCTCGGCCACTTTTGCCCGGATGGCGGCGTCGCGCATGCGGGGACGGGGCAGTGGCACCTCGATCGTCCGTGCGACCTGCGCAGGGCGGGCGGAGAGCACGTAGATCCGGTCGGATAGCATCACCGCCTCGCGAATGTCATGTGTCACCAGCATCGCCGTCCAGCGATGCTTCAGCCACATGTCTTCCAGCCACAACTGCATCTGGTTTCGGGTCAGCGCATCGAGCGCGCCGAAGGGCTCGTCGAGAAGCAGCATCGACCGGTCCTGCACCACCGTGCGGAGGAGAGCGGCGCGCTGGCGCATCCCGCCGGAAAGGGCAGACGGGTAATGCTCCTCGAAGCCTGCGAGACCGAATTCGGCCATCAGCGGCTCGACGCGGTGGCGGGCATCGCGCCGGGACATGCCCTGCACTTCAAGTCCGAGCGTGGCATTGTCGATGATCCGCCGCCAGGGCATCAGCGCGTCGCGCTGCGGCATGAGGGCAAAGGGCCTGGCATCCGGATCGAGTTGCCGGCCGTCGAAGAGAATTTCTCCACCATCAGCTTCTGCGGCGCCCGTGAGGATTTTCAGGATCGTCGATTTTCCCGCTCCGGAGGGGCCGACAATAGAGACGAATTCACCCCGTCGGACGTCGAGCGTGATGCCGTTCAGAACCAGGAGGTCGTCGTAGCTAAGTACGATCCGGTCGAGCTTTAGTTTGATGTCGGTCATCACCTCCATCTCCCCGAACTGCCGATCCATGGCGTCAATAGCCGCTGCGCGAGGATCGTCCCTGCGAAGAGAACGAGCGTCAACGCCGAACTGACGAACACCGCCGCGAGCACCAGGTCGGGACGGAAGTTGTTTTTGGCGTTGAGAATGTAGATGCCGAGCCCCTTTGCCGCACCGGCATACTCCGCGAAGATCGCACCGACCACGGCATAGGTAATGGAGATGCGCAGGCCCGCGAAGAAATAGGGAAGTGCCGAAGGGAGGCGCGCCAAAAGGAAGCGCTTCCAGCGGGAGGCGCCCATCGAGGCGAGAAGCTCCTCGATTTCCTTCTCCGTGGCGGCATATCCTTCCACCAGTGCTACCAGCATGGGGAAGAAGGTGACGAGCGCGACGAGCAGGATTTTCGGCATCAGGCCGAAGCCAAACCACAGCACGACGAGCGGCGCGATGGCGACAAGCGGGATGGTCTGACTGATGATGAAAACCGGGAACAGCGCCCGACGGAGCGTGGGCGAGAAATCGACCGCGACTGAGGGGAGGAAGGCAGCCGCGAGCGAAAGGGAAAAGCCGAAGAGCGTGGCGCGCAGTGTCGGACGCAGGTTGTCCCAGAGGGCCTCCCGGTTATGCCAGGTCTGGGCGAGGACGTGCGAAGGTGCCGGTAAAGCCGTCGGCGAAATGCCGGACAACCGCACATAGAACTCCCAAAGCAGGAACAGGCCGAGCAGGGCGACGACCGCCGGCAGGGCTTTCAAGAACGGGGGACAAGGCGCGTGGCCCTGGTCATGACTGGCGCGTGGCATGATCCGACGGTCCGATCGTTAGAGAGATGTCAGATCTTGGAGGGGCTGTTGGCCGAGACGGTGAGGTCGACCGTCACATGACCCTCAGGTGGGCCGAACCGGAGAAACGCCTCGCCCACGGTGGCGAACACGGGCGCAGCATCACCGCGAAGCTTTGTGCAGAAGTTCTTCGATTTTTCGAAGACGCCAGAGGTTTTGAGAAAGTCGATACAGCCATAGATCTCGTCCATGTGCTGGTTGATGCCGAGCGTATAGAGCGAGAACTGCGCAGCGGCGGCCTGCCCGGTGGCCGGGGTCGAAGCGACTGTGGCAAGGGCCTTGGCCTTGCGCTCGTCAATCGGCGCAAGCGGTCCGGTCAGCTCTGGAACGTGACACATCGGATCGTCCGGCTCGCCAGGGCAGCCGCGCGAAATCGTTGCGTGCAGCACACAGTGCGTTCCGGTTTTGGCAGCCGCCACGAAAAGGTCGCGCATGGCGGCGAAGACCAAGTCCGGTGTGCCGACGATCAGGGTTGAGATGTCGTCGGTTTCCACCCTCAGGCGGTCCCGGTACGGATCGAGCGCGCCAAGGGCGTTGATGATGACGCCGACGAAATCGTCGGTCATGGGATATAGGGAAATTTGTGCGCCGGAAAACATCGCCTTACCTCGCTCCGCTGGCATTATCCAGATCAGCTTGAGGGTCCGCAGTTATGGCAACCGCATCTCAGCCCCGGCATTACGGAGCACCCCTGTTCGACGGCACCTCTATCGTTCTTGAAAGTATATTTCAAGCCCGCTTCGTCCCCTTAACCCATTTCGCCCTCGCTATCCGTTCCGATCGCTGCCTTGCCCCCCGTATGGTCAGCATCGTCCCGATTATGAGGTCGAAGGCGGCCTGTCGCTAGACGATCTGCGGACTTGCTGCGAGGTGATCGCAGAACAAGACTTCGTTGGGGTTGCGATCGCCGAATTCCAGAATTCGTGGGAAGTTGGAAGCGACCTCGTATCATCGAGCGCTTTGCGGCCGGTGTCGAGCGCCGAACGCAACTGATCGTGAGGGCGCCTGGGCCAAAAACTAGCCCTGACTGGGCCAACAACCGCCGAAGTCACTCAGCGGCATTGCGCCCTCATAGCGGTCTTAGACTTGGTAGCACCGCAATTTGAAGGCGGACATTGCAGAGATTGCACGTTTTCCCGTCGGTGACGCGACCTTCCGACAGTATGTGCTGGTTTAGGATTGTCGTGAATCTTGCATGAGTGCCTGACAGAGTTACCTTGCGCATAAATCTCTGCGCAGTGATGCGGTTGCCGACCTATCGGTTTCGACGAAAGGAAGCCTTTGGTGAAAGGAACGGACTTCTCCGAGTTCAGGAACGGCTGGCAGATCGTTTTAGCCGGCCTCCTTGGAACGGCTTTTGGCTTGCCTGCAATTCCGTTCTACACAATTGGCGTCTTTGCACCGATCTTCGCGAGAGAATTCGGCTGGTCGTTCGCAACAATTTTTGGCGGTCTCTCGTTGCTGGCCGCCTCAGTTCTGACTATTGGCCCATTTTTCGCGGCTTTGATCGACAAGTTCGGAGCGCGCCTCGTGGCATCGACCTCTCTGCCGTGCCTGGGCCTGAGCTACATGACGCTCGCGGCATCGAACGGGTCGATCGGACAATATTATCTCTCGTGGCTGGCTATCGCAATCTTCGGGCTGGGGGCGACACCGGTCGTTTTCACGCGGGTGATCAACAGTGCTTTCGAGGAGCGCCGAGGTCTTGCCCTTGGCATCGCGTTGTCCGGCGCGGGGTTGTTCGCCTTCGTCGTGAAGCCGCTAGCTCAATTGTTGATCGCAACCGGTGGTTGGCGAGTCGCGATCCTCATAGTGGGCGCAATGCCGATACTCATAGCATGTCCGATGGTTCTTTGGGGCTTTGCCGGATTGCGCAGCAGGAGTGTTGACGCGCGACCGGCGCTAAGGAATGCGCCGGAAGGCATGACCGCACGAGAGGCCTTCCGCTCGCGCTCGTTCTGGCTTCTGGCCATCGTTTTCATACCGATGTCGCTCGCCGTCGCGGCGCCGCTTCCCAATATCGAGAACATACTTCGTTCTCTGCGCTTGTCGCCAACTGAAATCGTCCAGCTTGCCTCTCTCGTGGGAATGGCGGCCGTAGCCGGTCGGCTGCTTGGCGGCGTTCTGGTCGACAGGTTCTGGGCGCCTGCGGTTGGCACGGCCATATTGACGCTGGGCGCGGTCGCCTGCTTTATCCTTTCGCTAAACGATGTGAGCTTCTTCATGGCTTGCAACGCCATTCTATTGCTCGGCCTCGTGTCTGGAGTGGAATTCGACCTAATGGCCTACCTGGTTTCCCGCTATCTCGGGATGCGGAGCTACGCCACGACCTATGCAACCTTATATGGCATCTTCGTGGTAGGCGCTTTCGTGGGGCCGAGCCTGTTTGGCTATGCGTTCGACACCACGGGCACCTATTCGGGCCTCCTCAAAGCCTGTGCGATGCTGCTCATCGGCGGCGCGACAATGGTTCTTTTCCTGGGGCCTTATCCGATCCGGAAAACCTAGCTATTCGCGTCGCAACCGCCGGGCCGATCCCGGCCGTTGCGACCCACTTCGGTTTTTACGTCTTTTAAACAGCCGACCCACTCCTCTTCGGCATGGCACCCTACTGCAGAATGGAGCCGGGCAATCGGCGATGGGATGTGTGGCGGGATCAGGAGACAGCTGACCGCTATGTTCTGGATGAACTTTATATCGACAACGCCACGGTGACGGCGCACCGCGAGACGCTGCATTTCAAGACTTACCTGTCCAACATCCATGACCTTGCCGAGCGGAGCCTTTGTCCTCGACCCTGCTCTGGTTGCGAACAAGAGTGGCTAGAGCAGTTCAGGATGCGCCAGTGTGCCGGGCAGTGTTCCGCCCGAGAGCTTCGAGTAGTTGACGCGCCTTCACCACGTTCACGCAGGGCGGTACGTCATCGAACTCGGCGCAGACGGGCGACAGCAGTTCGGCCGCCGCCCCGTGCCGGTCGGCTTCCGCCCATAGTTCCGCCAACGCCGTCGATGCCCGAAGCAGGAAGAAGAGTGCACCGCTTTTCCTTGCGGTTTCTGCGGCAAGCAGCAGGGTTTGCGAGGCACCTGACAGATCGCCATCCAGCCGCTGCAGCATTCCGCGCACGCGCAGCAGTTCCGGACGGGACCAGTGTTCGCCCTGCCAGCGGGCGCGATCGAAAGCAGCGCTCATGCTGTCGCGGGCTAGCGCGATGCGCCCGTCGCGCAATGCAGCTTCGGCGAGGATGGTGAGATAAATTGGCACCCGAACGAGGAAGTTGTTGGCGACGAGTTGCTCGACTGCGAGGTGCATCGTGTCGACTCCTTCGGAGTCGCCGTCCATGCTCCTGACGGCGCCATCGTAGAAACGACAGACCGGTCTCCAGATTGCGATCTCGCGTAGGGCAAGATTGCGGGCAAGCGCGGCGACATGCAGGCGCGCGATCTCGCTCTCCCCGGACCAAAGGGAGATAGGTAGGGCAGCCTGGGCAAGAGCGTTGGAATGCGAAACTGCATGGTCGAGTGCGAGACTATGGTCGAGCGCGTCCTTGAGTGCAGCCGTCGCCTCTCCGCGATCTCCCGCTACCCAGGCCGTCATCGCCAATGCCACCCGGATCGACACGAACCGGTCCATCTGGAAGCGGGCGACGGCCGAGCGCTTCGCGGTGGTCGCATTGTCGCGGGCGAGCCGCTTTAGCTCATCGTGTGCGCGCCGGACATCGCCGCGATAGAACACGGCCGTCAGCCTGACCCGTTCTCCCTCCACGACAGCCGGCCGTTCATTCTCCCGGCCGGCGAATTGGGCGAACTGCTCAAGCGTCGCAATCGCCTGCCTGTGCCGCCCGGTGAAGCTCTGTAATATGCCAAGGCCCCACAAGGTGCGAAGCTGATAATCGACATTGTCGATCTCGCGCGCCAGTCGGTTGGCCTCCGTCCACGCCGCGTCGGCTTCGGGACCGAGATGATCGGAGAAATTGAGGCCTGAGGCATAGGAGGCGATGAGCTTCATCTTGACAGCGGGGTCGCAGCGAGACAGGGCTTCCGCGCATTGCAGCGCCCGCTCCACAGATCGCCGGCTTTCGGCGACAGTCGACAATTCGTCCCAAAGCGGGATTGCAGCGGCCGTGAGGCGCACGCCTACCTCTGGCAGTGTACCGTCACCGAAAGTCCAGTCTATCGCTTTGCGCAAGTCGTTCGTTCGCTGTGCGTAGCAAGCGGTCCATTCGTTCCTCGGTCTCCATAGCCACTCCGCCTCGGCTTGCTCGAACAGCCGGAGAAGATAGCGCGCGTGGCTGGACCGGGCGTCGGCGGCTTCTCCACTCCTGTCCAGCCGTTCGGCTGCGAAGCTGCGGGTGCTATCGAGCAGGCGATAGCGTAGCCCTTCGGTGTCATGCGCGGCCGACAAAAGCGATTTCGCTGCGAGGCTTTCCGTGCAAGCTGCGATCTCCTCTATGCTTCGGCCGATGTGGTCCGCAACGCCGATGACATCGGAGAAAGAGAAGCTTGCTGAAAAAACCGACAGGAGGCGCAAAAGTCTGGCCTCATCCTTGGACAGGAGCTGATAGCTCCAGTCTAGGGTCGCGAGCAGGGTCTGGTGTCGTGGGGGTATCCCTGCGGAACTGGCGACAAGTGGCTCGAAACTGTGTTCGAGAAGAACGAGCAGCGTTGTTGGTTTCAAAACCGTCAGCCGCGACGCGGCAAGTTCGATTGCAAGTGCAATTCCGTCCAGGCGTCGGCATATGGCTGCCACCACGGGCGCGTCAACGTCATTGAGTTGGTAACCGTCGGCCTCGTTTACCCGCCGAACAAAGAGCTGGACTGCGGGGAAGGTCAGGGCGTCCGTTCGGTTCTCGCCGCTGCGCTCGTCGGGGTACGGGAGCGGAGACAAGCGATAGACGTTCTCAGACCGCGATCGGAGCGGCTCCCGACTCGTGGCGATGATGTGAAGACCCGGAAGCGCAAGCGTAAGGTGTTCTGCGATCGCCGAAGCGGTGCTGATAACATGCTCGCAGTTGTCGAGCACGAGCAGCATTTCGTGACTGCGCAATGCCTCGACGATCCCTGCAAGCGTATTCGCCCATTTGCCGCCTATGCCCAGCGACGCCGCTATCGTCACGTCCACAAGCTGGGGATCGCCGATGACGGCAAGATCCACGAAACAAACACCGTCCCGATAGTCGTCCAGAAGGCTTTTTGCGACGGCGACGGCAACAGTAGTCTTGCCCACTCCCGCCGGTCCGACAACCGTTAGCAGCCGGCTTTCCAGAAGCCTGGCGGCGAGCTCCGAAACGGCGTCGTCGCGCCCGACGACCTCCGGTAGGCGAGGTAATTCGCTGCTGGGAGCCTTGACCGGATCGAGGGAGAGTTGCCGCTGGTCTCCACCATAGATGCGCAGGGGCGCAACGAAGCGGTAGCCGCGGCCGGTCACGGTGGCAATGCACGACAGGCCTGATGCCGTTCGGGGAAGAGCACGACGCAGCGCGGCAATGTTGACTTTCAGGTTGCTCTCATGAACGAAGGTGTCCGGCCAGGCGAAACTCATCAGCTCGTCCTTGCCGACGACTTCACCCGAGCGTCTGACGAGCAAGTGGAGCAGATCGAGAGCCCGGCTTCCCACGCGCAACGGGTTGTCACGGAGCATTAGCAGTTGTCGGTCGGGAATGAACCGATAGTCACCAAAGCAATATGTCTTGCCGTCTGGTCTGCTGGATCGTTCCATGCACCTCAAATGACTCCGCCATGAACGTGCTGTTTTGAGTTGCGCCGAACTGCAATTGGCCGAACGTATCCAAGGCTCAATCTAGTGAGCGTGGCGCATACCAGTAAATGTAGCCGGTTTTTGCCCCAGCGTCACCCACACGTGTTAGCTCAGCAAGTGGAGGAGACTTCGTAGATCATGGCGGGAGATACCTCTTGCGATGGGACAGCGGTCACAAGGTAGACGTAGGCCTTGTCGGGGCCACATTGAACGGGCCGTCGATGGCGTCGTAGTGTTGGGACAAGTGCTTTCGTCGAGCCGATCGAGCCCAACCATGATCCTAGGAGCGGTCATTAAAATGGAGACGTCGCTCTCATGATTAAAACCCGCGGCTTCATGCACAAGAATTCCTCCAGGGAATATTTATATGAAAATAATGAAATTGATTTCATATAACGCCGACCTAGAACAGGGGACCGCTTGGAGGAGTCGGGACTTTTCGGATTAGACCTCGTGACGCCTCACTCCACGGTTGGCCATCAGCCGCTAGGCCCGGAACCTTTTTCCCGGGTCGCTCGCAGCAAACGGAGTGAACATATTGGCGCACACGGTTTTCGTAACGGCACCCTCGCTGCATCCAGACGGCGTCGCAGTTCTTGAGGAAGCTGGATGTCATCTGATCTACCTAGGTAAGGGCTCCGGCGAGGCCGAGGTCGACCGCATCATGAGGGAAAACCCAGTCGATGCAGTGATATCGCGCACCGTCAATCTCTCTGCACGCGCAATTGGAGACTGCCCAACGCTCCGGGTCATTTCGAAGCACGGTGTTGGCGTCAGCAACATCGATGTAGCTGCGGCGACCTCCCGCCGCATCCCTGTCTTTGTGACGCCAGGAGCCAATGCCCAGTCAGTTGCTGAAATGGCGCTCGGGCTTCTGCTGGCAGGCGCTCGCAAGATACCATTCATGGATACCGAGCTCAAGTCAGGTCGCTGGACGCGAGCCCAGGATGGTGTGGAGCTTAGCGGCAAGACACTTGGCGTTGTCGGGTTCGGCCAGATCGGTCAGAAGCTTGCATTGGTCTGCATCGCAATCGGCATGAAAGTTCAGGCATTCGATCCGGGGATAGGTATGACGTCCCCCGTCCAGGGAGCCACGATGGTTGCTTCGCTGGATGAGCTCCTGCCATCCAGTAACGTCCTCAGCCTGCACGTACCTCTTAACAAGCACACCAGAGAAATGATCGATGCGGATGCAATCGCGATGCTTCCCGACCAGGCGATCATAATCAACACCGCTCGAGGCGAGGTGATAGACGAGCCCGCCCTTGTCGCCGCCTTGCAAAGCGGCAAACTGTTTGCCGTTGGCCTCGATACGACCGTGGAAGAGCCGATCTCAGCAGACAATCCGCTCCTGGCGCTCCCGAACGTCGTGCTGACCCCACATGTCGGCGGCTCGACCCCTGCTGCCCTCGCAGCAATGGCGAAGGGAGCGGCGGACAATGTTCTCGGCTTCCTCTCGGGAAAGGCTCCATCTGCGAGCGCCTGCGTGAACCCAATCACCTTGACGAAGGACTAATCAAATGACCAAAGAAAATCCCGAAGCCGTCGTCTGGCCTGCGGGCTATCAGATCAATCCGCGTCACCAGAGCCTTGCCCAGGATCTCATCACGGCTTTCGCAGATATTCCGGTCGCTGTCGCAGGAGATTGCATGGGGCGTTCGGTCGGGGCGATGGGGCTGCGTTCATATCATGGCGGCAAGATCATGTGCGGCCAGGCTGTGACGGTCCGCGTGAGGCCCGGCGATAACCTAATGGTGCACAAGGCCATGATGATGGCCAAGGAGGGAGATGTCATCGTCATCGATGGTGGCGGCGACCTTACGCAGGCAGTCATCGGCGGCCTGATCCGAACGACCGCCCTGACGAAGAAGCTCGGCGGCTTCGTTATCGACGGCGCCATTCGAGATCTGGCCGAGTGGGCGGAAGGCGAGGTACCCGTTTTCGCTCGCGGGCATACCCATCGTGGCCCGAGCAAGGAGGGCCCCGGCGAGATCAACATCCCCGTGGCGGTCGGCGGGCTCGTAGTCCAGCCTGGCGACCTCATACTTGGCGATCTCGATGGTGTCATCGCCATTCCTGCCGAAAGTGCTGCGAGCCTGCTTCCCAAGACCCTTGCCCATCTTGAGCGCGAAGCGAAGATCCGCGAGACCAATCTTAACGGCACGTCCGATCCCGAACGTTTCGACGCGATCCTGAGAGGCAAAGGGCTTCCGGTCTAACCCGCTTCGGCTCGGACGCTGCAAAAGGAATGGCGTCTTGGGAGGCGCCAAACCGGACCGTTCCGGATCCGGTCACAAACTAAAACCTGAACGATGTTGCTCACTGGCCGAATGCCTGTGGGAGGAGGATTCCGATAATGCTTGTTGCGCTAAGTTTCGCAATGTTTGCCTGTTTTATATACCTGTTGATCAGCGGTCGCATGTCCGCGATGACAGTCCTCATTCTGGTGCCGACGGTATTCGCGGTGATTGGTGGCTTCGCTCCGGAAATGGGCGACATGGTCATCAAGGGGGTGAAGACCATCGCACCAACGGGTGTTCTCCTGATATTTGCCATGTTGTATTTCATGGTCATGACGGACGCCGGTATGTTCGACCCGATCGTCAAGCGCATCATCGGCGCGGTCGGCGGCGATCCCGTCAAGATATTCATCGGCACCGTTGCCCTCGGCTACATCGTTGCACTCGACGGCGATGGCGCAACCGTCTACATGATTACGCTGTCCGCCTTCATGCCGTTGTATCGCCGTCTCAGGTTGTCACTACCCATGGTCGCCTGCCTTCTGCTGCAGTGCACGGGTATCGGGAACCTTCTGCCCTGGGGCGGGCCGACGGCTCGTGCAGCGGCGTCAATGAAGGTGGAGATGTCGGATGTCTTCACCCCGCTCATTGTACCTTTGCTGGCGTGTGTCGCCTGGGCCTTTGTCATGGCTTATATCTTCGGTGTTCGCGAACGGAAGAGAATTGGCAACATCGACTTCGATTCGGCCCTTTTGATCGAAGATCGCGGCGGCGCGACCTGGAGACTGTATTTCAACTGGCTTCTCACGATCATCCTCATGACGTCCCTCGTGGTTGAACTCTTGCCGCTGTCTTACCTGTTCATGATCGGCGCAGCGATCGCCGTGGCTGTGAATTTCCCGCAGTACAAGCGCCAGCAGGAGGTCATTGCATCCCACGCCCCGGCGATCCTATCTGTTGCGGTCATGCTGTTCTCGGCCAGCGTCTTCATTGGCATCCTGAACGAGACGGGTATGGCGAGCGCTCTGGCGCAGTCGATCGTAAAGGTCATTCCCGAGCAGGTCGGCCCCTATATGGCGGTCATCACTGCACTGATCAGCATCCCGGTCACCTGGCTCGTATCCAACGACGTCTTTTACTTCGGCATGCTCCCGATCCTTGCGGAGGCGGCCAGCCATTATGGCATTACGGGCGCAGAAATGGCGCGTGCGTCGCTGGTCGGGCAGCCCGTACATATCCTGAGTCCGCTGGTCGCCTCGACCTACCTGCTCGTCAGCCGTCTTGACCTCAACTATGGTGAGACACAGAAGTTCACGCTTAGATGGTCCGTGATTGCCTCGTTGATCATGCTGGTCGTCGCGATCCTGATCGGTGTCATTCCGCTCTATCGATAGCTGCATTCGCGGGCGGGGATAGGGCGACCGCTCCACCCCGCCTGTCATCAGCAAAAACGGCCATCACTGCCGGCGTCCGGTGAGCTGTCATTGGCGATCCGGACAAGCAGCTTTGCAGCCGGGGTGAAGTAAGCCTCTCGCAAGCGGATCATCCCGAACTCCCGTCGCATCGTTGTCTCCTGCAAGGGGATTTCGCGCAGTTGGGATCCGACGGCGCCCGGCGCCAGGTTCCGACGCGAGATGAAGCTCAGAAGCTTCGTCTCAGTGATCAGCCTCGGCAGGAGAGAGATCGAACTCGTCTCCATCTGGACGCGGGGAGCCTCCAGTCCAAGAGAACTGAACCTGTCCTCCAGCCACTGACGCGTTGCCACGGCTCTGCCTGACAGCACCCACTTGTAGCGCGCAAGATCACTGATCGAAATCGCTCGATCGAAGATCGGATGGTCATGACTGGCGACGGCAACGACATCATCGGCGACAAGCGGGAAGGATTCGAAACTCTTGCTATCCCGCGTCGTCTGCGTCAACGGGCCGAAGACGAGGTCGAGGTTCTTCTCCACGAGGCCGCGGATGAGGACATCGTTCATCCCAACTGTAAGCTCGAGAGTCACGGCAGGCGCCTGTCGTATGAGTTCGGCGGTGATCGGCGGAAGCATGTATTCCGCTGCGGTGGCTGCGCTACCGATCTTCACCAATCCAGCGATGCCAGTTCCAAGGTCGGAAATTTCCCGCCGCACCTCCGAAGCGTAACCGAGCAGCGTGCGAGCTCGCGAGTAAAAAACTTCTCCAGCCTGCGTCAGTGCAAGGCGCCTGCCTTCATGCCGGAATAGTTCGGTGCGCAGGTCGTCCTCCAGGCGTTGGATGCACTTGGAGAGCGCTGGCTGCGTCCTGCCAAGCCTCTCTGCGGCAAGTGCCAGGCTACCTGTTTCGGCAATCGCCACAAAATAAGTGGCGTCTCTGAGATCAATCATTGAATGCGATGCCCGACTCGTCCGGATTTCATCTCCAATGTATCGGATGTCGCCCACAATATCAGCCATGGCAATGCTGGTCATTTGGCTCACCTTGAGACTGCGGCGACGAGAAATCTCTCGTTTCCGCAGCCAGAAACGCCCAAGATTTCCCGTCAGCTTGCCCGCCGCAGCAACGAGTAGAGAGGCGGCTTTGCGTTTAGGACACGAATGACCTCTTCCGCCGCCGTAGTCGCCATTCGGATGCGGGTTTCCATGACGCTTGTTCCGAGGTGAGGGGAGAACGCAGTATTCTCCAGCTTCAGGAGCGGGCTGTCGAATGGGACAGGCTCCTCCTCGAAGACATCCAGTCCGGCTGCTCCAAGCTTTCCGGTTGAAAGCGCCTCGCAAAGGGCTTCCTCGTCCACAATGCCTCCACGGGCTGAGAGCACCAGAACGGCCGTTTCCTTCATTTTTGCGATGGCCTTCCTGTCGACCATCCGCCGGGTCGTCTCGGTGAGTGCGCAGTTGATGGAGATGAAGTCCGATCGGCCGTAGAGCTCATCGAGTGTCACGAACGTGGCACCCAATTCGCGCTCGGCGTCAGGCTGACGGACAACATCGTTGTAGAGGACTTCCATGTCGAAGCCTCGAGCGCGCTTGGCCATGTGTTTGCCGATCTTGCCAAAACCAATGATGCCGATCGTCTTGTAGGAGACGTCGAAGCCCATGAAACGTTGGGCCACCCAGGTTCCCGCTTCGGTCCACTGACCGCCGCGGACGAAAGCATCGGCGTGATGAAGCTTGCGTGCCGCGTTGATCATTAATCCGAACGTCAGGTCCGCGATCGTGTGAGTGTGGACAGGCGTAACAGTGACCTCGACGCCTCGCGTTTGTGCTTCTAGCAAGTCGATGTTGTCGTAGCCCACACCACGCCGCGCGGCGATCTTGAGCTTCGGCGCATGGTCGAGCGCCTCCTTGTCGAGAATTTCGGTATGCCAGACGAAGATGACACCATCGGCATCCGCGATCCCGTCGAGAAACTCCTGGCGTGTCAGTGGGCGACTTACACCGCTGCAGACGGCTTCTATTCCCGCGTCCTCGAGTAACCGCATAGCCTCGGGTTCGAGTGGCTGTGTGATGAACACTTTCATATCGGTTCTCCTAGGCCGCGGCCTTGACGGTAGTGACGACTGCGCCAGTGACGGGATCGCGACCTCTCACGATCTCGACACCGCTCACCTCGGAAACGAAAAGATCGAGGGTCGTGAGAGTGATCGTACCGGGCTCGATATGGCCGCCATAGATGACATCGCCCTCGCCACTGATGACCGCGTGGTAGTGGATGTTCAGCCGACCCGTCTCGTCTGCAGGCGAGACCAGGCCTTGCCCTGTTAGCAGGCTGAACGGTCCCTCCATGATGAGTTGGGTGGTGTACCCGAGCACGGGATCGGGTTCCGTGCGGCTGACGTAATGGAGTGCGACGCGCTTGAGACTACCGATTGTCGTTGTAATCTGACCGCACGTTATGCCATGAGAAAGGCAGACATCCTCGATGGACTGCAGAACGTCCTGGTTGGGATGAATGCGCGCGGCAACAACGCGTCCACCCTGGCCAAGGGCAGAGGAAAACTCTTTCGATGTCATTTTTGAAATCCTTGTCGGGCGGTCAGATCGCGGCGATGATGGCTTCGATCTGCCGAATGGAAAGCAGGCGATAGGGGTCGCGCTTCAAGAGCAGGGGCAATTCGCGCATGGTGCGGGCGTCGTAGGTCGGATCTTCCGTCGTAAGCCAATAGCGCGTGCTTGGAATTAGCGTGACCGCCGGATTGAAGCACCAAGCGATGTCGAAGATCTTCTCCGGCTTATTGCCGATGAAGACGATCTTTCCGTGCATCTGCCCGCGCATCTGAAAAGCTACAGGAACTGCTTCCTCAATATCCCATCCACGCTCTCTCATAGCTTTGAGAGCTGCTGTGCGGATGAGATCAGGGTGAACTGAGGTTTCGACGTTGGCATGGATATGAACCACGTCCGGATGCTCGTTCAGTTCGCAGTACTTCTTGAACGCTGCGCTCTCGAAGTATGCGTCGATCTCCGCTGACTGTTCGCCTGTGAGTTTCTGATGGAACGGGTACTTCTTGTAGAACTCGTCCATATACTTTTGCCCCCAATATTCGACATTATGGGCGCGCGGGGCGGGTCCCAGAATGGTACCGGGCGAGTACTTCCAGAGGAAATCGAAGTGCGGCATCCCTTCTGGCTCGATGCCATGTATTGAACCGGAATCGGCGACTTGCCCGGAGGTGAAGATCTCGATTTTGCGATGGACCGGCCGGCCTGTTTTCTGGAAGTAGCCCTTGATGATCTCTTCCAGGCTCATCGGATGAATCTGCGTCTCGACGTAGACATGTGCATGATAGATCGGCTCGTCCTTGATGCTGAGAACCTCGACCGCACGGTTCCAGTGATCGGAACGAAAGTAGCTGGCGACCGCTTCGATGAGGTGGCTCTCGTCCAAGGCAATGTCCTTGGTCGCGACGTTGGTGTTCATTTGTATTCCTCCATTGAGTATTCGAGAGATCAGGACTGCATCGCCCAGCGCCGGACGGTACGATCCTCAAGCAGCTTGAAGAGGACGCCTTCGACGAAGAGGCCAATGAGAATGACGCTTAGGAGCCCCGCAAAGACCGCGGGAATGTCGAGCATGTTCTTGCTTTGGAAAATGAACCAGCCGAGGCCGCCCTGGCCGGAGCTGACACCAAACACCATCTCCGCGGCGATAAGGGTACGCCAGGCGAACGCCCACCCGATCTTCAATCCGGTCACGATGCTGGGCAGCGCGGCGGGGATCAGGATCCTGCTTACGAAACGCCATCCTTTCAGGCCATAGTTCCGTCCGACCATCCGCAGCGTTCGGGATGTCGACTGGAAGCCAGAGAATGTGTTGAGCGCCACCGCCCAGAGGACAGAATGCACGAGGACAAAGACGAGACTGCTCGAACCAAGACCAAACCAAATCAGTGCGAGCGGTAGCAGCGCAATAGCTGGGAGCGGGCTGAACATTGCGGTCAGCGTCACCATGAGGTCCTCGCCAAGACGCGTGCTGATCGCGATCAGCGTCAGTCCTGCCGCAGCCAAGATGCCGATCACGTATCCGGTCAGCAGCACCTGCAGGGACGCCCATATGCGGGCCAGAAGATCGCCGGAAAGGATACCGGAGGTGAGGGCAGATGCAGTCTCGAGGAAGGTCGGAAATAGCAAGGAGTTTCCGACGCTTCGGCCATAGATCTCCCAGATCGCTGCAAGGATTACCAGAATGGTCGCTTTGCGAGCTGGCCCAGAGGCATAGAGTTGCTCCCAGATCGAAAGACGCCGCTCCACAACGCCAAATGCATCCGCGCTTGCTGGCTCTCGTTTGATCTCGGGCCTGGCGTTATGGACGCTGGCGAAATCTACATCAACCATGGGTGCGGACCTCCTCGGTGGCCTTGTCTGCAAACAGCATGTGGTGAATGTCTTTCTCTAGGGTCTGCGCCTTGGGTCCGCCAAGTTCGTTCCTGCTAAGGCCGTTCAGTTCGGCTTTAACCTGTCCCGGATGGGGTGAGAGCAAAAGGATCCGGTTGCCGATCTTGATGGCTTCCGCGATCGAATGGGTAACGAACAGGACTGTAAAGTGCGTGTCGTCCCAGAGTTCGAGAAGCTCGTCCTGCATCTTCACCCGGGTGAGGGCGTCGAGTGCTGCGAATGGTTCGTCCATCAAAAGGATATCCGGCTCCATAGCCATGCCGCGGGCAATGGCGACGCGTTGCTTCATCCCACCTGACAGCATGTGCGGATAGTTGTCAGCGAACTTGGTGAGATTGACCTTGGCAAGGTAGTGCCTGGCCCGTTCGTCGGCCTCTTTCCGGTTCTTGACCTTGCCGCTTTCGATCAGCGGAAATGCCACGTTTTGGACAACTGTCTTCCAAGGCAGGAGCTGATCGAACTCCTGGAAGACCATCATGCGGTCCGGGCCGGGCTCAGTGACCTTGCGCCCTCGCAGTCTGATCTCGCCCTCGCTGGGCTTATGGAAGCCGCCGATTGCCTTGAGCAGCGTCGACTTGCCACAGCCCGATGGCCCGAGGAGGACAAACCGATCTCCCTCGAAAATCCTGGCGCTGACCTTGTAGGTCGCGAGGATCGATAGCTGACCAGCCGTGTACTGCAGGCTCACATCGCACACATCAACGATTGGATCGGAGTTGGCTTCGTCTTTCGAAAGCGACTTGGGTGGCGACAGCATGACGTTCATGAATACCTCCTTACAGGTCGATGCGCTGGGTCAGTTGGCTGCGGCAGCACCTTCGAGCGATTGCAGGTCGGGGAAGAAAAAGTCCCGCCAAGTGTCGGGATTGGTCTTGATGAGGCCGATCTTGGCCATGAATGCTGCAGTCTGGTGCACGCCGAGCGGCAGCGACTGGAAGATGTTGCCTTCTTCCTTGAAGATCGCCGCGAGTTCGTCCGTCGAGAACTTCTCCTTCGTCGAAGCGAGATAGAACGAGGCTGCCTTCTGAGGATCCGTTCGGATCAGCTCCTGCGCCTCGCCGAGCGCGGCCAGGAAGATCTTCAGTTCTTCGGGATGGGCGTCGTGATAAGCGGTGGTGGTGAAAGCGAGGAGGTTGGTTGTCGGACCGGCAACGTCAAGCGTTGTGAGGACCGAATGCATGCCAGGCTGTTTCAATAACTGCTGGTAGTATGGAGGTCCGGCGAACATAGCGTCCGTTGGCCCCTTTGGATTCAGCATCGCCTGGACCCCATCAGAAAAACCGAGTTGAACCATCATAGGATCGAACTTTGTCGGCTCGCCGAACTCCTTGTCCAGTGCCATCTGGAGATAGATTGCCTGGTTCGAAATCTTTAGAGACGTAACCGAAATCCGATTTGTTTCCTTGAAGTCCCTTAGGGTCTTGACCTCGGGATCCTTGCTGACAAGGACGCTTTTGGTGCCGCTCACGGCGGCGATAGCCTTCACGTCTCCGCCTGTACGCGACCACAGCAGGAGTGCGTTTGAGACGCCAGCCGCGACGATGTCGACGTTGCCGGAAAGAAGGGCGTCGGTAACGGCGCTGCCGCTTGGGAAGCTGAGCATCTCGAGATTGAGATCTTTTCCGGCCGCCTTGGCATGCTTTTCGACAAGCCCAGCCTGCTTCATAATCTGGATCGGCGCGAATAAAACGCCCACGCCGCCTGCTATACGCAGCGTTTCCGCTTGAACCGCAGCGGCTCCTGAGCTGACAATAGACAAGGCAAGCGCTGTCGACGCTACGAGCTTTCGTATGGTGTTCATATGGCCCTCCCGAACCAAGCTTGAGTTGCCGAGATCGGCCGAGCACTGATCCTCCGATCAGCGCCGAGCGATGTGCTTGCAATCTCGTGACTGCAGATGTATCGCGGAGCTATCGATGACGTCCAATGGATAATTTTCCAAATTCGATTACCGTGGGGAATACATTAGATGAACGAACGCGATCTCCGGTACCTTCTCGCCATCAGCGAAGCCGGCAACCTCAGACTGGCTTCCCAGCGGCTCAACATCACCCAGCCCGCCCTGACCAAGTGCATATTGAGGATGGAGGAAGAGACGGGGACCAAGCTCTTTCAGCGCAAGGGACGCCTCTTGGCACCGACGTCGGTAGGGAATGTTCTTATCCGGCGGGCGAGTTCGATCGTGCAGTCCATCGACGAGACCCAGAGAGAAGTGCAAGATTATGTCAGCGGGTCGCGTGGCCACGTCCGGCTCGGTGTCGTCGCAACGATTACAGAATTCCTTATGCCTGAAATCCTTAGGGACCTCACGAGGGAAAGTCCAAACGTTACACTTAAGCTGACAATCGGCATGACCGACTTCCTGCTTGATAATCTCCGTCGGGACGAACTCGACGTGGTAATCAGCCCAATCTACGAAAGCGGCGAGTTCGACTGCGAGCCGATCATGAAGGATCAGGTCGTCATCGTTGCAAGCCGCGATCATCCGCTTGCGTCAGGGACACCAACACTCTGCGACCTGATGGATTATAGGTGGATCCTGCCGCAGTCGAGTGTCGGTCTTCGCATATGGCTCGAACGCGCGTTCGAGCGGCTTTCACTGCCCGCACCGCAAGTCCAGGTCGAAACCAACTCCCTGCCGCTCATGCCGAAACTCATTGCCAAGACGGAACTGCTTTCGTTTACGTCTCGCCAGAACCTTGCGGGAGCAATCGGTGGCGAGCACTTGGTCGAGCTACCATTCCCCGAAATCACCTGGGAGCGCGACTTCGGCATTTTCACGCGAAAAGGCGGATACATCCCGACGGCAAGCCAAGTGCTCGTTGATCGCATTGTGCAGGTGACGGGCGACGGCATGGGTGACCTCCAGACAACACGGGGTCACCTTTAGAGACGCCGAAAAGCGAACTATTGCCGTCTAATCTCTCCTGTCCGGCTGGCGTGATCTCAATCTTCTTGAGCCACTCGTGCTCCAAATAGATCAATCACAAAAAATGGCTGCGACAGAAAGTGAACGTAGAGAAACGCTTGCGCGGCTTGCCGAGCGAACGGCGCCGCCGGAGCTGAGAGCGCGGGCAGTGGGTACAACCGCCCGACGTTGGTGGTGGGATCAGCCCACGGTCGAGATAGCATGGACTTTCATATCATCACGTACTTCGTAGAACTTATTCCCATCGATGTAAATTGTGTGGCACGACGGCTTCTCGCCCTTTGGTGTCGAGCACGCCTTGTCGCCCCTGAAGGTTAGCTTTGTCTTCACGTCTACCGTCTTTCCGTCGACATTGGCCTTGCCGGTAATTGAGGCCTTTTTCCAGTTCCAGACCAGATCAGCACTTACTGGCTTATCGAAATCGAAAATCTCGACTTTCACTGGCTTCCCGTCGGCAAGAGCTTTGAACTCTTCCATTGTGGCCTTCTTGGCGCTAGCAGGGATCGCCGGAAGCTCACCTGCATGCGCGCCCGATACCAGGAACGCGATTACACAAATGCTTGAAAGAACCTTTCTCATTTTGCAGCCCCCAGCCCAAAAAATGGCGTGATCTAAATTAGCATCCGCATGGTGGCGCTACAATGTGGGGACTGCAACCAGATTGCTTTCATAAATGCAGCCGGAGATTTCAGCCATCCCGCCAACGCAGTGACATTTGGCACTGCCCAGGAAGGAATGATTTCTTGCAGAAAACGCCTCAGGGAACGCAATTTCCGTCCACGCACGGCCTTCCTGTAGGCCGCCGTTTGGCCTTTGCTGTTGGTCCACGATTGCCGCGCTCTCTGGCTCTCGCGTCACTGACAACGTCGCCAGGAGCGACAAAGGCGGATGCTTTGACCGACCGAAACGCGCACAGAGTCGTCCTTCTGATTGCGGACGCAGTGAGCCGCGTCTCAACGCTGAAGTCAATTGGCGAGAATCAACGCCAAGCTGGAGACGCCCCGCCTGCGCGAGCGGCCGCGGTTTGATCGTCGGACACCTGCTCAGATGCGAGCGTTCTGACAACTCAAAAGCGTGTAAACTTCGCCAAATTGCAGTGATCCGATACTTCCGAGGAAGCCAACTTGCGGCGAAAAGGAATTCTAACGATTGCGTTCGGGCTGGCAATTTGCGCCGGGGTCTGCCGCTATTGGCGGCTTTCTAAATTTCTAGGGAACGCGCATTCGCACTGGACTTGCAGGTTGCGCCCCGAGCAGTAGTTTTCATAGTTCCGCCTACATCGCTGGAGCTGCCGCCGGGTTCACCTTGGAAAGGATTTGGCAGGCCACCTTCACTAATATCGCCAATTCCCTACTACCTTTGTTGTTGGTTCTTGGCGCAATCACATCAAGAACGCCCTCTCAGGGGGCGCGCTACGCGGTCGTCATGGATCAAAAATTCGCTGATGCGCGGGGTAAAGCTATTTTTATCAATAGGATAACGCGCGACGGACCTGCTCGTCGTGCTCGGTTGTTCGATGAAGATGTCGCTCACAACCCCGCCGGAAGTGATTTTTCGTGGTGTGGTGTGGAACAAGCATCACGCCTTAAGGTTACCCAGGATGAGCAATGTGCAACTCGACGCAATTTCCGAACCGATCGCGCTGGTCGTAGACGACGAACCCCTGATCCGCATGGATACCGCGGACATTATCGCCGACGCGGGGTATCATGTCATCGAAGCGTCGTCCGCAGACCAGGCTTTCGAGTTTCTGAGCACGTACTGTTCGTTGCAACTGCTCTTTACGGACGTCCAGACCGGGGGCGATCTAGACGGCTTTGAACTGGCTAGGGAGGTCGCTACACGATGGCCGGACATAGAGGTCGTGGTCGCCTCGGGGATGCAGCTTCCAGGCGAGGGTGACCTTCCGGAAAATGCGACTTTTATACAAAAGCCATTCTCTGCCGAGACCGTCCTAGAGGCATTGCGAGAGCATTTTCCAAACGGTCCCTTCCGGCCCCCGCATGACTACGCAGCCTAAAGCTGCATTTCGAAGATAAATCGGGTTTTGCGGTCATCTGATGGTGCGAAAAGAGTGCCTCCGTGAACCTTGCGATTTTGCTGCGATGTCCTGGTTCCAGTCCCTGCTGATTGCCGCACTTCGCCTCGGAAAAACGGTCTGAAAAGGTTACTCATTACCGCGTGACCGCGTGCGGAACTGGGTCACTGGTGTTTGACACCCAGAGTTCGGAGCTACCGCCTTTCGTTGTCGCTCGAATTTGCGGCTTCGTACTGCCACGACGGCAAAAACCAGTGCAAAGCAGATCGCGATGATGACATTCACGACAAGGAAGAAACTGCTCCGTTCACCATTGCCCACGTCCCGTTGCCAGCCCAATCGAAGCTTCAATTACAAGTGTTCCAATAAATTGTGAAACAAGAAATAACGATCTTTGCGTGAGGTGCCCTCGGCCCAGGCGGGGCGCTGCAGTGGTTTCCGTGCATCCATCAGCTCCACAATCGCAACAAACCAAATCAATCGCGATCACAGCCCAGGCGCCAAAGCTTTTTTGAACACACTGCTCGAGTTATGCGTGCCGAGTGAGCAGCCCAGAAACAGATCTGAGACAGGTTGACCAGGCGGAATAGCCAGCGGCATTCATGTGAACCAGGTCCGGCAGATAAAATTTAAACATCGGCAGCCCATTCTCGCCAATCAGCCCTGCGCTTGGGTCAACCCAGGTTGTGTCGTCATGGCCCTCGGACCAGTCGCGCGCCAACTTGTTGAAAAGATCGAACTCCTGGCGATAGATCCAGCGTGCTGGACTGTGCTTGATCGCCAAAATGAAGACTTGGGCTTGCGGCAAAGCCGATGAAATGCGCTCTCGCAGCGTTTTCAGGTGACTGAATGTTGTATGGGCCGTCAATCCGTCGCTGGCAATATCGTTCTCACCGAAGTAGAGCGCTAGCCGACAGGGCCGCAATGGGGTCAGAAGCCGATCCATGTAGTGGATTGCGGAGAGAAAAGTGCCGCCTCCGAAGCCCAGATTGACGACACTCAGCGAGCCGAGATCCTCGTTGATCGAATTCCAGATTCGGAATGAGGAGGAGCCGTAAAAGGCAATCGGATCATCAGGTAGACCGATGCGTTCCAGCCGGGCAAGGGTGGCGATCATGTCGTTTTCGTGCCTGGTCGTGCCAATGCTGATCGGGAAATCGTACATGTCCATCCTTTATTTAGGGCGCGGAGGTCCTCAAGTCTGCCTGCGAGACCGATCAGGAAAGCGCGTGGTGCAGCACATCCAGAGCGCCGCGGGTGAGTACGTCATCGGCACCCATGACGATCTCGAGGCCGAATGTCCCGGCGGCAATCACATAAAGCTCGTTCAATCCGTCATTGCCAACAATGGTTGCTTGGTCACCCTCCGCATGCCAGCCGACCTCACGCGCTTGCCTGAACTCCTGTCCAATCGCCAGACCGTGCACATAAGATCGCAGTTGATCCGCCGACAGCTTCCCGGCTAGGCCACCGGTTCGTGCCGAAAACAGGACCGACAGCATGGCGGCGGAACGTTTCGCCTCTTCGAGGCCCCGACGATAGGCTTCCGGATCGTCGACCGGTGGCACTGTCGCCCCGCGGGCGATGAAGGAATGGTTCATAAGCAGGGCGAAGATTTCACCGGTGACGAAGGTCTGGAAGCGATCGATCCTGTTGGCCTTCACGTTTGCCCATTTGCTGTGCGTTCCGGGGATAATGATCGTTGCATCAACCGCAAGTCCATGGCCGACGATCTGGGTTTCCTCGCCGCGCATGACATCGGGAAACGGAAGTCCGGATTGATCCGTCAGTCCCGGTAGGAAGACGAGATCCGACCCATTCGGAAGGGTCCTGTGCACTGTGCCGGTTGCAAGGTCCGCTGGCCCTGCAGGGCAGGGCACATAGGGGACCTCGATCCATCCGTTGCGACTGGTAATCATGCCGAGCGCCGCAACCGGCACGGCGCCATAGCGGGAAAACCAGGCGGCAAGGGCGGCCATCAGGGCACCCTCATGTTCTCCTTTTTTGAGCGTCGAGATGCCTTGCGCCGTCTCCAGACTGTCGAGTGTATCGCCGCTCTTGCCTGCTAGCGTTGCGCGTAGCGATGTGGTCCCCCAATCGACGATGATCGATACCTCTTGCCCTGCCATGCCGTAAGCCTCCCCGGCTCATTTTAACTCGGGGCTTGTCATAAGGCGGCAGTAGAGATAGTGTCAACTCGTGAATTCATGGTACCATAATGTGACACCAATTGGGAGGAGTGAAGATGGCAGCTGGACTGAAGGGCATCCTGCCTGTTTTGCCGACGCCTTTTCTGGCAGATGGCAGGGTCGATGAGGCGGGCATGTCGCGGCTGGTGCAGTTCGCCCTCAATCAAGGGGTCGATGGTGTCGTTTTCCCAGGCTTTGCCAGTGAGGTCGAAAGCCTCGATGGCGATGAGCGTGCGCGGCTGCTCAAGATTGTCTTTACCGAAGTGGCTGGTCAGGTGCCTGTTGTTGCAGGCGCCAGTGCTGCCGATTGGCACGAGGTGGTCGAACACGGCCGTGTTGCGACCAGCCTCGGTATTCGGCACCTGATGGTGCAGCCGCCAAAGTCGGTCGGCACCGGTGCACCGGCGCTGATAGCATTCCTCGGCAACATTCTTGAGGCGCTGCCGGATGTTGAAATCATCCTTCAGAACGCGCCCGCGCCGCGCGGATCCGACCTGTCGCCGCAAGCGATCGTCGAGATCATTCGCGCCCTGCCGCGCGTCGCCTACGTAAAGGAGGAGACGCTGCCTGCTGGTCCCGCCATCAGCCACATCATCGCCCACGCCCCGAAGACGTTGAAGGGTGTCATTGGTGGCGGTGGAGCGCGTTACATTCTCGACGAGTATGCCCGTGGTGCGACAGCGGCCATGCCGGCCCTCGAAATCGCCGCAGAACATGTGGCGATTGACCGGGCACTAACTGCAGGCAAGCGCGATGAGGCCCGCAAGATCTATGTCCGGACGCTGCCGCTCTTGGTTCTCCAGGCTGTCTATCGCATGAGACTGACCAAGCATGTCCTGGTGCGTCGCGGTGTGATCGACAGCGTTGGAGTGCGTGCCTCAACGCCCGATCTCGATGCGGCGGCAATCGCCGACATTGATGCCAATCTGGTCGAACTCGGTCTTCTCGCCGCGGAGGCCGCATGAACAGCCCCATATCCACCGTCGAGGTTTTTACTCTGACCCAGCCCCGCAAGGTGCCCTATCTTGGCCCATTGCGGGAGGGGGAAGTGATCAATCCGAACGGGTATGTCGTTCGCAAGGGCAACCGCACCGTTTATCCGACCTTCGACCGCAGCCTCCTCGTTCGCATGACCACCGAGAGCGGAACCGTCGGTTGGGGTGAAACCTATGGCATCGTGGCACCTGGCGCTGTCGCTGCGCTCATCAACGATTTGCTAGCCGGGTTCGTAATCGGCCGCGATGCATCCGACCCCTCGGTGATCTACGACGATCTCTACGACATGATGCGGGTGCGCGGATACACCGGCGGGTTCTACGTCGATGCTCTGGCCGCGCTCGACATTGCGCTCTGGGACATTGCCGGCCAGGAAGCAGGCAGATCCGTGCGCGACATGCTTGGCGGTGGTGTCGACCAGTTTCCGGCCTATGTGTCCGGCCTGCCGGAGAAAACGCTGTCGGCCCGCGGCGACCTGGCGAAATACTGGCAAGACCGCGGGTTTAACGCCTTCAAGTTCGCCACACCCGTGGCTGACGATGGTCCGGCGACGGAACTCGAAAATCTGCGCAGGGTTCTCGGAGCGGACGCAAAGATTGCCGCCGACATGCACTGGAACCAGACGCCCGAGCAGGCTCTGGAACTGATTGCCGAAATGGCGCCCTTCGATCCTTGGTTTGCCGAGGCGCCGGTCTGGACCGAGGATATTGCCGGCCTGGAAAGGGTATCCAAGGGTACCGATGTTCCAATCGCCGTCGGCGAGGAATGGCGTACCCATTGGGATATGCGCGCGCGTATCGACCGCTGCCGCATTTCTATCGTGCAGCCGGAAATGGGTCACAAGGGCATTACCAATTTCATCCGAATCGGCGCGCTTGCTGCAGAGCACGGTATCGATGTGATCCCGCATGCGACGATTGGTGCCGGGATCTTTCTCGCTGCCAGCCTGCAGGCTTCTTCCACGCTGTCGACGCTGAAGGGGCACGAATTCCAGCATTCGATCTTTGAGCCCAATCGCCGTCTTCTGACCGGTGACATGGACTGCCGGGAAGGCCGCTATTACCTGCCGTCCGGGCCAGGGCTCGGCGTGAAGCCGTCGCAGACGGCGCTTAGTCTGCTTGAAAGTATCTGACTTGGTTCTTTGGAGGAGGAAGCCATGAACATGAGAATGAAAAGACTGGCGCTCGGCGCCGCGACTGTAGCTTTGATGACGATGGGCAGCTTTGCCCCGGCCATGGCCGATACCGTGCTGAAGTTCATTTCCTGGCAGACGGATGATGCCGGGACCGGCGATTGGTGGCGTTCGGTCATCGCCGCGTTCGAAAAGCAGCATCCCGGCGTAAAGATCGAGTTCACAAAGGCAGAACGCAGTTCCTACGCCGATACAATGACCACGCTCTTTGCGGCCAATCAGCCGCCGCAGATCGTCCATCTCGCATCGTTCGAATTCCAGATGTTTGCCGATAGTGGCTGGCTGGAGCCGCTGGACGCGTGGTTGAAAAAGGATGGGATCGACATGACCGGCTGGGCCGGGCAGCAAAAATGCGAATGGAATGGCCAGACCGTCTGCATTATGACGAACTACTTCGGCTTCGTCATGGCCTATAACAAGAAGATCCTCGATGCGGCCGGCGTTGCGGTGCCAAAGACCTATGACGAGTTCTTCGCGGCAGCGAAAGCCACCACCAAGGACCTCAACGGTGACGGCATCATCGACCAGTTCGGCACCGGCCATGAAACCAAGGGGGGGCCGGGTCAGTATCTAACAGAGATGCTGAACTACATTATCGATGCTGGCGCCTACTGGACCGACAAGGAAGGCAACATCACCATCGATACGCCTGAAATGGTCAAAGGCCTCACGCGGTGGAAGACCGTCATGAAAAGCGGGGTCGGCCCGGTCGACATGAGCGCCAGCGATGTGCGCAAACTGTTTGCGGATGGCAAGATGGCCATGCGTCTGGATGGTCCTTGGCTTTACGGCACGACGCAAAAGGGCACGGCCAGGGACGACATTGTTTATGCCGCGCCGCCTCTAACACCGCCGCTTGGTGGTTCGTCGAACGTGCTGGCCATGCCATCGGATATTCCCGATGACCAGAAACAGCTTGTCTGGGATTTCATCAAGCTGACGATGACGCCGGAATTCCAGCGCAGCTATGCGACCATGGGTGGCAACACGCCGCCAAGCCCGAAGGCCGATGTCTCCGGGGTCGAAAAGACCATCCCGCACTTCCCGATCCTGATTCAGACGATGAAACAAGCCTCCGAGGCAGGGATCGACCGCGTGCCGACGGGCCTTGAACTCGTCTATAACGAGTTCAGCAAGATGATCATGGAAGAGAGCCAGCGGATGATCATCGAGGATCTCGACCCCGCGCAGGTGGCCAAGACCATGCAGTCCAAGGCGGAATCCATCAAGGGTTGACCCTTGTTAGTCCATGGCCCGCTTGCGGGCCATGGACATCAGAAAAGCATCCGGCAGGAGAGCCATCCATGACCGAAACCGTTCAGGCGGAGCGGCGCAAGTTCTTTGACCTTGCGCGTCCAAGCCGGCAACATCTACTGGGCTATATCCTCATCGCCCCGGCGGTACTGATGGTTGCTGCCATCATCGTCTGGCCACTGATCCTGGCGATCGATTTGTCATTCCAGCAGGTCAAGATCCCAAGGCTTGGCGGTGCTGGTCGGCCGTTTTCGGTGAGCAACTATACCTGGCTGTTCTCCTCTCAGGAATTCTGGCTTGCATGCTGGGTCACGCTGAAGCTTGTGCTCGTCGTGACCACGGGCAGCGTTGCCGTTGGCCTTAGTTCGGCACTTCTCGCCAACAACCGCTTTAAAGGTCGCACCGTAGCCCGCCTCGGCATGGCGCTCCCCTGGGCGGTGCCGGAAATCATAGCGGTCGTCATTTTCGCTTGGATGTTCGATACGTCTTTCGGCCTCTTCGGCTGGCTGGCAATAAAGCTCGGCTTCACCGACCAGATGATCCCGTGGGTGAGCAGTTCGACCGCCGCCTTCTGGGCGGTGGCGATCACCATGGTGTGGAAGGGCTTTCCTTTCGTGTCGATCATGTGCCTTGCCGGTCTGCAATCGATCCCGACGGATTATTATGCAGCCGCGAAGGTCGATGGGGCGAGCGTCTGGCAGCGATTCCGCTGGATCACCATGCCGCTTCTGATGCCGGTTCTTGGCGTTACCCTGGTTCTCACCCTGCTGTGGGTGTTTCGCGACTTCTCCATCATCAAGGTGCTGACCGGCGGCGGTCCGCTGCGCTCAACGCAGACCCTGTCGATCATGACCTACGACCAGGCCTTCCAGTATCACAATTTTGGCCGCGCGGCCGCCGTCGGCGTGATCACCCTGGTCATCTGCATCATTGCCAGCCTGATGATGCTCGGGCGGCGATCGAAATCCATTTATTGAGGAGGCTTTTGTGAAACGCACGTTCGTACAGAGCCTTGCACTCTATGCCACGGTGATCTTCACGCTGGTGATGATCCTTTTTCCCGTCTACTGGCTGCTGGTCACAGCGCTATCGACCACCGACGAACTCTATCGGCTGCCGCCGACCTTCTGGCCGAGTGATCCGCAATGGGGGATTTTCGCCCGCGTTTGGGCGGCAAAGCCCATCCTTCTGTGGCTTTGGAACTCGATGCTGGCGGCGATCGGCTCGGTGACGCTCTCCATGCTGGTTTCTGTCTGCGCCGGCTATGCGCTCTCACGTTACTCCATGCGCGGCGGCGCGACGATGGGCCTGTTCGTCCTAACTGCCAAGATGCTGCCGGCCACCCTTTTGGTCATCCCGCTGTTCTCGATCTTTTCGAGCTTTGGCCTGATCGGAAGCCTGTGGACGCTGGTTCTGGCGCATTCGACACTGATCATTCCCTTCGCGACCTGGATGCTGAAGGGATATTTCGACACCATACCGAAGGAGCTCGAGCAGGCCGCAATGGTCGACGGCTGCTCACCGATCGGCGCCATGGTCCGTGTCGTCCTTCCTATCTCGACGCCAGGACTGGCCGCGACCGCGCTCTACGCCTTTGTGTTGAGCTGGGCGGATTACGCCTACGCGCGGACATTCCTGGTCAACTCGCCCGATAACTGGACGGCCAATCTCGGCATCACCACGATGCAGGGCGAATATGTCACCTATTGGAACGACATCTCCGCAGCATCGGTCTTCATCGCTTTGCCGATCATCGCAATCTACCTGTTCCTGGAACGATATTTGGTCGGCGGCCTGACTGCCGGCGCGGAGAAATAAAGCATGGCCAATATTTCCATTCGAAATGTCAGCAAGTCCTATGGCGCGCTCAATGTTCTGCGGCCTTTCTCGCTGGAGATCGAAAACGGCGAATTCGTCGTGCTCGTCGGCCCCTCCGGCTGCGGCAAGTCGACCATGCTGAAAATTCTGGCTGGCCTTGAACCCGCAACGGAAGGGCAGATCTTCATTGGCGACCGCGAGGTGACGGATCTTGCCCCCGGCGATCGAGACATTGCCATGGTGTTTCAAAACTATGCGCTCTATCCGCATCTGACCGTGCGGCAGAATATTGGTTTCGGGTTGAAAATGCGCGGCACGAACCGGGCGGAGATCGATCGGCGCGTGGATGACGCAGCGCGGATCCTCGAAGTGACGCCTTATCTCGATCGAAAGCCAAAGGATTTGTCGGGTGGGCAGCGTCAGCGCGTTGCGCTGGGGCGCGCGATCGTGCGGCAGCCGCAGGCGTTTCTCATGGATGAGCCTTTATCCAACCTGGATGCCAAGTTGCGCGTGCACATGCGAGCCGAAATCGGTGCCTTGCACGAGCGCATCGGTGTCACCACCGTCTACGTCACCCATGACCAGGTCGAGGCGATGACCATGGCGGACCGCGTCGTCATCATGCAGGGCGGCATCATCCAGCAGATTGCCGCTCCCGACGAACTGTTCAACAACCCCGCCAATCTCTTTGTCGCCGGCTTCATCGGCTCGCCGGGTATGAACTTTGTCAATGCGGACTTACGCGACGGCAAGCTCACGGCGTTCGGGCAGCAGATACAGTTGCCGCGTACCGGATCGCATCAGGGATCCGTCGTCGTTGGGCTGCGGCCGGAGCATCTGGTTCTCGGCGACGCGCCGGTCACCTTCGGTGTGCGACCGACGCTGATCGAAAGCCTGGGATCGGAAAAATACGTCTATTTCGATGCCGATGGCGCCCGAGTGGCCGATGGTGAAGGGGGCAAGTCCAAGGGGTTGATAGCGCGCGTTTCTCATAGCGGAAAGCTGCCTAAAGATGAGGAGATCAAGCTCGGCTTCGATCCCTCCCAACTCTATCTGTTCGACGCGAAAACGGGAGAGCGGCTATGATCCTCGTCACCGGTTCAACAGGGCGTGTCGGTCGCGCCGTCGTGGCTGCGTTGCGGGCGAAAGGCCGGGACGTTCGCGGGTTCGATCTGAGGCCGTCTGGAGCCGATGGCGACGAGGTCGTCGGCTCACTGGAGGATGCCGCCCAGCTCGGCCGCGCCGTTGCCGGTGTTAGCGACGTGCTGCATCTGGGCGCGTTCATGTCCTGGTCGCCCGCCGATCGCGACCGGATGTTCGCTGTCAATGTCGAGGGAACGCGCCGACTTCTGGATGCGGCCTCGGCTCAGGGCATACGTCGCTTCGTCTTTGCCTCCTCCGGTGAAGTCTATCCCGAGAACCGGCCGGAATTCCTGCCTGTCACCGAGGACCATCCGCTCAATCCCAACTCGCCCTATGGCCTAACCAAGCTGCTGGGTGAGGAACTGGTCCGGTTCCACCAACGCTCCGGTGCGATGCAAACGGTCATCCTGCGCTTTTCGCACACACAGGACGCATCCGAACTGCTGGATGAGGACAGCTTCTTCTCAGGCCCACGCTTCTTCTTGCGGCCTCGTGTCCGACAACAGGAGAATTTCGGAAACAGGGCCGTGGTCGACCTTCTGCGTTCGAAGGACATTGGTGAGCCGGCTCACGTGTTGGCGCGCAACGAAGACGGCCGGCCGTTTCGGATGCATATTACCGAAACCCGCGATATGGTCGCGGGTATTCTTCTTGCTCTAGACCATCCCAATGCGGTGGGCGGCGTCTTCAATCTGGGTTCGGATGATCCGGTTGATTTCGCCGATCTGTTGCCGCGTCTGGCGGCGCGCACCGGCCTGCCCATTGTCCCAGTCGATTTTCCCGGTCCTGGCGTCTATTACCATACGTCGAATGCACGGATCAGAGATACGCTGGGGTTTGAGGCTAAATGGACGATGGAACGAATGTTAGAAGAGGCGGCCGCCGCAAGGCAGCAGCGCCTCCCCGGGGAGAGGAGGCAATGAAGCCCGAGACGCCGGGCGGCACAGCGGCGCTCGCCAAGGGGCTCACCCTTCTCGACATGGTCGCAGACGCGCCCGAACCCCTTCGTTTCGCGGAACTGTTGCGCGCCTCCGGCCTGCCAAAGCCGACATTTGCCCGCATTCTGCGGACGCTAATCGCCTATGGCCTGGTGCGGCAGGACGAGGCACGCGGCACCTATGTTCTCGGCCAGCGCTTTCTCGAAATGTCCCACAAGGTCTGGGAGAGCTTTGATCTTGTTTCGGCCGCGACGCCGGAGCTGGAGCGACTGGCGGCCGAACTCGGGGAGACGGTAGCCCTGTGTCGTCTCGATGGCATAATGGCGCAATATCTGGCCGAGCGGTCGCCAAATGGACTTTCGGTGCGCGTCGAGGTCGGTCGGAGGGTGCCGCTGCATTGCACCGCCCCGGGCAAGGCGCTTCTCGCGTTTCAAGACCCGGCGGTCGGACGTTCGCTCATCGACCGCCTGACGCTCGACCGGCAGGCGTCGCAGACCATCACCTCCCTCGAGGCCTTGCAGGCTGATCTGACACTGACGCGCGCGCGCGGATACTCAATCTCCTACGAAGAGCACCTGCAGGGTGTCAATTCCGTCGCGGCTCCGGTGATGGGCCGGGACAACACGCCCATCGGCGTGCTGGTGGCGCTTGGCCCATCATCGCGTCTCGACGCATCCAATATGCATCCTGTCGGCCGAGAACTGATTGCCGCTGCCCGGCGCATCACCGGCGCGGCGGGTGCCGTCGCCATCAGTTCGCGTCCGCGGCCGCGCACGGCCATCGGCCGACCGATGGCCGATCTGAGCTGCATCCTTCCCTGGGGCGCGCAACTGGGCGAAAGCCCCGTCTGGCACGAGGGAGAAAACGTTCTTTACTGGGTGGATATCCTTCACCCGGCCGTGCACCGCTTCAATCCGGCGACTGGCCGCAACGAGACTGCCGAAACCGGGAAACTGGTCAGCGCCGTCATACCGGTGACGCAGGGACGCCTTTTGGTCGCATCGCAGGACGGTATCGAATGGCTGGACTTCGCTTCGGGACGTTTGACATCCTTCGCCAGCCCCGAAGCCGGCATTGTCGATAACCGCCTCAATGACGCCAAATGCGGGCCAGATGGCGCGGTCTGGGTCGGTTCGATGCGGATCGACGCTTCGAAACCGACCGGTGCGCTCTATCGCATCGACGCCGGCGGTGCTTCCGAGCGCAAGGAGGGCGGCATCATGGTCTCGAACGGGCTCGGCTGGAGTCCAGATGGACGAACGTTTTACTTCGTCGATACGGTGCCCGGCCTTATTCATGCCTATGATTGCGACCCCGCGACCGGTGTATTGGCGGGGCGGCGCGAATTCGCCCGGATCCCCGTTGCCGAAGGCAGGCCGGATGGACTTACCGTCGATGCGGAGGGCGGCGTCTGGTGTGCTATCTGGGATGGCTGGTGCGTTCGCCGTTATCTGCCGAATGGCAAGGTCGATCAGGTGATCGAACTGCCCGTACCGCGCCCGACAAGCGTCGCCTTCGGTGGAGCGGACCTGTCAACGCTGTTCGTCACCAGCGCCCGCACGCGCCTGCCGGCTTCGGCCCTTGCCGATGCGCCCTTGTCCGGGGGTCTTTTTTCCTGTCGTCCCGGTGTGTCCGGCGCTCGGATCTCGTTGTTTGGAGGATAGCCCATGGATCTGGATACCATCTTCGGTCTGAAGGGGCGCACAGCGCTGGTCACCGGCTCAAGCC
Source organism: Hyphomicrobiales bacterium (assembly GCA_900466605.1). GTDB lineage: Bacteria > Pseudomonadota > Alphaproteobacteria > Rhizobiales > Rhizobiaceae > Rhizobium. The sequence goes on from UBMU01000007.1 coordinate 94,587, forward strand.
GAGGCATCGGCGCCGCCATCGCCGAAGGGCTGGCGGGCGCGGGAGCCCATGTCATCCTGCATGGCGTCAAGGCCGGCGCTACCGCCGGCGTTCAACGACGTATCAACGATAATGGCGGCACCGCACAGGAACTGGCGGGCGATCTGTCCGCATCTGGTGCCGGCCGCGATCTGATCGAGCAGGCAGAAGCGATCGCACCGATTGATATTCTGGTCATCAACGCCAGTGCCCAGATCAATGCCTCACTTTCGGAGCTGACTTGCGAGGACTTGACGTTTCAGGTGGCGGTGAACTTCGGGTCGACCGTGGATATGCTGCAAACCCTGCTCCCGCTGATGGGGGCGCGCAAATGGGGGCGAGTGGTCTCGATCGGCTCGATCAACCAGTATCGGCCGAAGGGGGTGGTAACCGCCTATGCTGCCACCAAGGCTGCCCAGCATAATCTGATCCAGAGCCAAGCCCGCGATTATGCCAAGGAGAATGTGTTGCTCAACACGCTTGCGCCCGGCCTGATCGATACCGATCGAAACGCCCATCGCCGAGATCAGGACCCGGCAGGGTGGGCCGAATATGTCCGTACGCTCAACTGGATGGGCCGCGCCGGCCGACCGGAGGAAATGGTAGGTGCCGCGATTTTCCTGTCGTCACAAGCCTGCAGTTTCATGACGGGCGAGTCTATTTTCTTGACCGGCGGATATTGAATGGATCTCCTGGCCAAACTGCTATCGGATCTGCCTGCCGGTGCGGTCCTCACCGGAGAAGACATGACCGGTTATCTTCAGGATTGGTGGGGGCGACAAAGGGGTAACGCGGTGTGCGTTACCCTGCCCAGAACACCCGAAGAGGTGGCAGCAATTGTGCGTGCATGCGCCGATGCCGGACATGGCATCGTTCCGCAAGGCGGTCGGACGGGTCTAACAGGCGCTGGCGTGCCCGGCGCTCACGGAAGGCCGCCGGTCATCGTATGTCTCTCTCGACTGCGAAAAATTCGCGAGATCGACGTAGCCAACAGCACAATCAGCGTCGATGCTGGAAGCGTGCTTTCGCAGGTCCAAGCCGCGGCGCAGGCCGTCGATCGTCTGTTTCCTGTCAGTTTTGGTGCAGAGGGTTCCTGCCAGATTGGCGGCATCATCAGCACCAATGCCGGTGGCACCAATGTGCTGCGCTACGGTTCAACGCGCGATCAGGTGCTCGGTCTCGAGGTCGTCCTGCCGGATGGCACGATCTGGTCCGGAATGAAGGGCCTTAGGAAAGACAATACCGGGTATGATCTGCGGCAGTTCTTTATCGGAGCGGAAGGAACTCTCGGAATTGTGACAGGAGCCTTATTGAAACTGCATCCATTGCCGAAAGCTCATGCCACCGCCTGGGTTTGTGTCCCGGATCCTTCTTACGCGCTATTATTTCTCAATCGATTGCAAGCGAGCTGCGGAGAGCGGTTGACGGCATTCGAGTTGATGAACGCAGCCCAGCTTTCGAGCGTCGTTACCATCCAATCGGACATGCGTGAGCCAGCGCAAGCGCCCTGGCACCTGTTGGTCGAGCTCGCCGACATGCAGCGGCAAAAGGAACTGGAGGACCTGTTGCTCGAAACGCTTCAAGCGGCGGCGGCCGCTTTCGAGATCACTGACGCGGTCGTCGCGCAGAACGGGTCTCAGCGCTCCGATTTTTGGGCATTGCGCCATGGCACGGCACACGCCAATCGCAATAGCGGACATGTGCTTTCCGCCGATATCTCGGTACCAGTTTCGGCCGTTCCCGCGTTTCTAGACACCGCATCGACCGCCGTTCGCGCAGCTTTCCCGGCTGCCAAGGTGGTCGTCGTCAGCCACATGGGCGACGGCAACGTGCATTTCGGAGTTCAATTCAGTGCGCAGGATTGGGCGGTGTTCGACGATCCGACGGGCACGACCCTTGCGGTCCGCCGCATCGTCAATGACTGCGCGGAGGCATTGGGCGGCAGCTTCAGCGCCGAGCACGGCATTGGTCGCAAGCTCGTCGATGAACTGGCGCTAAGGACAAATCCCGCCGGTCTCCAGTCGATGCGCAGCATCAAGTCTGCGATCGATCCGCATAACATCATGAACCCAGGCTGCATGTTTGGGCTTGAAAACTCGGCGTCTTAGGGAAATCTATTCCTTCACCTTAATATCCCGCGGCACCGTTTTATTGACAAGCCGCGGACGGCCCCAAGCCTTTGAGTATCTGACGTCGGTCGTCATCGTCTGGCCTTTTGTGCCTTTTGCTTTGAAACAATAGGGCTCGGGCTATTCAACCCTAACCGGTGTTCCGCTCCCGCGTTGTCGTCTCCGCCCTGACCTGTGATCGCCTATCCTGGACGAGCAATTCTCAAGGAAGTCTGGACGTGAAGTGTACCCCGCGCCGTGATCTCCATGAGCGGAAGGGACCTGGCCCAAGGCCAAGGAATTCAAGGCGCGGCCGATGACATCACAGAAGAGACCAGAGGGCATCAAGGAACCCGGCAAACGGCAAACGCGCATCGGCCGCCGTCCGGCGCTACCGGGCGGCAATCAGTCCCATTCCGCTACTCGCCTGGACGCCGCATCCTGATGTGCTTCAACGTAGCTTATGACGGTCCGCCCATGCGGCGATGGCCTTGCCGATGATCTCCGGCTGATCTTCCGGGCAGATGTGAGCAGCCGGTCCACATGCCTCTACCTCCAGGGCCGAGATGTTCTCCTGCGCCCAACGTGACATTTCCGGTCCGATCATGAGGGTGCCATCCGAGTCGTCGAAGGTCAGCAGCAGTTTGGGGGTTTCCAGCGAATTTGCCAGCCAGGTGTCGTAGGCTTCGATGCGTCTCACCGTATCGGCGGGTTCGCCCTCTATCGGCATTTCTCTCGGCCAGGCGAGCAGCGGACGCCTGCTTTCTCGCGTGAGATAAGGCTGCCGGTAGATGTCGTGATCCGCGGCGCTCAGGCCGGATTGGATGGTAACCGTGAGCGCCTGCTCGATAAAGAAGTTCTCATCTAGAACCTTGGCTTCGCCCATGCCGGCCGCGCGGATCGTCTCGTATCGGAGCCGATGCAGGCCCGGAAAATCATTCCAAGTCATCGGCCGCAGGATCGTCTCCATGAGGACTATACCCAGGACGCGTTCCGGATGTCGAGTTGCCCAGTCCATGGCGAGCGCGCCGCCCCAATCGTGGCCGATGAGGATCACTTGGTCGAGCGCCAACCTTTCGAACCAGGCGTCGAGATACTCGGCGTGATCGGAGAAGCGGTAGGCGATGTCCGGCTTTCCGGACTGGCCCATGCCAATGAGGTCAGGAGCGAGGCTGCGGGCAGGCGAGCCGATGTGCGGAATGACGTTTCGCCAGACATAGGACGACGTCGGATTGCCGTGTAGGAACACGAATGTACTTCCGGTCCCGGAGTCGCGGTAGAACATTGTGGAATTGAGAACTTGCAGTGAAGGCATAGCTTTATTCCTTGAGTCGGATTTGGTAAGGTGCCTGTCTATCTAAACAAAATAGACAGGCACCTGTCAATATGTCCGTAGACCCTCTTCCCGCTCCGTATTCGCTCGGCGTCCTGCTGCGGCTTGCTCACCAGCACTTTTCGTCGGCAGTCGACGAGGCGCTTGACCAATCGGGTTTCGGCGACATCCGCCCACATCACGCGAATGTCTTCAGCTTCGTGCCGCCCGAAGGGATTCAGGTGTCCGAACTGACGGTGAAGGCGGGCGTGCGCAAGCAATCGATGGCGCAGGCCGTGGAGGAGTTGGAGAAACTAGGCTATGTCGAGCGGCGGCCGCATCCAACCGACAAGCGAGCACGCCTAGTTTTCCTTACGGAACGCGGAAAGCAGATACGTCCGCTCGCGATGGCCACCGGCAAGCGCGTCGAAGAACTGTGGGCGCAGCTTCTTGGCGAACGGGACCTGGAGGTGTTGCGTTCTGCTCTGCAAGCGCTTCTCGGCAAGCTGCAAGGTAAGGGCGGTGGTGACTAGGACTGATGACTAAGACTGAACGGTCCTGAGCGATGCGCCTGAGGCGATTTATTGTCCGACACGAAGCCCGATCGCCTGGGCGGGGCATTGTGGGAACGTCGTAGAAGGGTCCGCAAAGCGACGATTCACGGTGCCCGCCAGTTTCAGGTTTCCACCCACAACAGCCCTTGGCATCTGGCCGCCGAATGGCGGAAATCTCCGCAATTACGTCATTCGTCGCTCGCGCGACCGCGCCTGGCGTTCAACATCTGCACCCGTCCGGGTTTGCTGGCAATCCGGAAATCAGGAGCCTGAAGGCAGAAACCGTTCACGTAGCATCCGTCATTGTTGTCGAGAGTATAGGGGATCACCAGTTGCAGGGCGCCGTTGTCGTTCAGCCGGTAGGGAAGGTCGTCGGAGAAGAGTTCGAATCGTAGACGAAACCACCGATCAACAAGAAGCCGGCGGGTATGGATGCTCAAGCGCGCACCCCGTAAACTGTCCGGTCGGCCGCTCGCCCGTCGCCTCGGTATGCAGGCGGATTACCTCAAGGATCTGCCTGCGCTCCTCACCTCCGGCATCTGCGTGTAGCTGATCCATTTGAGCCAGCATGTTGGGATCTCCTTTCAACGCCGCGACAACCGCCGGGTTCTTTACGAGTAGTGGACCGGCTGCCGTCATATAACCAGGACATTGGTACCCACGGGCGCACGACCGTAAAGGTGAACGATGTCCTCGTTGGTCATGCGAATGCACCCATTGGACACCGCTTGTCCGATTAGCCATGGTTCATTCGTTCCATGGATTCGGAAGTACGTATCCTGACCGCCACGGTAGAGGTAAAGGGCCGCTGCCCCTAGAGGATTATTCTCCCCACCGGGAACACCTCCAGCATACTCGGCCAACCGAGGTTTGCGTTCGATCATGCTGGCCGTCGGCGTCCACGAAGGCCACTCGGCCTTGCGGCCGACAACGGCGCTCCCCTTTAGAGTAAGCCCTTCCTCGCCAACTGCGACGCCATAGCGTGTGGCACGACCCTGCGGCTCAACGTAGTAGAGGTACCGTTCATAAGTGTTAACAACGATGCTGCCTGGAGGCTCGTATCCCGAGTAAGCAACTTCCCGTCGCTGGATGGATGAGCGGGTCCGGGAATAAGGATTCGCAATCGACGAACACGCCGCGCTGGATCCAGAGGCCATCACAGCCACACAACCCCAGATCAGGCCACGGCGCGTAATGTGGTCGTTATTCATCGTTGCCTGCTTATCATGATGAGCCCTGTCACTTCCATTAGCATCTTGTTGTGTTCGGGCCAAGTTATCGCTCTCTCTATCGTTGTGAAGTCATTCAGATGGATGATTGGGATGTGCCGTTCCGGTGCAGGAGATCGCAAGGCCGCCAAGTTGAATGTGATCAATCCCTGGTAGGCGTAAGCATCCGGTGTTGTTGGTTCCATTCCGTCATGAGCGCGAAGTCGCGTTGCCTAACCTCGGCGTTTGGTGCAGTGGTCCTCGAGAATGCCGTTGTCGACTGAAAAAGGGCCATCAGTGCGCGGCCTTGCGAAGCAATGCCACCAAGCACTGGCTGAGCACGGTGCGGTTCTTCGGCGATGGCCGCCTTTGCTGCGATTGGCGCTCAACCCACGTCACGCGAGGCGTGCGCGAGTATACCGCATTGGCCTTCGTCCCTGGTTCCCAGCCGTTCGACATGTTCGACCCCGATCGCAAGGGGCGGATGAAGTTGTAACTGAAGCCGACGACGCCGAGCTCCTGTCGCGCTACCCCCGGTTTGTCCGTGGTCTCGTCGACACCTCTCATCTGCCTCTAAATGTCTCGCGCGAGATAATACAGGAAAGCCCGATCTTGTCGGCTACCCGCAAGGGTGTAGCGAACCGCATTGTGACAGCGATCGAGAAGCTGGCGGAGAAAACCTGAGATGCATCCGGGGGCATTCCGGTTCCACCTTTTGACCGTTCCTAAACACATGTGGTGAGCGAAGCTTCGCGTATTCACTTCATGGTGGACGACGGAGAGCGGGTTCCTGGTGCCAAAATCCATTCTGAATCATATATACAAACGAAGCACTATGTATGATTTCGTAATTTGTCGAGGAGTGCAGAAATAGAGGCCGGCCGCCTTCGGAGGTGATAGCGTCGTGGCGTCTCCTGGGAGGCTGCGACGGTCAACGATCACACTCCGACCATCAGCACGCTCGTCTCGAAGGCCGGAAATTCAATACCTGTCTTCGGGTACACTGCGACCTACGCGATCTCGAACGGTCTTCTTCTCATGGGACCGATTGTCGTCGCGGTTGCGGCAGCTCTCGGCAGATAGCGCTGATGCGCGGGGGCAGTGCGGTCCCTTTCTATCACAAATCCTTTCTGGCCGTATGTAAAGCGGCGATATCCGAAAGTGGTCGCAGCCCCGTGATCTTCGTCCACGGGGCTGCGCCGCGCCGAAGACGTGCATGCGGGTTGAGTTGAACCAGACGAAGAAGGGTTTGTCCGCCTTAGCCTGGCGATCGATGAAGTTCTTGGCGGCGCGCCCAGAAACTCCTCATCGATGGTTTCCATGCGCTTGGTGTTAAGCGCACCAGTGTCTTCGACCTTCCCGTCCGCGCTTGATTTGATCACGCCACGCGGCCCAAATTGTCTTCTGAAGGCCGGGTCTTTCGGGTAGAAATAGCCCTCCGGCTCTTCCTCGGCGTTGAGGTGATAGAGGTTGCCGAAGAACTCGTCGAAGCCATGTTTGGTCGCTTCTCCTCGTCGCGATTTAGGCGCATGATAGCTGCCTCGGACTTTTCGTCGGGATAGCCGACTTCGACGTGCATGAGAAAGCGGTCGAGCTGCGCTTCCGGCAAGGGGTAGGTGCCTTCCTGCTCAATGGGGTTTTGTGTCGCCATGACCATGAAGAGATCAGGTAGCGGATAGCTTTGTCCGCCGACGGTCACATGACGCTCTTCCATTGCTTCAAGGAGGGCGGACTGCACTTTGGCCGGTGCACGATTGATCTCGTCCGCCAATATGAGGTTGGCGAAAATCGGGCCCTGCTGGAACTTGAACTCCCTCTTGCCGCCTTCTGAAAAATAGATCTCCGAGCCGGTTATGTCCCTCCCTTCGGACCACTCGACGCTTCGGAATCGGTACCGAGGCGTTGAGTTGAGACCTTCCAACATGGGCGATTCCCTCACAGTCGAGGCCGGCCGTGGAGCGCATGCAACTGGTGGTTACCAAGATATGCGCACGGTCGACTTCTCTGAACGGGTCGGAAATGAGCATGCTGCACTTCGTCGCAGTGGACGGGGCCGGTCGACTTTCAGTCCGAGGACGAATCGGCCTCTTTTGGGTAAATCGCAATGGAACCGCAGGTAAGGGACTCCCGCTAGTTCTCGTTGCCGGTTGGTTGCGCGAACCGGCAACGAGCATGCTTGAAGTTATTGCGCAGCCATGGAATCGAAGGATTTTTTCAGAGATTCCTGAATCTGGTCAATCGAGAAGCTCGCTGCTCGTTGGGCTGGCGGATAGTCCTTAAACGTGCCCAGGAACTGCCCTGCCAATGCCTGGGAGGGGACCAACAAATAGGCATGGTCGAGAAGCCAGTCATAATAGGTGTTCGACGTCACATCGGCCCTTTCGTATGGGTCGGCGCGGAGGTCGAACATCTTGGGAACCCGAAGCGGCGTGAAGGGCTCGGCCCAGATACGGAGGGTTCCGGTTGCGCGTTGTTCTGAAAAGACGATTTTCCAATTCTCGTAGCGCATCGCAACCATGTCGCCGTCATCGTTGAAGTAGAAGAACTCCTTGCGGGCACTTTGATCTGCCTTGCCGGTCAGATAGTCGAGCTGGTTGTAGCCATCGAGATGGTTTTTGTATTGCTTCCCAGCAATCGCAGTTCCGCTCAGCAGCCGGTTCTTGATATCGGTATCCCCGGCGGCCGCCAACAGGGTGGGGAACCAATCGAGGCCCGAGAACAGGCCAGTGGCAACTGAAGCGGGCTTGATATGTCCAGGCCAGCGGATCATCGCGGGTACACGGAAGGCGCCTTCCCAGTTGGTATTCTTCTCGCTGCGGAACGGCGTCGTGCCGGCATCCGGCCAGGAGTTCTGGTGGGGCCCGTTGTCGGTGGTGTAGATAACGATGGTGTTTTCGGCAATGCCGAGGTCATCAAGCTTGTTGAGGATATTGCCGATCACCTTGTCGGTCTCGACCATTCCGTCTCCATATTCCGTCAACGCAGTCAAACCCGGCTTGCTGCGGTTTTCGGGACGTACATGGGTACGAAAGTGCATGCGGGTCGTGTTCATCCAGGTGAAGAAAGGCTTCTTCGCCTTTACCTGACGATCAATGAAGTCGATCGCGGCAGCTGAGGTTTCGTCATCAATAGTCTCCATGCGCTTCTTTGTAAGGGCGCCCGTATCCTCGATCTTGCCGTCGGCCGAGGCCTTGATGACGCCACGGGGGCCGAATTTCTTGCGGAACTCGGGATCTTGCGGATAGTTGAAGTTTTCCGGCTCTTCTTCGGCGTTCAGATGGTAGAGATTGCCGAAGAATTCGTCAAAGCCATGTGCTGTGGGGAGAAACTCGTCTCGATCGCCAAGATGGTTTTTGCCGAACTGCCCCGTGGCATATCCTTGATCCTTGAGGGCTGACGCAATCGTCGCATCGGTGGCCTGGAGACCAACATCGGCCCCTGGAAGACCGACCTTTGAAAGGCCGGTGCGAAGCGTGGACTGACCGGTTAGAAAGGTAGAACGTCCTGCAGTGCAGCTCTGCTCCGCATAGTAGTCTGTGAATTTCATGCCTTCGTTGGCAATCCGGTCGATATTGGGGGTGGTGTAGCCCATGAGACCGAAACTGTAAGTCGACAGGTTGGTCTGTCCGATGTCATCGCCGAATATGACAAGAATGTTCGGCTTGTCGGGTGGCGCCGTGGTAGCCTGTTGGGAATAGGCAGAACTGCTCAGGAGCAATAGCCCAAGGGCAGCAAGCTTGGCAGATATTCTCATTGATTGAGCCTCCAAAGGTCACCGATTTGTGACTAAATTAAAATCCAAGGTAGCCTCAGCGACCTGCTCAGCGTCGCCGATAGTTGGATCCTTGCTCACGAGGGGACATGGAGTAAGTACGTTACTGTAAATCCCAACGTAAAAATTCGGAATTCTTGGGTTAATTTTGCCGCTATCGATCTCCGGCATTACGGCGGGCAGCTTTACGCTTGACGGCGCGGGGCGCAGCTTCAGGAACTCTGATTCCGAAAGCATGATTGACGCTCGATCGACACCGTTGGCGAACATGCTTCGCTGATCCGCGTTCGGAGCTGATGCGCGTCATGCGGCCGTACGCATTACTTAGACCCCGACAAATGCACGGGCTGGACGGCGCACACGAATGGCCGCGATAGCAATGCCGGCTCAACGAATAGTAACGGAACGACATAGCGCAGCGATCGCTGTCGAGATGGGATCGTGCCCGCGGGCGAAGTTGGATGGACGAAGCGAACCGCGAGTTTCTCGAATTCGTCAATGCAACCGGGCAAGATCCTCCTGGATGACCGTCCAGTCATCGCGGTTCCGGCGGAGCGTTGCAGCAGCCTGCTTGTGGACCTCTATGGCTTACTCCACTCTCGCGGGTGACTGCGGGCATATGTCGATCCGCTAACTCACTTCAGCAGGAGCCCTCCTAGTGCGGTGAGAGGCATGGCATCGACGTCGTTCTTCAGTGGGAAGCTTGTCTGTCCAGGGTAGACGACGATGCGCCGTGCCGGATTCAAGTCCTCGCACGCAAGGTAGAAGCCTCTCTCGAGTTTTGGTGTCAGGCTTCTCTTGATCTCGATTGCCCAGGGACGATCGCCCGGAGGGGTCAGAAGGAGGTCGATCTCTGCACCGACGGATGTCCGATAGAAATTGCTCTGTGTTCCAGGCGGTGCTGCAGCAATCAAGGTCTCGATCACAAAGCCTTCCCAACTCGCGCCGGCTACCGGGTGGCCGAGTAAGTCCTCCTGGGTAGTTAGCCCCAAGAGGGTATGGGTGATACCACTGTCACGAACATAGACTCGTGGCGATTTAACCAGACGCTTTCCAACGTTCGCATGCCAGGGTTCCAATCGTCGTACGAGCAACAGATCAACCAAAAGATCGAGATAGGAGGCGACTGTCTTTCCATCTACACCAAGCGCACGTGCGAATTCTGCGGCGTTTACAAGGCCGGATTGGTGATGTGCAAGCATAGTCCAGAAGCGCCATAACGTCTCGGCAGGAATACGTGGCCCCAGCAACGGAATGTCTCGCTCCAGGTAGGTGCGAATAAAGTCCTGCCGCCAGCGCTGGCTGGCACGATCACTCACTGCAAGTAAGCTATCCGGGAACCCCCCTCGTAGCCATAGAGTGTTTAGCTCCTCATCGGACACCTCTAAGCCATTCACCGGGCCCATTTCCAGGTAGGCGATGCGGCCCGCCAGCGTCTCGCCGGACTGTTTCAACAAATCGATGGATGCTGATCCGAGCAACAGGAAATGCCCAGCCTTCCTCCCGCTTCGACGGCCGCGGTCGATAAGTCCGCGCAAATTCTGAAAAAGATTAGGCAGCCGATGAACCTCGTCCAGAATGACGAGCTTGTCGGAATGCTGGCTGAGATATAGTTCCGGTTCAGCGAACTTGGCACGGTCAGCATCCGATTTGAGATCGAGATAGATCGATGGACGATGAGCCGCTATGGAGAGTGCCAGCGTCGTTTTACCCACCTGACGCGGGCCAATGAGTGCGACAGCTGGATTTGTGTCTATCAACTCGTTCAGCTCGGAGGATATTCGGCGTTCAATCATCCTTGCATTTATGGAGTTTGATTCCAGAATTGCAAGGACATTTCGCGTGAAGCGGCAATTCGCTGCGCATTAGTATCTGCGTAGTTTTATTGGAAATTAACGTCACCGGCCACCTAGCCGAGAAGGGTTGCTACATCTCCGTTTCCTCACAGTTCGCCGACCAGGAGACCGCCTGTTCTTCATGCGCCTGACCTTCCTTTCACAGGAAGACGTGTCGGAAGAAGCGATTAAATCGGTCTTCGACCCCGTCACCAAGAGTTTTGCGACGACCGACCGGTTCAACGACAGCGAGCAACGGATGAGCTGCTCATGGTCTCGCGCTTCGGCCATTGTCTCAATGAGCTGCTGTTAGATGCCGCCTGATCGCGAACGGAGGCATTGCCATTGCTGGATGGTGCCACCGAGGACCTTTCCGGGAAATCGCTCTATGATTTCGTGTTGGGGCGCTGCCGCAAGGCCACGCGCAAGAACATTGTTTGGGCGTCTCTGCTGGCACTGACGGACCCGCATGTGACAGATAGGAATGTGCTTCACACCATCTATACCCACATCGAATGGACGAAGTCGGGGCGGAGTCTGAAATCCCAAAATCCGATCTCGCGTGTTCTACTCGCAAATAGAGGCCTTATCTACGTGTGAAATCGTCAAAAATAAACAAGCGCCTACAATGGCTTGCCGTGACGGGGAGAGCCTTCCTGAGCGAAGGGCTTCCATCATTGCTCGTTAGTCTATAATATTTGTGGTGTTTGATCTTCGCAGCCTTTGCAAGCCTAGCGGGAGACAGACATGGGAAATGCCTTGCCCGAACTGCATGCAGGACACGCTCCAATCTCCCTTTAAGAGGCCTTCGGGAAGCCGTGTACGCTTTCGAAGAATGGATGCCGAATTGGCTGAACCAATCATTGTTTTCGGAGGCCGTGTCGTTCCTATCAGCTACGTCTTCGAGGCGATGCGGAATTGCGATGACATCCTCCCGATGAATGTCGCCGATGCAATCAAAGCTTGGCTGACCAAGCCCTGGTGGATGGCCCCCTAGATCAGATGAATTTCTCGACTGCGTCTCGTGTGATGAGTGTACTCGTCAGAAAGAAGCTGCTGTTTGGAGAGATGAGCGGGATGTCGGTGTTGGCGACAAAACGGACTCCGCGCAACTACCGTCCATAACAAACGAAACGAATGAAGTCCGGGAGATGGTCTGCTTTAGCGAACGGGGGCGATACCGCAATAAGTACCGTCAAGTGGTTTAACGCTGAGAAGGGTTACGGTTTTATCGAGCCGGACGATGGCTCAGCAGACGTGTACGTGCACATCTCTACGATCCAACGGTCCGGCCTGAGAGTGCTGAGCGACGGCCAGAAAATAGCCTATGAACTCACACACGACCAGGGCTCCGGAAAAGCCACGGCCGACGACCTACGGCTCGTTTGATCCTTCGTCGATGTCATAGCTATCGGATGATATCCATCCCAGCCACGGCACAGTCCGCATCCTCTTCCAGACACCTCGGTGTCTGGAACCGCGTATTCGAGCGTGTTGTATTAACAGGTTTCGCGAACCAAAAAAATCGAAATCGAGCACAATTCCCAGCCTGCATCGCCAGATGAGAATCGCGAATCCCCAGATTTACTAAAGAGTTTTCGAGCGTCGATGATGCGTCTACCTTTTCAAAGGAGAAGCATTTCAAATGCCGTCTGAAGCCGAACCTATGTACCCGTGTTTTGGCTTGGGCGTTAGCTCGTAACCAAACAGCTTTACGGCTGCGCTTGTTCACTGTATGTTCTTTTTGCACAAAAGCGAGGTAGGCGGCGGGCTGTGAAGATCGATATCCGATTGCATCGAGATAAAAAGCGCTTAGCGCAAACAAAGCTGGCAACATTGGCCGACGACCATCCTTTGCGAGAAAAATATTTCCGTTGGATACAGGAACTCGATGACCTGATGGGCGGATGCGAGGCTAGGCTCCCTCAGAGAGACTTTCCGAGGCATAAAGCCGTCGTGCAGGTCGAACCGAGGGGAGCCGACGATGCTGGTGAAGTCCTTGGTGAGCAAATCGATCGAAAGGCAATTGATATGCCGGTCGTTAAGGGAGTTGCTTGTCATGACAAACCAGCTGACCCCGCGCAGGCAAACCGCCTGACTGGCTCAGCAAGCGTTCACGAGCAAAGAAAACAGGAGCTGCTGGCACAAAACCAATGGCTTCGTAACATGCTTGAGCGATACGGCAACTTGGTCGAGGGCGAGAAAAGCAACGTTTTTCAACTGCAATGTCTCAGTTCATCGATATCAGATAGCCGTTAGACACGCTTGACGCCGCATTGGCATCGTCGGCGTTGCCAAAGAGAAGTGTGGCCCAAGCCGCAGTTACACAAACTGCGGCGACGAGAAGCAACAGTTCCATCTTTGTCGTAGCTGGAGGAGGCTTGTTCTTTGGGCTTGTACTGGTTTCCATGACTGTTCTCCGGAACTTTGAGGTAACGGCATCGTCATGACGTCCATGACGTCGATAGCCCAGAGTAGGCGCATGTCCTGTTCCACGCAGCTATCCCTAAGTATTGTTCACCTAGCGATAGGTCAGGTTCCGTATGGAAGCGACTTTCGTACCGTCCGAATCTCGCATCAACGAAGACGGCGGCGGAATTCCCCCCAGCTTGTCCTACGGCGTGTGCCTTCCGCAAATGGCAATCTGCGTGGAATTTCCGCCGCAACCGGCAATGACAGGGTGACTTCCTCTTTGTGGGTCAAGGATCGCTCTCCACGGCGTCCTTGGCGACGTTGATGCTGCATCCCGCGAGAAGCTTCATGAGGTCCTACCAATGTTCGACCCGGCGACCAAAACGATCATTGTCGTTAGGAGCGCGCCATCTCTCGAGGCTTGGAAGGCCTCGTGAGTGAGCCCAACTGTCCCAATGAAGTTGCCGTCTATGGGCAATGCCTAACGAATGACCGGTGCTCCGGTCTCCGCGAGCTTTGGCTCCCTATCGCTCCGGCGGCTGCGAAGGCCAGCTGCATCCCGAAGAATCCACGCAACGCCTATGCTGGCGCAATCGTCGACCCGTGGCAGTCCGAACTCCATTTGCCTAGACGGGTGCTGAAAGGCGGATCTCACCCGTGCGCCGAACTACTACCGCCGCTATCGGCCGGCCACTCGGCACGCCCAGGAGATCGACACGACGACCAGCCATGTGGGCTTCCGCTGTGTGAGGGCGGGTCGGAGGTTAGTTCTACGGCATTGATTATCAGATGCCACCAGAGCTGCCCGCAGTTCGGCTGGCCGATGTGCGCGCTACGTCGTCGCGAACCGCGCTGAACTCCTGTATGCTTAGCGGAGCGCATCATGCCATATGCGTTCTGAGAAAAGGGGGGCAAAATGTCCACTCAAGCGCTGCTAATAGTGCATGCCGACGTTCCGCGTGAAGTGGACCGAGCCCCCTTCGACCAATGGTATGATCGCCATATGCCAGACGCGTTGCGCGCGTTTGGGGCACTCCGGGCGTGGCGCACCTGGAGCCAAACCGATCCCTCGAAGCACACTGCCTTCTATGAGTTCTCTAGTTTAGAGGCGGCAAACGCCGCCATTCAATCGCCGGGCAACGAATTTGATGCCAAATGGGGCGGGCGGGCGACACGTACGCGAGACATTGTAGAAGTTATTCAGCGGCTACCGTACTAGGACTGAGACACGACCAAAAGCCCCGCCGTGCGTCTGCTTCGGGCCCGATACGGGACATCACCCAGCAGCTTGGCTACCGCATTTTACACCGGGCCTCCTCCGCTGGTGGGTAGCCGGTTGTTCGGGGATATCCTAGCAAGAGGCGACATTTACGCTGCTGTTTACCGTAACGTGCTTGTCGCGGCATTCGTAAATGCAATGATATGCGGATCGACCACCGTTCACAGTGGATACAGTGCCTTGGAAACATTTCGAATGGCGCTCGGAACGCGCCGTTTATACCGGCTGTTATTGCTGTTCCTTTCCATGGCAACGATCCCCGCGGGGCTCGGATTTTCCCAGGACTCGCCCAAATCCGTTAAACGTTTCCTCATTCTCTATGAGAACCAAAGCACGTTGCCTGCAGTCGTCCAGGTCGCCGAAGGCTTGAGAGAGAGCATGATCAGGAATATGCCCTTGGGGATCGAGATCTACACTGAATATCTCGACACGGATCGGTTTCCCGCGCCCGCCAATGTTGCTCGACTGGCGGACTATCTTGCGGTGAAGTACGCCAGCATGAGATTCGACGCGGTTCTTGCAGGCGGTCCGGCAGCACTTCAGTTTGCACTAAACCATCGCAAAGCGATCGGAAACAATGCACCAATTGTGTTTGGTGCCGTCAGTGCTACTTCGCTTCGCAACAGGGTTCTCCCTTCGGATGTGAAGGGTGTCGTCAACAGCTTCGATGTCCGCAAGACCATAGACCTGGCACTGACACTACAACCCGATGCCAAGGAAATTGTCGTTATGACAGGTTCGTCGGGCTTCGATCGAAACTGGCGGGCAACCGCGAGGGACGCGTTGACCGACAGCTACCGAGGAGTGCCGGTCAGCTACAAGTCCGAGCTGACCATCAGCGGTTTCAAGGCCGTCGCAGGTGCACTTTCGCGGAAAACCATCCTGCTAGTCCTGAATATTTTCGAGGATTCGGACGGCCGCAAATTCTATCCCCGCGACGCCACTCAAGCGATCGCCGATGTGTCAACGGCTCCCATCTACACCGTATACAGCTCCCATTTCGGTGCGGGCCCGATTGCCGGATATGTCGGGACTTTCAATGCCATCGGCGAAGGGATGGGGGATTTGGCGAGCAAAATCGTAGAAGGCGATCTGTCTGCCCCACAGGCGAGCCCTGTGAAAGACGGTCCGATGGTTGACTGGTTGCTGATCCGGCGTTGGGGAATCGACCCAGCGCGTATACCCAAGGATGCGGAAATCCTGAACTACGAGATGTCGGCATGGGAAAGATACAGCACCCAGATTCTCGCAATATTCGCGGTTATTCTTCTTCAGGCCGCAACCATTGCTGGCCTTTTGATGCAGCGCCGCCGCAAGAACCGACTGCAATCGGAACTCAATCTCGAGAGGTTGGAACTGGCCTACCTTTCACGTACGGCGCAACTCGGCGAGCTTTCGGGGGCGCTTGCGCACGAGCTAAACCAACCCCTGACGTCGATCCTTTCAAACGCCGAGTCCGGTGTGCGTCTCTTGGAGAAGGCACCTGTCGACATCGAAGAACTTCGTGACATCCTAAATGACATTGTGATCGACAACAAACGCGCCTCCACGGTGATTACACAGTTGCGACGCTTGATGATCAGAGGCGAGACAAGCCTTGAGCATATGGATCTAAACTACGCATTGACTACGACGCTGGCGCTGGCTCGGAGCGAGTTGCTGGCTCGCCAGACCGCTGTAGACGTGGCCCTCGATATGCCCGATGTCTGTGTACAAGGAAATCTTCCCCAGCTTCAGCAGGTTATCCTCAATTTGCTGCTGAATGCGACGGATGCCATGGCCCACTTGCCTGCTTCTCAGCGTGAGATTGCAATTCAAACGAGAAGGCGCGAGGGTGGCATGTGCGAATTGACGATGACGGATCGTGGCGTGGGCATTGCTCCCGGCAGTCATTCAGAGGTGTTCAAGCCTTTCGTCAGTACCAAGAAATCGAGTCTCGGGCTCGGACTGGCTATCTGCAGGTCGATTGTGCAGGCCCATGGTGGAACGCTGCAATTCGACGAAAACTTCGCTGAAGGCGCACGGGCGAGACTTACTCTGCCGTCTGCATAGGAGAGGAAGCATGATGAGCGATGCGGCCGCAACTATTCATCTCGTCGATGATGACGAAGCGATCCTGAAGGCGCTGAAGCGCCTTCTGGTGACAGTCGGGCATCAGGTCGAGACACATCGAACGGCAGAGGAGTTCCTTGAACGACGCGATCCGGACGCGCCGGGCTGCGCCGTTGTGGATCTGGGCTTGCCTGGGATGGATGGATTCGGTGTTCAGACTGTTCTCTGCTCCGATCATGTCGAGTTCCCCATAATATTTCTGACAGGACGCGGAGACATTCGAGCATGTGCTCGAGCCATGAAGGCCGGCGCTGTTGATTTCCTCACGAAGCCAGTTGATGCCGCGTCCCTTCTTTCGGCTGTGTCTGAGGCCCTGCAGCAAGATGCAAATGCCCGTAAAGCAGGCGAGGCGCGGCGTGACGCCGAACGGCGGCTGGGCACTCTAACGCCTCGTGAGCGTGAAGTTCTTTCCTGTGTCGTTGCCGGACGTCTGAACAAGCAAATCGCTGTCGAACTTGGAACGGTAGAAAAGACCGTGAAGGTGCACCGCGGCCGCATGATGGAAAAGATGGGTGTTCGCACAGTTGCAGACCTTGTCCGGGTGGCAGCTATGGCTCGGGCGCAGTGACGGTATTGGACTGAAGGCCAATTACGGGCGACGAGCACTTCCTGTAAGACAGGCTATGGAGAGCGAAAAACTCACGATAGCAATAGTAGATGACGATCAAATCGTTCGCCGAGCATTGCGTCGGATGATCTCATCGCTGGCTTTCGATGCCGTCGAATTCGCGACGGGTGAGGCCTTTCTCTCGGCGCTCTCGGAAACATCGTTTTCCTGTGCACTCATAGATATGCACATGCCGGGCATGAACGGGGTCGATGTCATCGTCAGAATGCAAGACGAGGGATATCCGGTACCCGCCATCATCATTACAGGCGGCGACTTACCGAGGATGCGAGACATATGCCTCAGGGCAGGTGCGGCCGCCTATCTGATCAAGCCCGTCGAGCGACAAACGGTTTTTGAGACAATCAGGTCGCTGGTGGATTAGGCACGTTGACGTCGTAAAGTCAGGGTCGAGAGTGGGCTGAGCCCATGAAGTGTCAAGATGTCGCTTGTGGGACGGACAAGTTGCTACCCGCACATCACCTGCCACTGCTCCGTTCTCATCGCTTGTTCCCGACATACTGGAACAAGGTCTGGCTCCGCCCAGTTCCGAATTTAACGATAGACCCGGAAACGTATATTTCGGACCTAGGCCAGACGTGGCGCGGCGCCATCTCGAGATTGGGTAGGGTTCTGGCGATCGGGTTTGCGTTGCTCCTATTGGACTTAAGGCCAACTACGATCAACTTAGCCGATGGTGTAGTGGATTCTGTAACGTTTCGGTTCCCGGCCGCTATCGGACTTTTCCCAGTCCGCTCAGCATATCCCGCAGAGGATGGAAACATGAGCGAAGCACAAACTTCCACAGAACTCGCCTCAAGGCGCACGGGGATGTCGTTCCAGCGCACGCGGATGAGCGCAGACAGGACTCTCATGTCGGTTATCCGCACGTCGCTATCGCTGATCGGCTTCGGCTTCACCATCTTTCAGTTCTTCGCAAAGCTGAAGGCTGCTGGCACGCTTGACAACGGTTCGCCCAGGAATTTTGGCCTTGCCCTTGTCGTCCTCGGCGTGGGCATGCTGGTCGTCGGGATTGTCTACCATATCCAGTTCATGCTCGACCTGCGAGACCAGCGGCGCGAAATGGTTGCCGATGGCCTCATCCATGGCCAGAGCCGGTTCCCTGTTTCTTTCACCATGATTATCGCCGTCCTTCTTCTGTTGGTGGGTTTGGTCGCAATAGCCGGCATGACCTTCGGAGTCGGACCCTTTAGCTGACCCGGGAGGAGGGACGCACGGCATGACAGTTGCGCAGATCATATCGCTCGTTCTTACTGGCAGCATATTCCTGAACGTTCTGGCGCTCGGTCTGGCCGCTGACCTTAACGATGCCACCTACTTGTTTCGGCGGCCGAGGCTGTTGTTGCGGGCTATTGTGTCCATGAACGTTCTGATGGTGTTGATCGTCGTCGCCTGCACCTCGTTTTTCGACCTTACATTCCCTGTGAAGGTGGTGCTTCTAGCGCTCGCCGTATCTCCTGTTCCGCCACTTCTACCGACAAAGGAGCAGAAGCACGGCGCAACGGCATCCTATGCCGTCGGTTTGTTGGTCGCCGCCGTCTTGCTGTCTCTTGTGTTCATTCCTTGGTCGATCGAGTGGATCGGGCGATATTTCGGACGGGACACGCATGTCTCGGCGCCGAACATCGCTCCTATCATTCTCGTCTCGGCGATTGTCCCGCTAGGGCTTGGCATGCTTGTTCACCACCTATTGCCGGACCGTGCGGAGAAGATGGTGCGGCCAGTTTCTTTGGTGTCGATGATCTTTCTGGTGCTAGGGGTCCTTCCGATTCTCTTCACGATGTCGGGAGCGATCTGGACGACGATCGTCAACGGGTCGCTTATCGCACTTGCATGCTTCACGCTCATCGGACTAGCGGTCGGACACGTGCTGGGTGGCCCCGAACCTGGCAATCGCACTGCCCTGGCTCTAGCAACATGCAGCCGCCACCCCGGTATCGCCCTCACGATCGCCTCGTTGAATTTCCCCGATCAGAAAGTCGCGTTTATGGCGGTCATCATATGCCATGTGATCATCGGAGCTCTGGTATCGATCCCATATCTGCGCTGGCGTAGGGGCTCCCATAAGGCGGCGATCACTTTCCGATAGTCCCGCAATCCGGTGATGGAACGAACAGGATCAGGCAATGGAAGAATGGCTTATCCATCTCACGGAAGGTGCAGTGGTTGTCATCAATGCGTTTGCCCTTGTCGTCGTGCTTTATGGTACGGTCGAAGCCTTCGCGGCTGCAGTAAGGATCGTGGTGGCGGGACCCATTCCGGAAGATGATCGCAGCCTTATTTGGCTGCGTTTCGGGCGGTGGCTTGTCGCCGGGCTGACATTCCAACTTGCGGCCGACATCATCGAGACATCGATCTCTCCGAATTGGGAGGAAATCGGACGCTTTGCTGCAATCGCCGTCATACGGACGTTCCTGAATTACTTCGTTAACCGGGACATGGAGGAATTGCTCGAACGGCGGAAGGCGGTCCCCTAGCGCCAATCGCGTACCGCCGCCGAATATGAAACAATGGCCGACGTTTCGTCAGTAACGGCCTGCTGGTTTGTTCGCAGTGGCGCAATGCGGGTGCGCTCGCCATTACGATAGGTGGACCAAGGTCCAACTGGACGGACGAGCAACAGCGGCGCAATTTTTCCCAGCAAGCTTTGCTCCGACGTCCTGCGAGCGATCCAATGGGAGAATAGGGACAGCCACCGACCATGTCCTATCGGGAGAAGGAACTCAGAAATGGCGACCAAGAAACCGAACGTTCTAGTCATGTGGGGAGATGACATCGGTCAGTCTAACCTCAGTTGCTACACCAGAGGGTTGATGGGCTATCAGACGCCAAACATCGACCGTCTCGCGAACGAAGGTATGATCTTCACTGACTCCTATGCCGAGCAGAGTTGCACCGCGGGCCGCGCCGCATTTTTGACAGGTCAATGCGGACTTCGGACTGGGTTAACGAAAGTCGGCTTGCCTGGTGCGGAACTCGGTCTCAAGGCAGAGGACATCACTGTTGCGGAAGCACTCAAGCCGCTTGGCTACCGGACCGGCCAGTTCGGCAAGAATCATCTAGGAGACCGTGACGAGCACCTGCCGACGATGCACGGTTTCGACGAGTTTTTCGGAAACCTCTATCACCTCAATGCCGAGGAAGAGCCCGAGGAGGTCGACTATCCGAATGCGAAGGATTTTCCGGAGTTCAAGAAAAAATACGGCCCTCGTGGCGTTCTCCATTGCTGGGCCGATGGCAAAGGCGGTCAAAAGATTGAAAACACAGGTCCGCTGACCAAAAAACGCATGGAGACGTGCGACGACGAGTTTCTTGCCGCCGCCAAAAAGTTCATCCAGTCTGCCCACGATGCCGGGGAGCCATTCTTTGTCTGGTTCAACACGTCGCACATGCACGCCTGGACCCATGTGAAGCCCGAAAGCCGCGGTCAATCCGGCCGTTGGCAATCGGAATATCACGACGTGATGATTGACCATGACAAATGCATCGGCGAGATGCTTGCCTTCCTGGACGAGCTGCAGATCGCCGACAACACCTTTGTGATGTACAGCACGGACAACGGGCCACACATGAACACGTGGCCGGACGCGGGTACGACCCCCTTCCGAAACGAGAAGAACTCGAGTTGGGAAGGTGCGTATCGCGTGCCTTGCATGGTCCGCTACCCAGGCAAGATCAAGGCCGGATCAGTCTGCAATTCGATCATCAGCCACCAGGACTGGTTCCCGACCATACTTGCGGTCGCCGGGGAGACCGACATCGCGGAGAAGCTGAAAAAGGGCTACAAGATCGGCAAGACGACCTACAAGGTACATCTCGACGGGTACAATCTGCTGCCACATTTGGCGGGTGCGGAAAAAGAGTGCCCCCGCAAAGGCTTCATTTATTTCACCGACGATGGCGACGTCGCGGCGCTCCGCTACGACAATTGGAAGATGTTGTTCATGGAACAGCGCGTAACGGGCACTCTGAAGATCTGGCAAGAGCCATTCGTGACGCTCCGTACGCCCTACATCTTCAATCTTAGAATGGACCCCTACGAACGCGCGCAGATTACCTCAAACACGTTCTACGACTGGATGTTCCGTCACATCTTCCTGTTGGTTCCAGCACAGGCCATCGTCGCCGAATTCTTGGCGACCTTCAAGGAGTTCCCGCCGAGACAGAAGTCAGCGAGCTTCAGCCTTGATCAGGTGATCGAGAAAATGACCGAAGCGTCGACGGGCGGCTAGTCTGGAGCGATGCCCGGACAGGTAAAGGCTGCTCTGCAAAATGCTTCGGAGCAGCCAGTTTGGCAGGTGAGATCCAAGCAGGAGTACGAGAACAATCGGCCGGATTTTTGAGGCACCCGCGTTCGTTCGCAACCGTGAGGATAGGCCTGAGGCATAAAAGACACAGCCGCGCACACTTTTTTGACGGTGCGTACAACCGAGTGGTGAACATCAGGAGAGTTGATTATTGTGAAATGTTAGGGGGGAATCGATGTGGGACTTCAAATGCTTCCCCCTGGGTAGCGGACTCGACGCCAGGAAGGTCGCATCATTGGGTGGATGTTAGCGTTCGAGCACCGGAGTTTGTAGCTTCTCAACTTAACAGGTTCGGAATGGGTCTACGATTCTCGCTCTTGCTTTCCATTGTTCCCTTAATCGCTGGGTGTTCGGTAACGCCCGAGCCTCTGGAGCAGCAGGATCTCAGCAAGATAGCTGATAGTAACATATCTCGTGTCACCGCTGCACAGGAGCCAGTCAGCAACTCCATAGACGTCTACGAGGCCATTGCGCGCGCTCTGAAATACAATCTCGATCAGCGGGTCGAGTTGATGCAGGAAGCGGTCAACGTTCGCGAACTCAATCTCGCAAGCTACCAGGGCTTGCCGAACCTTGTTGCCAATTCAAACTACACGGGTCGAAACAATGTCCTGGCAAGCTCCAGCTTTTCGGTACTGAGCGGCCAGCAGTCACTCGAACCGTCGACCAGCAGTGACAAGAACATTCTCGAGTCGGATATCACCCTGAGCTGGAACGTGCTCGATTTCGGTCTGTCGTACGTCCGCGCGAAACAAACGGCCGACAAGGTGCTGATCCAGCGCGAGGCTCGCCGCAAGGCGTTAAACAGGATTGTCGAGGATGTCAGGACGGCCTATTGGCGCGCTGTCGCCAGCGAACGGCTGCTTTCGCGCCTCAACGCGCTCGAGGGAAAGACCCAGAAGGCGATCGCAGACTCTCGAGCGCTCGTTGCCGAGCGGCAGACCTCGCCCGTCGTCGCTCTCACCTATCAACGCGAACTGCTGGAAATTCGCCGCGAGGCAAAGCAGATCGAGGGAGAACTCAGAGTTGCCCGCAGCCAGCTTGCCGCTCTGATGAACCTGCCGCCGGACGCCAGATTCAGACTGGCCTCCGATCGTTCCGGTGCCGGCAGGCCACCTGTCAACGTCGACTCGCGAAGGCTCATTCGAATTGCAATCATGAATCGCCCCGAGGTACGCGACGTCGCCTATCGCCTGCGCAGCAACGAACGGGAACTCGACGCCGCCTTGCTGGAGGCCTTGCCTGGGATCAACATGTTTGTCGGCCCCAGCGTCAGCACCGACTCTTTCCTTTTTAACGAAAACTGGATCGGCTGGGGTGCGCAGGCGAGCTGGAACCTGCTGAAAGTATTCCAGTATCCGGAACGGCAAAAGCTCGTTCAATCCCAAGCAGAACTGCTGGACCAGCGCAATCTCGCCGTGACGATGGCGATCATGACCCAGGTACATGTGAGCCGCGCGCGCTATCTGCATGCGCGCGAAGAACTGTCGATCGCCGGCCAGCTGAAAAATGTGCAGCATGACCTGCTGGACCAAATTGCTGCTTCGACCACGACCGAGCAGACGAGCGAGCAGACACTGATACGCGAAGAGATGAATACGATCGTCTCCGACGTCCGCTACGACCTTGCTTACGCAAACGTCCAAAATGCCTTTGCCAACATCTATGCATCAATCGGCCTCGATGCCTATCCGCCTGTTGACATCGAAAGAGCGAGCGTTGCCCAGATCAAGGAAGCCCTCAGCCGCACCTGGGTCGGGCGTGGCGACCTGAACGTGATGCTTGCGCAGGCAGAGGCCGCGGAAAGCCAAGCCAATCTTGGGGGGCCGGCAGAGGCGGGCACGAGCTCACAGGTCGCCGCAGCCAAGCCCAGCTCAAAACCGACCAATGCAGCCAGTGTTGCAGTGGTAAAGCCGGTCGCTACGGCTCCTGCACCGACGCAAGCACAGCAAGCCAATCCATCTACCATCGCATCACGAGATTGAGGCGATGTTGAAGCGGATGCTCATCGTTGCATCGATGGCATTGGTGCTGGCTTCTTCGGCTGCGTCTGTCTTTGCTCAGGACGAACAGGAGCAGATCCGTGGATTGGTGCGGCCCCTTGATGAAGCACTGATCTCCACGGAACTGAACGCCCGCATTTTGGAAATTTCGCGCCGCGAGGGCCAGAGCTTCAAGGTAGGAGAGGTCCTCGTCAGGTTTGACTGCCGGAAATACGAAACGGAGCTCGCGGCAGCCCGGGCGGAAGAGGAATTCAACAGGATCGTGCTTGC
Organism: Hyphomicrobiales bacterium; assembly: GCA_900466605.1. Classification (GTDB taxonomy): domain Bacteria; phylum Pseudomonadota; class Alphaproteobacteria; order Rhizobiales; family Rhizobiaceae; genus Rhizobium. The sequence goes on from UBMU01000007.1 coordinate 118,405, forward strand.
AAACAGCGTCGCCCTCGACAAGCGCAAGGCCATCGGACGGCTCGAGGTCGAACAGAACCGAGCGAGGTACGACAAGGCGAAGGCGCAAGCGGAGACACTAGCAAACCAAGTTGATGAGTGCACGATTAGGGCACCCTTCGATGGACGAATTGCCGAGATGCGCGCAAAGGCCTACGAGATGTCGCGACCGAACGAGCCGCTCATGCGGCTTGTCAACACGGACCGCTTGGAAATCGAACTTATCGTTCCCTCCCTCTGGCTTCGCTGGCTCAAACCGGGCCAGAATTTTCGTGTGGTTGTCGATGAAACCGAAACGGTGCATGATGCAACCGTGCAGCGGATTGCGGCGACTGTCGATTCAGTCAGTCAGACAGTAAAGATCATGGCGGTTTTTGTTGAGAGCTCGCAGGACATTCTACCCGGCATGAGCCTCAGCGCGGAATTGAAACAACCTGGCCCCTAGAGGTTTGTGCTTTGAGTATAGAAGGCGCGCCCAGTACGGTTGTCCAACTCGGTGGTGTTGCCGTTACGCCGTCTCGTCCTCAAGCGCGGGAATCGCAAGGTGCGGGCTCATTGGCCGATCCTGCGGAAGCCGATGCCAGCGCGGCGCTGCGACACCTCTTGCATATTGAAAGTGAGATGCGGGAGTGCCGAAGCGTCGAGGAATTGGGTGTTCTGCTTGTCAACGAATTGCGCAGAATGATCGGTGCGCGCGCGGCCTACTTCGTGGACCTGGGATCGGGAAAGCCACGCCTGACGCAAGTATCGGGCGGTAGCGAGATTGATCGCAATGCGCCGACAACACGGTGGTTGGAGCGAGAACTGAAAGCGAGCCTTCCGACCTCCGGGTGGAGGAAGGCCTCTCCACTGACATTGCGCGTTGGAGCCAACGCACAGGACGAAGAGGGGCGCACGTTTCCTTTTCCTTATGGCCATTGGTTGCCGCTGACATACAGGGATACCAGGCCCGCCAATGGCGTTGCCGTCGTCGGAGATGAGCCCTTTGGCGAAGGGCCGATTGCGATCGGCGAGCGGCTTGCGGGGACTGCAGCACACGCTTCAAGGATCCTGCGCTATAGGGCGCCGCGTCAGAAGATGCGCCCACGCTACCGGGTCCTGCTCTACGCGCTTTTGGTAGCCGCCGTTACCGCATTGTTCTATCCCGTGCCGATGACGGCGCTCGCGCCGATGGAAGTGGTGCCAAAGGATCCCTTCGTGGTCGCGGCACCCATTGACGGTGTGATCGATACGATCGTTGCGTCCCCAAACTCCATGGTGAAGGCGGGTGACCTGGTGGTTCAGTATGTCGACACAGTTCCCCGAAACCAGTTGCAGGTTGCCGAACAGGAAGTCAGCGTCGCCATGGCGAAGCTGCGCCAACTGCAGCAGAGTTCATTTGTTGATGAAAGTGCAAAGCGGGAACTCGCTCAGGCGAAAGCGGAGTTGAACCTGAAGATCGCCGAACGCGACTACGCAAGGGACACCTTCGACAAATCGCGAATACACGCGATGCGAGACGGGCTGGTGATTTACGCGGACCGCAAGGAATGGGTCGGCAAGCCTGTCGTGACCGGCCAGCGCATTCTCGAAATCGCCGATGAAAGCAAAGTCGAGTTGCGGGCGAACCTCCCAGTGGCAGAGGTCTTGAATTTGCAGCCGGGGGCGCGGGCAAGGGCGTTTTTAAACGGGGATCCGCTTCGTCCTGTCGATGCCAGGATCACCTCAGTCAGCCATCAAGCCCGCGTTGTCGAGGGGCAGGGGTTGGTCTATCTGGTGACCGCGCAGTTCGATACTGATCAGCGCGTGCCCCGACCCGGCGTCCGGGGTACTGCCCAGCTCTTCAGCGACAAGGCGCCCCTTGGATACTATCTCTTCCGGCGACCATTGACGTGGCTCCGCCAGAAGGTCGGACTGTGAGCGGGCCCGCACCGGGGCCGGGTGCAATCGTCGCGCCGGCGCTGCGTGAGGATCTAAGGCTGCATGCGGGTGCAGAGGATAGTCCCGAGGCCAACTGGCTCGTCTACGACCCGATCGCGCATCGCTATCACGAGATCGACGAGCGGGCGCACCGGATCCTGCAGCACTGGCGTGGCAATACGCAGCTCGCAGCGCTGGCAGCCCATATTGGTGTGCAAACGGGAGAGGTCATTTCGGTCGATGACCTCTACCAACTGACCCTCATGCTCGATCATGCTGGCCTGTTCTGCGAACCGCTCGCGGGCTGGCAATCCGTCTACAGGAAGCAACAGGAAAGGCGGCGCGGCCCGTTCGGCTGGCTATTGCACAACTACCTGTTCATTCGAGTCCCGCTGGTGAAGCCAGACGCATTTCTGGAGGCCACCTTGCCGGTCGCCCGGGTGTTCGCGTCCCGCATGGCGCTGGTCCTGGTGAGCGCGCTGGGGATCGCGGGTCTTTTCATGGCATCGCGGCAGTTCGACACATTTTCCCACACGTTCCTCTATTTCTTTTCGCTGGAAGGTGCAGCCGGCTATCTCACGGCGCTCTTCTTCGTCAAGATTTTCCATGAACTCGGCCACGCCTACATGGCGAAGCACTTCGGCTGCCGCGTGCCAACGATGGGGATAGCTTTCCTCGTGCTTGCGCCGGTCTTCTATACCGACGTAACAGACGCGTGGCGCCTGCAATCGCGCCGGGAGCGGATGCTCGTCAGCGGCGCTGGCATGCTGGTCGAAATCGCGATTGCGGCGATTGCGACGTTTCTTTGGGCATTCCTGCCCGATGGAATTTTCAGGAGCGTGTGCTTCTTCGTCGCGACGGCGAGCTGGGTCCTCAGTCTCGCGGTCAATCTCAGCCCCCTGATGCGTTTCGACGGTTACTATCTGCTCGGTGATTACTGGCAGATATCGAACCTGCAACCGCGGGCCTTCGCGTTGTTTCGGTGGACCATTCGAGAGATTTTCTTCAATCTTGGCACTCCATGTCCCGAGGAATGGGATTTGCGCCGGCGCACGGCGGTTGTCCTCTATGCCATTCTCGTATGCATCTACCGTCTCGGACTGTTTATTGCGATCGCACTCCTTGTCTATCACATGACGCAGGTCAAGATGCTCGGCATCCTGCTATTTGCAGTCGAGATCCTATGGTTCGTCGTCAAGCCGATTACGGACGAGCTTGGCACCTGGTGGCAGCTCCGCAAAAGCATCAGGCAACGTCGCCGGTACCTCTGGACTATGGCGGCTGCAGCGATTGCCGTACTTGCGATCACAATTCCCTGGCCCCATCGTGTTGAAGTGCCGGCAGTTATGGAGCCGGTCTCGGTGCAGCGCATTGCTACCCCGGTCGCAGCGCAACTTAAGAAGATCGTGGTCAGGAATGGAGATCATGTCCAACCGGGGGATCTCCTGTTCACGCTGGAGTCACCGAAGCTTGCACTGGATCTTCTCCAGACTGCAACGAGCCGTAACCTCGCATCGATAAGGCGCGCGCGCCGGGCTGCTGATCAAATCGATCGCAACGCCACGATCGTGATCGATCAGGAGATCACCGGTCTCGATGAAAGGATCGCCGGGCTGCGCAGGCAGGAAGGCGAACTGACCATGCGCGCAACAGTGGCCGGTGTCGTCCAGGATGTCATTCCCGATCTGCATGTCGACCGATGGATCGCGAGGGGAGAAGAGCTGGCGCTCGTTGTGGCTGACGGCGGACATCAGGTGCGCGGCTACATGCCCGAGGATGTTGTTTCTGTGGTCCAGCCTCAGGCACAGGGGCAATTCATCCCCGATGAGCCGCTGACGCCCAAATCGGGCGTTCGTCTCGCCTCGATCAGTGCCTCAGGGGTAGCGACGCTCGATTTGCCTTACCTCGCCTCCACGAACAGCGGCACGATTGCCGTCAACGAGGACAAGGAGAAAGGCTCGGTTCCGGTCGAGGCGCAATATCAATTTATCATGACGACTGATACCGACCAACCCGTGACGCTGCCGGTCTTACGTGGTGTCGTGCGCCTCGACGCTCATCCCGAGAGTGTGTTCAGCCGAGCGGCGAGGAGGGCGCTTGCTGTCCTCATTCGCGAATCCGGTTTCTGAGTAGAAATTTCTAAAACACGATCTACTTACTGAACAGGTCTAGTGCCGCGATTTTGCGGTATCATGAAAATTGTATTCGCATCCAGTTCGGCAATTCTGCGTTTGTACGAGGTGTGATTATGTTCGGCGAGCACCGTGGCAATCTGAGCGCGTTCCCTGGCGGCGATCCCGCTCGCGAGGACACCCGGGAAACCACCAGGAAAGTAGGAAAGCCGATCTTTCGCACGCTCGAGCCGCGCATGGTTTTTGATGCGGCTGCGGACGTCACGGCCCACAAGGCGCTTGGGCCAGGACCATCGGCACATGCCGAGCACGCTCCCGCAGCCAAACCGGTATCGCACCATCTTGCAGAGCCTGCCACAAACGTTCCAGTTGCGGCCGCAGAGCGCCCGGCGCCTGTCAATCCCGCGCCCCATGAGGCTGCGGCCGGTGCTGCGATAGTGGCAGATCCGGCCGGTCTGAAGGCGAGTCCCGATGCCAGAGTTGGTGGCGTGGCCGTGCAGGCGGCATTGACTGGGCCAGGCGAGAAAATCTCCAACTTCAGGGAATTCGAAACCAACGCGGCTGCGGGCTTCGACGCTGAGCGGGCAATCGATAAGGTCATCGACAAGGCCTTAGCATCGGAAGGCAAAACAGCCGAACAAATTTCAAAGGTCGTGCAGCCAATCCTGGACCATCTTTCTGACCGATCGAAAGCATCTGCTGTTTCGGACACCATACCCGATCATAATTCGACCAGTTCGAGCGAAGGGGAAATGCAAGCAGGGGCAAAAGCAGCTGTTGAACGCATACCGGTTGAGAGACCGCTGGAGCCGCGATCATCGCCCGAGAAGGTCGACCAACGATCAACAGCGTCCGCGGAAGAAGGTCATCCTGACGCGGCTTCAGACCGGGGCGTCACAGATATCGCCGCTGTCGATGCAAAGGCGATAGACCACCTTTCTTCGGAAGGTCCTACAGAGCCCGCAACAAACGAAGTCTATTTCGTATGGGACAATGTGCAAGGCTGGCAGCAGATTGTCGCGGATCTTGGCCCGCAGGCGAGGGTTTACGTGCTGGATTCCAGCAAGGATGGCGTCGAGCAGATGGCGGCGCTCCTCAAAGGCGAAAGCGGTATCACCGCGATCCATCTGATTTCGCATGGCGACGAGGGAACTCTGAGCCTTGGAACCGCTGTGCTCGATTCAAAAAGCATGCAGGGCGAATACCGAGACGAGCTTGCAGCGATCGGCCAGGCGATGTCCGAAAAAGGCGACATTCTGATCTACGGCTGCGATTTCGCCGCCGGTACCGACGGACTTGAGGCGGTGGCCATCCTCGGGGGCATCACAGAAGCTGACATCGCAGCGTCAATCGACCCGACAGGTGCGGTCGCGCGCGGCGGAGACTGGGACCTGGAAAGCCGGACAGGTTCGATCGAAGCCAAAGTCCTCGCCGACAACGACTACCAGTATCTGCTTGCAGCACCGACCATCGATCTCGATGGCCCGCTAGGACAGACGGGAGATACAACGGTCAGCTATACGGAAGCTGGCGCCGCCATTTCCATCGTGGCCATAGGCGCCACTGTCACCGATGTCGACGGCGACCTCCAGAGTATAACAATTACTGCCGATGCCGCTCCCAATGGCAGTGCCGAGCAGTTATCCTTCGGTGGCACCGCAATCGGTCTCGGCGCTGATGCATCGATCACCGTCGGGGTCGGCGCGACGAGCTACAGTATTGTCTATACGGCCGCCACACGCACATTCGTCATTACCAACAGCGCGGGTGGAAATATTCCGAGCGGTGGCAACACCGATACGCTGGTGCGGTCCATCACCTACCAGAACACGTCAGATAACCCCACCAACGCAGGCGCCAACACCGGGCGCGTGTTCTCTTTTACAGCTACGGATGCTACCTCCGTCACATCCGCTGCAAGCACGGCAACGGTCACGATCACGGCGGTGAACGATGCTCCGGTCGGAACTGATGACACCGTGACGACAGCCGAAGACACTGTCGCAACAGGCAATGTCCTGACCAACGATACGGATGCCGATGGGGACACATTGACGGTCACGCAATTCACTGTCGATGGCACGACCTTTACGGCCGGCCAGACTGCGACGCTTGATGCCGGAACGCTGGTGATCAACGCGGATGGTTCCTATACGTTCACGCCTCTTGCGGATTATAACGGGCCAGTTCCGGCCGCGACCTACACACTGTCCGACGGAACGGTCTCCGCGACCGCGGTGCTTACGATCAGCGTTACGCCTGTGAATGATTCACCGGTTGACGGCGATGAGGCCAATACGGTCGCTGAAGACACGACGTTGACGGTTGCCGACGGTGCTGCCGGCGATCTTCTCAACAACGCCACGGATGTCGATAGTGCGGCGCTGACGATCAGCGCCTTTACTGTTGCCGGCCAAGGGGGGCCATTTGTCATCGGTACCGGCTACGCAATCGCTGGTGTCGGAACCATAACCATCAACGCCAACGGGTCATACTCGTTTGCACCCGCTGCCAACTTCGTTGGGACTATTCCGCTCATTACCTACACGGTGTCGGATGGCGCAGGTGGCACCGATACCTCGACATTGACGCTGACTATGGTTGCGGCCAATGACGCGCCCGCGGGCACAAACAATACGGTGACCATTTCCGAGGACGCCGCCTACACCTTTTCTGCGGGCTCGTTCGGCTTTACCGACCCCAATGACACGCCGGCCAATGCGTTCCAGGCGGTGATCATCACAACATTGCCACCGCCAAGTGAAGGCACACTCCTTCTCAATGGCGCTGCCGTGACGGCGGGCCAGACAATAGCTGTCGCTGATATCCCGAATTTGGTCTTCCAGCCTGTCGCCAACGTGAATGGCACAGGTGTCGGTGCATTCACCTTCCAGGTCGTTGACGACGGCGGCACCGCCAATGGCGGGCAGGACACCGACGCGACCCCGAATGCGTTTGCATTCAATATTACCGCCGGTAACGATCTGCCGGTGGCCACCGACGACACGGTGACCACGCCCGAGGATACGACGCTCACTGGCAATGTGATCGACAATGACACCGATGTCGACGGCGACACCCTGACCGTCACAAGTTTCTCGGCGCTCAATGTCACGGCCATACCTGGGCAGACGGGGACGATCCCGGGTGTTGGCCAGATCACGATGAACGCCAATGGCAGCTATACCTTTATACCGGTCGCGAACTTCTCGGGTCCAGTGCCAACAATCACCTACACAATCTCGGACGGCAATGGCGGCACGGACACTGCGACGCTGAACATCGAGGTCATCTCGGTGAACGACCCGCCGGTTGACGGCAACGAGACCAACAGTGTGATTGAGGACACGACGCTGACGGTTGCCGACGGCGGTTCAGGCGATCTGCTGAACAATTCCAGCGATCTCGATGGCGACCCGTTGACGATCACCAGCTACACGATCCCAGGCATCAATGGCGGCAATCCTATCGCCGCCGGTACCGCGACCCTCATCCCTGACGTAGGCACGATCACGATCAATGCCAACGGTAGCTATTCTTTCGTGCCGGTCGCAAACTACGACGGCCCGATCCCGGTCATCACCTACACAGTGTCGGACGGTACAGACACCGACACGTCGACGCTGACCTTAACGATGACGCCGGTCAACGATGCACCAATCGCGGTCGACGACGCCGCGACCACACCGGAGAATACACCGGTCTCCGGCAATGTGTTGGGCAACGACACCGATGTTGATGACACAACGCTCACCGTGACGTTCTTCACGATTAACGGGCAGACCTTCGGCGCGGGCACCACCGTGCCCATAGCCGGTGTTGGTTCGATGGTGATCAACCCCGACGGATCCTACACCTTCACGCCCGCTCCAAGCTACGATGGGCCGGTTCCACCGGTGACCTATACGGTCTCGGACGGCGAACTGACTGATACCGCCGTGCTGCAGATTACCATAACGCCGCTCAACGATCCGCCGGTTGCCGATGATGAGACTGGCACGACGCCCGAAGACACGACTTTGACGGTCCCGGCTTCGGCAGGTCTTCTGGTTGGCGATACCGATGTCGATGGCGATCCGCTGACGATTACCGAGTTTACCGTCGCAGGCGACCCAGCTGTCTATTCGCCCGGCGATACGGCGACGATCGACGGCGTCGGTGATCTGACCATCAACGCCGACGGAAGCTATACTTTCGTGCCGGCGCCGAACTACAATGGTCCGGTTCCTGTGGCCACCTATACGGTCTCCGACGACAGTGGCGCCACCGACCAGGGCACGCTGACGCTTGACGTAACACCGGTCAACGACCCACCAGTCGCTGTCGACGACACTGGTACGACGCCGGAAGACACCCCCCTCAGTGGCAATGTTCTGATCAATGACAGCGATCCGGATGCCGGCGATTCACTGACCGTCGTCGGTTTTTCCGTAAACGGCAACTCGTTCATCGCTGGTGCGACAACCACACTTCCCCAAGGGACCATCACGATCAACGCTGATGGCAGCTACACGCTGGTCCCCGCCGCCAACTACACCGGCCCGGTGCCTGTCATCACCTATGTGGTTGTCGACGAAAGCGGTGCGACGTCGACCGCGACACTATCGCTCGACGTGACGCCTGTGAATGATCCACCGGTGGCTGTCGACGACAATGCAGCAACGCAGCAAGGTACAACTTTGACTGGGGACGTTACCGACAATGATAGCGATGTCGACGGCGACACGATCGTCGTTACGGACTTCACGGTGGATGGCGAGACATTTCCAGCCGGAACCCCCGCAACGATTGATGGGGTCGGCACCATCACGGTCAATCCCGATGGCAGCTACATATTTGTGCCCGTTCCCGGCTTTTCCGGGACCGTTCCCCCGATCGACTATGACATCTCGGATGGCAATGGCGGCACCGATCAGGGAACGCTGAACATCGACGTCGTACCGGACGGCGGTGGCGTGGGTGCAAATGATGACATTGCCACGACGCCGGAGGATACGACGCTTGTCGGGAATGTCGTCACCAATGATGTCGGTCCCAACACAGACCCGATCTCGGTTGTCAATTTCACGGCCGCCGGCGACGCGACCGTCTATACGCCCGGGAACACTGCGACTATTCCCGGCGTTGGAGCGCTGACGATCAACCTCGATGGCAGCTACACATTTATTCCCGCGCCAAACTACTTCGGTCCTGTTCCATTGGTGACCTACACGGCGACGAACGGTACCGTGAGCGACACGGCGACCCTGACCATTACCGTAACACCGGTGAACGACTTGCCGGTCGCCGTTAATGATGCTGGCTCGACGCCCGAGGATACGACGCTGGTCGGCAATGTGCTGTCCAACGATTCTGATGTGGAGGGCGTTCTGACCGTTACACAGTTCTCGGTGAACGGCATTACAGCTACCGCCGGTCAGACGGGGACGATCCCGGGTTTTGGTCAGATTACCATCAATGCCAACGGGACCTACGCCTTCGTGCCCGCCGCCAATTTTAACGGTCTGGTTCCTGTTGTGACCTATACGGTTCGGGACAGCAACGGTGCTACGGCTACCGCCACGCTGACGATAACTGTGACGCCGGTGAACGACCCACCGGCAGCCGTCAATGATACCGGCACAACGCAGGAAGACACGACGCTTGCTGGCAACGTGCTGACGAACGACACCGACGTCGAAGGTGCGACACTTGCTGTAACCGGGTTCGAGGTCGCGGGCACGACCTACACTGCCGGCCAGACAGCCACCATTGCCGGCGTCGGGACCCTGACCGTCAACGCCAACGGCAGCTATACCTTCGTGCCTGCGTTGAATTACAACGGTCCTGTCCCGGTGGCGACGTATACCGTGTCCGACGGCGCGGCGACCGCTACAGCGACTCTGACCATCACCGTCACGCCGGTCAATGATGCTCCAATCGCCAACGACGACACTGCTACTTTGGCCGAAGACACGACGCTTACGGTTCCTGCTGGCTCGGGATTGCTGGCCAACGACGCGGATGTCGATAACGCGTCGCTTACGGTAGACGGCTTCCAGGTTGGCGGAATCTTTTTTGGAGCTGGCACTACGGCGACAATTCCCGGCGTGGGCCAACTGACAATCAATGCGGACGGCAGCTACACATTCACGCCCGTGGCCAACTTCAACGGTACTGTTCCACCGGTGACCTACAGGGTTTCGGATGGCAGCGGCGGTACGGATACCGCCGTGCTTACTATCACAGTGACGCCGGTGAACGATGCCCCGGTAGATGGCAATGAGGCCAACACCGTCGTCGAGGACACGACACTTACGGTCGGCGACGGGGCTTCGGGCGACCTTCTCAACAACGCGACCGATATTGACGGCATCGATACGCTGACGATTACAGATTACTCGATTCCAGGAATCAACGGAGGTAGTCCGATCTCAGCGGGCACGGCAACGCTGATCCCGGGCGTTGGTACGATCACCATCAACGCGAATGGCAGCTACACATTCACGCCTGCGGCGGATTACACCGGACCTGTCCCCATCATCACCTACACGGTCTCGGACAACGCCGGTGGCACCGACACCTCGACGCTGTCGTTGACGATCACACCGGTCAACGACCCACCGATTGCAGTGAACGATATCGTGACGACACCGGAAGACACGACGCTCACAGGCAATGTACTTGGCAACGATATAGACGTCGACGGAGATACGCTGAGCGTCGACTTATATCAGGTGGCCGGCCTCGGCGGATTCCTGCCAGGTGCGCCGGCGGTGATCCCCGGCGTCGGAACGCTTACCATCAATGCCGACGGCAGTTATACCTTCGTGCCCGTGGCGAACTATAACGGCCCGGTGCCCGTGGCCACCTATAGAATCGTCGATGCGAGCGGCATCCAGGACACCGCCGACCTGATCATCATCGTAACACCAGTCAACGACCCGCCTGTTGACGGCGACGAGACGAACACCGTCACCGAGGACACGACGCTGACGGTGCCCGCTGCCAGCGGACTGCTTGCCAATGCGACGGATATCGACGGTGGTCCGCTTTCAGTCACCGGCTACACAGTTGCCGGTATTGCCGGTACTGTAGGCACTCCTGTGGCAATCGCGACTGTTGGTACCATCACCATCAATGCCGATGGTTCATATTCCTTTGTGCCTGAACCGAACTACACCGGCCCGATACCGTTGATCACTTACACCGTCTCCGACGGCAGGGGTGGTGCCGATATTTCGACACTGACGCTGACGATGGTTCCCGTGAACGACCCTCCGGTTGACGGTGACGAGACCAACACGGTGATCGAGGACACGACACTGACGGTTCCGGCCGCAGGCGGCCTGCTGGTCAACGCCAGTGATATCGACGGCGGTCCGCTGACGGTGGCAAGCTATACCATCGATGGTGTTGCCGGCACGCAGCCGATCGGCAGCCCGGTGGCGATAGCAGGTGTCGGCACAATCACCATCAATGCTGACGGTTCCTATTCCTTCGCGCCGGCTGCCAATTATACCGGTGCGATCCCAGTCATCACCTACACGGTATCGGACGGCGCAGGCGGTACCGACACCTCGACACTGACGCTGACCATCACACCGGTCAACGATCCGCCGGTTGACGGCGACGAAACCAATATCGTTATCGAAGATACGACATTGACGGTAACCGATGGTGCGACAGGCGATCTGCTCAACAATGCCACCGATGTCGAAGGCGACGCGCTCACGATCACCAGCTATACGATCGCGGGATTGATTGGCCCGCGGCCGGTCGGCGTCCCGGTGCCGATAGCTGGTGTCGGCACAATTACCATCAACGCCAACGGCTCCTACAGTTTTGTGCCGGTTGCGAATTACACAGGTCCGATCCCCGTCATTACCTATACCGTGTCTGACGGCAATGGCGGTACCGACACCTCAACGCTGACGCTCACCATCACGCCCGTCAATGACGCGCCTGCAGGAGCCGACAATAGGGTGACGCTCAGTGAGGACACGGCTTACACCTTCGCGGCAGGGGATTTCGGTTTCACTGACCCGAACGACACCCCTGCAAATGCACTGCAGGCGGTGATCATCACGACACTTCCGCCGGCGTCCGAGGGCACGCTGCTGCTGTCGGGCGTGCCGGTGACCGCCGGTCAAGTTATAACACTTGCGCAGATCCCTAACCTGACATTCCAGCCTGCGGCCAATGTGAATGGCCTCGGTGTCGGTGCATTCACGTTCCAGGTTGTAGACAATGGTGGTACTGCAAATGGCGGTCAGGACACCGATCAGAGCCCCAATACCTTCGCCTTCAACATAGCGCCGGTGAACGATCCTCCGGTTGACGGTGACGA
>UBMU01000026.1 GCA_900466605.1 Hyphomicrobiales bacterium
GGAGGAATTCGTGATCTAATTTCCCGCAAGGCGCGGAATGGCGGCCTTTCGCGCAAAACCGACGGCGATAAGCAGCCCAAACCTAGCGCCGCCATCTTCTAATCCAAGTATGGAATTCTGCCGCGTGGTCACTGCTGCAATCCAGCGGCGCGGCGAATTGTTCTCGAGCTCGCATGACGGAGAGGGGAGGTTTCTGGCGTGGGGAAAGGGCATTTCCCCTGGCGAGAGCGGCTTGCAGTGCGAGCTACCTGCTCGAGTTCAGCTACAGTCGTAAAACTCGTCTCGGTCCGTCTGCTCCCGCCACTGAGGGGTCACTTCTTCGAACTTTGCGCTACGGTCTCACGCGGTTTAGGAAAAGCATGCATACTTTAATGATCCGGCCCGAACGACCGTTCTCATGTCACCAGCCGAATATCGGGCGACGCAGAGCGGGCATTTCGGGCTTGTCTCACGCAATTTCTCCCGGCTCGCTTTGCTTCGTAAAGCGCCATGTCGGCACGGTACATTGCGTCGTCAAGGCTCTCACCGGCGGCGACTTCCGCGACACCGAAGCTCGCGCTGACGGTTAGTGTTTTAGGCAAACCGTCGACCGTGATTGCCATCGTTTCGCGCCGCGTAGCACTGGCAAATCGCATGGCTGTTTCGACTGTTGTGTTCGGCATAAACACGGCGAACTCTTCTCCCCCGATACGCCCTACAACGAAATTCGGCGCGGCGCTGGATCTCAGGAGGTCTGCAAGGGCGCGGATAACCTGATCCCCGGCATGGTGTCCGAACGTGTCGTTGATATTTTTGAAGCGATCGATATCGCAGGTCATGACAGAGTGTCGGACAGCAGGCGCAGCAAGGCGAGCAGCGGCGACACCATTCTCGAAGCCGCGGCGATTGGCGAGACCCGAAAGCACGTCCCTTTCGGAATTGCTGCGCTCGTCAGCCATGATATCGAGGACCAGCACCGACAGCAGTGTCAGCCCCACCGCTACAATCAACACCGCGGTTGACCCCTGAGAAATCACTGCGTAGTTCGTGTGAATGTAATCGGTGGCTGCGGTACCAGCACCGGCGGTAACCGCCAGCGCTGCCTTTGCAAAGAAATGCAGACCGGTCGCAACGAGCAGAAAGCCGAGCACCCGATCGATCTTTGCGCGACGTGTTGAAGCAAAGACCGCCACGGCACTGGCGAGAATGACAAGTGCAAACGGTGTTTGATAAGATATGGCGTGCCGAAGCGTGCTACGCGGCAGACCATAGATCAGGAGATCGAGCAGGATACAAGCTGCGAAAAAAGATACGGCCCCAAGCGGTGCTATCCGCATGCCATAAAGCTCGCCGATACCGACGCGCAGCAGGATCATGCCTCCAAGCACGCTTGCAAACGCCAGAACCGCGAAGAGTCGCGGCAGGTCTGTGTATGCGACAAGAAGTTCACTGATTGCAGAAAGTGAAGCGACAGCGAAACCCGCTGAGAACCATTGTGCGGCCTGGCGCGAGCGGCTTCGTACTGCCACGACGGCAAAAACCAGTGCAAAGCAGATCGCGATGATGAAATTCACGACAAGGAAGAAAACTGCTCCGTTCACCATTGCCCACGTCCCGCTGCCAGCCCAATCAAAGCTTCAATTACAAGTGTCCCAGTAAATTGTGAAACAAGAAATAACGATCTTTGCGTGAGGTGCGCTCTGAGCAATTCCCTCGATAGGGAGGCCGCTTGAGAGATCGCGTGCCGTTTTATCTCGCGATCTACAGTCGGTATTCTCTCCTGGAAAACTACCTTTGTACGTCTTGCGTGTCCAATGAGAGAGGCACACCAGGCTTCGTGTGCCAATTTGCTCCCTGGTCTTTTAGAACCACCCGCCGCTGAAGGCGCACTCGCAGTTGATCTTTCGAACTGGTGATGGCGGAGCCGCGGGTGGCGCCAGATGGTGGCGAAAAAAGCGCTGTCGAGTTTGGCCTCACGACCATTTCCATCCGGCCATGATGCTCAGTTTGAGCTCCACGGTTGCGACCCGGCAGGGAGTCCCGCCGGGCCACCGTTCTCAATGGATTGCGCTCACTTCGGCGTAACGTCGAAGCCGAACCATTTTTCCGAAAGCGTCTTGATCGTGCCGTCGGCCTTGGCGGCCTCGATCGCATCGTTGAACATCTCCTTCAGCTGGGTATCGGACTTGCGCAGGCCAACCGAGCTGCCGCGGCCGAGGAAGCCGCCCTGGAAGCGCGGTCCGGTGGTCGTCATGTCCTCATTGCCCGGCTTTGCAGATGCCGTGGTCAAGTAGGCCATGGACGCCATTACCAGATCGACGCGGCCGGCCTTCAGGTCGAGGTCATGCTCTTCCGTCGTCTTGTACTCGCGAACCTCGACGACGCCCTTCAGATATTTGTCGATAAAGGCGGCCGCGGTCGAAGCGGTCTGAACGCCGATGATCTTGCCCTGCAGGGTCGGCTTGATCTTTTCGATCTCGGCGGCAGCCCCAGCCTCGTCGCTGGCGAGAGAGAAGACCTGGCCCTTTTCCGGCAAGTTTGCGAGATCGCCCTCTTTCGAGGTGGCGAACGCCTGGCCGGTGGAACCGTAGGAATTGCTGAAGGCGATCACTTCCTCGCGCTTGGCGGTCGCTGACATGCCGGAAATGATGGCGTCGAACTTGCCGGCATTGAGCGCCGGGATCATGCCGTCGAAGTTCTGCACGACGATCTTGCACTCAACCTTCATGTGGTCGCAGAGATACTTTGTCAGCTCGATTTCATAGCCGTCGAGCGAGCCGTCGGGCTTGGTGAAATTGTAGGGCTTGAAGGCGCCTTCGGTGGCGATCGTCACCGTCGTCCACTTCTTCTCTTCGGCGTGCGCAACACCGGCCGTGGCAACAAGTGCCGTTGCGGCTGCTGTCAGCAATGCCCGCGATAGAATTGTCATTTTTTGCTCCCCTTATGTTGGTTTGGGTTGTGAGGTTACTTGCTGATAAACTGGCGGAAACGTTCCGAGCGCGAATTGGCGAACACCTCTTGCGGTTTGCCGTCTTCTTCGACGAGGCCCTGATGCAGGAAGACGACGCGGCTTGAGACGTCGCGGGCAAAGCCCATTTCGTGGGTGACGACGAGCATCGTGCGACCTTCCTCGGCGAGCGCTCGCATGACGCGCAGAACCTCGCCGACGAGCTCAGGATCGAGCGCGGAAGTCGGCTCGTCGAAAAGCATGACTTTCGGCCGCATGGCGAGCGCCCGTGCTATCGCGGCGCGTTGCTGCTGGCCGCCCGACAGGTGGGCCGGGTAAAAATTGCGCTTCTCGGCAATGCCGACCTTGGCGAGTAGGGCTTCGGCCTCCTCGACGCATTCCGCTCTCGGCCGCCCGAGAACGTGAACCGGTGCCTCGATGACATTTTCGAGCACGGTCTTGTGGGTCCAGAGATTGAAGCTTTGGAACACCATGCCGAGCTGAGAGCGGATGCGATCGACCTGCCTGCGGTCGGCTGGACGACTGCCGCTCTTGCGATCGGGCGCCATTCGGATCGTGTCGCCTGCAACGGTCACTTCGCCCGAGTTTGGCGTCTCAAGCAGGTTGATGCACCGCAGAAAGGTCGATTTCCCGGACCCGGACGAACCCAGGATGGAGACCACATCGCCTTCATGTGCATCGAGCGAGATACCTTTCAGCACCTCGACCGGTCCGAAGCTCTTGTGCAGGTTCCTGACGCTGAGTGCGATCGGGGAAGGGGAAGCGTTCGCCGCTGTCATCGGGCGTCTCCTTCAAGTGCGGAAGCAGCCGGGACTGCCAGATGGTGGGGAACGGGTTGGCGCAGGTGCGGGCTGAGCCAGTATTCGATGAGATGGACGAGGCGCGTCAGCAGGAAGTTGATCGTGAGATAGATAGTGCCGGCGACGATGAAGACCTCGATCGCCCGATAGGACTCCGAGATGATGCGCGCGGCAACGCCTGTCACTTCCATCAGTGTGATGATGGAGGCAAGCGAGGTTGCCTTGACCATCGCGATCATTTCGTTGCTGTAGCCGGGCAAAGCCTGGCGCATTGCCAAGGGTAGGACGATGCGGCGGAATTGCATGAGCCGAGGCATGCCGCAGGCCCGCGCTGCCTCGATCTGGCCGAACGGAACCGAGAGCAGACCGCCACGGACGATTTCGCTCGCATAGGCCGCCGTGTTCATCGTCAGCGCCAGTACCGCGCACCAATAGGCGTCGCGTAGGAACGGCCAGAAGATGCTGTGACGCACGGCCGGAAACTGGCCGAGGCCGTAGTAGATCAGGAAGATCTGAACGAGCAGCGGCGTGCCACGGAAGACGAAAACATAACTGCGCGCGAACCATTCAAGCGGCGCAATGCCGGAGAGGCGGCAAAGCGCGATCGCAAGCGCCAGCATTGCCCCAAGCACGATCGAGGTTGCGGCAAGCTCGAGCGTCAATGGAATTGCCGAGACGAGGCTGACGAATGTCTCGAAGAGAAACAACCAGTCCATCAGCCTCTCCTTACGCCGCGCGAGAAGTGTTTTTCGGCGCCGCGCAGAAAGAAACCCGAGCCTGTCGAGATGATCAGGTAGATCGCGCCCGCGATAACGTAGAAGTCGAATGGCAGGCCGGTCGATCCGGCCGCTACTTGCGTCTGGCGCAAAAGCTCGGCGACACCGGTGATCGATACGAGGGCTGATTCCTTCAGCACGACCTGCCACACATTGCCAAGGCCCGGAAGTGCATGGCGAAGGGTAAGCGGTGCGATGATCCGCCGGAAGCGCAGTGTCCTGCCCATGCCGCAGGCAATCGCCGCCTCGATCTCGCCGGGATGTACGGCCCTGAAAGCGCCGCGGAGAACTTCAGTGAACTGCGCGCCCGATGTGACGCCAACCGCAAGCGAACCGGCGAGGAAACCGGGGAAGCCGAGGAAGCCCTCCGCTCCAAACAGTCGGCCGACGGCAGTGACCGCAGCGCTCCCACCGAAATAGAAGAGATAGATGACGAGAAGATCCGGAATGCCACGCAGGACGGTCGTGTAGGTATCGGCGGCGATGCGAATTCCCCGTCCGCCTGATATTTTCGCCCAGGCACCAAACGAGCCGATGACTGCGCCGACCGAGTAGCCGGCAAGTGCAATCAGAACAGTCATCCACGCGCCGGCAAGCAGCGTCTTGCCCCAACCGTCGGGGCCAAAGCTTACGAGCTCGAGGATCCCGGGCTGGTTCATGATGCCTGCCTTTCGGGGAGCGGTGGCTCAACGTCATCAGGGATCGGATTGACGAATGGCGTCTCATCGAGGCGAGCCTTAAGGTCCGCCTTGGCCGCCTCGATCAGCGCCGAATCGGAAATCAGCGCAATGGCCGTGCTCGCCATGACCTTCGCAGCATGCTCCGTGCCTTTGTGGGCCGCCGGAAGCTTGCCTTGGGCGACGAGTTGCCAGGAGTGGCCGGGCGTGCCGATCGCATAGGTCGCGCCGCGCATCTGCACCGTCGGGACCACCCAGCTGACGCTGCCAACATCGGTGGAACCGACGATCGTGCTGTCGCCGGCATAGAGGGGGAAGATCTCCTCGCAGAGGGGCTGGTCCTTCTTTGGCCTCAAGCCGAAGCGGGCGTAAGAAGAGGCGATGTCTTCGGCGTTCATAGTCGCCTGGAATTTCCGCGCGGTGTCGCGATCGGTATCGTCGAAGACGGGCGGTCCGAGACGCTGGAGATTTGCAAACATCAGTTCTTCGAGTGGCACATTGCCGACGAGGTTGGCGTCACCACTGATTACTTCGCTACGCACCGACGTCTCGGTCATCAAGGCTGCGCCTTCGGCCACCTTCTTGACGCGGGCGACAAGAGACAGGAGCTCAGGCAGGTTGCGAGCACGGATAAGGTAACGCACCGTCGCTCTGGCCTGCACGACGTTCGGTGCCGAGCCCCCCGTGTCGGTCACTGCATAGTGGATGCGTGCCGTCGACGGCATGTGCTCGCGCATATAGTTGACGCCGACATTCATCAGTTCCACGGCATCAAGGGCGCTACGGCCGAGATGCGGCGTGGCCGAGGCGTGCGAGGCGCGGCCGCTAAAGTGGAAATTGAGCTCGTTGCAGGCAAGCGATACCGGATTGTTGATGCCGGCAAAGGCTGCCGGGTGCCAGCAAATGGCGATGTCGACATCATCGAAGACGCCGGCGCGGACCATGAAGCCCTTGGAGGAGCCGCCCTCTTCAGCAGGGCAACCATAGTAGCGGATACGGCCTTGAAGGCCGTTTGTCGCGAGGAAATCTTTGACGGCGGAAGCCGCAAGCATGGAACCGGCACCGAGCAAATTGTGGCCGCAGCCATGGCCATTGCCGTTCGGGAGCACTTCGCGTTGTTCAGCCAGTCCAGCGACTTGGCTTAGACCCGGAAGCGCGTCGAATTCGCCAAGGATGGCAATTACCGGCCCGCCTTCGCCAGCTTCGCCCATGACGGCTGTCGGCAAACCCGCGATGCCACGCTCTACGCGAAAACCTTCGGTTTCGAGCTGCCGCGCATGCTCCTCGGCAGAGCGGAATTCCTCATAGTTCGTTTCCGGCATATCCCAGACGCGGTCGCTCAGCGCGAAAAAGGCTTCACGCTTTGCTTCGACGATGTCCCACACGGCTTCAGTGTTTTTCATGGCTTTCAAACCGGCTTCATTTCACATAATATCCAAAATTGGCGCCAATTTAGGTTACAAAATTTATTTGTGCAATCCGTGTGCATGGATAAATTTTCGACGACCTCAAGCGGTTCTAGCGCCTACAGAAATGGCGATTGGCGTGCTATCGGTGATGAAAAAACGGGGAAGATTGCATGGCAGATTTCGTGATGGACGAGAAGGCAGAAGCGCCCACCAGGGACGTGACAGACTTCATCCTGCAGGACATTCTGGCCGGCATTTTGCTTCCGGGGACATGGCTGAAGCAAGTTGACCTCGAGCGTCGATACAAGTGTACCCGCCCCGAAGTACGACGCGCGCTCGATCGCCTGGCTCAGAAACGATTGGTCGAGCACGTGCCGAACCGCGGCTATCACGTCTATGAGCCGGACGGGCGCCGAGCGCGGGAGGTCAGCGAAATTCGCGTCATTCTCGAAACAGCCATTGCTGGAACAATCGTCCAGAATGCCTCGGCAGAGGAGGTTAGCAGGCTCAGGAAACTTGCCGAGCACTTTGATCAAATGGCGCTGAACGGCACGATGCTGGAGCTCTATGAGGCAAATCTTGCCTTTCACCGCCAACTGCTGGTACTCGGCGGCAATCTGGAACTCGTCGACCTCATCACCGAAATCCGCCAGAGGACCTCGTCCGCGCCAGTCTCCCAATGGCGCACACGTGCCCGCGTCGAACAATCGGGCCGGGAGCATCACTTGATGATTGATGCGATCGCTGCCGGTGAGACCGAACGGCTGAAGGATCTCATGCGGCAGCACATTCGTCAGAACTGACGACGGCGCATCCTCGGCAAATCTATAACTTGGCGATGCTATCTGCTAACTCCACTACATTCCCTGATGGGGCCAGCCGGAATGTATATTTTTGAGCTAGTTTCGTTGAGCTTTCCCAATAGGCAATAAAGGGTCGCGTATTGTATCCTTTCAAAGCGTGCACCGTCGTGCGTGAGCGAAGTGGCTAGCGGGAGCTAACCACCTCCGCTGGCTTCACACAGTCCGGTGATCCTAATTAAACCGCCTGCCAGACGTCGTTTAGAATACGCGTTGCAAGCGCCGCCTTTTACCCAGACGATCCAAGAACCACTCGATCCAGCTCGTGATGTCGAGGGCTTCCTTGCTCGTGATTGACTGCACGGCTTTAAAGTAGCGAATGCGCGATCTCTCGATCGCTGCAGACATGGAGTAAAGTCTGAGCGCCACTGCGTGCGAGCCTCATGTCGGCGATTGCGCTGTTATGCGGATTGGGTGCAAATGCGGAGAATCGCAAGCATAATCTCCGCAAATATGCGGAGATTGTTGCCGTTAATCTCCGCATCACTGCCGCACGCTCCTTTCGACCGATATCGTCAGTCGCACTCGCTTTCTCCGATAGCAGCGCGCGGGTCGTCCTTATATAGAAACTCCCTGTACGGCTGCTGCGAGAGGCTCAAGTGCCTCCATCTCGTCCGTTGTCAGGCCAATTGAGACTGCCGCGACGTTCTCGTCCAGCCGCATTCGCTTTCGCGTACCAGGGATCGGAACGGTCTTTACGTTCAATCTATTAGACTGGGTATTGAGCCAGGCGAGGGCAAGCTGGGCAGATGTTACGCCCTTGGCCGATGCAATCTCCTCGATCTTGGCGACAAGACCCATGTTGGCGTCGCGGTTTTCCTTGGCGAAACGAGGGAAATATTGGCGGGCATCGTCACCGGACAGGCCGTTGGCGAACGCCTGCCCCGTCAGCATGCCGCGGCCCAGTGGCGAGTAGGGCACGATCGTTACGCCCAGCTCGACAGCGGCAGGAACTACCTCCTGCTCGATGTCGCGGGTGAAGATTGACCATTCCGATTGGACGGCGCTGATTGGATGTATTGCGTGGGCTGTGCGCAATTCCGCAGCGCTGACGGCTGAAAGTCCGAGCCATTTTACTTTGCCGGCGGTCACCAAATCGGCCATCGCGCCGATGGATTCTTCCAGCGGCGTAACCCCGTCCCGGCGATGCATGTAATAAAGGTCTATGACGTGGATGCCGAGACGCTTCAGCGAACGGTCGACCGCGGCCCGGATGAATTCAGGTCGGTTGTCGAGGCTCCAGTCGTCGGGGTTCTCCGGCGTGCGCGTGTAGCCGAACTTGGTGGCGACGATGACCTGGTCGAGATGGGCGGCGATGAACGGGGCTAGAAACTCTTCGTTCGCACCGACGCCATACATGTCGGCGGTATCGTACATCGTCACACCGAGTTCCAGCGCCCGTTCAAGCGTTGCGCGGGATTCGGTCTCGTTTGTCTCTCCGTAGAATTCGCTCATGCCCATACAGCCCAGTCCCTGGGCACCGATCATGGGTCCATTCTGTCCGAGCTGGACCTGTGGCATGGCCGTGTTTTCGCTTGTCATATTGGGTCTCCACATTTTGACAAGCACATCTTATAGGTATGGGGTATAGTCCACGGTCAAGGGTTGAAAAATGCTGATCTCGGAATTCGCCAGAGCCACTGATTTGCCGATAGATACGATCCGCTTCTACATCACAAAAGGGCTATTGAAGCCGGAGCGCAGCGCCAAGGGCGGCTCGAATCCTTACCAGGTCTTCAAGCAGGAAGACGTAACCGCCGCGCGGATGATCCGTCTGCAGCAAACGTTGGGATATTCGCTTGGCGAGATCCTGGCGCTCAACGAAGAATATCGCGCCGGCGAGCACTCATCGGAGCGCACGGTCGAGGTCCTGCAGGTGCAGATTGCGCGGCTCGAGGAGAAAAAGGCCGCATTGGATGCGGCCCTGTCTTTCCTGCGCGGCAAGGTGGATTGGATCAGGGCGGGCAAGCCGGATGATGCGCCCCGCATTCAAGACTATCATTGCTGATCTGAGCCAAGCTCGGCCAAACCCTCTTGCCTCGAAATGATGGGCGCATAGTTGAGTTCCCGCCGGGCCTTGGCGATGTCGAACGACACTTCCACGGCGGAAGTGGCAAAGACCTGGAGCGTCAGAGGCGGAACAATCCGCCCGCCCGAAAGCTTTGCCAGAAGGTCGCCCATGGCAGCGACAATGCGGAGTAAGAAGCGCGGCACTGTCTTTTCCGGAACGACCAGGCCCTGCGTTTCGATAAGGGACGATACCATGGTGCGGAACGGTACAGGCTCTCCGTCGGAGATGAAATAGACCTCGCCGCCGCGGCCCCGGCCGAGCGCCAATTCGACCGCATGGCAGAGATTGGCGATGTGGGTCGTCGAGGTCAGGTAGGTGCCGCCTGCAATCCAGGCGAACTTGCCGGAGCGTACGGCTTCCACCAGCGTTGGTAGTGCGGTCGTGTCGTCACGGCCCCAGACGAAGCGGGGGCGCAGCACGATGACCGGGAATTCAGGATCATTGGCCGCCAGCGCGATCCGTTCCGCCGCTGCCTTGGTTCGGGAATAACCGCCCGCTGGCCTCACAGGCAAGGGGATGGTCTCGTCCACGTTGCATAGCGGCTTACCCGTCGCGAGAACGGACTCAGTGCTGAGATGGATTACCTTGACGATACCGGCGGCACGGGCGGCGTCGAGCACGGCGCTCGTGCCGTCCTCGTTGATATTCCGCTGCTTCTCGGTCGCAGGACCGTGGTCAGTGTCGGCGGCGGCGTGGATCAAGGCATCGCAGCCTGCCATTCCAGCGGCAAGGGTGGCATCGAATAGATCACCCCGGAACGGAACTGCCCCGAGCTCCCGAACGATTTCCGTCGACCTATCACTGCGAACGAGCGCCGTTACCGCAATGCCTCGAGCAACGAAATGGCGGATCAGGTTGCGCCCGACATAGCCGCTGCCGCCGGTTAGGAAGATGCGGTGGAACGGGACGTGTTTATCCGTGGCCGCGGCCGGTGCGGCAATGCTGTCTGTCATGTCATTCACCTAATGGTACTTGAGTGTCAGCCCGCCTTGACGCCGGGGAGATTGATTTCTTCCGGTTGCGCCGTCACGAGCCAGTTGATCTCGCGAAGAATCCTGTCGCGATCTTCGTGCGGGAAATGGTGGAAATCGAGATGTTCGAGGAATTTCAGTCCTTCGAGCGCCAGATAGGCAAGAAGCGCACCGCGCGCAGACTGAGAGGTCTCCTCGATGCGGGCGATGGTCCGGGCCTGGCTCTGCTGCATCTTCCCGCGCAATTCCGCATCGAGTGCAAGCGCGGCACTGAGGTTCAGCGCAACCGCCTTGAACTCCTCCGGCGGCGGTTCGGACGCAGCAAGGATTCGGCCTTTAATCGCGCGATCCTCGGGGGCATCGAGCTGCTCCTCTACCCCGGCATGAAATGCGGTGTCACGCTCGAAGGCGCGATCGACGACGGCCTCGACCAGCGCCTGTTTGGACTTGTGGTCGTAAAGGACGCTTGCCTTGTTGACGCCCGCCTCCCTGGCAACGGCATCGATCGTCAGATTGGCGGCACCATCGCGCCCGACGACCCGTTCGGCTGCGTCGAGAACAGCCTGCTGATCGATAACCCTTTTCCTGCCCATCGCCTCATCCAATTATTTCCAACCAGATGGTTATAAATAATTGGCATGATCTGTGTCAAGCGAGGTGAGGTACCCCTTACCCCTTGCCAATCCAGAATGGACATTTCCCGTGAATAGGCTCGAGCGAGGCCTGATATTCACGGTCACCACAACCAGCCTTGGCGTGTCTTCAGTCCGAATTCTCGGTCGAGGGCCGACGCTTTCCCGGCCAGGCGGTTAGCGCGATGTCGATCAGCCGCTTCAGTCGCACATTGCAGGCGCCGTCGCAGGCCTGGGCGGACATGCCCTGGATAATCGCACCATAGAAGCGCGCGAGCGTATCGGTGTCGGTTGCCGTCGGCAATTCGCCATCCTCAACGGCACGGTCGAAGCGGGCTTTGAGGGTCTGGATCGAAGCCTCGCGCAAGGCCGCCGTCATCCGCGCAACGGATGCGTTTTCTTCCGCATGCTGCAGGACGGCCGTCGAGACCATGCAACCTCGCGGCTTATCCGGCTGCGTGTCGCCGTCAGCGATATCATAAAGATAGAGGCTGAGGGCTTCGTAAACCGGAAGATTGGATTGCAGGATTTCCGACCGCCGGCTGTTTTCACGGGCAATGCTGAAGTCGAGCGCCTGACGATACAATTCTTCCTTTGAGCCGAAAGTCGAATAGAGCGTGGGTGGATTGATCCCCATGGCTTTTGTGAGGTCGGCGGTCGAGGTTCCTTCATAGCCGCGTTCCCAGAACAGGCGTGCCGCAATATCGAGTCCGATGTCGCGATCGAGCACTCTCGGTCTGCCTCGTTTACGGATCGGATTTTCCATTAAAATAGCGATCCCTATTAAAATGTTGACAGTCGGTTTTCTGCTTTTATTATAGGGATCACTATTTAATTTAGCAACGGAGTGATCCATGTCCCAGAGACTGAGAAATAAGATAGCCCTGATCACCGGAAGTTCACGAGGTATCGGACGGGCAGCCGCCCTATCGTTCGCCAGGGAGGGGGCCGCGCTGATTGGTGTGCACTACACCGCCAATGCGGATGCGGCTCATGCCACCATACGCGACATCGAGGCTCTCGGCGTCAAGGCCGTCGCCGTGAAGGCGGATCTCAGACTTGGTAAGGAGGCGGCCGACAGCCTCTGGGCGCAGTTCAGCGAAGCCGCTATTACTGAAACGGGCTTGTCGGCTGTGGACATTGTCGTGAACAATGCCGGCATCGCGCCCGCATTGCCGTTAAAGCAGACGAGCGAAGCCGCGTTCGACGAGGTTATGACGATCAACTACAAGGCGCCTTTCTTCCTGATCCAGGCAGTCGCCGACCAAATTCGCGACAATGGCCGCATCATAAATGTCTCGACCGGGTTTACTCGGATCGCGGCGCCAACGCATCCGGCCTATGCAGCTTCCAAGGGGGCGCTAGAGACACTGACACTGGCGCTGGCACCTGAATTTGCGGCTCGGGGGATTACGGTCAATGCCGTACTGCCGGGTGTGACGGAAACGGATATGAATGCCGAATGGCTGGCATCGCCGGACGCGCGCGCCGGCGCCGAAGCACTCTCGGTCTTCTCTCGTGTCGGTCGGGCAGAAGACGTCGCCGACGTCATCGTTTTCCTTGCATCAAACGATGCGCGCTGGACGACGGGCCAGATGATCGATGCGACGGGCGGTGCCCGGATCTGATCGTAACCGAGGCGGCGCTGTGTTCGCAGCCGTTCAGACCACACGGTATGGAGCATATTCTTGACGAGGCGCCGGCTGAAATCCGGTTGCCCGTCAGCCCACTAGGCAGGACCGGGCCCGCTGAGCGCGATCTTGGCGTCATCGAGGCGCGATCATTCCTCGTATTCCGGATGGCTCACCGCACCGAAACAGCAACTTGTCGACCAGATGCTGCGTTGTCTCCTTCGCTTGCGCGGGATCGCCCAACACCAAAGGCGACCGCGCACTGGGGATCTGCTTTTCGCGGGCGATTGAATGACGTGCGATAGGTCCAGATCCGTTCAAGACTGGTGAATGCAGAGTGGCTCGGTCAAAACCGCGCATCGGGCGGGCTTGGGAAGTCGCGGTCGCGACGGATTGGGCCGGGCTCGTTTCACGTCGCGCCGGGGTGGTCGGTGGTATGTTCCCGAACCGCGAGAATGCGGTCGATAAGGCCCCATTCCAGTGCCTCTTCCGCCGTCATGAAGCGGTCGCGATCCATTGCTTGCTCGAATTCCTCGTAGGTGCGACCGCAATGCTCGGCGTAGAGCCGTGTCATGCGATGCTTTGTCTTCTGCATTTCCTCGGCATGGATCAGCATATCCGACGCCTGTCCTTGGAATCCACCCAGCGGCTGATGAATATGGATGCTGGCATTGGGAAGCGCAGTTCGTTCGCCCGGCTGGCCGGACATCAACAGGAACGAGCCCATTGAGCGGGCGGTTCCCATGCACAACGTATGCACCGGGGCGTGAATGTAACGCATCGTATCGTACATCGCGAGACCACTGGTTACGACGCCACCTGGCGAATTGATGTAGAGATGGATCGGCCTTCTGGGGTTTTCGGCTTCGAGAAACAGCAATTGTGCGCACACAAGCGCCGAGACCGTGTCGTTCACCTCCCCGTTGAGGAAGATGATCCTCTCACGAAGCAGGCGGGAATAGATGTCGAAAGACCGTTCTCCTCTGCTGGATTGTTCGACGACCATAGGGACGAGTTGCATTGCTTCGCGCATCGGCGAACTCCAATCATTCGAAATTTTCGGGAGGGCTTGCCGCGTCAGGCGGCGAGCATGAGCGTCGGGCTGTTGCCGTTGGCAACCGTTTTCGTCAGCCGCTCGAAGGTCGCGCCGGTCAGCTCGTGGACGATCCGCAGGCTGGTTCCGCCCGATCCATTCGGGGCGATTGTGAAGGTGACGGTGCTTTCGAGATGGGGCGGGGTATCGTCGCGCAATTTGTAGCGGATTTCCTTGCCCGGCGTTTCGGAGAGCGACTGTGGATCGGCAAGCGTCTCCCTCGGCAGCCACTTCTCCCGGAATTCCGCGATGCTGATCGCCCGCCAGACCTTCTCCGGCGACGCGTCCAGCTCGTATCTCTGCTCGAAACCGCTTTCCTGCACCTTCGCCTTCACGTCGTTCATTGATCCATATCCTTCAGCAAGAGCTTGAGAGCATCGATGCGAGCCGGCCAGTAGGCGCGGTATTTCGCCAGCCACTGCGCGATAAGGGCCAGCCCGTCCGGATCGACTTCATAGTTCATGAAACGGCCCTCCTTTTGTTCCCGCACCAGCCTTGCCGCTCGCAGTACAGCGAGATGTTGGGACATCGCCGGCTGGCTAATATCCATGCCCTGGCGCAGCGTGGTGGCATTCATGCTGCCGTTCGCGAGCTTTTCGAAAATCGTGCGGCGGGTCGGATCCGCCAGAGCGCGGAAAATATCATGTTCGATCATGGTAACACATAAGCACACACTTATGCGATTCGCAAGCCCGCCTTGGAACCCGAACGGAATTTCGTGGTGGCCGGATCGCGATACTGCAGTCGTCAAGCCCGACCCACAGCTGCTCGCCGAGCGCCTCTTGGAGTTTACGAGCGAGACGGGATGAGAACGAAGCTTGGTCATCGCGCCACCTATGCTGCTCGGCTAAGGTGGTCACATATGGCAGATCCGTAGCTTGCCGGGCGAAGCTTGGAGAAGATCGCGGCGTGTGCCTGCAACGTTCCCACTGCAGCCAAGTTCACACCCATCTGCTTCGGTCGTGCAGGCGCTGGTGTGGCTAGCCGAATGGCATTTGTCGGTACGCCGGCACCGCCCTGCCGGTGAATAGTCTCCATACACTCACCGAAGCTGTCGCCACTGGCACCGGCCCTGACAGATATAACGAACTGCCCCACAAACGTTGCATTAGGGTCCTGTCGAAATTCCTCGCCGAGGAGTTCCGGGCGCTGCGGCCGCTATTTCATATCGAATCCTGATCTGCCGGAGCGCTATATGTTGGCGAAGCTCGAGCTTAGACGGTCGCTCCTGGAGTTTTGTCACACGCCTCCATAGACGATCTGCTTCACTCGCCTGAAGTTGCCAGAGCGCGATTGCCAACTACGATCCCGTTTAGCCCCTTTCGAAGTGACGCTACATTTGCTGGACCGTTCAAGCTGGCGAACTCCTCTTGGGCCGCTAACCACAGGGGTGAGGCCTTCTGGTGTAGGAGATCGCCTTCAGACGTCAGTTCGATGATCCGATAGCGCCCATCCGTCGGGGAAGGCTTCATGGAAACGAGACCGTCTCTCTCTAGAAAACCGACCATCTTCCCCATTGCCGTACGTTCGACGTCTAGGCGCTCGGCCAGCGCGTTGACGGTCGCGCTTCCAACTTCGGCCAGAGCCGCGAGAATAAGGAATTGCGTGATCTTCAATCCCACAGGTTCGAGATGAGCATCATACAAACGGGTAATCTGTCGGCTCGCCTTGCGCATCGCGTTACAATTGCATTGGTCGATCCCCAGAGGTTGATTGGCCAACAACATTTCCGTTCCTTTCAATTTCGGGGCGTCCTTATGGTCCTTACAGAAGTCGCCTAACCGAGGGGAGGGGTCTTAGTACAGTCCCGCCGGAGGTGTGATGTAGCCGGGAACCTCATCCGACAGCGTGCTCTTTAGCAGAACCGTACCCTTGTCGGCCATGATCTCGCTCTTTTTGGCCGCAAGCGCATCAAAGGTCTGGATTGCCACATCCACAGGGCTGGTCTTCGGGACATCAATGCCGTTCGTGAGATCCGTATCCAGGAACCCGACGTGAAGTCCAAGCACCTGGATGCCGGGTTCCGCTAGGTGGAAGCGTAGCTGGTTCGTATAGCTCCAGGCGGCTGCTTTGGAGGCCGCGTATGGCGTCAGATAAGGTCGCGGAAGCCATACGATGTCGGAAAGGACGTTGATGATGGCGGCGTGGTGATGCTTAGAGAGGCCAGGCTCGAACGCTTGTGTGACGCGGGCGAGACCATAAAAGTTTACGTCGAACAATGCCTTCGACTGCGCCTCGAAATCGGCCGCCAGTGGGTTGTCGATCAGCGCGGCAACGCCTGCATTATTGATCAGGATCGTCGTGTCTGCTGCAGTTGCGGCCGCGGCGCCAACCGATGCCGGATCGGTGACGTCGATGCGGACTGGCACAATGCCGGGCTCGTCAAAGCCGTCCGTATTCCTCATGCCTGCATAGACGCTTTTTGCGCCGCGGCGAACCGCCTCACGTGCAAAGGCCAAGCCAAGGCCACGATTGGCGCCTGTAACGAAGATCGTTTCGTTGTTGATGTCCATGATACGTCTCCTTGTCTTGCATTGGCTGCCTGCGTCCTAGTGCGAGAACAGCTAATCGATGGGTTCAAAGGAAAAGTTGTTCGGGAAGGGCCCCTGCAAAGGCTGTCTTGAGGTGTTTGGCGAGCTCCACGACTGCGTCCACGGGGGACATACGGACGCTCACTCGCGGGACCGAACCATCCGGGTTGTGATTGATGAGCACGGTCGCATCCAGGTGTTTACCGCTGGTAAGGCGTGCTTCGTATTCGAGAAGCGTCCTTGAGCCGAATGCCTCCAGAAGTGTTGGTGTCTGCCCGATGTAAAAGGTTCCGACGGCCTCGACGACGCGTCGGATATTGTCGCGACCGACCACAGGGCCGCGGAGCAAGGAACTGATCAGTTCAGCGTCTTCGGTGAGATCGTCGAGAAAGGGATGCCGCTTTTCATGTGGGTTGGACTTTGCCATTGCTTCTGACCTCCAGCGTCAGTGGAAAGCGTCGCGGTTCTTGGCGATGAATTCCGGGACCGAGAGGGCAGGGGTGCCTGTCACACGCTCAACGATGTCATTGGTGCCCGCGAAGATACCCTCCCGATAATTCTGCGCTACCTCGACAAGGTGTTGCACCAGAAACGGCGGAAACTTGTAGAGCATCTCCATCTTGTCCTTAAATGCTTCGATCGATATCGGCGCGTATTTGATCTCTGCATCCAGAACCTCGCTCATGGCCGCTGCGATCTCCGTATGGTTCATTTCGACCGGGCCGTGGAGGGAGTAAATCTTCCCCTCATGACCTTCCGGCTTCGCCAGCAGATGCGCGATCACACGACCCTGGTCATCGGAGCTGATCGGCGCATGCCGACCGTTCTCGAACGGAAACTCGATCTTCTTCGACGCCCAGATTTCCTGTGCGAAATGTGGATAGACGAGCCAGTCGGCGAAGAAGGTGGGACGTAGATGCGTGGTTGCGACGCCCGACCAGTCAAACACACGTTCCGAGACCCAATGATCCTGCGCCGCATGGCTTGTGGATTCGCGACGAGCCGAGATTTGCGACATGTTCACGACCGCGGAGACGCCCGCCTCCTTTGCCGCCTGCGCAAAGTAGGCAGCAGCGCCGAGAATTCCCGGCGCGATGGGATGCAGAAAATACGCAGAACGAATGCCCTCCATGGCCGCGCGGATCTTGTCGACGTCAGTGAAGTCGCCGACTGCAATATCGACGCCTCTTGCCCGCAGTGCCTGTGCGCGGTCGTCATCCGAGCGAACGTAGGCTCGGACCTCCCTGCCAAGCTTGAGAAGCTCCTCGATCGTTGCGCTGCCGGTCCGTCCAGTTGCGCCGCTTACTAGAATGTCTGCCTTACTCATTGCCATGTCTCCTTTCATAAAAGGAGCATATGCTCCTAAATGCATGAGATAAGAGCATATGCTCTTTATGTCAAGCTTTGCGGTTTTTGCATTTTCAGGCATTTGAGCGACGGCACAATCGCGCTGACCCGTATCTTGGGCCGGATGACCTTGGCAGGCAGGTGGCTGCGCTGTGGACGCAAGGGCCAATTAAGCGACCATCGGACCGCCTCTCATAGTGTGCTTGATAATCCTGGTATCCTGTCAGTTGGATGTCGAGCCGTCTCGAAACACGAGTTCGACAAGTATGCCGCCCGGCGTGCGAACAAAGAGCCTTCGTTCGCCGAGATCAGAAAGGTCCATTGTCGAATAGGGGATGGCCTTGTCGTCGAGACGCTGGCGGAAGGATGCGTATCCCTCACACCGGAAACCTATGTGATCGATCGTCTCCGCGTCCCGGCCCACGGGCAATCCGCCCCCCGGAATGAGATGGACAATCGGTTCTTGTCCTTGGTAGAGCCAGTAGCCCGGAAAGTCGAAGTCGGGGCGATAGCCGATTGTCAAGCCGAGAAGATCCTGGAGAAAATGCCGGGTGCCTTCGAGGTCAGCCGTTCGAAGCGTGACGTGATCGAGCTGCATGGCATCATCCGATCACGCCGCCACCGTCGACACGGACGGTCGAGCCGGTTGCAAACGGCGTCGTCATCAGGAAGAGGACGGCATTGGCGATATCAGACGGGTGGCCGATCGTTTTCGCCGGAAGGCTTGCGGCGACTCGCTCGAACATTGCGGCGCGGTTCGCTTCTTCCATTTTCGACCACAGCGGCGTGTCGATCAGCCCCGGCGAGACGGCGTTCACCCGGATCGGCGACAGCTCCAGCGCGAGACCGCGCGCAAGCGATTCCAAGGCTGCGTTGATGGCGCCCTGCAGGACTGAGGAGGCCGACGGCCGCTCGCTGAGGAAGCCGGAGATGAAGGTCAGTGTGCCGCGTTCGGATATCCGTGCCGCCTTGGCGATGCGGTAGGCGCCCCAGAACTTGCTCTCCATGGCGCGTTTTGCGTCGTCAAGGTCAAGCTTGAGCACTGGGCCGCTCGGCGTCTGGGCGGCGGAGACGACGATATGGTCCCAGGCCTCGTTTGCGGTGAAGAACCTTTCGATGGCGGTATCGTCGGCGGTATCAAGGACCGCCGACCGAGTGTTCACTCCGATCGAGGCTACGGCCTCGGTCAACTTGTCCGCCGACCGTGATGCGATCGTCACCGCCGCTCCTGCTGCCGCAGCCTGCTGCGCCACGGCCAGACCGATGCCGGAGCTGCCGCCGACGATGAGGACGCGCTTGTTCGTCAAAGTTGTCATTTTCGTCTCTCCTGTGTTCGACGCCCCTAAGGCCGCCGTCTTGTTGCACGAAAACTAGCGCCGAAGTTCTGTTGCGGGAATGGACATTGTCATCGACTGTCTATTGCGATATCGGCAAGAATATGAGCGACAACTTTCTCGACATGCTTGTCTTCGTGCGCATAGTGCAGGCTGGCAGCCTGTCGGGTGCTGCCCGCGAGCTGAATTTCTCGCTGACGGTCGTCAGTCGGAAGCTTGCGAGGCTGGAGGAACGGCTGGGCGTTCGGCTGATCAATCGCACGACGCGCTCGCTGGCGCTAACGGAGGAGGGCGCGCGTTTCTACAGTCGGTGTGTTCAGATCCTGGCAGAGATCGATGATGCCGAGACCGAGGCATCGAGCGGCAAGGACACTGCCACTGGCCTTTTGAAGGTCACATCGACCTTCGCATTCGGGATCAGGTGGATCGCCCCGATTCTTCGCGAGTTCCAGGAGCTTCACCCGGGCCTGCTCGTCCATCTGGACGCCGATGATAGTGTCACCAATATCATCGAAGGCGGCTACGATCTCGCCATCCGCTTTGGCGCACTGTCCGACTCCAGCCTAATTGCCAGACAGATCGCGGAAAACCAGCGCGTCATCTGCGCCTCACCCGCCTACCTCGAACGGCGCGGACGTCCGCTCTCCATCGACGATTTGCTCACGCACGACGCTATTGCATTCGGAGATCCTCCGAACACTCACTGGACCTTCGCCGATGGGCGCAGCATCAACGTCTTTGGTAGGCTGACGACGAACAATGGTGAACTCGCCCATCGCTGGGCGCTGTCGGGCGCAGGCATTGTCCTGAAATCGATCTGGGACGTCGAAGAGGACATTCGCCGCGGAGATCTCGAAGTCATCCTGCCGGAAGAAAGGCTTGCTGCCGCACCCATCCACGTGGTCTTTCCACACACTCGTCTAGCTGCGGCTAAAGTGAGGCTGTGCATCGACTTTCTTGCGGTGAGATTGAAGTCTGCCCAGCTATCGAACTGAATATCAAACGAGCGTGTATTGCGATCTCGGAATCTCTCTTACAATGTCATTTGGACCATTCTTCCGGAGCGGACTGATCTGACTCACGTCCAGCCTTGCGGAGACAGTTCAGTATGGTGGCTTGTAGGTTCGTCTGCTGTCCACTCTGACCAGAGGTGCGCAGGTTAGCCGGGCCTCGCGGAGGAAGAGCCTGCGTAAGATGCGTGGATTGTCGACGTGCCGGAAGGCCTTCCAGACCGGCGTTGGCAAGCGCTTGCACTCAACAGGCGGCGAAACCCCGGTGTCCCTATGGGCGCCAACCCAAATGACGTCTCCTCGCGGCGTGACGGTTAGAGCTATTGCGCCGATGAACACCTGCTAAGTGCTCAGGATTGGCCAGGATAGTCGCCCTGGTCTGCCAGCGCATTGTAAACACTATGTATAATGCGACCAAAGCTGTTTAGTTTTGTCTTTGTGTATATCCCATTGACATATCCGCGCTCGCGACCTACTTCTGGGATATACCAATCGTACATGCCGAAGAGGTTAGCCATGGAACAGGGTGCGGTATTCCAAAACAATCGTAGCCAGGCAATCCGACTGCCAAAGGCAGTTGCGTTGCCTGATGATGTGAAGCGTGTCGATATCGTTGCGGTCGGGCGTACACGA
Organism: Hyphomicrobiales bacterium; assembly: GCA_900466605.1. Taxonomy (GTDB): domain Bacteria; phylum Pseudomonadota; class Alphaproteobacteria; order Rhizobiales; family Rhizobiaceae; genus Rhizobium. The sequence continues at coordinate 20,723 of UBMU01000026.1, forward strand.
ATTATAGCCCCAGCAGGCGAGGTTTGGGACAGTTGGTTCGAGGGGCCAGAGGCATCGTCCGACTTTATGAGCGAACGTGATCAGCCAGCCTTGCAGGAGCGAGAGGCATTCTAATGCTGAAATACATGCTGGATACCAACATCTGTATTTTCACCATCAAGAATAGGCCACAAAAGGTCCGCGACGCGTTCAATCGTCATGGCGGTCAGCTTTGCGTAAGCTCAGTTAGTTTGATGGAGTTAATATACGGGGCCGAAAGGTCGGCGAGTCCGGAACGCAATCTGATTGTTGTGGAAGGTTTTGCAGCGCGCCTCGAGGTGTTGCCGTATGACGAGATAGCGGCTAGTCATACAGGCCAATTGCGTGCCGAACTCGCGCGGAACGGAACACCTATCGGGCCGTATGACCAACTGATCGCAGGGCACGCACGCTCCCGCGGCTTGATCATGGTAACGAACAACCGGCGCGAGTTTGATCGTGTGCCCGGCTTACGCGTCGAGGATTGGGCCGGTTAACTCGCACTCATGGCGTTTTGCCGGCTCGTTATCGGATCTGTACAACCTCACATTTGGTCACCGATCTTTAGCGGTGGGCACCGATTTCCCGCTTTCGCGGGCGCGCGCCGAGGAGAACGTGACCAATCTCAAGATCGGCAGTTGAAGGAAAACTGATCACATCCTGAGGATTAAAAACTTCCTTTCGCAGCCGTTACGCGCGTCACGCGGTCACGGCATAGTGGATGCCTGCCGTCGACCCGTGCGAGGCCCGCGATGATGCAGACTAACCCTGATACTATTGTCATGGCGCCGGCCAACGCGACCGCGTGCGCGGGCTCTCCTCCTGAGAGGGGCAAGACAGTAGCGAGGATGATTGCTGCGAGTGATGAATCGTGACCTAAAACCAAAATCCGGCTTGGCCCAAACAGCGTATAGGCTAGCAAGGGGACAATCGTCGCGAAGAGCCAGTGAATTCCAGGGACCCCCGATGCTACGGCATAGGCGATGCCGCATGGTGGTTAGAACAATCCCTGCAACAAAATCATGAAGTAGCCAGTCAGCCTTGTACTGACGAAGAACTTGAAATCCCGGCAACCAGCGCGCGAAACGATTTAGGGTTGCGTCAGCCACTTTCTTTTTCACCCCCCATCATTGTTGTCTTACTCGCCTCTTCGGCTGCATACGGCTGGTTCACCTCCTCGTGGTATGCTCAGGGTATATCATATTTCGCCGGCCAACGCATTTGTCCTACCGCTGCCCGCAACCGCTCTGGCATGCAGCAGGCAGCGGCCGGGAGGCTTTGGTTGCCAGTTCCTTGCTCTGTTCGACCAAACGCAACTTGCCATTCGGATACGCAGGTCGATCTTGGCCACGCTGACGAGGAGGCTGCCGTTACCGCGCACGATGATGCCGCCGATACGCTCCGCATTTACTAGTTCATGGATGCAAGCTCCTGGCATGTGACAGTTCATCAGATCGCTGAGAGCCGCCGGCGTCCCTATCGAAAGCTGTCACGCGGTCCCGGTGATCGACCGGCAGAAGGACGGCTGGATTTCCGGGCGCCTGAGGCGAACTGCCCCTCCGGAGTGTCTGCCAGCTCTTGCTATGGCCTTTCGAGGGTGGTCGCATCGGTAGGGCCGATGATTTCGAGTTGGGTCACTACGCCTGCACTTCGACGGCGAGGTGCGGACTGGCGACGTGCGGCGTGTCCTAGTTTATCATCAACCAGTTCCGTAACCGTATCAGCCACCACGGACGGACCTAAGGCAACTGGAGATTTCAGCGATAGCGAGGTCTGCGACGATGCGACTAACGCGGGAAGGGGTTCGGTTCGCATCGATGGCAATGCTGACGGACTGCGGTTCCATCGTGGCGTCACGTATCGGAAGGAACACAAGACTTCCATCAATTAGCTCTGGTGCGGCATCCAATTCCGAGGTGAACGCAACGTAATCGCCTTCTGCAACCAGTTGTTTTATAAGCTGTTGCGAATTGGTGACGACAGCTTGTCGCGGGTCGGAGAACAACCAGCCATAGCGCGCTTCCAGGAAACGTCTGATCGTCAATGCGCGGCTTTGTAATGCGATACGATAAGAGGCCGCCTCTTCAAAGCTCACGGAACCCGCTTTGGCAAGTTGGTGGCTTGATCTCACCACGCAACCAATTGGCAGCATTTCAGTCCAGAGGACCTTCAGCTCCCGACCTGGTGAGAGATTAAAAATAGCCGCAATGTCCGCGCCACCGCTAATCACGGAAGCACGCGCTGTGTCGGGGCTGGCTACATCGACATCCAATGATATGGACGGATAGTCCGCGTTCAGCCGCAAGATAAAGCCGGGCAGAAATCCGTTAACGTGACTGTCCATCACCGTCATGCGAACGTGCCCTTGATTGACACCTTGGAGCTGACGAAGATCTGCAGCGATATGTCGTTCGTCGGCAAGCCAGTGCTGAGCTAGGCTAACGACGGTCTGTCCCGCTTGAGTGAGGCGCATACCTCGTGGGAGACGTTCAAAAAGTTCGACATTAAAGTCTTGTTCCAGCAACAGAATTTGCCTGTCGATGGCCGATGCAGACACGTTTAATTCTTTTGCCGCCTTCTGGATCGAACCAGATTTTGCGACCTGATCAACATAACGAAGCGCAGCCGGTACAAGAGAAGCACGCATTTGCAACCATCCTAATTATTCGAATGAGTTGTTGCATTCTTTGTGCTGGACGGCAATGCACGAGCATCTAAACTCGCGTCAGACCTTGGCAGAAACGTCTGGGTCGAGGGAGTAGGAAAGAATGCCAGAAACAATCAGAACACTGACATCATCAGGGCCACAAAGCGGCGAAGCGGCGGTTACTACAGGGCGGCAAACAATCGGGGTTGTGCTGCCGTCGAGCAATCGGACTGTTGAGCGCGTAGCACACGCATTCCTTAAATCCCGTCCAGGGGTCGATGTCTGCGTTGCACGCGTGCCATACGGAGGCCATCCTGCATCGGGCTACGATCTTGAAAGTTTTCGGTGTGCCGCGGCCCTTTTGCGCGATGCTCGACCGGATGTTGTACTCTGGAATGCAACGCGCGGTGCCTTGCTTGGCTTCGATCCGGATCGGGCGTTATGCGCAATGCTCGAAGATATGCTCGGCGTGCCGGCGACAACAACGTCGTTGGCTACGCTTGAGACACTCAGAGCAGCCGGCAGCCGCCGCATTGGCCTGATTGCCCAAGGCGACCGGAATGAGTGCGACAAGCTGATCGATACATTTGGAAAAGAAGGCGTAACGGTCGTCGAGTCATCGGCGCTAGGAATCTCCGACAACTTCGCAGCCGCTGCTGTCACTTCAGAAGAGCTGGAGAAGGTCGCGTTCGATATTTGTCAAAAATCCGCGCCGGACTGCATCATAGTTTGGAGTACCAACCTTGGCGGGCACTCGCTTTCGATGGGGCAGACTCGGCTGCGCACGCCAATTCTCGACTCCGCGACGATCGGGTTCACCTCGGCCTTTTCATTCCTGGACCGTGTGGAGATGGGAGCGCACGCATGAGGGATGCTAGCCGGGCAGTCGTACGAACAATGAAATTACCCTTCCGTTTGAGGACCTGATCTTCAGACGGGCGGCAACTTTAAAAAGAGGGAAACAGCTATGCCTAAGATTAACAACAGCAATGTTGCGCGTGTCAGCCAACGAAAGATACTTGGCGCTATCTGTGCAAGTGCTCTGTCGCTAGGAATCGGTTTTCAACTGACCGATGCCAGAGCTTCCTCTCGGGAAGAAACCATCATCGTCGGGGCTGGAGGAGCAGTTAACACGCTCGATCCCCTCCGCTCAGACTACGCACAAACCAATATCATACTGAGCGCAATCTACGACACGCTCATAACATTTCATGGCAAAGAGATGGCTCCTAAATTGGCAAAGGAGTACGCCTATGCGCCAGATGCGACGGCAATCAAGTTTACACTGAGAGACGACGTAAAATTCCACGATGGCAGGACGCTAACGGCAAAGGATATCGCCTATACTCTCGATAGACTTAAGCGGCTTGGTACTGGGGTCGCGTCGCTGATCGATGGGTATGAATCGACGACGGTCACCGACAATACGCACTTCACCGTCAATCTGTCGAAACCAAGTGCGCTTTTTCTGCCCGCTTTAAGCAAGATCTATATACTCAACTCCGAATTGGTCGAGCAAAACAAAGCCTCCGACGATGGCCAGGCATGGCTGCAATCTCATGACGCTGGCAGTGGGCCGTATACATTGGGCGATCAGTCACAAGGCGTGGCGATCAACCTTTTCCCCGGATACTGGTTGCCTGAGCAAGGTAGGCCGCAGACAATCGTTTTTCGCCGAATAGATGAGAGCGCGACAAGGCGTGACGAACTTCTCGCTGGTGGTATCGATGTCGCTCTAGGCTTAGGTGATCGGGACGCCCTCAGCCTCAGCACGGATCCAACTGTCAAGGTTGTACCGATGAAAACAGGCCTTCAGACAGAAATTGTCTTCAACACGAGTACCGGGCCAACGGCCGATCCGAAAATTCGAAAGGCGTTACGTCTGGTCTACGATTATGCGGGCGGTCTCAGAGGCATCCGCGGCACGAACGGTGCAATCGCCAACGGCCCGCTTCCTGCCAGCCTTGACTGCCGCCCGGACCTTCCGCCAGTCAAGCAAGATCTCGAGGCCGCCAAGGCCATCCTCACGGAAGCTGGTGCCACCGGCATGAAATTTCAAATGAGCTTCCAACCGACCTTCGAAGCACAGAAACAGGAGGCGACGCTTTTCCAGTCCAATCTTCGGGAGATTGGTATTGACCTGGATCTGGCTCCTATCGCGTTTCCTAATTATCTGGCCAGCCTCAAAGACAAGAAAACAATTCCCCAGATGATGTTGCTGGAAGATTTCCCGCAATTTCCGGACGCCGGCATCATGCTTGTGAAGGGTTACAAGTCGGACGCAATCGGAACCAATCGCGCGGGGTACTCTAACCCTGATGTTGATAAGTTGCTCGATGAAGCGTTGGCAACGAGCGATAGCGAAAAACGCTGTGAGCTGTACGCCAAGGTTCAAACTATACTCAACGATGACGCCGTGATGATCGACATGTACGGTGTTTATAAGCAAGCCGCGTATCGGTTAGGAACGTTGGCAGACTTAGAGGGCAGTTTGCTTGTTTCCCAAACGGCGCCCGCAGACTTCCGTCTCGCCAAGCCGTAAGTGAGGGCTGATCATGCAAGCGCTGCGTGCCTATCTATGGTTCCTTGCCCGACGTCTCGGCCTGACCCTGCTGACGCTTTGGGGACTAGCCTCGCTGGTCTTCTTGATGATCAAGCTCATGCCGGGCGATGAGGCCCAGATGGCCGCCGGCGCCGATGCTTCCGCCGTCCAAATTGAGCTGGTGCGTGAGAGGCTCGGGCTAGATGCCCCTGTCGTCATCCAATATCTAAGCTTCCTGGGGCGTCTCTTGCACGGCGACCTGGGAACTTCCATGGTCACCCTTCAACCGGTGTTGGCAGACCTGGAAAAGGTCCTGCCAAACACACTGGAACTTGTTTTTATCGCGATGCTACTCAATCTCGCCGTCGCGATCCCTGCGGGCACCATAGCCGCGTATCGCCACGGCGGAATATTTGATACGATCAGCCGCATCGCTGCGGTCATGCTTGGCGGTATGCCGGCCTTTTGGCTGGCACTGGTGCTACAGTATCTGCTGGGCAGCGTTTGGCGCGTGGTGCCAATTTCCGGGCAGCAGGGCTTTGGTATGAACTCGCCGATGCTATCAGGTGCACCGACACTTGATGCTCTGATTGCCGGCAATTTCGAGGGCGCTTTTGATGCCCTCCATCACATCATTCTACCGGCCGCCGTGCTTGCAGCGCTGTTCTCAACCCAGGTTTTCCGTACGTTGAGGGCTGCCCTGCTAAGTGTCTTGCGCTCCGACTTTATTATGGCCGTGCGCGCGAAAGGCGCTACCGCGCGCCATATGCTGGTTCATCATGCCTTGCCCAACAGCCTGAACCCAGTACTGACGCTATCTGGCACCCAGGTGGGCACAATGATTGGCTCGGCGGTGCTTGTCGAAACGATCTTTGCTCGGAAGGGCATTGGCGCCTACATGTTTAATGCCGTTGCCCAGAAGGATGTCTCCGCGGTTTTGGGTTCGGTGATTTTCACCGGGGCCGTCGTTTGTTTTGTCAACCTCATCGTCGACCTTCTCCAGCTTCTGGTCGATCCGCGAATTCGCGCTGCTCAACTGGGGAGCCAGATCCGATGACTGCGTCCGCCGTTCTCCTGCCAACAACTGCCCGTCGCAAAGGTGGGTTGACGCTGTTTGAAACCTTGGTTTGCGCGCTGGTTGTCGCACTTCTCGCCATGGCAATCTTTGGCCCACTGTTGGCACCCGACAATATCTACAAATCGGACATCGCAAATTCACTTATGCCCCCCAGCGCTACGAACTGGTTCGGGACTGACGACCAGGGCCGAGATGTGTTCTGGCGGCTTATTGTCGGCGCGCAAGCGACTTTGCTTTCGGCTTTCCTTGTTGTGACGCTCTACTCGCTGATCGGCGTTACCATCGCGACGGTTGCAGCCGCTGGCCCGCGGTGGCTCGACGAGGGGCTGATGCGCATTACAGATATAGGCCTTGCTTTGCCCGGCATGGTCGTGGCGCTCGGCTTCGCCACTGCCATGGGCCCAAGTCTCCGCTCTGCTGTCATCGCCATGGCGATCACGGGATGGCCGCTCACCGCCCGGATGCTGCGAGGCATAATGCGCCAGACGATGGAGCAGCCGTTTGTCGCTGGCGCCCAGGTGCTGGGGGTGTCAAAATGGCGATTGATGACCAAGCACGTGTTGCCTAATTCGTTGGACGTCCTGATCGTCAAATGGGCCGGCGACATCGGCACTACCGTGCTTGTTCTTGCCAGCCTGTCTTTCATAGGTGTCGGCGCCCAGCCACCTAGTGCCGAGTGGGGTGCAACGATCGCTGCTGCCCGCGGCTACGTTTCCACTGCTTGGTGGACCGTTGTGGCGCCCGGTGCCGCCGTTGCGCTGACTTCCATCGCCTTTGGCCTGCTTGGTGACATCATACAGATGCGGCGCGATCCGTCGCTCAGGGATAACTGATATGAACGCCCACCCCATGCCTACGTCCACTCTTTCCCTTGTCCGAACTCCTCTCGTTACCGTCGAGAAGTTAAGGGTCGACATGCCGCTCGGTCGCAGCGGCGCAAGTGTCAACATCGTCGATGGTGTCGACTTCACCATCGGTGTAGGCGAGCGCATGGCGCTCGTCGGTGAATCCGGTTCGGGTAAGTCAATAACAGCGCGTGCGTTGATGCAGTTGGACCGCGTCGCGAAAGTGACCGGCAAGGTCGACTTCGAAGGCACCGACCTGCTCAAGCTCTCGGATCGGGAGATGCGCAAGTTGCGGGGTAGCTCGATCGCCATGGTCTTCCAGGACCCGATGAGCTTCCTCGATCCGCTAATGACGATCGGCGACCAGGTTGCAGAGACGTTGCGCATACGTGGCATAGGCAAAGCGGAAGCACGCAAAAGGGCGCTATCAGTACTCGATGAGCTTGGCGTCGACCGCGCTGCCGAACGCATTAATGCTTACCCGCACGAGTTTTCCGGCGGGATGCGTCAGCGCGTCGTGCTGGCAATGGCACTTGTGGGCGAGCCTCGCCTGCTGATCGCTGATGAGCCGACGACTGCGCTCGACGTGCGCGTTCAGGACCAAGTCCTCGACCTCCTTGACGATGTCTCGACGCGTCGTGGCCTGGCGGTTCTTCTGATCACCCATGACCTTGGTGTGGTCGCAGGCTTTGCCGATCGCGTTATGGTAATGTACTCGGGCCGCATTGTCGAAGATGGCGAGGTTGGGGACGTCTTCGCACGGCCCAGGCATCCATATACGCAGGGTCTGATCAAGGCAGTGCCGCGCATCGACCAGGACCACGCCAAGCTCTACGCCATTCCGGGCGCTCCGCCACCACCGATGAACCGACCGAACGGTTGTACGTTCCACCCGCGCTGCGATCAGCGCTTCGAGCGCTGCTCTCAGGATGTGCCGGTGATGTTGCCGGTTGGTCGGACGCGCGTCGCCTGCCACTTACATGACGGGAAGGGTATCTGACCATGCTCATGTCCATCGACAAAATAAGCAAGTCATACAATGCCTTTCCCCATCCACCCACGAAAGTGCTGCACGACGTCACGATCAACGTCGGCGCTGGCGAGGCGCTGGGGTTGGTCGGCGAGTCTGGCTCCGGAAAATCGACTATAGCCAAATGTATGCTAGCGTTGATCAAGCCCGAAAAGGGCTCGATAACCTATGATGGCATCGACGTTGTCCACGCCGCGGGGAAAGATCTCAGGCGCTTTCGCCGCGAAGTGCAGATGGTGTTTCAAGATCCCTATGGCAGTCTCAATCCTCGGATGACGGTTGAGGAACTAATTGGTGAAGGTCTTCTGATCAATAAGCTCGAACCGACGGCGGCTGCTCGCCGCGACCGAGTTGCCGAGATGATGGAGATGGTCGGCCTCAACCCCAACGACATGGCCCGCCATACGCGTTCGTTCTCTGGCGGCCAGCGCCAACGCATCGCCATCGCCCGCGCTCTCGTAATACGCCCACGCATTCTCGTCTGTGATGAGCCGGTGGCGGCGCTTGATGTGTCGGTACAGGCGCAGGTCATTAATCTGCTCCAGGACATGCAGAAGAAGCTCAATCTCGCCATTGTCTTCGTAGCCCACGACCTCGCCGTCGTTCGCCACCTCTGCGAGAAGATCGTTGTCCTGCATAAGGGCGAGGTCATAGAGCAAGGTTCCCGTCAGGAGATCTTCGGGAATGCTAGAATGCCCTACACCCAGTCGCTTCTGGCTGCCGTTCCGGTACCCGATCCCACAGTTGGTCGAGCACGCAGGGCGGCGCGGCGCCTCGAATCTGCCAACTGATATTTGGTCAGAACACCGTTTGGCCGCCAGCTTAGAGCCGACACAAACAAAAGAATTTAATCACGAGGAAGAACGAATGTCCGGAGATGCAGCTGTAGGTGGTTGTTCGTATGTTGAGGGGCGACACTTCGTCAGCCCATTCAATTTCCTGCCACAAGTTACCAGTGGGTTTTCGCCACCCAAGCCCATTGGGTTGATAAGTAGTACAATCCGTAAAGTTATCTATACGCTGGGCGTGCGCGCGAACGAGGTAGATCTGCTGGCGATGTGCGAGCTCCTGGATGAGCTTGGCGTCGAGGAAGAATGCCTGAACGTTTGGTGGCGTGGCGCAACTGCACCAAATCCCACCGAGCATGCTGCAGCTCTCATTGTCGCCAAAGCCCAAACCAAGTTCAAAAAGAATCTTTTCACGGACACGCTGTTGGGCGATGGCACCACCCCTATGCCGCTGATGCGCGAGACGGTCGATCGCTTTGCAGAGGCTGGTATTCGCATCTTCAATCCCGGAATTCTGCAGGCTCCGGACGAGGACGCGCGCAAACGACAGGTCGATGAAATCTTCGCAATGGCCGAATATTTCGCGCGCTCAGGGCTTGAGTGGAATGCCACCATCGCTAACTGCGCGCGGCGAGATTTTGAAAGCCTCATAGCAGTGACCAATGCGCTCATTGATGCCGGCGTCCGGCGATTGGACCTAATGGATTCGACAAGTGCATTGTCGCCCCAGGCAATGGATCTTTTTGTTAGAACCTATCGCGGAAGGATGTGCCGGCCGACACCAATGTCAATGCACACGCATGATGACTTCGGCATGGCAACGGCTGGCACGATTGCCGCTGTCCTTGCGGGAGCGTCGCCTGATGTCGCGCTTAACGGCGTCTCATATAGATCCGGTTTCGCGGCTATGGAAGAAGTAGTGCTGGCGCTCGATGTCCTCTATGGCATTGATACTGGTATTCGCCTTGATAGGTTCCAGTGGGCGGCGGAGAGGCTTGCGGAAATCATGCATTTCCCAATTCCACCACTGAAGCCAGTTATTGGGGCACATCAGTACAAGCGGGAGACATCCGCCGACATAATCAAGATCGAAACTGGCAACGCAGATAAGGGATTCGCAACGCTTGGAAGTAGCGTAGCCCCCAGCGTGACGGGAGCCTCGTTTAGCTGGGTTTGGGCAACACAGAGCGATCCGAGGGCCTTGAAGGTAATAGCTCAATCGATTGGTATCACGCTGGGCGAAGATCAGATGAGCCGCGCCCTTTCAATTCTGGAAGAGAAAATTGCTCATTCTGACGAGTATCCAAAGTGGGTATCACCCGAAGAAGTCAAGGCTACCATCCGGCAATGTGGGAGCTGTGAATAGATACGGGTACCTCAGCCGCTTCCGGAAACGAAGCCAATGTTCGCTGCGATATCCTTCGCGCAATCCAAGCTAGTAGCATTTTTAAGCACCTAAAAGTGCTGAACAAATGAATGGAGTCAATTTGCATGATGGATCTCGTGCCCACCATAGACGCATTCCGTGTTCCGTTAGAACACACTTCTGATGTGAGCGGTCTACACCGGCTCATAAAGGAAGGGAGACTTCGTGCAGACGACGTCATTGGAGTGACCGGCAAGACAGAGGGCTGGCAGGCAGACGATACCAGCCGTCTTGACGCTGACCGTGCAATCCGTGGCTTCCTGCTTGACCAGGGGTCTCGTCCTGCGGTTGACGTTGCGCAGATCCCAATGGTGTTCACCGCAGGCGGTGTCGGGATCCTGACACCGCACATTGTGGTTTATACGCGCACATTTACCGAACCCGTCCCAGGTGGAGCATCTAGACTATCTATTGGGATCGCACGATCCACCCTGATACGGCCGGAGTGGATGACAACGCCCAAACTCATGGAAGTCAATGCCGATGCCGTACGCAGGGCAGCGTTTGAAGCCAGCGTCGATCCAAGAGCGCTCGAATACGTTGTCGGAAAGACGTATTTTCCCACTCGCCAGGACTTCGTGGAGGCCCGCGCCGCCGGACACCAAATCCCCGAACTCGAACTCAGGGCGCTACATCGCAAGGCTAGCGGAGCTGTTGGTCTTGGCGTGGCGATTGCAGCAGAGGAGATGTCGATGCCCACAGCCGAAGAAGTCGGCGAACGGTTGGATCTATGGTCCGGCAGGGCCGCAATTTCCGCCAACGAATGGGAGCCCGTTGGCGGTGACGGGGCACAGACACAGTTGATTGCATTCGGCAACCGTAGCGGTGCCGGGGGGCGGTTACGAGTGGGCCATGCGGTAATGGCTGATATGCTCGATGTGGCTGCGCTCCCTCGGGCAATTCGGCGCGCAGGGCTTGATGTTGATGATGGACCTTTATCGCAAGAACACAGGGCTCGCATCATTGCGGTTTACGTGAAGCACAGCGTACCTGCCGATGGGCGGCTGCGTGGCCGCCGTCAAGTCATGGAGAGCCCGGAGTATATGAAACAGGCTAAGGCAGCTCTTGGAGGCATGTTCTCTGCGTTCCTGCAAGACAACCTCATTTGGATTTCTGGCTCGGCCACTCATCAAGGACCGGTCGGAGGCGGCACCGTGGCGGTAGTAGTGGACGTTAGCGGATAACTACAAGTGATCGCAGGGTATTTACCAAGTTCCCTGCTGGCGTCTTATCAGCGGGAAGGCGCCCCCTCATCAACAATTGAATATCGGAGGCGGCGGAATGGCCGGAATCGTTAAGAGCTCTCTACCGAATGGCCGTAATCTCTCAGCGGTTGCCGCCCTTCATGCAGCAGCCGATCTTGGGGTCGATGGGCTCCTGTTTAACTCGCTGTTTGATTGCAGTTCGACACTTGATCCGGCCGAGCTTGCTATGGTGCGTGCCGAGGCGGATAGGCTTGGCCTCCGGATCTCATCGATCCTTGGCATCGTCAATCCGGCGCTTCCTGCCCGAAGTGGGCCGATCGTCGAGGCTGGATTAGGCAACATGCAGGCTGGCATCGAACGGCTGACCAGACTAGCTGCTGGCATCGGCATACACGATATGATCTTCACGATCGGCACGATCGAAGATCGGTTTGAAGCCGAGGTAAGTTGGGCTGCCCAACTCGATGGTGTGGCCGATATACTCGAACGCTGTCGTCCGGTTCTACGGGAGTGTGGCTCCCAACTGCTACTCAAGACACATGAAGAAATCACGACCCTCGAGATCCTTGTTCTCGTAGAGCGGGTTGGTGCTGATGTGCTTGGAGTGGCCTTCGATCCGGTCAACGTGCTTTGCCGTCTCGAAGATCCTGTTACCGCTGCCCAGCGCGTCGCTCCCCATGTCGTCCAGGTTTTTGTTGATGACGCCGTTGTCCGTTTCCAGGAAAACGGCATTCGTAGGTTTTTGGCACCGTTGGGTCAGGGTTTCGTAGATTGGCGGTTAATTCGATCAATTCTACCGGGTCGACCCACGTGGATTGAGATGCACGCCGGACAATTTGCCATGGCTGTCTTCGACAAGGAGTGGCTGAGGCGACAACCTCCTATTGCGCTTGAGGAGTTCGCCTCGGTCATGGCAATGGCTGCGGAGTTCGGACCGCGTGAGGTGCCCTGTGATCAAAATGCGCCTGTTGCGCGGCTGGAGCGAGCTCTAGCCCAGTGCGCGTTGATTACATAGTCAATAGAGACGGGCGCAGCGGTGTCGGCGCCGCAGATTTTCACAGGCTTTGACAGTGCTTTACGCCCGACGGAGACACTGCCGGCGTAAGTGTCGATCCTGTCGACGAATTATGTCGCGGATGGCGACAGAGAGTGACGACGCCTGCGTAGCGGGGCAGGTTCCATTTTCAGATGCGACGAGAACAATAATTGGTGTGATTACAAGAGGGTGGCATTGCCCGCCCTTTTGTGCCGTTAAGTATGGTCGAACGTCAAGCGGATGCATAAGAGACCAGCCAAGCGGAGATTGACCGCACCCTTCATCGCGATCGCGGCGGACGTTCCAAGTCCGCGACGGCGCATCAGATCCCTGAGAGCCGCGGGCGTCGTTAGCGGAGGCAGTTACGTGATCCGCATCTATGCGCTGCGGCAATCGACCGGCTGAAGAACGGTGGTCACCGGAGCAGATTTCCTGGCGCCTGAGGCGATGAGTACCTCGGCGGCCTTCGCTTCAACGCCTAACGCCGCCGAGGAATGCCAATAGGCCTTCATGGAAAAGCTCGTCTTGTGGCAGGGCTCCGTAGTCCTCGAACGCCGCTGCGAGTAACGGATGTTTTGGCGGGGTGTTTTTCGACAATTCCGGAGGATGTTCGATTTCAGCCTGCTCCTCGAGCACGAACCCAACAGTGAACCGGGCCAGGGTGACGAGGATCTTCAGCACCTGCCTTCCATCAAATCCCTGCGCGGTCAGAAATTCCAATTGCCGTTCGGCGACGTCATTGTCTGACGCTTCTGCCCGCGATCCCGCGTGGACGCGTGCTCCGTCTCGGTAGGCCAACAGAGCCCGGCGAAAACTCAGGCTATTCTCGGTCAGGTAGGATTGCCAGTCGTCGCCGTCACGGGGCAGGCGATATAGGTGCGAGGCGCGCATCATCTCAGCGTTCATCGCGTCCATCAGCGACCGCTTGTCCCTGAAATGCCAATAGAGTGCCGGCTGCTGAACGTCGAGCCTTGCTGCGAGCGCGCGGGTTGACATCTTGTCCAGCCCTACCTCGTTCAGGAGGATCAATGCTTCTCGGACAATCTGGGCTCGATCGATCTTCATAACTTCTCCAGGTTGACAGTGCATAACTTATCATTGATAAGTCAATTTATCAGCGATAAATTGGAGTGGTCCACATGAAAAGTGGAATGGCACATGTCAATGGCCTCGAGTTGGCCTACGATGGTTTTGGTCATGAGGGTCATCCGGCAGTTCTTCTTCTTATGGGCAACAGCGCAGCAGGCTTGGTCTGGCCGGATCGCTTATGCAAGTCTTTGGCGGACTGCGGATACCATGTGATCCGCTATGACCAGCGCGATACCGGGCTGTCCAGTTACCTGGACTTTGAAAAGCAACCCTACACACTGCACGATCTGGTCGACGACGCCTTCGGGCTTCTAGATGAACTCGGGATTGAAGCCGCCCATTTCGTCGGCTTGTCTCAGGGCGGAAATATTGCCTATCTCGCGGGATTGAGCAGACCGTCACGGGTGTTGAGCATCACGTCCATCATGTCGTCGCCGGATCTTCGAGCGAAGAACGACGCCTTCACCGGGCAACCGGCGAGAGAAGGACAGTTGCCGCGACCCGCTGCTGAGTATGTGAGCGCCGTGATCTCGCTCAACAGTTCGCCCGCCGGATCCGACGAGGAAATTGCCATTCGGTTCATGGAGAACTTCCGTCTCGCGGCCGGTTCAAGATCGCCCTTCGACGAAACTTTCTGGCTGATCTTGGGTCGAGCGATGGCCAAGAGGACACGCAGCGATGCGAAAATGGCCAATCACAGCAATCACAGCAAAGCGCAGATCGCTACGGCTCCTTTGACCGCGGTCGATCTGGGCCAAGTTGCTCAACCCTGCCTGATCGTGCATGGCGACATGGATCCGATTTTCCCGCTAGCGCACGCGCAGTGGGCGCATGCTCACTTGTCGGACGCTCAGCTTTGTCTTGTCTCCGATATGGGACACGCCCTCGATCCCGCTTTCTTCGAGACGATCGTAGAGCGGCTAAGCATGTTTTTGGCGGGGCTCGATCATTAGCCGCATTTCAAAGAGTGCTTCGCTCAACAGAGTGGTTTCTCCACGGCCATCGTCTCCGCCTATCGGCGAAGCCACGGCCGAGGTATTATCCAGTTTGGAGTTCGCTCCAGCGGCTTTTGGTTGCTGTATCAGGGGCTGTAGCGGCGGGTTGCGTTTCGGAGCCATTTCGGCTGCGCAGAACCGGATTGCTGACCGCGGCGCGGTTCTGTGGCGCAGGCTTTATGGCGAGCGACAATTCGGCTCAACTCCCGCGAAGGGTAACCGTACGCCCACAAAAAACAGCTAGCCTTCTTGATTTTCCCTGGAACACTTGCCACGTCATCGGCGAGTTTTTTATTCATCTCGATGAGGTCTCCGGGTGTCCGAAAATCAAGAAAAGCCAGTCGAAAGCCACGTCTTCGAAGCCGATGTTGCTCGCCTTCTCCACATGATGGTGCACTCGGTCTACTCTGACAAGGACGTCTTCCTTCGCGAGCTGATATCAAACGCTGCTGATGCCTGCGAAAAGCTACGCTATGAGGCCATCGAGACGCCGTCTCTGCTCGCAGGCGATGGAGAAGCGCGCATTACGCTGACGCTTGACGAGGAAGCAAATCGCCTCATCCTGGAAGACAACGGGATTGGCATGGGCCACGATGAGTTGATCGAGGCGCTCGGTACGATTGCTCGGTCTGGTACACGGGCCTTCATGGAACGGATCGAAGCCAATAAGCTAGGCGGCGAGGGGTCGCAACTTATCGGGCAGTTCGGTGTCGGCTTCTACTCGTGTTTCATGGTTGCCGAGCGCGTCGACGTCGTCTCTCGCCGCGCCGGATCGGACGACGCCTGGCGTTGGTCCTCGGATGGAAAGGGCAGTTTTGAGGTTGCTGCGATTGACTTGATAGACGCGCCAGTCCGAGGGACACGTATCACTCTCCATTTAATGGAAGATGCTAAGAACTACACATCCCGCTGGACGGTTGAACGTATCGTCAAGGAACAATCGGGCCACGTGCCCGTGGCAATCAACATCATTGCAAAGCCAGGCGGTGAGCCCGAGCGGATTACTGATGGCTCCGCACTTTGGACCAAGCCTAAGAACGAGGTCTCAAAGGACGAGTACACTGACTTCTACCGGGGACTGTCAGGTCAGTACGATGATCCGGCGGTGACCGTACATTTCCGTGCCGAAGGAAGGCACGAATATACCGCCTTGGCCTTCGTCCCTGGTTCCCAGCCGTTCGACATGTTCGACCCCGATCGCAAGGGGCGGATCAAGTTGTACGTGAAGCGGGTGTTTATCACCGACGACGCCGAGCTCCTGCCGCGCTACCTCCGGTTTGTCCGTGGTCTCGTTGATACCTCCGATCTGCCTCTGAATGTCTCGCGCGAGATGATACAGGAAAGCCCGATCTTGTCGGCGATCCGCAAAGGTGTAGCGAACCGCATTGTAACAGCGATTGAAAAACTGGCGGAAAGTGAGCCTGAAACCTTCCGTACCCTTTGGGACAACTTCGGTGCGGTTATCAAGGAAGGCGTCTATGAGGATTTCGAGCGGCGCTCCCAGTTGCTTGCACTATCGCGGTTCCGGACGACAGCCTCAGGCGAAGGCTTCAGATCGCTCGTCGAGTACGTGAAGGACATGAAGAGCGAGCAAAGTGTCATCTATTACCTGGCGGGCGGCAACCTTGAACAGTTGAAGGCATCGCCACAGTTGGAGGGTTTCCGTGCTCGAGGAATAGAAGTCCTTCTGTTGACGGATTCCATTGACAGCTTCTGGACGATGAACGCCCCCGAATTTGAAGGAAAGGCGTTTAGGTCTGTAACGCAGGGCGCTGCCGACCTGTCTCAATTCCCCAAGCTCGATGGCCAGTCTGTTGCCAGCCCTGAGGCATCTGCGGAGGAGGTGGCGTTTGTCGAGTTTGCAAAGAAGACGTTGGCCGATCACGTCGCGGATGTTCGCGCCTCCGATCGGTTGACAGAGAGTGCGGTGTGCCTTGTCGCGCCAGAGAACGGCTATGATCGCCAGATGGAGAAAATCCTCCAGAGTGCCGGCCGTCTCGACACAGCGGCGAAGCCGATCCTCGAAATCAATCCCGCGCATCCGATGGTTGCCTCGATTACATCGATGAAGGACGATGATGGGTTCCGTGAGGACGCGACATATCTTCTTCTCGATGAAGCCCGCATTCTGGATGGGGACAAGCCTACCGACCCCCGAGCGTTCGCAGAGCGTTTGGCCCGGCTTTTCGCGAGGACGGTGCGCTGAACTAGGACACTTTCCGCTGCTCCGAACCAATTCACTTTTATGAGATCGGCCAGGCATTTCGTGATGTAGCGAGCGAGTATGCACGACCGATCAGGAGACGCCGAAACCTTTGCTGTCCCCTTGTAGGGGCATCCTGTTCAATGCGGCGTTATGGAGCAAATGCCACATGGTCCCACTAGCGTGTGGTGGGTTCGCTCGACATGGCCCACAACGCTATCATTTGCATACTCTCGGGTGCTAAAATCCCTCTGACGAACAGCGAGGGCGACTGCCAGCCCATCAGACGCCAGACGAGGAGACTGTGTCTTGAGATTGCTGACGCGCCTTTTCCGGAGGTTTCTGGTTTTCTGTCTGGGTATACTCAGCGTTTGGCTGATCGTCTTCGTTGTTTTCGATACTGCGGACCACAGGTTTCCATGGCTCGTTGCGGTGTGCCTCACATATGGCCTGGCTGCTTACGTCATTCTTCCGAACGTCATCCGACTGTCCCTGAAGGTTCTTCATCGGGGGCTGATCCCCAGATACACGATCACGGCCGATGGCCTGCCAGGCGATCCTATAAATTTCGTCCTCATCGGCAATATTCAACAGCTCCGCGAGGCCTTTGCAACGGCGGGCTGGTCCACGGCCGACCATTTGGGGATCGTAAGCTCGTTGCGAATGATACGCGCTTTCCTGATGAACTCTGCCTATCCCACCGCACCTTTCAGCACCTTCTATCTCTTTGGGCGACGGCAGGACATAGGGTTCCAGGAGCCCATCGACGATAGCCCCCGCAAGCGCCATCACATCCGTTTCTGGGCCCTTAGTCTCGCCCATTCCGAGGACGACATGAGCGCGGCGAGCTTCTGGTTGAATACCGACAAGCCATCGCCCGAGGAGCGGGTCCTATGGGTTGGAGCAGGCACCAGAGATACCGGGCTGTCTCTGACCTGGCTGACATTCCAAGTCACACATAAGACAGACTCCGATACGAACGCCGAGCGCGACTACATAGTCAATGAACTGAGGGCAAAGCACGTAATCGGGGAGGTCGCGCGGCATCAATCTGGCTCACGGTTGAACACCGGAAAGGTCAACCATTACATCACCGATGGTGAGATCGCATTTGCCAGCTTGACTGTCAGTGCCACGGTACCGGTCACGCCGGTGCCGTTGTCGGGCCGGATACACCCTGATCCGACAGACCAGTCTGAATGAGTTCAAAGTGCCGAGCGCTCTTGACCAAGAGAAAGACCGAGTTCCCGCCAATCTAGGACCCTGACAGTCAGCGTGCAACGCGCCGAGCTAAATCGACGCGACCTCAGGTCTCCCCGAGGTCGCTCCCCGGCAGTATTAGAGGCTACCAATATCCTTCTTGAGCCAATCAGACAGGATTGTCGTCCTTTCGATGCGTCGCTTCAGGCAAAGAAAGGAAGCGATCAAATCGAAGATCGTAGTCACTGAACCTACCGCCGATAGGCGTGGTCGTGTCATTGCAGGAGTCGTTTCATCGACGCCCGTCATACTAATTTTTCTCATGATGGATCGCGGCATCAGAGCCGCGCCTTCTTTAAGCATGCGAGAACAATCGGCGGAGGTGTCAATTCGACGTGCTCCGCGTGAACCGCTGGGGAGCGCTTTCTCACTCAGTGCCGGGCCCTGGTGGGTGACCTGAACGAAGCTATCGAACAGGTTGGTGAATCCGGAACCTTGCGGGGGCTCATCCGCATCACTTCGATCAACGACTTCGGACGGGAAAGCTGGCGGGACTGGTCGATGCCTTCCTAAACCATCATCCGGGGGTGCGTATCGAACTCAGTCTTGGCGATGAAGTCAACGACATGAACGGCGGCAACTTCGACCTTGCTATTCGAACCGGGCCCCTGACAGATTCCCGCCTGACCGCGAAGCTCATTCGTCGCAGTGGGCGTTTCGTGTGTGCGTCACCAACCTACTGGGCGACACATGGAAAGCCGAAGCATCCTCAGGATTTGAAGGATCACAATTGCCTCGTTCTCTCGCGGAGGGGCGACCCGCAAAGCATCTGGCGCTTCACGGATGGAGGCGAACAGATCGCGGTGCACGTGTCCGGAAATCGAACTGCCAATGACGGTGGGCTTCTCAGGCAGTGGGCCATTTCTGGCGCGGGGGTCGTTCTGAAGTCCGACTATGATGTCGCCGAAGATATAGATGGTGGACGGCTTTCCACGGCGCTCGACATCTACCGTCCAACGGATGTCAATCTCTATGCCGTGCACGCTTCGGGTCGTCAGCCATCACGGCGGGTGAAGGCATTTATAGAGTATCTCACAAATTCGGTACAAGCGGACGGACGCTCCTGATAGGAAACCCGGCGAGGCTCGCCCGTGATGACGGCCGCCCAGATATCCCGCAAGGGGTTCCTGGCGCGTGTGCGGGGTATCGACAGATCGCCGAGTCTCATTTCTCGGCGATCTGACTAAATTGCCCGGCTCCGAACCGGAGCTGCCCAAAACTCGCCCCGGGGCATTCAGGCGTAAAATTGGATCATCGATTCCGCCGGCAGCACCCTAATCCGAGAGGCGTTTCCGGCCGCTCCGAACCGCTCGAATCTTTCGAGGCACACAGCCTCCATGCGAGTAATGCCGGGTTTCAGCATGCCGCGAATGTCGAAGGATCCCGGATTGGCCTTGAGGTACTCCCGGGCCGAACCGGTAAGGGCCATGCGCAGATCCGTATCGATGTTGATTTTTCGAACTCCCATTCGAATGGCGTTTTCAACTTCCTCCAACGGGACCCCGTAGGTCTTGGAGATATGACCGCCGTTCTCATTGATGAGATCCTGGAGATCCTCGGGCACCGTGGATGCTCCATGCATCACCAGATGCGTGTAGGGCAAACGTTGATGGATCGCGGCGATGACATCCATCGCCAGTATGTCGCCCGTGGGCTTGCGGGAGAACTTATACGCGCCGTGCGACGTTCCGATCGCGACCGCCAACGCATCGACCCCTGTTGCCGCGACGAAATCTGCTGCCTGCTGCGGGTCGGTCAGCAACTCTTCGCGCTCGAGCGTCCCCACGAGGCCGTGACCGTCCTCTTGTTCGCCGCCTCCCGTTTCCAGTGAGCCAAGAACACCGATTTCGCCTTCGACAGAGACCCCGCGCGCATGGGCGTACGCGACGGTCCTGGCGGTCACATCGACGTTGTACTCGTAGCTGGCTGGCGTCTTGCCGTCAGATTCCAGCGAGCCGTCCATCATCACGCTCGTGAAGCCGAGTGCGATCGCACTTTCGCAGACTTCTGGTGTTGACCCATGGTCTTGATGGAAGCAGACCGGCACCTTCGGAAATCCCTGCGCCGCAGCCTTTACCAGACCGCTTAAAAGGACATCGTCGGCGTACTTGCGCGCGCTTTGACTCGCCTGGACGATCACCGGGCTATTCGAGCGTTCGGCCGCTCTGAGCACTGCTAGGAGAGTCTCCAGGTTGGTGATGTTGAAAGCGGGAA
Organism: Hyphomicrobiales bacterium; assembly: GCA_900466605.1. GTDB lineage: Bacteria > Pseudomonadota > Alphaproteobacteria > Rhizobiales > Rhizobiaceae > Rhizobium. The sequence continues at coordinate 41,099 of UBMU01000026.1, forward strand.
CACCGTAGCCGCGCTCGGCGGCATGGTCGAGTATTTGGCGCATAGAAGCGAGTGTCATGAAGGTTCCTCCTGGTGTGTGGGTTCGCCACCGTGTGGCGTGTATGGCTTCGAGATTTTCAGTTCGGGAAGGCTCTATTGATCTCGGCGATTTCTTCGGCGCGAAGGGGCGAAGTCTTCCTGTCGCCGAGAATGAAGAACAGTTTCGCTGTTTCCTCGAGTTCCTCGTAGGCATAGACCGCCTCTTCGAGACTGGCGCCTGACACGATCGGCCCGTGGTTCGCGAGCAGCATGGAGCGGTGATCCCGGGAAACCTTCTTTACTTCGTCCGCCAACGCCCGATCACCCGGACGGAAGTAGCGGACCAGGGGGAGCTTGCCGACCCGCATGACATGATATGCGGTCAGCGGCGGCAAAACATTTTCCGTCTGCTCGTGGCAGAGACAGGACACAGCCACCGAATAGGTCGAGTGGAGATGCACGACTGCACGGGCCGCCGGACGTTCCTGGTAGACCGCGAGGTGGAAGAAGTATTCCTTGGAGGGAGGGTCTCCGCTGATCGGCTCGCCGTCCGGTGAAAGCTTCGAGATCCGTTCCTCCTTGAGAAAGCCCAGGCTTGAATTCGTCGGGGTGACGAGAATGCAACCGTCGTCGAGCAGCACTGACAGATTACCCGCGCTGCCATGGGCCAGTTGCCGCGAGTATAGAAGGCCACCCATAATCACGAGCTTTCGGCGCAGTTCCGCTTCGCTGGTCATGGCCGGCTCTCCCCCGACAGTGCTGCCAATGCTTCCTCGAAGAAGTTTGCACCGCCGAAGTTCCCGGACTTGAGGGCGAGTGCCAGGCCCTTCTGGCGGCTGACAAGGACGGGAACGCCGGGACTGACCTCAGGGCCGATCGCTAGATCCCCGAGATCAAGCGCTTGCGCTACGGCACCGGAAGTCTCGCCGCCTGCCACCACAAGGCGGTTGACCCCGCCGTCCACGAGTTTGCGTGCCGTGTCGGCAAACAGCCCCTCAAGTTTCTCCGAGACGGCCTCGCGGCCATAGCGCGCCTGCGCCGCCGCAACGTCCTCCGGGGTACCTGAAGAGTAGACCAGGGGCGCGTTTCCGTGATTGGCTTGGATGAAGGAGACGACATCGTTCGACGTGGTACGTCCACTCATCACGTCGTCGACTGACACGGTCATAGCCGGATGATTGCGTGTGTGGACGTCGATCTGGCCTCGTGTCGCGCCGGAGCAGCTTCCGGCAAGGATGGCTTCGGGACCGCTGATGCCTTCGAAGCGCCCGCGCGCTCCCTTGGCGAGGCCACTGGCAATGAAATTCGAGGCAAGGCCCAGCGCTATCCCCGATCCACCGGTTAAAAGCGGAGAGTCGGAGCAGGCGAGTCCAATGGAAACAAGATCCGCGTCACTGACTGCGTCCACGACGACGAGCGTTTCCCCGCGGTCTGCACTGGCTCTCAGGGCCGTTCGAATGGCATTCTTTCCCGCCCGAACGGTTTCCGTCGCTACCAGGCCGACTTCCGTACTGGTTTGCCGCCGGAGCCAGCGCCGGATGTTTGCGTCGGTCATGGGTGTCAACGGGTGGTTTTGCATCCCGGATTCGTTGAGGAGCTTGTCGTTGACGAAGAGATGCCCTTGATACAGCGTGCGCCCCATGGCCGGGAATGCAGGGCAGGCGACAACGCCCTTCACGTTCAGTGCGTCCGCGAGCGCTTCCGCAACGGGGCCGATGTTGCCTTCCGGCGTGGAATCGAATGTCGAGCAATATTTGAAAACGACTTGGCGGCAGCCCTGCGCCTTGAGCCAGTGGAGGGCTTCGAGAGATCGTTCGACTGCTTCCTTGGAGGAAACCGAGCGCGTTTTCAGGGAGATCACCCCCGCCTCGATATCAGGTGAGGCATCGTCTTCTGGAATGCCCATGAATTGCGAAGTGGCCAGGCCGCCCTGTCTGGGAAGACCTTTGGCGAGCGTATTGGCGATATCGCTCGCGCCCGTGAAATCATCTGCGATGACGCCGAGTAGCATCTCTTACTCCATGACCAGTGTTTTCATGCGCGTGACGGCGGCCTCGGGGGCCGTCAGGACGGGTCTGTTCACCTTGCGTCTGACCTCCTCGGCTGCGCGAGAGGTCGAAAAATGCGCCAGCATGATCGCGTCCCGATCGGCAAACCGAGGGGCCATATCGGCGACGAGACGATTGTGCGCGGTCGCTTCGCCGCGCCGTAGCAAATCGATTGCGTCGGGAACGACTATCGTTTCAAGGGTGCTCGGCACCCCGGCCTCCTTGGCGAACTGTCTGAATTCGTCCTCCATCGTGGATACCGCGGGTGCAAAGGTCGCAAGCATGCCGATCCGATTGCCGGCTGCGATCGCCTCCCGGAACATTGCCTCGTTCGGCCGCAGGATGGGGAGCGGAAGAACCTCGACCATCCGATCGATGGCAGGCCCGAAGGCCGAACAAGTGATGAGGACGCCATCGGCTCCGATCCGCTGCGCGTAGCGGCCAAAATCGACGAAGCGCTCGATCAATGCCTCGGAAATGTCAGCACCTTCCTTGGCGCGATCGATGGTAAGTCCGTCGTCCAATAGGTTCACTGCTTCGGCTTCCGGCCAATGTGTAGACATGGCGGTGTTCACCGGTTCCATGGCTACGGGCGTCGCGTGGAGGAGAACAATGCGGGGTCGAGGATTCATCATAGCGGCCTCCTTGCCTACGCCGCGATCCGAACACGCGGTACAAGTCCGGACCGGGCGTAGATCCCGGCAGCCTTTGTATCGGTGAGGTGCTGGACAAAAGCCTGCGCAACGTCAGGGTTCGGCGCGTCGGAGAAAACGGCGGCGGAGAAATCGGTATGCTTCTGGTAGGGCTCGGGAAACGGACCGACCACCTGGATGCCGTCGATCGACATGAGTTCGCTAACCTGCTGTACGGCGAGATCCGCGTCGCCGGAGATCACTTTGTCCGCGGTGAAGCCGGCATGGATTATGGTTGCCTTTGCATTGATCTCGTCGACGATTCCGAGGCGTTCGATTACGTCCCTGAAATGAATGCCGCTGGCACCTGTCTGCGAATACGCGACCGATCGTGCCGAGAGCAGTGCCTGCTTGAATAGGTCCGGGGTCGAGATGTCGGGAAGGGCCTCGCCGCGGCGTGCGCCGAGGCCGAAGCTTGCGCGTGCAAGGGGTCGAACCGATCCACCGAGCAATATCCCTGCCTGGACCAGTTCATCGATAGGCTGATCGATCGCAATCAGAACATCTGCCCGATCGCCCCTCCGGACCCCTTCAATCAACACCCCGGTAGGATTCCATTCAACTGCGATACGATGACCGAGAGATTGCCACGCAGGCAGCAACTCGGTCTTCAGCGCGAGTTCCACAGCAAGTGTGCTCATAGCCTTCAGTTCAACGCTCATGTGTCCTCCCTTTGCCGCCTCGCTCGGGGCAATAGCTACCAGCATTGTCGTCGTGCCGGTCCGTCAGGCCCCGCATTACAGAGGGCGGCCTTGGCTCGGTCAACTTCGCTTGACGGCTTTTCATGAGGTGAAAATCGCGTGGCATCAGATCCGAGCTGGATCGATGGCGTGCCCCTGAATCGATTTTGACATTGTGAAAATAATCCCGATGAAATGTTGACCGGGAACAACCTCAATCCTACCCTCCTGGCTGGAGGAAACATTGGGAGGAGCTTATGGAAGCGGCTAATCATCGCGCTTGGCGCGAAGCGCAGTCTCGGCAGAGCCAGTACAAGATTTCGACCACGGATTCGGGCAAGAGCGAAGGGAAAAGCATCCAGTCGGTGGACAGGGCCATTTCCATATTGGAAGCGTTATCGCTCAGCGATGCCCCTTTGATGCTCAACGAGATTGCAAAGGTCGTTGAGATCAACCTTTCAACCTGCCACCATCTGATCAAGACGCTTGTGAGACGAGGCTACGTTGTCTACGGCGGACGAAACGGTGGTTATTCTCTCAGTTCGCGGCTCGAGACGATATCTCGCCAATCGGCCAGGGACTACAATTTGGCGGAGTTCGTCCGCCCCAGCTTGCAGGAACTGAACGTCAACCTGCGCGAGGCCGTGCAGATGGCTGTGTTGCGCCGCGCCGCGCTCGTGACCCACATTCAACTGCCGTCGCATATCGCTCCGCAACTCGATCTTCGCGAGTACACCAAGCTTCATACGGTTCATGCAACTGCTCCCGGAAAGGCCATCCTTGCGTGGTTGCCCGAGAATGAGCTGGCACGTGTAGTGGCCGATAACGGGCTGACGGCGTTCACCGAAAAAACAATAACCTCGCTCGGCGGGTTGATAGAGGAGCTGCGGCTTGTCCGACGTTCGGGCTTTGCAATGGACGATGGTGAATTCCGTCCAGACCTCGTCGGATACGGGGCGGTCGTTCGGGATATGTCGGGAGCGGTGGTGTGTTCGATTGGCGCGACAATCCCCAGGAAGCGCGCCAGCGAAGATTACAGGAAGCACGTAGCCCGCGCTGTCGTGGATTGCGCACGGGACTTGTCGGGTCGGATGCCCGCAGGATGTTTTGTCTGAACCGACCGACCTTGCGGCACCGATGAAAAGCCCGGTGCGTCTGCCGGACCACAGGTGATTACCTTGTGGTTTCCTGACGTCGCACGCTCGCGTGCTCCACTATGCCCGAGCGATCATGGCCTGCTTGCCAAGGCCTCCAGCATGACGTGGGTCGCTGCCGCCCCGCCTTGTGCTGCGGTCCATTGACTTGCGGGCGTCACGAACGCCGCAAGTGCGTTGCCGCCTTGGGCAGGTCGCCCTAGGCCGTCCCGTTTCGTTCACGAAGCAGCTCCAGGCGCGCCGCCAAACTCCATTGGAACCTGACCTACAGCTTCCGCATGATGCGAGCGCACCGGGCCCCCGTCTGTCCCAAGCAATCCCTATGTTCGGTCGAGCAGGGCGGAGGATCGCAGATGGGATCCCACACAAAAGCCAGTCGGCTCGAATTTTCACATTGTAAAATCGCCGTTCAACAGAGCGACGCGCAAGTACTTCCGAGGTATTTGTCCTGCCAGTCGATCTATTCATCGGGAGGAAGTAATGGCTGAGAAGATTGCTGATTTGGGTGTTGTAGGTCTCGGGACGATGGGTGCCATGCTCGCACTCAATTTCGCCGAGAAAGGCTCCGAGGTCGCGTTGTTCAATCGCACACCGGGGAAGGCGGAAAAGTTGGCCGCAGAGAACCCGGAGCTTGCCGAGCGGCTGCATCCGCAGACATCGATCGAAGGCTTCGTGGCATCGCTGCGTTCGCCGCGTGTCATTGTCTTGATGGTCAATGCGGGCACAGCCGTCGATGAACAGCTTGAGGTCCTCGCACCGCTCCTGGATAAAGGTGACATCGTTATCGATGCAGGTAATACGGATTTCAACGATACCGTTGTCCGAAACCGTAGGTGGGATAACCACGGCTTTCATTTCGTAGGAATGGGCGTCTCCGGTGGTGAACTTGGCGCCCGCCATGGACCTTCGATCATGGTCGGGGGCGACCAGCGGGTATGGAGCAGGCTGAAGCCATTGCTGGAGCCGATTTCCGCCAAGTATGACGGCAGCCCTTGCGTCGCATGGCTCGGTCCCGACGGTGCGGGACACTTCGTGAAGACGATCCACAATGGCATCGAGTATGCCGATATGCAGATGATCGCCGAGATCTACAGCATCATGCGCGACGGCATGAAGCTCTCCGCATCGCAGATGGCGGACATATTCCGAGACTGGAACGAGCGCGGACTGTCGTCCTACCTCATCGAAATCAGTGCAACGGTACTCGCCGAGCCCGATTCCAAAAGCGGCAAGCCGCTCGTAGACGTGATCGTCGACGAAGCGGGCCAGAAAGGAACCGGAAGATGGTCGGTGATCGAGGCTCAGAAGCTGGGCATCGGTGCGACAACTCTCGAAGCAGCGGTTTCTGCCCGTAGCCTGTCCTCCCTGCGAAAGGAGCGGCTCGTTACAGGAAAGATCTACTACGATATCATCCTTACTGATGGCGCGTTCGGTGCCGACCAGGCAAGTGTGGCGGAACTCGAAGCCGCGCTGGAGACGGCAAAAATCATCGCCTACGCTCAAGGCTATGCAATCATGTCGGCAGCCTCACGCGAGTACAATTGGGATTTGCCCCTTGGGGAGATCGCTCGGATATGGCGAGCAGGCTGCATCATCAGGTCGGTCTTCCTGAAGGACATCACGCAGGCCTACGAAACCGGGGGCGAAGTCGTCAATCTGCTTCAGGAGCATTCTTTCGCAAAGCGGGTAAGCGAAGGCCAACATGCCTTGCGAAGTGTTGTCGCAAAGGCCGTAAATGCGGGCATTCCGGTGCCGGCCCTGTCCGCCTCGCTTGCATATTTCGACGACTATCGGCGCGAACGCGGGTCTGCAAACCTGATCCAGGGGCAGCGCGACCTCTTCGGTGCGCATACTTTCCGTCGCCTCGATAGCGACGGCACCTTCCACCACCAGTGGCCTGCGGTCTAGGGAGGTTACGATGGGAAGCGTCAATGCTACGGTCGACCTGTTCGACTATGTCATTTTCGGCGGGGGTGGCGATCTTGCGGAGCGAAAACTGCTACCGGCACTCTTCCACCGCGACCGCGACAACAACCTGCCGGACGGCGCGCGCATTGTCGGAGTCTCCCGTACGACGCGTTCGGACGAAGACTACCGCGGCTTCGCACGCAAAGCCTTGCAGACCTACGTTGCCGCAAGCGAACTGACAGGCAATGTGCTGGAACGGTTTCTTTCGCGACTGTCATACATCAGCGTAGATGCTACTGGAGCGAACGGCTGGAAGGAGTTGAAAACCTTTCTCGACAAAGGCGGTGCTGATCGCGTTCGCGCCTTCTATCTAGCCGTAGCGCCTTCGATATTCGGCGCGATCGCAGCAAAGCTCAAGTCCTTCGGGCTTGTCAACGCGCAGACGCGCTTGGTGATCGAAAAACCAATCGGACGGGACCTGACTTCTGCTCGTGATCTCAACGCGGAGATTGCGCGGCACTTTGACGAAAACCAAGTCTTCCGTATCGACCATTACCTGGGCAAGGAGACCGTCCAGAACCTGATGGCATTGCGTTTTGCCAATACCCTCTACGATCCGGTATGGAATTCGTCGTTCATTGACCATGTCCAGATAACGGTTGCAGAGAGCGTCGGCCTCGGTAGCCGGGCAGGATACTACGACACCGCAGGTGCATTGCGTGACATGGTGCAGAATCATCTGCTGCAACTCCTGGCGCTTGTCGCGCTCGAGCCGCCCTCGACGTTCAAGGCGGATGCGATACGGGACGAGAAGCTGAAAGTCCTTCGGGCGCTGAAGCCGATTACGGCGGCCAACGTCAGCCAGCTAACTGTACGCGGCCAGTACCGTGCGGGTGCCGGCGACGGCGGAGCCGTACAAGCCTATCTCGACGACCTGGGCGGACCGTCGAGCGATACGGAAACCTTTGTCGCGCTAAAGGCCGAGGTCAATAATTGGCGTTGGGCTGGAGTGCCATTCTACCTGAGGACCGGCAAGCGCATGCCGACCCGCGCCTCCGAAATTGTTGTTACGTTCAAGTCCATCCCGATGTCGATTTTCGATGAGTCCAGTGGGCACATCTCGCAGAACCGGCTGGTGCTGCGTCTGCAGCCCGGTGAGGGCGTCAAGCAATGGCTCATGATCAAGAATCCTGGTCCGGGCGGCATGCGTCTAAGACAGGTGTCACTCGACATGAGTTTCGCGGAAGAATTCAGCGTGCGCCATCCCGATGCATACGAGCGCCTTTTGATGGACGTGATCCGCCGCGACCAGTCGCTCTTCATGCGCCGCGATGAAGTTGAAGCGGCCTGGGAATGGGTCGATCCGATTTTGGCGGCATGGCAGGAAACGGAGCACAAGGTCCAAGGCTACGCATCGGGAACGTGGGGGCCGTCGAGCGCGATCGCTCTTATCGAGCGCGACGGGCGCACGTGGCACGAACCTGAATAATCGGCCCTCACAATGTCAAATCAAGGATTCGAAGCATGACTGCCTCTCTCGCAAGTTATCTCGACGACTTTGCCTCTTCGCCCGTGTTGCGCGACGTCGGGCAGACGGTCCTTCATCTATCTGCGGCGGCCGTTACGGTTCATCGCGCGATTGCTTCGGGCCGGGTTCCCGAACGGCGATCGGTAGGTGATACTTCCTCCAATGCCAGCGGGGAGACTCAAAAACCTCTCGATGTGTTTGCGGACGATACTTTTCTAGCTGCCGCGTCAATGTCGCCCGTGCGCCTCTACGGTTCCGAGGAGCAGGAGGAACCAATCGAACTCGGCGACGAGGGCCATTTGGCGCTTGCCATCGACCCGCTGGACGGTTCCTCCAACATTGAAACGAACATTGCGGTCGGTACGATCTTCTCCTTACTGCCCTTGGACGTCGGTGCCACAGACCCGCGCTCCGCTTTCGAGCAGCCCGGAGACCGTCAAGTCGCGGCCGGGTTCTTCATCTATGGCGCACAGCTCCTGCTCGTCCTGACGGTAGGTTCAGGGACGATGACGTTCATCTGGCGCGGGGACAGTGTCGGTTTTGTCTTGATGCGCGAAGCACACGCCATTCCCCCGGAGACCCGGGAGTACTCGATCAATTCGTCCAACCGCCGCCACTGGACTCCTGGGACTAGACGATACATCGAAGATGCCGAGGCGGGCGAAGAGGGGCCGCGCACCTGGAATTTCGGAATGCGATATGCTGGGTCGCTTGTCGCAGACACGTTCCGAATCCTGCAGCGCGGGGGTGTCTTTCTTTACCCAGGCGATCGACGCAAGGGCTATGCCAGCGGTCGCCTTCGGCAGATCTACGAAACAAACCCGATCGCATTCTGCATCGAGCAGGCGGGTGGCTCCGCTACCGACGGCCATCGGCGAATGCTCGAACTGTCACCTGCTGACCTGCACGGGCGTAGCCCCTTTGTCTTTGGCTCGAAGAAGGAGGTCGAGGTCGTCGCGGCGTATTTGACCGCCGAGGAACGAGACGCGGCATCCGCGTCCGCGGCGTGAATTTCACATTGCGAAAGACCACGCTGTTTCGTTGACGCGTGAAACTGCCAATGCGACGATACTTCAAGAAACAAACGGAGCGCACAGACCTCAATTCTTCGGTCATCAAGTAAGAGTGCTCCTTCAAGTTGAACCGAACCAATAACCACCAAATGTCCAGTAGTTTCTACCGGGCAAACGAGAATGTATTTCCTAAAGGAGGAGAAGCATGCCGCAGTCTGCAAACGTGAAAACCCACCCCGACTTTCCCATTCCGGAAACGATGAAGGCATGGGTGCTTGGCGATCCTGGAGAGCTCAGCCTGGTTGACAAGTCGGTCCCCACTCCGAAGAAGGCCGAAGTCCTGGTGCGGATCGATGCCGTTGCGATCTGCGCGACCGACCTCGAGATCATCGCCCATGGCCCGCCCGCGCAGATCCAGGGCGGCCTGCCGTTCAATAAGAATTTCACGCCCGGTCATGAATACATGGGCACTGTCGTTGCCCTCGGTCCTGGCGTAGATGAGTTCAATATCGGCGACCGCGTCACCGTCGAAATCCATGCGGGTTGCGGGCAGTGCAAGCGTTGCCGCCAAGGCATGTACACGTCGTGCCACAACTATGGCAAGAACTACGGTGATTTCGACAAGGGGCATCGGGCCAACGGTTTCACGACCGATGGGGGCTTCTGCGAATATCAGGTCAACAATGTCAACACGCTGATCCATGTTGACGATTCGATGACGGACGAAGAGGCGACGCTTGTCGTCACTGCTGGTACGTCGATGTATGGACTTACCGAGCTTGGCGGCCTGGTCGCTGGCGAGTCCGTCGTGGTGAGTGGGCCAGGACCGATCGGTCTCCTCGGTGCGGCGGTCGCAAAGGCCCTTGGTGCACAGCCGGTCATCCTGACCGGGACCCGCGATAATCGCCTGGAGATCGGAAAACAGCTTGGGGCTGACCACGTTATCAACGTTCGCAACGAGGATGCCGTCGAAGCCGTGCGCCGTCTGACGGACGGGAAGGGCGTCGACTACGTCGTCGAATGCTCGGGAGCGCCGAACGCGGTCAACGAAGCTGCACGCATGCTCAACCGCGGCGGCAAGATTTGCCTGGCAGCCTTTCCGAGCGGAGAGGTGCCGATCGATGTCGCCTACCTCGTACGCAACAATATCTACCTTTACGGGATCCGCGGTGAAGGCAAATCGGCGACACATCGCGCCGAGGCGTTCATGCGTCAGAAGCGTTTCGACGCACGGATCATCCATACCCACACGTTCGACATGGAAGACCTGCCCGAAGCGCTTCGCTATGCGAAGGATCGCGTCGAGGACGCAATCAAGGTTGTGGTGAAAAACAAGCAGTCGGTCGCGATAGCACAGGCTGCCGAGTAACGGCGCGGGGCTGGCCGGGATTGAGGAGGCCAGCCCCCCTTGCAACAGCATTGAAACGTAGCCCTACCGCTACCCCCGAGAAAGCTTTTGACGCTGCATACCGCGGAGCATTCCCCGAAGCGTCAGGAGCATGTTGAATAGTCACTCGCCTGCCGGGAGGAGATCACATGGCACGAGAAGCATCTTCAACAGTTTCTGAGACAGGCCAGCAGAACATCGTCATGCGCTGGCTCAGCAAGCTCTATATCCAAGTCATCATCGGCGTGATCATCGGCATTGCGATCGGCTATTTTGAGCCGCAGTTCGCAGTGGCCCTCAAGCCTTTCGGCGACGTGTTCATCAAGGCCATCAAGGCGATCGTGACACCGATCATCTTCCTGACGATTGTCGTCGGGATCGCCACCATCGGCGACATGCGCAGAGTTGCTTCGGTCGGAATTAAGGCCATCATCTACTTTGAAGTGGCATCGACACTTGCTCTCCTCATCGGCATGGCCGTCGGAAACATCTGGCCTGTCGGCAGGGGCATAAACGCAGACCCCGCGACGCTCGATGCTGGAGCCGTATCGACCTTCGTCCAGAAAGCACATGACGTCACGCTGACGGACTTCTTCATCAACATCATTCCGTCGACCTTCCTGTCCCCGTTCGTCAATGGCGACATCTTGCCAGTCCTCTTCATCGCCGTGCTCTTCGGACTGGCGCTCTGCAAGATCGGCGACAAGGCAAAGCCGTTCATCGGCTTTTTGGAAACGGCATCCTACGCCCTGTTCGGCATGGTCAACATCATCATGCGGTTCGCACCCCTCGGCGCTGCCGGAGCCATGGCCTTCACCATTGGCAAATACGGTCTCGGCTCCCTGCTCGAACTCGGTCAGCTTGTCGTCGCGGTCTACATCGTCAGCATCCTGTTCGTGGTGTTTGTCCTAGGCACTTTCCTCAAGATGGCAGGATTCAGTCTTTGGAAGGTACTATCCTACTTCAAGGACGAGATCCTGGTGGTATTCGCGGCAACCTCCGCAGAAACGATGATCCCGCGGTCCATGGCAAAGCTGCAGCATCTCGGCGTCCGCAAGGAAGTCGTCGGCCTGGTGATGCCCACGGGCTTCTCCTTCAACATGGATGGAACCGCGATCTATATGACCATGGCGGTACTCTTCATCGCCCATGCGACGAACACCGACCTGACCTTGTGGCACCAGATGACCATTCTGTTCATCATGCTCTTCACCTCCAAGGGTGCGGCGGGCGTAACGGGTGGCGGCTTCATTGCACTCGCTGCGACCATGCCTTCGATTGGCGTCCTTCCCGTGGCCGGTCTCGCTCTCCTTGTTGGAGTTGATCGCTTCATGGCTGAAATCCGGGCAGCAACGAACCTTACGAGCAATATCATCGCCACGCTCGTTGTCGGTCGCTGGGTTGGTGCTGTGGACACGGAGCGCGCCCAGGCGATCCTGGACAGCGGCGAGATGCCGGAGGAGGACCCGGTCCGGGACAGTGTGCCAGTCCGCCCCCAGCCGGCGTTGGGTCGGCCAGCCCAGACGATCTGACCGAACCCTGCGATACATAATGCGCCCGGTCAGGCTCCGGACGCGAGAGCCACAAATTCTACCGCACTGAAAGGAATCTACCCATGAGCTTTGCATATTCGGAAGGGAATCCAGTCGAGGACACCTCCAAGCTCGGCAAGCCACCATTCGATACGGACCGTCTCGATCGCCTTATGGAGGAAGCAAAGCTTGATGCGCTGCTCGTCACCTCCAAACACAGCATCCAGTACTTACTGGGCGGGTATCGCTTCTTCTTCTACGACTACATGGACGCACACGGTCTCAGCCGCTATCTGCCGTTCTTCATTTACGTGAAAGGCCGCCCGCTGGACTCCGGCTACGTCGGCGCTCCGATGGAACGCTACGAGAAGCAACTCGGCAGTTTCTGGGTCTCCAACCTCAACCTCAAGAACTATGTGAGCACCGGCTATGCAAATGCGGCGGCTGAACTGCTGAAGCAGGTGAACGGCGCGAAGGGGCGGGTCGGCATCGAGGTCGGGTTCATGCCCATCGATGCGTTCCGAGTTCTCGAGGCACAGCTCCCGGGTGTTGAGCTTGCGGACGCGACCTACACGCTCGAGATCCTTCGCGCACTGAAAACGCCCGGCGAGTTGAAGATCCTGAAGGAAGCCTCCGAAAAGGTCGTCGACTCGATGCTCGCTGTGATCTCCAAGCATGGACCGGGCACCAGCAAACTTGTGCTGTTCGACGCGCTGCGCCAAGAAGAGACCGCCCGGGGCCTGAAATTCGAGTACGCGCTGACAAACGTCGGAACGGCATTTAACCGCGCGCCCTATGACAAGATATGGGAGGATGGCGAAACCCTCGCCCTCGATTCCGGTGGCAACTACAAGGGCTACATCGGTGACGTATGCCGCATGGCTTACACCAAGGAGCCGGACCAGGAGCTTATCGATCTGCTTGGCCAGGTCGAGCTTGTACAGCAGACAGCCCGCAAGAACCTCCGCGCGGGAACGATCGGTGCGGAAATCTTCGAAAACGCCAACAGCGCCCTGGCGCAATGCTCGGCAAGCAACAAGATGTTCTTCTCCGCGCATGGGATGGGCATCGTAAGCCACGAGGCCCCATGGCTGATGAGCACGGCCGTGCCACAATACACCGCCCATCACCGCGAGCAGCCGCTCGAAGACGGCATGGTGATCTCGATCGAGACTGAACTTCATCATACCGAGCGTGGTTTCATCAAGCTCGAAGACACCGTGGCAATTACCGCTACTGGCTGCGAGGGCTTTGGCGATCACGGGCGCGGCTGGAATATCGCCGGGCAGTGACATCGAACCGAGTAGGGCGGCGGTCTGTTCGTCGCCCTACCGATACGACCTCCAGAGCAGCGGACCAGCGCTTCTACAAACAAGCGAAGAAGACCATGTCGACATTCCCTTATAGCGCCCACATTGGTTATCTTTTCACGGAGAAGCCGTTGGCCGAACGAGTAGCCACCGCCGCGCGGTACGGTTTCGACGCGGTTGAGCATCCTTCCCCCTATTCGGTGCCTGCAAAAGAAATGGCGGGTTGGCTCAGGTCCGCAAACCTGACTTATACCCAATTCGGCCTGCGCTCGGGCGACGCGCAGAAAGGCGAGAAGGGCATCGGCATTTTCCCCGAACGGCGCGAAGAATTTCGTCGGAGCGTGGCGGAAGGGCTCGACTATGCCGAGACCGTTGGTGTCGGCATGGTTCATGCCATGGCGGGTGTCCTGGCGAAGGGCAAGCGGAGCCGGTTCCACTGGGATTGCTACATCGAAAACCTAGCGTTCGCTGCCCGCGAGGCGAAGAAGCGAGGTATTCGGATCATCGTCGAGGCCATGAGTGACGGTGCCGTTCCCGACTATTTCATCTCTACCCCCGATATGGCTGCTCACGCGATCGCTGAGGCAGGCGACGACAATCTTGGCCTGTTGCTGGATGTATTCCACACGGTCAGTGCCGGGCTCGATATCCATCAGCAAATAGACAAGCATGCTACGCACATTCGTCACGTCCATATCGCGGACTATCCGGGGCGACACGAGCCGGGTTCCGCATCGCTCGATTTCGACGCAATCAATCGAACGCTCCAGGGCGCGGGATACCGCGGCCTGCTCGGATGCGAATATGTACCGATCGCCACGACCGAGGCTGGCCTCGCATGGCTGAAGGATTCGCAGCACTCGGCGGCGGCGGTCGCCGGGTGAGGCGTGGGGCCGGTTGGGAGCCGGCCCCGTTTTCAATGATCCGGGAATTCTAAGGTGACGCGTACGCGACGGGCCTGTCCGCAAATCGTCGCGCGAGGACGCGTGTGTGAATGCCGGACTCCAATCTTACCAACACGTGGGACTTGAACATGACAGTCATAGCGACACTGAATACGCCCTCGGCTGAAACGCGAGATGCCAGCGGAAGGGATATGGCTAATGCTCTCCGCTTTCTGGCGATCGACGCGGTACAGAAGGCGAATTCGGGCCATCCTGGAATGCCCATGGGCATGGCTGACGTTGCAACCGTGCTGTTTGGCGATTTTATCAACGTTGATCCAGCGGTCGCGAACTGGCCGGATCGGGACAGGTTCATTTTGTCTAACGGCCACGGTTCGATGCTGCTTTATGCATTGCATCACCTGCTGGGCTACGAGGATATGACAATCGAGCAACTCCAGTCGTTCCGCCGCGTGGGAGCGAAAACGGCAGGGCATCCTGAATACGGCCATGCTCTCGGGATCGAAACCACTACCGGGCCGCTAGGTCAGGGGCTCACCACCGCCGTAGGCATGGCGCTCGCCGAACGCATGCAAAACTCCAAGTTCGGGGACGACCTGGTCGATCACTACACATATGTCTTCTGTGGTGACGGCTGTCTCATGGAAGGTATCAGTCAGGAGGCGATTGATCTCGCCGGACACCTCAAGCTCGCCAAGCTGATAGTCCTGTTCGACGATAACGGGATATCGATCGATGGCTCGACCGAGCTTTCGACGTCCACCGATCAGGTGAGGCGGGTCCAGGCTTCGGGTTGGAATGCGGTGCGTGTGGACGGCCACGATCAGGATGCCATCCGCAGAGCGATTGCGACGGCCCGGTCGTCTGACAAGCCGACATTAATCGCATGCAAGACGGTGATCGGGTACGGTTCGCCTAAGTTTGCAGGTTCGGAGAAGTCACACGGAGCCCCGCTGGGAGCACCTGAAATCGCGGCAACCCGCGATAATCTTGGATGGAGCGCCGAACCTTTTTCTGTTCCGGAGGAAGTCCGAAAGCTCTGGGGGAACGTTGCGTCTCGTGGCAAGTCCGAACGCGAAAAATGGCTATCGCGCCACCAGCGTTCTGCGAAGCGAGACGCTTTCGACGCGTCACTCGTCGGGGAGTTGCCCGACGGTTTTGCCGACGCGATGAGGGCCTACCGACGAAAGGTGTTGGCGGCCGCGCCGAAAATCGCCACCCGCAAAGCGTCCGAGGATACCCTCGGCGTTATAAACGACCTCACGGATCTGACGGTGGGGGGATCGGCTGACCTCACGCACTCTGTCTTCACCCTTACGAAGGGTATCAGCGACGTTCAAGCGGGCAGCTACGAAGGCCGCTACGTCCGCTATGGCATCCGGGAGCACGCCATGGCCGCGGTGATGAATGGATTGGCTTTGCATGGAGGGTTCATTCCCTTTGGAGGGACTTTCCTCGTGTTCTCGGACTACATGCGCGGGGGAATGCGTTTATCGGCGCTGATGGGACTCCGTGTCATCTATGTGTTGACCCACGACTCCATCGGTCTTGGCGAAGACGGGCCCACACATCAGCCGATCGAACACCTGACCATGCTCCGGGCAACTCCGAACATGTTGGTGTTTCGTCCGGCGGACGCGATAGAAACGGCCGAAGCATGGGAGATTGCTCTTGGCCAGCCGCGTCCGTCGGTCTTGTCCCTCTCGCGCCAAAATCTGCCTTTGCTGCGGACAGGCGGTGTCGAGGAAAACCTGTCTCGAAAAGGCGCATACGTCTTGCAGGAAGTGACAGGTTCCCGCGACGTGACACTTCTTGCCAGCGGCTCCGAACTCGAGATTGCCGCCGCCGCCGCAGAGTTGCTTCGAGGACAAGGTATTGCTGCCGCGGTCGTTTCCATGCCCTGCCACGAGCTCTTTCTGGAGCAGGAAGAGGGCTATAGAAGCGAGGTTCTCGGAATTGCCCCTCGCGTTGCGATCGAAGCCGCGTCCGGAATGTCCTGGGACAGGTTTCTTGCGCCAACCGACGCCTTCGTCGGGATGCGATCGTTTGGTGCTTCCGGACCCGCGCCAGAGCTCTACTCCCATTTCGGCATTACGGTGGAAAACGTCGTCGCGGAGGCACTGGCGCGCGTTCGCAAATCGCCACAGGCCGCATGAGAAGATCGATGGTGGGCAGACGGCTTTCCGTTTGTGCCTCGAGCGATCTTCGTAACCTTGGGCAGAGCGTAGGGCACACGACCGAGCGCAGCCCGGGGGAAACTCCCTCCGATAATTCCGAAGGTTCAACGAACAAGCCGGCGGAAGAACCTTGCCGCCAATTTCTCAGTAGGGAAAAACCATGTCAGAGAAGAGAACCGACCAGGCTGCCATCGAGGCCCAACTCCGGGCACGAGGGGCGCTTGCGGCAAAACGAGGCATCCGCGCGCTTTTCCAGAAAGATATTTCGCGCTTTCAGGACTTCACGGTCTCGGACGGAGACCTGACGTTCGACTATTCAAAGACGGCCTTATCCCGGGAAGACCGCGATCTGCTTCTGAAGTTTGCCCGCATCAAGGATTTGTCGCGGCAAAGGGATGCTATGTTTGCCGGAGAACGCATCAACTCCACCGAAAGAAGAGCGGTGCTGCATGTCGCACTCCGGGGAGCTGTAGCCGATAGGTATGTGGTCGACGGCGTTCCGGTTGGCCAGGAAGTCGAAGACGTTCTTGTTCGGATGACTGGTTTCGCCGAAGGTCTCCGCGGAGGAACCATCGTATCGAGGACAGGCAAGAAGTTCACCGATGTCGTGAATATCGGAATCGGAGGTTCAGACCTCGGCCCGGCCATGGCAACACTCGCGCTTGCTCCGTATCATAGCGGACCACGGATCCACTTCGTGTCGAACGTCGACAGCGCTCATATCACGGACATTCTCGCCACACTTGAACCTGCAACAACGCTGTTCATCGTTGCATCCAAGACGTTCACAACGATCGAGACAATGACCAACGCTGCAATGGCTCGAAGTTTCATCACCAATGCACTGGGAGAAAACTCTGTCGGTCTTCATTTCTGCGCTGTTTCGACTGCTTTGGATAGGATCGAAGAGTTTGGCATCGACCGCGACCGGAGCTTCGGCTTCTGGGATTGGGTAGGAGGCAGGTATTCTATCTGGTCGGCGATTGGCCTGCCGCTGATGATCGCGATCGGCCCCGTGAGGTTTCGGGAATTCCTCGCCGGAGCGCGCAGTATGGATCAGCATTTCCTGCACGCTCCGATCGAGCAAAACCTTCCGACGTTGCTTGGGCTAGTGGGCTGGTGGCATCGCGCTGCGCAAGATTGCCGTTCGCGCGCACTGATCCCTTACGACCAACGACTCGCGCGGTTCCCAGCCTATGTGCAGCAGCTAGACATGGAGTCCAACGGCAAGCAGACGCGGCTCGATGGGAAAGCGGCTAGCGGCCCCACCGGCCCCGTCGTGTGGGGGGAACCGGGAACCAACGGCCAGCATGCCTTCTTTCAACTGCTGCACCAGGGTACCGACATCGTCCCCGTTGAATTCCTGCTTGCCGCTCAATCACATGAGCCAGACCTCCAAACTCACCAGGACCTGCTGATCGCGAATTGCCTTGCTCAGGGGGAGGCGCTTCTGCAGGGACGGACACTGCAGGAAGCGCTCAATCGGCTTCGGTCCGAGGGCTGCTGTGAACATGATGCCCATGCCATAGCACCGCATCGCCGCTTTGCTGGGGAACGTCCGTCGCTCACGCTCTGCTACAGAAAGCTGGATCCATTCACACTTGGCCGCCTGATCGCACTCTTCGAACATCGCGTGTTCGTTGAAGCTCAGCTTTACGGGATTAATGCCTTTGATCAGTGGGGCGTCGAACTGGGTAAGGAACTCGCCCTGAAGCTATTGCCGATCGTTAGTGGAGAGGCGTCACCGGATACTTGTGGCGAATATAGCCGCGGCTTAGCGGCAAGGGTGCTCGAGTTGAGGGAAATTGGGTAACCAGACGGAGGCTGCGACTGAGCGCCATTCGGGCCGGGAAAAAGCGTCGTGTTGGTGGCCGCATGCTCCCGAAGATGAAACAGCTCCACGATCATCTGACGCAGCTTGCGTCATGCGTTTATCCGGCCTTAGGCTCGTTCAGTCACTGATTGAGAGAGGCATCAGTCCTTCCATGGCGGCATTCACGGAAGCGCCAGAAATCCGCAAATTTCTACAGGTGGAGCTGACAGCTTGAGCGAGAAATGACATGCAGGAGCTTTTTGGTCTTCCAGTCGTTATGGGCGATGGAACAGCGAAGTGCGAAGCGCCGGAACTGACGCTCGAGGAGAACGTCGAGAAGATCTCCAACGCGGGATTTCAAGGTGTCAGCCCGGAGTGGCGCGACCGCGAATACGTGAAGCGGCTCTCAAGCCTTTTGAAGGGATCATGGCTTGCTCGCGGAGGGATAATGCTTCCCGAAGACGGTCGATGATCCCAAGTCGGTCCTCGAAAACGCCGTTGAGTTCGGCGCGCGCACCACATTGATCTTCAACCCGACGTGAGACCTCGCCGAATCCAGGAGTGCGTGCCGCTTGATCCTCGGCGAAATCTCGCACTTCGTTGTGGGACGCGAGTTCGCGTGGCCGATCCTGGAAGAGAACCATCTCGAGATCCACCGAATCCTTGATGATTGCTGGGCGTTCCATGGCCGGATCGCCTCCCGGGAGCAGGTGCAGATCGAAATCTCCTTTCCGCAGCACCCGGATGTGACTCGACCAGTTCCTGGAGTGGTGGGAATACGTGTTTCAGAAGCTGGCACCGATAGCATCGTCGCCCTCGCGAAGGAGGCCATGTTGAACCTGCACGTGCGTATCGAGCGGGATGGATGGGCCCCGCCAGCGAACCTGGGCCGACGAGGGAGTTATGAAGATGTCATCTGCTCGCCGATGAAAAAGACAGCAAGGTTGCTCCTGTTATGACCGAACTGGCTCCGGTCGGAAGTGCAAAAGATCGCACGATGCCGTCAGCATCGATCGCTGCAGAAGGAGCCGCAAAATATTGACGTTTGTTGTTATTGTGCTGCCGAAAATGGAGACCGAGAGAAGAAAATGGAAAAGGCCGGCGGCACCGAAAGCGGCCGAAGGACCGGTGAGCGAAGGAACGCTTGGCGAAGCATTGGCAAAAGCGGGATCTCGGCCGGCCAAGATTGGGCGCAGGATCGTCTCGCAAGGAACGCAGAGAGGCTTTGAGGAAGCCGACTTCGAAGAAGCCGGACGAATAGCGCGGCGGGGAGCTTGATGCTCGATCGCACTGGTCACGACGAATATCCTCCATTGATTGAGTTGCATCAGTGTGATTGGGTGGCGGTCACCGCTCGCGAAGAAATGCGAAGCACTCAGATGGGCGGCGACCGGAATTCTTGGCGGTGGTGGAACGATTGGCGAAGCGAGTCACACTGGCGGATGTTGCGCGGCAAGCGGGTGTAGGAACGGCGACTGTTGATCGGGTCATCAACGATCGTGGAAATGTCAGTGAGGAGGTCAGCCGTCGCGTTCTAACGGCTGCCCGCAAGCTAGGTCTAAATCGGAAGCTGCCGGCGTCTCATCGGCGCCTTGTCAGAATCGACGTTATCCTGGCCCGCCCAGACTTGCCCCTCATCGGAAGGCTCGGTTTCGAATTCCGCCGGCTCGCGTCATCATTGGATCGGTTTATCTCCATTCACCGCACAGTTCTGGAGGACGAGCGGCCCGAAACGCTGGCGCGAGCGCTGGCGAGCACAAGGGGCGATGCCGTCGTTTCTTACATGCCGGATCATCCCTTGATCCACTCAGCCGTGCAAGAACTGCGTAGGAGGGGCATACCGGTCGTCACCGTCATTTCGGATGTGCCTGGCTCTGCGCGTATCGGATATGCCGGCACGAACCACTACCGGGCGGGACGTTCGGCCGCCTACTTCGTCACTCGCATGACGCGGGGGCCCGGGCCTGTCGCCATTCTGTGCAACAAGCTCTCATTCCAGTCGCACGCAGAACGAATCCGTGGCTTCTCGGAATATCTCCAGGAGTTTTCGCTGGGATGGCATGTCTCAGAAATCATCGAGGGACAGGACGATCGGGACCGGTCGGAACTCGCCTTGTGCGAGTCTTTTAAGAAAAAGCCGGATATTATGGCCGTTTACAACGCCGGTGCGGCGAATATCGCTGTGGCAAGGGCAATCAGAGCTGACCTTCTTTCCCACCGCCCTGTCTTTGTCGGCCATGAACTGACACATAACACGGCTGCGCTTCTCCGCGAGGGGTTGATGTCTCTCGCCATCGACCAGAGTCCGGAATTACAGGTTCGTGTAGCAGTCAACCTGATCCTCAGGCACTTCGAATTCTTCGCGGCGAGCCTGACTGTCCTCCAGCCGGAAGGGGAGGTTCCCATCGTGCTTTACGGGCCGGAAAACATTCCCGATCAACTGCCGTTCTGAATCTATCACGGCTGATTGAAACCAATCAGAGAAATCATTGTTGGCCTCGATCGTTCCGGCCATCTTCACGTTGCGAATGACGCGTCGCAGTTGCCGCGATCATTCCGGGAGGAGATATGATGAGCAAAGTTTCGAACCCGGTTCGCTGGGGGATTGTGGGCGCCGCAAGGATCGCTGACGGAGCCATTTTGCCGGGCATGACCAAAAGCGCCCATTGCGAGCCCGTGGCGCTCGGCGCGCGTAGCCTCGAGCGCGCAGAAGCCATGGCTGCCAAGCACGGTATTCAACGTGCTTATGGCTCCTACGAGGAGGTTCTAGTGGATCCTCAGGTAGAGGCGATCTATGTGGCGCTTCCAAATCATTTGCATGTCGAATGGACCCGAAAAGCAGCCGACGCTGGAAAGCATGTCCTTTGCGAAAAGCCGGCTGCGATGAGAGCCGAGGAATTTGCCCGGCTGGAGGGCGTCAATCCGGCCCTGAAGATCTCCGAGGCATTCATGGTCCGGCAACAGCCTCGCTGGATCAAGCTGAGGGAGATATTAAGAAACGACGAATTCGGGCGCCCGATGACGTTCTCCTCGTTGCTGTCCTTCATGATGACGAACGAAGCCGATTTCCGGCAGAAGCCCGAGTACGGTGGCGGCGCCTACTACGACTTAGGCTGCTACACTGCGATGACAGCGCGCTACGTCTTCGACGCGGACCCGAAACGCGTCTTTGCGGCTGCGGAGAAGAATGCGGCCGGCATCGACATGTTCACATCCGTGATCATGGACTTCGGTAGTGGGCGCCATGCGACCTTCATGGTGTCCCTGGCACAGGCATCCTCGCAATCGATCCAGATCGTCTGCGAGCGAGCCTTCATACAATTGCCGCAGGCTTACGTGCCTTCGCGGGTCAGCCCGAATGTGATCGCAATCGACACATCCGCCGACCACGCCAACTCGAACATCCACACGCTCGAGTTCCCGTCTCTCGATCAGTACGAGGAGGAGGTCACGAACTTCTCCAAGGTCATTCGTGGCGAAGACGTTCCATACTTTGATCTCGCCGACGCTCGTGCCAACGCCGCCGTCGCAGATGCTGTTTTTGAATCGGCCAAGTCAGGCACTTGGGTCGAGGTGAAGGGAAACTAGGATGACAATCAAACTCGCACTCATCGGCGCAGGCCGTATCGCCAACGTCCACGCAAAGGCGATCGCCGCCAGCAGGGACGCAGAGCTCGTCACAGTGACCGACCCGGTCGCGAAAGCAGCAGAGGCGCTTGCGGCTGCATTCGCCTGCAAGGCCACCGATCCCGACGTGATATGCCGTTGCGAATTCGAATGCGTCTCTGGTTGCCCTTTCAGACCCGGACTCCGTCGCCGCCGAACGGCTCGCCAGCCGAACTGGGGCGGAGCGACGCGCTGCCGAAGACATCGTAGCGGCGAGCGATATCGATGCCGTTCTTATCTGCTCGCCCACCGACACGCATGCTGATCTTATCGAACGTTGCGCGCGCGCGGGAAAGGCGATTTTCTGCGAGAAGCCGATCGACCTTTCTATCGAACGCGCCCAGCATGCTGTCGGCGTCGCAGAGGAGGCGTGCGTCCCCTTGATGCTCGCGTTCCAGCGCCGTTTCGACCCGCACCTCGGTACGCTCGAGCGGCGCCTCCGGGAGGGAGCGATCGGTCAGATTGAGATCATCACCATCACCTCGCGCGATCCCTCTCCGCCTCCGGTAAGCTACGTGAGGCGGTCGGGGGGGCTATACCGAGATTCGATGATCCATGATTTCGACGAGGCTCGCTTTCTTCTTGGCGAGGAACCCACAGAAGTATTCGCCGTCGGGTCTTGCATGGTGGATCCAGGAATCGGAGAGGCGGGCGATGTCGACACGGCAGCAGTCATTCTGAAAACATCATCCGGAGCGATCTGCCAGATTTCGCTGTCGCGACGTGCAACGTATGGTCACGACCAGCGAGTTGAGATTCTGGGCTCCAAAGGTCTTCTGAGAACCGGAAACCTTCATGTAAACGAGGTAGAGATTGCGACGGACGCAGGATTTGTTCGTACACCGGTCCTCAATTTCTTTCTTGAGCGCTATGCTGCCGCCTACAAGCTTGAGCTTGAGGCATTTCTTCACCATCTGACCAACGGAACTAAGCCAAATCCTGGTGGAGCTGACGGCGTGAAAGCCTTGCGTCTGGCCGATGCTGCCCACCGATCGCGTGAAAGCGGTTTGCCTGTAAGGGTGGAACTTTGATGTGCAAAGCTCCTCCTCCCGGAGCGGTGGGGCGGTGCCACGCGGATTGCACAGTCAGCGGACTGTGGAAGGCGCAGTCTTTGTGCCCCGTCAAGGGATGGAGATGTTGCAAGACTTTGGATAGGTGGTCAGTTGGAAATCCTTAGAATTCCGAAGACAAGATTTTGCACGATCTCAGAAATAGCCTGTCTTACCGGCTACGGGCGGGCGACCATTCATCGTGCCCTTAAGAACGAGGGATCGGTAGCGTTTGAAATCCGTTCCGAGATTTCTGAAGCTCCTAAATCAGCGTGCGATCCATCTGTAGGAGTTGCCGCCAATGCGATGTCAGGGGGCTGTTGCGCCATGGCCGTCCCTCTGCGGAGACGCTTATCAAATGTTCGCGGCCGTGTAGATCTCGAATGGCAGCATGTGCTGCGAGACGATCGACGTCCGGTGTGTGTTGAGGGCTTCTGCCATCTCTTTGACCAGCGTGTCCGCAAGGAGCCGGGCGGGATGCGAGAGAACGACCCGCAGCACTCCTTCTGCAAGGCCTGCACGGGTCTCGTTGGTGAGCTCATGGGCGATAACGACGAGCCGCTTCGCGGCAGGTCCGCCGTCCTCTCGAAGCGCGCGCATTACTCCCGTAACGCCTCCACCCGCGACGTATAGGCCAACCCAGTTGTCTTCGGATTCGAGGAGCTTCCGCGTCATCTCGTAGGCGATGTCAGGTTCCTCCTGAGTGCCTTGAGTTTCCATCATCTGAAAGTCGCGTTCGCTTTCCCGGAAATACGATCTGAATCCCATTTCGCAGAGTTCCTGGGAAAGGTACCGGTGGCTTCCGACGAAGACAGCAACCTTGCCAGGATTGGGATTCACGTTGTCGATGAACCAGGCGGCTGTGCGTCCTTTCTTAACGCAGTCGTTGCCGACATACCCCGCGCGGCCTCTTGCAGTCAGATCAGAGATCATTGTGAAAACTGGAATGCCCTCGTTTTCGAGTCCGTCTACCGCGTGATTGATTTGCGGATGATCGGAAGTGATGATCCCTATGGCATCCGCATCTCGGCTCATTGCCAAGAGGGCATCAGCAGTGTTCTCGGGCGCAAGTTCGTCGACAAATCGGATGATGGGACGCCCATGAGCTTCCGGATAGGCTTCCACCGCCTTCGTCAGGACCTCGGCCCACATCTGATAGAGCTTGCGGTGGGATTGCTTCAGAAGGAAGCCGAACTTGATGACTGGTTTCTCATTCTCAAGCCGCTTCTTGATCGCAGTCACGCCGTGAAAGCCGATTCTCTCTGCCGCGGACAGCACGCGCTCGGCGGTTTGCGGCCTGACGGGATCGCGACCATTCAGCACGCGATCAACCGTTGAAACGCCCACATTTGCAGCCTTCGCGAGGTCCGCGATGGTCGGTCTGGTCATCCAAAATCTCCCATTTATGAAAGGTAATCTGAGAGATTTTGAGAGAAAAGTCCAGCCTCAAATTGACAGAAACGTCCGAAATGTGGTGATCTTCATGCCGCTGGAGGAGCATTCAGTAAACAAGAAACGTCGGAAGCGACGAAGGTTTTGGGAGGAGGGGCTATGCCCGCGGCCAACGCATCAGTGCGCCCAGTAGAGAGCACGGACGAACAGCATTCGGGATCGCAGTCACTGGTCTTGGAGATGCGCAATATCACCAAGGCGTTTCCTGGTGTGCTTGCTCTGGACGGTATGAACCTGAAGGTTCGGCCGGGCACCGTGCACGTTCTCGTCGGAGAGAATGGTGCCGGGAAGTCGACGCTGATGAAGATCCTTAGCGGCACGTACACGATCGATGGCGGTGAGATAATATTCAAGGGCGAGACGCTGAGCGCGCAGGATACCTCTGCTGCGCTTGAGCGCGGAATCTCTATGATCCATCAGGAGCTCAGCCCTGTTCTCGACATGACGATTGCCGAGAATATCTTTCTCGGCCGCGAACCAGCGGTGGCAGAGAAGGGCTTCATGTCTCGCTTCGTCGACTTCGCGAAGATGAACGCGGACACGAAGGCGCTTCTCGATCGTATGGGCCTCAAGTATGCGCCGGATACCAAGATGCGCGATCTGTCGATCGCGGCGATGCAGCTCATCGAAATCGTCAAGGCAATTTCCCGTCAGGCTTCCCTTGTTATAATGGACGAGCCGACGTCCGCGATCAGCGACACCGAGGTCGCGATGTTGTTCCGGCAGATCGCGGACCTGAAGGCAGCCGGCGTTGCCATCATCTATATCACCCATAAAATGGATGAAATCTTTCAAATCGCTGACGACATCACTGTCATGCGCGACGGACAGTTCATCGCAGCCGCGCCTGCGAGTGAGTACAATGAGACGAAGCTTATCTCCCAGATGGTTGGACGAACGATTTCGAGCATCTTCCCTAAGGAAGAAGTGCCGATCGGAGATGTCGTGCTGTCTGTCGACAGCCTGTTCCGAGAAGGCACTTTCGAAAATGTCAGTTTCAACGTCCGTGCTGGCGAGATCGTCGGGTTGTCCGGACTGATTGGAGCCGGACGCACAGAGGTTGCGCGTGTCATATTCGGTCTGGATGCCGCAACTGGCGGCTCGGTGAGCCTGAACGGACAAGTTCTAAAGCTGAAGTCACCAAAGGACGCGATCTCGCACGGGATTGCGATGGTGTCTGAGGATCGAAAGGCCGAGGGCCTCGTCCTTTGCCGCTCCGTCGGCGAAAACATCTCGCTCGCAAATCTCAAGAAATTCGCTGCTGGCCTCTTTGTCAGCGAGCGCGAGGAAGAGTCTGCTGCGCAACGCATGATCAAGATGCTGCAGATCAAGACGCCCAATACCGACATGATCGTCGAGAACCTCAGCGGCGGCAACCAACAGAAGATCGTGATTGCCAAATGGCTGCTCGGGGATCTCAAGCTTCTCATTCTTGATGAACCGACCCGCGGTATCGACGTCGGCTCGAAATCCGAAATTCACCGCCTGATGACCGACTTCGCCCGTCAGGGCCTGGCGATCATCATGATCTCGTCCGAGCTTCCGGAAATCCTCGGCATGAGCGACCGCGTTGTCGTGATGGCCGAGGGACGGGTCGCGGGCGAACTGACAAGAAGCGAGGCCAATCAGGAAAGCATCATGCGCCTTGCAACGGGAGGACACTAATGAACACCGAACCCATGGCTGCGGGCGCACCCGCCAAACTAGGCTCGAAATCAAGTGGCTTGGACTTTGCTGCGATCTATCGCAAGTACGGGACAATTCTCATTTTTGTCGGGATCTGTATCCTGGCGTCGCTTCTGAGCCCAACGTTCCTTACTGAAGCCAACCTCACCAACGTCCTGCGTCAGGTCGTGGTCGTCAGCTTGCTGGCATGTGGGGTCACGTTCATCATCATCCTCGGGCACATCGATGTGTCGCTCGGATCCGTGCTTGCGCTATGTGGCGTCATAGCCGCCAGCGTCATGGCGATGTCCGGAAGCATCATTCTCGCCGTCGTAGCAGGTGTTACAGTCGGCATCATCACCGGGATCATCAACGGCTTCGTCATCACCTACTTTCGCATCCCGTCATTTATCATGACGCTCGCGATGACGACGGTGGCACGCGGCGCGGTGCTTCTCTACACGGGCGGCTCTCCGGTGACTGGCCTTGGTGACTTCAAGGTGATCGGGCAGGGATCCATTGGACCGGTACCGATCTCCGTCCTCATCCTCGCCGTGTTGGTCGTGGTGTCCTGGATCTTGCTGAACAAGACGAAGTTTGGCCGCTATGTCTACGCTGTCGGCGGCAACGAGCGGGCGGCACGTGCCTCCGGCATTAACCCCGACAGCATCATCGTCAGGGCATTCATCTACAACGGCATCCTCTGTGCTGTCGCTGGTATCGTGCTGATGTCGCGCATCAATTCCGGCCAACCCGCAGGTGGCGTGGGCTACGAGTTCGACGCGATAACGGCAGTCGTCGTCGGCGGCACCAGCCTTATGGGCGGCACTGGCACCATCACCGGCACGATCATCGGCGCGATGATCATCGGTGTCATCAACAACATCCTCAATCTCATGAACGTCAGCTCGTACTGGCAGCAGATCATCAAGGGACTGATCATCGCGGTCGCCGTCATCCTTGATGTTTGGACGAAATCGGCCCGCAGCAAAAAGAAGGCCTGACTCAAAAGTTCCCGCGCGAAGCGAACGCGCTCGCGCGAAGGACCAACTGTGTGTGTCGGCGCGATGGCGCCGGATCGAAGCAACCTTTTGAACTACCAACGGGAGGAGACCCCAAATGAAACTGATCGCAAAGCTCGCACTCGCCTGCGCCGTATCCGCAGCGGCACTGTCCGCATCCGCCGCCTTTGCCGCCGACAAGTTCGTCGTGGGCTATGCCAACATGGCCGACACTGACGTCTTCGTCATGGCTCGCAAGAACGCCTTCATCGAGGCTGCGAAATCCGATCCCGATGTCGATATTAAGTTCACCGATGCCAACAACGACGCCAGCAAGCAGCTTGATCAGATCGACAACCTGATCGCCCAGAAGGTCAATGTGATCCTGGTCGTCCCGGTCGACTACGAGGGTATCGTTCCCGGTGTCGAAAAGGCGAACGAGGCGGGGATTCCGGTGATTGCGCTCGGCATCCAGTCGGCTGGCGGCAAGTACACTTTCGTAGGCTCGAAGAACATCGACGCCGGCAAGATGCAGGCCGAGTACATGAAGGCCAATCTGCCGAAGGATGCGCAGATCCTCTACCTGCAGGGCACGCCCGGCCTGTACCACTCACAGGAGCGCCTCAAAGGCTTCGAGGACAATCTCGGCCGTCCTGACGTTAAGATCCTCGCCAACCTCTCCGGCAACTACGACCGCGCCGAAGGCATGAAGGTCACCGAGGACTGGATCCAGAGCTTCCCGAAGTTCGACGCCATCATTGCTGCCAATGACCAGATGGCCCTTGGTGCCCGTGAGGCCCTTCAGGGCGCCGATCGCCTGAAAGGCGTGATGATCTCGGGTGTCGATGGCGTTCCGGACGCGCTCAACGCCATCAAGGCCGGTGAGATGGCGCAGACCATCTTCCAGAACGCGGGCGGCCAGGCGAAGGCGGCCTTCGAAGTCGTCGAGAGCATCAAGAAGGGTGAGACGCCTCCGGCCGAGAAGCTCGTGCCGTTCGAGTCCATCACCAAGGACAATGTCGACCAGTACATGAAGAAGTAATTCCTCCCGAGATGCGTGTCGGGGCTGCGGTCCCGGCACGCGCACCCAATGCAACTGAATATTCTGGAGCTCATGAAATGATGCGCTTAAGTCTGGTGACCGACATCCTCGGATACCTTCCCTTTGAAGAGATGCTCGACACGGTGTCCAAGCTCGGTTTCGAATCCGTCGAGCTGGGCTGCGGAAACTGGTCGAAAGCTCCGCACCTGCGCCTCGATGAGCTCCTCGGCGGCGAGCAGGCGCGGATCGACTTCCGCGCCGCCCTTGAGCGCCGCGGGCTGACGATCTCCGCCTTGAATTGCTCCGGGAACCAGCTTCATCCGGGGGAGAGCGGTGCCGAACATCGAGCAGTCGTCGAAAAGACCTTCCGCCTCGCAGAAAAGCTTGGTGTGAAGACGGTCGTCATGATGTCGGGCTGCCCGGGCGGCACGCCGAAGGACGACCTGCCAAACTGGATCACCCACGTCATCCTGCCGGAGCAGGTCGAAGCCCTCGACTATCAATGGAACGGTGTCCTGATCCCCTACTTCCAAAAAGCGGCGGTCCTCGCCAAGGATTGCGGCATTCGGGTTGCGATCGAAAACCTTGGCGCCACGATGATCCACAACCCGGCCAACATGCTGCGGCTGCGCGAGCACGTCGATCCCGTCATCGGCATGAACTTCGACCCCAGCCACCACATGTGGATGGGCGGTGATCCGATCGCGGCCGTTCGCCTGCTGGGCGATGCCATCCATTACATGCATGCCAAGGACGTCCGGCTGGAGCGCACGCTCGCGGAGGCCAATGGCCTGATCGACACCTACTGGATCAACGACATTGCTAAGCGCTCGTGGAACTACGTGGCGCTCGGGCATGGCCACGACGTCCAGTGGTGGAAGGAGTTCTTCGCGGTTGCCAGGATGGTCGGCTACGACGGACCGGTTAGCCTCGAAATGGAAGACGCCGGAATGGATCCGCTCCTTGGCGTCAAGAAATCACTCACGACACTGAAGCTCGCACTCCCACGCGACTTCGACTGACATCCCCCATCAGGAACAAGCCCATGACCCTCAAGATCGGTGTTATCGGAACTGGCGCGATCGGCCAGGAGCACATCCAGCGCCTCCACAACAAGCTCGTCGGCTCGACGGTCGTCGCTGTCAACGACATCAACAAATCTCAGGCCGGGGAAGTCGCTCAACGTCTGACACCTGCGGCGAAGGTGTTCGAGAACGGCCACGATCTCGTCACCGACCCGAACGTGGACGCCATCGTTGTCACCTCGTGGGGACCGAGCCATGAGGAGTTCGTTCTCTCGTCGATCGCCGCAGGTAAGCCCGTGTTCTGCGAGAAGCCGCTTGCGACTACCGCAGAGGCGTGCCTGAATATCGTCAATGCCGAAATCGCCAGCGGGCGCCAGCTCGTCCAGGTCGGTTTCATGCGCCGCTATGACAAGAGCTATCGGCTCCTCAAGGAGCAGATCACCAATGGCAGTCTCGGCGCTCCGCTGATGGTTCACTGCGCTCACCGCAACCCGAGCGTTCCTGAGGTCTATGCGGGCGACATGGCCATCACGGATTCCTTCCCACACGAGATCGACGTGCTGCGCTGGCTGCTGGACGACGACTACATATCCGCCCAGGTCATCATGCCCCGCAAGACCAAGCACACGCGCAAAGATCTCGATGACCCCCACATGATCTTGCTCGAGACGAAGAAGGGCGTCCGGATCGACGTCGAAGTCTTCGTCAACTGCCCCTATGGCTACGACATCCAGTGCCAGGTCGTCGGCGAGGATGGGATTGGCTATCTGCCGGAACCGATGAGCGTACTCCTTCGCAAGGACGCCAAGCTCAGCCACGAGATCCTGCAGGATTGGAAGCTTCGGTTCATCGACAGCTACGATGTCGAACTCCAGGAATGGATCGAGTCCGTCAAGGCTGGCGTCGTGCGCGGCCCGACGGCGTGGGACGGCTACTTTGCTTCCGTCACCGCAGACGCATGCGTCGAGGCGAAGCATTCCGGCAAGATCGTCCCAATCAAGATCGGGGAGCGGCCGTCGTTCTATGCGCCGACCGCGCTGAAGCCGGCCGCCTAACGGAAAATCTAGGAGGAGGAAGCCATGAAAATCGCTCTCGACCCGCATATGCATCGGCACCTGCCGTTGAATGAACTGTGCCGCAAGGCGGCCGAACTCGGGTACGAATACATCGAGGTCTCGCCGCGCGACGACCTGCTTCCCTGGTGGGTTCGACCGCGCGCCCACAAGGAGCGCGTGGCGGAGTTCAAGAAGGCGCTGAAGGACCATGGCGTCCAGGTGGCGTCCCTACTACCAATGTATCGCTGGGCCAGCCCCCACGAAGACGAGCGTCAGGCTGCGGTCGGTTACTGGAAGGAAGCGATACAGCTCGCCGTTGATCTCGGCGTCGACACGATGAATTCCGAGTTCGGACGGGGCCCGTCGCCGGACCGTGGCCATCGCTCCAATTGCTGCGGTGGCCATTTCACCCACGAGCACAGCGAAGCTGCGTGGTGGCGCTCGATCGAGGAACTGGTTCCCGTATTCGAGAAAGAGGGCGTCACGCTCAACATGGAGCCGCATCCGGAGGACTGGTGCGAGACGCTTCATCCGGCGATCGACATGCTGAAGACCATCGGCTCGAAGAACGTCAAGTTCCTCTACTGCGCGCCACACACCTTCTACTTCGGCGACGACATGTCGAGGATGATTCGGGACGCGGGACCGCTGATCAATCACGTCCACGTTGCCGATACCTATAACCACCGGGCATCGTCTGGCCTGCGCTACATCATCAACCCGCCGGGCGCCAAGGTCACCATCCATCAGCACATGGACATGGGGCAGGGCGAGATCAACTGGGATGTCTTCTTCTCCTCGCTCGCCGAGGTTGGCTTCGACGGGATCGTGACGGCGTGCGTCTTCGGCTGGGAAGACCGAGCGGATGCATCTGGAAAGTTCATGCGATCGGAGATCCAGAAATACGTCGACAAGTATTTCTCTCCGAGAGGGTAGCGATCCTTCTGAGAAAGCCTGCAAGTTGCCTGTCTCCAGGCAAACGCGCGGTGCCGGATAGAACGTAGGATCGGCTTCGATTTCGAAGCCGATCTTCTTTGGGAAGCCGCAAACAATATGCGGACAAATCAGCCGAGAATAAAATGCGCACCAGATTTCCAATCCTTATAGGAACTCTTAATCGAAAGCTTCCGCTGTTCGCTGAGGCTTCGTGTGCGGGTCCAGGTTTGGCGTCCGGATGGTTCGACACCGAGAACCTGTCGCTTGAGATTGCCGATGAGGAAAATCATATCGACAACCCGGCCTTCTTGCGCGCTCACCCGACACTTCCGTTCGTCTTTGCAACAAGCGAAGTGCACGACTGGCACGAAGGCGTGATTTCCAGCATTCAAGTCGATCCACGGGATCTGAAACTCACTTACCGGAACAAGCAAGCCGCCCTTGGCAGTTGTACCGCGCACTGCAGCGTCGACGGGAGCGGACGATACCTCCTCGTCACCAACTTTATGATCGGAAATCGGCCAGTACAGCCGGGCATGGGAGTCGTCAGCTTTGCGATCAGGGAGGACGGGTCATTGGGTGCGCCCGTCTCAGCACTCAAATTCTCGGGGAGTGGCCCGGTCGAAGGGCGTCAGGATCGCAGTCATCCACACTGCATTTTTACGACTCCGGACAACAGGCATGTGATCGTCGCCGATCTTGGGACCGACAGCATGCTGACAATTCCCTTTGACGCGACGACGGGGTTGCTTGACGAGACTTCGATCAGACGATGCGCCGTGCCTGCGGGTTCCGGGCCACGGCACTTCATCCGTCATCCACGTGGCCCGCACATCTATCTGATCAACGAGGTTTCCGGGACCATCGACTGGTTCGATGTCAAGCCTGATGGAGAGCTCTCGCTTCGTGGCACGCTCAGTGCCCGTGCCGATGGAGCAAAGGGACGAAACGACAGCTCCGATCTCCAGATTACGTCGGATGGCCGCCATCTTTACGCAGCCAACCGCGGCGACGACACGATCGCGCAGTTCGGCATTGGGTCGAATGGGGAGCCCGTACTTTCAGGGCATATGCACGCGCATGGCCGCTGCCCGCGCAACCTCGCGATAACGCCGGACGATCGGCTGCTGCTCGTCTCCAATCAATATAGCGACAACATCGCAGTATTCACCATCGAACCTGAGAGCGGTGTTCTGGTGCACAGGAAGAATATCGAGCTCGGCTCGCCGATGTCGGTCGTTTTTCCAACTTGGGCGGGATTGAACCCAGCCTGAAATCGTCAGGTGAGACGAGCAAAATGGGCGGCGTGCGCACCAGCAACAAGGCGGGGCGCGAGACCTTTGAGGAGGGCAATATGCGTATAGGGCTTGTGGGATATGGAACGGGCGGTCGGCATTTCCATGCGCCGTTTATCGCAGCGGCGCGAGGCGTAGATTTGGCCGGAGTCGTTGCGAGAGCCCCGGAGACTGTCGCGCGAGTGCAGGCCGACCTTCCTGGGGTTGCCATTTATCCAAGCCTCGCGGCGATGATTTCTGCGGGAGGGATCGATGCGGTGACGATCACGACGCCGCCGCAGACCCGGCGTGAACTCGTGCTCGAGGCGGTGGCGGCTGGCTTGCATGTGGTTGCTGACAAGCCGTTCGCTCCGAGCGCGGATGCGGGCCGAGAACTGGACGAGGCAGCTAAGAAAAAGGGCGTGGTGCTAGGCGTGTTTCATAACCGCCGGTTCGACGCGGATGTCCTCACGCTGAAAGGGGTTCTCCAATCGGGGAAACTCGGAGAGCTATGGCGTCTCCATTCGCGCATGGACCTCGATGACCCGGCGACCCTCGACGCGGGGCCGACCGGAGGACTTCTTCGAGACCTCGGCAGTCACCTCGTTGACCAGATGATTTGGCTGCTCGGTCCGGTGCGTTCTGTCACGGCTAACTGGGACCTAGTTGAACGGCCCGAAGGTACGACTGACGCGGGCTTTGTGATTTCTCTCAATCACAAATCGGGCGTATCCGCCCACATATCCGCAAGCAAGCTCAATCGACTGGCGGTGAAGGAATTCCTCGCCTATGGCGCTGCCGGCAGCTTCGTTTCATCGGGCACGGACGTTCAGGCTCAGGCGATATTTGCCGGGAAGCGTCCAGTCGACGACCTCACGGCTTGGGGATACGAGCGGCCCGAACTTTGGGGCGTCCTGCGAACCAGCGATGGCGAAGAGCGCGTTCCGTCGGCGCAGGGGCGCTATCACGCCTACTATGAGCAATTTGCTGAGGCCGTTGCAACCCGAGGGCAGCCCCCTGTCACGGCAGAGGAAGCGATTTCCGTTCTTGCTGTTCTCGACGCCGCGCGCGCGAGCGCAATAGAAGGCCGCGATGTCGGATAGAGTTCGCTTGTCGGGTGAAGGCGGGGTTGAGTCAGTCCTCCAGTGGCGTCCGGGCTTGGCCGATCTGCAAGTCATCGCTGCCGCGCTTCTTGCCGGAAGCGGCTGGATCTTCTCAACGAACGCCCTGAAAGAACTGCCACCCCTGTTCTTCATCGGTAGTCGGTTTTTCCTCGCCGGCGTCCTGATCGGCGTCTTCGCGCGGATGCCAAGCGCAGGATGGAAACTCCGGGAACTGGGCTATCTCGCGCTCGCGGCAGTAGCGTTGGCGCTTTCGATGATTGGCTGGATCGTCGCACTTGCCCATACCGCGCACATCGGCGTTGCGGCATTTATCACGGCAACCGGCAACCTGATTGTCCCTCTCGTCGGCGCCGTGATGTTCAGATGGCGATTGCCACCGGGCTTTCTGGCATCGGCGGCACTTGCCTTGGTGGGGCTGTCCTTCCTCTTCCTCGATCGTTCATCTGCTTTCGACGCAAGCCACTTCATTTTCCTCGGGTCCGCCCTGCTGTGGGCGTTGAACATCGCTCTCGTGAAGAACACCAAGGCACAGATGGGTATCGCCGCTCTGACCGCGATGCAGCTCATCGTCTCCGGCGCCATCATTCTCGGGACATCCTGGCTTGTCGAGACGCCACCATCCATGCCGCCATCCCTTGCTGCTTCGGGGTGGTTCCTGGCAAGCGTGGTACTCTCGACCTGCGCACGTTTCGTGCTGCAATTCCGCGGTCAGCAATCCCTTCCTCCGGGCCGGGCAGCAACGCTGATGGCCTTCGAGCCGATCTGGGCGATGACCCTGACTGTTGCCTTGTTCGGATCATCGATCTCGATTGCTCAGGCAGTCGGATGCGCGGTCATCTTCTTCGCGATTGCACGAGAAGTCTCAAGATCTTCAGAGGTCGCCGGGGCGACCTCTGCCACGTCGAAAATGCATCCCAAGCACATTAATACGAAGGACTGAACGGATGAAAAAGTCGCTGGACGTGATCACAATCGGGCGCTCGAGCGTCGACCTCTATGGCGCACAAATCGGAGGGCGACTCGAGGACATGGGGTCGTTCAACAAATACATCGGCGGAAGCCCGACGAACATAGCATGCGGTGCCGCGCGCCTTGGGCTCAAGAGCGCGGTCATCACCCGCGTCGGAGACGAACACATGGGGCGGTTCATTCGCGAGCAGCTCGCACGCGAGGGCGTTGCGACCGATGGCGTGGCGACTGATCCTGACCGCCTGACCGCATTGGTCATTCTCGGGATTCGCGACGAGGACCATTTCCCGCTGATTTTCTACCGTGAGAACTGCGCTGACATGGCGCTGTCGGAAGCCGATATCGATGAGGACTTTATCGGCAAGGCACGAGCCCTTGTCGTAACCGGAACGCACCTATCGAATCCTCGCACCGAGGCCGCGGTGATGAAGGCCATCAATCTTGCGCGGAAGCATGGCGCCAAGACCGCGCTCGACATCGACTATCGTCCCAATCTCTGGGGCGTTGCCGGGCACGGCGATGGCGAAAGCCGATTTGTCGAGAGCGCTGCTGTCACGGCGAAACTGCAGTCGACCCTCCATCTCTTCGACCTGATCGTCGGCACCGAGGAAGAGTTCCACATTGCTGGCGGATCGACAAATACCATCGAGGCGATGAGAGCCGTGCGGAATTCTTCTGACGGGGTATTGGTATGCAAGCGCGGCGCCAAGGGTGCGGTAGCGATCGAAGACTGGGTCCCGAACAATCTTGACGACGCACAGAAGGGGCCGGGATTCCCGATCGAAGTGTTCAATGTCCTCGGCGCCGGAGACGGCTTCTTTTCCGGTCTCCTCAAGGGATGGCTCGACAGCGAGTCATGGCCCAAGGCTCTCGAATATGCAAACGCATGCGGTGCCTTCGCAGTGAGCCGCCACGGATGCACGCCTGCCTATCCAAGCCTCGATGAGTTGCAGTTCTTCCTGAAGCGGGGCATCAAGCGACCGGACCTCCGAAACGATCAGGAACTGGAGCAGATCCACTGGGCGACGAACCGTAGCATGGACTGGTCGACCATGCGGGTATTCGCGTTCGATCATCGCGTGCAACTAGAGCAGATGGATGGATTCACGCTCGCGAAGGGCGGCGCTTTCAAAGAGCTTTGCCTGCAAGCCGCTCTCCAGGTCCAAGGTGGTCGGCCGGGATACGGAATCCTTTGTGACAACCGCATAGGGCGCGACGCCTTGCATGCAGCATCAGGTTCAGGCCTCTGGATCGGGCGGCCGTGTGAATGGCCGGCTTCGCGTCCGCTGACACTGGAACCGGAACTCGGACTGGACTGTGGC
Source organism: Hyphomicrobiales bacterium (assembly GCA_900466605.1). Taxonomy (GTDB): domain Bacteria; phylum Pseudomonadota; class Alphaproteobacteria; order Rhizobiales; family Rhizobiaceae; genus Rhizobium. Next base: position 76,844 of record UBMU01000026.1, read on the forward strand.
GGACTGGAAGAATGGGCTCGCGAGAACGTAGTCAAGGTTCTCTGCTTCTGCCATCCCTCCGACAGCCAGGAAGTCCGTGCCAAGCAGGAGGAGACGGTGAATCGGCTCTTCCAGGCCTCGCGCCGGAATGGACTTGAGTTCCTGCTCGAGGTCATCCCTTCGAAGGTTGGCGCCGTCGACGACGATACGAACGCCACCCTTATCAGGCAGTTCTACGATATCGGCGTCTATCCGGACTGGTGGAAGCTTGAGCCGATGACGAACGCTTCGGCATGGCGGAAGGCCATCGCCGCAATCGAGGAAAACGACCCGAATACGAGAGGCATCGTAGTGCTCGGCCTCGACGCTCCGGAAGCCGAGCTCGCAGCATCATTCAGGGTCGCCGCAGCCTTTGATCTCGTGAAAGGCTTCGCAGTAGGACGGACAATTTTCGGCGATGTCGCACGCAGATGGATGAAGGGAGAACTCGACGACAGTCGCGCAATCTCCGAAATGGCTGGCCGCTTCGAGAGCCTCTGCCGCATCTGGGACGAAACACGCTGGACCGCAAAGGAGAAGTGAGATGTCGACAATTCGTTTGACCGCCGCTCAGGCAATGGTGCGCTGGCTCTCCGTTCAGATGACGGAAGACGGAGAGAGATTCATCGAGGGGGTCTGGGCTATCTTCGGGCACGGCAATGTCGCTGGTCTCGGCGAAGCGCTCCACGGCATCGGTGACGCGCTTCCGACATGGCGCGGCCAGAATGAACAGGGGATGGCCCACACCGCGATCGCCTACGCCAAGGCAAAGAAGAGACGACGTGCGCATGCGATCACCTCGTCGATCGGTCCCGGCGCCACGAACATGGTGACGGCCGCTGCGCTCGCGCATGTGAACCGCCTTCCAGTCCTTCTCATTCCTGGTGACGTGTTCGCGAACCGCCGGCCGGATCCGGTTCTGCAGCAGATAGAGGACTTCGAGGACGGAAGCATGTCCGTAAACGACTGCTTCCGTCCAGTCAGCAAGTATTTCGACAGGATCGTGCGTCCCGAACAACTTCTCACCGCGCTGCCACGCGCCATGAGAACCCTGACCGACGCGGCATCCTGCGGACCTGTGACACTTGCGTTCTGCCAGGACGTTCAAGCGGAGGCATACGACTATCCGGATTCGTTCTTCGAGCCGACGACGTGGTACATCCGGCGTCCCGAGCCGGACCAGCGAGAAGTCGCCCACGTCGTCGCGATGATCAGAATGGCGCAGAAGCCTGTGCTGATCTGCGGCGGTGGCGTGATCTATTCGGAGGCCGAGGAAGCACTCGCCCAGTTTGCCACCAAGCACGGAATTCCGGTCGTGGAGACACAGGCTGGAAAGTCGGCTTTGCCTCAGGCGCACCCAATGAACTTTGGGGCGGCGGGCGTGGACGGATCCGCTGCAGCCAACCAGGTCTGTGACGCCGCCGATCTGGTGCTGGGTGTCGGTACGAGATTTCAGGATTTCACGACGGGTTCGTGGGCTCTCTTCCGCAATCCGTCGAGATCGCTCGTATCCATCAACATCCAACCCTACGACGCCCACAAGCATGGCGCGGCCAGCCTCGTCGGCGATGCCAAATCGTCTCTGGAGCGGATTTCCGAGGCGTTGGGCGAGTATCGGTCGGTATCATTCGATCCTAAGTCCCGCACCGACTGGCTGGCGCGCGTGGACGCCCATTGTGCCGCTCCGGAAGTGGATGGCGGAAACGTGCTACCAACCGACGCCCAGGTGATCGGCGCCGTACAGCGCGTCTCGACTGAGCGCACGATCGCGATGTGTGCGGCCGGAACGATGCCGGGCGCGTTGAAGCTACTCTGGCAGCCAGCGCAGGGCGGATACCACATGGAATACGGATATTCCTGCATGGGTTACGAGCTGGCTGGCGCAATGGGGATCAAGCTCGCACTGCCGGATCGCGAGGTCGTGTGCTTTGTCGGCGACGGCAGCTACATGATGATGAATTCGGAGCTAGCGACGGCGGCCATGCGGCGGATCCCATTTACCGTCGTGCTGACCGACAACCGCGGCTACGGCTGCATCAACCGTCTGCAGATCGCGTGCGGGGGCGAAGAGTTCAACAACATGTACAAGGACTGCAACATCGAGGAGCAGCCCGAGATCGACTTCGTCGCTCATGCGTCTGCGATGGGCGTCCATGCGGTGAAGGCGAAGGGCATATCGGATCTCCAAGCGCAGATCATCGCCGCCAGGGGCCGCGAGCGACCATCGGTCATCGTCATTGACACGGACGCCGTACCAGGCCCTGGCGAGGGAGGTGGTGGCTTCTGGTGGGACGTTGCCGTTCCGGAGGTTGGGAGCTCCGAGAAGCTCAATGCCGCGAGGACGGAGTATGTCCGAAATCGCGATTTCCAGAAACTGGTGAACTGAGGATCTGAGATGTCACATCTTCAAAGGAAACCATTCGGAAGCCATGGGAAGGTGCACGAGATTACGCCGCAGGCCGCTGGGTGGCGCTTCGTGGGGTTCTCGCTCTACCGCATCCGCGAGGGCGAACGGATTTCGGAGGAAACCGGGGATCGCGAGGTCATCCTGGTCATGGTGGAAGGGAAGGCATCGTTCGTTGCTGGGGAGAAGAACTGGGGCGTGCTCGGCGAACGCATGAGCGTCTTCGAAAAGACACCGCCGCATTGCCTTTATGTTCCCAACGCGAGCTCCTGGGAAGCGGTAGCCGCGACCGACTGCGTCATTGCTGTCTGCTCGGCCCCGGGACGGGGCGGGCATCCCGCTCGCCGCATTGGTCCGGACGGGATCTCGCTTGCAGAGCGGGGTAAGGGCACCAATACGCGGTATGTGAACAATATCGCCATGGAGAACGAGGACTACTGCGACTCGCTGCTCGTAACCGAGGTGTTCACTCCCGCAGGCCATTGGTCGAGTTATCCCTCGCACCGCCATGACGAGGGTGACTTTCCACGGATCACCTATCTGGAGGAGACCTACTATCACCGGCTGAATCCTGCGGAAGGATTCGGGATACAGCGCGTCTATACCGACGATGGTCAGCTCGACGAGACCATGGCCGTCGCCGATGGCGATGTTGTGCTCGTTCCTCGCGGGCACCATCCCTGCGGAGCCCCGTATGGGTTCGAAATGTACTACCTGAACGTGATGGCGGGGCCACTGAGAAAATGGCGCTTCGTAGCTGCTCCGGAAGTGGAGTGGATCATGAAGCGGGACGCATGACACGCAAGCTGGGAGAGACGACATGCCCCTGATGAAAATCCATGTCCTCAAGGGACGGACCAACACGGAAATCGAAGAACTTCTCGAGGCCATTCACGACGCGATGGTGCGGGCGTTCAAGGTTCCGGAGAGGGATCTGTACCAGATCCTGACTGAACACGAACGAACGCACATGCGCGCCCTTGATACCGGTCTCGACATTCCGAGAACGGACAAATTCGTGATGATTGAGGTTGTCACCCGTCCGCGTTCACGGGCCGAGAAGATCGATTTCTATGGGGGCCTATGTCGTGAGCTTTCCGAGCGGTGCGGCATCGCGTCGTCGGATGTCATGATCTCGATGGTCGAGAACACGGACGAAGACTGGTCCTTCGGCCTCGGCCGCGCGCAGTTCGTCACGGGCGAACTCGCGTCGCATCGGCACGGTCAGTAGACCGCCGCCGCGACGGGAACATCGCGTTTGAATTGAGTAACATCTTGGCTCGCTACTCGCGCGCAGGGACATACTTGCCCCTGCGGCGCAGACGATGAAGAGGCGTCACGCGGATCACGCCGTCTCGCTGGATCGGCAGCAGTCGGCGCAGTTCAGAAACCTTCACGACCCTCGAATCGAGCAAACAACTACTCGGTTAGTTTCCCGTCATAAAAGCCTGCAATGACGCCGCGCATCTGTTGAGGAGGTCGCCCGCGTGGCGACCGCCGGTTCCTTGCCCGGGCACCGCGGCGTCAGGCCACACAGACGCCCGGCACCGCGACCTTCTGGAAGAGATGCGGGCTAGCCACGGCGGACGACGGATAGTCCGAGAGTTTAGCGATGAACTCGGGATGGCTGAACGCCGCGCGGAAAGCTCCCGTCGATTCCCAAACCGCGTAGTTGAGATAGGTCGGGCTCGGTCCGATCGCGCGGTGAAGCTGGGTAGAGATGAAACCCGGCTGTTCCTTCATGAACGCGGCGTCGTCCTCCCAGGCCGAGAAGAAGGTCGGCTCGTCCGCCTCCTCCAGTGTGAACACGTTCACAAGGACGACGGGCGCCGCATCTATCTCGAGCTGCTTCTGGATGGGAAAATTGGGGTCTAGGGGCTTCCGAAGGATCAACGAACAATCCGGCGGAAGAACCTTGCCGATACTACGGATCGAGTGGGCTAAGATTCACCCTGGAATCCACGAACGGCCTAGCCCATCGCATGGGCAAGCGTATCGTGGTGTACGACGCCGATGCGGTGGACGCCTACGCCCACGATGTGGTTCATCCCTGAAGAGTGAAGCCGCAGTCCCGGCCGGCGCCAGCCGTCGGCCGGCGGCCATGTTGTCAAAAACGTTGTCAGCTTTCCGTCCCAGCCATGTTCATCGTCACGAAAGCCCGGATTTCGTGGTAGGCGGAGGGGGATTCGAACCCCCAACCAAACGGGTATGAAGCGCCTGCTAGACTCCACGGCGGGTTCCCCTATCTCACTGATAACCAATAGCTTTCGCCGCTGCCGTAGAATTCGCGGCGCCCGCAGAAATGCGTGCCTCGCGTCGACGCGCAGTGCTAGTCCCAAAGGGGGGAAATGGTGGGCCCGGAGGGACTCGAACCCCCAACCAAGCGGTTATGAGCCATAGGTTCTAGCTTAAACTCTCAAGAGCATACAATTGATTGGGGGCTTATCGACGGGTTTTTGCGGCGACAATCGCTTCCGCTTGTATGACGCACAGCTCGATTTCTTGCTTAGACATTCCATTCGCAGCGTTTGCGAAGCGTTCAATGAAGTCGGTTAATTCCGGATGAGTCGTAGTAGTGGATACGCCGAGCATCCAATTTGGCGAAGTCCCAAGGGCGCTCGCTATTCGCACGAGTGTGACTAAATCGGGCTCGCGGCGACCGGAAGCGTAGTGGGCGTAACGGCGCTCGTCGAGTCCCGCCCGCCTCGCTGCTTCGGCGTTCGAAATGCCCAGTTGTCGGGCTCGCTCCTGCAAGCGTCTGGCAAGTGTCTCCATTGGAACACTTTGTTCCTCACTGACACGTCTCTGGCTACGAACAATATGGAGTGATATAAGAACAAAATGTAGTGTTCTGGTCGAGGAGACAGTCGCATATGGAACTACGTCAACTCTCGTATTTCAAAGCAGTGGCCGAAGAACTGCACTTCGGCAGGGC
>UBMU01000039.1 GCA_900466605.1 Hyphomicrobiales bacterium
TAAAACGGGGAGGATTACCGTTGGAGTGGAACCGTTCGCGCTTCGAAATTATTGTGAAAGCCGCTGTTGCGACACAGCCGCCAAGGCTGGGCATCATATTGAATGGGCATGACGCCGCACCCGAACGTTCCTTGGGCATGCCAATCATCGCGATCGCTGCCAGAGGGGCAAATGATATTGCTTGCCCGACCGCACGCACGACGTTTGTCGACATGAAATGATTTCCACCATCATCGTAGCTTAGATGTACGTTCAGAAAGCAGCTCAAATCGAAAATGGCGATGCCAACGCATACGATGGCCCGCTGTTGGAACTGCTATGCTCTCCAGTACAGCCATCCCGAATACCCCCCCCAATCCCGACGATCAGAACGACCGGTGCGCCGTTGAGAGGCACCTTCCACGCTCTGACAGACAATTTGGAAGCCGCTGTCGCGCTGGATTCTTCAGTGTGATTCACGGCGCTCATAGTTACCTCGTCGTCGGCTGCGGTGGGAGGAAAGCGCGAAGCCCACACAAGAGGGTTGCGCTCGGTAACAGCCTATTGTCTGCACGGGTGCCACGACATTGTACGGAAGGCCTCGGTGTCCATCCCTTTGTGTAGGTCGAAGTCGCCAGGACCAAAGCGATTGGATGCCAATCGCTTTTGATGCTGGGTAAAGTGCTGGTGATCAATCCGCGCACTGCCCGTCGGTTACCTGTTGGCGGTTAATGCCCCACACGGTGTCGTCGATGCTGCGTATTCTTCCAGCTGAATGGGGAGAGCTTCTCAGGCTCGATTTGCTATCGGAAGTCATGGGCGGGGCCAAGCTGCCATCGCCCACAAACGAAAGTCTAGGTTCTAGACGACCTCAGTATGATTTCACGCGGATACCCCGAGGCATAGCTTTTCCCTGTCGCCTCCACGGCGGTGCACAAGCGGGTACCTACCCGTGATTTGAAACGTAGCCGCTGCTCGTGGGAGCAGCGATTAGCCCTATGGAAGGAAAAATCGATGAACCGCGTAACGAACTTTGCACTGGCTGCCATCGTCTCCTCGTTTGCCTTCGCCGGCGCAAGCTATGCTGAAGACAGCATTACAATGAATGACGGGCCCCAAATCGAACGGACCTTGACGACGTTCAACCAAGACTTCGATGTCAAGTATCTGAACGACTATCAGAACCAGAAGGTTCAGCCGGACGCGCAGGATACGACAATTCCACGCACCGTAGAAGGCGTGGAGCACATCCAGGCTTCCATTAAGGAAAACAAGCCGCTGGTCGAAAAGCTCGCAGCCAAGGGCATCAAGGTCGACGACGTTGTAAACGCCCAGCAGGCCGCCGACGGCAGCGTCACATTCTTCATTCGCTGAAAATGTTTGAATGGCCCGGAAGGTTAGCTCCGGGCCATTACCGAGTGCAGGTGCGCGCCACTGGATAGTGCAGCCGATATGCTGCTGACCACGCCCGTATCAGGCTTGAAATCGCCCACAGGACTTCTGGAGTGGGATCCGACTTGTGTTTCGCTTCCAAAACGGTGGCGCGCAACACCTGATCGACATTGCAAGAAAATAATGGAGAGCCTAATGACCATCAGCACGCAAGCAATTATTCAGCCGATCCGCGGAAGCAGGGGTGCGGATGATCTAGGTCCGCGAAATATCGAGTTGGATTTGCAAAATCCGGATTTGCTCATTCCCCCTGAAACGGACAACGGGTCACTGCCAAACCTCAAGTTTCCGTTTGCCATGGCTCACAACCGCCTGGAAGACGGCGGCTGGGCACGGGAAGTTACCTTACGTGAGTTCCCGGTCTCAAAATCCATGGCTGGTGTGAACATGCGTCTCGGCGCAGGTGTGGTTCGTGAGTTGCACTGGCACAAGGAAGCAGAATGGGCCTATATTCTTCACGGAACTGCCCGCCTAACCGTTGTTGATCCTGAAGGGAACCTTTCCATCGACGACCTGAAGCCAGGGGATGTCTGGCTTGTTCCGGCCGGAGTGCCACATTCAATCCAGGGCATGGAAGAGGGCACAGAATTCCTGCTCGTATTCGACGACGGCAATTTCTCCGAAAACGAAACCCTGTTGATTACCGAGTACATGGCTCATACACCGCCAAGCGTCCTCGCAAAAAACTTTGGCGTTCCCATCGATAACTTCGCCAACATTCCGAAGTCGGAAAAGTACATCTTCAGACTTCCCGTGCCCGAGCCGCTCGAAGTTGTCCTCGCGCTGCTGCCAGACAGCCCGCCGCCGCATTCGTACGTCTTCCATTCATCCGAAATCCCGGCGCAGCAATACATGGGTGGCTCCGTCAAGACGATCGACGCACATAGCTTTCCGGTGACGACGCTTTCCGCACTCATCATCGAGATCGCGCCAGGTGGGATGCGAGAAATGCATTGGCATCCAGATGCCGACGAGTGGCAGTACTATATCGAGGGCGAAGCGCGCATGACCGTCTTCGACGCCACGTCGAAAGCCCGAACCTTCAACTATCGCCCGGGTGACGTGGGCTTCGTGCCGAGGACGCTCGGCCACTACATCGAAAACACCGGTGATACGCCTGTGAAGGTCATCAATGTCTTCAATAGCCGCTTTTGCTCGGATGTGTCGCTGAATCGTTGGATGGCGCTGACGCCACCTGATCTTGTACGCGGTCACCTGAACCTCAATGAGACTGTGATGAAGGCCTTGCGCCGAACGCGGCAAGCGGTGGTGCGCTGAACGCTGGCCCGCATGCCTTGGCAGGAGCGGGCCACAATAGCATCGGCCTTATCGACACTGGCGGACAGTGTCGCCCAGATCATTTCGACCTCAAAACCTTACGACAATCGATACAACAACAGGATTTCCCTATGCGATCCAATTCGGCGCTTTGCCTGGCGTTCGTGACTACGCTCGGCTTTCTCGCTTCAAGCGCTCGTGCGTCCGAGAATACTATGCCACCGCGAGTGGCGCTACAGAAGTTCGTCGGACAGACCTCGCAGCAGGGAACGGGAGCGTCTCTGCTCGTCATCAATGCCGATCAGGCAAAGCTAGAGGGAAACAAGCTGATCCTGGCCGGCGTTGCCAGGGATGCTATCCTTTTTGCAGACCGCCCCGCAAAGGCAGCGGGACATCTGGCAACTGATGAGCTCATCAAACAATGGGGCGTGGGCCCGGACAATTTTAGCATGGATCCGCCAAACGCGACGATTTCGGTCCTAAGTGGAGGATCCGATGCCAGTGATGCGGTTGTGACGCTCAAGTCAGCAAAGCTCGATGGCAACACCCTGATTTTCGATGTCGAGGTGCTCGAAGGAGACATAGCTGGTGCGACCGGACCGGCCGCCTTGTTCATTGATCATTGGCGGGGGTGGAAAAACGCGGGGTGGTACGGTCTTGGACTTGCGACAGGGACGGCGGTCGGCGCAATCGCCTCTCGTCCGCCGTACCCTGTCTACGCGGCTCCCTACTACGATCCCTATTACGTCCCAAGTACCTGCCCTCCCGGCTTTTGGCTAGGACCTTGGGGGGATTGCCGAGACACGCCGTACCGTGGCCGTCTACCGAACGGCGCTTGGCAATAAGGGGATCGCCGTCGCGCTGGGCTAGGATTGGGCTGGCTCCTTGCAATGACCGGCTCAATGATCTAGCGCCTTTCGCCAGCGAGGGCAGAGACTGCTTTCGGCGCCTAGGAAAGTATCGCTTTACGCTCCAGAAAGCCTTCCAGTCCGAAGATGCCGTATTCGCGTCCGATCCCTGACTGCTTGAAGCCACCAAAAGGTGCCAACGGTTCGTGCGGCGCCCCGTTGATAACCACGCGACCAGAATCCATGCGTTCTGCCAACGCCCGCATGTGTGCCATGTCGCTGCCGTTCAAATAGGCTTGCAAACCGTAGCTGGTGTCGTTGGCAATTTGTATTGCCTCTTCCTCGCTGTTGTAGGGAATGACACAGAGCACCGGCCCGAAGATTTCCTCGCGAGCAATCCGCATATTGTTGTTGACGTTGTAGAAAATCGTTGGTCGCGAGAACCACCCATGGTCGAGCCCCTCGGGCCGGCCCGGACCGCCGACCAACAATTCGGCTCCCTCCTCAAGACCTAGCCGTATGTAGGACTGCACGCGCTCATGCTGCTTGCTGCTTACCATCGGCCCAATCATCACCTCGGGTTCTAAGGGCGAACCGGGCTTGAATGCCGCTATACCTTCTTTGAGCCGCACCAGTACATCGTCCATTATGCTTGCCGGTACGAGAATGCGCGTACCAGCGACGCAGGCCTGTCCGCTGTTCATCAGACCCATTCTAAGAACGTTCGGGATTGCGGTTTCGAGATCCGCATCTTCGAGAATAATGCTCGGTCCCTTGCCTCCGAGTTCCAGTGTCACTCGCTTCAGCGTCTCGGCCCCGACGCGCAGGATCTCCTTACCGACAGCGGTCGAGCCGGTGAAGGTTACCTTGGTGATATCGGGATGGCGGCTGAACTCCGCGCCAACGACGTCGCCGCGACCGTTGACGATGTTAAACAAGCCTTTCGGAAGATCGGCCTCGTGCAAGCATTCGGTCAACAACTGGGTTTGCGTCGCGCTCATCTCGCTCGGCTTGATCACAATTGTCGTTCCTGCTGCAATGGCGGTTGCAAGCTTGGTGCAGATGAAGCCGTAGTTGTTGTTCCAGGGTGTGATCGCAGCAGCAATGCCAGCCGGCTGCATCGTCACCTCTGCCCTTCCAGCTCTTTGCGTAAATTCATATTCTTCAAGAACCTTCGCCATGGTGAGGAAGGTGTCGGCGGCATTCGATACGGCAAAGCCGGTAAAATATTGCGGAGCGCCGTATTCCTCTATCATGGCCGCCGTCAGTTCGGCGCTTCGGGCCGAAACGGCAGCGCTCAGCCGCTTCAGCAGGTCGATCCGCTCCGCCTTGTTGGTCCGTGAAAAGCTTGGGAATGCACGCTTGGCGGCCGCTACTGCCGCCCGCGCGTCTTCAACGTCACCGAGCCGCACAATACCAATCTTCTCTTCGGTAGAAGGGTTAAAAAGATCTGCCGTCTCTGTGCCATGCGGAGTGATGAACTCTCCGTCGATATAGATTTGTTCGATTTTACGCATTTTTGTCTCCGGGGAAGTAATGCGCTTTATCTAGCAATCGTCTATTGATCTGATAAGCTGGTCAAAACCGGACGCGCTGATAAGGAATTGCGGACAATGATGCGTGGCACCTTGGCCGAACTAGAGGCGGTAACCGCGGTTGCAGCAAACGGCGGCTTCCGCGCTGCTGCGCGAGAACTCGGAATATCCTCGTCGGCGCTCAGCCAGCAGATAGGGGCGCTGGAAGAACGGATCGGGGTGCGTCTCTTCAACCGAACGACGCGCAGTGTAGCGCTATCGTCGGCAGGGGAGCAGTTCGTCGCCGAGATCACGCCCGCTTTGGCAACGATCCGCAATGCCGTCGATCTCGCAAGTGAGCACAGTACTGACCCAACTGGTACGCTGCGGATCAATACGTCCATCGGCGCTGCGCGGATGATCCTGTCACCGCTGGTGATCAAGTATATGGAACGCCATCCGCAGATGGCAGTGGAGCTGGTCACCGAGGGCGCGCTGGTTGATATCAACGGTCAGGGCTTCGATGCTGGCATCAGGATTCTGGAAGCCGTCCCTCCGGACATGACTGTGGTGCCGATCAGCCGCTTCATCCGCCCAGCCATCGTTGGTTCCCCAGCCTATTTCTCGGCGTACGGCAAGCCGTCCGTTCCTGCCGATCTACAGAATCACCAATGCATCCGTGGCCGCATGGCGAGCGGTCCAATTTACCACTGGGAATTCGAACGACGTGGGGAGGCTTTCACCATAGACGTACCCGGCCGCCTTACTCTCGACGAGAGTGATGTGATGCTGCGCGCAGCAAGGGAAGGCGTAGGGCTTGCTTATCTCAACGAATGGCAGGTGATGGAGGATATTGTGGCTGGCCGTCTCGTTCGGGTGTTGGCCGACTGGACGCCTCCTTATCCAGGGCTATGCTTGTATTACCCCGGGCGTCGGCACATTCCCGCGAAGCTGCGCGCATTTGTCGATCTAATCAAGGAAGCCCGATGGGACTAACCCTCGGTATGCAGCTCAAATCCGCGACGCGTTTGGGTGTTGCTCCAGGTGGTTGCGCATTGGCTGACAGGATTAGTTTCGCTGTATTCAAGAGTGCCGAACGATGTCAGCTCCCTTCAGCCTATCGAGTAGTGGTTTCGTGATAATGTTGAATAACTTAGGATCATCCAGCGCGCGCGCTGACAACATCGCCCCGTGAACCGTTGCCATGAATAATTGAGCTTCGTCAGTTGCTTTTTTTGGCAGCAGGAACAAGCCCTGGTCCACCCCTGACTTCAAAACGGTAGCCAGCCATTGTGCTAACGCATGGAAGTGTGCTCGCACTCTCGAAGATATCTCCTCCGGTAACATCGCCATTTCTCCGGCGAGCATCGCGCACACGCAGATCGGGGCCGAAGCGTCCTTGATACATTGCTCCCAGTAGCTGAGATAAGCTTTTAGCCGCTCGATTGGGTTGGGGAAATGCTCGTCCAGCGCCTTGAGGCCCTCTGATGCTTGCCGACGGTACCGATCGACGAGTACCGAGACGAGTTCGTTCTTGGTCGGGAAGTGATGATGGATACTCGCCTTGCGAATTCCAATGGCGCCCGAGATGTCAGCGTAGCTAAAGCCATTGTAGCCGCCCCTTACGACGAGGGACTGGGCGATGTCCAATATCTTGTTCGCGGTCGATGGCATTGCTTCCATAATATGCTCCTACCTATTGGTAGGAAGGCTGTCAAGGGATAACACAAGATTGCAAAGCATTGACATAGCGATTTAAACTACCTACTAGTTGGTAGGCAATAATAACGGAGACCATCATGATTAGCCAGAAACCCTCGCAATCCGATTGGTTGCGATCCTATTATTATGCGCGTGCAATCTTCTCGATAGTCTGGGTGGGGGCTGCCATTCTGTGCGCCGATAACCCGATCTTGGCATCAGGCTTACTGGTGATTTATCCTGCATGGGATGCCGTCGCGAACCTCGTCGACGCACGCTCAAATGGCGGTTTCAAAGCCAACAGCTCACAAACCCTCAACATCTTCGTCAGCACCGTTACCACGTTTGCCGTGATCTTCGCTGCGACCAAAAGCACGAACGATATCCTGGCCGTGTTTGGTGTCTGGGCCGTTCTGTCCGGTGCACTCCAACTAGCAACAGGCGTCCGCCGGTGGCGCGGCTATGGTGCGCAGTGGGCCATGATCCTGAGCGGGGGCCAATCCTGCCTGGCTGGTGGGTTCATGATCACACAATCGTTGTCTGCCACGCCGCCATCAATTCTCGACGTCGCCCCATATGCGGGATTTGGTGCCTTTTACTTCCTGATTTCCGCGATCTGGTTGACGATTTCTGCTCGCCGGATTGCTAAAGCCGCGGTCTGAGAATTGCCCGAGGAGACGTTGGACCTTGCGTCGTGCGGGCAGCCTTGCTGCCCGCAAGTGGCTTGCCAAATTGCTTCCTTAATCTGAAAGCGAAGGGTTCCACTTTGAGTAAACGCGCATCCGAAGTCCCCGTCAGACGCGTAGCTGCCATCATCTTCCCGACGGCCCCAACCTTGCACTATTTCCGGCGGCCCGGACTTTTTGGCGCAGTAGCCAATCGAGATTCCTTGCCAACGCGCCTCCGCATTGTTGGTTTAAGGTAAGTCTTGAAAGCAGGACAATGCCCTTCTTTTGGCCGGGTGCAATTCAGGAGCGGAGATTTTGGTGATGAAGCGATTTGCGATAGCAGCCGATGCTGCGATTTTTCTGGCGAGAAATGGTGCAAGGGTGCCGGAAAGTCACGTCATGGTCGCCCCAACACTTTTGCGATCCCAGGTATTATCGCTTCTCTTTTCTGCAGTTCGCAAGGGTGACCTGCAGAAAAGAGAAGCTGAAAGCCAACTGAATCACCTAAGGGGTCTGCGAATCCGCTTGCTCGGTGACCGCGTTTTGCAGCGATATGCATGGGACATCGCGAGTAAACTCAACTGGGCGGATACGTATCGCGCCGAATACATTGCCGTCACTCTGCTTCAAGCAGACGCGCTGATTACTCTGGATCGTGATCTTGCCGAAGCAGCCAAATCTTTTGTTGCCCTCGCATCCTTGGAGGATTTGCTGACGGCAACGGGCTGAGGTACGCAACAGCCAGTACTCGGAACAAATGCGGTTGGTCGATAGTCTCTTCGCTAGTGATCGCGGTGAGGAAACCATTCGACGTTCCGTCAATTCCAGAGCCGTAGACCAAAGCTGTGACAGGCTATGCGGCTAAGGACGCAGCCTGACCAACTGTTCGCCGCTCTGGGCATCAAAAAGTGCGAGGTCAACGACGTAGTCGCCCGACTTGCTGACGAGATCGAGGATCGCTGCTGCAAACCGTACAGCGCAAACGGGGTTCACCGCCAGATCCATTGTCTCACTGCTGGAAAGGGCTAGCCTGGCAAGCAGGTCGCCACTCTCCAAAGGCGCGAACATCCGAACGCTTTCGACTTCCAGAAAAGCATCGGCGTCTTGCTCAATTGGCGGGAGCTTCGCCTCGAAAAGCCGAATGAACTCGTCCTTTTGCTTGGCTGACAACATTTGCGCCTCCTCAGTCATTTGACATTCGATTGGAGCTCCCAGCCCGGACGGCGTCGATGAACGCACGAAGCGCTGGTGCCATCTGCCGCTGCTGGGGGTAGCAAAGAAACCATCCCGGAAAAGGTGCGGACCAGGCTTCGAGACAACTGGCCAGCCGCCCCTCGGCAAGATGATCGGCAATCATCTCCTCCACCGCAAATCCTATTCCCATCCCTTGAAGGACAGCGTTCACTGCAGTCTGCTTGTCGCTGACAATGAGAGGACCATTTACGGCAACGCTGAACCATGCGCCGCTCTCGAAGAATTCCCAGGAGTAGGGTGTCTGGTGGCCGGGCCAACGCCACCGCACGCACTGATGGTTGACGAGATCGCGAGGATGCTCTGGTCGACCATGCCGACGGAAGTAGGTGGGCGTCGCGATAGCAAGTTGGCGTAACTCGGGTCCGAGACGAACCGCAACCATATCCCGCTCGATGACCTCGCCGATCCTTAATCCGACATCATACCCTCGCTCGACTATGTCGACCGTCTCATCATCGACTGTGATGTCGAGCACGATGTCGGGATAGCGCTCCGAAAAGGCTGCGAGGATCGGTTCGATGTGCGTCTGCGACGCAGAGCGAAACGTATGGACACGAACAGTTCCAGCTGGTCGCTCCCCGGCGGTCCGAGTTTGAGCCAAGGCCTCGCCCAGCTCGACGGCAGCAGGTCGCACGCGTTGGAACAGGTTCTCGCCCACCTCCGTCAGTGAGACGTTTCTGGTCGTTCGGTGAAGGAGACGTAGCCCCACCCGCTCCTCAAAGCTGCGGATCATTTGACTAAGTGCCGATGGCGATACCCCGAGCACCTCCGCCGCGCGGCTGAAGCTCAGGTATTCGGCAACGGCAATGAAAGCGCGCATTTGATTGTAGTCGTTGCCGGCCGGAAGTTTGTCTACCAACATGTCTCGCATTGTTAAGGCCACCTAATAAGGGCATTCAATTTTTGGCTGATTATACAGTAAATGGTATTGTGACAAATTCCTTCTCGTTAAAAAAAGAAGGAGAGTTTTATGACCACCTGGTTCATCACAGGTATTTCACGCGGCCTTGGGAAAGCACTGGCGCAAGCACGGTTGGCATGCGGCGATACTGTTATCGGTACGGCCCGTACGACCGAAGTGCCCTTAGAGGAAGGGCTGGGCCGATTGCACCTTCTTTCAGCCGACCTTAGTGACGGCGACGACGCCGAGGCTGCCATACGTCAAGCTTTCGAGATCGCAGGACGGATTGATGTAATTGTCAACAATGCGGGCTATGGCCTGCTCGGGGCCCTCGAGATGGCAGCCAATGAGGATGTCGAAAGGCTCTTTTCAGTCGACGTCTTCGCACCATTCCGTATCATCAAGGCGGCCTTGCCATTTTTGCGCGCACAAGGACGTGGTCATATTATCAACGTCACCTCTATCGCAGGGCGAGCTCCTGGCATTGGATCGGCCATGTACTCGGCGGCCAAAGCTGCCCTTGAAGGCATGTCTGCGGCCCTCGCTTTGGAGGTCGAACCTTTCGGCATCAAGGTCACTGCAGTTGCGCCGGGTGCTTTCCGAACGGACTTCCTATCAGACCATTCAATCAGAAAGAGTGATGCCGCTGGTGCCGCCTATGCTGAGACGATCGGGCAAAGTTCAGCAGCGTTCGACGCGGCCCATGGCCGGCAGGCCGGCGACCCGGTTCTCGCCGCGCAGGCGCTCCTCGATCTCGTAAAGTCTGACAACCCTCCGCTCCATCTCTTGTTGGGTACTGATGCACTCCGACGCGCAAGAAGCAAAATCGATCAGGTCGCTAAGGAAATTGATGCGTGGGAGGCTGTTACGCGAAGCACTGATTTCGTGGGAGCGTAGTCGGGAGAGACCGGTTTGCGCAGTGGTGTCATCAGGTTCGGTGACCCACATTCCTGGTTGATTTCATTCGCGGCCATCACTCTCTTCGGGAGAGTGATGGCCGTTGCCACCGGTAGGTGCCACTCCGCTCCAGATGAGCTCGGCGATTTTAACCCCTCACGCCGTGCGTTGCCCAGCTTGTGCAGATAGTGCTCCCAACACCACCATACCGCCCCTAAGATTTCGATGAAGCGTGGCCGAACCTACCCAACTCCCTGCCTCAGCTGTCGAGCGCCAATCGTTGACATGGATGGTCATGCCAAGCGCCCGCTTCGTCCAGCCAGCCCATCGTGAATTGTTTTCGAGTAGTGGCCGGCTTTCCTTTGGAGGTTGGAACCCGGCGACAGCAAATCTTCTATCAACCGCGCGGAACGCTCTGGCACGCGCAGCCACGTCTTTGCCCAGCCACACCGCAATACCCATATCTCGAAACATGAAGGTGTAGCGGTAGATGTTTTTTCCGGCTCCAGGCACTGAACGATGGCCTCAATCCGCACCGGCAATCCAGCCGCTGTGCTTCCGCTGAAAAGAGTGAGTGAGGCGAAGCCACCAAGCCCCGCTACGCACTGTAGGAGGTTTATCCACCATCTCTACGGCCCTTCGTCACGATACGGTTTTTCAAACGTATCCGTAGTTTGTTCGCGTACTCCAGTTGGGTCAGAGCTCTTAAGCATCGTCGGCCCGGGCCCAAGCCTATACCCAAGTATGATAGGGTTTCCCGGGTTGTTGGGATATCCAAACCGGAGGCCGTCCATCCGTTTTAAAAAGGTGAATGGCAGAGCATTGTCGCGATGACGAGTGGCGGAGCCTTGTCTTCTCCATTCGACCTCTATGTTTCGGACCAGCTTTTCTAGCATTTGAATGGAGAGGGCATGTCTACTTCTGATGATCAAGTATTGACATTGCAAGTCGCGAATATGCGTCCTCAAGACGCCGGCGCAAGTATCGCACGCCTATCGGCCACAGCGATGCAAAAACTTGGCGTACGAGAGGGCGACCTTATCGAGCTAATTGGTAAGCGCCACACCGGCGCGATCGCGATGCGCCCCTATTCCGATGACGAAGGACTAAACATAATCCGTCTCGACGGGCTACAGCGCGTAAATGCCGGAGCGTCGAGCGGTGACCTTATTGAGGTCCGTAAAGCGGAGGCTCGCCCAGCGAGCAAAGTGGTTCTCGCGCCCGCTCAGAAGAACCTAGTCCTCCAAGGTTCGGGCGAACCCTTGCAACGGACTTTCCTCCACCGGCCGATGATGGCTGGCGACGTGGTATCGACGTCCGTCCAACAAAGGGTGCAGGATCCGCGCCTGCTTAACCTTCCTGCTTACGGTCTTCAAGAAATCAGGCTCGTTGTGGTTTCCACGCAGCCGCGGGGCGTCGTGCAGATGAACGAGCAGACCGTCGTAGAGCTGCGCCCGCAGTTCGAGGAGCCCAAAGAGGCGCGACGGGCCGACGTTACCTATGACGACATTGGAGGTCTTGGTTCATCCGTCGAGCAAGTCCGCGAGATGGTCGAACTGCCGTTGCGCCATCCCGAACTTTTCCAGCGTCTTGGCATCGATCCCCCAAAGGGCGTCTTGCTCTACGGACCCCCCGGCACCGGCAAGACCCTACTTGCACGAGCTGTCGCCAACGAAACGGAAGCTAACTTCTATCATATCGCTGGGCCCGAGATCATGGGTAGCCGGTATGGAGAGTCCGAGGAACGCCTTAGACAAGTCTTCCAGGAGGCATCCGAGAATGCGCCGTCGATCATTTTCATCGACGAAATTGATTCCATTGCCCCCAAGCGGGAGCAGGTGACGGGAGAGGTCGAGCGCCGCATCGTCGCTCAATTGCTGACGCTGATGGATGGTTTGGAGCCTCGCCAGAACATCGTCGTGATCGGTGCGACGAACCGACGAGACGCAATCGATGAGGCCCTACGCCGTCCAGGACGTTTCGACCGAGAAATTGTAATCGGCGTCCCTGACCAGAACGGTCGACGTGAAGTGCTGGCTATTCACACACGTGGCATGCCACTCGCCGGGGATACGGATCTAGACGAGATTGCGCGGACCACGTACGGGTTTGTCGGGGCCGATCTGGGCGCTCTCGTACGCGAGGCCGCGATGGACGCCTTGCGGCGGGTCCTTCCCGATGTGAATCTCAAGGAAGGGATTCCGACCGAGGTCCTGGAAAAATTGACCGTCTCTCAGGACGATTTCTTGACGGCAATGAAACGCATCCAGCCGTCTGCCCTGCGCGAGATCATGATACAGGCTCCGAATGTCCGTTGGGATGACGTCGGTGGCCTGGACGAAGCACAAGTTAAACTCAAGGAAGGCGTGGAACTGCCGTTGAGATCGCCCCAGGCCTTCAAGCGGATGGGCATCCGGCCGGCCAAGGGCTTTCTGCTCTTTGGGCCTCCGGGCACTGGTAAAACGCTACTTGCCAAAGCGGTGGCTCGCGAGGCGGAGGCAAATTTTGTTGCGACAAAGTCTTCTGACCTGCTGTCTAAGTGGTATGGCGAGTCGGAGCAGCAGGTATCGCGCCTTTTCGAGCGTGCAAGGCAAGTTGCGCCAACGATCATCTTCATCGATGAGATCGACTCCCTCGCTCCGGCGAGAGGTGGCGGTCTTGGAGAACCGGCCGTAACCGAACGGGTCGTCAATACGCTGTTGGCAGAGATGGATGGTCTTGAAGACATGCAAGGTGTTGTCGTGATGGCAGCAACGAACCGGCCGAACCTTCTTGACCCGGCGCTTCTGCGACCCGGCCGTTTCGACGAATTGGTCTACGTTCCGGTTCCAGATGCGAAGGCGCGGCTCAAGATTTTGGGTATCCATACAAAAAAGATGCCGCTTTCCAGTGACGTTGATCTCGACGACTTGGCGGAGAAGACCTTGCGCTTTACGGGTGCTGATCTTGAGGACCTTACTCGCCGTGCTGGTTTGATTGCGCTCAGGCGATCCATCGAGGCGTCCACCGTCGACAAGCAAGATTTTGACAAGGCGCTTCTGGAAGTTCGTCCCTCCGTTACTCAGGAGATGGAAAGGGAATATGAAGAGATGCTGAAGACGTTGCGGCAGGAGAGCCCACAGAGGCGCCAGATAGGCTTCACGCCACTGCGTCAGTCGACTGAGTAGTCAGTGCATCACGCCGCCAAGTGGACCTCACCGCCGCCTTGCGAATGTCTAGGCGCTGTATTTCGAAGTTCACGGCCCGAACTGGACATGCCGCGGCTGCCCCTTCCGTGGAATGGTTGCGCGGGCCGCGATCCTATGGGTGTAACGGAAACCGACAGCGCATCGAGTTCCATCAGAGCAATCCTAGTTGGCGGATCGAGTATCTCCTCGCTCAATTTCACCTGAGTTCGGCAATGAGCGCGGCCTCTGCAAGCGGCTTTTGACTCTACAGCAGTTTACTGCCGCGCAAGATCCAAGGCGGTCTACCAACTTAATTACTAGCAACAGTAGGAAGTGGAGTTTGTCGGAGCGGGACAGATACCGCCATTACACCAGTAATAGGCAGGCTATTCGACGGCATGGGATCAATCGCTGATGTATGTAGACGTCGCGGTGCATTGACCCCAATGTAGATAGCCACGCCTGCCAAAACGATCATGTAAATCGCCAGCGGGAATACCATGCTAGGCGGGCGCTTGCCGCCCATACTCTCATATTGCGACTTCATGAAAGACTCCTTCAGCAAAGCTCCCCGTGGTGCGGACGGAACGATCGTGCCAATCAAATCCCCCAGAGACGGACAGGTCGCGGGATAGGTGTAAGTTATGAATGAGCATGCGTCGTCACTCCGAGACCGTCGCTGGCATCTGGCAAGACGGGAGCCGCCCGAGGGGGCAGTCTCTGATCGGACCCAGACCGGATCCAAGCCCTCCGAAATGGCGACAGCCGGAGGAGCCCTGTCTGTGCATGTTGCCACGGTCTAAGTGTTGGCAACAGGAGGACCGTAAGCTTAAAGCGAAGGCGATGTAACTATACGCAGGTATAGACCATCGCATCAAAGCAACGACGTCTTTTGGTCTTCAGCGATATCGCGTTTCAAGCGCGGCTGGTGCCTAAATCGGTGCAGCGGTTTAAACGCACCCGTTGGGTTCGGCTAAGTGGTTCCAAAGGTCCGAGCTTATTGCGATCCTCGACTGGTAGCACGTCGGCAGTTGTTCCCTTCACAAATTAGCGACAACTGATAGAACTCAAAGTGGTATTGCCTTGCAATCTAGCCGCTGTAGCTGTCCCATTAATTGTAGCAGCCACGCAAAGGGGAATTGGTCAAAAAGGAGGGTTCCGCCATGACCTCAACCGAAAACGACAACAGGTCGAAAACGCGAAAGGCCAAAATAATTACGTCGTCCCGGGCGGCGAAGATGTCGAAGAAAAGCGAGAGTGCCGTCGCCGAAAAGTCGGGCCACGCGCGAGCGGCATTTGGTCTCGAAAAAGATCCGGGGATCTGTCTTGTCTATCACGTGAAGGACGGCCGGAACCGGTATCTGCAAAAGGAGGTCGCCTCCGATTTGTACGGTCAGGCGACGGCCGGGGCGCTCGTTGCTGCGAGAAGGTCCAGTATCAGGATCTGCGCCGACGGCGACTCGTGGATCAACATTTTATGGCCGCTATCGGGACTTGCGGGATACGAGCCAACATTTTTCGATATTTTGGAGGGACTGTATACGACACATAGCGTCGCCTACCCGGGGGATACGTTCGAACAGATGTTGGCCGAACGAGATTACCGCCAGCTCGTCAAATCGGCGTCGTTTGACTTCTTCATCTTTTCGGGGGGCGGCAACGATGTCCTCGGAGGTGGTGCGTTGGTGGAGCTCTTGCGCCCACGTTCAGCAGGGACGCCAGGGGTTCCAAGGAGCTTCCTCAGAAACGATATACTTGATCGGACCGTGCAGCGGCTTGAGAATGGCTACAATACCATTGCGCGCGAGGTGGCGATCTTGTCGAATCCGAAACAGACGCAGATGCTCGTTCACGGTTACGATGTTCCGACGCCACGCAAAAACGGAGTTTGGCTCGGAGACCCGTTCGAACGTCGCGGCTACGATCTCGTAGGCGACAAAGCCGTAATAAAATCCATTCTTACCTATCTGGTAGATGTCCTCTACGACATGCTCGGCCGGGTCGAGAGGGCTCAGGACAACGTCACGGTGGTAAACTTGCGAAATGTCGTAGGAACGAGATGGAACGATGAACTACATCCGAAAAAGCCGGCGTCCCAGGATCTCGCTAAGAAGTTTGTATTGGCTATGAATGAGCTGCAGCGCGACGACGTGCGACGTCAACGCGAGCTGCTCTTGGCAGCCAAGTACCAAACGCCTGAGAGCTGACCATCCGCGACCGTCTGGAGCCCCATGGACTCGTCACGGAGATTAATTGGGCTGGGCGAAAGGCGCTTTCGATATCGTTGAGGCGCCATCGTCACATAAAGCAAGATCGTGGCGGTCAGGGAAGGTCTCCGCTACCTACTCGGTTCGGCATGAGCGCCGCGTTAAAGTTTTAAGTGTCGACGCAAAAATGGACAAACCACTTCGGATCCTCGCATATCAGGTGAACCACATCGTCAGCCAGTCGAACTCGACGAATCTGACGTAGGACAACCTAGTCCGTTTGCCGGCTGGCACTTGCCTCTTCGCGCCGCGAGCCTCAGCGCGCGGTCGTTTCCTCGCAGTTGGTCTTTGCCACGTTGTACAGTGCGATACAAAATTGCCGTCCTCGTGAAATTCAACGTACACATTTCCCAACAATGGTGACCTCCAGATAGTATTCAATACAGGAGTGTTTGATGAGGCTTGCGTTTCTTGGTGCCGTCGCCGTTCCGATCGTTGTTTTCGGCATTGCAGCCTACGCCGCGGTTTCCCAATCGACGGCAACGGCAGCTCCTGATCAAAATGCTTCTCCAATTTATGGAGTAACTATTCCGGACGGCTATCGTGATTGGAAATTCGTTGCCCCCGCCCAGGAAGCACCTCCCCTGGACGAGCTAAGAGCGGTATTGGGAAATGATATCGCAATAGATGCGTACAAGAGTGGAAAGTTGCCATTTCCTGATGGCTCGATACTAGTGAAGCTTGCCTACAAGCGAATGCAGTCGACTGAATTTCCTCCTGCGACCGTCCCCGGCACCCCAACGACTGTGCAGGTGATGGTCAAGGACTCGAAGAAATACCCTGACAGCCACGGGTGGGGATTCGGAAGGTTCATCGACGGTAAGCCTGTCGACATTGCCCAGCACGAAACCTGTCTTGCCTGCCATACTGAAAGAGTGAAAGATCACGACTATGTCTTCACGCGGTACGCTCCATAACCCAACGGACTATCTGACAACTGAACGTTGCTTGGGTCTCGCACGCGGGTCGAACAGTAGTTCATAGGGTCTTGAGCGTGCCAGACATGATTAAATCCCTAGGGTAACGCCTCGAGGCCTTTTGCGGGACTCGATTGGCGTCTGATTCGTGCTGTCGAGGCAAGAGCGCCGATGGCAATCGATTTGGTGCGTCGGTCGGCATTCCAACGGTGACTCTAGGCAGAGTTTGATAAACTCCCCATGTTGGAGGCGGTCGATCTGCCGGACGATTTTGCTGCCCTGAAGGCGATGCCGACCGCGGCAAGCGCGTGAAGTCCGCAAGGATGAGCGGATCGAACGGCTGGAGAAACTGGTCGCCGCTTCCAAGTGGCTCCACTAAGCGGCCTCGCCGCGAAGACGCACCACGTCCTTAGACGGCGGCAGCCCGAACTGGCGCGCGTATTCGCGACTGAATTGGTTGGGGCTTTCGTAACCGACGCCGAAAGCGACCGAAGTCGCATTGCCCTGTCCGGCCATCAGCAGCGTCCGGGCGTGAAGCAGGCGGACCTGCTTCTGATACTGGATTGGACTCAGCGCCGTGACTGCCTTGAAGTGGCGATGGAACGCCGAGACGCTCAAGGCTGCCATCTCGGCCAGCGCCTCGACTCTAAGAGGCTTAGCGAAGTTCTGCCTTATCCATTGGATCGCCACGCCGATCCGCGAAAGGGCGGCATCCGGTGCCGCAATATCGCGGAGCATCCAGCCCAAGGGACCCTGCAATACCCTAAACAGGATTTCCCGCTCGTAGGCGGGTGCGAGGATCGCCACTTCATCCGGCCGCTCCATCAGGCGGAGCATCCGCATCCAGGCGTCGAGGAATTCATCGCTGACGGGCGCGACCGAAAAGCCCGACCCGAATAGCTTGCCGCATACCTGCATTGGCAGGTCGCTGATCAGCGCCGCCACAGTTGGCGGATGAAGCGTCAGGCTTACCGCGAGATATGGCTCTCCCGAACTTGAAGGATGGACTGACCCCACGGCGGGCAGGTCGACCGACATCACGAAATAGGTGGCAGGGTCGTAGGCGAATGTTCGGTCGCCGACCGTCATGGTCTTCGATCCCGTCAAGATCAGGTTGATCATCGGTTCATAAACGGCGGAAAGCTGATGTTCCGGTATCTCGCCCTTTACCATCGCGACGCGAGGAATGCCCGTTTCCGTCCGTCGGTTCTCGGCAGACGAGGCAAGTGCACGCAGTTCCTGAAGTTGCTTTTCCATTGAGGCGACCGTGACAGAGTGGGGACAGCTCCGCAAGCGCGAAGCAGAAATAGGCAAGCTTCAGGGAGAAATGGGTGAGCGTAGGAGGCGGCACGGGCCTAGCTTCTGGTCATAGCGAACACGGAAGGAAAGTCCATGAAGATCGTCATCATCACCGGAGGAAGCCGGGGCCTTGGAGCCAGCACCGCCATTGAATGCGCACGCAGCGGCATGGGGGTCATCGTGACGTACAACGACAATCCCGGCAAGGCCGATGAGGTGGTTGGCGCGGTCGTAGCGGGCGGTGGCACCGCCGCGGCCCTGAAGCTCGATGTCGGCGACACCGGGTTGTTCCCAGCGTTCCGTGACGCCGTCGTCGCTCAGTTGACAGCCTGGGGCCGTCTCGACTTCGATTATCTCGTCAACAATGCTGGATACGGCCTCTTCAACCCAATCGCCAAGGTGACGGAAGCGCAGTTCGATGGGCTGTTGAACGTCCATCTCAAGGGCCCATTCTTTCTGACCCAGACCTTGCTTCCCCTGATCGCGGATGGCGGCCAGATTATAAATATCACCAGCGCAACCACACGCGTTGCGACCGCAGGCGTCGCACCCTATGCCGCGTTCAAGGGCGGCCTCGAAGTGCTGACCCGCTACATGGCCAAGGAATTCGGGGAGCGGGGGATCAGGGCGAACTCGATTGCGCCCGGGGCGATCCGCACCGAGCTTGGCGGCGGCCTGAATGGTGAATTCGAGGTCATGCTTGCGGGGCAGACCGCGCTCGGTCGCGTCGGCGAACCCGAGGAGATCGGCAGCGTCGTGGCCAGCCTCCTTTCTACCGGGAACCGCTGGATCAACGCCCAGAACATCGAAGTCGCGGGCGGTTACATCATCTAATCCGAGGAGAGCAGCATGCTCGATCACGTCTTCATTTCGGTTAGCGAAATCGCCCGATCGATTGTCTTCTACGAGGCCGCTCTTGCGCCGCTCGGCATCGCCCATGTCCTCGACTACGACGGAAAGGACGGTCCGCCTGGCCATCCGGACCTCAAGGGCTTCGGAGCAAATGGCAGGGTGTTCTTCTGGCTTCGTGAAGGCGTCGTCGAAGGGCGCGCGGTGCATATCGGCTTCATCGCCAACGGCACCATCGAAGTCGACGCCGCTTTTGCCGCCGCCATGGCCGCAGGCGCATCGGAAATCCATCAGCCCGGAGCGCAGCACCACTACGCCCCACGCTACTACGCCGCGCAGGTTCGGGATCCCGACGGCTACAGCCTCGAATTCGTCTACAAGGAATGGCAGCACTAAGATGACAAAACTGATGATCTATGGCGCGACCGGCTATACCGGCCGCATGGTCGCCGAGCATGCGAAGGCCGCGGGCACGCAAGTCGTCCTCGCCGGGCGCAACGAAGAGGCCGTGTCGACACTTGCCGCCGAACTCGACTTGGAATACCGCGTGTTCGGTCTCGAGGATGCCACGGCGATCGACAGGGGCCTTGCAGAAATGACGATCCTCCTGAATTGCGCCGGACCATTCATGCGCACCGCCAATGCTCTGATGAAAGCGTCGATCCGAAGCGGCGCCCACTACCTCGATACATCGGCTGAACTCGACAGCTATCGTCTGGCTGAAGAAATCGATAGGCAGGCGAAGGCGATTGGCGTGATGCTTATGCCGGGCGGTGGGGGCAGTGTCGCCATGCTTGGCAGCCTTGCCGGACATGCCGTGGATCGCGTCATCGATCCCCGCAAGATCAGGATCGCACTGCATGTCACGGGCGGTCTGTCGCGCGGATCGGCGATCAGCGCTATGGAAAATGTGACCACCGAGACGCTGGCGCGTATCGACGGCGATCTGGTCCGCGTCGCGGCCGATGGCATCGCAAAATTCGATTTCGGGAAGGGTGCAGTCGATTGCATCCCCGTGACGCTACCTGATCTTGTCACGATCTGGCGGGCGACGGGCGTTCCCGATGTCGAAACCTTCGTTCATGTAACAGGCGATGGTTTTCCAAAAGGTGAACTTTCGCAGTTGCCTGATGGCCCGAGTCAGGCGGAGCGTCTGGCGAACCGCTACCAAGCTGCCGTCGAGGTCACGGACGCAGATGGGCAGGTCACGCGATCGCGGCTCGACACTGTCAACGGCTATACTTTCACCGCGATGGCGGCTGCCGCTGCGGGCCGCCGAGTGCTGGAGGGCGAGGTCTGTCCCGGCTTCCAGACGCCTGCCGCCCTGTTCGCCGCCGACGCGGTCATCGACGACGTTTCGGTAGGCGACGCCTTCGTCGGGAGCAAAGGCGTCCGAGATTATCTCGAGCGCTTTTTCGTCGGCTACAACACGTCGAGCAGGCTGTTGACCCTCGACCTGCTGGACGAGTTTCATGCGCTCGTCCGCCTCGACTTCACGGGCGATTTCGGCCACGAGGTTGGCGTCCTAAAAGTCGCCATTAATTTGGACGGCCGGATCGAGCGCATCGACGCCGACCTCCAATAGCTGTTTCCCAAATCTCGGCCCGACAAGATCATCTGCGCTTAGCGCCGATGCCGGGGAAGGTTTGTATGCCGCGAGCCTCCGGCAAGACAAGGAGTACGTTCATGACACCCTCACCCACTCTCGCGCATGACGCTGCAGACAGGCTCGCGGTCGTCGAGGCTCTTTACCGCTTCGCCGCGGGTATCGACCTTCGAGACAAGGAGCTTCTCAGGTCCTCTCTCGCCGAGGACGCGGTCTCGGATTTCCGACCGGCCGCCGCAAAGGCCGGCTTCGAATATCCTGTCATCGAAGGGCGCGATATCATCGCCTCGGCCCTGGCGAACTCGCTGAGCACCTTGGACACGGCCCATTCGATCAGCAATCCCCGTGTGGCGATCGACGGCGATACGGCACGCATGGATGTACTTGTCGAAGCCCAGCATGTTCCCCGCAACGATCCCTCGCGCCACTACTTGATGAAGAACCGCTACTACGTAGAACTGGTGAGAAGCGGCGATATCTGGGTCATCACCCGCAACACGGTCGACAATGTCTGGCGGTCGGGGGATCCGGCTGTCTTATCCGTGATCTAGCATCTGTCAAAAGCAACCGAGCGGTGGCGGGCGTTCGAGCCCGCCGCTGTCGACGCGATCGGCAGTTGGGCGACTGTCGATGCGGCGAATGCCGCCCCCGGCAGATGATGGCTGTTGGCGCTTTGTTGCAGCGGTAGCTTTTGGAACGGCTACCGCGCTTGGTCAATGTGCGAGGAAAACGCCACTTACGTTCGAGCCGAGTGAATAGCATTGACACTCGCTCGGTGGTCGCGAACGCTAGGTAATGGATCTCGCGCGAGGGTGACTGTTGCGCAAAAGATCGCCTTCGACTTGGGATCTAGCGAGATCAGGCTCAAAAGAGCGCGCGGCCAAGTTATGGTAAGCATCAATGCGGGCTCGCTGCCTGGTTTGGTACGTCTGCCCGAATGCTCAAGGTCGAGATTGTTGAATCTATTCGACTTGGTCTGCCGATGTCGGTGGGGCAGAACGCCCGAAACGTGCAACGTGCCGGGCGCATTTGATGTTGTAGCAAGCGTCCGATACACGCGCCGCC
This sequence comes from Hyphomicrobiales bacterium, assembly GCA_900466605.1. Classification (GTDB taxonomy): domain Bacteria; phylum Pseudomonadota; class Alphaproteobacteria; order Rhizobiales; family Rhizobiaceae; genus Rhizobium. The sequence continues at coordinate 21,663 of UBMU01000039.1, forward strand.
CTCGGCTCAGCTGAATTCCGAGCCTTGATGCTTGTGAGTGTTCTTCTTCCACCGCAATATCAAGCTCGGAACCAGTGGCGTCTCGCATTCCCGTCACTCCGCCCCGACAGAGGAAGTGTCAGCCAGTTTGTGACGATTCTTGGAAGCTGAGTTTCCGTTTTGAGGTTGTTTGACCGAACGTGCCGTCAGAGCCGATCCACATCCAAAATCGCCTGAGCAAATGCCTGCGGTGCTTCCTGAGGCAGGTTATGTCCGATACCACCGGTGATGTTGCGGTGTTCATACTTGCCTGTAAACTTTTTGGCATAACTCGATGGCTCTGGATGGGGCGCCCCGTTGGCGTCGCCCTCCATCGTGATTGTTGGAATGCCAATCGTCGGCGAGGTGGCAAGCTTTCTTTCCAACGCATCGTATTTGCTCTGGCTCGCGGCAAGACCCAGCCGCCACCGGTAGTTGTCGATAGTAATTGCGACGTTGTCAGGATTTTCGAGAGCCTTGGCCGAGCGATCAAATGTCTCGTCATCAAAATGCCAGTTTGGCGATGCCAGCTTCCAGATGAGTTTCGCAAAATCGTGGCGATACTTGTCGTAACCTTCACGCCCACGCTCGGTGGCGAAGTAGAACTGATACCACCAAGCCAGCTCGGCCTGTGGGGGCAGGGGCTTCTTGTTTGCTTCCTGGCTGCCAATCAAATAGCCGCTCACCGAGACCATGGCTTTGCAACGTTCTGGCCAGAGCGCCGCCATGATGTTTACGGTCCTTGCGCCCCAGTCAAAGCCTCCGACAATCGCCTGGTTGATCTTGAGTGCGTCCATGAAGTCGATCATGTCGACCGCCAGGGCAGCTTGCTGCGCGTTGCGGACTGTCTTGTCTGAGAGAAAGCGGGTTGTGCCGTAGCCCCGCAAGTAGGGGATAATCACACGGTAGCCAGCATCTGCGAGAATTGGCGCGACGTCGACATAGCTGTAGATGTCATATGGCCAACCATGAAGCAGAAGGACAACGGGTCCATCTGCGGGGCCGGCCTCCGCGTAACCAATATCCAAAACCTTGGTCCTAACCTGCTTAAGGGCCTCGAACGAAGTGTGAGTTCCGGCTTTAACAGGGGGCGCAGACGGTGAAGCTGAGGCTGGAGTTTGTGCTTCCGCCTGGCCGATTACACCGAATTCTACGGCAGCTAAGGTCAGGGCGGCGGCACCGAACAAACGCCGGCGCTGGTGATTGATGTTATCGGACATGGCACTCTCCGGTTTGTTTTTAGCAATGTCACAAGGCCTCACCCGTGTATCACGTATATGTCGCGCCAGCGTGATAATGAATACGCGTGTAGCAATTTGGCCTTCGGATACTTTTCGGTACAATTGATACCCGTGCGAACTGGGTATTACCCCTCCGCGAGCATGGTGCGTTGAGATGGCGCAAGCGCCAGCCACTCTGTAAGATATAGAGTTGTGTGTGACACACCGGAGATAGATCCTGGAAAAATCTGTCGCCGTTTCCTTAATCGCGTCGGAGTCCCGCAAGATCGTCCTGGACTCCTAAATTTAAGATGTTCCTGAGAAGCGCACTGCGTTCATCCATGGTCGCGCCGGCGCTCGACGGCGATTGGCTGCCAGGACGAGAACCCTATGGACCGACTGCAGCTGGCTGCATTTGAGGTCAGGTGCGATGGAAGCTCATTGCCAGCATGCTGTGGAGATTGCAGGACTCGATGGGAACCGGGTGGGATGCAATTCATGTTTCGACTTGATGATCCAATGTTTGGAACATTGGTGCGCGAGCACAGTCACCGTTCACACGCGCCCAAACCTCTGAGCAATAGGTCATCGCGTGAGCGACGGAATCTTCGAGGTGTGATGATCCCGTCAGGTAGAACCACCTACAGGGTTGCTCGAGAAGCAGCCTGGCCGATCGTACCCATCAGCACTGCGATATCGACCGGCTTGGGGAGATACGCCACAGCGCCAGCCTTCATCGCTGCGGCTCGCGTGCGCTCGTCCTGGCAGGACGTAACAAATACAATTGCCGGAGGGTTTGGTTCTGCAGCAAGTAGCGCCTGCAACTCGATTCCGCTACGACCCGGCATGTCCACGTCAAGAAGAATGCAGCAAACGTTTCCTCGACATGACTCGGAAAGAAACTCCTCCGCAGATTGAAATGACTGGCTCTGGACGCCATACGAACCAAGGAGGTCAGACAGAGCCTCTCTGATTGATTCGTCATCGTCGACAATCGCTACTCCAGAGTACGTTGACATGTTTTCGCCACCCGACATCAGTTGATACACGATAAAAATGCATGAAAAGACATGGCTCTAATATTATGCCAGGGTCTAGGGTTGCTTCCCGATTGGTGTGGTTCGAACTGTTCAGACGCGCGAGAAACCTGGATGCCCACGGTTGGGCAAGACCACAAGCGCGCGGTGTACCACGAGCGGAAGATGCTGGTTTCGAAGTGGCCTCCAGAACCGGATGTGGAGGCCAAGGTACTCGATATCATTCCAAACGAGCGGTTGATTTTCCCTTGGGTGACAAAGCGGCATAGCGCGATCGAGAGGACAACGAGTGCCAAGGCATTTTGCATCGCGCTCCCCATAAGGGGCTTGCGATGCGTCCTTCGGTGTTGCCAAGACCTGGGCAGCGTGGACTAAGTCCTCCCGGCACCCTTCACGATATCCATTTGCTGCGACCCTGGGTTTTAACAGGCGCCACCTGGGGAACTGAAAGCGGGTGTTGCTCCAGGAGGTCTCACGAATTTCAGGCAATGCTACGAGCTTGAATTGGTCGTGGCGAGGGCGTGAAGTTGCGCATGATCCATATACACCCGAGAATGGGTTGGGTCCTCCCCCAGGTAGGAAAATTGGAGGTCGGGGTGTGCGGGAAGGCAGAGCGCTTGTTCGACGTTTACGATCCCAAGTGGAATGTATCCTTCAACGCCATGGGCGACGATTTCGATAAGTGCAGGAACGAAAATCTCTCTGGACATTCTGTGGCTCGGTTATCGTCAACAATATAAGGACTAAAGGGACGGTGCCCCTCCCGCGTCGGCTTTAAGGTCAGCGTAAATGTCAGTTATCCCTGATGAAAACGGCAACACACCAAAATGCCAGTGAAGGCGGTCCCAAAGAGATTCATCTGGGTCGCGCTGCAGTAGGCTGTCGATAGAAACACGCTCACAAGTGTTCGGGGTTGCGTCAAAATTCTCGACTTCAATCAAATTTGTATGGTTCATCGTCTCGCCTCTGGTGGGTGAAACGAGGCTAAAAGAAGTGAGCTCGTGTGGGAAGCAAATTGACGTTCAGTTCTGGCTATACAAAGGTATTGCTTGCGCAAACCGGAGCGCATTCTCAACGACGCGTCATCGTTCTAGCCTCCAGTAATGTTCAGCCCTGGAGGGACTGCGTACGACACAACAATCATGAATGGCTCAATCGTTACTTTCCGCTCCAACCCTCCCACCACAATAGATGCGACGAAGGCGTCCAATGTAACTGACCTCCCAATTGGTAGAAGTCGTACGGACGTTCAGCACCCAAAGGTGATCTTGGAATCACAGATTTGGGTGCATGATGGTCATTGGTCATTCGGGCTGGAATGGTGCAACTCACTGTTCGTGAGATTAGCTTAAACTCACGCCAGTCATCGTCTCACTGATCGACCACAGACGCTCAGCAGAGGTCTTGCTGACCGCATAGGCCGCGACCTTCGAGGTCCGCCGGTCGCGCCCTTCGAGAGTGCTAACAGTTGCGCCGTCTTCAAGTGAAGCAATGTCGGAGTTGGCGCAAAAGACGCCACCCTTCCCGTCGAGTTGAGGACTGACCGCGCACCAGACGTGCGTCGCTGCGCCTTGCGGTATCGACTTCATATCACGGTCAGGGTCGATAACAGGTTCGCCGTTTGCATCCAGGTTGCCCATCTCCTTTAGGCGGTCAATCGGAATATGCTTCGCAAGGCCGGTGACTATGCCGCCAGGGTGCAACGAGAAGGCGCGGATACCAAACCGCTTGCCACGAAGATCAAGCTCACGGGCAAAAAGGATATTTGCGGTCTTCGACTGACCATAGGCGCTCCAGGGATCATATGGACGCCGGTCGAAGTTGATGTCGTCCCAAACGATGTCCGAGAAGCGGTGGCCCATTGAAGACACCGATACGACGCGTGCCCCATTGGCGCGGACCAGAGCCGGCCAGAGCTTCGCCGTCAAATGAAAGTGACCGAGATGATTTGTCGAAAACTGCAACTCGTTGCCGTGAGGGTCGAGCGTCAAGTTGGGGGTTGCCATGATTCCTGCACTATTGATCAGGATGTGCAATGGCATGCCGGAGTTCACGATCCATTTTGCGAAGCTGTCGATCGATCCCCCGTCGGTCAAATCCATTGGGTGAACCTCGATCCCGCCGCCGGCCTCTGAAACACTCCTTCGCGCGCGGTCGACGTCGCGGCTGGGAACAATAACCCGTGCACCAGCCGTAGCCAGTGTTCGTGCAGTCTCGAGCCCAAGGCCAGCATACCCGCCGGTGACGATCGCCAAGCTGCCGCGCAGGTCAACGCCTTTGATGACGTCCAAGGTCGTACTAGCTGCATTGAACCCTGATCCGATCGGTTTCTGCGGAGTATCCATTTCCAATTTCCTTTCGTTGCGGCGTCGACCTTGATATGACGTCCCCGATGTGAATTTTGAATGTCTCAGAGTTCAAGTTTCTTTCGCCAGAGTTCGGATATGCCCCGCGACCCACTTTCTCGTACCCTTGAACTTGTTGACGCCCGAACGATCTATGCCGGCGGCTTCATCGGCGGAGGAGAGTGGGCGATCCGCTTTGATCCACCGAAGAAGATCAAGTTTTTCGTTGTTGGCCGCGGGTCGTGCTTGCTCAGTCTCGATGGCCTTGTTGAGCCGTTTGCGTTGGCGGCGGGAGACGTGTTCATTCTCACCCGAAATGTCGGGTTCACCATCGCAAGCAACCTCTCGTTGGATCCCAGGCACGCATTTGAGGTTTTCAGAGGCGCAGGCGCGGCCATAGTCCCTGTGGGAGAAGGCGATGATTTCCTGTTGCTCGGTGGCCACATCGACACAAGCCAACCCGGAGGTCGGCTTCTGATTGCTAGCCTTCCGGATCACCTTCATCTGCAATCGTCTGCGAGCGGCGCTGGTCGTCTGGCGGCTTTGATTGGAGAGCTTGTGGAAGAGGCGGCGAGTGGCGCTCCCGGTGCCGAGATGGCGTGCTCAAGCCTTGCCCATTTGCTGTTGATACAAATTCTCCGTAAGTTTCCTGTCACCGAGGCAAACGCCCGACCGGGGTGGTTGCGAGCAGCGTGTGATCCGCACCTTGCAAGCGCATTGACCTTGATGCATGGCGACCCCTCCCGTCCGTGGACCTTACCAGAGCTGGCGCGGGCTTCGGGCATGTCTCGGACGGCCTTCGCAGTACGCTTTCGGGCCGCTGCAGGAACACCTCCTCTCGCTTATTTGACCAATTGGCGGATGCATCAGGCCGCGCGCGAACTCCGCCAAGATGGTAGCACTGTGTCAAAGGTTGCTGCGTCCGTCGGATATAGTTCGGAGGCTGCTTTTGCTACGGCCTTCAAGCGCGTCATGGGTGTGACGCCACGACAGAGGCTCGTGAAGGGTGATTGACGAGAAAGGTTTGTTCGCGCGACCTGCCGCAATTGACGGTTCGACCGCACGTCTTCTGTTTTCGTTTAACGCTGACCTGTATTCATGTTCCTTCACGCAACCCGGGGCTACAGCATCTGGCCCCGATCAAAGGGTCGATAGGTAGGCCGCCGGTCGGATCGTGATCGCTTGAAGCTAGAAATTCGGTTCACCAGGGTGTCGACAAACCCCTCCGGTATGTCGGTGGAAAAGTGGTGTTCCCCCACAAGGTCGCCGTCTCACCGCTGAAGCCGGATCCTTCGCTCGATTAGAAGTTCGTGCTCGATCAGGTGCCGGCCCGCAGCACTCAGGCCGGTTTCTCGTTCCACTTGTTCAGTCATACCAAGCTCTCTAAGCCTCCGGGCCAAGTCACTCGGGACATCAGCACTCTCATGTCGGTAAAGATGCAAGAGGCAATTCCATTCCTCATATGTAAAGTCTCTTCGAGCGGTCATGGTCTTATCCCTCTATGGAACGGATCGACGATAGCACATTTCTATCTTTGACAGAGGGCGAGAAAATGCAACCCTGCCGAGGGCCACCCCCTTTGATCTAACCGCTGCCTGGTATGTCCCGGTTCAAAAAGTCAACATCACGCGACGTACTTTCGCGTACGACTAACGAGAAACCCATATCAATTTGCTCTATGCCGGTCTTCGTGAATGCGTCGAGCGCCAACAGAACTTTTTCGGCGGCAAGCTTGCCGGTCTCGTAGCGTCGGGTAGCGATCGACGAGAGCGAGGGAGCCGCACACGCAGAGAATTCGAGGTCGTGAAAGCCGATGATCGAGATGTCGTCTGGCACGCGGATGCGGCGCTTTCTGCATTCCTGCATGGCACCTAGCGCCAAGTTGTCGTCCGTGCAGAAGATCGCTTCCGGCAGATCTCCTCGGTCATGCATCTCACCGAACAGCTCGGAACCGAGCGCAACAGAGCTGTGTCGCGGTCGATGCGCAATCATCTCCAGGCTCTTTAGGCCTGCCTCCTGCATCGCGGTATGATAGCCGTCAAATCGAGATTGGGCCCGATGGTCCAGATTGCCCGTCAGAAAGGCAATCTGGCGGAAGCCACGGCCAAGAAGATGGCGTGTCGCAGTATGGCCCGCGCGCTCTTGCGACATGCCGATGTTGAGGTTTATGGGGTCGTCGGACAACTCGAACGTTTGGACAATCGGAACGTGCGCCTGAGCGAGGAGCTGGCGTGATCGCGCGGTGTGATGAATGCCAGTAATAATGATCGCTTCAACTCGTTGGCCAAGCAGCGCCTTGATCGCATTCTCCTCTTCGATTTCCGAATAACGGCTATTGACGACGATGACTTGGAACCCGGCCACGACCAGTACTTCATGCAGGGCAAACAGATATTCCGCAAAGATGACGTTATAAAGCGTTGGCACAATGACGCCAATTGTATGAGTGCGGGAGGAGGCCAGTCGGCTTGCCGCGACATTTGGAACGTAGCCCAACTCCTCAACTGCGCTGTTGACGCGCAGGCGCAGTGCGTCCGAGACTGAGCGCGGATTTCTCAATGCCCGCGATACTGTTATCGGACTGACGCCCGCCAGGCTTGCAACGTCATCCAGAGTTATTCGGCGCATGGAAGTATTGTCCAGTAAAAAACCGAAAAAAACAGATTCCAAACTGAGACAAATAGATACTCTACAAATGACAGCGCTACCAAATTAAATTTGACAGCGCTATCAACTGTGTTAATTTTTTGCCTGTTCCGTAAAGGATGGGATGGAGCCCTTTCGGACCAAGCATGCCAATTTAAAAATATTGGAAGGCGGCTTGGTCCGCCTGAGGAGGAGAACATCCATGCTTAGAGACGTGAAAGCGAGATCCGCGCGCGTTGCGGCTGTTTGCGCACCCATGCTCGCGCTACTTTGTAGCGCTGCCTATGCTGAACCAAAGGTCGTAGCCGGACCTGCAGCAGACCCCGGTTGCATGACGCCCTGGGCCTCCGACACGCAGTTCCTGCAATATCCAAAAAAGGAAGGCCCGTATCGCATTGCGCTTGCCAATGGGTATATTGCCAATACCTGGCGCATCCAGATGGTGCAGACAGCGAAGGCTTACGCTGCGCAGCCGGAGGTCAAGGCAAAGTTGAAGGAGTTCAAGGTCGTTTCGACTGGCGAGGACGTGCCAGCCCAGATTTCCGCGATCAACAACTTCATCGATGCAGGCTATGATGCAGTTGTCGTCAATGCTCAAAACCCGACGGCCTTCGGTCCGGTTATCAAGCGCGCCAAGGAAGCTGGGGTTGTCCTCGTTGCTTTTGACAACACTCTGGATACCAAGGACGCGATCAACGTCAATGTCGATCAGAAGGGCCTCGGCGTCACCTGGGCCGAGTGGCTGGTCAAACACCTGCCGAATGGCGGTAAGGTTTTGGAAGTGAGAGGCGTGGCTGGCACTTCCGTTGATACGGATCGTCACAACGGTATCAAGGAAACCCTGGCAGCCTCGGGCAAAAAGTTCGAAGTCACTGAAGTCGTCGGAAAATGGGACGATGGTGTTGCGCAGAAAGCGACTGCAGATGCAATCGCAACAAGCGGTCCGTTTGACGGTGTCACCGCCCAAGGTGGCGATACCGGCGTCGTCCAGGCGATGATCGATGCAAAGCATCCCTTCGTGCCTTTCGGCGGCGAGACGGAAAATGGCTTCCGCAAGCTTTGTGCCGCTCACGCGGGAGATGGCTTGGTGTGCTCGTCAGCCGGAACTGGTCCAGCCCAGGTGGCCGTCGCCATCAAGACCGCGATCGCTGCACTGGAGGGCCAAGTGGTTCCCCAGGCGGTCAAGCTTCCGACGGCCCTGGTGTCTCACCCAGACTTCAAGAAGGATCAGGATTACTACCCTGAACAGTCCGACAACTTCTTTGTCGGAAATTCCTTCCCGACCTGCGGCATAAATTTCACAGCCCAGGAAATCATGGGGCAGTCGAAGGAAAATCAATAGCAGCCGATACTGGTGTCGTTGACTGCGGGCGTCGCGCCCGCAGTCCGAAGCTGAACGCACCCGATAGGAGGTTGGGCTTGATTTTGTCAGAACCGCTTTTCCGAATGGAAGGCATATCGAAGCGCTATGGCGGCGTCACCGCACTCAAGGAAGCCAATATCTCTATCCGTCCCGGCGCAATCCATGCCGTTCTTGGCGAAAATGGTGCGGGAAAGTCGACGCTAATCAAGATCATGGCTGGTGCAACTGCGCCCGATGCGGGGCGCATGCTGCTGGACGGCAAGGAGGCCTCCTTTCCATCACCAGCAGCTGCAAACGGAGCGGGCATAGTATCAGTTTTCCAGGAACTGTCGCTCATCCCTGATCTGTCCGTTGCCGACAATATCGTAATCAGCGATCCGCCGATACGCTTTGGAATGATCAACAGGCGCGCCCAGCGGGAAATTGCCGAGGAGGCTCTGGCGAGGGCGGGGGCCTCTGACATTCATCCATCGTCGCTGGTGAAGGATCTTCCGCTTTCGCGTCGACAAATGGTCGAGATTGCGAAAGCTCTTGCTCGCCGCCCTCGGTTGATGATCCTCGACGAGGCGACATCCGCGTTGACCAAATCTGACGTCGAGAAAGTCTTCAACGTCCTTAAACGGTTGCGTTCGGAGGGATTGGCCCTCGTCTATATTTCGCACCGCATGCATGAGATAGCGGAACTCGCGGATGATTGTACTGTGTTCCGCAATGGGCGCAGCATCGAATCCTATTCAGCCGGCACCAAGACAGACCAGCAGGTTGTCGAGCTGATGATCGGCCGCGAGTACAAGAGCGTATTTCCGCCAAAGCCGGTCTCTGACGCCACCAGGGCGCCAGTCCTTTCCTGTGCTGACCTTTCCTGGGGCGATCGTCTGGTGGACATCACCTTTGACGTCCGTCCCGGTGAGATTGTCGGTGTTGGTGGCCTTGACGGGCAGGGCCAGAAGGAACTCCTGCTGGCCCTTTTCGGCGTGCTTCGAGATGTTAGGGGAGACGTGCGGATCGACGGTAAAAGGATACGGTTGAGTAGTCCGAAACAGGCGAAATCTGGCACCACTTCGATCGCGCTCATCCCCGAAGATCGAAAGACTGAAGGGTTGATGTTGGCAATGACGGTGCGCGAGAACCTGTCGATTGCCGCACTTGGTAGTGTCTCACGCAATGGCGTGATTGATCGCCGGGCCGAAACCTTGCGCATTGATGAGCTCCTGAAACTGCTGGCCATCAAGGCCGCCACCATCGATATGCCCGTTAGCAGTCTGTCTGGCGGAAACCAACAAAAGGTCGTCATTGCCAAGTGGCTGATGAATCGACCGCGGATCATCCTTCTCAATGACCCGACAAGAGGTATCGACGTTGGCACCAAGCAGGAAATCTACCAACTGCTCAGACAGCTCGCCGATGGAGGCGCGGCGATCATCTTTTATTCGACAGACTACGATGAATTGATCGGCTGCTGCGATCGCGTGCTCGTTATGTACGATGGCACCATTGTTCGCACCCTTGAAGGTGACAGCATTAACGAACGGGAGCTGATCGGGAGTGCGTTGAATATGGCGGCCAAGTCGGTCGAGGGGAGGATAGTGCAGTGACGATAGGTACCGCTGGAGAATGGCGCTTCTGGTATGACGTACACAAAGGAACGCTATTTGCCGCCGCCCTCTTTTTCGTGATGTTCGCAATCTATGTCATGAACCATCCGGCCGGCTTTACACCGAATGTCGTGCAGACTGCATCCAACAAGGCAACGCTACTGGCCTTTGTGGCGATGGCACAGTGCCTCGTCGTCATTACTGCCGGTATCGATCTGTCGGCGGGTATGGTGCTTGTACTGTGTAATTGTCTCGCGTCCTGGCTGGTTGTTGGCACGCCGCTGCAGACCGGCTTCGGCATCCTGGTGGTGCTTGCAGCTGGCCTTTCGTGCGGCACCCTGAATGGTCTGATAATCATATTTGGCAGACTGCAGCCGATCGTGACGACAATCGCAACAAGCGCAATCTTCTTTGGGCTGGCTTTGTTGCTGCGCCCAACGCCGGGCGGGTCTGTGAATGAAGCGCTTGCTGACGTCTTTACATCAAAGCTTTTCGGGATATTTCCTACCAGCCTCATCGTGCTTGCAGCTACGATAGTGTTAGTCTGGGTACCATTCAGCCGATCTGTCTATGGCCGCGCTGCATATGCGGCGGGCTCTTCGGAAAGTGCGGCTTATATGTCCGGAATGCCGCTCAAACGCGCGAAGCTCACCGCTTATGCACTTGCTGGGCTTCTTTCGGCCATGGGCGGACTTTACCTCACTTTCTTCTCATATACCGGCGAGGCAGCCTTCGCGAGCGGAAATGCCTATACACTTTACTCGATTGCTGCGGTTGTCCTTGGTGGCGTGTCGCTGGCGGGTGGAAAGGGAAGTGCAGTCGGAGCGGTGTTCGGTGCGCTCGCTTTTCGAACCATCGGCGATCTTCTTTTCGTCTTCGATCTCGACCCGCTATGGCAGCCTCTGTTTCAAGGCATCGTGCTAATGCTGGCAATCGGGGTTGGTGCGATCGGGCTCGCACGAGTGCGAAACCGACTGGAGTGGTTCCAATGAGCGAGGACGCGTCCACCATGCGCCAATCACTTATTCCGGCCCGATTGAGGGGGAGGGACCCCGCCGTGGCAATTGCCTTCGGCTGCATCATTCTTTTGCTACTTGGCGGATCGATCTACTCCTCGAACTTCCTGTCCCTTGACTACCTCCTGCAACAATTGAAGGTCGCCTCGTTCCTTGGTGTAATCGCGACGGGCATGATGATGGTGATCCTGCTCGGGCAGATCGACCTCTCTGTTCCCTGGACGGTGACCGCCGGCGCGATGATGGCATGCGCGGCGACGGCCTATGGAACCACAGGCTCGTTTGTAGCAATTCCTTTCGGTGTCGCCTGCGGCGCAGTGATCGGTCTAGTCAACGGGCTCGCAGTCGCCTATTTGCGTATCCCCTCGATGATTATCACACTTGCGACTAACGCAGTCGTTCAAGGTTTGATGGTTGTCTACACCGGTGGGTTCTCGCCACAGGATTCTGCCTCACCGGCGATGCGCTTCCTTGCTACCGGCTACACCATCCCATCCGTCCCTAACGGTGTGGTGGTGTGGTTTGCTGTTGGAATTCTCGCTGTCTTCCTTCTGACCAGAACCACATTCGGACGCTCGCTCTATGCAATCGGAAACCGGGAACGGGCGGCCTATATGTCTGGAATCGATACGAGGCGCATTACCTTGCTTGCATTCGTGATATCCGGTTCGCTAAGCGCGCTCGGCGGTGTCTTGCTGGCTGGCTATGCATCGAAGGCCTCTCAGTCGATGGGTGACGCCTATCTGCTGCCCTCGATCGCTGCCGTTGTACTTGGCGGCACCCATGTGCTCGGCGGAAAGGGATCCTACCTCGGAACAGTGGCGGGCGTGATCCTGATTACACTGCTTCAGTCGATCTTGTCGGTGATGCAGATTGAGGAGGCGGGCCGTCAGCTGATTTACGGCGTGGTCATCATAGGAATGTTGCTGCTCTACGGTCGACAGCGGGACTAAAGGTTTGGTGGTGCCCAAGCGGCCAACTGCGCCTCGTTTATGTGTGGCCCCTGCTTGTCCGATTGCGACTGCTGGATAGGCAAAGCTGAGGCCGTTGGCGGGCATCGCTTCGTGCTTCGGATGAATCCGCGCCTGTTCGCGTCGGGAAAACCAAGCTGATCTGTATCCCATTGTAGCTTTGCGCGTGGTGGACACATTCCGATACAACTATCGCCTTTGTCGACACATTGCAGATACATGTTTAAATGCAGGAATTCGTGCCCGGCATTCTCCGCCTCCCATTCCCGTCGATTACAGGAGCGAATTCTTGACTGGCGATAATGACAGTCGCTTCCAAAGCCAGGTGTCCGTGCTGCGCGTCTAAACGACAGGAAATTCCCTATTATCTTGCAGATGTAGGACGGGCGCTTGAGGTGAGGCCCTTTCCTGTGGCTCACGCGGTATTGCTCACGAGATTGGCCAAACTATCTGAACCTTACGAACCAGACTGTTGAACAAATCATCATTAGCTATTTGAGCAAACAACCTGAAAGAGCCGGGCGGAACGATGTCAATCTTAATACTACCTAATCCATAGAGAAAATTAACAAAAGGTTGGAGACCCGGTCTTCGATCGTCCGGGAAACCACAACTGAGGTCGTCTGAGTGAGGCGACAATTTCGAGGGTATCAATGACAATTGAACATGCAACGTTTGGTGCCGGTTGTTTTTGGGGAGCCGAAGCATTCTTCCGCGAAATAACTGGCGTTGTGGACGCTCGCGTCGGCTACTCCACCGGTTCGGACGGGACAACTTCGCCAGCGCGAATAGAGGTCGTCCAGGTCGATTTTGATCCAAACGTGGTTGGCTATGAAGAGCTACTTGATTTCTTCTGGCGCAGCCACGACCCGACATCTCTGGATCGTCAGGGCGACGAAATTGGCGAAGGGGTGCGATCGGCAATCTTTACGCATTCCGCCAACCAGGTCGGCGCAGCGAAACGAGTTCGCGATCGCTTCAACAGCACGTCTGACCGTCCGGCGGTAACCCAGATTATTTCCTATGCTGGCATGGAAATCGCTGCGGACGAGCACCAGCGGTACATCGAAAAGAACGGAGATCACGCTTGCTCCGTCAGTCGTTGATCAAGACGTTCCTGGCGCACTGGCAGCGGAATGGAAGGTAAGAGGGAATACATGAAACGCAAATTATTTTTGGCTGCAATGCTGTCGGCTCTTGCAGTCGCCACCTCGTCATATGGCAAAACATTGGTGTATTGCTCGGAGGCGAGCCCCGAGGGGTTTGATCCAGCACGCTACACATCCGGATCAACATTCGATGCTTCCTCGAAGACGATCTACAACCGATTGGTTGAGTACAAGCGAGGCTCAACAGAGATCGTCCCTGCGTTAGCAAAGAGCTGGGAAATCTCTCCGGATGGGAAGACGTATACTTTCCACCTTCGTTCTGGCGTCAAGTTTCAAAGCAATGATCAATTCAGGCCCTCGCGTGATTTCAACGCTGATGACGTGATCTTCAGCTTCGATCGCCAGTCGGGCAAGAGCGGGTATGATGTGTTTTCGAGCGGGGCCACATGGTCCTACTACAGTGACGTTGGAATTCCGCAGCTTGTTGAAGCGATTGAGAAAGTCGATAATAGCACCGTGCGGTTTCACCTCGCCAGACCAAATGCGCCGTTTCTGGGGCTGCTGGGTCTGGATTTTGCTTCGATCCTGTCGAAAGAATATGCCGAGAGTCTAGTCGCCCAACACAGGGCAGACGACCTCAATCTGCATCCAATCGGGACTGGACCGTTCGAATTCGTTGCTTATCAGCAGGATGCGGTAGTTCGCTATCATTCCTTTGATCACTACTGGGGCGGAAAACAGCCGATTGATGAGCTCATTTTTGCGATCACACCGGACGCATCCACCCGAATTCAGCGGCTCAAGGCTGGAGACTGCCAGATTGCAGCCTATCCTTCACCGGCCGATATCCCCGAGCTGAAGACAGAAGAGGCGTTGACGGTCTTACAGAGTCCTGGCCTCAACGTAGGGTACCTCGCGTTCAATACGACAGAAAAGCCTTTTGATGATGTGAGAGTGCGCCGCGCGATATCGCAAGCCATCGACAAGGACGCAATCCTGGAGGCGGTCTATCAAGGCAACGGGCTCGTTGCGACTAGCGTCCTCCCTCCCGACATGTTCGGGTTCAACAAGAAGCTTAGGGTCGACGCCTATGATCCCCAAGCGTCGCGCGACACTATCGCGAAATTGGGCCTTGTGGGTTCGAAGGTAACGTTGTGGGCCATGCCGGTTTCTCGGCCCTACAATCCAAATGGCAGGCGAACTGCCGAACTCCTTCAATCTGATCTCAAGTCAATCGGGTTGGAGGCGACTATAATTTCGTTCGATTGGGGGGAATACCTAAAGCGCTCCAACGATCCAAACCACGAAGGGGAGGTGCTTGCTGGATGGACAGCCGACAATGGCGATCCAGATAGCTTCCTCACACCATTGCTCACCTGTGCCGCCGTGGGAGGCAACAACAAGGCAGTCTGGTGTAACAAGGAGTTCGACGCACTTATCAAGGAGGCGCGCGACTCTGGCGAACCTGATCGCCGATCGGATCTTTACGGCAAAGCGCAGCAGATTGCCGCCGATGAAGCGCCGTGGATCCCACTCGCCAATGGCCTGATTACGATCGTAACGAAGAAGGGTGTAACAGGTTATCGAATCGAGCCCTCCGACGCCCATCGGTTCGATGGCGTAGATATCGTCGAGTAATCTTCCTAATCGCAATTGACTGAGTGTGCTTAGAGTGCTCGGCCTGCAAATGGCCGAACACCTAAGATAGGCGTGGCGATCGATCACACGATAATCCGCTCGTGTATCTTCTGCGGACATTCCAGCTGC
Organism: Hyphomicrobiales bacterium; assembly: GCA_900466605.1. Classification (GTDB taxonomy): domain Bacteria; phylum Pseudomonadota; class Alphaproteobacteria; order Rhizobiales; family Rhizobiaceae; genus Rhizobium. The sequence goes on from UBMU01000039.1 coordinate 36,750, forward strand.
ATTTGTGCGAACGATTGTCGCCAGTCGACTGGCGGTTCACTGGAACGCGCTTGCACAGATCTTCCGAGGGGTGATCTTCTTTGTTGGTTTTTACGTTACAGGGTGTAGCTACATCGCATTAGGTCAGTCAGCTTCGTAACCATTGGTATTTCTACTCGAGATAGGTGATCAGTATAGCTGTATTAGCACCATGTCTTGCGCAGACATTTGTCCTCATTTCTATAGCTACACGCCCTTTGAAGTACTTGCATCTGATGGGCAAGTCATCTTTATTAGTCCAAACTAATGGAGATGTTGCGCATGGAGAGAGTCGAACGGCCGCGAACGAATGAAACCACCGTGTATGACAATCACGCCCGCCGGCTGATTGCCCACATGAAGGAGAGTCGGCGTCTGCTTGATTCATTTTCTTTGAGTAACGATACCGAGGAACGTCGATCCCTTATTCAGCCAGGTCAAAACCACTGAACCAAAAGGTTTGGCCGACGACCGGAAGTCCAATCTTGAAAGTCAGCGTTCCTGTCGGTGATCTAAGGGTCGCTAGGCTCTTCCTCCTTACGAGTTGTTTGCAATTCTCGACCAATGCTGCCGGTTGAGACCGCCCCGGGGTGTGTCTAATCAGGTTGGTCTGATCTGTTTTGTCTGAATCGGCAGCAAGGCCTCGGGGCGTTCAAGCTCTTGATCACGGGCTTGACCGTTTTCCATCTCCGGCGCCTGAGCAGGCTCAGGATTTAGTCAGGGAGGCCACACAGCAATTTCCGCGACACCATGTAGCCTCCCTCATCCTTCCAGGAGATGAAGGACGTAATGACACTAGGTCACAGCAGCCCACCGACAATCGGACTTTAGTCCCTTCAAGTCATGTTGGTACGCTATCGAACGGTGAAATACGCTCTCCGATCGGGGATTAGGGTCCCTTCAGGCGATCAGCACCGTTTTCAATAGAGCGGCGGCACACAGCCATGGCTGGATAAAGCTGCGGGTTCTCAAGAACACCGTTCAGTGTAGGCAGTCACATATTTCTTTGGACAGTGATTGTCTGGCGTGCCGTTGGCGATTTTCTGAACTTCCCGTAGAGGATGCGAAACCAGGTGACCGGAATGTCCGGCGGCGATCCTGCTTGAAACCCGTCCAGCGAGGTCTGCAAGGAGCGCCGCGCCATCGGCAAGCGCTTCGCTTGTGGAACGCATGGTTTTCACCATCGCGACATTCCGTTTTGTCATCTGGGCAAGCGCGCTTGCCGCCGCGCTGATCCCCGAAAGATTGGTGGACTGTTCAGTGGACGCGCCCCGCAATCGCCTCGACAAAGCCTTCAATCTCGTTGAGCGCGAGGCGAGCATCTTCCTTCACTTCGTTCGTCGAATTCAGAAGGAGTGTCGAGATTTCTGGCCGCTTTCGCAGTATCGGCGAACGCCTCTGTTGAAGCGAGGCGACCCGGTCTTTCTGAACTTTCCGTGATCTAGGAAGAAAGCAGCACTTGGTTTCGTATACGGGTGCATGGAGTATATGGGATCGCATTCAATCAGAAACGGTAGCCACAGCTGCTGCGCCCAAAGTGCGTCGTCTCGCTCCATGGACCTGCTTGGGCAGACATGAATGCCCGGCGGCAAGAATGGACCCCATCGAATAGGAGAAATTAATGGACCGCAACGATCAGCAGGCCATCGAAGGGCTTTTCGCCAAACTCGCTAACGTCGAACGACAGGCGGGACAACGCGACGCCGATGCTGACCGATTTATCCAGGAGCGTGTTGGTCAACAGCCTGGCGCGCCATATTTCATGGCGCAGACCATTGTCGTTCAGGAACAGGCACTTGATACAGCGCAACGTCGGATTGAGGAACTCGAACATCACGCAGCCAACACTCCGGTCCAACGAGGCGGTTTTTTCTCAACGGTTTTTGGTGGGCCAACAGCCCAGTCACGCGCGTTGCCAACCCGGCCACTCCAGGCATCCCCATGGGGTTCGACTAACGGTGGGATTCCCATGCAGGGCCGCGGAGGCGGGTTCCTAGCCGGGGCAGCTCAAACAGCCATGGGTGTCGCAGGTGGCGTCCTGTTAGGAAATGCGGTGATGGGTATGCTGGGTGGCAATGAAGCCAACGCCGCCGAGCCCCCAAAAGTGGACGACGCGCCGGCCGAGGATGCAGGGTTCGACGAGGATCTCGAGCTCTAACGCAGGATACCTTTGTCATGGGCGTCGGGGCAACGCCGGCGCCCACTACCTAGGGTATACTTTGCGCCGGATTTGCGACGCCGGACAATTCTCCGGCGCCCTCCGACGTGGACACAATTAATGGCCGCAGACTGCAAGACCATTATTGGGTGAATAATAAAATGCGCCGATGACTCAATCAAAAGTCACATTTCAATAACCCCTCGGTGCAAATCTAAATGGAAAGATTAGCTACTGGCGGGCACAATGTTTGTCGTCTCGATCCTCGACAAAGGCCACGAGCGTAACCTCGTGGCCACGAACGTTCGAATGGATAACGGTCTTGTTATTGTTCAAGCCGGTGGGAAGCGACATGTGTTCCCGGCTGCGGACCTGATCGACATCGTGACGATCGAACAAGAGTACGAACGTTGCTCGCGCATCGGCGAGCGAAGATTTGCTTTCAACTGACCCGCTGCGCTATACAATCCTCAAATTCCGTTCATGCGCCAGACGCTATGGGTGCGCCTTCAGATAAGCGATGAGATCGCCGATTTCGGAACTCCACATGCCCCAGAACCGCATCGTGGTGCCCGGGACTTTCCTTTTCGGGCTGGAGAGGAATTCGGCCAGATCCTCCTTCGACCAAACCAGGCCGTTGGATCCCGCCATTCTTATGGCGGGTGAATAGCTGTACCCAGCGACACTTCCCGCGCGCCGGCCAATGATGCCTTTGAGATACGGTCCGAAAGAGTTTCGGTTGTCATCAACGACATGGCAGGGCGCGCAGCTTTGATACAGTCTTTCCCCACGCTGAATGTCGGCTGAGAACGCGACATCGACCAACATAGCGAAGACCGCGGTGGCAGCTAAGAGAGGCCCGATATGTGAAGTCATTGTTGAGTCATGCCTTGCGGAGCCGTTTGTGTCGTAGCAGTGAACCGTGCGCGGCACCTCTGATCTTCGGACGATCATAGCGCTCGTCTGCAGTTATATCTCTCATTTCGAAAGCGTATCCGTACCTGGACACTTATCAGGCGGCGCCCGCGCTCATGGTGTCCCACCGCCAACCCTAGGAGCACGGAACAATAGCCTCTGGTGGGCCTATGTCACACGCCGCAGAGGTAGCAGGGGTGATATCCCCATTATTCCCTTCTTTCGGAGTGCTCATACCGCGCGGAGTTGCCGGCACATCTGCTGACAAAAAAGTCGACCGAAGACGTTCCTATTCGACCTTTGCCCAATCGAGGCGATGAGATCCGGCAGTGTGCGTGAGGAAGAACGCGATCTCGTGTTCGAGGCCCTCGCAGATGTCCTGGCTCAATTGCAGGCTGTGCGTCGCAACGTTCTGGCGCAGCAGTCGGTCGCGGCAAATGACAGCCTCACCGTAACGTTCGAAAAGGTCACCCAATCTCGTAGCCTTTTCGGCATGTTCGCGCATGGTCGGCAGGCGCAACATGAAGCTTGCGTAGCCGTGTCTGAAAAGATTGATAGGCCCCAACGCCATTGGTTCCCTTTCGAAAACGAGGTCGGACGTCCAGTCATTGGGCGACCCACGAGGTTGACTGCAATATGCCAGCCGGTATTGCCGGATGGCCAACGCGGGTACAAAACAGCCCGGCCTTAAGAGACAGTATCTTGAAAGACTAAATAAGAAAAGATGCAACTATAATGCCCGCCGATCTCCAAGGGGACCGTCACAATGACCTCGAATACTTCTATGAAGTCGAAGGCGCTCATATTTCTCGGGTGACGACTTAGCCGCCGTGGCCAGCTAGCCGCGTAGAGACCCTCTAACCTTGTTCTGAGCCGCAGCTCTGCGTCGCTAAGCTTTCAGGACGATGAGGAAGTGATCCCCATCGATACGAGAGACAACATCACCGTCCTCGGTCGTTAGCTCGAAGTCTTTCGCGTTGTCGGATGCGTGACCCAAGGGACGCATTGTGCGTATCCACTCGATGGCACTACGAAGCTTTTCAGCTCGAACCCTTTCAGGGAAGCGTTGGTAACTCGACACCGGGTGACCTCCTGGTACTCCCGAGATAATTTGAGGATGTCTGATCTGTTTCAATCCCTTCAAATTGAGTAGGCTCCATAAGGGTGAGGTTTTAAGCGCTGTCGTAACCCAGAGCGGTAGCCCTATCGCGACGGAATACCTCCAATGTTGGTTGGCCTACGCCGGCAATGTCGCTCCCACTTCCCTTCATATTTGCGCAAACGAGTAGCAACTGTAGCTTGGCACCTTGCCGGATCTCCGCTCGGCCTAGCCGGTGATGAGAGTTACCCGTTAGCATCCATGTCGAAGCAATAGCGTTTCACGCGTCTAGGTCAGCGCTGCGACGCTCCCTGCACTGAGAGTCTCATCGCATGCAGGCACTCACCAATACCAACTTCCGAATGCTCATAAGAACGCGCTCCGGGCGAGGGAGATGGACGGAGCGGCTCCCCGACCATCTAGCCGTTCTAACAATGTCACCGCGTCGCGGAAAGCTGTAGCCGGGAAACGCCCGCCGCGACGTTCAGGCCACTTCCCGTCTGGCCGCTAACAGGTTGCAGCGCGAAGTTTCGAGAGTTTCCTCCCACCAGCGCGTTGGCGCCAACGCCAATCCCAAGCGACGCATTGGCAGAAGCCCCAACATATGTACCGGCCAAATCGCCCTCACCAACGCGGGTGGGTTTAGTGTTAATTACGATCCAGCTAAGATGAGACCTGCCGCTGATGCCGACATCGAGGCCAAGTTTGCCGATCGAGCCACTATACTTTTCCACTCTACCGCTTTGCTGGCGAAACCGACAACTGACGACGCGGTTGGAACCAATTACCATTCCCATTCCTCCTGCGACCTCGCAAGTAAGTGTACCCAAGCGTTGACGCGGTTCTTGTACCACCGCTTCACGATGTGGGCCGTTCGACTTGTGCATCGTGGCTGACCATCCGGTGCCAGGAACTGCCAAGGCCATTGCTACAGCTGCAAGGACGAGTTTTCGCATGTCGATTTCCTTTCGATTGACCCGCGGCGACCAGCGTCGGTAGGAATAACCACAAATGCCGTATAGGGTTCCAAAAGACGGTAACAACATCTCACGGCGACTGCGCCCGGCTGTCGGCTTCAAATCCATTCCATATCGGTGGCCGAACGAGGATGCCGAACTACATCATACCTCGCGCAAGGAATGAAATCGTAAGGCCAAGTGGCAAGGGAGTCGGCCGTACGTCGCAAGATTGACCTTGTTGGCTGAGGATTGAATGCGCCAGTTCATTATCATCGAATGGAAGCTTTCGGACGGATTGCTTTTCGCCCATTTCCCCGAGCCGTTTCGTATGGCGCCTTCCGAGTGGGAGGCCTTCGCCAATCTGTTCGATCGCATTGGCTTCCGATCACCAGGAATTGACGGCATCCGCATGCTGGATTCGTCAAACGATACCGCGCGTCACCTCGCGGACGGCCTCATGGCGCTGGGATATTCGCTGGAGCATCGAGGCGACGTTCCGGCGTCGATCATGAAATCGTGAGTCCAATTCGCGCCGACCGTATCCTGGCATTTGTGACGTTAGTCATCTTTGCCTAATAGAGCGGGGCCGCTTGAGAGACTTCAAATGCCATCGGTTCCCACGCTGGCGCAGTCCGCTGGTACGGCGACGTAATTGAAATCGCGACCAGAATGCTTGTCAGCGCATTTGCTATCCCCGATGACTGGAAAGAGTAGGTGAATGCAGATGGCGAGGAACGGGTTGACCATTGCTGGCCGCTACGTTGTGGCGGGACAGCGCAGCCTTCCTTTCGCCATAGGGCTGCAAAGGCTTACGTCATCCATTTGCGATGCTCAGCGAAGCGCTCAACAAGCAGGTCAACGAAAAGTCGGACCTTTGTCGGGAGGTGAGTTCTGTTCGGGTAGATCGCGTTGATCGCAAATTCAACCCCGCGATATTCAGGCATAAGCGTCACGAGACGGCCTTCCGCCAGATCTTCCGCCACGATAAAACTTGGAGCAAGCCACACGGCACGACCATTGACGGCTAGGAAGCGAAGCGTCTCGGCGCTATTGGAAAGTACCGTACCACGCACCTTAACTTGCGTCCGTTCACCGTTTTCGGTCTCGAAGTGCCATTCGTCGTTGTAGGGATAGTAGGAGTATTGCAGGCAGTTGTGGCTGATGAGATCGGCCGGCGTCTTTGGGGCCGTGTGTGCTTCGAGATAGGAAGGCGAACAGACAAGTACGTGCCGCCACGGTGTTAGCTTACGGGCCACCAGGCTCGAGTCTGGAGACGGAATGGTACGTATTGACATATCGTAGCCATCCTCGATCAAGTCGACCATTCGCTCACCGGTGTTCATGTCGAGTGAAATCGAGGGATACATCGCGAGGAACTCGTCGATAACCGGGAGCAGAAAGCGCACGACGGCAGTTGTGGAATATACCTTCAGGACACCGCGGGGCGTCGTCGTCAAAGCTGCGGCTTCTCGATCGGCCTCGTCGAGGTCCGCGAGAACCTGCGCGGAACGGGCGTAGTAGAACTTGCCCGTCTCGGTGAGGCTGACTTTTCGCGTCGTGCGGTTCAGCAGTCTGACACCGAGCCTTTCCTCAAGCGACTGTACGTGAGTGGCAACCATTGTGACAGACAGGTTGAGACGTCGTGCGGCGGCACTAAAGCCACCGCATTCGACGACCTTTCCGAACACCGAAAGGCTTGTTAGACGATCCACAGCCTCATCCTTTGCGATTTGAACTTAGGGTTCTTACCGATATACGCGGACCGTTAAACAAGGAAGCTGCGGGAGCTCAACGATTGAACAGCATGTGATGCTACATACGGAAACCGGGCGTACACTCTGCTCAGGAATATTAGGCAAGTAAGGGAGTCTTGGCTTTTTCTCGCCATTTTTGTTACACCGGTGTTGGGTTCGCGCATCAAATCCGCAGTCCACCTATTGCGCGTGTGTTGACTCCATCTTTCGCGCGGTTGAAAAGAACTTCTGGCTATTGAGGGAGATAACTGATGGCTGATGATACTAACGTAAGTTCCACTAGTGAAGTAGTCGCGCCGATCCCGGCTGAGACGCCGGCGCCAAAGAAGCAGCGTGCGCCACGCAAACAGAAGGTCGCGGCCGAAGCAACCGCGGTAGCGGCACCTGTTGCGAAGTCCCCGAGGGGCCGTCGTAAGAAGTCTGTTGAGCAAGCCGTCGAAGTAAAGCCGGCGGTCGTAGAGGCACCGGTTGCCGCCAAGGGCAAGGCAAAGACTGCCGTTAAAGGTACCCGGAAGCTCGGGGCTGCCAAGCAAGCTACGAAGGTAGTTAAAGCTCCGGTGTCGGCAAGCGATGATCTTCTTCAGCTTGAGGAAGAGAACCAGAAGCTTCGCAAGACGCTCGCAGAGAAGCTGCGGACGGAAAACGCTGACCTTCGCAAACGTCTCGGCCTCGCTTGACCTACGAGGGGCATGGCATCGGTTGCGAAATCGACCTCAGCCACTAGATTGTCTTTAGAACCACATCCGCCGGGCTCACAAAATGGGCCCGGTTTTGTAAGCTGCGGCAACGTCGTGGTGGGATTTGCTCGAAGTTGGACGCACTATGAAATCACCATGGAAATACCTGACTCAATTGGCGTCGCGAGGAAAAGCGGTAGACCAAGAAAGCCCCATCGAGCGAAATGCCGAAACCGAAGTTATAGAAAGTGAAGAACAACCGACACCTGACCCTGAAGCGATCTCTATTGATGCGTTCGATAGACACGACCAGGTTGAAGAGCGACCTGCTGATGTGGTAGCGTCGAGTTCGACAGGGGACGTCGAAGAAGCCACCGACCCTGGTGTGGTCCCGTCGGTCAACATTGAAATTGGTGCGAGCGAGCCAAATATTCAGTCTCATGCTGAAGAGCCGCCGCGGGCGCCTGCGCCAGTCGAGACAGAACAAAGAACATCACGAAGGAAGCCGGACGGCAAAAAAAAGGACAGAAGTGACGTAGTCACGCTGGATCCTTCTGCGTCAAAGCAACCTCCGACCGTCCAATCGAAATCGGCTCCAGAGACCTTTGCCGATCGGGCGGTCGGGCTGGACAACGAAATCAAGCAACTGAGATGCCAGTTAGCTGAAAAACTGCATTTGCAGAATGCTCAGCTTAGGAAGATGCTTGAGAGATTCGGCGCATCCTGAGTTCGCCTCACATTCTCAAGGACTAGTAGTTATGAAAACACAACAACGAAAATTCGTTGTCGAATTCAAATCGACACGGCGCCGCACGAAAGCTGCGCCGGCCTCGATCTGGGGCGGCACTGATCTCAAGGCTCTCGCGCGTGAGACGGAGGCGGACGCGCCACATCTTTTTGGGCAGGCTCCAGCTACAGAGATCGTCGTCAATAAACGCGAGCGTGCCCAGGAACCTACTGCCATCCTTTCGGAGGAATTTGAGGTCGCCAGCGCTGAGCCGACCTCGGTTGCAGTTCCTGAGATGGCCATGCCCGAGCCGATTGAGACTGAGACGGAAGTAATCTCGAGTCCGCAGCCTGTGCCGGTTCAATCGGAGCCGTCGTCTCCGAAACTACCCATGCGTCGGCGCAAAGTGCGTGTCGCTGATAGAAGCCGCAAGACCGGTGGAATTGTGCGGTCGAGTGATGCACAAGCTGCAGGCGCGATCGACGAGTTGGATACCCTAGAAGACGAAAATAGGCGGTTGAAAGACCTTCTTGCAGCACAGCTTCGCGAAGAGAACGTTCGCCTTGAAATGATGCTTCACCGGTTCGGCGGATGACGGATCACATTAGTACTTTGCGATACCGGCATGACGGCACGATTGGTGCCGTTGCGGGGGTTTGCAAACACGCTTGATCCACGCGCCCCTAACGTCGGTTGATACTGATGTTACCTACGGCCGTTGTCTGTCGCGCACTACATAACTCATCCTACAGGAAGCAACGTTTGTAGCGGTGGCATAGGTTGTTTCTGGCAGGAGCTGCTTTGGCCCGAAGGACGACGTTGACGGAGTTGACGAACGGCCAGCTCAACCCATGGCGCGCGGGCACTGGTGCGCGCCTTGGAGCGTGCAGTACTTTCGACGGCCTCATCAATGGCATAGGGAGCAGGGTTAGACGGGTGTCCAGGGATGGGCGCCACCATATCCAACGTCATTTTGAGACATTGCTTTCCGGCCATATCATCGGCGGACGAGCTCTGCCGCATGTTCTTCCATCCAGGAAATTTCTAGCGCACCCTCATCGAGCACGCCACGATGCTCCAATTCCATCTCCCATGCAGAACCCGCTGCTGCGAGATTGCGCATATGTTGCTGCATTTTGCGAACCCGCCCAATTGCTGTCAGCATAGTGTCAATGTGAGGCGCTATTTCATAGGCTTCAAGCAACAATTGAAAACGCCGAGCTTTATTGTCGACGCCTATCGGCAAGCCATGCGCCTTGCACTTCTCGTCGCGCCAAAATGGTACCCACCGCCAGGCAGCGAATCCAACATCAACTGAACGCGGCCCTGGCGCCGCTGCATCCCAGTCGATAAACGCCACGGGGAGGCCTGCTTGAAAGACGGTATTCCATGGCGGCAGGTCATTGTGGCAGATCGTCTCCAAAGGTGGCGTTGGTTCAAGCCGCCACTCGCGATCATTCGATGGAAAGCTGGCTGCTGCATCGTGGTACGATCGCAGCAATTGCCCGAGGCGAGCCAGAACACGATCGGTCCAGACATAGTCTGGAAGCCTGATGTCAAAGCGGCCGCCTTGATCGGTAACGAACCCTTCACCGTTGCCAACGTCGCCCTCGATATAGGTGAGAACTTCTCGCCCCAGATCATCAAAGCCGAGTGCACGGGGCGCCCGGTCGAACCCCTCGCGTTCAAGGTGGCGCAGAAGGTCAAGAACGGTGGGAGACCAAGCGCGTCGGACGCGACGCACCGTCTTGCCAACGCGAACGACGCTCGAGTCTGTGCCGCCTTTGAGAACAATTTCTGGTTCGGCCATTCAGTATCTTAGGCTTTTGCCAATCGACGGGTCAACGAGAGACGTTCGACATGGCGCGAAGGCAAAACAGACGCTTCACCGTATTGTGTCCAGTTACTGGAGCGGTCGCCTCGTCTGAGGGGGCCTCCCCTCAAAAGACGAGTTTGCTCGAACAGCGAGCGGCTACATAATCTGGGCTGGTGGACTGACCAGAGCAAGTGGGGACACGACATGGATTGTCGTCTAACGGCGCAGTCGGGCGTGCACGAAAACGCCAAGGTATCTCGCCGACAGGTTCTGACCAGCAGTGTCGCGTTTGCAGCGTCTCATGGAAGCAGTGCGTCTGACGTTTTTCTCTCCACCGGCAACCGTCGATCAGTCGTTGTTATTCGGGCTTGGGGACTAGACCAAGGACCGCGGACCCCGGTGCGATAGAGCGATGCGTAAGGTGTCTGAGAGACGGCGATCGGCTCGAAAACAAATCGAGGAAGACAGCAACGACGCTGGTCACGCTCTGGAGAACCCTGCGATTCAAGAAAGGCGGTCGATAACTTTCTACAACAGCATCCGGAAATAGGGTAAAACGAGGTGATCGTCGGCGGCTGTCAGTAACAGATCCCGTCGAATAACGAGGAGGCCCGAAAATGATCCAAGTAATTGCGGTGGCAATGGCGGCAGCTATCATTGCAGGATGCTCGGTCGCTTCGGGCTCCTATCCGGCTGTAGGATATGCGCCTATCCCCGGCAGCATAACCTATGGCGGCCAGCCGCGAACGAAGCTGACGAAGTCGCCGATCGGCTCCTCGTTCCCCCATACGTTCATCGATCAGACGGGGCGAGAGGTCGAGGAGATCTATATCATCCAACCGGATCGGTCACTGCTAATCGCCCAGCGACACTATCGGCCATTCTTGGCCTGGAGCAGGCGCTAGGCAATCCCGAGAACAGATCGTCTCCGTCCAGGGGCCTCTAAGGCTCGGTGAGAATCCCCAGGTGGACCGCGGGGGATTGGCTATTTCGGCAGTGCGCGGTGGGCTCAATTGGGAGTGCACGCAATGGTCATCGGTGTTCCTGTCGCACCTTGACCAAGGTGCTATTGGCTCAAGGTCATCAGCCCATTCCGATGCGCCGCGAGGTAAAGGGTGCGTTCCCCCAGCCACCCTATCGCCAGCCCGCTGCCATCCGCGTCTCCAGGCCAACTTAAAGGTCTTTGATCGGTCATAAGGTGTGGTCGCCCCGTCCTCGAGTGGCGTCATCTATTGTTCGTTCAAAGCTGTGCCCTGATCTACTGCGGTTGCCGGTCCTCGCTCGGGTAGATCGAGAAAAGACCTAGCAATGTTGAGGGTTCCCGTTGGCCGTGACCAGGGTCAGCATTGCACGCCAATCCCCAGAATAGATCCAGGCCGGCAATAGTGGATCCCAGTCAAGGATCTTCGCGCTCACTCAGGCAAGCCGGCCATACGGTACCCCTCGACCAGGCGCCGCACCGTCTCTATGTCACGGGCGGGTTGCGCAGCTGCCCAGTGTGCGATTGTGAATTTTGGCGTCGCCTCCATGAACAGAGCTGCCTCACGCGCCGCTTCGTCCTTGCGGCCGAGTTGGGCAAGGCTGGCAGCCAGTATTCGACGCGAGGCGCTGCGGTAGGTAGCCTCGATACGCAACGTCTCGACGGCTTTCTCGTATCGACCAGCTGCGTAATAGGCGAGCCCCAGCTCCCAGTAATACCAGCCTGGAGGACGCGGGTTAAGCCGGAGTGCGCGCATGATGCCGTCTATTGCTTCCAATGGCTGGTCAGCATAAACGGTGAGTTCCGACCACATGACGAGTGCGTCCGTGTTGTTTGGCTCAAGCCTGAAGGCAACCTCAAACTCTTTGTCTGATGCTGACCATAGTTTTTCGTAGGCAAGCAAATAGCCCAGAACCCAATGTGCTGCTGCATCGCTTTCATCCAATTGCACCGCTCGATGAGCCAACTCTAATGCCCGCGACCGGGTTTCGTCTGACGGGTCGATGCTGTGGGCCCATAGCTGCCAGTGCACGAAGGCGAGCCAGCGGGTAGCCTCTGCATATTCTGGTTCGATCCGGATCGCTCGCTCCAACAAAATCCGGGCCTCGCGGATGGCTTCAGGGAAACTCGTGAAGGATGAGATCAAACTGCGCCCACGGACGCAGGTGTCGTAGGCCTCAAGGCTCTTTGGACGTTTTCGCGGTGGCAGCTCCACCAATTGTCCAACGAGCGCCTCTACGATTTTACCGATGACTTCGTCCTGAACGCTAAAGATGTCTTCGAGGTTCCGGTCGAAGCGCTCCGCCCACAGGTGACCACCTCCGATCGCATCGATGAGCTGGACGTTGATCCGCATTCTCCCTGCTGCCCGCCGTGCGCTGCCCTCAAGAATGTAGCGCACGCCGAGATCGCGAGCGATTACACGGACGTCAATTGATCTTCCCTTGTAGGCGAAGGTCGAGTGACGGGCGATGACGAACAAGCCAGCATTCCTCGAAAGGTCAGTGATTAGGTCTTCCGTTAACCCATCAGTGAACGCGTCCTGGCCGACGTCGCCACTCAAGTTGGTAAATGGCAACACGGCGATGGAAGGCTTCGCAGGTAATGGAAGCGGGGTTAGCTCTTTCTGAAAAATTTCGGTGACGTTTTCGGAGAGCACGCGATAGACATGCACCGGTTCGCCAATGTTCTTCAGAGCCTTCGGTCCAAGATCATCGAAGCCGAGCGCAAGCTTGCGATTGACCTGATCGCGGATACCCGCCGAAACATAGATAGTCCCGGGCTCCGCGATGGCTTGCAGACGCGCGGCGATATTAACGCCGTCACCATAGAGGTCACTGCCGTCTATGACGACATCGCTGAGATTGATCCCGATGCGCAATACGATGTGCCGCGTCGCCGGCAGGGCAACGTTTGCATCCGCCATCTTCTCCTGCAACTCGATCGCGGCGGACAGGGCGTTGACTGCGCTTGCAAACTCCAGGAGAACACCGTCTCCCATCACTTTGACAATACGTCCACCATGCGCCCGCACGATGGGCTGGAGAATGGTCGCACGGCGCTCCTTCAGGGTCGCCAGTGTCGCAACCTCGTCGGCCTCCATTAAACGCGAGTAACCAACGACGTCGGCGACGACGATTGCTGCAAGACGGCGCTTGGGGCGTTCTTCGGTCATTGGGACACTTACCCGAGGAAGTGGCAATGCGACATGATATTTGGCCCTCGGGTCGAAGTCCATCTCGGCCGCTTGCCAGTGCCTCTTTGCATAAAGGCCTGTGGGCGCAGCTACTTCTGCTTCAATCAGCCCTCGCGCACCTGGCGAGGATATGGTCGACAACTGAGGAGACCGGAGCGGTAGCATTGATGGGCGTGGCGTTCTTGGGAACGTCTTCGTTCGCAGCATGGAGGCGCATAATCAATTCCTGTTCAGCAGGCTTTCCACCGAATTCGTGCTCTGGTCTGCTGGTAAGGCGCATCATCAATGTTTCCGGATCCACTTCCAAAACGAAAACGTTGTCAAACAGTTGAATGAACTGATGAAAATTCCTTGAGCCCCCGCACAGGAACGAACTCGTATGGCTTGGGTCGGTTATCAACCTTTTTACTTTATCTACATCCCAAAGGTGGTGTTCATGAGCAAAGGCCACGTCCGACATACTCTGCCTATCTGTCGAGCCATCCAGTGGCTTCCCCGTCAGTGGGTCGCCTTGATAAGCCAGTTCACGGTCACCGTGAATGACGTGGTAACCTCGCCGCTGCAGTTCGGTTGCAACTGAGGTCTTACCAGTTCCCGAAACGCCTTCGATCAAATAATTCCTGATACCCATTTTGCTTCTCGTTGATAGAGCCGCCTGTCGTTCGGCTCATCGAATTGCCATTACTGCCTAGGCTACCAGATTTACACGTCAATTCTCGTGACCGTATGTGATTGCCGTGACCGTGGAGCCAGCAGCAATGTCAGGCAACTTTCTGGGCCGTTGCTATCTCTGGGGAGGAAATCAATAAACATGCGGATGTGACCTGACCTGCCCGCATGACCGCTGCCTGTCGGTGATGAATGGCGCCTTGAAGACGCCCGATGGGAACCGCGCTGAAGTTATCGGTGGTTGAGCCAGGCTTTATTGTCGAGAGGTATCGACCTGTGTTTCAGGGTGCACCAGAATGAGCAGATGAGACGGCCGATGTCTAGCGGCAAGCGGGTTGCTCAAACACTGACCGCAAGTCCAGGACACGGATGCTCCCGTGCAGCAGAGGGGGCACTTTTGACAATTAGGATCGTTGCTTTTGAATGCCCGGCGCTGCGGGTTCTCAAATCCTACCCAACAGTTTCGGCACCTCCGTTTTGGGGCGGCGCTTCGCCAGTGTGGCGGCCGACCTCGTGTCCACGCAGCGGCTAAATTTTCGGGGTGTCGCGGAAAGTTGAAGCAACTGCGGGAGCGATATGAAAAGGCAAATCAGAAATTGCATTTTGTGCATTGCAGCAAGCAATAATTAGCGGTACATTTTTTTGCCGCTAGGACGCTGCCAATGGACGAAAGCAATATCGCGCAATTGATCTTCACATTGAGCGTCGCCCGGGAAATTGCGTCCTTGCAAGGTCCTGATTTCGACCTCGTTGTTTACAGGCTCCAGCAGGCCATTGAGGAGACCAAAGATCAGGCGCTCAAGTATGGAATTGTGATCGAGATAGACCCGACGTCAGAGCAGGTACAATAGCCTCCCACTAGATATTCAAGGATGCCGTTTTAGAAGGCGCGTCCCTTCAGGCAGAGCGGAATGGAGTCGGCGTGTGTCAGCCACAGTCTCCTGGCGGCTCGGGAGTAAGCCGAGTTCTTAACTCTCATCAGGCATTGTATTTGGCTGATTTAAAGCTCGAGGGCTTGCACGGGATTGATGGCGCGGGCTTGCCGATGGGTCAGAACCGGTTCGCGCCTGCGAAATCATCCTTTGTTCTGGATACTTTGAAGATAAATATAAAAGTGGATTTTGAGCCGTTAGTTCCAATTATATACATATTCAATTCATCTATTATTGCTGGACGGCCTTGGTGAGGCTTGTTATGCTGCTACGCACAATCGGAAATTTCGAGGCATAGAAACGCTTCTTGTTTTCCTATTGCCGCATTGTTGCAATTGTATTTGTAGGGCCTGTTTTCCGTGTCGCCCAGTCAGAACTCCGGCGTCATCGGTGGAAGGGTTTGAACGGGAGCGTATCGGTGGAAGATATCTACATTTCAAGTCAGTATGCTGACTTGAACCCCACATGGCATGAAGAAGATTCCCCATGGAAAGCCGACCAGATCGCAAAGATCATTGACAAGAACCGTTTGAAGTTCTCGTCTCTTTGCGAAGTTGGCTGCGGCACAGGCGAGATACTGCTCAATCTGGCACGTGCCTATCCCAGTGCGAAATTTGAGGGATATGAGGTCGCTCCTCATGCCTACCAACGTGCCAGGTTGAAGTCGACAGGCAATGTTTCATTCCATCTGAAGGATATTCTCCAGGAGCCCGACGCCCACTTTGATGTACTCGTCATTGCGGATGTCATCGAGCATGTCGAGGACTACATCTCGTTCATAAAAGGACTTCGGACAAAGGGCCGCTATAAGATTTTCCACATTCCACTCGATCTGTCGGTTCAGTCCGTTCTGAGGGGCTGGCCAATTACGAACCTGCGCAAGAATGTCGGCCACCTTCACTATTTCTTCAAGGATACCGCCCTCGCAACGATCAGGGATTGTGGATATTCGGTCGTTGACTACGCCTATACAGCAAGCCGTATTGAGTTGCCGAAGCAGGCTTTCAGCAGCAAACTGATGAGCCTTCCGCGCAAGCTGTTGTTTCCGCTGAACCCGGATCTGACTGTGAGGGTTTTGGGTGGTTACTCCTTGCTTGTGCTGGCCGAGTAGTCATCAGGTTTTGAGATTGACGACCCCTATGGGCGTCCACAGACTTTGTCGTGGGGCTACAATGCTTGCGCTGCCCCACGGCTTTCGGTCTATTTGAATTTCGGTGGGACGACAGACGGTCAGCCGCGCACGAACGCGCCGATACTGTGGAGGATTTTGTCTTCGCCAGGATTGGAGCCAGCCCGGACCTTGATCACTTCCGAAGGCCACTGAAATAGCGCATCTCTACT
>UBMU01000048.1 GCA_900466605.1 Hyphomicrobiales bacterium
CCCGTCACCATCAGGCAAGCCGCCTTCTCCTGCAGACCGTAGAGGGCGAGCGCGGGCGTTGGCACGGGGCCGCAGTCGCAAACGGCAAAGCCAAGGTCTGTCAACGCATCGGCGCAGTTCGCCGCGATCTCGGGGCTGGAATCCCTGAAGTCCTGGCCAATGAGGATGGCATCACCGAGGCGCGCCAATCCACTGTCGAGCAGATAGCGTCCGAAGGCTGCGGCATAGAGCGCCGAGGCCCGACCCTTGAGGTCGACAGACAGGCCGCGAAGCCCACTGGTTCCGAATTTCATTCTGGACGCTTCCTTCAAACCCGTTACTCATGAATGACCTCCGGGGTACTATCGCGCGCCCAGAAAACACACAAGCCTCACCGTGCCCGACGGTCCCTTTCTTCTTTCCAGATAAGGAACAATACACCGCCCACGTAGCCGATTTGCATCAGGGCAACGCAAAGAACGCTATAGTAAATAGAGGTCGATATATTTCCATAATGAATCCAGGAAAGGATAAAAAATACCAAAGCCACATATAGCATTCGTACATAGATGCCGGGCGCACGCATTAATTCGATAAAGCGCTTCATTAGTATTTACCAGTTGTTTGCGGCGACGTTCCCACGAGAGCGTTGTTTTTGCAAGTGCGAATGCACCATGATTGCCTCTGGCGGACGCCAGAATAGCATTGGTTTCCAAGGCTGCGATGGCGCCTCGCGCTTCCTGGCGGGAATTGGTTTTGAAAAAAAGTACCGTATATCAGTCTGTTGGAGTAGAACTGTCAGTTTGGCGGCGGGGGACGATCCTATAAACGAAGGTCGTAAGTTCAACATCTCTTTTTGACAAAGGGCGCTTTTCAAGTGCTTCGAGCAGATATATGCTGCAATGCAGTGTCATAGTATTGTTTCCCCGGCGCATAATACCGGCGCGCGGCAGTCTTCGGAGATTGGTGACCTTGGTAAAGGTGGACGGACTATTGAAGCACCGGCGCGCTTGTCTTCGTGGTCCCCTGCACGCTCCAACGCGGCCCGGATCTTCCCCTCGTCGCGGCGCGGTTCATTTGCCGCACGCTTGTGGCGGTCTGCCAAGATGTTAGAGCCAATCGGGATATTCACGCTTGCCCTGGGGTTCTACTCGATCACGCGCGGTTACGGAGCAACCCTTTCGACCTTTATCGTTCTGACATTGTTGGGATCGGCAGCGGCAGTCACTGTCGGTGGTTCGAGCGTACAACCAGCACATCTTTTTCTATTGTTTTTGACGATCGCGGCGCTCCGGTCCAATGAACTGCCTGCTATTGCAATGAAGAGCTTCCGGCTCGGGAAGCCGGCGTTCTGGTTGACCTGCCTTGTTCTCTACGGCGCTATCTCGGCCTATTTTTCCCCCAGGCTGTTTGCGGGTATGAGCTACATCATCCCCCTTGGTGCTTCAGAATATCCGTCGACTGGTGGAACCGTGCCTCTCGGGCCAGTATCAAGCAATCTGACCCAGACGATTTATCTCGCCGCTGACCTTGTGTGCTTCGTCACCGTCGCGGCTGTGTGTTCCACGCCGACCGGATTTCGTGCCGCACTCAACGGGTTGCTCGCTTATGCTGCCGTCAACGTGATGTTTGCCGCTCTCGACCTGGCAACAAGCGCCACCGGAACGCAGGACCTTTTGCAGTTCATGCGTAATGCGCAATATACGTTCCATGACAGCGACACCGTCAATGGCATGAAACGTATCGTTGGCTCGTGGCCCGAGGCGTCTGCCTTTGCAGGAATGACTGTGGGTGCTTTGGGCTTCACCGGGACGCTGTGGATTTGCGGCCGCAAGGCTGGGTTGTCCGGGCCGCTTGCTCTATGCTCTCTTGTGCTGATTATCATGTCGACATCATCTACCGGTTTGATCGCCGCGCCGATCTGCCTTGTCTTGCTCTATCTCACCGCCCTTCTGCGATGCGGCGTTAGTCCTGAAAGTCGACGCAGCACGGCGGTGGTCCTTCTCGCTCCTCCAATCGTAGTCACCTTGGCGTTGGTCGTCGTGCTCCAGGAGAGCCTTTTCCGGCCGCTCTATGAGTATGTTGACCTGCTGGTTCTCAGTAAATCTACCTCCAGCTCGGCAGTCGAAAGGGGGTCCTGGAACGCAGCCGCCTGGCAGAACTTCGTCGATTCCCTTGGACTAGGTGTGGGGTTGGGAACCGCACGCACGTCGAGCTTTCCATTGGCACTGTTGTCAAATGTCGGCGTTCCAGGGGCGGTTCTTTTCCTTTTCTTCACGGTCACAGCGTTACGGCCGCGCATGGCGGCCCGCACTCTTGAATCCGATGTGAGGCTTGCCGCATGTAACGGTTGCCTGTGTTTGTTGATTGGATCTCTGGTCGCCGGACCGACCGTGGATCTGGGATTGTTGTTTTTTGTTATGGCCGGTCTGACGGCCAGCCGACCCGTCGCAAAGGCTGCTGGTATCCCTATGCTGCCGTTGCGCAGTGCTGCTCGCGACGAGGCGAAGCTCCGTCGCCTGCGGCCTCTGATGGCCCGGATATAGTCTCGGACGTCAGGTGTAGACGCGAAAGTAGTCTATCCGCATTTGGGTATGGAGCTGATCATTTGGCAGATTTGGCGGGTAGGGCACATCGGCTCGCAGCGCGAGCGTGAGCAAGGGCCAAAAGACGTCACCGTCCAGGTCGAGATCCGGGGAGCGATTGATCGGCCAATTCGCCGGCTTTCCGGTGCGTGTATCGGTGACGGGTTTGCGTTCGAAGTAGGGAACGCACTTCGTCGAATCTATAAGTATGCCGTAACGTCGGTAGTCAGTGGTCAGGTCGACGCCCGCCGCTACACCGGTGCTTTCGTGATGCTCACCTGGCTGGCCCCATTCGTGCAGATAGGTTCCATATTGCGACAACTCGAAGCCTTTGTGCTCGACGACGTCAATTTCGATGCTGGTCTTCGGATCGAGGATGCTGCGACCGTTCATCAGCCAAAACGCCGGCCAGGTGAGGGGATGGCTCGGAAACAACATTCGAGCTTCGAAGTATCCTTTCCGCCAGCCCTTGGTAACAATGCCGTCCTTTTTTGCTGTCTGGATATTACCGGAAATCCATTGGTGCTCGCTGCTGTTGTTGCCATAGTAAGCGGGGACAGACATCGGAGAGCCAATGTACTTTGCAGAAATTTGGAGTGCCTTGCCGTTTTCTGCGCGGGGATCGTCGACGATGGCGTAAGGGTCGAAACCCTCTTCACCTGTGCGCCTGGCAAATGCCGAGCGTCCGTAGAAACCGGGGTCAAACGTTCCAGCCTTTGGACCAGCATTCCAGACAGACCAATCGAGCTGCGAAAAATTGTCTTCGAACGCGAGGCTGCGCACAGCCGTTGGATCGTCGGAATCTGCCTGTGCAGTTCGCGCAAGACCTGCGCACAACAATGCGGTCGCAGTCGATACAAAGCTTCGCCGGGACATTGCGTGTTCGGCCATCAAAAACTCCAAACTGGAAGCTGTCAAAGACTAACGGGCAGCGGCACGCAACGCGGTCGCATGCACATCGACGACCTGCTCTTCACTGTATTGGTCGATAAATGTTTTCCGGAATTCTGCATTGCCTTTCTCGGCAGCGGCGTTGTCACAATAGTGAACCATCGCTGCGACAAGCGACCGGCCCCCTTCAGGATCGACCAGTCGGCCGAGCCTTTGATCAACAAGAATGTCGCTAGGGCCGAACTCGCAATCGGTCGAGATGACGGGTAAACCGAAGCGCAGCGCTTCGCAAATCGCCAACGACCAACCTTCCCAACGGGATGTCGATACATAGATGTCGCTTGTGGAAAGTGCGGGTTGCGGATTGTCAGGATGATGTTCGATCGCGACAACCTCATCGAGACCCAGTCGTCGAATCTCGTTGCGCAGGTCTTGCTCGCCAGCACCATGGCCAACGATCTTCAGGCGCGCATTATTGCGCTGTTTAAAGAGCTCAGCGAAGGCTTGAATGAGAATGTCCTGGCCCTTTTGATAGGAGAAGCGGCCGACATTCACGAATGTAACGCAGCCCGGCTCGCCGCCGGATGCCGCCTCGACCCCGTCGAATCTGCGAACCGGGTTTGGGACCCAGCATTGTGGTGTTTTGCTGGCGAACATGTCACGAAACGATGCCAGTTGTCGCGGCGAGGTTCCAAAAACATATGAAGCACGTTGTAGGAAGAACATCCTCATCAGGAAGAATAAGATCTTCGCTTTTACATGGCTTCGTTCGCGCTTGGGGTTGCCATGCAGATGGACAGCGAAGTTCCTACGAATGCCAAGGCACGAGACCATGGCGATCACGGCGGGTTCAATCTGGGGTACAACAATCAGGTCGTAGTCCTTGCTCTTGATGACGTCGCGAAAAGTACGCATCAATTGTAGTCTGCCTTGCGGCCGTCGATCTATCGCGTGGTACTTCGGGTTCGCCGGTCGGTTGTGATGGGAGGACGTATAGAGAACCTCGACCTCGAAATCATCGGAGTACTTTTCGGTCAGATTGGTGCAGATCGTATCGACCACACGCTCGATCCCGGCAAATGACTGAGTGCCAGGTTGGATGTAAAGAATCTTTCGGCGAGGTGATGGAGGAAAGGCATATTTCTGTCCGAGCTTGGCTGCACTCAGCTCCATAAATTAGGGTCCTTTTGAGCCAGTCGGATCGTATCCGGATAGTATCGGAAACGGAGTATCGGGCGTACATCCAATTGCGCGACGCACAATAAAATCCATTTGTTCAGCAGTATAATTGTGCAGTGCGGTGTGAAATGCAAGAGTAAATATGGAGGAAAAGGCGTTAAATATATTCGGTATGGCGCCCGTTGATGAACAGGCTCCAGTTGTTCCTAGATAGAAATCTCCTGCTGAAGACGCAAACAACTTCGCCAATCGTCTCCATTCAGCCGGCGCTGATCTTTAGTCTGCCGTATACTTGGATTGAATCTTCTGTGCCGAACGACGGTCGCTGGCGCGACGGACATAGAGAAAATAGAGTGCGCCGTGCGTGAACAAATATCCGGCTTCCAGAGCGGCAGCGAAAGCTATGCTCCATCCAACAGCTGGCAGAACCGCTGAGCCCGTCGAAAAACTGAAGACTGCATATGCAGCCATCACGACGAGGACAATCAACGTGAAAATTAATACAGGTAAGCGCAACGCTGAGATTGCGCCGATGACGAAACAAATTGCAAGTGCCCACCCCATAGGCTGCTCCGATTTTCTGCCCAGGAGACCCCGGGAATGATCATCGGCCATATACCTAAGATAGGCAAGCTAAAATTATCTGAAGGTAGTAGACCTCGCGCTTGACAACCAACGGACGTCAGCACTCAACCACAAAATGCTAATTGCTATTGGCAGCCGCTGCTGGCTCGCCGCGAAGGCGTCTGTCGACGCGTATTACGTCGCCAGGCAAAACCGGATCGTTGTCAGTGACGATCAAACTCTGGTTGCTGCCATCGACAACCCGACTGATTGTCGTTGCAAAGGAATAGATCTCCTTGTCCTCTTCCAGGGCCGCAACCGCGGCCGGTGCGCGCACTTCGAGGTTTCTCAAAAGATCGCTCGCAGTTTCAGTCTTTTTGGCGTTCGATGCGAAGCGATCTCGCAGCTCAGCTGCTTCGGTGAGCGCGCTGATGCGATAGCGGTTCCTTACATCACCGATATCCTGATCGACCTTGGCCAGATCCTGCTGCGTTTTTAAGATCGCGAGCGATACGTCAAGATTTCGGCTCTCCAGGTCAGCGACGTTCTGGTTGGCGCCAAGCTGGCGAGCCGAGACCGTCAAGCCCTGCGATATCAGCTTGTTGACCGAGCCGAGGTCTTTGTTGGCCAGATCGATCTGTTTCGCAAAAGAGGCCGACTTTTCTTTCAGAGCGGAAATCTGGTTTGCCGCGAGCACCTTTGCCTGGTTGAGCGCAACAATCTCTGTCTCCATCGATCGCATGCGCGTCTCAAACAGCGCACTCTCTTCACTCATCATCCGTTCGATACCGGGCTCGCCTTTTCTTGAGGTCAATTCCGCGGGAAACTGAATGTCGGGGACATTGCTGAGGATGGCATCGACACGCGCCTGGCGCGCGACAAGTTCGAGCCGTTCGGCCTCGAGCGCGCGCAAGTCTCCTCGCCCAGTAAGGGCGTCGCGCTGCAGGCTGATGAGGTTTGAATCGACGGGTCCGACCCCCCCAGCCATACTGATCGCCTGAACAACGGTCAGGCCCGGGCTGAAGCTATACTTGCCAGGCGTGGCCACCAGACCGGTGACAAAAAAAGGACGGTAGGACGATATTTCAACGGAAGCATTGGGCCTCTTTTGCAGGCCTACCTGATTTTGAAGCCTTTCGCCGATAGCGTCAGAAACCTGCTCAAGGGTTTTACCCGACGCCGGTAACGTTCCGATGATCGGCAATGAAAGATTTCCGGCCGTCGAGATAACGAACTCGCCGGTCAAAGGCACCCATTCGAAAGGAGCCCCTGTACTCGGCCGCCACTCAAAGACACGAATCTTGAGTACGTCTTGAGGGCCGAGCAGATAATCCTGAGCCGCAGCGGTATGGTTTCCGCCAAAAAGCACAGCAACGGTCGCCGCGGCAAAAAGCCACGCGAACCTCGACCAATCGCCAAGAAAATGTCTGGCGACGCTGGAGTGCTGGACGGATCTAAAAAACATCAGTTGCTCCATGGCACAATGGACTGAGACTACAACAGGCAAAGCAGGTCACGCCGGAACCGCAAGCTCAGTCCCGGTTGCGCGTTCAACAAAGGTACGGAAACGGTTGACGAACACCTCACGGCGAAAATCTGCGGCACGCGAGACAGCATCGGCCGGATTAAAATCCAATCGCTCCATTCGTTGGACGGCGTCGATCAGGGCATCGATCGTCTGGTCCTTGAAAAAGACGCCGGTCTTGTTGGCAACGACAGTTTCGGTCGCCCCGCCGCGTCCGTACGCTACGACCGGGCGGCCGCTTGCCATCGCTTCGACCGGGACGATTCCGAAATCTTCTTCTCCGGGAAATACAAGCGCCTTGCACCGGGCGTAATGATGCTTGAGAACATCGAAGGGCTGAGAACCGAGGATAGTCACCGTGGGGCCTGCGATCTTCTTGAGGTGCTCAAGCATTTCGCCGCCGCCGATGACGACAAGTTTCGCTTTCATCCGATTGAAAGCCTCGACGGCAAGGTCGGGCCTTTTGTAGCTCACGAGTTCTCCTACCATGAGGTAGTGGTCACCAACTTCCGACGACGCGACTGGCCGAAAGGCGGCGGTATCGACGGGAGGATGGATGACGGAGGCCTCCCGGCGGTAATAGCTCCTGATGCGGTTCGCAACCGTTGTCGAGTTTGCGACGAAATCATCGACGCGATTGGCTGTCGCAACGTCCCAGGTCCTGAGGTAGTGCGCCATCGGGGGCATCATCAGGCGCGTCATCAGTCCGGAGCTCTCATAGTACTTGTTGTACATGTTCCAGATATAGCGCATCGGCGAGTGGCAATAGCAGACGTGCATGGCCGGCGACATTGGGATAATTCCCTTGGCGGGTCCCGATTCGCTGCTGATGACAAGGTCGTAGGCACTGAGATCTATTTGCTCGAGGGCCATCGGCATCAAGGGCAGGTAACGCTTGTACATCTTGCGTGCGTACGGCAACGATCCGATGAAGGTTGTCTGAATTCGGTGGCGTTTCAGCTTGTCCGAAATCGCGGTAGGGTCGAAGACATGCGTATAGATGTCTGCCGTTGGGAATATGTCGCATAGCGCCTCGAGGACTTTCTCCCCGCCACGCATGCCCACCAGCCAGTAATGTATGATTGCTACTCGCACGCAATGCTCCACAAAACACACATGAGTAATACTTACTGTAGCGTGCAAAACGAGCGGCAAACCTATCTAGTTTTCGATATGTATATTTCGAGAATCTAGATCAGTTCTATTATGAAAATAAGACAGCAACTTCCGGGAAGTACGCCCTATTTCTCGCATTGCACCGATGTATAGTGCAGCGCAATAAACTTATTGTCAAATCGTTTAATACTTGTTAACGTTCTTGTGCTTGCCCGTCTGGGCATTCTCTGCACAAGCCCAGGAACAGTTTTACTTATGTGGGAGTACGCGGATGAGGGAAATAGATCTCGGCCGAGAATTTGAGAGCTTTGATAAAACACGACGACGGCCTGGAAGTGTGCCACTACTCAGTGTCGGCAAGAAGAGAAATGACGACACATCGGCAGCCTCTGGTTTCGCCAAGTATGCGCTTGACGCGGTCTTCGCACTGGTCGGACTGATCGTCCTCTTGCCAATGATCCTAATGCTCATGGCAATCCTGCTCGTGTTGCAGGGGCGGCCCATATTTATCGCGCATCGCCGTATCGGCCGGAATGGCGTGATGTTTCCCTGCCTCAAATTCAGGACAATGGTAACAAATTCCGACCAGGTCCTGGCGCGACATCTTGCGGCTAATCCCCATTGCAGGGAAGAGTGGAACGCCACTCGTAAGCTTCGCGACGATCCACGCGTAACGCCGTTCGGCGCATTTTTGCGCAAGAGCAGCCTGGATGAGATACCCCAGCTTCTCAATGTCATCTTCGGATCCATGAGCCTTGTTGGTCCTCGCCCGATTGTAACGAGTGAAGCTGAGCTCTACGGCGTGCACTACGCAGACTACATCAAGGTTCGTCCAGGGCTCACGGGATTGTGGCAGGTGAGTGGGCGTAGCGACACGAGCTATGGAGAGCGTGTACAGCTCGACGTGCGCTATGTCAGAGAGCGCAGCATCATTGGCGACCTGGCGATTATCTTTAAAACGATCCCTGCTGTCTTGCGCTCGCGCGGTAGCTATTAAGCCAATAGGCGCGGGACCCCTCGCGCACTCACTTTCATTTTTATTTGATCGACGTGCCAGGCGATTTGTTCGCTAGGGATTGCTCAGCTCTCGCAGAGCAATATGGAGGGGCGGAGATCAGTCCTAGTTGAAATGGCGGAATCCATATTTTGGTAGATGTGATCCACAACCGGCCTTGTCTTCGCCCTTCTGGCCATGCGGAGCTCTGACATGAGCGCTTCCTACGTCGTCAATGGTCGTTTCCTCACCCAGAGTGTGACTGGCGTGCAGCGCTATGCCCGCAACGTCGTCAGCGCCATTGATGCCCTGCATGATGCACAAAAGTTCGTTGTTCTTGCGCCGAAGAAGGCGGAAGATCCGGGTTATACGCGCCTTCGTGTGGTTGCGGAGGGTGCTCTGACGGGGCATGCCTGGGAGCAGGTTGAATTGCCGCTAAGAGTAGGAGGGCGCCGGCTACTTAATCTTTGTAACACGGCACCTGCGATTAAAAGTGATCAGATTGTCTGTATTCACGACGCCAACATCTTTGCAGCACCCGGCAGCTACAGCCCTGCGTTTCGCGCAGTTTATCACAATCTTCAGCCGCTACTTGCCCGCCGTTCGGCACGCATAGCAACCGTTTCGCACGCCGCAGCTCGGCAAATTTCCAGGCACCTTCCGGTTCAGCTTTCAAGCATCGCCATCCTCCCGAACGGCCACGAGCATGCATTGTCTTGGAGCCCCAATCGGGCGACAAAGGCACCGGAGCTGCTGGCATTGCGCGAGCAGCGCCCATTTGTACTTGCCCTCGGATCCAGGGCTCGACACAAGAATATCTCTTTGCTGATGGAGATCGCGCCTGAACTCGACGAATTGGGCGTCGACGTTATCATTGCCGGCGGTGGAGACGGTATCTTCGCTCCGGAGGCGCTTCACGGAAGATCCAACGTACATCTTTGCGGGAGGGTGTCAGACGACGATCTTGCCTATCTCCTCGACCGCGCGCTTTGCCTCGTGTTCCCATCTCTGACCGAGGGATTTGGCCTGCCGATCCTGGAGGCGATGGCGCGAGGGTGCCCCGTCATCTCTTCAAATTCAGCAAGCATGCCGGAGGTGTGTGGGGACGCTGCCCTGCAGGCCTCCCCGTTCGATCCTTTCCAATGGATTGGTCATGTTCGTGCGCTGTTGGAATCGAAAGATCTGCGCGACGAACTCGCTGGTAGGGGTTCAGAAAATATCCGTCGCTTCTCCTGGAGCCAGACCGCTGAGGGATATATGGATCTCCTGGCTGCGCCAGCTGCAGCCTTGCCGGCCCACGCGCAGCCGCCAAGCCCAACGCCGCGCATTGCCGCTGTCTTTGCAACACGCGGTCGGCCTGCGATTGTAGAGGCAACAGTGCGGCACTTCCTCGCAACACAGAGCTTGGCGCCAGATTCTGTGGTCATCTCGTGCGTGGACCCTGCTGATGCTGGAAATCTTGCAGCACTTCTTGGCGTCACGATTGTGAAGGGACCTCCTGGTCTTGCCGCCCAGCGAAATACAGCAATCGCCAGCCTCCGGCCGGGGACAGAAATCGTGGCCTTTTTCGACGACGATTTCGTTGCCGACCCCAATTGGCTTGCGGCTGCCGCGCGCGTTTTTAGAGATGAGAGCCAAGTTGTGGGCTTTACTGGCCATGTTGTCGCAGACGGCATCAAGGGCCCAGGTATTTCGTTTGATGAAGCTGTCCGTCTCGTATCGGCTGCAAGCGAACCGAAAGGCGAATGGACGGAGCCGTATAGCCCATACGGGTGCAACATGGCTTTCCGGGTCGCTGCAATCGGCGACGTCCGTTTTGACGAACGCCTGGTCCTTTACGGTTGGCTTGAAGATCGCGATTTTGCAGCTGCACTTGCGCGACGCGGTGGACGGTTGATCAAATGGTCGCATGCCTATGGTGTCCACATGGGCGTCAAGAGCGGGCGGGTGAGCGGTGAGCGGTTGGGATACTCGCAGGTCGTCAATCCCATCTACATGTTGGGCAAGGGCACGATGAGCCTCATCAAGGTCGTAGACCACATTTTTCGAAACACGGCGAGCAACTTCGCACGCATGCTCTGGCCAGAACCATTCGTTGACAGGAGAGGTAGAGCCAAGGGCAATCTTATTGCGCTCGCCGATGTCCTGCGAGGCAGGCTTGAACCAGAGAGGGCCGCAGCGATTGGTTCTCGCACGACAACCACAAAACCCGGCCGGAGGCAGGAGACGCGATGATGTTCAACAGACCAAGGCCCCTTGATGCCAACTCTCGCGTGTGGCGACTGGATGAAGCCCAACCGGAGACTGCTGCTGACGGCCCACTCGTCCTGTTGAGATCTGTTATCGCCCTTGGATTTCGCCATAAAGTCAGCCTGGTTGCCTGCACGCTCGCCGGCCTGGTTCTGGCAGGCCTCTACGCCCATTCTCTTCCGCCCACATTCACATCTACGGCGACATTGCTTTTGGAGCCGCGTCAATCAGCTGCTTCCGGACAGGAATTTTCAGTTCAGCAGGGATTCGACCTCAATCGAGCAGACAGCGAACTCCAGACGATCCGTTCCGAGCGGTTGCTCTCGTCCGTCTTTGACAGCCTTGGCCTGAAAGACAGCGCAGAATTGGGAGCAAATCAACCGGGTTTGATTGAACGCGTTCTTTCGAATGCGCGTTTCTTTGTCGCGTCTTCGCCGGTAGGTACCTCCAAGGGCTCTCGCGAGCCCACCAGTGAGGATCCGAACTTTGTAACCGACGCAGATAGAGCCGCGTTCCTGAATTTTGCCAAACGCCTCAATGCACGTCGCGTCGGGCAGTCGTTTGTCATTGAGGTCGACTATTCATCCTCCGATCCTACCTTGCCTGCACGGGTCGCAAATGCCGTGGTCTCAGGCTATATGTTCCAGGCGATTGCGTTCAAGGAACAGATGGCCAGGGCAGGAACCGAGGCACTGCAGGGCCGCCTGGATAGTCTGTCGGGCCAGATGGAGGCCGCGCGTATTGCCATGCACGAGGGATCGCTTCCGTCTATCCCCACGCCTGATGCCGACGCGCGGGTCATTGGTGCGGCTCTTCCACCTCTTGGGCCGTCTGCGCCGCGCAAGACACTCATTACGGCCCTGGGCGGTGTTCTTGGCCTTCTGGGTGGGTTCGGTCTGGTCGCGGTCAGAATGGCGCTTGATCGGCGGGTACGCGACGCACGCGATCTGTCGCGCGACAGCGGAATTGCCTGCCTTGGCTCCATTCCGGTTGCACCAGATGGGAACGGCATACCCTGGAATGTAGGGTCGAGGCACCTCGACTTTGTCAGCGCCATCCACGACCTACGGACATCAATCGAAATCGCCTGCACAAGCCTGCGCAACGATAGCAGTATCGCGATCGCCGTGGTGTCCTGGTCCCCAGGCGCAGGTGTCACTACGGTCTGCTCAAGTCTGGCACAATTAATCAGCAGAAGTGGTCGGTATGTCACGCTCTTCCAAAACCCCACGGGATCGGCACTGCCGATCAAGGAGGAAGCATATGCGTCCTCTTCAGCATCGCTTGCCGATGCTGCTTTCGCGGGACTTCCGCTCGAAAACATAGCGTTCCAGCAAGTCGACGGTGTTGCAGTTCTACCCATTCACTCGCGTGACACAAACGCCAACCTGTTCACCGATTTTCGAAACCCTCGCGTCCAGAGGGTATTGGAAGCGACACGGTTGAAAGGCGATGTCATCCTTGATCTCCCCCCCCTACAGGGGTCAACCGATGCCATGGCGCTTTCTGCCTATGCGGATGCCGTCATTGTCGTTGCTCAGGCCGGTGAAACGACAATTGAGGAAGTCGTCGAGGCGGTTCAACTCTTGCGTCGAGCTGGGGCCAACGTAGTCGGCACGGTTTTGAACAAGGTTCGGCGATGATTAATGAGGAGGGCGGTTTTGCGCCCGATGCAACCAAGCCTCGCCTGGCTGTTATCATCGCATGCTGGAATTATGCAGACTATGTCGGGGAGGCTATACGAAGCGTCCTTGATCAGAACAGAAGCGATTGCGAACTGATCGTCGTCGATGACGGTTCGACTGATGGATCCTGGGACGTCATTCAGCGCTATGCGGTATCGGCGTATCGCATTGAAAATTGCGGGCAGCGTGCTGCCTGTTCCTTCGGAGTAGGTCAGACAAAAGCACCATTCGTGCTGTTTCTGGACGCCGACGACTGGCTAGCGCCCGGATCGCTTGCAACGATTTTGGCGGCGCTTGATGACGATGTTGCGAAGCTTCAATTTCCACTCGTTCGTACCGACCGCAATGGAAAGGTCATCGGCGATCCCGTTCCCAGACTAAACGCATTTCGCGATAGCAGTGCCATAGCGCAGAGCGTGTTGAAGAACGGGACCTATGTAAGTCCACCAACTTCGGGCAACGTCTTTCGACGAGATCTTTGCGCTGTCCTACAAGATGCGACCTACGATCGCGCAGTTGATGGAGTCTTGCTGTTTGCTGCGCCGTTCTTCGGCGAAATTGTCAGCCTGTCCGTTCCGCTTGGACACTACCGCGTTCATGACCGCAACGATTCCGGACTTGGGCGTCCCCTTGATGCGCTAATCTTGCGGCGCGAGATCGCGCGGTTTGTCGACCGGATGAGCCATTTGCGCCGTATACTTGAGCCGATTGGCAAAGCGAAAGAGCTTGTGACGGCTGATGAGACGCAGTTCTACCTTGAGAGATCCATCTACCTTGCAATCGCTGAGGGCCGGCGGGTGCCGGCCACCACCTTGTTCCGCCTCGTCAGGAAGATATGGGCCACAGGTAACTCCCTTGGCACAAAGAGTGCGATGGCGGTCTTTCTTTTCTTCACAGCCGTGTTGCCAAACCGGCAAGCGCGCCGTGGACTGGCCTACCGGCTCGATGCGGGGAAACGTTCCATGACTGGCTTGATGCGAGCGCTTTTCTGAGTGATTTTCATACTCGGGCGCGGTCAACCAACTCCAGTCGCCCACGCCCTGCAATCAGTCGTACACCAAGCAACAGCAGGGTCGCGCTATAGGCAGCCGCACCGGTTGTCGCGACAAGTGCCAGCTCGATGACGTGGTTCAATTGTCGGGCAGCCAGACCTTCCCGCAAGAACCAAACACATATCGCCATCACCGCCGCTGCGAAACCAACCTTCCATAGGTTATGAAGCTGTTTGCGAATTCCAAGACTAAGCAGTTTACGCACCTCAATCAAATAGAAGCCAAACATGAGGAATGACAGGGCAACGCGCGCAAAGCTAACCCCCATCACAGACCAAAGATAAAAGCCCGTCGAAAGCAGGACCAGACGCAAAATCAGGTCGGTCACGTTTAGCCGGAAAATGATATTCGGACGGTCAAGAGCAAGGCTCACCGAATAGAGTGTCTGGAAATAGGGAATGGGCGCAACCGAAAGAGCCAGCACGCTTAGGAGCGGAGCTGCTTCCTTCCATTTTTCCCCGAGCAGCAGGTCAGTCGCCAGATCGGACGTCAAAGATATGCCGATGCAAGCAGGCACTGATATCACCATTGCAAAGCGCGCTGCTTTCAAGAATGCAAGCCGCACGCGTGCACGGTCCGAACTGATTTGTGAAAATGCCGCCATAACTGGCTGAAGTGCCGGACCAATGATTGTTTGTGTCGGGATCACTGCGACATCATTGGCAATCGCATATCGTCCAAGGGTTGGGCGATCGGCCAGAACGCCGACCATGAAGCGGTCGAATTGCCAATTCAGGGCAGAAACAAGTTGGGCAGAGCTGAACCAGCCAATGAAGCTCGCAAAGTTGGGCAGGCGCGAAAGTGACAGTGCCGGGCGATATGGGGCAAGGACGTAGGAGGCAACAGTCGACGCCACCGACGCTACAACTGAATTCACGGCAATCGCCCAATATCCGCCGCCAGAAAGAACAACGACTGTTGCCATGATGCTGGCAGTCAGTTTGCCTGAAAGTTCTAGAATGAATGTTTGTCTGAAGCCGAGTTGACGGGCAAATTGCACCATTGCAGGGCTCGCAAAACCTCTTGCGACTGGGCCAAGCGCCAGGACGGCGACCAGTGGGAGCAGCTGCGCCTCGTGATTGAACAGCGAAAAGGGAAATGCGGCGGCCAGTACGATAACGGCAATCAGACTGCTTCGAATGATGCCGAGCGTGAAACCGGTATCGAGGTGGCTCTTGTCAATAGCTGGTAACCGCACCAGAGCCTGGGTAACGGGGACCTCAAGCACTGTGTCCACCATTAGCACAAGCGATGTCGCAAGTGCTGCAAGGCCGAAATCAGCCGGCGACAGTATTCTTGCAAGAATGAGCAGCGTGAAGAAGTCGATGATCCGCCCGACAAAGCGCGAAAAGACAAGCCAACCGGCCCCCTGAATAGCCCTAAATGCCAGCATTCGTTACTCCAACTTGCCGAGAGCGCGGGCCGCGTGACCAATCGACCAGTTCGCGGCGGGCGCCCGACAACGTTTCCTTTTCCTGGACGTGGCCTTGCTCCACACTTGCATTGCGGTCGCTCATCGCTGCAGGCGCGCCGACACGCCGCGAACGATGTGTGCCAATTCGAGCGCGGGAAGAAGTGCCGACTTAAGACGCGGGAAGTCACGGGCAATAGCGGCTTCTCGCCACAGGTGAGATTTGACCGACTTCAGTTGCCGGGCCATGCCTGTCTGATCCGCCAGATTAAGAACGTTGATATTCTCGGAACGACCAAAATCAACTGATCGAAATCCTGTGCCGAGCGCAACCACGTCAAGCTGTGTGGGATTGGTGATTGCTTTCTTCAGGCGCAACCACGCGACTGTTGCATCGCGCATGACTTGCGTTCCATTTTCGACGCTGTCGATGTAGTCAAGAACACCGGCCAGAAGTGGATTGCCGGCCGCAGCATCAATTTTGCCATAGGTGATCTCTCCGCAATTTCCCTCGACCCCTCCATCCTGGCGAATCCTGAGAAGGCGAACGGAGGGAATTGAGGGTTCAAACAAACTCTCGATAATGTGCCAGTAGCGCAGGATGACCGTTTCTACTTTGAACGGATTGTACAAGTTGTCCTCAACAACTAGGCCGGAGAGTTCGGGAAAATGGTCTTCGCTAAGTCCCTTATAGTTGCAGCGGGCAAACTGGATTGTCTCGAAGCGTCTCTCCGGCATGCCAGCTGCCAAAAGCCGTTGGGTGCTTCCATAAAGACCGGTGTCGCAGAGAATGACACGCCCATTGTCTTCGGAGATGCTATCAATGTGTCGCCGAAACAGCACATTTTGCCGCGTAATGTCCGCGAGTACTTTCTCGCCTTCATGTGTGCCCAACATGTCGAAGAAGCGGGCAGCCGCAAAGCGCCCGTTCCAGGCAGAGGAAAGCTCATATTTGCTGCCCCCCAGGAACGCTGCCACTTCGGCAAAGCTGTTCTTGGCAAACTCCCGTCCGAGCTCGTCGAGCACAGCTGGACTGCGGGCCTCCAACGCCATGCGCGCTGCGACCAGTCTGGAAATCAAAATATTGTCGCGCCGGATCGACAGGGGCAATTGGAGGCGCGATAACAGGCGCTCGAATGCCTCGCGGATACCGATGCCGCCGCGTGCGCAAAACGCCAGTGTTCCGCCTTGGGCTTCGGCCTGACGGGCGTAGAGCCAAATGTTCAGGCAGAACTGGGACACGATTGGGCCAAAGACTTCCCGTCCAAAGGATGCACGATCGTTTAACACTGCAATGCGACGACCCGGTGGAAGCAATTGGCGGCGCAGCCCTCTCATGGCCTCGACACGAGCGCCATCGGCTTGGGCTACGTAGCGCTTGAGGCGCCCCTTCGGAATATGAACAGTCTTGATGCCCATGCGATGAGGGACCGCTTGGTCTGCGATCTCGTCATCTCCGATATGCAGCATGCGTGAGGCCGAAACCTTTTCTTGCGAAAGCACGGCCGAAAAAAGTCTCCCGGACCGCTTGCTCGCCCCGAGCTCGGCACTCGAATAGACCTTGTCGATCAATCCCGGGCCGTGAAAGTAGTTTAAAAGCTCTGTCAAACGATCGGCTGAAAGCGCAGTGTCGGACACCGCGACAACACGAGTACCAGCTTGACGCTGTTGGCGAAGTGCCATCGCCAAAGCACCATTGGCGTAAAGCGAGTTCTTCTCGATCGCGATCTCGATGTCTATCCGTTTGTCGATAAGCGTTGCCGGCAGGCCGAGTAAAGCCAATTGACGCGCGACAATGTCCGTCAGCCTTACCTCGCCGATACCACCGCCAACGTTAAGGGCACGATAGGCAAGCTTTTCTGCAAGCAGGCGTGCCTGCAGCAGTTCCTCGGCGTTGACGCGCAATCCCTGCTGTCTGAGAAGACGCGCAAATCGCTGCTCGCCTTCCATCATGCGAGAGCGCTGCGATCGTGGGTGTCGCAGCAAGAGAGTGTCGAACACATCGCTCGAAATCAGCCCGACGTTTTCAAGCGGGCCTTTTAGTAGATCGAGGTTTCGCCGCAGCACTGAATACCCCTTCGCCGCCGATCCATCAGAATTCACTCCCCGCAGCTCGAAAATGGTGCGGCAGACAGTATGCTGCACCCGCGAGGGATGCCGCGGAGCATGTAATAACATCGAAAGTCTATTATCAAGTCGAAAATGTTGATAGTTCTTGCGACATTAAGTCTCTTTTTCGTGATTATCTTAGATTCAGTAACGTTTTACATAATTGTTGCTTTATCTTGTCGACTTTCAAAATAATAGAGAATAATGTTGCGGCGCAGCACCCAGAGCCGCTGACGGAGTGTAGAAATGGATGACGCAAGCCTGCAGGTCGTGCCTATATCCAAATTCCCGCATTTCGACGCCATCGTCCTTGGTGCGGGAATATCGGGGCTCGTTGCCGCCTCCGTTCTGAGCGAAAAGGGCGAGCGTACCCTTGTGATCGACGACTACGCCCACGTCGGCGGCAATCACATGGACTGGACATCAGCGGAAGGTTACACGTTCGATGTCGGAAGTCTGATCTTTCAGGACGACTCACCGCTTTTGCGACACTTTCCCGAGCTCTTGTCGCATTACGTGCCCATCGCTCCGACGTGGGGGCGTCTCAATCCCCAAGGGAAAATCACAATCTATCCGATCTCCGTGCGCGACGATATATTGGCAGCCGGCCCGATTGGTTTGTCCCGTATTGCCTTTTCCGTCCTCTATGCAAGGCTGTTTCGTCGAAACATGGCCAATGCCCGGGACTTTGCGCGCTACTGGATCGGCGCATACCTGCTGCACAGATCCGGACTAGAAACATATATGAAGCGCTTCTACGGGATCGCACCTGAGAAGATTGACCTCGATCTTGCGCGCAAGAGGATGGGGTGGATCAGCGAACATGCCTCAATTGGCAATGTTCTCAGGAAAGTTATGCGGTCAAAGGCCGCTGCTGCGCCAACCAACCGGCAGATGGCGCGCCCGAAAGAAGGGTTCGCAAGCCTCTACGATACGGCCGTTCACCGATTGAAGAGCGTCGGAGTTTCGTTCCTCCTTTCAGCCGATATCCGCAAAATCATCAAGACAGACGACGGATTCGAGGTGGCTTTGGCAAGTGGTGCCGTATTTACGAAACGGATCGTTTCGACTGTACCAATTCCGGCCGCACAGCGTCTCTGTGGCTTGACATCACAATCGCCACTTAACACGATCACACTTATCACCCTCTACTTTAGCTTTGCTGGGCAGCGCGGCTTTCCGCAGTCAATCATTTATAACTTCTCCCACCACGGAGCTTGGAAGCGCCTGACCGTCTACTCCGACTTTTACGGTCGCGTGAAGGATCGCGAGTACTTCGCAGTCGAGGTAATCGCAGGGCAGGTCAGCACGGTTGACGAGGCCGAAAGTGATTTTCGTCGCCATACGCGTTCAAATGGACTCTTTGCCGGCGAACTTACGCTCGAGGGTAGCCAGATCCTTGAAAGCGCCTACCCGATTTATAGCATGGGTGCCGCCCAGCATGCCGCGCAGGCAATCGAGGGATTGAAGGCTTTCGGAATTGAATCGATTGGCCGTCAGGGGGGCTTCAACTATCAGCCAACCGCGCGTGTTTCGACCATCGAAGTGGAGGCGGCACTGGGGGGCAGCTAGCCGAAGCAATCGTTTGCAAAAAGAACAGATGGGCGGTCCGCGCCGCTGCGACGCAAGTGCAAAGTCGAAAGGTCTATGATGCGTATCCTGCATGTCCTCAATCACACCCAACGTCTCAATGGGCATGTCCATGCTGCCGTGGACCTTGCATGCGCTCAGGCCGCACAGGGACACGATGTCTGTGTTGCAAGTGGAGGAGGGGACTTCGACGGTTTGCTACAGCGAAATGGCATTAAAACGGTACTCGTCGACCATAAGCGTAGCTTCCCAAACCTTGCCAAAGCTCTCATCCACCTTCGCTCGCACATCCGCAGTTTTGGGGCCGAGGTCGTGCATGCCCATATGATGACGAGCGCCGTGCTGGCCTTTCCAGTCTGCAGGCTCAGCGGCGTTCCGCTGGTCACCACTGTTCACAACGAGTTTGAAAAAAGTGCCACTCTGATGGGGTTGGGATCCCGCGTCATCGCTGTCAGCAACGTTGTGGGTGCCTCAATGCGCAAGCGAGGTGTTCCAGCCTCGCGCCTTTGCGTAGTCCTAAATGGCACCATTGGTTCGGCACGATCCGACGGCCGAAGTGAAGTACCCGCAGAGTTGCGCTCGCCAAGCATCTTGTTTGTCGGTGGGTTGCATCCTCGAAAGGGATTGCCCGATTTGATGGATGCACTTGAGATTATCCACCGTAGCAATCCCGAGGCGCATCTCTACGTGGTCGGCGACGGCCCATTCAGGGAAGAATATAAAGAGATTGCCTCAAAGCTTGCGTGTGCGTCCGCCATCACCTTCGTTGGTGCGACGAAGGATCCGTATCCATACATGGTAGGAGCGGACATCTTCGTACTGCCATCGCATGCGGACCCAGCACCGCTGGTACTGTCTGAAGCACGCGAGGCACGCTGCGCCGTAATAGGGACAGAAGTAGACGGCATCCCGCAACTGCTCGAGCAGGGCGAGGCTGGGATCCTCGTTCCCCCGCGCGATCCTCCAGCACTTGCCCGCGCGCTTACCCGCTTGTTGGAGACACCTGGTCAAATCGACGAGTGGAAGGCGAAAAGCCAGTTGCGGATAGAGCATCTCACGATCGATCGCGTCGCGCGCGAAACAATGCAAGTGTACTTGTCCGCCCTATCCAAGGGAGCTTTGGTACCTATCAATGAAGTCGAACAACAGGGCTCGATTTAGGCATGAGATCCAATCAAGCAATTGTGATGTTGATGGCGTAAGACTTGGTAGTCGCGTGCGTTTTTCTTGAGTGCAAAGGTAGAAAAATTCTCGATAGCATGTATATTGCAACGCAATAAAACAAGTTGCGTGCGGAGTGATGTGATGCAGTCAAACTCGCCTCTCGTAAGCATTGTAATTACTTGCTTTAACTACGAGTTATTCATCAGGCAATGCATTGAGAGTGCGCTGCACCAGGACTATCCCAATCTTGAAGTCATTGTCGTTGATGACGGGTCAACTGATCGGTCGTGGGATCTCATTCAGGACTACAGGGATCACATCACCGCAGTGAGAACGCAAAACCGTGGTGCGCTGCGCAGCTCATTGACTGGTCTTAGCCTATCCAAGGGGGAGTTTGTACACTTCCTCGATGCCGACGATCTCCTTGAACCTCGCGCACTTGAGGAAATTGCACCGCATTTGCGGCCGGAAGTCTCCAAAGTTCAATTCATGTTAAGTCCGATCAACAAGGAGGGGGACGTTATCGGTGACCCGTTCCCGAAGCTGGCTTTCTCGCAGGAGTCGTCACCACTCATCCAGTCAATCAATCAAAGGGGCTATTACAACACGCCACCGACCTCCGGCAATATCTACCGTCGCGACGTCTACGAGAACCTGGGAGACCTGAGTTACGAGCGAGCGATTGACGGTGTCCCATATCTTCTTGCGCCATTCGTCGGGCGGGTCGTCTCGATAGACCAGCCCTTGGGGAAGTATCGTATCCACAACGCGAACCTCTCGTCATTTTCGACGCTCTCCAGCGATCGAATGAACGGATACATGAACCGCTTCTTAGCGCGGCTACATCATCTCAAGGAACTTGTAGATGCTCGAGGACTCAGGGGCAAAATACGTCTTCGGCAGGACTATGCCTACGTGCAGGAAATGATGATCCTCAGCGCTGTCGCTTCAGGAAATAGACCGCAAGTGCGTCTCCTGGCGTCTTATATGTCGGCTGTGCGTCGAGAGCATCGGGCAGTTCTACGACGATACATGTCGCTGGTCTTTGCTTTGGGCCTCTTTGCGCTTCCTGATGCAGGTCGAAGGCAACTTGCCTCGTTTCGTCTAGATCCATCACGACATTGGCAGATCAGGTCGCGGTTGAAGCATGCACTTTCTGCCGTGAATTGAATGGAGTTCCGCGCTCCGCATTAACTTCTCGCTATGGGACTGCTCGATGAAGAGTTCGATGAATGGGATTTGGCCCCGCATTGCACCACCCGCAAACAAGACGGCAGGCTTTGCCTCAGGGGTTCGTTCTGCGACACGCGCTCCAAGGCCCGACTGCGCGCGTCTAGTTGCCCTGTCCATCAAGGACCTTCCTGACGTGCTACCAGAGGAACGTGGGTTGTGAACCAGAGAATCTCCATCGTTCTGGCGACATACAACGGCGAACGTTACCTAGACCAGCAACTGCAGAGTCTCGTGTCGCAAACAGTCAGGCCGTTCGAGGTCATTGTGAGCGATGACAACTCGACGGACTATACCGGCGAGTTGCTTGCCGACTTCGAGAAATCGGCACCATTTCCCGTTAGACGATGGAAGAACTCGCCGGGGTTGGGTTTCCGTGAAAATTTTCTTTACGCAGCGTCAAAGGCAAGTGGGGAGTGGATCGCGTTTTGTGATCAGGACGACATTTGGCGGGATGACAAGCTTGAAATATGCCAAGGCTTCTTTGGTGATGAGGGGGTCACACAGATCGTCCACCAAGCCAAACTGATTGACGGCGCAGGAACAAATACTGGGCTCTTCAACCAGGGAATTGAAAGAACGGATATCAAGCCGCCTCTCTTTTACGATGTCTGGGATACATTTTTGGGCTTCTCAATGATGGTGCGGCGCGATGTGCTGAACGCAGTGCCAGCCAGCGACCGTTTTGTTGACTATATTGAACCAAAGCATCTGATAGCCCACGATCGTTGGGGCTTCTTTTTGGCGCAAACCCTCGGGAAGACGGTGGAGATCGCAGAGCCCCTCGTCAGCTACCGCCAGCATTCGACAAACGTCTTTGGAAAGGGCGGAAAGCCGTCCGAGGAAGCCGATATCCGATCCAAAAATCGTGGCTACATCGAGGCTACCCGCGGGATGCTCGACTGCATCAGGAACCTGCCAAACACTACAGAGGCTCGCTTCCCAAGGTTTCGGCGCGATGCAGCATTGCGCATCTATGGTTCCGCCCTACGACAGGTAGAGGCTCGAGGAGCCATTTATGACCTCGACCGGCATTTGGCATTTGCCGAGCTCGTACGTCTTTTGTCGGCTGGCTACTATCGAGGCGCTCAAGATGGACGATTTAGGTGGCGCTCGGTCGCGCGG
Source organism: Hyphomicrobiales bacterium (assembly GCA_900466605.1). Classification (GTDB taxonomy): domain Bacteria; phylum Pseudomonadota; class Alphaproteobacteria; order Rhizobiales; family Rhizobiaceae; genus Rhizobium. The sequence goes on from UBMU01000048.1 coordinate 22,450, forward strand.
GATCTGGCGTTCTGCTTTGGAATGTAATGACGGCTGCCCTCGATGTGGCCGGATAAGAAAAAGGGGCGAGTAACAGAGGGGCAGTTTCCATGGCGAGCAATCAGAGGTCGACTGCACATTATCCTGCGCTCGACGGGATAAGGGGAGTGGCTGCAGTTTCAGTGGTGCTCTTCCACCTCGAGCGATGGCTCGGTGTTCCCGGGCTTGCGGCGAATGGAAACCTGTCAGTTGATATGTTTTTTACGCTAAGCGGTTTCGTCTTGGCGGTTGCATATTCCCAGCGGGTTCATTCTATGAACTTGCGGGAATTCCTGTTGATGCGCGCGGTCAGGCTTATGCCGATGATCGTCCTGGCCACTATCATCAGCGGCGCATATCTCTTGCTGAAGGCGTTCTGGCAAACCAACGATATCATGTACTCGACATTGTTGTTTGCGGTGCTGACGGGCGCCATGAACGTGCCCTTCTTCAATGCGCCATCGAGCATCGGTGGACCACAATTGTTTCCTCTCAATGGCCCTCAGTTTTCACTATTCCTGGAGGTTGTGGCAAATGCAGTTTGGTGGGCAGTTCGGTTCGGACCACAGATATCTATTGCCGTTGCAACCTTTGTCGTCTCGGCCGCTTGCGTTATCGTCTATGGCATCGGCGGTGATACCACCGAGACATTCTGGCTTGGATTAGCACACGTCGGCTCATCGTTCTCGCTCGGAGTTCTGATCTTTCATCTTGATAGGGCAATCTCCATGGAACGGCACCGCGTGTTCAGCGTTCTGTTCTGGTGCTTGACCGCGCTCATGTTGGTGTTGTTCTACATCCCGCTCGAAGCAGCCTTTTCCCTAAAGCTTCTTTGGAAGTTCGCCCTTGCCCCAGCTCTCGTCTGGACTGGTGCAAGCGTCAATCTCAACCCGATTCAGACCAGGGTTTCCCGGTATCTCGGGGATCTCTCTTACCCAATTTATGCCTTGCACTATCCGATTTTCTGCTGGGTCAACGGAGTGCTTCAGGCGGTCACTGGAACAAAAAGCCCCGCCGTCGAGGTACCACTTATTGTCTTGGCCGTGATCGTGGGAAGCCATATCGCGCTACAGCTGTTCGACAAGCCTTCTCGTCAATTCCTCGCCAAGTACATCCGCTCAAGGCGAGTCCAGGCACCGTCAACGGTTTCGAATGCCGAACTCTAGGCCGTAGACCATAAACTCCAAGCCATAAGCGGATTGAGGCAAGTTGGACCATGGCGAGGAAGTTGGCGGCTAGCTTATCGTATCGAGTGGCAACGCGGCGGAAGTGCTTCAGCGTGGAAAAGAAGCGTTCGATCAGGTTGCGCTCACGATAGAGCCGCTTGCTAAAGCAAGGCTTCCAGCGCCGGTTGCTTTTGGGCGGGATGTTGGGTGTGGCACCCTGATTCTCGATGAGGTCGCGGATTCGGTCGGCATCGTAGGCCTTGTCCGCCAGCACGATGGTGCCGAGATGGTCGAGCAGCGTATCGGCGATCTGCGCGTCGTGCGCTTGTCCTGCAGTCAGGCCGAGCCGAACCGGGAGCCCTTGTGCGTCGACAACTACGTGGATTTTGGTCGTGAGCCCACCGCGTGATCGACCGAGACAATGATCACGATCCCCCTTTTTACCGTCGCGGCCTGTTGGTGCGCCCGGACGGAAGTGCTGTCGATCATCTGGATGTTGCCGTCATAGGCGACCGTGATCGCATCCATCATACGATCCCAAAACCCGGCCTTCCGCCATCGTACAAAGCGGTTGTAGCAGGTGGTTCGCGGGCCATAGCGTTTGGGCAGATCGCGCCACGGCGCACCGGATCGCAGCACCCAAAAGATGCCGTTCAGCACTCGGCGGGCATCGACACGCGGCACGCCTCGCGGCTTGTTGGGCAGGAGAGGCTCGATGACGCGCCACTCGAAGTCAGTCAGGTTGTATCGGCTCATCCAGATGTTGAATCAGATATGCGCCCGGCAGGAAAGATATCTCGTCGCAAACGTCGGCTAAATCAGCGCAAGTCAGATGATGCCATGCCTACGAAGCTCGGCTTCCTCATCGCCAGTGATCCAACCGAAAACCTTGCATTGACCATTGGCTACGCGCGTCAAATACACATTTGTAAAGTCGATCGTCTTTTGACTTCCATCTCTGTCATAGGTGGCTCGCCAGTCTACATTCACAAGCGCGTGCATCGCGTCGATCTCCTCCGCTCGTAGGTCTATCACCTCCATCCGTTGAGCGCCGATCTTGCGATTGTGCGCGAAGCCATCAGAAAGCGCCTTCTTGAAATCCTCGTCCTTCTGGCCGGCCATAACGCCAGCAGGAGAAGAACCAACAAATGCATCATCATAGAGATCAATGATTGCGGCCATATCGGGCTCACCGGCGAGCGCCGCGTTCGTCTCACTCTCATAGCGACCGAAAAGGTCTCTAATTGCCTGCTCCATGGCCAAACTCGCTAAAATGCCTTTATCCGTTCATGCCCTTGCCGCTCAACGCATTCCGGCGTCGATGGTTCTTATCGACCAAAACAGCGTGCATCAGTTTGGCTGCACTCCTGTTATTCCGATTTATGGGTTCACGGCTTAGATCTAGCGTCGGAGAACTCGGAGGAGAGGAATTCCCAGCTTTTTCACTCTGTACTTGCTGGGGGTGGAACCGCCTATTGGTGCGCAATCCAACCTCGCGATACGGATGGTCGAGAATGACGGACCGAGGAATTTCTGCCGGGTTGGTTGCCTGGCTGGGTTTTGCATATCTCATTATGGCCAGACTGCCCTGAACGCCTACCGGCTATCCCACTTCGTGAACTTGAGTGCTTTGGAACCTTGCCGAAGTTGGAATGAAACCGCCGCCGTTCGTTGCAGGGCCGCTTGAGCAGTGGCTGTTTCGACTGTGGAAAAGGAGAACAAAGCGGGAATTCAGGCTAGGATTCGCGCGCGATCCATCCTACTAAAGCAGGTCTTTGGTTGGGGTTACGGCTTGGCTTACCGATTCTTGCATACCGCCGACATTCATTTGGACTCGCCTCTGAGGACGTTGGCTTTGCGCAGCAGCGAGCTTTCGGAGTTGATCGGGCTCGCGACACGCCGTGTCTTCATTCGCATTATTGATTTGTGCCTTGAGGAGCAAGTGGACGCGCTCATCCTCGCCGGTGATCTGTACGACGGTGACCAGACCTCCATGAAAACGGCGAGGTTCCTATCGGAACAACTGCGCCGGCTCGATCTAGCAGGCATCAAGACGTTCATTATCCGGGGCAACCACGATGCGTTGTCGAAGATCACCGCTGAGTTGGTGATGCCGGACAGTGTCAGGGTGTTTGGTGCGAACGCAGAGATTGTGCAGATTGACCGTGATGCCGGCCATTTCCCGGTCGCCATACACGGGATCAGCTTTGCCAAGCCCCATGCGCCGGAAAGCCTGCTGCCCCGTTATGCCGTGCCGGTTCCGGATGCGGTCAATATCGGCATTATGCACACGAGCCTGGGTGGTGCGGCCAAGCACGATCTCTATGCGCCTTGTAGCATTGCTGACCTTCAGGGCAGCGGCTTCCGCTACTGGGCACTCGGACACATTCACAAGCGGTCAGTGATCGAGAATGCTTCGTCTGTTGTGGTGATGCCCGGAATGCCCCAGGGGCGAGACATTAACGAGGATGGGGCAAAGTCCGTTTCCTTGGTCACCATTCGGGATGATCGATCGATGCACATCGAAGAGCGACAGACGAGCGTCGCGCAATTTGAGCGACTTACTGTTGACGTGTCGGATGCGACCGACTGGGCCGGGATGATCCTGAGTGTGACTGCACAAATGGAGGCGCTCAGGGATGGTGTTTCGGCTGACCATGTGGTTGCCCGCGTCGAAATCTCTGGATCCAGCGAATTGACGTGGCGGATCCGACGAGATGCTGACCTGCTTCGAACAGAACTTGAGACGCGCGGTTCCGTGATTGGGAACCTGTGGATAGACAAGGTCGTGGCCACTTGTGTCCCGCCTACAATTGGCATTTCAAGATCAGGTGCGCTGGACGAGTTGGCGACAATCATCGAAGGCGAGATCAAAGGATCTACAGACTACGAGCGTGAAGTTCGTGCCATCGCCGACGAACTGCGTGGTCAGCTGCCACCCGAACTGCGTGACATCTTGGGAACGGACGACGTGTCATTTCAGCGCTTTTTGTCTTTGTCAGCGCAAAACGGTTCCGCAGATGTGCTGGCCCGCCTTAGAGGCGGTGAGGGAGAATAGGTTTGCGCATCAACCGTCTTGATCTCACGCGTTACGGCAAATTCACGGACACCACGATAGATTTTGGAGCGGCACCCGTAGGCTCTCCGGACCTCCATCTCATTTATGGCCCGAACGAAGCTGGTAAGTCTACAACGCTTGACGCCATTCTTGATCTGATTTTTGGGATCGGTAACACCACCAAATACGGATTCTTGCACCCGTATCCTACCATGAGGATAGGAGCGAACGTCCACGTCGCGGGACAGGATCGTGAGTTCGTACGGATCAAGAAGCAGCAAAACAGCCTTCTTGATCAAAATGAGAAATCGCTGGCTGATGCAGAGATAAGAGCTGACCTCGGTGGCATCGATCGCGACGCTTTTGCGACCATGTTTTCTCTGGACGAGGAAACCCTGGTGAAGGGCGGCGAGAGCATTCTGGCAAGCAAGGGCAATCTCGGAGAATTGCTTTTCGCTGCTAGTGCTGGTCTGTCTGATCTTAGCAGGCAGTTGCTCGCAATCCGTGGCGATGCCGATGGCTTCTACAAGTACCGCTCACGGAGCGGTACACTCGGGGAACTGAAGGCAAAGCTTGCAGACCTAAAGCAAGAGAAGGACGCGCTCGACCTTCAGGCGACCGACTACCAACGCTTGGTCCAGAATCGGGACAGGCTTAGCCAAGCCTATCAGCAAATACTTGTCGATCGGGCTAGTACGCAACGCCGCTATGACGAAATTGGCCGCATCCTCCGGACGCTGCCATCGCTTGCACGTCTCAATGGCCTGAAGGAACGCCTTGGGGAACTACCTGTTGTTCCGGATCCGCCGTCCTCGTGGCAGGAGGAATTGCCGGATCTTAGACGGCTGGAAATCGAATACCGCGTGAAGGAACAGCAGGACTTACGTTCGCTCGCTGCGATCGAGCGGGAATTAGCGGAGACCACGCCGGATCCCCTGGCTTTGAGCCTGGAGCCGCGGATGGATGAGCTTTCCGAGCGCAAGGCACGGTATCTGACTGCAGAGAAGGACATTCCCAAGCTGTCTGCACGGGCTGCCGAATTGGCGGTTGAGAGTATCCTTCTGCAGCTGGGCAGGCCCACGGAGGGGGCTCCCGCTAAATTGTTGCTCGACGCAGCAACCGTAGGCACCCTACGGGAGTTGATCAGTTCGAAATCCGGCATCGATATGCGCAGGTCGGCGGCTGTCGATGAATTGTCCAAGATCGAACGCACTCTCGCGGAGCATGGTGGGGCGGGTGACACATTCTCGCCTCAGCAGGTCAAGGCATTTGAAATTCTGTCGGCAACTCTCAGGTCGGTTCCCCGATCAGACGAAGAGATAACCCTTCGTTCCCTCGTGCGCCGGCATGATACTTCCATGACGGCTCTTTCGGAGGCGTTGGCAGCACTGTTGCCATGGAAAGGGACTGCCCCAGAGTTGGCTGCTTTGGTCGTTCCTTCGACGACCAAGCTCGAGACGTGGAAAAGCGAGCTTAGGAGCGCTGACGAACGGGCGAGGATGGCGCAGGTTGAACTCGAGCGTCTAGAACCCGAGTTCCGGCGCCTTGATGCCGAGATCGCCGCCGTACGTTCGGGCGCAGGCGATGTCGATGAAACTAGCGCGGCCGCAGCTTTGGCATTGCGCGACCGAGCCTGGCTGCTGCACCGACAGGCGCTCAGCGATAGTTCCGCCGATGTCTTCGAGGCGGCTATGAGGGACAACGACCAACTGGTCGCGCGGCGCCTTTTACATTTCTCGGAAACCGGAAAGCTAAACCAACTGTTTCAACGCCGAGCAACCGTGGGGGCTGATATCGAGACCGCCCAAATAGTTCGCCAGCATGCGTTAACAGCGGGCGCGCAGGTAAGAGCGGAAGTAAACGACTATCTGGACAATTCCGCGCCCGGGTCTTGCCTTAGCCCGCACCCATCGGAACTCGAGGAGTGGATTCGAAAAAGAGACGGTGTGCTCAAGGTTCGCGATGAGGTAATCGCCGCGGAACAGGAGATCGCTGACGTGCGCGATCGCGCTGCGAAATCAAAGACGCTGTTGATTGCTGCCATGAAAGCTGCCGGGCTTCGGTTCAACGCGGATGCAGACATCGCAAATCTTGTCGCGAGTGCCGAAGAGGGACTGCACGAGTTCCATAGTGGAATGAGCCGTGCAGACAAGATGGAGCAGCTGAGAAGGCAACAAAGCGAGCGCAATCACGCGCTACATAATGCGGTAGACCTCGCCGAGCAGTGGAACCGCAAATGGTTAGCTACCTGCGAAGGGTGTTGGTTGGGTGATCTTGAAGCAACGCCAGACGTCGGAGCGGTCATCCAGATCCTGACTACTCTCGAAAAACTGGCGTCAGCGCTCGAAAACAGGGAAAGCCTGATTGATCGCGTGCAGAAAATGGAAACGGACGTTGCGCATTTCGAAGCCTTGGTGGTCGAGTTCGCCGAAAAGCTTGGCCTGCCGACCGAGGCGGCGCCGACCGAACTGGCCCAGTCGATCTTCGACGCGGTCAAGGTCGCGCGGTTGAACTACGAGCGCGTTTTGAAACTAAAGGGTGACCTGGAAGCGGCCCGCGATGTTCAGCGTGAACTCAGCCTTGTACAGGAAGTTCTCAACAGGCGCTTACGGACTATGGTCGACTTCTTCGATGCGGCCGGATTGGAGGACGTCGAAACGCGAATTGCGATATCGGTTCGCCGTCGCGAGTTGGCATTATCGATCGACGAGTTGGAGCAGGAACTGATTGAGGTAAGCGGTGCTCGTGATATTCGTGAAGTCGAAGTCCGTGCCGCTCAGGCTGATAGGGAAACCCTCGAGATTGAGCTAACTGAACTGTCGCCGGCACAGGAAGGCAACGAAAGACGGTGGAATGATCTATTCCACGAGCTCTCGAAGGCACAGGAAGCGCTGCACGGTGTCGGAGGAGATGCTCGGGTCGCCGAGATCGAAGAGAGGCGGCGCACAACGCTTCTGGAAATTGAAGAAGGAGCACGACGTTACATAGAGTTGCGCGCCGGCACTACTGCGGCAGAACATGCCCTCAAGCTGTACCGCGACCGGCATCGTAGCGGGATGATGGCGCGAGCGTCCGAGGCGTTCAAGTTGATCAGCCGTGGAAGCTATCAAGGTGTGGCCGCCCAGCCCGGCAAGGACGGCGAGGTGTTGATCGCGCGGTCTGCAACTGAAGGGTCAAAGATTGCCGACGAGCTTTCGAAGGGCGCGCGCTTCCAGCTGTACTTGGCACTGCGCATTGCAGGCTACCACGAGTTTGTCGCAAACCGTCCAGCAGTTCCGTTCGTAGCGGATGACATCATGGAGAGTTTTGATGATTTCCGTGCGGAGGAGGCATTCAGACTTTTCGCCGAGATCGCGAACCACGGGCAGGTGGTCTATCTGACACACCATCGTCATCTCGTGGATATTGCCCGAAAGGTAATCCCTACTGTTCGTGTCCATGATCTCGAAGACGCGGTGTCTCGAAGAAAGTTCGAGGTCATCGCGGCCGAATAGTCGCATCAAACAATCCAGCGGGTTTCATCGCAGCCGTGACCACTGGCATGCTTGCGCCAGGAAGCTAGGATCGGCCGCGCAATCCGTTGAGACCGCAGCAGCAAATCAAGCATAGATCTCTCGGAACGTTATAGCGCGCCAGATAAAATGAGTGCGGCCCCAAGCCAAAATAGCGTGCACACTTCAAACGCAATCAAGATTCCGACGGAACGGTCGCTCATTCCTTCCTCCCCTCTAGTCTCCTACCTTTGAAATATTAGCACGACTTTATGCAGATTGCCGAGCCACTTTCTAGGCAGGCATCTGAACAGGTAGAAGAGGCTCCTCCGCCTTGCCGTAACCGACGTTCCACTCCCACGTTGCCGCCGGCGCTGTAATCTGTGATCGCCTATCCATGGACGAGCAACGGGGGACGTGCGGAAAAGCTTCGTCTTCACTTCCCTCAGTTGCTCGACCAGATAACGCAACGCGTGGCGAGCTGCGGTCGGTAGCTCATCGAATTCTTCGTCCTCGATCAGTTTGGTCAGAAGGCCGATATTGTGTGCGCGGTTCGGGGCGACGATGCCGAATTCGGCAAGATGGCCTCGGATCGAGTTTATGAGTTGGGTCCGTTGACGGATCAGCATCTCCCTGACGCGATGAAGGGACAAGAACTTCTTGTTGCATCTCTTCCTTGATCGGCACGAAGCGCATCGTCGGTCGCGTGACTGCCTCACAGATCGCTTCGGCATCAGCGGCATCGCTCTTGTTGGTCTTGACGTAAGGGCGAACATATTGTGCCGGGAGAAGACGAACGTCATGACCAATGTCACGGAGCAATCTGGCCCAAAAATGGGAGCCAGGGCATGCTTCGAGTGCGACGAGGGACAGCGGAAGTTTCCTGAAGAACGCTTCTACCTCCTCACGTTTAAGCCTACGCCGAATGTCGGCTTTACCGGTAGAATCTGCCCCGTGAACCTGGAAAACGGACTTTGCAATATCGAGACCAACAACACTGGCTTGAGCTTCCATGATGAATCTCCTGGTTGATACGCCTCCATCATCCATCGCGGCTGGCTCCGGCGGAAGGGGGCGTCCATACCATCATGCCCGCCGTAAGCTGGTCGAGATCACCCGTACTGGCACAGCACCGATTGCCGAGGATGGCGTGAAGCGGATCGGCGAACTCTATCGCATCGAAGCAGAACTGCGCGGTCTCGACGCCGACACCCGCCTCGCTGGGAGGCAGGCACGGTCAGCGCCATTGGTCGCTGACATGCGGACCTGGCTCACGCATCATCGTGCCCGCGTTGCCGGCAAATCGCCGCTCGGAGAAGCTCTAGCCTATATCGTCAAATACTGGGATGGGCTCTGCGTCTTCCTGACCGACGGTCGCGGTCGCCGCTCGGCATAAACCTGCAAGCTCAATGCTGTCGATCCGTTCGCCTACATGAGGACCACGCTGACTGCTATCGCCGATGGCCACAAGCAGAGTCAAATCGACGAACTGCTGCCGTGGAGCAACCTACTGGACACCGCTAAATCAACAGTGCTGCCGTCGGAACTTCGATAGACACCTCAAGACCACCCGGCAGCCATCGATATTCCAAAGCGCCCCTGAATTGCCTGACCACAGTCGTCTCGATCAATCGGTTGCCAAACCCGGTGTGCGTAGGTTCTAAAACCAATGGGCCGTTCGACTCCGTCCAATGTAGCTGGAGCTTGTCATCCTGCTCCTGCCACCGGATGGCAATCGCGCCGCCGTCGGCTCCGAGCGCCCCATACTTGGCCGAATTCGTCGCCAGTTCGTTCAGCACCAGCGCCAGCGAGCTGGCCGCCTTCTCCCCACATTGGAGCGCTGGGCCCTCGATCCTGATCTGCCCATCGTAGGACGAGGCATCGCGGACATGCGGTACGACGATGGCCTTAACAAGAGCCGGAAGATCAAGGCCATCCCCGAGCGCGGAACTGTCTCGAAGAACAAGCGAATGGGCGCTTGCCAAGGCCCGCAACCGACCGGACAGGGCTTCCGCCATCCCTTCTTTGGTCGCGGAACTGCGCAACGTCTGCCGGAGCATGGCTTCCGTCAATGCGAAGAGGTTCTTGACGCGATGGTTCATCTCGCGCGTGAGTGTCTCTTGTGCCTCCAACGCATGCTGGATTAGCTCTTCGCCACGTTTGACATGCATCGCAATGCCGACAAACGTCGCGAGTTCAGTTGCAACGCGGGCGTGCTCTGAGGTGAAGTGGCCTTCTGTCTTGGAGGCGACCCATAAGGTGCCGATAGGTTCCGTGCCGCCAATCGATAGCGGCACCAGCAGCACTTCCGGCAGCTCGATATTCGCATCCGAGACCCAACTGTAGGCCCATTCCGGATGACGCGCGAGCGTCGGGCGAAGAGCATCAAGTGTCACGCCACAGGGGCTGTAATTGCGCGGGGTCGTCGCACCTTCGAAGGCCGAAAGCTCTCCGCACAAATAAAGCCATCGGAACACCTTGCCAGCCTCATCGTGGATGCTCAATCCTGCCGACCCGCCGCCGGTCATCTGCATGGCGAGTTGGACGAAGCGTGGAAGCACGGCATCCGGATCAGTGACCATCCGGGCTGCCAGGTCTTGAATCGCGATCTTTTCCTTCAGGAAATCGGCGCGTTCGACGGGCCTGCTTTCCAGTTCGTCCGTGATGAATATCTTGGAAAAGAGGTCTTGTGGGATGTTCTGCAGCATGGTCTTGGTGCGCCCCGCCGCACAGAAACTTTCGTTGTGCAATCTCTACAGCATCACTGCCATTCATTCCAGCGATACAGTGACTGGAACAATGGTGCACCGAGGCTTCCCAAAGTTCGGGTGAAATGCAATGGTGTTTGTCTGTTTAAAACTCAAGAAAGCAAAGCGTGCCGCCGCCTCCCTACACAGCAGATGCGACGCGCCTTGCAAGCCTCGCCAGTTACGACATCCTCGATACGCCGCCCGAGCAAGGTTTTGACGACATCGTCGGCCTAGCCTGCCTTCTCTGTGAAACACCCGTCGCCCTCGTGAGCCTTGTTGCCGGGGACCGCCAGTGGTTCAAGGCGAGGATCGGTTTCGAGCCGTGCGAGACCGATCTCGACCGCTCCGTCTGCGCACATGCTCTCGTTGAGGATGACCTTCTTGTCATCACGGACCTTACGAATGACGAGCGCACGCGTGAAAACCCCCTTGTTACCGCTGATCCACACATCCGCTTCTATGCGGGAGCACCGCTTCGCGACGTTGATGGAAACGTCCTCGGCAGCCTCTGCGTCATAGATGGCGTACCGCGCCCTGAAGGATTAACGGCAAGCCAGGCCGACGGACTGAAAGCGCTGGCCCGTCAGGTCATGACGCAACTGCATCTGCGAAAGGCGGTCCTGGAACGTGATACTGCGATGTCGCGCCAGGAGGAAGGCGACCGGAGGCGGTACGAAAGCGAAGAGCAGTATCGGCTTCTTTTTGAAGCCATTGAGGATGGGTTTTGCATCGTTGAGATGAAATTCGATGGTGATGTCCCTGTCGATTATCGCTTCGTCGAGATCAATCCCGCCTTCGAAGCCCAGACAGGCCTTGTTGACGCTCACGGCAAATGGATGCGCGAACTCGCCCCAGATCATGAGCAACATTGGTTCGATATTTATGGCGGCGTCGCACTAAGTGGCGAGCCGGTGCGGTTCGAGCACGTCGCCAGGGAGCTGGGCGAACGCTGGTTTGACGTGCACGCGTTCCGCGTTGGCGACCCTGATAGCCGCCGTGTCGGTATCCTCTTCGCGGATAAATCTGAACGGAAGGAAGCGGAAGACCTGAAACGGCTGGCAGAGGACGCCCAGACTGTTCGCAACGAGGAACTCAGCCATCGCATGAAAAACACCTTTGCGATGGTCCAGGCGATTGCCACTCAGACCCTGCGGAGCGTTACCGACCGTTCCGCCGTTGATGCGTTCACGGAGCGGCTTCACGCGCTGTCGACAGCACACGATGTTCTTTTGCAGCAGAGCTGGTCGAATGCGAAGCTTGGTGATGTGGTCAGCGCGGTCCTGGCGAACTTCATCGGCGTGAAGAACCTGAAGGTCGATGGGCCTTCGGTTGACCTTGGTCCAAGAGCCACGCTATCTGTCTCTCTCCTCTTGCATGAACTTGCCACCAATGCGACCAAATACGGCGCACTCCTGAACCCGGACGGTCTCGTCGTGGTCACCTGGCACCTGCGAGACGTCGGCGGCGAAGATGAGCTGGTGTTTAACTGGAAAGAGAAAGACGGGCCTCCTGTCGTCGATCCGAGTCGCAAGGGATTCGGTTCGAAACTGATCCGTATGGGTTTGATTGGAACAGGCGGCGTTGACGTTCGTTACGATCAATCGGGCTTTGAAGCCGAATTCCATGCACCGCACGCTCAGGTGCAAATGTCCTAGAGCGATGGAGCATTATTATGTCCTCAGCGATAATTCTCGTGGTCGAAGACGAGCCTCTACTGCGTATGGCCGCGATAGATATGATTGAATCGGCTGGGTTCGAGGCAGTGGAAGCTGCCGACGCCACTCAGGCGGTGGAAATTCTGCAAAGCCGAATGGATATCTCCATTGTTTTTACCGATATCGATATGCCAGGCGATATCGACGGATTGCGCCTCGCCGCCGTGATACGGGACCGTTGGCCGCCCATTCATGTGATCATCACCTCCGGCCACACCAAACCAACAAAGGGCAGCTTGCCCCCGGACATGGTCTTCTTCTCCAAGCCTTATCGCGAAGACGAGGTAATTGAGACGATGATGCGAATTGCGGCGTAGTCTCGACATCCGAACTCTTGGAGAAGTTCAGCCCAGTCAGGGATCGGCTAGTACCGCTCGACAAGGTACCAACGAGCCACCGCTCACGCCTTGCCGGAACTGGGGAAAGGAAAAATTCGCTGTAGCTGGCTGCGCGAGATCGATCGGGACTTTGAGGAGATTTCATTCGACGCGACACCGATTTGATCGGCGGGGAAGGTGCGAGTTGTGCCGGATGTGCACGTTGAGTCGACCCACTAGTGTGTTGTCGCTCGTTCGCGCCAAGCGAATGGTGAAGGGTTGGACAGCGCTTACTGCCCAACCCTTCCGGAGCTTAAAGGCCATTATCCTTCATGATTTGCGCTGCGTTGTCCTTGGTGACCTTCATGGTATCAAGGGTAACCGTCTTTTCGATCTTCTCGCCGTTCAAGAACTTTATCGCCTGACGGAGACCTTCAGCGCCTGGCGTCGCATAGAGGAAGGTTGCGCTGAGTTCGCCATTGTTGACCCAGGTCACGCCTTCGCCGGGCAGAGCATCAATGCCGATGAACTTTATATCCTTCTCACGGCCGGCATCCTTGGCCGCAAGATAGGCGCCGTAGGCCATGGGATCATTGTGGCCATAGACGAGATCGATCTTTTCATTATTGCGTAGTGCAGTTGCCATGATGTTATAGGCCTGATCCTGCTTCCAGTCGCCTGATTGCTGATCCAAAAGGTTCTTAATGCCAGGCTCTTTGTCAGTGAACTCGTGGAACCCGTCGTGTCGATCATGTGCCGGCTGTGTTCCCATTCCACCCCATATCTCGACAATGTTCCCCTGCGCCTTGCCTTTCCCACCTAGCAGCTCCACAGCATATTCGCCCGCCGCCCGGCCTATCAGTTTATTGTCACCGCCGACAAACTGATTGTACTTGTCTGTCTCGACGTTGCGATCAAGGACGAATACCGGTATTTTTGCGTCGATCGCTTGCTGGACAACGCCGGTCAAGCCCGCCGATTCCTTCGGAGAGACGAGCAGCGCGTCGACCTCCTGACGGATCAGATTTTCGACATCCGCCACCTGCTTCTCAGTTTTGTCTTCCCCATCAGTAATGATCAGCTCGACCTCAGGATGCTTTGCAGCTTCGGCGACGATGTCCTTGTTAAATTGTGCGCGCCAAGGCTCGATCGTGGTCGCTTGTGAGAATCCAATGCGCCACTTTTTGTCCTGTGCATTTGCATGCCCGGCCGGGACGAGTGCAGTCGTTGCGCCAATTGCTGCGATGATCAATGCCAGTTTCATCATTTCTCGACGTTTCATTTTTCGTTTCCTCCCAATGTTAGAGACACAGTCTCTCGCGACGTTCGCTCCTCCGCGGACGTTTCCCTTTGCACTGGTCGGCGGCTTGACGGCCGTAGGTGGCCAAGAATATCGCCGACATTGCGCTCCTGTACGAGCACCGTGCCAATGATAATTGCGCCTTTCAGCACCAACTGAAGATTGGAGTTAATGTTGTGCAGTTGCAGGATGTTTGACAGCAACCCAAAAATCAACACGCCGCAAAATGTTCCAGCAAGGCTACCCCGGCCCCCCATTAGGCTAGTGCCACCAATGACGACCGCTGCGATGGCATCCAATTCGAGTCCGGCGCCGGCATCAGGCTTCCCTTGCCTGTATTGCGCCACATAGAGCACCGCTGCGATGCCAGCCAGGAGGCCGGAGATTGCATAGGTTGCGATCTTGACACGACCCGCATTGATGCCGGACAGCCTTGCCGCCTCTTCATTGCCTCCAATTGCATAGACATAGCGGCCAAAGGGTGTGAGCCGTAGCACGGCTCCATAGATCATGATTGCAATGATGAAGAAGATGCCGGGCATCGGAACGATGCCGAAAACCAACTGTCTCAGACCGTCGAAATCCGCAGTCGCATTTGATCCGGTATATACAGGTAAAACCGCGTTGTTCTGTCCCGCAGTCAAGCGGGCAACACCGAGCGCTGACACCATCATGGCCAGCGTCACGATGAAGGGCTGGAGCCGGCCGGCGACGATAATGAAGCCATTGATCGCGCCGAAGAGAAGGCCGACAGAAGGCGCCACGAGGAGGACGCCCAAAACACCGAATTTCGTCTGGAGCTGCGGTAAGAGAAAAGCAAGGACGAGCCCAGAAAGGATAACCCCGACGGCCGCCGGAATGACGGTCCCCCGCAAAAAATCCAATTGGATATCCCGGTTGATCACCCCGGCTGCCCGCGATTTCTCCAAATTTATGAAGATGAAGCGAACAATCACCACCCCAACCACCAATACCGCAACAGCAACGGAAGGCAGGCCGAGGAATGCAGCTGGCGTGACGCCAGGCACCGTTAGAAGCATTGCACAGACCACACTGCAGATTGCCATCAGAGATCCGACCGAAAGATCGATGCCTCCGGTGATGATGACTGCTGTCATGCCGGTAGCGATAAGACCGGTCGTTGAAACCTGCCGTAACACGTCAAGGAGATTGCCCGAGGAAAGGAATATGTTCTTCCCTGAAGAGGTGACCGGCGACGAGAGTACGCCAACGAGAAAAATGGCAATAAGGCCCCAATACAGCTTGGTTCGGGAGATTAGCTTCCAGACAGTCATGCGGCGGGCCTTCCATGGCGCGCAGCGCGTGGCGCTGCCAACTGCATGATGCGCTCTTCGCTCGCCTCTGCTCGGGTAAGGATACCCCTCTGGTGGCCCTCTGACATCACCAGAATACGGTCGGCCAAATAGAGAAGCTCTGGCAATTCGGAACTTACGACAACGATGGCAAGGCCCTCTGCTGCGAGCTTGAAAATGAGATCGTAGATTTCGCGCTTCGCCCCCACGTCGATGCCACGTGTCGGCTCGTCAAGGAGAAGGATGCTGGGGCGCGTGGCCAGCCATTTCCCAATCACAACTTTTTGTTGGTTTCCACCCGATAGCGTACCTGCCACCTGATCGATCCCTGCGCACCGTACACCGAGCGCATCGACAGCCTCGCGAGCCAAGGCTGCCTCCCTTTTGAACCCGCGAAAGGCAAACCGCGCGATCCGGCCAACCAGGGGCAGCGCAACGTTGTCGGCTATAGAGTCGCGAAGGTGTAGCCCCTGGGTCTTGCGATCCTCGGTGACAAGTGCCATTCCAAGGCGGCGCGCGTCGAGCGGCGAACGGATGTCAACCTGCCTTCCGTTTATATGAACGGTGCCTTGCCGACGTCCGTTGCTGCACCCGAAGAGAGCCTCCAGTATCTCCGTTCGGCCGGCGCCAAGGAGCCCGCCAATGCCAAGGATCTCGCTAGAGCTTACCTCGAAACCAACGCCGTTCAGGACTGCGCGCCATCCATGTCGGTCAGGCACGGAAAGGCAAAGTCCGTCAACCGACAGCACCGGAAGGTTGCCTGCAGTGTGACCGTTGCGTGGCGCCTCCAGAAGACTGCGGCCGACCATCGCGGCAATGATCTTGTCTTCTCCAAGTTCGCTCATCGGTCTGGTCCAGACATGACGACCATCGCGAAAGACAGTGACGCGGTCGCTTAGGTGCATGACCTCATCGATCCGATGAGAAATGTAAACAATGCCAACGCCAGCGGCCGCAAGCTGGCGCACGATCTTGAATAGGCGCTCACACTCACCGGGTGACAGTGCTGATGTTGGTTCGTCCATAATCAGAATGCGAGCTTCGATCGACAGCGCCTTTGCGATCTCGACCAACTGCTGTTCGCCGACACGCAAGGAGGAGACACGCCGTTCGGGGTCGATGTCCACCCCAAGGCGCTGCAGAAGGAGCCTGGCGGCTTGCACGCCTGCCTTGCCGTTGACGAATAGGCCTGCGATCAACCGCTCTCTTCCCAGGAAGATGTTTTCAGCCACACTGAGATCGGGCACGAGATTGAGTTCCTGGTGTATGATTGCGATGCCGGCAGCTTCCGCGTCCCTGACGCTTGCAAACCGGACAGGGATGCCATCGATGCCAAGAACACCGTCATAGTCCTGGTAGACCCCGGAAAGGATCTTCATCAGCGTTGACTTCCCGGCGCCATTTTCTCCCATGAGCGCGTGGATTTCGCCTGGTCTCAGGTCGAAACGCACGTCCTTCAAAGCGCTGACAGCGCCAAATGCTTTGGAAATCGCTTCCGCCGTCAGCACCGCGCGGTCGGCAGGCCTGCTCGAATTATCTGAAAAGACTTGCTTCGAACCTTCATCGCGCATGACGTTGGCAGCCTCCCTGCGCCTACATCCGACGATTTATCCTTATCGATGGGAACCTTATTCGAAACGTTTAGAATATGTCAAGAAGCTCATATTTCCTATTTTGCAGGCAATATTGCGCAATCGCATCCCGTCAAATACAATTTGGCAATTGGCATATCGAAACGTTTCGGTGAAGAAATGCAACTCCGGCGCAAAGGTACCCGAAGGTCGCCAACAATGTTGGATGTCGCGCAATCGGCGGGCGTTTCTGTCGCCACGGTATCAGCCGTGGTAAATAGTTCGGCGCCGGTGAGCCCGGAGCTTCGCAGCCGGATCGAGATGGCAATTGAGCAGATCGGCTATAAGCGCAACACCATTGCGCGCAGCTTGAAGATTGGAACGACCCGCACTATCGGACTAATCGTCGCTGATATCACCAATCCATTCTTCACGGATGTGGTCTCTGTGATTCAGGACGTGTTGCACCGAGCTGGCTACGCGGTGATGCTCTGCTGTAACGACGAGGATACCAGACTTCAGGATGAACAGATTGACCTGCTTCTTGACCGTATGGTCGATGGATTGATCATCGCGCCCGCGGGCGAAGACGCTCATCTGAGCCGTATCCTCGCCAGCACCAAAACGCCCACCGTCTTGATTGATCGGCTGTGCGATGGGGTTGAGAGCGACGCAGTCGTCCTGGACAACCGCCGTGCTGTTCACGATGCCACCGCATACATGCTGAACCTTGGACATCGCCGTATCGGATATATCTCTGGATCGCTTGCGACATCCACCGGGCGCGAACGTCTTGCCGGCTACCGCGCCGCGCTCGACGCGGAGGCCATCGTCTTCGAGGAAAACCTCGTGCAGATTGGCAATTTTCGAGAGAAAGACGCCTACAAGGCGGCGATGCAACTCCTTATCCGGGCCGATCGGCCAACAGCAATTTTTTCCGCCAACAACCTGATGGTGATTGGGGTGATGAAGGCTATCCGCGACATTGGGCTGCGCTGCCCGGAAGAAATCTCCGTCGTCAGTTTCGACGACTTTCCGTGGGCCGACGTTTTTCAGCCTCACCTCACAACAATTGCCCAACCCGTCCAGGCTATCGGAGAGCAAGCGGCACAGCTCCTCATCGACCGGCTTTCGGGAAAGGAAGTTGAGGCGCCCCGTCGACTGATGCTTCAGGGACGCTTGATAATTCGAGATTCTTGCCGGCCGGTTCCGATCGTAACGACCCGAACCACGGCGTAAGCTTGCCGTAGGAACTCGACGGCCTCCCACTCCGCTAAGGGACCGCCAAGTACCGCGTACGTCGTTGAATGTATTTAAACGCTGCCGTCGATCCTGTATTTGAATTCATCGAGAGGGTGCAGGACGTGGACCATGCTCCACTTTCAACAGTCAGTAACACGAGACACCCGCATAGTGGAAAACCTACCTGAGCTAGGGAAGGAGGCCGACATCCCACTTTGATCGTATTGAAGCCTGGAAGGCATGAGCAATGTTCAACGCCCTGTGGGCGCAGCTTGTCCAAGGGCAATTCACCGTCGTCCTGCTCTCGCAGAGGTTTCCAAACGTGACCATTTCGCCTGCAACCCGCGACTGCGAATGGGTCACTACGTCCTCGACCATCGCAAGGGAGCGGAGGTAAAGCATCCAGAATTCCTCGCGCGATTTTTTCAAAGTATCCAGATCGGTCGTGCTTGCAAGCCTTGCGGTGTGCTCAGAAGCAAGCAGACAAAGCTTTGTCTGCTCCTCAACAAAGGGTGGCGAACCGAAAGCGCGCTTGCACTGGCAAACTGAAAGAGCCCGAACGCGACGGTAACGACGCCTATGAACATTATCGCAGATTTGACTGCATCGCCCCGCGTGTTGTCGCCCATTGTTAGCTCACTTAAAAAAGGAGCTCGAGGGTCAGGCACCGTTAAAGTGCCAATCCTTCGTTGGCCGTGACCCGTACCAATCGTATAAGCCGACTTCATTCATCATTAGCACGAACGATCGTGCAGTCTCTTGCAGCGCCTCAAGATGTTCGTCAGTGACATCCGTGCTTTTCCCGGTTTCTGCATCAACCTGAAGCCAACGCTGGTCACCACGCCTTGCAGACACAATCAATGAAAGGCATTTTTCGTATTCTTGGCCAAGAAGCGATGCCAGGTTGTCCATACTGAAAGCCTCCATCCGAGGCCACTAAAGTAACTGGAATCAGTAAATTAGCAATGCGGTATATGCCGTATACCGTTTGTCGACCCCGTGGGCTTTCTCGTGACCTAAGCCAAAAAGTTGAAATGGTTGCCGAATCCGCAACCACCAAAGGGGTTAAGATAGGTGGATTGCCTATCCCTAACCCACCTACGCCCTTTCGTGCGTCGATAATCCTACGAACGGATGAGGAGGGGGCAATGTAACTTTGGGCTGGCTGGCGATATTGTGTTGCCCATGAACCTGATGAAGATCTTTTCCCCTCTCGATCCGCACAAAGCGGAGCTACCAGACGACCTCCTCGAATTGGGGCTCGACATACGTCGGCTCGGTGCTGCGCCACGTCGGGCTTTGTGGGATGAGCAAGTGCGGCTGACGAGAGAGGCAAGGTTAGCGCCTAGCCTGCTCGCCGTGCGGCTCTTTGTCTGGTATGTTACGGAGAGCAAACTCTTTGATCCTCGTGCGCTCGCACGGCCAGGTTCGCTCGGTCAGTCGATAGCCACTATGCGGAAATGGGCTTCCGGAGATAGCGTAATTGCTGCAATGGTCGAGATCGAGATCTCTTCTCTGAAGCTCTTCCTTTACCAGGTGTTCGAGAACGCCAACGCTCCGCGCAGCGCAATCCTTTCTGCACAAGAGCGACTTCTCGACGCCTGACCTGCCGATGCAGGGATCATAGTCGGCTAAGCGTTCGGTCATTTTGTGCGGCATTTGAACGAACTGTGGAATAGGCTAGAATTGCACCGGATCATCCGGGAGGCGAAAATGCCCTGTACAACCCGCCTTGCAACGGTGGTCGCCGCTCCCGTCGTCGCTTCAGCACCAGCAAATGCAACGATAACAAGACCATCAGCGATATGATGTATTTGTGGAGCCCATCCGCCCGCTATTCGCTGCAACCCCATCCCTACGAGAAGGACATGCTTCGGGAGTGGTTCCGCAACCTTCGTCAGGTTGGAGCCGTCTAGGTTCTGACGCACTGTATCAGTCGTTGATGTGTTCTGAACCTCACCGATCTGGAGCGTAGTCGCCCTTACTTTTCTTCGACCGAAATGCCTTTCTCGCCAATGGAAATGTCGACACCGGACGGCTTGGACTCCTCTCGGAAGATGTAGATGCCCATGCCGATTACCACCACGAGCAAAGCGCCGATTACAAAGAAAAGACCATTCCGATTGTTCATTCCATTCCCCTTGTTGCAGACCTCGTCAAATAGGCTCGAAAGCAGGAATGACAATGGGATTGGCGAGCACATTGCGCCTTATCCAGCGGTACAGCCGCGAATCTATGTCCCTGCGACGCCAAGGGTCATGAGCGGAGAACGCCCCCGAGTTGCCGGCAGTTTTGTGAAAGCGGCCACAGAGCAACAACTTCTTTTCTGTTCGCGCGCTGCAATCGTTGATCGGCTGGAGCGACACTCTCTAACGTATATTATTAATCTCTATATCAATCTTAGATTGTGTATATGGCTTCCCAACGCGATGCAGCTCGAGCTCCGAACCTTCCGGCAATTCGGCATAGCCCGTGGCAAGAAGGATGGGAAGGTTTGGTCGCACATCACCTGCCGCCTTTGCCAGTTGTGCTCCATCCATACTCGGCATTGAATAGTTGGTAGTCATCAAATCGATCGGAGTCTGGGTCGCAAGTACGTTCAGTGCTCCCGATGCTGCACCTTTGTGACCAAGATCTTCCAACATGTCGACTGTGCTCATCGTGATGAGCGCATCATCGTCAACAATGAGAATGCTCACCGACCTATGCTGTGACTGGGGTTTGACATTTAACTGCTGTGATTCCTCTATCTTGAGTTCGGTTACGGGCAGCCATAGGTCGGCAGTTGTTCCAGAGCCAACCGAACTTGATAGCCGAAGCGCCCCATTGAGCTGAACCGCAAGCCCTAGCCCATTCCCTTGCCAAGTTCCTTGGCCGAAAAGAATGGGTCTATTGCGCGGCTGCGTGTTTCGCGATCCATTCCTTTTCCAGTACCCGCTGGGAGGCAAATCCTCGGAGGGCCTTGTATCGCGTTATAGCGCAAGCCGATCACAATTGTGCCACCCTCGGACATAGCATCGCGTACGTTCACAACGAGGTTCAGTAAAGCAAGCTCCACCTGGTTGGTGTCAATGAGAGCCGGAGGCAAATCACCGGCAGGCCTTTGCAGATATTGATTGCGCTGCCAACCGATCGCGCCATCAGGTCGTGCATACTGTCGACCAGCATAACCAGATCGGTGGGTCGGATATGAAGCCAGGCTTTTCAGATGGGGACGCAGCTCGACGCGGCTTTGGGCGATCCTTACGCCTCCGGATTCGCAAAAGTCCGCCCGTATGCTGGAACCGGCTCCAACCTGCGCCCATCCTTGGAGATGGATGAGATGGACGCAGGAGCTGCCCGCATCTACCTGCGCGGGAATAACTGGTCCTGGCGCATGCCTGCCGATGTCTGCGATTGGTGCATGTCAGTTTCGGCTCGATCTTCGCGCTCGGAGGCCACTGTTCGTTGATGACCGGTTGGCAAGATATCGTCGCGCAACTCTTCGTTGGTCGCTAGTTCTTCCTCGAACTCATAGGCGCGGACGCGCGGCGACGGCGATCCGCTTCTTCGAGCGAACTTGCCAGCTGGAGCGGCTTCCTCGGTGGCGTTCGCGGCAAATGCGTCATCTTGTGAAGCCTCGGTTTGCTGGATACGTTCAAGGTCGTCACGCAGACCACCATCGTATAGCTCCGCGTAGCGCCTGGCCGGTGTTTCAAAGTTCCAACCTTCACTGCGCCAAATGTCCGCGCGCTCATCCATATCGATCGCGCCCTCGTCGTCGAGTATGTCGAGCGCAGTATCATGGTTTGCGTCGTCAACTTCGACTGAAACGAGGAAGCCCCCGCGACGAAGTCCTTCGGCATAGACTGCACGGTCTTCGTCCGGAAAGAACCAATCCGCAAGCGTTACCCAAAAACCAGGCCTGTCATCGCCTCCAACCGGGGCCTTGTCTACATCGGCCTCATATCCAGGCATCAGTCTGACGTCATTGATACCGGCGTCCTTCAATCGCGAAACAGCTTGTTCCGCGTCGCTTTGTGAATCGAAAAAAGCCGACAGCGTGCCTTTGCCGTGGCGTGCTTCGCCTGTTGGAGTGCCGTCATTGTAAAGGCTGTTCATCTATTCCTCCTGGGGTTCATTCCTGCCTTCGCAAACGGACAATGTGCAACAATGTTCCCGATGTCTCGGAAGCAAAGTGGGACTGAAAAACGTCGACTCGGGGGATTGGGAAAAAGAGCTGTACCGGAAGCTCCAAGTCACGTCTTGCGACCATAAGACCAGATGACGTGGAGTGATGTCGGCTCGAAGACTGCGCAGTGAAGCTGTTACAGCGAGCCGGCGCCGAGTTAACCCGCAGCTTGCCGCCTCAGGCAACACACTTTGGGTGCCGGAGGTGTTTTCTCGCAAGGAGAGAGGAGGAAAGTGTCAATGACGCGACGGATAACGCAAGTGCTTGGCTTGAGTGAGCAGTAGCTCTCGACTAGTCCAATGCTTTAGTGGACTTGCGTCGTATACGTGGCGCGACTTGGAGAGCATGGCGATTTTGGAGAAGACTAACAAGGCTCATGGTTATGCCTTCACGCTGATTGCAGTTGTGATTTTCGCAACTCAGGACGGCTTTTCGAAGTACCTCGGTGAGCGCTATTCGGCCATCCTGATTACGATGATCCGATACTGGGCGTTTGCGGCATTTGTGATTGTCCTCGCCTCACGCAGGCCGGGTGGGATTCGAGCTGCCGCATCGACGAGGCACGCTTTTCTCCAGATGCTCCGCGGTGTCCTCTTGGTCACGGAGATTGCCGTTTTCGTCTACGGTCTTGCGCACACTGGCCTTGCCATTACACAGGCGATCTTCCAAGCTTCGCCATTGATCGTCACCGTGTTGTCAATTCCATTTCTCGGGGAGCGCGTTGGTTGGAGGCGGTGGATGGCGGTCGTGGCGGGCCTCTTCGGCGTGCTTCTAATTATCAACCCTACTGGGGGCCATTTCAGCGTCTATCTGTTGCTACCGCTGGCAAGTGCCTTGATGTTCGCAATCTATGGCGTCGCCACCAGGGCTGTCAGCCGCAAGGACCCCACATTCACCAGCCTTTTTTATACCGCTGTCGGCGGCGCTGTTGCCATTTCAATAATCGGACCCTTTTATTGGACGCCGATAGCTGTCGCGAATTGGCCTTTTGTTGCAGCCTTGTGCATTTGTGGTGCGGTCAGCCACTATTGTCTTATTCGCGCATACGATTCTCTTGAGGCCTCCGAAGTGCAGCCCTTGACTTATCTGCAACTTGTCGTCGGAGCTGTTATCGCTGTATCGTTTTTCGGCGAGACATTAAGCTGGAATATGCTGCTGGGATCCGCAACGGTTGTCGGCGCCGGCCTGTTCACCATGTGGAGAGAGCCGCGGGCGCAATCCAAGAATAGGCCCGCAACGCGTTCAGGCGTTCAGCCCTAGCTTCTTTGTCCAAAGTCGCGCTGGAGACGAGATAGGCTTAGGCGGGAATAGAGTGGACTTCGCGCACCTTGCTGCCTGCGCGTCATTGCTGACGGCGACCATGCCACAATTTGGCGCGCTCACTTCAATCCGTAGATGTCCACAGGTCCCGAGACGCCCTTTAGTGGAAAACTGCCCAGTTTTCTAAAATCGGCACGAACATTGGAAACAAATTGTGCAGATGCCAGCAGGCTGCATTGGACCGTGTCGCAAAGTTTCTCCATGCGAGACGCTTCGTTGACCGCTTTGCCGATTGCCGTGAAATCCAACCGGCGAGAGGCGCCAACATTTCCGTAGAACACCTCGCCGACGTGAAGTACGACGTCTACTGGAATGCTTGGCTCCCCTATCGCCACCCGCTGCAGATTGAGAGTGGCATTGCTGCTGATCGCTGACGTTGCAGCGGAAAGCGCTCGCTCGCATGCATCTGCCGGGTTGTTTGCATCGGCCGGGAAAATGGCGAGAACGCTGTCACCCATGAATTTGAGGATTTCACCACCGCCTTCGTCCACTGGCTGCCCAATAACGTCGAAGTGTTGGTTCAGCCAGGCCACGATACGATCTGGCGGATATCGTTCATTCAGAGAGGTGAAATCTTTCAGGTCGGCAAGCAGGATCGCTGCATAGATTGCTGTGCCATCGCCGCGCTCTGTTTGCCCGTTGAGTATTCGTCCGCTCGTGCGGCTACCGGTGTAAACCGCGAGCATGTCTGTGGCGATGCGCAATGCCGCGATCCTGTAACATGCGAGCGCGAGGGCAGGCAGAAACGCGTCCACGCCAGTGATCTGGTCTTGCGTAAAGCCCGAAGGCCCATCAACCGCCAGCGAAAACCCGACGCCGCCCAATGCAGTTCCGTCAGGAAATCCGACGAGCTTCATCACATAGTCTGTCGCACCAGCGTCGGCGAGCTCCTGGAATAAAGGAAACGATGGCGAACCTGGTTCAGATGGAAGCCTCCAGCGACCGTAGAGTAGATCATTCGACAGGAGATAGGAGATCGGCGATCGTAAGAACATTTCCTGACCGGCTTCGTCATGCCCCTGAACTTCCAAAGAGATGCTGGATGAACGAGACCATGCAACCGAGAAGCCGCGACGCACCGGATCAATCGACGGCATGGCAACCGATGCGCGTACAATCGAGTATCCCATTTCCACCAGTTGCTCCGCAACTCCCGTGAGAATGTCCTCGATACTATCTGAGGTTAAGCCTTTGGCGATAATCCAGTCGATCAATGCCTGCATGTCACCCATGGCCAAATCCTGATGAAACTTAGGGCCCGGACACAAACCGAAGCGGAACCACGTTTGCGGCCTTCGGCCCATGTTGGCTAACGACGCGATTGCGCCCGGCAGCCTTGGCCACGTAAAGGGCGTCATCGGCTCTCTTGATCACATCATGTACCGAGTGGTCGCCGCTTTGTGACGTGGCGACGCCGAAACTGACGGTGACCGGCGTCGTGATTCCAAATGCTTCCCAACCATAAACGGAGAACGCGACCCGGACTGAATCGGCGACGTCTTCCGCCTGCTTTAAGCCACAGTGAGGCAGGTATAGTACGAACTCCTCGCCTCCAAACCGCGACACGACTGAGGAACTGGGAACGTGTTCGGTCAATACCTCAGAGAGAAAAACCAGCACACGGTCACCGACTGCGTGGCCATACTTGTCATTGATGGCCTTGAAGTGATCGATGTCGCAGGTGAGGACTGATCCCTCGTTAGAATTTGACGCGCCGAATTCCGGTACAAGCCGGTCGAAGCCACGCCGATTGTGGAGGTGGGTCAATGGATCACGCTCCGCTTCATTTCGCAAATTCGTTAAGATCGCCAGCGCAATATTCGCCATCGCCGTCAGAGCCAGCAGCATTCCGAGCACCGCGTCCGTTGCCTGCATGGCGTAAGCGTAGGTAGATTGGGCAAACCCGGTTGGAGCACCATCGTCAATAAATCCGCCAAGCAGGATATTGCGCACAACCGTGTTAATTGCGACGAGCGCGACAAGTCCTAAAAGTAACTTCTCGGCAATGGTCCTTGCCTGGTTCCATACAATGACCAATGGAGACGCAAGGAGAATGACAAAGCCGAAATCCGCGATCAGCACCTCAATCGGCAGACTGTTAAGCGCATGAACTGCGAAAAGCGTGCCGCCATACGTCACAACTGCCACACAAAACCGTGTCCTTGGGAGACGAACCGGCCCAAAATGCAGGAAGACTGCCGCCGAGTTCAGGTACGCTGCGGCGAGGAAAAGGAAGTCGGCAATAGACGCTTGGAACTGTACGGGAAGCGCCTGAAAGGCCCACGGAGTGAGAAAGCCGCCAGCAGCGCAGAGATACCCGGCCCCCCACCAGCGCGATGGCCCTCGGCTCCATTGCTCAAGCACGAGGAAACAACAGCCAAAGCAGAAGAAGATAAGTGGAACCAGAAAAGCAAAGCCGTGATCAGAAGTCATGTACGAATCCTGCCGCAGCAGATCACTTAAAACCGCCATGTAGCAAGCAAGTCTTAACAAAGCCAGTCGATCGGATGACACTAGGCCTCGAAACGACGGGCTAAGCTTCGAAATGACAGTAGGGTGCTATGTTCTTCAATGCAATGCGTACGTCGCGACGTCTTCTATTGCCCTCTGCGGTTGCCATTTGCCGAGGCTGCACAAACATTTATGCTTGCCCTTGGAGGAGATTCGCGAAGACCAATGAGCAAACCAATCCTGTCGCTTCAGCTCTTTTCGATGAGAAGTCTCGGCTCACTGGATGAGCAGCTTTCAGTCGCGGCGCGGGCAGGCTTCGGCCACGTTGAGCTTTTGGAAGGGCACCTCCTCAAACCTTGCGAGTTGAAAGGGTTGCTATCCCGGCACGGCCTCTCCTCACCGACCGCTCATCTGGGCCTGTCTGCCCTAAGAGCAGATCGCTCAAGGATTGTTGACGCCTGCCACCAGTGCGGGATCGGTCAGCTTTTTGTACAGGGAGTGTCGGCCGAACATATGCCGGAAACGACAGATGGCTGGCGAAGGGCCGGCGCGGAATTGGGCTCGCTAGCCGAGAAGCTGAAAATCAACGGCATCACGCTTGGTTACCATAACAAGATGGCTGGATTTCGAGCTCTCCCTGCAGGGCGATGCGGTTTCGAGGTCCTTTTCAATGCCGCGCGAGGCAGTCCACTGGTCTGGCAAGCCGATATAGCGTGGATTAGCCGCGCCGGTGTTGATCCGGCAGAGTGGCTGAAGCGCTACGCTTCCGTTCTGGTCTCAGCCCACGTCAAGGACCAGGCTCCAGAAGGAGAAAATGAAGAAGAGGATGGATGGTCGGATGTTGGGGCAGGGGTCTTGCTTTGGCCCTCGCTATGGCGCGAAGCGGTCAAATATGGAGCACGGACACTGGTTGTCGAACATGACAATCCCAGCCATCCGCTGGAGTTCGCAACCCGTAGCTTGACATATTTGCGCCGCTTCCTGCAATGAGCCAGCCCTTCAACCGAGCAGCCTCAAAAGCATTCGTTTCGAACCCCGCTGACTCGCGGCCTTACCGTTCGAACTAAGCAAGATTGCAATCTTTTCGCGCGAGGCGACGCGGACCAAGTTTGCCCTCGGTGCGTGAGAGTTGGAGCCGCAAATGACGGATATCAGATAGCAACGTTGCGATCGTCGCCTTTGCATCGTCGTCATGCCAGGCGAGTACCGCCTCCACTTCAAAAGCCAGATCATTGGTGGTTAGCCGGTCATGGGTCATAACCGTTCGCGTCGTCCTCATGAGTGCAAACCTGGCGGGGATCATGGACTATCCAATACGAGCTGTGCCGTGTCTGGCAACGCAACCACTAAGCCATAAGGGCGTCCGACTTCGCAGAAGAACCGAACGCTGACGCCCCCGCGGTCAATAGGGAGAGTTGCAGCCGTTACTTCTAAGTTCTCTTCAACTGCCACGGGCACCTTCATCGCCACGTTCTTATTTTGTTCTTGTTTTTCATTGATGTCAAGGCAGGCCCGCTACATGTTTGGCGGAGCTATCCTCGGGGGGGGGCCGGAGGCTCGTCCGAATGGAGGCAGCCTCTCCAGCTCTCATTCAAGACCAAAAATCAACTTGTAAGCAGCCCGTCCTTTGTGAACCGCTGGAAAGTCATCGATTGGAGACCATTTTCTGAGAAGGAGGTGGCCCATGTTCGAAAAACTCTCAAATCTAAGAAATCTTCGGAGCGCGTTACACGATCACATTGAATCGTCGGAATATTTTTTGCGAATAAACGCGTTCTTCGATGGGGAATTGATCTTCGGCCGCGACGTTACACAACTCAATCTGGAAATGACGCGGTTCCCGATAGACTTTGAGGCGGCTTGGAAATGGTTCAGTGACAGCTTGAGCGGGGCGTCAGAACAGGAAACCTTTGCCTATGAACTTCCCCGCAATGTTGGAAACGAGGACGATCCTGACGTTGAACGCTTGCTTATCCTAAGCAAAAACTCATCCATGACCGTCTGGGTCATAGATCTTGCCATTCAAGAGGCGATTGAGGAGGGCCGGCGTTTTGTCGTTATCACAATACCAAGCAAGCGTGACATCATGGCTTTCAGGAAGAACTATCACGGGAAAGATGCAAGGGAACTGATTGCGCTCGACACCGATTAACACCGGTTCGCCCTCTGGGCAGCCGGTATCCACGGTCCCGCAGCCCCTCGTTGTGGTTTCGTGGCTTCGACAAATCGATACGAGTTGCTTGCCCATGGAACTTGCAATCCATTTGGTCAGTAACTCGCTCGATGAGCCGAGAGGTGCGGCATGAGCCGAAGCTACTAGTATACGACGGTAAGGTAGGGAATGCTGACTTCATCAGCCGCCCGGATCAGCGTTTGGCGAGCGACTTCAGCTGAGACCGCGCCCTTGTAGGCGTTCAGGCACGCAACCAATGCGTTGATATACTCTTCTCCATCGTCGCAGGGCCAATCCCTGACAAGAACTTCAGCGGCATCTGCAACGGTACGAATGAGTTTGTACCGTTCTGTGCCGTTCAAGATGAGACCGATCGCTCGAAATTCAGATGATGTGCCCAAATTCATAACACTCCGTCCCCAACAGCGTTCTAATATTAGCGGCAATGCAATTATCGTTCCAACTCGTTAACAGGCTGGAGGGTCGCTGCTCCGGATTGAGCATCTGAGGCTGAGATCCTGCTTTAAGGGTCGTGGTTTGTCCGATCGGACAATTTTGGCAAGACTCAACCATAAGATCCGGACAACCAAATAGTATTGACTAATTGATTAGCGCAGGCTATTTGGTTTTTATGACCCAAGCTGAGACTATAACCAATGTGATGAGGGCGCTTGCCGATCCGACGCGCCGTGCCGTCTTCGAACGCATAGTCAATTCCGAAGAGATCACGGTTGT
The DNA here is from genome assembly GCA_900466605.1 of Hyphomicrobiales bacterium. Taxonomy (GTDB): domain Bacteria; phylum Pseudomonadota; class Alphaproteobacteria; order Rhizobiales; family Rhizobiaceae; genus Rhizobium. The sequence continues at coordinate 51,241 of UBMU01000048.1, forward strand.
TGAGCTAACGCGCGCCAGTAGCGTAACGCAGGGCGCGATTTCCCAACATCTCAAATCTTTGAAAAAAGCCGGTCTGGTTATCGAGCGGCCCGAGGGCCGCAACGTCTTTTATCGAGCCCAACCAGATGGACTCGAGCCTTTGGCCGACTGGATGAGCCACTATGGCGTCTTCTGGCGGGAACGCTTCACCGATCTGAGGCAGCTTTTGAAGGAAATGGACCCATGAATCGAGCCATACCGCTTCAGACACAATCTATCGTCGTCGACGAAGTCTTTCCACACCGACCCGATGTCATCTGGAGAGCCATAACCAGCGGTGAGTTGATCAGCCGCTGGTTGATGGAACCTAAGGGTTTCGAACCAATCGTGGGCAACCGCTTCACCTTCCAGACCAAACCGGCCGGCGAATGGGACGGCACTATCCATTGCGAAGTGCTCGAAGTCCTGCCGAACGAGCGGCTCTCCTATTCCTGGAAGGGTGGCCATGAAGCAAATAATGACGGCTACGGTTCGAAACTGGAAACGGTCGTCAGCTTCAACCTGTCCCCCGCAGGTCCGGGAACGCGTCTGCGCCTGGTCCACTCCGGCTTCCTGCTTCCAACAAACGGCACTGCCTATCGCAACATGAGCGATGGCTGGAAAAAGGTAGTCAGAAAGCTTGAGACATTGATCTTAGACGAGGCGGCTTCACAGTCGCGCCATTGAAACAACAGGAGGACTCCATGAGCGGACTTTATACCGGTGGATGCGCCTGTGGCGCAATCCGCTACGAGATATCCGGAAAACCAGCAGTCATGGTCGACTGCCAATGCAGGCAGTGCCAGCGCGATAGCGGAACCGGACACCAGTCGCACCTGAGTTTTATTGGAGCGCAGGTGACAATCGAGGGCGACGCATCGAATTGGCAAACCGTTGGCGACGGCGGAACCGTAAAACGGCGTGCCTTCTGCCCGACGTGCGGTTCTTCCGTCTACCTCACGTTTCCCGACATGCCTGACGTCTTCATTGTCACCCCAGCCAGCCTTGATGAGCCAAGCCGCTATGAGCCACAACTGGTCTCCTGGACGGCAGCAGGATACACTTGGGATCACCTTGATCCCTCCCTTCCCAAGTTCGAAAAGATGCCCCCGACGTGAGTTTAACGGACTGTTAACTATTCGCATTGTATATTAGCAATGCTGCAAGGACAGGTGCAGCCTATAGTGAAAGGCAATAAATCAGAGAGGGAGCCGTCAACCCCAGCCACGGCTCCCTCTCTGCTCCACGACAATCTAAGTTGTCATTTAAGCGGCTCCGTAGCCGAGCCTAGTCCCTCCTGAACAGGACCTGAGTTGTCTCACTCCGCGTCAGTTGCACAGCAGTGATCAAAGCTCTGGCACTAGTGAAAGACGGTTTGCCCAGAAAACCTTTGAGTCGAAAAGTTCCCGCCTTGCAGTCTCAGGGATAGCGCATTGACGAGACGTCTCGAACCTTCGCGCTTTCTCAACATGTCCCGTTTACCCGTATCGATAACAAACAACTTGTCATCGCTCGCGTCCGGCCTCGGGATCGCTGGTCTCAGATTTGCATGTTGGCGCCTGACGGGCTTGCTAGCCTTGGTTCACGCAACCTAAATTTTCAGAACCCATTTTCGGAGCCGAAGATAGCGATCGCACGCACGCAAGCGCGAGAAGAATGATGGGTATGCAAACGAGATAGGAGGTGCGCATACTGGCGTGCTCCGCCACAAAGCCAAGCAGTGGAGGCGCAAGGAAAAACACAACGAACGACATCTGACCGAGCGCAGCAACGTTGAGATGCGCGGGTCGATCCGTGCGTTGTGCTGCTGCGGATACCGCAAGAGGGTAGACCGCGCTACAACCTGCGCCCATAAGCGAGAACCCGCTCAGGGCAGCGATCGGGTGCGGAGCAACCCAGACCAGGCATAGGCCTATCGCCGCAATCACCAGCAAAGTGAAGGCAACAGAACGTGAGCCGAAGCGGTCAACAAATGGATCGGCGAACAACCGTGTCACGGCCATAAAAAATGTGAAGAGGGTGAGGCCAAGACCGCCGACGAACGGCTCAGAATGAAAAACGTCACGCATGTAGATCGCCGACCAGTCAATGCCGGCCCCTTCAACAAGGAACGCCGCGATGCCAATGACGCAAAGCGGAAGCAAACCGACCGTGGGTAGCGCCATGTGGCCGCCTTCGGCGTGTTCGATCGTCGGACGAGCAGGAGCGTTGCGCATGCCCGCAATTACTATTGACCCACTTAAAAGGACGAAAGCGAATGTCAACGCAAGATGGAGTTGCATCGAAACGCCCGCTTGGCGAACAGCGGCCGAGGCCAGGGCAGTAACGAAGAAACCAAGGCTCCAGAACCCGTGAGCCCTGTTCATAACGCCGCGACCAAGCTGCGCCTCAATTCGATCGATCTCGACATTCAGATTGATTTCAAGTGCTCCAGCCAGGAGCCCCTCGAGAAGAAGTAAGCCAAATACGAACGCAGCCACCGTCATCCATGGCACGACAGCAAGCAGCGCGGATGTTCCAAGAACCGTGAGAAAGGCAGTGGTCCGAGCGCCAAGGCGGGCAACCAGTGGTGAACAGAATGTCAGTGAAACCAAGGCGCCAATCGCTGCTCCGATCAGCGTAAGGCCAAGCTCGGATTTATCGATCTGAAGTGCGTCTTGAAGATCGGGCAACCGTGAAAGCGTTGCTCCCATGGAGACCGCAAACAGGAAGAAGCAGACGTAAATCCGCTGTTGCGGCTCAATGTGCATAACTGGCTCCGGAGAATCTCTTTCGCGGATAAGGGGTGATCTCTACCCTAAGGCGATCAAGCTCCGCAATCCCTCCTTGCATTGTTATTTGGCAAGACTCGATACATTTTCGTGAGGCGAGACTTGGGCCAGTCCGCGGCGCGGCTGTTGGGCCCATAATCATATCGGTGCGCGATGTCTTGTCGCCAGTTTTTCGATCGCGGCATTACCCTGGATTGGAACCGCCCTCAGGAGTCGAACACAAGATCAAGATTCGCAAACCGACGGTGGCCTTGACGTTTCGTCAAGCGGCTGCACGCATGCAGATAATCCCGCTATGCGAGCTTCAGGTTTACTTGCAGGGGCAAGTGGTCGGAGGCTCGACGTGTTAGCGGGTTGAACGCGATTGAAGCAGATGTGACCTGTAGGTCCCGTGACACGAAAACATGATCGATACGCACGAGCGGGAAGCGCGACGGAAAAGTTGCCTTCGGCTTCCCCGACGCGGCCAATTGAGCATCTGAAAACTGACGTGCCAAGCTCTTGTAGGCCGACGAGAACGCTACAGCGTTGAAGTCCCCGCAAACAATGCCCGACGCCGCCTTAAACTGCGAACTTCCAATCCAGTCGTCGCCAAGCAGCGTTGCGACTTGCCTCACGCGGTCTCGGCTACTTAACCCCAAGTGAGTGTTGACTATGTTTAGAGGCGGCCACCCCTCAGGGGTCACCTGCACCCAAATAGCACCCCGCGTTTCACCGAGAGAGGGCAGGGGGCCGGCTCTGATGAGCTCGGTTGGAAGTGCTGTCAAAATGGCATCGCCATAACGCTCTTCCTCAACATGAAGCGCCGGGTGAAAATGCGCATTCATCTTCAAGATTGTCGCAATCGTTGCTGCCTGGTCGATGCCACCCGTCCTCTTGCGACCAACATCAAGCTCCTGAAGCGCTATAATGTCGGCCTCGGTTCGCGCTATGACGTCTGCAATGCGGTGCGGGTCGAGACGACGGTCGGTGCCGATGCAACTATGGACATTATAGGTGAGGATTTTGAGTTCGCCGTAACGCGAACGCTGCGGAGATTTTTGAGTTGTAGCCATCCAATGGGAACCCAGCCCATCCTAATTCGTTCCGAAAGCATACGATCAAACCAAGTGGACTTTTGATGTCGGCCCGGAACGTCACTTTCAACCTCTTTCTCCTCCTCGGTGTAATCCTTGCTGCGTATCTGCTCTATAACATTTTCAGTAGCTACTCGCTTGACGAGATCAGGCAATCGATCGCCGCTATCCCGGCTGCGCGGTTGGTATCAGCTGTCGTCTTCTGCGCACTTTCATACCTTTGCCTGACTGGATTTGACTGGCTGGCATTGCGTTACGTTGGCAAGCCACTGAGTTATCCGAAGGCCGCTATTACCTCATTCACGGCCCTTTCGATCGGACATAATCTGGGTGTCGCCGCTCTCAGCAGCGGCGCCGTCCGGTATCGTTACTACACGCGCTGGGGGCTGACCACGCAGGAAGTGGCCAAGGTCATCCTGTTTTGCGGGACGACGGTCGCGCTCGGCTTGTCAGCATTGGCAGGTGTCATCGTGTTGATCAATCCGGCGGACGTCACGAAGTTGCTGCGTGTGGGCTATGGGGACCCTTGGTGGCTCGGGGTCTTTTGCCTTCTTGTCCCGATAGTCTACCTCATACTCTCAGCAACAGTGCGCTCATCACTGCGTCTTTGGAAATGGCGCTTCGAAATGCCGGACATTAAAATTGCCATTGGACAGGTCGCCATGGGCACTCTCAATTTCATTTTCGTTGCCGCCTGCCTGCATCAGGTCGTGGCGGGTGACACCCAGGCAAGTTTCGTTCAAAGCGCGACAGCCTTCGTTCTTGCCAACATTGCAGTTCTTGTCACCCATGTGCCTGGCGGCCTCGGCGTGTTGGAGGCGACAGTTTCCGTTGTGCTGCAGGGGGCTGCCTCAATCGGGGGGCTTGTGGCATTTCGGGTAATCTATTTTGTCCTGCCACTCTTCGTCGGCTTGCCAGTCTTCGCTATCAGCGAGCTCGTAATAAAAAAAACAAAGCAGTCAGATAAGTGCCGCAAGCACTCTTCCGATCCGCAGGCGCAGCTTTTGTAGTGGCCAATAGGGCCGTCTGGGATCGACCAGTGTCGTACCTGGGAAAGGGGTCGTCTCGCCGCGATGAACATCAACCGCAAATTCTCTCAGCCCGCGTTCCCCAGTGTTGAGTGTCTCAATTGCCGCAAGCATTGATCCTGATAGCTCGGTTTCTCGCACAACCGCGGGGCTTGTTGCGAGGTGTTCCGCCATTAATCGGTGACGTAACGCGCTTATAGCCTCCTGGTGGGATGCACAGTCAGCTTCGATCGCGAGATCACATTCCGTATCAAGACCTTCTGAACGATTGTTTAGATTCGAAGAGCCTACCCGCACAAAGCAGTCATCGACGATGATCAGCTTTGAATGAACGATGAGTTCCTGCTCGCCTCCGTGACCATCGGGCACAACGGCGTACATGATCCTCAGCCGGTCGAAGATATCGGCACGCTTCAGCCGCCTGATCAGCCTGTCACGATTGTTACCCATTGCGAGCTTCTCGATGAAGCCATGCGAGCTCTTTGTCACGAGAACGACAATCTCGGGACCGTTAGGCTCCCTCAAGCGTTTTGCGATAGAGCGCCCCACACCCGCCGATGCAAGATACTGCGTTTCGATGTAGATTGATCGTTCCGCTGCGGCGATGGCATCCCGCGTGAGCCGAAGCGCCTCGTACCGACCGCGTTTGCCAATCAGGCCGGGCTCGGTGAGCGCAATGGCAACCGGAGCTTGATCCATGTTGGCGACAAAGCCGGGCTGGCGGGCAGGCGGCGGCTCCACGTGGGAGCTGACTTTCTCGGCGGTAGCCCTTTTCCAACGTCGCCTTGCCACGGCCCTAATCATCCGAGCAGCCTCGCCGGAGACCATGCACTGGATGTCGTGAACAGGTTGGTATGGCTTGCCGTCCGGCGAGCGTCGCAACGGGTGCGGAATTCTGTGATCAGGCTCGTCCCATCGCCGGGCAGTCAGGTCGATGCCACCGAGGAAGGAAAGGCTCCCGTCGATCGACACCAGCTTCTGATGGTGGCAAGCGCGAAGCGGGTGACCGAAGTCAAAACGAAGCGAAATCTGCGGATGGGCCGAAATGGTGTTTCGAGCAAACAACCGCAGAGACTTGCCTGAATAGATTGGTCCCATACCCCATACCAGTATCCTGACCCTCAGCTGAGGAGTGTCGTCGACCAGTGACAGGAGGAGTTCTCCCAGCGTTTCTGAACTTACATCTGGCCTCAGGCGAATATCAGGATTGAAATCCCATCCAATGATCCAGATTTCGCGCTCTGCCTTCCTGAGTGCCAGGTCGAGCGCGGAGAAATAGGCTGCGCCATCCACCAGAAATGAAACTCCGTCAGCGATGCCGGTGCGCCAGGCATTTCGTCGTGGCTGGATAATCCGTTGTGAAGATGTGTGCCCCGTTAGACGTTTTATAGAAGCGGTAACTGCTTGGAACCTATTGCGCGGGGTGGGGGCGTCATCCGCTGATCGATAGTGCAGCATATTGCCTTCAATTTCCTGTGACTTGAATGTCACGCGAAACGCATGGGC
>UBMU01000107.1 GCA_900466605.1 Hyphomicrobiales bacterium
GCCCTCGGCGGTGCGGCGGTATCGGTGAGCGCCACCACGACGGACGGTCTCGGTTTCACGGGACGCACCGAGGGTGTGGCCGCCTTCGCGACGGCGCTTCTCCTGCCGGCCTAGAGCTCCCGCGTCATGAAGGTCGAGAGCGGGTCGGGCACGTAGGGCGCGAACGCCGGGCATTCGACGAAACCCTCGCTGGCGTAGAGGCGTCGCGCGGGCACGAAGTCGTCGGTGCTCCCGGTCTCGAGCCACAGACTCCGGATGCCGCGCTCCCGCGCATCGTCCATGATGTGCCGCAGGATGGCGCGACCGATCCCCTGGCCGAGGAAGCCCTCCACGACCCGCATCGACTTCAGCTCGGCCCGGCCCCCGTCGAGGTCCTTGCACGCGCCGATACCGGCGAGCTCGTCGTCCACCCACGCCGACCACACCGTGACGCCGTCGGCGGCGAGACGGTCCACGTCGAGCGCGTGCACGCTCTCGACGGGTGTGTTCTCGAGCATGCCGGCGAGGTGCGCGGCGACAAGAGCGCGCGTGGCGTCTCCGGACAGGTCATCGGGGCGGATCATGAGGGGCACTCCCGCACCCTAACCACCCCGTGTTTCACGCTCGGGTCGCGTGGGAAGGCGGCCGGTAGGCTGGGGCGGTGACTGTTCGGCTCTACGACACGAAGGCGCAGGCTCTGCGCGACTTCGTCCCCCTCGACCCCTCGAACGTCACGGTGTACGTCTGCGGGCCGACCGTGCAGTCGGGTCCCCACATCGGTCACGTCCGCGCGGCTCTCGCGTTCGACCTGCTGCGCCGCTGGCTCGCGCACCGCTACGGTCGCGTCACCTTCGTGCGCAACGTCACCGACATCGACGACAAGGTCCTCGCCAACGCGCGGGACACCGAGCCGTGGTGGGCCCTCGCCTACCGCATGGAGCTCGAGTTCTCTCGGGCCTGCGAGGCCGTCGGCATCCTTCCCCCGACGTACGAGCCCCGCGCGACCGCTTCGGTGACGCAGATGCAGGAGCTCATCTCGGAGCTCATCGAGCGCGGTCACGCCTACGCCGCTGCCGGAGACGTGTACTTCGACGTGCGATCGTGGCCCGCCTACGG
>UBMU01000046.1 GCA_900466605.1 Hyphomicrobiales bacterium
GCGAGGGGCGCTGTGATCGAGCCGGAATTCGCGCGACCGAGAGCCGACGTTGTGCTCTTTGAAGGGGAGACGAGGACGATGCCGACACCACAGCAACCCAGTCTAATAGTTCGACAGAAATCCCCACAGAACATCGAGTTTCCGTTTGCGTCGCTCTCCGATTGGCTGATCCCAACCGAGCTGTTCTTCGTGCGAAACCATTTCCCGTCGCCAGACCTCGATGCGCGAGACTGGAGATTGCGCGTTGGCGGGGCGGTAGAGCGGCCGATCGAACTTGATTTCCATAGCATCAAGGCGATGCGGAGCACGACTTTGACCGCCGTTGTCGAGTGCGCAGGGAACGGGCGCGTCTACTATGTGCCGGCGAAGGAGGGGTTGCAGTGGCAGAATGGAGCCGTCGGCAACGCCGCGTGGACGGGTGTTCTTCTGCGCGAGATTTTGGAAATGGCGGGCGTCAAGCGAACCGCACGTGAGGTTCTGCTCGTAGGCGCCGACAGCGGCGTCGTCGACGCGAACAAGAAAACGGCTTCTCCCGGCCCCATCGCTTTTGCCCGCAGTTTACCGCTTGAGAAGGCCATCGCTGACAGCACGATCCTTGCCTATTCGATGAACGACGAGCCGTTGACGCGTGATCACGGCTACCCGCTACGCGCGGTGGTGGGGGGCTGGTTCGGCATGGCTTGGGTCAAGTGGATCACGCATATCACGGTTGTGGAGCAACCGTTCCTTGGCTACTGGCAGGCGCGCGACTATTTCCGTTGGGAGCGTAGCCTTGGGGAACCCAGGCTGGTCCCCCTTGCGGAGATGGAGGTCAAAGCGCAGATCGCGCGTCCCGTGCAGGGGGCGCATCTCATCGCCGGCCAACCGTACCGGATTTTCGGAGCCGCCTGGGGCGGAGAGGCTGTTATCCGGCAGGTGCAGGTCTGCACCGGAGATGGCAGGGGTTGGCGCGAGGGAAGGCTTCTCGAAACAGAATGTCCCTTTGCATGGCGCTTGTGGGAGTACATGTGGACCCCTGAAAAAGTGGGGCGATATATACTGCGATGTCGCGCGATCGATGGGGCGGGGTGCGTGCAGCCCGACCTCCAGCGTTCCGACTGCGAGAGCTACGCGGCCAATTGGATCATTCCGGTGGAGGTTACGGTCGTTCCCGAGCCACAGACGTACGCGGAGGAATTCGTGATCTAAT
>UBMU01000025.1 GCA_900466605.1 Hyphomicrobiales bacterium
CCGCCCGATTACGCATGCTTTGGGCTGCTAGGATATCAGCCCGCTCGGTGAGGGTGGCCGTTTCCTCCTGGAGTCGCTCGGCGATCGGATCGCGGACAGCTCGATGGACAGGCCCCCCCTAGAGCCGTATGCTTTTACGGTCCTTTGCGGAGGCCACCGGCATGCCAGATCAGCGGATTCAGAGGAAGCTGGTGGCCATTCTGGCAGCCGATGTTGTCGGCTACTCGAGACTGATGGGGCTGGACGAAGAGAAAACGCATCGAACTCTCGCCGCACATCTTACAGAACATATCGAGCCGTGCATTTCCGCCCATGGCGGACGGATTGTAAAGAGAATGGGCGATGGCCTGCTCTCTGATTTTCCAAGCGTCGTTGACGCCACGCGATGTGCCGTCGAGTTTCAAATGGGAATGCACAGGCGAAGCGAAGGAGTTCCTCCTCAAGAGCAAATTCGGTTTCGGATCGGCATCAACGTCGGTGACATCATCACCGAGGCGAATGACATCTACGGAGACGGCGTGAACGTCGCCGCGAGGCTACAAGAAGTTGCAGAGCCGGGCGGCGTCTGCATTTCAGAGGACGCCTACCACCATTTGCGAAACCACCGCGACCTGAAAGCAGAGTCAATCGGCCAACAGAAGCTGAAGAATATCGCCGACCCTGTCGGGGCATATCGCATCCTTTTTGACGGCGCGGCGGTCGCCGTTCCATCTCTGCTGGTGCCCGAGACTCCATCGGTCGCCGTTCTGCCGTTCGAAAATCTTAGCCACGAACCGGACGAGGAGTATTTCGCCGACGGTGTCGTGGAAGACATAACGACCGCCCTTACCCGTATGCGACATCTTTTCGTGATCGCCCGCAATTCAACCCGTGGCTACAAGGGAAGCGACATCGGCGTGAAGACGATCGGACGAGAACTCGGAGTTCGATACCTGGTTGAGGGAAGCGTACGCAGAGCTAGCGGGCGCCTTCGGATTTCCGCCCAGCTCGTGAACGCAAGCTCGGGCATCCACCTCTGGGCAGATCGTTTTGACGGGACCACGGCTGAAATCTTCGATCTGCAAGACCAGATCGCCGTGTCGATCGTCGGCGCGATCACGCCTAAGCTGGAGGAAGCCGAGATCGATCGGGCTAAAAGAAAGCCAACAGAGAGTCTCGACGCCTATGATTATTACCTTCGTGGCCTTTGGGCGTTTGATCGGACAACCATCAGCAGATCAGCCGTCGATGAAGCGCTGCAACATTTCATGGCGGCAATCGAAAGAGACCCGACATTTGCTGTCGCTTACGCACGCGCGGCGCGTTGCTTTGCCACCAGAAAAAGCAACGGCTGGATGAGCGATCCCGTCGCCGAGACCGTCGAAGCTACGAGGTTAGCGAGACGATCAGTTGAACTCGGGTGGGATGATGCGATCGCGCTTACCTACGGCGGCTACGTCCTCGGCTACGTAAGTGGCAACCTAAAGGACTGTGCCGCCTGCATCGACCGTGCCTTGGCGCTTAACCCAACCCTTGCCGCAGCCCTGGGCGTCAGCAGTTGGGTAGAGGCGTGTTCGGGTCGACCGGAAACCGCGATTGAACGTGCTGGCCTAGCCATGCGGCTAAGTCCTTTCGATCCACGCATGGCCGCATGGCAGTTCAATACGGCGCTCGCCTGCTTCTGCGCTGCACGATATGACGACGCGATCGACTGGGCGGAGAGATCAATCCGAGAACAACCATTTTATCCAAGCGCCCTGCGGGTCGCGGCTGCAAGTTATGCAATGGCGGGGTTGACCAAGGAGGCCCATGAGATGTCCGAACGCCTGCATCAGCTCGATCCCGCCCTACGCCTCGCTACTCTTTCCAAGATCCTACCGCCCTTTCAACGTGCAGAAGACAGGAGTCGTTACATCGAGGCACTGAAGATGGCAGGATTGCCTGAATAGCGTAGGCGCAAGCGCTTGAGAGCTTTGCGGGCCGGCTTGCCGGACCAGAGTTGGAGGAACTCCACGCGGGAAGGACGGTATGTGATGGACCGCTATGGGCCGAAAAGTGACAAAGGTGCGTTGTTGGATCCGAGACGCATCGGTGGCATTTGCCTACAACTGCGTCCTGCGCCTTTCGGCCTGGCGTCGCGTTGTCTTTGTGGGAACAACAAAAAACGGCTGCAGGGATGCAGCCGTTTTCATTCATGAATTCCGATTGAAGAGCTTCAGTTGTTGCCGAAGGCCGTCTGCAGCAAGCTCAGCTGAGCCTGAACGCTGTTCTGGTTGTCATGGACGATCGGCGCTTCGGCCGGACGATAGATTTCACGATCGAGCAGGGCGACGCGGTTCTGAAGGCGTAGTGAGCGTTCGATCAGGTCGCGGAAAGATTCCGGCAGATCGCCCCAGCCCGGTGCGTTGCGGTCGACATTGAAGCCGTCCAGCCGGACCTTGTTCTTTTCGGCCAGAACCTGATCGCGCGACATCTCGCCATTGTTGACGGCGCGCTGCAGCAGCAGCCAAGAGGCCATCTGCATGAGACGGGTGGTCAGGCGCATCGACTCTGCAGCATAGAGAACGGACGCCATGCGCGGCAGAACCTTGGAGGCATTGCGACCCTGGCCATCGAGATAGGCGGCGGTTTCTTCAACCAGCGACATGCCTTCCGAATATAGTGTCTTGAACTGCGAGGATGCGGCAGCGCGACCTGCAAAACTGATTGTGTTCAATCCAAGCTCTGACATTTAAATAGTCCCTGTTGCACGCATCTACTTATGGTCAGGTAACGCCAGCCGAAGGCAAAAAGTTTCTTCGGCCGTCCTTTATGCTTTTAAGATGGTAGCTTTAGCGGAATTGCGCAAGGCGTTTCTTAAGAAAGGGTTAACTTCCACAGTTTCGTGGAAATGGTCCCCAGCGCAATGAAAAAAGAAGAGCCGCAAAAGCGGCTCTCAAGGTAAAACAGGGAGAAAAATCAGACCAATTCACCGCATGGAAAACTGTCTGAAATCCAGAGAAGATCTGGATGAGTACAGTAATACCTTATAAAGCTTAATGGCCGCTTAAACCTGTGCCGGTTTAGTGCCTTTCGCGTCGATGATTACCGCTTCAAAGGGGTGCTAACTCACGAGCGGAAGAGGCTTTCGGCAGCTGATCTTGTCGATGTCTTGCTGGCCGCCTCTGCCTCTATTCTCACGATCTCGGCTTTGAGCAGATCAACGCGTGCTCGCAACTCGTCAACCGATAGTGTGGAGAGGTCGGCACCGACCTCATGCGCAATCTTCTTCTGCGGCCGGTCGTCTTCGATGAAGCTCATATGCAATCCTCCCTTGTCTGCCTCAGTTATATTTTAGGGCAGGATCTCCGGTTTCGGGAGTCTTGCCGGTGCCACGATCGGCAAGCGACATGCTTTCGGGCGTCAGCGTTTGCGAAGTCGCCGTGGGAATGGTCGTGAAGGCGTCGCGATCGCCGACCGGAACGGCCGCACGCATGCGGCTGCGAATGATGGCATAGGCGGTGATCAGTACATGCGCGATCGCCGTCACCAGGAAGAGGGCATGCGGATTGATCATCGACATGACAGGGCCGCCGATGGTCGGACCGATAATGGTGCCGATGCCGTAGAGGAGCAGTAGTCCGCCTGAGACCTTCACGAAGTCCTCGGAGGAAGCATAGTCGTTGGCGTGTGCAACGGCGATCGGATAGAGCGTGTTGGCAACGGCGCCATAGAGCACGACGAGACCGATGATGAAGTACGGCGAGGAGGGCTGCAGGACCGCCAGCAGCAGGCCTGCGAGAGCAGCAATCGCGGACATTGCAGCGAGGACATGGCGGCGGTCGATCCGGTCGGAGAGGCGACCTGCCGGCAACTGCATCACAGCACCGGCGAAGATGGTGGCGCTCATCATGATGGCGATGCTGGTATCGGAAAGGCCGGAACCCGCGCCGAAGACAGCGCCCAGTGTCCCGTAGGCGCCGTTGGCGATGCCGACGAGGAGAATACCGAGGCAGGAGACCGGGGAGTTGCGGTAGAGGGCCGGCAGATCAAGCTTCACGGCCTTCAGTGGCTGCGGTGAGGCTGCGGTCGAGAGCGTCGTCGGCAACATCGCGATGCAGTAGAAGATGCCGCAGATCATGAAGAGGACAGGCGTGCGCACATCCTCGAGCGGGATCATCATCTGGCCCGCGACAACGCCGAAGAGCGTGATGGCGATATAGAGCGAGAAGATTGCACCGCGGCTCTCGTTGGTCGCGCGCTCGTTCAGCCAGCTTTCGATGATCATCGATGTGCCGGCCGTCGCAAAGCCGGTCACGGCGCGGAGCAACACCCACCAGACCGGATGAATGATGATCCCGCTGACAAGTGCGATGATCGCGATAATTGCAATGAAGCCGGAGAAAGCACGAACATGGCCGACACGGCGCACCAGTTTCGGGGCGACGAGGCAGCCGATCACGAAGCCAGCCGCCCAGGATGTGCCGAGCAGGCCGAGGGTGGTCGTCGCGTAGCCTTCCAGGTTGCCGCGCACGGGAAGCAGTATACCCTGCAACCCATTGCCCATGAAGAGAAAGAGCGTCCCGAAGAGAAGCGAGGCGACGGAAAGCAGGTTTCTTTTCATATACCCAGACTCTATGCGTTGAATGTCAAAGGACATATGGCAACAAGTAGTGTTGCCCAGCCTCGAGATGATTGATTGTGCCCCCAAATGCCTTTACGGCATGAATAAATGCAGTCGTGACGCGAAAAAATGTCCGTCCTGTGACATTCAGAAGAGATGGAAAAATAAAGACATGACAAAGCTGATCGCGCTGCTGCTCATCCTGGCGATGGCGATTCAGCTGATCAAGCCGCTGGGTGTTCCCGGGCTGCGGCGTCGTATGGATTTCTGGAAGATCGCGCTGATCGCTTTCGCGATCTGGGCGGTGGCACTGATCGGACGGGATCTGTTCGTCTAGTACGCGATTTCGCCGCGCATGACCGGAGTGCATTTGCCCGAGATCGTCACGTCGGTGACGATGCCGTCGGTCTTGACGACATCGATCCCTATGAGACTGCGGCGTCCCATCTCGACGCCCTGCTCGATGGTCAGCGAGACATTCATGTTCGCATCCGCCTCCAGCGAAACGAGGTAGGCGCCGAGTGCCGCCGAGGCGCTGCCGGTTGCCGGATCTTCCGGCACGTTGTCGAGTGGCGCAAACATTCGCGCGCGGATTGTCCAGGGCGCCTCCTCAGAGCGGACATAGACGAACAGCGAGAAGTCATGGTTGCCTTCGACGGTCGGACAGGCGGCATCCTGAAAATAGGCGAGATTCGGGCGGGCGCGGCCGAGCGCGGCAAGGTCCGCAAGTTCGGCGAAAACGAAGCTCAAGCCTACCGATGCGACAACCGGTCTATGCCTGGCTATGCGGACTTCCTCCGGCTCGATCGCGATGCAGCGGGCGACGGTCTGCTCGGGTATCGCCTTGCCTATGGCGAGCGGCTTCGGGGCGCGGATGGATGCCGACAACACCTCTTCGCCGCTGCGCTTCAATTCGACTTCGACGAGGCCGGCCTGCTCCTCGAAGCGCAGGCTATCGCCGACCGGCCGCCCGAAGACCTGCCCCTGCTGACCAAGCACGTAGGCTGTTCCGACATTCGGATGTCCGGCGAAGGGCACTTCCGTGGTGGGGGTGAAGATGCGGACGCGGGCAGTATTTTCCGGGGCTTCCGGCGGTAGTATGAAGGTTACCTCCGAGTAGCCGAATTCGGCCGCGATGTTCTGCATGTCGGCATCAGTCAGTCCACGCGCGTCGGTCATCACTGCCAGCGGGTTGCCTTCGAAGCGGCTGGAGGTGAAGACATCGACGGTTGTGAATGCGACGGTTTTCATGGTGGCTCCGATCTGCTGACGCCTGATTTTTATCGGCGAACCGTGGCCTGAAGAAGCAGAAAACTTGTCGCCGTCACAAAGAAAAAAACCGGCCGCGCTGTGCGGCTGGTTCGTTTGTCTCGTCAGTCGAGTAGCGCCTTACGCGGCCTTCTCGAGGTCCTTCTTCCAGCTCCCCTTGGCGGCGAGGCTGTTCATCTCGGCGCGGTGGGCAAAGGCGCGCTGACCGGCGGCGACGTTTTCCGGTTTGCCACCCCAAGCCTTCAGCGCGGTATCCTGCAGAGCGCGGCCGTAGGAGAAGGTGACCGCCCACGGCAGGTCGTAGCCGGAGTTGATCGCGGAAAGATGCGCCGTCGCTTCTTCGCTGGACTGGCCGCCGGAAAGGAAGGCAATCCCAGGAACGGCAGACGGAACGGTGCGCTTCAGCACCTCGACCGTGCGCTCGGCAACCTCGGCAACCGATGCCTTACGAGCATTCTTGCCGTCGATGACCATGTTCGGCTTGAGGATCATGCCTTCAAGGCTGACGCGGGCATCGGCGAGTTCTTCGAAGACCGTGCGTAAGGTCCATTCCGTCACTTCAGCGCAACGGTCGATATTGTGGTCGCCAGGCTTGCCGTCCATCAGGCATTCAGGTTCGACGATCGGCACGATGTTGGCCTGTTGGCAGAGTGCCGCGTAGCGGGCGAGAGCGTGGGCGTTGGCCTTCATGGAGCCCCACGTGGGCAGGGTGGAGGAGATTGCGATAACGCCGCGCCATTTGGCGAAGCGGGCGCCGGCTTCGTAGTATTTTGCCAGGCGGTCTGCGAGGCCGTCGAGGCCTTCGGTGATGGTTTCGCCGGGATAGGCTGCCATCGGCTTCGCGCCGATATCGACCTTTATGCCCGGAATGCTGTCGGCAGCGCGGATGATGTCGACGAAGGGCGTGCCGTCCGCTGCCTTCTGGTGGAGGGTTTCTTCATAGAGGATCACGCCGGAAATATACTGACGCATTGCGTCGTCGGTGCGGAACAGCATTTCGCGATAGTCGCGACGGCTCGTTTCCGTCGATTCAAGTCCGATCGTATCGAACCGCTTACCGATCGTTGCTGTCGATTCATCCGCTGCAAGTAGCCCGCGGCCACCAGTTACCATACGCACGGCAATGTCTTCCAAACGTTCGCTCATATCGTTCTCTCCACAGCAAAAAAATCGTCAACCAATAGATATAGGTCGCGGATAACAGAAGTTTATGGGTGGGAAAACGGCGGCAAAATCCTTTGAAACGTTTGAATTTTTTTTAATCGTTTGAAAGTTTGGGCTTTTGCGGGTGCACTGAGCAAAAGACCGCGGAGCTTTCGCGCCGCGGTCTATCTACATGTAAAATTTGTTAAATCTGGTTGCCCGGATTATTTGGCTTTGTTGAGGACAGCGACACCGGGAAGGACTTTGCCTTCCATCCACTCAAGAAAAGCTCCGCCGGCGGTCGACACATAGGTGAAATCGTCGGCAACGCCGGCATGGTTCAGCGCCGAGACCGTATCGCCGCCACCGGCAACCGAGGTAAGCTTGCCGGCCTTGGTACGCTCGGCCGCGTATTTCGCCGCCGCGACGGTTGCCTTGTCGAAGGGTTCGATCTCGAAAGCGCCGAGCGGGCCGTTCCATACCAACGTATTGGCGCGCTCGATCCACGCTTTGATTGCCTCGATCGACTTCGGACCGACGTCGAGCACCATCGCGTCACTGGGGATCGCTTCGATCGCGACCGTTTCATTGGCGGCATTTGCCTTGAATTCACGGGCGACGACACCGTCTTCTGGAAGAATGATGGCGCAGCCGGCCGTTGCCGCTTCGATCATGATCTGTCTTGCGGTGTCCGCCAGATCGTGCTCGCAGAGCGACTTGCCGACATTGGTGCCGCGCGCGGCGATAAAGGTATTGGCCATGCCGCCGCCGATCACCAGCGCATCGACCTTCTTCACGAGGTTCATCAAGAGGTCGATCTTGGTCGAGACCTTGGCGCCGCCGACGATGGCGACGACAGGGCGGGTCGGGTTGCCGAGACCGCTCTCCAGTGCCTCAAGCTCAGCCTGCATGGTGCGGCCGGCATGGGCAGGAAGATGATGCGCGAGCCCTTCCGTCGAGGCATGTGCACGGTGCGCGGCGGAGAAGGCGTCGTTGACATAGATATCGCCGTTGGCCGCAAGCGCCTTGACGAAGTCCGGGTCGTTCTTTTCCTCGCCCTTGTGGAAGCGGGTGTTTTCAAGCAGCAGGATGTCGCCGTTCTTCATCGTTGCAACCGCGGCGGCGGCTGCATCACCGATGACGTCGCTTGCCGTCGAAACGGGATGGTCAAGCACCTCCTCAACCGATGGAGCGATCAGCGACAGCGAAAGGTCAGCCGACGGGCCGTCCTTGGGGCGGCCGAAGTGCGCGAGCAGGATAACTTTGGCACCCTTCTTGGAGAGTTCCAGGATTGTCGGGGCAACGCGCTGGATGCGTGTGGTATCGGTCACTTTGCCGTCTTTGACCGGAACATTGAGGTCAACGCGAACGAGGACGCGCTTGCCGGCAACATCGTTCAGGTCGTCGAGGGTCTTGAAGGAAGGCATGGAAAAATCCGTTCGTTATTGCCCAAAAGATGCGGGGACCATAGCAAGGATGACTGCAGACGCAAGGCGGTCATTGCGGGTTTTCATCACCCTTACCGGACGCTGCCGCGGCGGCAGCTTCGCGCTTCCTGCGACCCTTGAGACGGTCGCGGATGCGGTCGATGATATCGTGTAGATTGAGGAAGATGGGCAGGGCGGTGGCGGGCTCGACAGCCTCCAGCGACATGCCGACCGAGGTAATGTGATCTTGGTCGTCGAGGTCGCGGACAATGAGGATGATGGAGCCGAGACGCACACGGTCGGCGTAGTCGGCCTTTCCGCCCAGACGATGCTTCATGAGTTCGGCGATCGTCAGGCCCTTCTCGGTTTCGTTGAGGAGGCCCGGCCCATAGGCGGCATCGAGATCAGCCGCAGGGCGGGCCGGCGACAGCGCGAAGGCGCCAAAGAAATCGGCGTCGTCTTCTTCGACCGGGGCGCGGCTGGCAAAGAGCTTGTCGAGCAGCCGCGAATACGAAGGAACGACGAAGAGATAGACGAGATCGTTTTCGCGCAGCCGACCGGCATATTGATAGCGCATAGACTTGCCATCGCGGATAACGAGCGATGGCGTTGCCCAGCGCGGGATGCGCTCGCCGCGCAGCACCGGGCTGTCCTTGACGACACGATAGGAGAGGAGCTCGTGGTTTGCCGCACCGGGCAGATCGACTTCGACCTTGTCGACAGCACCTATCCGCGGCGGGATGATCAGCCCAAGCTTCTTGGCGACAGGCTTGATCGTCCAGCCCTGCACCAGAAGGGATACGAGCACGATGATGAAGGCGGTATTGAAATAGACCTGTCCGTTTTCCAGGCCGCCGAGAATTGGCATGATGGCAAGCAGAATCGAAACAGCGCCGCGCAGACCGACCCACGCGACAAATCCGATCTCCTGCTGCGTATAGTCGAAGGGCAGCAGCGATAGCCAGATGGCGAGCGGACGCGCGACGAAGATCAGGAACAGGGCGAGCAACACGGCGGGAATGGCGATTGCCGGAAACTGCGACGGCGTCGCCAGCAGGCCGAGCACAAGGAACATGATGATCTGGGCAAGCCAGGTCATACCATCCTGAAAGCGCTTAATGGAGGCATATCCCTGCAGCTTGCGATTGCCGGCATAAATTCCGGCGACATAGACGGCAAGGAAGCCGCTGCCGCCGACGGCGCCGGTCGCCGAGAAGACCAGCAGCGCCAGGGCCAGCACGAAGATCGGGGTCAGGCCGCGATCGGTTTCCAGCTTGCTCACGATGAGAACGATCATCATGCCGCCGAGCAGGCCGAGGATGACGCCAAGGCCCATCTGCTGCACGAACATGGCGAGCATGCCGATGTTGATCCCGTGGTAGCGTTCGCCGCTGGCAAGAATCTCAACGAGTGCAATCGTCAGGAAAATCGCCATTGGATCGTTGGTGCCGGACTCCACTTCAAGCGTCGAACGTACCTTGTCGCGGATGTTGATGCCGCCGATGCGCAGTAGAAAGAAGACGGCTGCGGCGTCGGTGGAGGCAACGATGGAACCGAGCAGCAGGCCTTCCAGCCAGGTAAACTTCAGGAGCCACATGGCGGCGACGCCAATCAATGCCGCCGTCATCAGGACGCCGACCGATGCAAGCGTTATCGAGGGTATAGCGGCAAGCTTGAAGGCCTGCACCGGCGTCCCGAAACCGGAGTCGAACAGGATGACCGCAAGCGCGATCGAGCCGAGGATGTAGGCGAGATAATTGTTGGTGAACTCGATGCCGAGGCCATCCGTACCCGCAAGCAGGCCGATCGCAAGGAAGAGCAGTAGCAGGGGAGCGCCGAAGCGGAAGGCGAGCAGGCTCGAAAATGCGGCGAGAAGCACGAGCGTCGTCGATACCAGCACGACGATGTAGAACGCTTCCATGCCTGTCCCCTTACCCGCAATTCAATGCAGACCGCCCCGGTCTCGCAGCTTATTCCCAGATCGCCCTTTCGTGATCATCCAAGTCCGCTACCAGTAAACGGCAAAACAAACGGGATGGGTAGGCCTTGCGGTCAAACCCATGCTGATTTGCGGCTTCATGCTGCTGTTTTGGCGTGCCGGACGGCAAAGCCGGATGAGCGCCCACGAAGGAGCATGACATCGAGTGTATGACCAAATCGGGCGATAGCGGGGCAGATGCAGTGCTCAGGCACTTTTCTTGACATCAATTTATGGATCGGCAAACAGGTCGCGCCCGAGGTCGAGCAAGGATTGCTTCTGCGTGCTTCGTCGCCTGGCGGCTGTCGCGTTAGGTGTCGTCATCCTCATCGTCGCCGACGTCGGAAATCGGTATCAGAAAAACGACGAACTCGTCGTCGATCGTCCTCTCCGGATCGTCGTCGAACTCATAGGCATGTTCGACCTCGCTTGCCTCATCGGCCGTTGCCTTGCGAAGGCTGAGGGCGCTGAGGCCATCCCAAACGGGCTTGCCCTGCGATTGCAGGACGGTCAGATCCTCACGAAAATCTTCAGCCTCGAAAAAGTGCTTCGCGTCATCTGCGTTCTCTGAGCGAAAGCTCGCAACCGCCTGTCCGCCGATCTCGATTGTAAAGTAGTCCATTCTCTCTCGCCTCCGCGCTTCGACCGACAGTAGGGCGATCCGGCACACTGCGCCAGCCCAATCGTCATCTCGTCAGCATCATCGCGGACCCATGACATGCGAGGACGCCATCAGTGGCTGTCCCTCCGGAATCTGCATCGAATGGCGCCCGCCTACGAGGCTGAGGCTGAGCACGCTCGCGATCATGATCAGAACGATGACCATCATGAGAGTTCTCATCGAGGAATCCGCTAGTTGTTCATCCAGCTGTCTATCGGACGGTATTCCGCTCAGCGCAAAAAGAAAAGCGGCCCGGTTGCCTGGGCCGCTTTCCGCAGATTATGGCGCGACGCTCTTAGATGAGCTTTGCGAAGGCGACAGCCGTGTCGGACATGCGGCTGGAGAAGCCCCACTCGTTATCGTACCAGGTGAGGATACGAACGAAGGTGCCTTCCAGAACCTTGGTCTGGTCGAATGCGAAGATCGAGGAATGGCTGTCGTGGTTGAAGTCGCGGGATACGAGCGGCTCGTCGGTGTAGCCGAGGATGCCCTTCAGCTTGCCGTTTGCGGCTGCCTTGATCGCTTCGTTGATTTCGCCGACGGTCGTGGCCTTCTTTGCAACGAACTTGAAGTCGACGACCGAGACGTTCGGGGTCGGAACGCGGATCGAGGTACCGTCGAGCTTGCCCTTCAGGTGTGGCAGCACGAGGCCAACGGCCTTGGCCGCGCCGGTTGACGTCGGGATCATGGACAGGGCTGCAGCGCGGGCGCGGTACAGGTCCTTGTGCATGGTGTCGAGCGTCGGCTGGTCGCCAGTGTAGGAATGGATCGTGGTCATGAAGCCGTGGTCGATGCCGACGGCGTCATCGAGAACCTTCACAACCGGCACGAGGCAGTTCGTCGTGCAGGACGCGTTGGAGATGACCAGATGCTCCTTGGTCAGCTGGTCGTGGTTGACGCCGAAAACGACGGTCAGGTCGGCGCCGTCGGCAGGAGCCGAAACGATGACGCGCTTGGCGCCGGCCGTCAGGTGAGCGGCAGCCTTGTCGCGCGACGTGAAGATGCCGGTGCATTCCATCGCGATGTCGACGCCGAGTTCCTTGTGCGGCAGCGTTGCCGGGTCCTTGATCGCGGTCACCTTGATCGGCTTGCCGCCGCCGACAGTGATCGTGTCGCCTTCGACCTTGACCTCGGCCGGGAACTTGCCGTGGATGGAATCGTAGCGCAGCAGGTGGGCGTTGGTCTCGACCGGGCCGAGATCGTTGATCGCGACGACTTCGATGTCCGTGCGGCCGGATTCGACGATGGCGCGGAGAACATTGCGGCCGATGCGGCCGAAGCCGTTGATGGCAACCTTTACAGTCATGTGCATTCACTCCCTAGAGATGGGGCTTGCGGATTGAGTTGGAGAGCGCTTGGGCGCTCCCCTTATTTGCATTCAGAACCTGCGCATAATCCTTTCTTCAAATCGGAGCCGATTTGAAGTGTTATGCGCTGAGTTTTGCTTCCACGGCAGCGACCACTGCGTCCGCGGTGATGCCGAAATGCTTGAAGACTTCCTTCGCCGGACCGGAAGCGCCAAAGCCCTTCATGCCGATAAAGGTGCCTTCCGGTCCGATGAAGGCATCCCAGCCTTCGCGGACAGCGGCTTCCACGGCGATCTTGACCGGCGAGTTACCAATGACTTCCTTGCGGTAGGTATCGGGTTGCTCGAAGAACAATTCCGTGCAGGGAACGGATACGATGCGGACGCTGACGCCCTTTGCTTCCAGCGTGGCGCGTGCAGCAACTGCGAGCTCGACCTCTGAGCCCGAAGCAAAGATCGTGACCTTGGCATCGGCCTTGCCGGCAAGCGTGTAAGCGCCCTGTTCGCACAGGTTCTTTTCGCTGTATTCGGTGCGCACAGGTGTCAGGTTCTGACGGGTCAGTGCAAGACCGGACGGGCGGTTCTGCGTCTTGACGGCGATCTGCCAGCACTCAGCCGTCTCGGTGACGTCGGCCGGGCGGAAGACCAGAAGGTTCGGGACGGCGCGCAGGCTCGCGACCTGTTCGACCGGCTGGTGGGTCGGGCCGTCTTCGCCGACGCCGATCGAGTCATGTGTCAGGACATGGATGACGCGGATGCCCATGAGCGCTGCGAGGCGGATCGGCGGGCGGCAATAATCCGAGAAGATCAGGAAGCCGCCGCCATATGGAATGAGACCGCCGTGCAACGCGATGCCGTTCATGGCAGATGCCATGCCGTGCTCGCGGATGCCCCAGTGCATGTAACGGCCGGCAAAATCCGTCGGCGTGATCGAATGCATCTGGCTGGTCTTGGTGTTGTTCGACGGCGTCAGGTCGGCGGAGCCGCCCAGCGTTTCCGGCAGGAAGCCGTTGATAACTTCGAGCGCATCTTCCGAAGCCTTGCGGGTGGCGATGACAGGCTTGGTTTCGATGATCTTCTTCTTGTAGGCGCTGATCGCCGCGTCGAAGCCTTCCGGTAGGTCGCCGGCGAAGCGGCGGCTGAATTCGGCCTTGTGCGCCGACTTGGCGAGGCCGTCTTCCCAGGTCTTGACAAGGTCAACAGAGCGGCTGCCGGCCGTGCGCCATGCATCTAGAACGTCGGAGGGAACGACGAAGGGCTCGTATTCCCAGTTCAGTGCCTTACGGGTTGCCGCAATTTCGTCGGCGCCGAGCGGGTTGCCGTGGACCTTGTGGGTGCCCTGCTTGTTCGGAGCGCCAAAGCCGATGATCGTCTTGCAGGCGATGAAGGTCGGGCGGTCAGACTTGTGAGCGGCTTCAATTGCGGCTGCAATGGCAGCCTGGTCGTGGCCGTCGATCTCGATCGTGTTCCAGTGAACGGCCTTGAAGCGGGCGACTTGGTCGGTCGAGTCCGACAGGGAAACGGCGCCGTCGATGGTGATCGAGTTGTTGTCCCAGAAGAGAACGAGCTTGTTCAGCTTCAGGTGGCCGGCAAGCGCGATCGCCTCATGGCTGATGCCTTCCATCAGGCAGCCGTCACCGCAGATGGCGTAGGTATAGTGGTCCTGAAGCTCGGAACCGAATTCATCGCGCAGCTTGCGTTCGGCAATCGCCATGCCGACGGCGTTGGCAATGCCTTGGCCGAGCGGGCCGGTTGTCGTTTCAATGCCGGTTGCATGGCCGTATTCAGGGTGGCCGGCCGTCTTCGAACCGAGCTGGCGGAACTGTTTCAAGTCCTCGACAGTCATGTCGGGGTAGCCGGTCAAATAAAGCAGCGAATAGAGCAGCATCGAGCCGTGGCCGGCGGACAGAACGAAGCGGTCGCGGTTCGGCCAATGCGGCTTCTTCGGATCAAACCGCAGATACTTCGTAAAGAGGATCGTCGCCACGTCGGCCATGCCCATCGGCATGCCGGGATGCCCAGAGTTCGCCTTTTCGACTGCATCCATGGCGAGGAAACGGATCGCATTTGCCATCCGGTCGTTTTGTTCAGGAGAGGTCATGGCTATTCCACGGGTTCCGGGTGTCGGGGGATGGCCTCGAGCCTGTGGAGACCATCAATGAGAGCGGGTGACACATAGCAGTTGGAACGGCCAAGTCAATAAATGGAAGACCCTCTGGAGGCCTCTCCAATCGATTTTAGACATTTGACCATCAGTTTTTACAAAAGTTGAACAGCATCCTGGGCGGTGCTTGATTTTCGTCATCCACAGATTAGGTCGGCAGGCGCGGTGCAGGCTTTATTGACGTGCCGACGGCGAGGTGCGTATCCTTTTGAAAATACTGGATCGGTCTCGGGCGCCGATTCGCGGGTCTTGTGCGGGGAACCGGAAGAGACATGACGCCTACAGGCAAAATCATGGAAGCAGCACTCAACGAGCTGCGTCAGGCGATCTCGGGGCTCGAGAATGCCGTCGAGATGCGTATCGAGCACCAGCGAGAGCAGGGCGAGATCGAAGGCGAGGTTCGCCGAATTCATGCGGACCGCTCGAAGCTTGCCCAGGAGCTGGACCAGGCGGAATTTCGTGCCAACCGGCTCGAGGAAGTCAATCGCGAGGTCTCGCGGCGGCTGGTGACGGCCATGGAGACGATCCGCGCGGTTCTGGACCGATAGAAAGGCGCGACACATGGCGCAGGTAACTGTAACGATCGACGGCAAGGCCTATCGCATGGCCTGCGAGGAAGGGCAGGAAGGTCACCTGACCGATCTCGCCACGCGCTTTGACAACTATGTCGGTCACCTCAAAGGTCAGTTCGGTGAGATCGGCGACCTTCGTATCACCGTCATGGCAGGCATCATGGTGATGGACGAGATTTCGGAGTTGAGCCGTCGCGTCGCGGATCTCGAATCCGAGTTGGGCACTCTGCAGAACAACAGCGATACGGTACTGGCAACGAACGCCCGCACTGAAGAAAGCCTTGCGGCCGCGCTTGTCGAAGTCACGAGCCGTATTCGCGGCATTACCGACAAGTTGAACGGCAGGGCGCCCGCCGAACTCAATTAAATGGAAACGGTGTAGCTGGCCCTCTGGCGCAGCGTGGAAATCAGACTTATATACCGTGATGCGGTCTGCGCCTCTCGACAGGAACCACAATCCCTGGGGCCATACTCGATCCAAAGGGAGCTGTCCCTGACCAGGCTCGTGGGCCTGGACACACGGTGCCCACCTACGTTTGTAGGCACCCAGGATCGTAAACATCCATCGGTTGTCGTGGATCGCGCTTCCCTTTTATGCTCTGCTTCCAATGCAATGCAGATGTGACGCACACTTCACTTGCTTGCGGCAAAGTGAATGCTAGTTTCCGGAATTATATCGATTTAATTTCCAGGAGATTTCAGATGCAGCTTGGCATGGTGGGTTTGGGCCGGATGGGCAACTACATGGTCCAGCGATTGATGCGCGATGGCCATGAGTGCGTCGTCTACGACGCGAGACCGGAAAGCGTTGCCGATCTTGTCGACAGGGGTGCCGTCGGTAGCGCCTCTCTTGAGGAGTTCGTCTCGAAGCTCTCGCGCCCGCGCGCCATCTGGCTGATGCTGCCGGCGGCGATCACGGACAAGATCATTACTCAGCTCGTGCCCTTGCTACATGATGACGATATCATCATCGACGGCGGGAATTCTTATTACCACGACGATATCAGGCGCGGCGCCGAGCTCATCTCCAAGGGTATCCATTATGTCGACGTTGGCACGAGCGGCGGCGTCTTCGGCCTTGAGCGCGGCTATTGCCTGATGATCGGTGGCGAGAAAGGGATCGTCCAGTCGCTGTCGCCGATATTCGCCTCGCTGGCGCCGGGGCAGGGAGGCGTCGCTCCTTCCGTGGGACGCAGCGCTCATCCTGAAAGCACTGCGGAACAAGGTTACCTTCATTGCGGTCCGCACGGTGCCGGTCATTTCGTCAAGATGGTGCACAATGGCATCGAATACGGCCTGATGGCCGCATACGCCGAAGGCCTAAACATCCTGAAGCATGCCAATATCGGTGCGGCGACGCATGAGGTCGACGCAGAGACTGCGCCCTTGGCGCATCCCGAACACTATCGCTACGACTTCAATCTGCCCGATATTGCCGAAGTCTGGCGTCGCGGCAGCGTCATTACCTCGTGGTTGCTCGACCTTACCGCAGATGCGCTGCATGCGGATCCGGTTCTCGGCCAGTATGCGGGCCGCGTTTCCGATTCGGGCGAGGGTCGCTGGACGATCATGGCGGCGATCGACGAAAGCGTACCGACGCCGGTGCTGAGTGCAGCGCTTCATGGGCGTTTCTCGTCGCGCGACAATGACGAGTTTGCCAACAAGGTCCTTTCGGCCATGCGCGCAGGCTTTGGCGGGCACGTCGAGAAGCCAAAAGAGTAAGGCCGGCGTTCCGTTGCAGTTTCAAGCCCGCGCATCATCATAGCGCGGGCTTTTCTTTCATACAGCACGATATATTGTCGAGAGACCGTATCTAGAGGGCAAGGGCGATGGGTCTCGTATTTGGCGTAGCTGGCGTGCTGCAATGGCTGGTATCGACGGTATTCGTGCTTGCTCTCGCCGGCGCGGCTCTGGCGCAGAATGCTCCCTCTCCTGCAACGCCTGCCGCTCAACCGCCGGCGGAAGTGCGTCAGATGCTGGAGTTGATGCAGACACCGCAGGTGAAGGCGTGGATGGCGACGCAGATGCAAGCTGCTCCCGCCGCCGAGGTCGAAGATGGAGAGATGTCGGCATTATCCGACCTCGTCGGTCACGCTCGCCGCCATGTCGAGATGGTCTCTGCCGCGGCAATGAAACTTCCCGAGGAAGCGGAAACGGCCACTCAGATCGTCGAAACCGAGGTGGCGCCGACTGGCTGGGTGCTCATAACGGCTGAAGTCGCTGCGTTGTTCCTGACCGGAGCGATCGTTGAACTGCTGTTTCGTATCATAGTGCCGAAGCCGCGGATCAGACGGAGCGACGATGAAGTTGTCACTGTCGCGCACCATGCGACGGCCAATCTGCTCTATCGCATTGTTCCTGCCCTGGTATTTGCCATGGCGACCCTGGTGCCGCTGCTTGCGTTCAACTGGCCGCCAATCACGCGATCCATGGCGATCGCGATTGCGATCGCGCTCATCGTGGCCCGCTTCGCTGTCGCGCTCGGGCGGCTTCTGGTTGCGCTGGTTACTCTGCCGCGAGCGGACGGCGAGCGCCAGACTTCGCGCGCGA
Source organism: Hyphomicrobiales bacterium (assembly GCA_900466605.1). Classification (GTDB taxonomy): domain Bacteria; phylum Pseudomonadota; class Alphaproteobacteria; order Rhizobiales; family Rhizobiaceae; genus Rhizobium. The sequence continues at coordinate 17,653 of UBMU01000025.1, forward strand.
AGGCCCTGTTCTGGTTTCGGCGTTGCGCTCTCTTTGCCATCTACTTTGCGTTTGGGTGGGCTGCGATCCAACTCATGGCGCCGCTCGGCTTTTCCCAAGGCGCCCGCTATTTCATCGGCTATATCCTCGGTCTTGGGCTGTTCGCTATCGCCGTAGAGGCTGTCTGGTCCCGTCCAGTGGAGGAAGGAGAGCATCGTAGCTTTACCCTTTCCTGGGGCCTGACACTCTATTTCGCTTTGCTTTGGATTCTCTGGGTTACAGGGTTCAATCTGGCGCTGTGGATCGGGATCTACGCCGTGCTACTACCACGGGCGCTGACAGTTGCGACGCTGGCGGTTCGCTCGCTGCACCAGGCGGAGGCAAGCCTCCTTGGCCAGCGCAGGATGGCCACAGTATTGCTTGATCGTGGTGTCCGGGCGATCATCATTACGGCAGCGGCGTTCTGGTTCGGCCGCGTACTCGGCCTTGTTGCGGACCGGATGGCGGCAGGCGAAACGATGGTCGATCGCATTGCCCGCGGTGCAATCGGCGGCATCGTCATTCTGCTCGCAGCCGATCTGCTTTGGCATCTGGCACGCGCCTACATCAACGGCAAGCTGGACGATTCGCGCCTCGACGGTGCCGCGACAGACGAGGAGAAGGCGAGACGCGCGCGCCTGCAGACGTTGCTGCCGATCTTCCGCAACATTCTTGCCGTGGTTATCGCCGTTATCGCGGCCCTGATGGTGCTCTCCGGTCTCGGCATCCAGATCGCCCCTCTGATTGCGGGTGCTGGTGTTGTCGGTGTCGCTGTCGGTTTTGGTGCGCAGACCATCGTGAAAGATGTTATCAGCGGCATGTTCTACCTCTGGGACGATGCGTTCCGCGTTGGTGAGTATATCGAGAGTGGCAGCCACAAGGGCGTGGTCGAGGCATTCAGCCTGCGTTCCGTAAAGCTGCGGCATCATCGTGGACCGCTGACCACGGTTCCGTTCGGCGAACTCGGTGCGGTCAAAAACCTCAACCGCGACTGGACGATCGACAAGATCACCTTGAACGTGACCTACGACACCGACCTCGTGAAAGCCAAGAAGGTGATCAAGCAGATCGGACAGCAGTTGCTCGAGAATCCCGACTACAGCCCACACATCATCGAGACACTGAAAATGAAGGGCGTGGAACAGTTCGGCGAGTTTGCGATCGTCATTAGGCTGGCAATGATGACCAAGCCCGGCGAGCAGTTCGTCATCCGGCGCAATGCGCTTGCAATGATCCGTAATGCGTTCAAGGAAAACGGCATCGAGTTTGCCGTGCCGACGGTGCAGGTCTCCAGCGAAGGGCATGAGGCTGAAGCGCATGCGGCAGCCGCCCGCCATCTCTCGCAACGCGCAAGCTCGGATGAGCCTGCGGCTTAACAGCCGTCTTCTTGTTGGCGACGGCCCGCTCATTTTCAGCGCGTTGGCAGCGTTTTATGTCAAGCGAACCGAACTTCCGGAGCTTACAAGCCGGACTTTCGGCGAGGCGCTCTGTCCGTGCCGATGCCGGCATCGTCCGCAACCCTTCAAACGTTACGAAATTGAAATGTCCGTAGATTGTTCTTGCACCAAATTTGCCCCAATTGCAGATGAAGCAGGCGACAGCAGGTCGGATCTGACAGGGCAAGATATACGTTCATAGAGCTTGCATAAGGCCTATGTTACGTGTTTCCAACACGATTCCACTAACTGGAATATTGCGGCGGTAAGAGATGTCGGGGCACGACAATTTGGAAGAAATCGAAGACACTGACGAATTCTCAGTGCGTGGTCTGTTTAGACGCTACCGGACGCTTCTGGCAGGCTTGGCGACGCTTGCGCTTTTCTGTCTCGTAGGCTTCGCGATCGAGCAGCTGACGAACGAGGTACGCTACGACGATGTCGTGCAGGCGCTGGCCGACACGAAGGTCAGTTCGATCCTGCTCGCGCTGCTCTTCACGGGGCTCAGCTTCCTGGCTCTTATCTTCTACGACGTCAACGCCATCGAATATGTCGGTCGCAAACTGCCGTTTCCGCAGGTGGCGCTGACCGCCTTCAGCGCTTATGCGGTGGGTAACACAGCCGGTTTCGGTGCTTTGAGCGGCGGTGCAATTCGTTATCGGGCCTACTCTCGTCTCGGCCTGACGCCTGAAGAGATCGGGCGGGTCATTGCATTTGTTACGCTGTCGTTCGGATTGGGGCTTGCCGGGGTCGCCGCGATTGCGCTCGTGATAATTGCGGACCAAATCGCGCCTCTGGTCAATTTAAGCAGCTTTTTGCTGCGGTTCATCGCCGCAGCGATTATCGTTGGCCTTGGCATCATCATGATCATGGGGCGTGGTGGGCGCGCGGTGAGCATCGGGCCCGTGAAGATCCGTCTGCCGGACTCACGCACCTGGTCGCGGCAGTTCCTCGTCACGGCTTTCGACATCGCTGCCTCTGCAACTGTGCTCTATGTGCTGCTGCCGCAGGATGCGATCACCTGGCCAGTGTTTCTGGCGGTCTATGCAATCGCCGTCGGTCTCGGCGTTCTCAGCCATGTGCCGGCGGGCCTTGGGGTTTTCGAAACCGTCATCATCGCTTCCCTCGGCAGTGCCGTGAACATCGACGCGGTTCTGGGCTCGCTGGTTCTTTACCGCCTGATCTATCATGTTCTGCCGCTGGTGATTGCGGTGCTCGCGGTCTCGGCGACCGAGCTTCGCCGGTTTGCGGATCACCCAGTTGCGTCAGGTATTCGGCGGATCGGCATTCGGCTGATGCCGCAGCTGCTTTCGGCGCTTTGTCTGCTGCTCGGCGTCATGCTGATCTTCTCGAGCGTCACGCCGACGCCGGACGAAAACCTCGAATTTCTTTCAAGCTATCTGCCGCTGCCGATCGTCGAAGGCGCACACTTCCTCTCAAGCCTCTTTGGGCTTGCACTCGTTGTTGCCGCACGCGGCCTCGGCCAGAAGCTCGACGGCGCGTGGTGGGTCGCGATTCTGTCGGCGGCTGCGGCGTTGATGCTGTCGCTGCTGAAGGCCATCGCTCTGGTCGAGGCATGTTTTCTTGCCTTCCTTATCTTTGGCCTCTTCGTCAGCCGTCGCCTGTTTCGCAGACATGCGTCCCTTCTCAACCAGACGCTGACGGCCTCGTGGCTGACGGCGATTGCCGTCATCTGCGTCGGTGCCATCGTGATCTTGCTCTTCGTCTATCGCGACGTGGAATACAGCAGCGAGCTCTGGTGGGAGTTCGAATTTGCCGGAGAAGCACCGCGTGGTCTGCGCGCCGTGCTCGGCATCTCCATCATTTCCTCGGCGATTGCGATTTTCAGTCTGCTTCGCCCGGTGGCGATGAAACCGGAACCCGCGTCAACAGACGCACTGCAGCAGGCGGTCGATATTGTCGAGAGACAACGCTACGCCGACGCCAATCTGGTGCGGATGGGCGACAAGAGCATCATGTTCTCCGAGAAGGGTGACGCCTTCATCATGTACGGAAGGCAGGGACGGTCGTGGATCGCTCTCTTCGATCCGATCGGCGAGCGCAGCGCCATTCCGGAATTGGTGTGGCGTTTCGTGGAGTCTGCGCGCGCCGCGGGCTGCCGCGCAGTTTTTTATCAGATCTCGCCGGCGCTTCTTTCCCATTGTGCCGATGCCGGATTGCGGGCATTCAAATTGGGCGAGCTTGCCGTTGCCGATCTGAAGACTTTCGAAATGAAGGGCGGCAAGTGGGCTAACCTGCGTCAGACGGCGAGCCGCGCTCAGCGCGACGGCTTGGAGTTCGAAGTGATCGCGCCGGAAAATGTTCCGGCGGCGATGGAGGAACTGGCAGCGGTTTCCAATGCCTGGCTTGAGGATCACAATGCCAAGGAAAAGGGCTTCTCGCTCGGTGCGTTCGATCCAGACTATATTGCTGCCCAGCCGGTGGGCATTCTGAAGCGCGAAGGCAGGATCGTGGCTTTCGCCAATGTCCTGATAACGGCTGCGAAGGACGAGGGTACCATCGACCTGATGCGTTTCTCGCCGGACGCGCCGAAGGGATCCATGGACTTCCTCTTCGTACAGATCATGGAGTACCTGCGCAGCGAAGGCTTCGCGCATTTCAATCTCGGCATGGCCCCGCTCTCGGGCATGTCGAAGCGCGAGATGGCGCCAGTATGGGATCGAATCGGCAGCACCGTCTTCGAGCACGGCGAGCGGTTCTACAACTTCAAGGGCCTGAGGGCCTTCAAATCAAAGTTTCACCCGCAGTGGCATCCGCGGTATCTTGCGGTGTCGGGCGGAGGCAATCCGATGATCGCTCTTATGGATGCAACATTCCTTATCGGCGGCGGGTTGAGAGGGGTAGTGAGGAAATGATGAAAAGACACCTTCTTGCAGCCGTTTGCGCGTTGTCTCTGTCCGCTTCGGTGGCAGTGGCGGCAAGCGAGACGACAGACAGCTTCGAAACCGGGCTCATTCCTTCTCCGCACATCTTCCTGCCCGATGGAAATGTGAAGGGTGCCGTTGTGCTGATATCCGATGGTGCTGGCTGGGGCGACAACGAGAAAGCTGAAGCCGACCGGCTCGTCGGACAAGGGGCAGTCGTCATCGGAATCGATTTCCCGTCCTACATGGAGGCGCTGCGAAACTACGATGTCAGCCAGAATGATGGCTGCATCTACATGGTGTCAGATATCGAGTCGTTGAGCCAACAGGTCCAGCGCGCGGCGGGAAACAGCGCCTATCATCTACCGATCGTTGCCGGCGTCGGTGAGGGTGGAGCCCTGGCACTGGCAATCGCGGCGCAGACTCCGGATGCTACCATCGGCGAGACGCTGGCGGTCGATCCGGTTGCGGGCATTCCGCTTACCAAAGAGCTTTGCACGCCGGCGAAAAAGCAGACAGTTGGCAATCGCATGATCTACGGCCTCAGCGACACATCGTTGCCGGATCCGGTCATTGTGTCGTTCACGGCCTCCGCCAACAAGGATGGCCGCGCGCATGTCGAGGAGCTCAAGAAGCAGCATCCTGACATCGAGATCCGCGACTCGGGGGACGACGCACAGACTACGCTCGCCGACACGCTTTCGGACCTGATCGACGCCTCAGGAAGTGCCGACAATCCGCTCGGCCTGCCGCTGACCATTCTGGATGCCAAGCCGGCCTTCGACACGATGGCGGTCATCTATTCCGGTGATGGCGGCTGGCGCGACATCGACAAGGAGGTCGGAGCCTCGCTTCAGAAGCAAGGCGTCCCTGTTGTCGGCATCGACTCGCTTCATTATTTCTGGTCGGAGCGGCAGCCGCAGCAGACTGCTGACGATCTCGGCAAGATCATTGAGTTTTACCGCAAGCAGTGGAAGGTGAAGCACGTCCTGCTTATCGGCTATTCCTTCGGCGCAGATGTCGTGCCTGCCACCTATTCACTGCTGAAGCCGGCTGCCAAGGCAGCAGTGGCGCAGATGTCGCTTCTTTCCCTGTCGCACGAGGTGGATTACCAGATCTCTGTCATGGGCTGGCTCGGCCAGAAGACCGAAGGTGCCGGTGGTGACCCGGTTGATGACCTCAAGAAGGTCGATCCGAAGATCGTCCAGTGCATCTACGGGAAGGAAGACGACGACGAGGTCGCCTGCCCCGATCTGAAGGGCAGCGGCGTCGACGTGATTACTCTGGCTGGCGACCATCACTTCGATGAGAACTATGAGCTGCTGACCAAGACCATCATCGACGGGCTGAAGGCGCGCCTTCAGGACTAGTGTGCGTCTCCTCCCTCAGAGGTTATCGCATCAAGCAGTCTTCGCTCCAGCCGAGAGCGGCGATATCGCCGCTTCGGAAGCGGCCGTCGTCTGCGACGATGAATTCGTCGAGCTGTGGTGGCGGCACGCTCGTTCCCGCCATCATCGCGTGAACCTGGCCGCGATGATGTGTCTGATGCTGGAAAAGATGGTTCAAAACGTCTTCCATTCGCTCGCGCTGAATGCGTTCAGAACGATGGATCTCGGTCGTCGACGCCAGCTTTTCCGGGGTGACGGCCTCGCAAAGTGTGACCAGCCGACGGTCGACTTTGGCCTGCTCGGCAGCAAGCGTGGCGATATCGTCGAACGGCTCCTCGATGTTCCAGGCGGCGGGCCCAAGCGTGCCGCCTTCCAGCGCATCGACGTAAAACCAGTCGACCGTCAGAATGTGGTTGAGCGTGGTCTTGATCGACGGAAAGAAGTTTACCCGGGCCGCCTCGAGCTCTCCCGGCATCAACCGACTGCAGGCCTCATGCAGCCGGTGGTTCGCAAGCGCATTGTTGTAGGCAAGCTTGCGGGCGGTCCTGCATGGGTCGAACGTCGGCATCAGATGGGTCCCTTCTTGACGGCGTCATAGCCCGCTGGCCTCAGTCGTCCTCCTGAAACAAGCGGAACTGCGCGGCTTCGAGATCCTTCGGGGGCTGCATGCCGAGATGTTTCCAGGCGGTCGCGGTCAGCACGCGCCCGCGCGGAGTCCGCTGAATGAAACCCTGCTGAATCATATAGGGCTCGATGATGTCCTCGATCGCGTCACGCGGTTCGGAAAGCCCTGCGGCGATGGTTTCGATACCGACAGGGCCGCCACCGAAATTGACTGCGATCATGTTGAGATAGCGTTTGTCGAGCTGATCGAGGCCCATGTTATCGACGAGCAGCCGCGTCAGCGCCTCGTCGGCAATCTCGCGGGTGACGGCTTCGGCTTTGGCCACTTCCGCGAAATCGCGCACGCGGCGGAGCAGGCGACCGGCTATACGCGGCGTGCCGCGGGCTCGCCGAGCGATTTCCCGGGCACCCTCGTCGGTCATCGGAAGGTTCATCAGTCGCGCGCCACGGCGAACGATCAGCTCCAATTCGTCAACGGTGTAGAAGCTTAAGCGCACTGGAATGCCAAAGCGGTCGCGCAGCGGCGTGGTCAGCAGGCCAAGGCGTGTTGTCGCCGCGACGAGGGTGAACTTCGACAGATCGATCTTGACCGAACGCGCGGCGGGGCCTTCGCCGATGATGAGATCGAGCTGGAAATCCTCCATTGCGGGATAGAGGATTTCCTCGACAGCCGGGCTGAGCCGATGGATTTCGTCGATGAAGAGCACGTCACGCTCTTCGAGGTTGGTCAGAAGTGCGGCGAGATCGCCAGCCTTGGCGATAACCGGGCCGGAGGTCGAGCGGAAATTGACGCCGAGTTCCTTCGCCATGATTTGCGCGAGCGTCGTCTTGCCGAGGCCGGGTGGACCGACGAAAAGCACGTGGTCGAGTGCCTCTCCACGGTTTTTTGCCGCCTCGATGAACACTTTCAGGTTTGCGCGCGCTTCGGCCTGGCCGGTGAACTCGTCGAGTGACTGCGGCCGCAGCGTCACATCCAGGTCTTCGCCTCGTTTCTCGGCCGATATCAGGCGCGCGGCTTCACTCATGCTGGCATTTCCCAATCTTCAAACGCTCGTGACCAATACACTAAGCCAAAGGCTTTTGGCACCCGCTCGGGCAATCGGCTCAGCGAGCCAGTTCCTTCAACCCGAGGCGGATGAGCTTGGCGCTATCAGCACCTTCACCGGCGGTCTTCATTGCTGCGGCAACGGCATTGGCCGCCTGGTCACGCGAATAGCCGAGGTTCGTCAGGGCCGAAACCGCGTCCGCGACCGGGGCGGCGGCGACGCCTTCGCCCAGCTCCTGCTTGAGGCCGATGGTGGCCGAGGCTTCGCCCGCAAAGGCTGGTGCCTTGTTCTTCAGTTCGGTGACGATGCGCACGGCAACCTTTGGGCCAACACCCTGAGCGCGCGCGACTGCCGTGCGATCCTGCAATGCGATGGCATTCGCCAGTTCGGCCGGAGGCAGCGTCGACAGTACGGCGAGAGCAACCTTTGCCCCGACCCCCTGAACGCTCTGGAGCAGGTTAAACCACTCCTTTTCCAGGGCGGTCATGAAACCGAAGAGTTTCAGCTGGTCTTCGCGAACATAAGTCTCGATGAAGAGCACGCATGCTTCGCCAACCGAGCCTAGGCGGGAGAGGGTACGCGCCGAGCAGAAGGCGACGTAGCAGACGCCGTGGACATCGACGAGGACGTAGTCGTCGCCGATTTCATCGATGGTGCCTTTGAGCTTGCCGATCATGCATATGGTCCGTTCGGTGGGTTTTCGTGAGGATCAGCCGGCAAGCGCTGCCTGCCGCATACGATTGCTGCCGCGGTTGTGGGCGTGGCAGATGGCGATCGCCAGCGCGTCGGCGGCGTCGTCGCCCTTGAACGCGACCTTCGGCATCAGAATTTTCAGCATCATGTGGATCTGTTTCTTCTCGCCGTGGCCGACGCCGATGACCGCCTTCTTGACGGCGTTCGGTGCATATTCGGCGACCGGCAATCCGGCGCGAGCGGGGACCAGCATGGCAATGCCGCGTGCCTGGCCAAGCTTCAGTGTCGCCACGGCATCCTTGTTGACGAAGGTCTGCTCGACGGCGGCCTCATCCGGCTTGTAGCTATGGACGACGTCCGCCAAGCCGTCGTGAAGCTGGCAAAGGCGCGAGGCCAGGTCCATGTCGCCGTCCGAGGTAACTGTACCGGACGCGACGAAACGCAGGGAGTTGCCGAGCGTCTCGATAATTCCCCATCCCGTGCGGCGCAGGCCCGGATCAACACCGATGATGCGAATCGTATTTTGCATGCTTCACCCTATTGCACTCGTGAAATAACTGCCATCGATATGTGAACAAACCAAAAACATTCCTTGTTTTTCAGGCTGGCCGTTTACGGCAATTTAAGCTCCGTAGCCGACTTTTGACCGATAAAATGTCAGAGGAGCTCCCTTCCCGTGAAGGCAAGGCTCCCGTGTTCTGTTTACAGGTCAACCGGTCGGATGTTTTGCGTCCCGCCGGTATGAGCCGTTCCGGAAGGGGTTCAACGTTCATGGTGCAGAGATTTCAATCCCTGTCCTTTAAGGTCATTGCCACATTCATCTTGCTGACCGCACTGTCGATCGCGGTCATCAACGTCCTCGCCTACTTCGCCAGCAGCCGTATTTCCGGCGAGCAGGCGCTCAAGGCTAAGGAGAGCGTCCTGATCTTCCGCGGCGACATGTTGCAGGATCAGCTCGGGCAGTTGGAAAACCAGGCGAATTCGATTGCGCGCATCGAAGCGCTGCAGATGTCGATCACGAGCCTGAAGAGCGGCTGGAAGACCATCGAGAAGACTTCGGGCGATGCACGCGCCGAATTGAAGAAGGTGTTCATCACCAACAATCCGAACGCGGCCGACCAGCGCGAGAAGTTGATGAAGCCGGAGGCTCCAAGCGGCTTCTACTATTCCAACCACGAGACGACGCAGAGCGAGGTCGCCCGTGATCTCGAAAACACTGCATTCAGCGACCTGCTGATTACCGATCTCGACGGCAACGTCCTCTATTCCTACAAAAAGAACGACGAGTTCGCCGAAAATCTGAAGAGCGACGCATGGAAGTCAACCGGCGCCGGCCTCGCTTTCGCCAAGGCGATCGAGAACACCGCGAAGGCGACGGATGATTCCGCACCGACGGGCTTCTCCGGCCTTCGCGTGGATTCCGCAAGCGGCAAGTCGGCAATCTTCTATGCGGTGCCGATCGTCAAGCTAGGTGCGGCGAAGGGCGTGATGCTTTTCAAGGTGCGTGACAACATCGTCACCAGCATTCTCGCCAAGGGCGTCGTCGCGGGTAGCACGGCACAGGCGGCAATCATCTCGGACGACGGTTCGGCGATCGGCGTGAATGCCGCCGGCCAGCTTGTCACGCTCGATACGGCGCCTTTCACGTTCGCGAAGAACGCGCTTTCGGCTAAGGGAATGACGGTCGATGACTTCGATCGTGCTGACGGTTTGGCGCGAGCCTATGTCCGTGGCATCGACTATCAGGGCTCCCGTTTCCTCGTCGTGGAAAGCGTGCGTCTCAGCGAACTCAACGCTGGCTCCCTGGAAATCGCAACCCTACTGACGATGATTGCGTTTGGCGTTCTCGTCATCATGGCGGCGGCAACCTGGGCTATCACCAAGCTGCTGTTCTCACCGCTTGCCCGCCTGGCGGAGGTCACCCGCGATGTGGCCGATGGTAACCTCGAGGTCGAGATCGGCAGCCAGAACCGCGGCGACGAAATTGGCACGATGGCGAAGGCACTGGCGCGGTTCAAGCAATCGCTGGTCGAAAGCCGCGAGCTGGAAGCTGCAAGCAACGAAACGCGGGTACGCGCCGAACGGGATCGCCAGCAGCATACGGCCGAGAGGGAGGCTGAGGCCCGGTCACTGCAGGAAGTCGTTCAATCGATCGACGAAGGTCTGCATCATCTTGCCCATGGCGATCTTGCCTATCAGATCGAGACCAGCTTCCCGAGCGAGCTCGAGGGCCTTCGCATCAACTTCAACGAAGCGCTGGCGACCCTCAGCGAAACGATGACGGCGATCGGTGGCAACTCCATGGCTGTGCGTGCTGGTTCCGAGGAAATGCGCGCCGGTGCCGACGAACTTGCTGGCCGCACCGAGCGGCAGGCAGCCTCGATTACCGAGACCGCAAACGCGATCGATGCGATCACCCAGTCGGTCCGCGTTCAGATCGAGCGCGCCGAGCAGGCCGAACGCATTGCCCGCGATGCCAAGCGAGAAACGACGGGCTCCAGCCAGATCATGCATGAGACGATTGCCGCGATGGAGGCGATCCAGGCCTCGTCGCGCCAAATCAACTCGATCATCACCGTCATCGACTCGATTGCCTTCCAGACAAACCTGCTGGCGCTCAATGCCGGCGTCGAGGCGGCGCGGGCAGGCGAATCCGGCAAGGGCTTCGCGGTCGTCGCCATGGAAGTGCGCGAACTGGCGCAGCGTTCATCGAGCGCGGCAAAGGAAATCGCGAGCCTCTTGCAAAAGTCCACTCATGAGGTGGAGATGGGCGTATCGCTCGTCGAGCGCGCCGGCGACGCACTGACAGGTATCGGCAGCCACGTCGAGGCGATCAACGGCCAGATCAGCGAAATCATGGAAACCACCCGCGAAGAGGCGGACACGCTGCGCCAGATCAACACGGCGGTGTCCGAGCTGGATGCGATGACGCAGCAGAACGCCGCCATGGTTGAGGAAACCACAGCAGCGATCCACCGGCTCGCCACCGAGGCAGGCGAAATGGACCGTCAGCTCGCGAATTTCACGCTGACGCAGGGAGACCATCACCAGAGTGCCGAGGTTCACGTCTTGAGACGTCGGGCTTGAACAGGGTGACTGGCAATTGAACGAAAGGGCCGGGAGACCGGCCCTTTTTCTTTTCCGACACGTTTGGAATGGGCGTAGCCGACACCTACATAGACCTGTCCTTCCAACTACCGACAGGCTTTGCCATGGTTCCGTTCTCGATTCTCGATCTTTCTCCCGTTCCAGAAGGCGGGACGATCCGTCAGTCGTTCGAAAGTTCGGCGCGCATGGCGCAAAAGGCCGAAGAATTCGGGTACAACCGCTTCTGGCTTGCGGAACATCATGGCATGCTGGGAATCGCCAGTGCGGCGACGGCTGTGGTGATCGGTCATGTCGGGGCGGCGACCAAGCGCATCCGCATCGGCTCAGGCGGCATCATGCTGCCAAACCATTCGCCGCTGGTCATCGCCGAGCAATTTGGAACGCTGGAGGCGCTGTTTCCGGGGCGGGTCGATCTTGGCCTCGGCCGGGCGCCCGGCACCGACATGCGAACGGCACAGGCCCTGCGGCGCAATCTAGACGCCGGGGCACAGAGCTTTCCGAACGATGTCGTCGAATTGCAGCAGTTGCTTGGCGCTCCGGTCGAGAACCAGGCGATCCTCGCGGTCCCCGGCATGAACTCCAACGTACCGCTCTGGCTGCTGGGTTCCAGCCTCTATAGCGCGCAACTCGCTGCGATGCTCGGGCTGCCCTACGCCTTCGCCTCGCATTTTGCACCCGACTCGCTGCTCGATGCCATTGACATCTATCGCAGCCGCTTCAAGCCATCCGCCGTGCTCGACAAACCCTATGTGATGGTCGGCGTTATGGGTTCTGTCGCAGCGACGGACGAGGAGGCGCAATACCACTTCACCTCCGCGCAACAGCAGTTCGTCAATCTCCGCCGCAACGTGCGTGGCCAGTTTCCTCGCCCGGTCGAGGATATGGAGAGCTTCTGGTCGCCGATGGAGAAGCTGACGGTCGAGCATACCCTACGCTATGCCGTCGTCGGTTCTCAGAAGACGGCAGAGGCGAAGCTCAATGAATTCCTGGCGGAGACCGGAGCTGACGAGGTTATCATCTCGATGCCGATCCATGACATTGAGGCGCGGTTGAAGTCGGTCGAGCTTTTCGCCGGGCTCGGAAACTTCCTTCGCGCCGCGGCCTAATGCCGCGAAGCAGGGGGCTTCGAGCCCCATAGCCGTTTGTGCGAATTGACTTAACGCAGCCGAGTCATAGGTTTGCTTGATCACGCATGTCGTTTGCGACGTTGCGTGATGAAAGTGTGATAGACGGCGCACGCCGCAAGTCGCGCGCGCGGCCGGTTTCGAGCAACCTTTGGAGGATGAGGCTTGCTATGCGTTACCGTGGTCTTGCTGTTTTGATGTCTCTGATCTGTCTTCCCACCTCGGCCGCCATCGCCCAAGAAGGCGATGCCGCGGCTGGGGAAACGGTCTTCAAGAAGTGTGCGGTCTGTCACATCGCGGACAGCGACAAGAACAAGGTCGGACCGTCGCTGAACCACCTGTTTGGGCGCACTGCCGGGACGCATCCCAACTTCGGCTACTCACCGGCGATGAAGGCCGCGGGTACAGCCGGGCTGGTCTGGGACGAGGCGGCGTTGCGTGATTATCTTCACGACCCAAAGTTGAAGGTTAAGGGAACGAAGATGGTGTTCGTTGGCTTGAAAGATGACGGCGACATCACGAATCTGATCGCCTATCTCAAGCAGTTCTCGCAATAAAATCAGCTTATTGAGGCTTGGCGGGCGCTTGGATGAGGCGCGTTTCGCGCCATTGCCGTGATGCTTTGTTTGTGCGATAGTTCTAATGTAAGTGTCAACGGATTGCGGGTAATTTCTGCAGCCGGCGAGCGCTTGGGAGGAACGCATGGTTGTCGTGCTGGTTCTCGTTTTGATCGTGGTCGGCTCGGTGGCATTCCACCTGTTCAGTCCGTGGTGGTGGACGCCGATCGCATCGAACTGGACCTATATCGACAACACCATCATCATCACCTTCTGGATCACCGGCATCGTCTTCGTCGCGGTGATCTCGTTCATGGCCTACTGTATCTATCGCTTCCGTCACCGACCCGGCCACAAAGCGGGCTACGAGCCGGAGAACAAGCGCCTTGAATGGTGGCTTGCGGGCAGCACGGCCCTCGGTGTTGGGGCGATGCTGGCACCGGGCCTTTTCGTGTGGCACCAGTTCGTGACCGTTCCGGCGGACGCCGGCGAAATCGAAGTCGTCGGGCAGCAATGGCTGTGGAATTTCCGGCTGCCGGGTGCCGATGGCAAGCTTGGCAGAGCCGACAATAGAGCGGTGTCAGCCGACAATCCGGTTGGCGTGATCAGGAACGATCCGGCGGGGCTCGACGATATCATCATTTCAGGCGGCGAACTGCATCTGCTCATTGGCAAACCGATCCGCGTCCATCTGCGCTCAGTCGATGTGCTGCACGATTTCTACGTTCCCGAGTTCCGGGCAAAGATGGACATGATCCCCGGTTCGGTCACCTATTTCTGGTTCACGCCGACGCGGACAGGCACGTTCGAAGTGTTGTGCGCGGAGCTGTGTGGGGTCGGACATCCACAGATGCGAGGAACGGTCGTCGTCGACGAGGCCGACGCCTATCAGGCGTGGCTGGCGCAGCAACAGACGTTCTCGCAGCTGATGGCAGCGGTTGAACCGGCCAATTAGGCCGGCGTTGCGGCCGGGGCGCGGCCGTGACGGGAGAAGGAAGGAAGGCATGCGATGGTTGATATTCCAACCAGTGCCGGCGACGTTATCCCGCCTGCCGAAGTGGCGGATGTCGAACTCTACCATCCCAAGAGCTGGTGGACGAAGTATGTCTTCAGCCAGGATGCCAAGGTCATTGCCATCCAGTATTCCCTGACAGCATTTGCAATCGGCTTTGTGGCGCTGGTCCTGTCGTGGCTGATGCGCCTGCAGCTTGGATTCCCTGGTTATTTCTCCTTCATCGACGCCGATCACTACTATCAGTTCATCACCATGCACGGGATGATCATGGTGATCTATCTGCTGACCGCGCTCTTCCTCGGCGGCTTCGGCAACTACCTCATTCCCTTGATGGTTGGCGCTCGCGACATGGTTTTCCCCTATGCGAACATGCTGAGCTATTGGCTGTACCTGCTTGCCGTCGTCGTTCTCGTCGCGGGTTTCTTCGCACCGGGCGGACCGACGGGTGCCGGCTGGACGCTCTATCCGCCGCAGGCGTTGACATCGGGTACGCCGGGAGGACGCGATTGGGGCATTATCCTGATGCTGTCTTCGCTGATCATCTTCATCATCGGCTTCACAATGGGCGGGCTGAACTATGTCGTCACTGTCTTGCAGGGGCGGGCGCGGGGCATGACGCTAATGCGGATGCCATTGACGGTCTGGGGCATTTTCACCGCGACCGTCATGGCGTTGCTCGCTTTTCCGGCCCTTTTCGTTGCTGCAGTGATGATGCTGTTCGACAGGCTGCTCGGCACCAGCTTCTTCATGCCTGCGATTGTGGAAATGGGAGAGCAGCTGAAATCCGAGGGCGGCAGCCCGATCCTCTTCCAGCACCTTTTCTGGTTCTTCGGCCATCCGGAAGTTTACATCGTCGCTCTTCCGGCTTTCGGTATCGTCTCCGACCTGATCAGCACCCATGCGCGCAAGAACATCTTTGGCTACCGCATGATGGTCTGGGCGATCGTGATCATCGGGGCGCTGAGCTTCGTCGTCTGGGCGCACCACATGTATGTCAGCGGCATGAACCCGAATTTCGGGTTCTTCTTTGCCACGACGACACTGATCATAGCGGTGCCGACCGCGATCAAGGTCTACAATTGGGTGCTGACGCTGTGGCGCGGCGACATCCACCTGACTTTGCCAATGTTGTTTGCCATCGGCTTCATCGTGACCTTCGTCAATGGCGGATTGACCGGGCTATTCCTCGGCAATGTCGTGGTAGATGTACCGCTGTCCGACACGATGTTTGTGGTCGCGCATTTCCACATGGTGATGGGTGTGGCGCCCATCATGGTGGTCTTCGGCGCAATCTACCACTGGTACCCGAAGATTACCGGACGCATGCTCGACGAGGTTCTCGGACGGATCCATTTCTGGGTTACCTTCATCGGTGCCTACGCGATCTTCTTCCCCATGCATTATGTGGGTCTGGTGGGGGTGCCGCGTCGCTATTTCGAACTTGGCGACACGGTTTTCATTCCACCTTCAGTGCACGATCTGAACATGTTCATTTCGGTTGCAGCGCTGGTTGTTGGCGCGGCACAACTGGTGTTCCTGTTTAATCTCGTCTGGAGCCTCTTCCATGGTCGCGAGGCTGGCGGCAATCCGTGGCGCGCGACGACGCTCGAGTGGCAGACGCCGCAGACGCCGCCCGCTCATGGCAATTGGGGTAAGGACCTACCGATCGTCTATCGCTGGGCCTACGACTACAGCGTACCGGGCGCTCCCGAAGACTTCATACCCCAGAACCAGCCACCGATGGCCGGACTGTCGAGGGCGCCGGCATGAGTGTGGTTCTCGTCTTTCTCGCGGGAGTAGCCGCGATCGTCATCTGGTGGCTGTCCGGCCAGGGGATGATGTCGAAACCATGGATGGAGGTCGGCACGCTTGACGACGCCAAGGGGTCGGCGAAACCACCGATCCCGACTGCCAAGATTGGCCTCGGCATTTTCCTCGCGGTTGTCGGTGCGCTGTTTTCTCTATTGGCTAGCGCGTATCTGTCGCGGATGAGTAGCGCCGATTGGTGGGCGATGCCTATTCCCCGGCTTCTTTGGGCGAATACGGCTGTACTGATCGCCAGCTGTGCGGCTCTGCAATGGACTTCGGTCGAAGCGCGCCGCGGCCACGATGAAGGTATGCGGCTGGGGCTCGATGTGGCGCTGGCAACAGCCGTGCTGTTTCTGGCGGGGCAGGTCGTGGCGTGGCTGCAACTCGCTGCTGCGGGTTACGTGCTTGCCGATAACCCGGCGAACAGCTTCTTCTACATGCTGACCGGGTTGCATGGCCTCCACATTCTCGGCGGGCTGGCGGTGCTTGCGCGGACGCGCATGAGATTGCTGGCGGGCGGTTCCACCGCATCCGCCTGCCTCGGCATCGATCTCTGCGCCACCTACTGGCACTTCATGCTCGTCGTATGGCTGCTTCTCTTCGCGCTCTTCACCGGCTGGGCAAACGATCTCGTTGATCTCTGCCGCCAACTTGTTTCCTAAGGGGTGGACAATGGCCGAACTGACCCGAATGGATACCGAAGATGTAGCCCTCCCGCACGCCAGCGGGCTGCGTGGCGTCGCGGCCGACTTTGCCTCGGACCAGCGGGCGTTCAAGAACGTCTCGTGGGGCAAGGCCATGATGTGGATCTTCCTCCTCAGCGACACTTTCATCTTCGGCTGTTTCCTGCTGGCCTACATGACCGCCCGGATGTCGACACCGGTTCCCTGGCCCAATCCGAGCGAGGTCTTTGCGCTCAATATCGGCGGGCAGGAGGTTCCGCTGATTCTGATCGCGATCATGACCTTCGTTCTGATCAGCAGCAGCGGCACGATGGCCATGGCCGTCAACTTCGGGTATCGCCGTGAGCGCGGGAAAACCGCCGCCCTGATGCTTCTGACCGCAATACTTGGCGCCACATTCGTCGGAATGCAGGCATTCGAGTGGACGAAGCTTATTACCGAAGGTGTGCGCCCCTGGGAAAACCCGTGGGGTGCAGCACAGTTCGGATCATCCTTCTTCATGATCACCGGTTTTCACGGAACGCACGTGACATTTGGGGTGATTTTCCTGCTGATCACGGCGCGTAAGGTATGGCGCGGGGACTTCGATACGGGCAGGCGAGGCTTCTTTACCAGCCGCAAGGGCAACTACGAGGTCGTCGAGATCATGGGCCTCTACTGGCACTTCGTCGATCTCGTCTGGGTCTTCATCTTCGCCTTCTTCTATCTGTGGTGAGGTCGCATTATGGCACAGGCACAAGCACATTCCGGCCAGCAGCATCCGATCCGGCTTTACCTCGTCGTCTGGGGATTGCTGTTCGTGCTCAGCACCTTCTCCTATCTCGTCGACTATGTCGGCATTCAGGGCTATCCGCGCTGGACGCTCATCATCGTCTTCATGATGCTCAAGGCGGGGCTGATCGTTGCCATCTTCATGCATATGGCATGGGAACGGTTGGCGCTCGTCTATGCGATATTGCTGCCGCCGCTGCTGGTTCTGGTTTTCGTGGCGATGATGGCGTCCGAGTCGCACTACACGATCTTCACGCGGCTTGCGTTCCTCGGCGGTGCTAGTCCGTGACCGGTTCCACCCGGGACGTTCCTACATGATCTTCTCGTTCGGATAGACGCCCCACAGGGCAGATTGACGAACGAAGCCATCAAGGTCATGGCCGATGATCTCGACATGGCACCAGGCTCCGTCGCAAGACTGCACGGCAAGCCGGACACGAGCTGCGAGATTTGCAACAGTATTGGCCGAAGCCCTCGGTGCTGCGCGGATCGGCACCGGCGCGGTGATCCATGGGCCGATCAGCGCAGTGCGGCGACCGGACAGCAGCGCACGGTGCATCCACCCGGAGATGCCATCGCAGTCCCGCACCTGACGCCAGTTGTCGTATTCTGCGATGATCTCCAACGGCAGACCTGGCACCTGGTAGACCCATTGTGTCGCGTGATCGAGCGAGGGGCCGACGCGCATTCTTGCTTCCTTCGACTTCAAGGAAACAAAGCGGGGCACGCGAAGTCCCGTTTCGCGCCCCGGCGACCCGTCTGATCTGATGGATTGTTGTGTGGCAGGATTGGCAAGGGCCGCCGGGCCGCAGAAATTGGGGCCGAGGAGGCAGGCGGCAGTCAGCGCCAGCGCACCGCGCCGGCTTCCTGCGAAGTATCGATTGGTAAGACTTGCCATGGTTCAGTTGCAGGATGCCATGCGCTTGAGGGCTGCGCTCACTCCGTTCAAAGAATAGGTGTAGGTGGTCGCCGTGCCGCGCTGGGAGATCGCTTCAACTGTCATGTCGCTGCCGGAGCGCATTGCGCCGATGACCTCGGGTTCCCCAGACTCTTCAAGCACCCAGGCGGACTTGCCCTTAGTGAACATCGTGAACGTCTTGTCGCCGATCGCGATCTTGACCCTCGATCCCGGCTTCAAATCGTAACCCATGATCGCCTGCGGCTCATATCCGGCGCCCGGCGTGCGGCCGATCACGAAGAAATTGCTGCCGTGATCGACGCTTGCCGGTTCCTTCGTGGTCGGAACCGTCAGCAAGTAGCACACCGTCTGCCCACCCTTGCTGTAGGAATAGACACCCCAATCCTCGAACTGCTTGACCATGGTCGGCTGTGCATTGGCGGAAAACGCGCCGACGAGTGTGAGGGAGAGTAGGAGAGCTGTTCTTTTCATGGCATTTTCCCCGCCGAGAGTGTGAGAGACGCTGGCCTGGGACAGACCGGCTGGAGCGAACGCGGCGCATTCAAGTTGGCGAGGGTTACCGAGACCTTAACGGCAGCCGGCGGATAACGAACGTGTGACCGATCGGCTGTCGGATGTGAATGGATGGCCAAAAACGACAAAGCCGGCCACGTTTCCATGGCCGGCTTTACTGAGAACGGGCGATCGGTCAGGCCGAGAGCTTAGCCAGAACTTCTTCCGAGACTTCGAAATTGGAAAAGACGTTTTGGACGTCGTCATCGTCTTCAAGGCTGTCGATCAGCTTCAGCAGTGACTGGGCTCTTTCCTCGTCGACCGGCACATTGTTCTGCGCGCGCCAGATCGACTTGACGGTTTCCGCTTCGCCGAGCGTGGCTTCCAATGCCTTGGCAACTTCGCCGAGGGATTCGAAGGCGCAGGTGATGTAGTGGCCTTCCTCATCGGTTTCGACGTCGTCGGCGCCGGCTTCGATCGCCGCTTCCATCATCTTGTCAGCGTCGCCAGCGGAAAGCTTGTAGGTGATTTCGCCGACGTGGTCGAACGAGAAGGAGACGGAGCCGGTTTCGCCGAGTGCGCCGCCGGCCTTGGTGAAGATCGAGCGGACGTTGGAAGCAGTGCGGTTGCGGTTGTCGGTCAGCGCCTCGACGATGATCGCTGTACCGCCCGGGCCGTAGCCTTCGTAGCGGACCTCATCATAGTTCTCGCCGTCGTTGCCGGCAGCCTTCTTGATGGCACGATCGATGTTGTCCTTGGGCATGGACTGCGCCTTGGCGTTCTGGATCGCCAAGCGAAGGCGGGCGTTCATCGAAGGGTCAGGCAAGCCGGCCTTGGCGGCAACGGTGATTTCGCGCGCAAGCTTCGAGAACATTTTCGACCGCACGGAATCCTGACGGCCCTTGCGATGCATGATGTTTTTAAACTGTGAATGGCCAGCCATGGCACCCCTGTTCACGTCTTATTGTTAGGAATGGGCCGCCTTATAAGAGCGAAATCGGCCGCATTCAAGGGAAAACGGCTTCATTTCCCTGGGCGCCGCGTCGTCTGGCAATTGCGGAACAAAGCCCCGAAGCTGGCGTTTCAAAGCACGGACCCTCGAAACGGAAGGAAGTGCTATGGCTAGTTTCAACGAGGCACGGGAACACCCGGCACGCCAGCTCTGGGATCAGGTCAACGACATTCATGCCGGCATGCTCGGCGTCGACGGAGCCGACATGCATATGCAGCCGATGGCGCCGAATGCCGACCCGAAGACCAACACGATCTGGTTCTATACGAAATCGGACGCCGAGATCGCGCGTGCCATCAGGCCAGGTACGCGGGCACGTTTCTGCGTGGTCGGGAAGGATCACGACTATCATGCCTGCCTTGCCGGCAAGATCGAGGTGCGGCCCGACGTCTCGAAGATCGAAGAGTACTGGAACTCGGTTGTCGCCGCCTGGTATGAGGACGGAAAGAAGGATCCGAAGCTGACGATGCTTGCGATGCATGTCGACGACGCAGAGATCTGGGTCTCGACCGGCAGCAAGCTCAAGTTCGGCTGGGAGATCGCCAAAGCAAATCTCGACGATGAAAAGATGCCTGATGTCGGCATCCGGCAGCACCTGCAGTTCGCTTGAAAACAATAGACCCGGTGCGATCCGGGTCTTTTACTGCATGCCCTTGGCGACATAGATCAGTGGCTTTTTCGGCAAGGTGCGTAGCGACACGGAAATCGTGTTCGTCGGTGCGTAGCTGATATCGAAATCAGGTCCGAACATCGACAGGAAGCTTTGCAGCGGCCTCGGTTGATGCATTGGCAGGATAAGGGAGGCGCGCAGGCGCTTGATGATGCGGCTCATGCTGTCGGACCCCATCGTCAGGCCACCGTCCACCGGAACCATGACGACATCCAGCCTGCCGATCTCCGTGTAATGTGTTTCGGTCAGCTCATAGTGAAGGTGACCGAGGTGACCGATGCAAAGCCCGGCTACCTCGAAGATGAAGATCGAATTGCCGTCCTGCTGCGGTGCACCGAAGCCGCCCCTTATATCGGTGGTGACGTTGCGAATGTACGCGTCGCCGACCACGAGGCTTACCTTCGATTTTTCGCCGGGCACGTCGCTCCAGCCATGAAGCACGTATTTGATGGCCGGGTCGGTCACCAAACTATAGTGAGAGGAATGGGCGCGGTTCATGGTGACGACCATCGGAACGTGGGGCGGCGAATACCAGCCGCTGTAGTCGGTGGCGATGGTCACACCGCCCGGCGTTTCGATGAGGAAGGTGGAATGTCCGATGTAGGTCAGCGTGACCGATTGGTCGGTAGCGCCGGCGCCAACGATCGGTGCTGGGCCCGTGAAGCTGGCGAATGTCGCTTGCGGGATCGATTGGGCGATGGCCTGGCACTGGCTGACGTTTCTTCGTTCCTCCTGAGCAACGGCGGCCTCTGCGGCGGCCAGGACCATCAGGCAGGCGATTGCGAAGACAAGAAAACGCGGCTTCATGCCACTTCCTCCAGGCTCTCACGGTAAGCTCGGGAGGATGCGGCAAGGCGCCGCGGCGGTCCAGTTGAAATCCGGAGCCGCTGCTCACTTTTGCGTCATGGCGCGAGGCTGCCTATGCTAGCGCCAAAACTCCGGAATGGTTTCAGCGAGCCGAGGACCGAGGCGCAGCGGCGCGATCTTTTCGGCCAGGCCGGTGGCGTCTGATATTTCGACGCCGACGCCACAGATGGTGGCCGGGCCGGTCGCGGCCTCCATGCGGCCCTTCGGCATCTTGGAGATGAAGCGGTTGAGCGGCTCCTCCTTGTCCATGCCGAGAGAGGAATCGTAGTCGCCGCACATGCCTGCATCCGACATGTAAGCGGTGCCGCCATTCAGGATCTGGTGGTCGGCCGTTGGCACATGCGTATGCGTACCGACGACGAAGCTGGCGCGGCCGTCGACGAAGTGGCCGAAGCACTGTTTCTCGCTCGTCGCTTCGGCATGGAAGTCGAAGATGATCGCATCCGCCTGTTCCTTGAGAGGGCAGGCATCCAGGATCGCCTCGGCTGACTTGAAGGGGTCGTCGAGTTCGGGATGCATGAAGACACGGCCCATGACGTTTGCGACCAGGACGCGTGCGCCGTTGCGGGCATAGAATAGCCCCGAGCCACGGCCGGGCGTGCCCTGCGGGTAGTTTGCCGGTCGCAGGAACTGGTCATGACGTCCGGCAAAGGCGACGGCTTCCTTCTGATCCCAGACGTGGTTGCCTGTCGTGACGACGTCGGCGCCAGCGTTGATCGTCTCGAGGAAGATATCCTCGGTGATGCCGAAACCGCCGGCGGCGTTCTCGCCGTTAACGACGACGAAATCGAGCTTCAGGTCAGAAATGAGGCCGGGGAGGCGGTTCCAGACGGCGGTGCGTCCGGTCTTACCCACCATGTCACCCAGAAAAAGCAGTCGCATTGCTATCCAATCCAAGAGGCAAAAAAGCGCAGCCCGCTTTCTGTCAGGAGGGCGTCCAGGCTGACGTCGTGCGGCTCGTCGGGCACATGTGCCACTTCCTGGCAGTCGAATGCAATGCCGATCAGTTTCGGATGCAGGCCTTTTTGCCGCAAACGCTCGATGGCGCGGTCATAATAGCCGGCGCCATAGCCGATGCGGTGGCCGCGATTGTCGAAAGCAGACAGGGGCACCAGCATGATCCCCGGGTCGAGCACGGCGGCGTCTGCAGGCGGACCCGAGGTGCCGAAGCCTGTGCTGACCAAAGGGACACCACGCACCAACTCGCGGAAGACGATTGTCTGCTTGTCTAGGATGGCGGGCACGCAAAGCCTTGCTCCGCGCGCCTGGAAGCGTGCCATAAGCGGGCGGATATCCGCCTCGGAGCGGATCGGCAGAAAGCCGGACACGATCGTGCCGGGTTCGAATGCCAGGGCGTCGCCGGCATGCTCGGCCATGGCGAGACTCATTTCTATACGAACGTCTTCCGGGATCGCGTCGCGCAGTGCGAGGCGGCCGATACGCATTTCGGCTTTCAGTTCTTTCGGCGTCATGCGGTCCATCGCGCTGGTTTCAGCAGACGATAAAGCTCTTGCCGATCATTTCAACGGGACAATGCGACCTTTGACCGCCTGGCCGAGACGATCGGGTCAAATTGTGATGCTGGTTGGTGTGGCTGAGGCGCCAACCTGTGCCGCGAGCGGATAGCCGGCCGCACCCGATGCCTGCTGGCCGTTTCGTGCGCGCAAATCGCGCATCGCCTTGTCCATCAGTTGCCGAACCTCTTGCAGGATGGACTTGAACTCTTCCATCGTCTTTCGGTCTTCGGTCGAGATTCCGGCAGATGCCTGCTTTCCGTCTTCAACGACGCTCTGGTAGGCGTTGCGGGCCGCGCTCGCATCGTCGAGATCATCCGCCTGGGCGCTGTCGCTCTCGGCATCGTCGGCGGACGCTGTCACGGCTGTCTCAGCTGGAGTCTCCGTGGTCGCACCGTTTGCAGGGTTGGCGTTTGCAACGGCGGCATTCGCCGTGGAGGCGGCGCTTGTCGCGCTGGCAGCGACCGCCGAGGCAAATTCCGCAGCTGCGGCACTGATCTTGTGNNCATCTTGTGCGCAAGTTCGGCAGCAAGCCGGGCGACGACCTCAGGCGGGTAACCGCCGCTCTTCAGCATTTCAAGCTGCTGCTTGGCTTCTTCCAGCTTGCGCGCTGCGCGGGTCTTAGCAGCTTCGGCTGATGTCGTCATGGTTTCCCGCAGGCTATCCTGCGCCTTCGCGGCATTCTGCAAGATCTTCAAGCGCGCGCTCGTGGCATCGGTCGACGCAGTGAGATTGTCAGTCGAATGGGTGTTGCGCAGGATGTTAAGCGCTGATGCGGAACCGACTTGCATACTATCCTCCGGATTGCACTGTCCGGGCTAGTCTGCAACTTCAGGCTTGCGTGGGCCTGTGTGTCGTCGCCGGCCGTCTATTTACCCGTGGCCAGCGCATGGATCGTTTCATCGAACAGGGGCATGCCGCCCGGCGACCATCCGAGCGCGCGGATTCTCGCCGTATCCATCGGTGTGAGCTGTGATTTGTCGGCGGGGAGCGGCAGCCTGTTCAGGCAATCGCGCTCCCAGCGAATGGGCTCTAGGATGTCCCACGTATCCAGTGTTACATCCGAGACGTTAAAGGTCTCGCCGGAGATGCGTGCGGCTTCTGCCTCGAGCATGAGCCGTACGGCTTTGCCGACGTCCCGCCCGTGGACTTCCGTTCCGGCACGTGAGGGGAGAGGGCGGCCGGAAAGATAGTCTTCTATCAGCTTGTCCCACTTGTTGGGCCGGAGGTCGCCGTAAACCCCTGTCAGCCGCAAGCTGGCCGTTGCGAAACCCGGGGCCGTAAGATGCGCCAAGCTGCGCTCCGCATCGAGCTTGACCTCTCCATAGAGGGTTTCCGGTTTGCCGGGCATTCCTTCCTTGAGGGAGGTTCCCGGCACGTGTTCGCCATAGGCGGCACGGCTGGAAATGAAAATGCAGCGCCGTGTGCCGGCGCGCTTGGCGGCCTCGAAAAGTCGAACGCTGCCGTCGAGGTTGAAGCGCTTGAACGTATCGGGGTCGTCGCCTTCGCCGCCGCGATACATGCCCGGCAGATGGTGAAAGGCGGCGTGCACGAAGAAATAAGCGTCGTCGAAGGCTTCGATATGGTCGTGCGCCGGATCGAGCGAGAGCGGAGCGAATTCGACGGGACGCGAAAAGAAGCGCGGTAGAGGCGCATGGCGGCCGCCGATGATCACGGTATAGCCAGCGGCGAGCAGCTCCTCGACGATATAGCGTCCGACGAGCCCCGTTCCGCCCGATACCAGTATCTTCATGCTACCTCTTCAGGGTTGGCCATTGCCGAGATATCCGGCAGATCATCGCCGGCATAGAACGCGTGCCACAGCTCGATCAGCGGCCGCAGTTTATCGGCTTTCGGATGATTCGCTTCCCACGGCTTCTCGTACTGGTAGTGCAGGACGGAAATGCTCTGCCAGTCCCAAAGCCGGGGCATGGTGTACCATACATACTGTAGCATGTTGAAATAGACCGGCAGGCCGTGCCAATCCGGGAAAAAATCCTGCAGGAATGTCTGGTCTGTTCGCTTCCAGAACACCCCAGGCAGATCCAGTCGCTCCAGCATCCGCCGAAACGTAGCCTCGGACGGCCGTGCGACGAAAACACCGGAATTGAGCCGGCGGAAGTCGGCCAGGGTCTCGTAGACGTTCGGCGCGGCGGAAAATTCGGGATAGCTGAAGAGTTTGTCGATGTTCCGCAGCACAATTGCATCGGCGTCGATGAAGACGCAGCTGCTGTACTCGGTCAACTGCCAGAGGCGCAGCTTGCAGAAATTGTCGAGCGGCGAATTGAAGTCCGGTTTGCGCCCTTTTGTGAACGGGGCGATGGCATGCAGGTTGTTCCGCGCGTGACGTTCATTGAATTCGACTGACAGCGGCAGATGATCGACCGGGACGAGGCGACAGCCGAATTGCAGAAGCGGGGCAAGGCTTGTCGGGTCAACACCTGCGGTATGAAGGACGACAATGTCGGCGGGGGTAGCGGTTCGGCGTAGAGAGACTGCGAGCGCCTTGGCGCCCATGGCGTAATCGTTGTTGGTGACGAGCGTGACATAGGCGTGCCGCTGGGACGAGGGCTCACTCATGAAACGGACTTCAGCCTCCTGCTTTCCGGGTCATGGTTGATCGTGGCGGCGATATCCTTCGTCCATGCGGAAACTGCAGGAACGCGCGACCGGTCGACTCTATAGGCAAATTTCCTGGCGACATCGACGATCTCGCTGAGAAGCCCCGCCTGCAATGTGATCGGATCAAGGCCGAGGTTGCGGAACTTGTCATTCTTGACGATCAAATCGTTCTCTGCCGCCTCCTTGCGCGGGTTCGGCAGCCAGGCGATTTCCGCGCCGCTCATCTTCGCAATCATTTCCGCCAGATCGCGCACGCGATGCGTTTCCGTCATCTGGTTGAAGATCTCGACACGGGCGCCGCGGGCAGGTGGGTTTTTCAATGCAAGCTCGATGCAGCGCACGGAGTCCTGGATGTGGATGAAGGCGCGGGTCTGGCCGCCGGAGCCGTGAACCGTCAACGGATATCCGATCGCCGCCTGGACGAGAAAGCGGTTCAGCACGGTGCCGTAGTCGCCGTCATAGTCGAAACGGTTGATAAGCTGCGGATGTCGTCGCGTCTGTTCGGTGTGCGTGCCCCAGACGATGCCCTGGTGCAGGTCCGTAATTCTGACGCCGTCGTTCCTGGCATAGAAATGAAACAGCAGTTGATCCAGGCACTTGGTCATATGGTAGATCGAGCCTGGATTGGATGGGTAGAGGATTTCCTGGCTGACGATCTCGCCATTTGCTGTCTGGATGCCGACAGGCAGGTAACCCTCCGGGATGGCCGCCCCGACCGCTGAGTAGCCGTAGACGCCCATCGTGCCGAGGTGCACCAGATGCGTGTCGAGCTGCAGTTCGACGAGCGCGTTCAAGAGGTTATGGGTAGCGTTGACGTTGTTGTTGACGGTGTAGTTCTTGTGGCGGTCGCTCTTCATGGAGTAGGGGGCCGCCCGCTGCTCGGCGAAATGGATGATCGCATCCGGGCGGTTCTCGGCCAGCCACTTTTTAAGCAGTTCGTAGTCCTTGGCGAGATCGATCAGGTTGAAATGAATCCGCCGGCCGGTTTCGGCGTGCCATATTCGCGTGCGCTCCTGGATCGAGTCCATCGGCGTCAGCGATTGGACCCCGAGTTCGGTGTCAATCCACCGCCGCGAAAGATTGTCGATGATATGGATGTCGTGCCCCGCGTCGGAAAGATGCAATGATGTCGGCCAGCCGATAAATCCGTCCCCGCCCATCACTGCAATCTTCATCACGTCGACTCCTGCTTGATTGTCTGTGTCGAAAATTACTTAGGAAGCGTGACAATTGTTCAATGCTTGCAAGGCGGAAAGTCTTCGGCCAAAGAGGGCGCGTGACTTTGGAGAAAATTATGGCGGACAACGGTTTTTCGATTTCGGGCGAACTTACGGAAACGGGTCATCGGCTCCTGCAGCGCGTCTACTACGAAGACACTGATTTCTCCGGTCTGGTGTACCATGCGCGCTACCTGCATTTTCTTGAGCGTGGCCGCACCGATTATCTCCGCTGCCTCGGTGTCGAGCAGCGGGAGCTTATCAATGCGGACGACGAGGGGCTCGTCTTCGTTGTCCACCGCATGGAGATCGACTTCAAGCAACCGGCGCGGATGGACGACATCCTGGCTGTGCTAACCCACACCGAAAAAGCCGGCGGCGCCAAGATGGTCCTCAATCAGGAAATCCGGCGGGGCGAAACGCTACTGATCGTTGCCAAGGTGATCATCGCCGTCATTAACGCCAATGCGCGGCCGCGACGACTGCCGGAAGCACTTGCCGAGAAATTTCTGGAAGGTAGCAAGCCGCTCGGAGGGCCTTGAGCATTCGCCGTGCGCAGTTCGATCCTATCGTTTTTGCAGCACTTGCCTGCGACGATTCGCGCACAGGCTAATCACGAAGCACCAAAAGCCGCGGAATTCCGGCCTTGCATAAACATGAGTTTTGTGTGAAGGAATTCGCGCGCTGGAAGATAAGCGCTGTTGTGGTCATCGATCTAGATCTGACCAAGTAATCCAAGGGATAAATCTTTCGCCGATAGTTTCGCTGTCATGATCCGGCGCTAACGAACTATTAACCATAATAGTGTCTTACTCGGATTGTCAGAGTTTGTGCGGTGCACGCCTTCCTTTGACCAAATTTGACGGCAAGGAAGGCGGATAAGAGCTTGGAAGCTTGACCAGGGCTTTGGGCGGCGGCCGCCAGACACTTCTTGCGAGATCACTTTGTGCCGCCCGGTCAAGTGCCGGGCGTTTGGATTCGGGGATTTTGGATCAATGGAACAAGTAGGATTGGCAGCAGCAACGGCCGACGTCAGCCTCTGGTCGCTGTTTATGCAGGCAGGTCTCGTCGTCAAGCTGGTCATGCTCGGGCTCATCGCAGCCTCGGTCTGGACCTGGGCGATCGTCATCGACAAATATCTGGCTTACGGCCGAGCGAGGCGCCAGTTCGACAAGTTCGAGCAGGTGTTCTGGTCTGGCCAGTCGCTGGAAGAGCTTTATCGGACGCTGTCGGAGCGTAACAACACCGGCCTCGCATCGATCTTCGTCGCCGCCATGCGCGAGTGGAAGAAGTCGTTCGAGCGCGGTGCACGCTCGCCGATCGGTCTGCAGATGCGTATCGACCGCGCCATGGATGTGACGCTCGCGCGTGAATCCGAATTCCTTTCGGCGCGTCTTGGCTCGCTGGCAACGATCGGTTCGGCCGGTCCGTTCATCGGTCTGTTTGGTACGGTCGTCGGTATCATGACCTCATTCCAGGCAATCGCCGGTTCGAAGTCGACCAACCTTGCGGTCGTCGCACCGGGTATCGCTGAAGCGCTTCTGGCGACCGCGATCGGCCTGGTTGCCGCTATCCCGGCGGTTATCGCCTACAACAAGTTCTCCGCCGATGCCGGCAAGCTTTCTGGCCGCATGGAAGGCTTCGCGGACGAATTCTCCGCCATCCTTTCGCGACAAATTGACGAGAAGCTGCAGCCGCGTCAGGCCGCGCAGTAATCGACGGGAACGGAGTAAACGATATGGGTATGGGTGCTCCAAGCGGTGGCGGAAGCGGCGGTGGCCGCGGTGGTCGTCGTCGCGGTGGCCGCAGAGGCGGCGCCATTTCCGAAATCAACGTGACGCCACTCGTCGACGTCATGCTCGTGCTTTTGATCATCTTCATGGTCGCCGCACCGATGATGACGGTTGGCGTGCCTGTTGACCTGCCGGAAACGCAGGCGAAGGCGCTGAATTCAGAAACGCAGCCGATCACGATCTCGGTCAAGAACGACGGAACAGCGTTCCTGCAGGAAACCCCGATCCCGGTCGAGGAAATCGCGGCGAAGCTCGAGGCGATCGCCACGACCGGCTACAACGAACGCATCTTCGTTCGCGGCGACGCGACCGCGCCTTATGGTGTGATCGCCGACGTCATGGCCCGCATCCAGGGTGCCGGCTACAAGAACATCGGTCTCGTGACGCAGCAGAAGAAGGACCAATAGCGAACGCTATGAAGGCCAGTATCGTCACATCTGCTGCTTTGCACTGTGCATTGCTCGCGTGGGCGCTGATTTCGATCGGCTCCCCGGAGCAGTTCAAGGTCGAGGATTTCGAGGCGATGCCTGTCGATCTCGTGCCTGTCGAAGAAATGACGCAGATGCAGCAGGGTGACAAGACGGCCAAGCCGAGCGAAAAGCCGGCGCCAAAGCCGACGGCCAAGCCGACCAATGTCGAAAACGCCGAGAACATGGGCGAGAACAAGGTCGACCTCAAGACGCCCCCGGTCCCGAACGCCAAGCCGAGCAACAACGAAAGCGCCGCAGCGCCCAAGGCTGTCGAAAAGCCGCTTCCCCAGAATGATCCCGTGCCCAACGAGGTGAAGGACATCATGAAGGAGGAGACAGACGTCGAGCCGCAGCAGGTTGCATCGATCACGCCGCCGAAGCCTGACATAACCCCACCGACACCGACGCCGCCGAAGGCCGAGGAGAAGCCGCAGGAGCAGGCCGAGCCGCCGAAGCCGGATGCCGAAGCGTTGCCGGACAAGGTGCCGACGCCCGTCGTCAAGCCGCAGGTGAAGCCGCCCGAGCAGAAGCCTGCCGAGAAGCCGCCTGAGAAGAAGACGGAAGACAAGGCTCAGACGGACGAAAAGCCGACGGACAAGAAGAAGGCCGACAAGAAGCAGGAGAAGGCCAAGGCCTCCTCCTCGAAGCAGAGCGATTTCAACGCCGACGACATCGCGGCCCTGCTGAACAAGCAGGATCCGTCGAACGGCGGCGCGAAGAGCTCGACGGAAGTTGCTTCGCTCGGCGCCAAGAAAGCCACCGGTGGCTCCAAGCTCTCCATGAGCGAGATGGATGCGCTGCGTAGCGCGATCGCCGGCAACTGGTCGGTTGTTCCTGGGATGGAAGGTGCCAGCGACGTTCGCATCAAGGTACACATGAAGCTTGACCCGGATGGCAACATCATCGGTTCGCCCGAGGTCGAAGCGGTTGGCGGTACCAACGAAGCGACGCGTATGGCGTTGGCAAGCGGTGCCAAGCGCGCCGTGATGAAGTCGTCGCCCTTCACCAACCTTCCGAAAGACAAATATGACGCCTGGGGTGAAGTTATCGTCAACTTCGATCCTAGCGATCTAGCCCTTTAAAATGCTGAAAGGCTTGTCCTCCATGACCAAGTGTTCCCTTATCCGCGCCTTGATGGTCGCCGTCGGCATGATAACCGCTGGGGTTGTCGCCACGCCGGCCAACGCGCTTGTCGAAATCAACATCAACAAGGGCAACGTCGAGCCGCTGCCGATCGCGATCACTGACTTCCTGCAGGGCGACATGGGCGCGCAGGTGTCGCAAGTGGTTGCCGCGGACCTTCAGCGCTCCGGGCTCTTCGCACCGATCAACAAGAACGCCTTCATCGAGAAGATTTCCAATCCAGATGCTGCTCCGCGCTTCGAGGACTGGAAGGTCATCAATGCGCAGGCTCTCGTCACCGGCCGCGTGACACAGGAGGCTGACGGCCGCCTTCGCGCCGAATTCAGGTTATGGGACACGTTTGCCGGTACGCAGATGACCGGCCAGCAGTTCTACACGCAGCCCGAGAATTGGCGCCGCGTCGCCCATATCATCGCCGATGCGATCTACAAGCAGATTACTGGCGAGGAAGGCTATTTCGATACCCGCGTTGTCTTCGTTTCCGAGTCCGGCACCAAGCAGGACCGCAAGCGCCAGCTCGCCATCATGGACCAGGACGGCTACAACGTCCGCATGCTGACGAACGGCAGCGACCTTGTTCTGACGCCGCGCTTCTCGCCGAATCGTCAGGAAGTCACCTACATGTCCTTCGCCAACCAGCAGCCGCGCGTCTACCTGCTGCAGCTCGAGACAGGACAGCGCGAGGTTGTCGGCAACTTCCCGGGCATGACGTTCTCTCCGCGCTTTTCGCCTGATGGTCAGAAGGTTGTCATGAGCCTTCAGCAGGAAGGCAACGCCAACATCTACACGATGGACCTGCGTTCGCGCACCACGACGCGCCTGACGTCCACGGCCGCGATCGATACGTCGCCGTCCTATTCGCCGGATGGTGGGCGGATCGTGTTTGAAAGCGACCGCGGCGGCAAGCAGCAGATCTACGTCATGAACGCCGACGGCTCCGGCCAGACGCGCATCTCCTTCGGTGACGGCAACTACTCCACGCCGGTCTGGTCTCCGCGTGGCGATCTGATCGCGTTTACCAAGCAGTCGGGTGGCAAGTTCTCGATCGGCGTCATGAAACCAGACGGCTCGGGCGAGCGCATCCTGACGACGGGCTTCCACAACGAAGGCCCGACCTGGGCGCCGAATGGCCGCGTCATCATGTTCTTCCGCCAGGCGGCAGGCGCCGGTGGTCCGCAGCTCTACTCGATCGATCTGACGGGCTATAACGAGCAGCTCATCAAGACCCCGAGCTTCGCATCGGACCCGGCCTGGTCGCCGCTTCTCGAGTAGTAAAGCCTGTGGATGTGCCTTTTTGTCGCCGCAAAGATCCCGGATTGGGGCGGCTGAGGGACAAATCAACCATTTGTTAACCATAATTCTTGAATGCCGATTAACCCAACGAGGTTACAGTCCGGCAACCTTAATCAAGTCGCAAGGAGACCGGCCATGAGCCGAATTCACACCCCGGCAATGAGCCGCATGCAGAATTTCGCCCGTAACCCCGTCATGATCGCGCTTGTCGCCGGTCTTGCTCTGGCCGGTTGCGCCAACAAGAAGAACATGGCCAACAGCGCCGGCGATCTCGGCCTCGGCGCTGGCGCCGCGACCCCGGGTTCGGCCCAGGACTTCACCGTTAACGTCGGCGACCGCATCTTCTTCGACACCGATTCCACCTCGATCCGTGCAGACGCGTCCCAGACGCTCGACCGTCAGGCTCAGTGGCTCGCCCGTTACCCGAAGTATGCGATCACCGTCGAAGGCCATGCCGACGAACGCGGCACGCGCGAATACAACCTTGCTCTGGGCGCTCGCCGTGCTGCTGCTACAAAGGATTACCTCGCTTCGCGTGGCGTTCCGGCACAGCGTATGAAGACGATCTCCTACGGCAAGGAACGCCCGGTTGCCGTCTGCGACGATATTTCCTGCTGGTCGCAGAACCGCCGCGCCGTTACCGTTCTCGGCGGCGCCGGCATGTAATTGCCGGGAAACATTACAATTTCGAAAGGCGGCTCCATCGCGGGCCGCCTTTTCTTTTTGAACACACTTTGGCCAGTTTCCGTTGCTTTTTGAAAGCAATTGGAAAAATCTCCTGTTCGTGCCAATAGGCGCGAAGAATCACTGGGACAGGACGAACCATATGAAAAAACTTGTCGTTGCGGGCATGCTTTGCCTCGCGGCCGTGGCCGTGGCAGGCCAATCGGCGAATGCGACGTCGCTTTTGGGTTGGCAGATCGGCGGCAGGGCTGCGGATCGGCAGCCGCAGGCACCGGTTGTAAACGTGCAGGCTGGTGGCTCCGAAGTTCGCATTCAGCAGCTTGAAGAGCAGCTGCGCCAGCTGAACGGCCGCATCGAGGAAATGAGCTTCCAGCTCCTGCAGATGCAGGAAACGATCCGCAAGGCGCAGGAAGACAACGAATTCCGCTTCCAGGAACTGGAAAAGGGCGGCGGCGGTAGTGCCGGCAGCAGCCCCAAGACGATGAAGAAGAGCGAGGCAGACGTGCCTCCTCCGTCCCAAGGTCAAAGCGCCGGTGATGATGTCGCCCGCGTCATCCAAGCACCTCAGGGAGCCGAAACGGCTCCCTCGCCGGATGTTGCGGCGAACGAAGGTCTCGGCCAGCCGCCAAAACAGCTCGGTTCGATCGACTTCGACCAGAGCGGCAACGCCGTCGGCGGCTCCGTCAATCAGGGCGCCACGGTTGGATCCGCTCCGCTTCCTGGCGTCGATTCCGGGCGGTCGTCGCAGACTGCTTCGCTTGGTAGCGAGGCTGACCAGTACAAGGCCGCCTATGGCCATGTGCTTTCTGGTGACTACTCGACGGCGGAGAAGGAATTTACCCAGTACATCGCCCAGTACCCGAGCAGCGCACGCGCAGCCGATGCCAATTTCTGGCTTGGTGAGGCGCTCTACTCGCAGGGGAAGTACAATGAGGCCGCCAAGACCTTCCTTGATGCCCACAAGAAGTATGGCAGCTCAGAAAAAGCGCCGGAAATGCTTTTGAAGCTCGGCATGTCACTCGCTGCGCTCGACAATACTGAAACTGCATGTGCTACGCTGCGGGAGGTCTCGAAGCGTTATCCCAAGGCTTCGCGTGCCGTGATAACCAAGGTTGCCAGCGAGCAAAAACGTCTCGCCTGCTAGGGTTTTCCGGTCTTGCGCCCGGACGGCCCCCTTCTACCGGTGATGGCTGCGCGCCGTTTCCTCGACTCGCTGGTCAAGCCCTCGCGTATCCTTGTTGCGATTTCGGGCGGAAGCGATTCAACCGGCCTGCTTCTCGCTCTCGCCGAAGCTCTCGAGCCCACACCCAACACGAAAATATCTCTTTGTGCCGTAACCGTCGATCATGCGTTGCGGACAGAATCAGCAGATGAGGCGCAGCAGGTTGCAGCCCTCTGCAGGTCGATTGATATACCGCACACAACAATGATCTGGCGGGGCAAGAAGCCCAGTGCCGGAATCATGGCGGCAGCGCGCGACGCCCGCTATACGCTGCTGGCCGACGCCGCAGATAGCCTTGCCGCCGACGTTATCGTCACCGGCCATACAGCGGACGATCAGCGCGAGACGCTCGCCATGCGGAGGGAGCGTTCAGAGCAGCCGAGCACCGGTATCGCCGATCTCGTCCTTTTCGACCGACGGCTGTGGGTTGCCCGACCGCTGCTGGGATGTCAGCGGGAGGCGATCCGCGATTACCTTCGCGCGAAGCATGTCGGTTGGCTCGACGACCCAAGCAACGATGACCCGAAGTACGAACGCGTGCGGATGCGATCGCGCCTCGCGGAAGAGGTCGAGACGGTTTCGCCATGGGAAGGTGCGGGTGAATTGCGCGCGAGTGTCTCTGCGTCGGCAGCTCGTTGGTTGGACCAATATTTCGTCCTGCATTCTCCCTTTGTCGGGCAAATCGTGTCGGCCGGGCTAACCGCTGAGCGATACGTCCTCGATTATGCCATCGCGCGCCTTGCCGCGGTGTTCGGCGGGCAGGCGTTTCCGCTCGGTCGTAAGCAGATGGACGACGTGCAGGCGCTTATCGAAGGTGGTCAGCCGGGGCGAACGACCGCGGGCAGGGTGGTGTTTGACCTTCGGCGCGACGGCCTCTTCCTTGTCCGCGAAAGCCGCGGCATCCCGTCGTTGACGCTGGAACGCGGCGCCCGGGATGTATGGGATGGGCGATTGCTGGTCGAGAATTCAGCTCACGAGGAAATCGGGATTGTTGCCGGCCAAGCAGAAACGGCAAGCGGTCAACTCCCAAGGGGAGTCTTCCGGCGGGCCTTGGCGGTGGCGCCGCGTATCGTCGATGCAGGAGGACGCGAGGCTTCCGACAGAGTTGCCGAGAAAGTCCGGATTGCGCCCTATTTTTCGCCCTTCGACCGTTTTTTGACACGATTTGATTTCATGTTCGCGCAAAGTCTTGCGGCTGCCTTTGGAACACGCCCCTATCCAAAACCGCCTTTAGGTCTTATTGACGGAAAATCTATCTAACAGTCCAGATTGCCTTGGCATTCAGCTAAGGCAATCCTATGTTAGAGGCCAAATTAGACCGTCGCCATGAGGCGGCTGTTCCAGTGCTGGGGAGTTCGATGAACCCTAACTTACGTAATTTCGCCTTGTGGGCAATCATAGCGCTTCTGCTGATTGCCCTGTTCAGCATGTTCCAGACGTCGCCGGCGCAAACCAGCTCCCGCGAAATCCCTTACTCGCAGTTTTTGCGTGAAGTGGATGCGGGCCGCGTCAAGGAAGTCGTCGTCACGGGTAACCGTGTCTCGGGCAGCTATGTTGAAAACGGCACCACGTTCCAGACTTATACGCCTGTCGTTGACGACAATCTGCTCGATCGTCTCCAGCAGAAGAATGTCCTCGTTTCGGCGCGTCCGGAAACCGACGGTTCGTCGGGTTTCCTGAGCTATGTTGGTACGCTGTTGCCGATGCTGCTGATCCTGGGTGTCTGGCTGTTCTTCATGCGGCAGATGCAGGGCGGTTCGCGCGGCGCGATGGGATTCGGCAAATCCAAGGCTAAGCTTCTGACCGAAGCGCATGGCCGCGTGACCTTCGATGACGTCGCAGGCGTTGACGAAGCCAAGCAGGATCTCGAGGAAATCGTTGAATTCCTGCGCGATCCGCAGAAATTCCAGCGTCTCGGCGGTAAAATTCCGCGCGGTGTCCTGCTGGTCGGCCCTCCCGGTACCGGTAAGACGCTGCTTGCCCGCTCGGTTGCCGGCGAAGCCAATGTTCCGTTCTTTACAATCTCGGGTTCCGATTTCGTTGAAATGTTCGTCGGTGTCGGTGCGAGCCGCGTCCGCGATATGTTCGAACAGGCCAAGAAGAATGCGCCTTGCATCATCTTCATCGACGAAATCGACGCCGTCGGTCGACATCGTGGCGCCGGTCTCGGCGGTGGTAACGACGAACGCGAGCAGACGCTCAACCAGTTGCTGGTCGAGATGGACGGCTTCGAAGCAAACGAAGGCATCATCCTGATCGCTGCGACCAACCGTCCCGACGTTCTCGATCCGGCGCTCTTGCGTCCGGGCCGTTTCGACCGCCAGGTCGTCGTTCCGAACCCTGACATCGTCGGCCGCGAGCGCATCCTCAAGGTGCATGCCCGCAATGTGCCGCTGGCACCGAATGTCGATCTCAAGGTTCTGGCTCGCGGGACGCCCGGTTTTTCCGGTGCCGACCTGATGAACCTCGTCAACGAGGCTGCCCTGATGGCTGCACGGCGCAACAAGCGTGTCGTCACCATGGCGGAGTTCGAAGACGCCAAGGACAAGATCATGATGGGTGCCGAGCGTCGCTCGTCCGCCATGACCGAAGCTGAAAAGAAGCTGACAGCCTATCACGAAGCCGGTCACGCGATCACTGCGCTGAAGGTTGCGGTTGCCGATCCGCTGCACAAGGCGACAATCATCCCGCGCGGCCGTGCTCTTGGCATGGTCATGCAGCTTCCTGAGGGCGACCGCTACTCGATGAGCTACAAGTGGATGGTTTCGCGCCTCGTCATCATGATGGGCGGGCGTATTGCGGAAGAGCTGACCTTCGGCAAGGAAAACATCACCTCGGGCGCATCCTCCGATATCGAGCAGGCCACCAAGCTTGCGCGTGCCATGGTCACCCAATGGGGCTTCTCCGACGTGCTCGGGCAGGTCGCCTATGGCGAAAACCAGCAGGAAGTGTTCCTCGGCCATTCCGTTTCACAGTCGAAGAATGTCTCTGAATCCACGGCGCAGAAGATCGACAGCGAAGTACGCCGACTGATCGAGGAAGCCTATGCCGAAGCACGCCAGATCCTGACGGAAAATCACGACGAGTTTGTCGCGATCGCCGAAGGGCTGCTCGAATACGAGACGCTGACAGGTGAGGAAATCAAGGCGCTGATTCGTGGCGAAAAGCCTTCGCGCGATCTCGGCGACGATGCGCCACCCAGCCGCGGCTCGGCCGTGCCGAAGACCGGTACGCGGCCAACGGCCAAGGGCGACGAGCCGGAGGCTGGCCTGGAGCCGCAGCCGCATTGATTTCTCGTGAGAAATGACTTTAAGGCCGGGGCCCAGCTGGACCCCGGCCTTTTGCGTCGGTAACGCGATGTAATGGGTTTTCTTGCTAATTTACGTGATGGTCACGGCGATTTATGTCATGCCGGTGACATAGGGAGGCCTCATTCGAGGCTCTTGTAGCGACGCCTCGCATATGGCGGGTTAGTTTTTGCAAGCGATAATGCGCAGCCTGAAGGCGCGCCAGCACAGGGGTGCATATGAAAAGACGCTATTTCGGTACCGACGGCATACGCGGTCAATCCAACGTGTTCCCGATGACGCCGGATCTTGCGATGCGGGTAGGTATCGCAGTTGGAACTATTTTTCGCCGAGGCAACCACCGTCATCGCGTCGTGATAGGCAAGGATACGCGCCTTTCGGGTTACATGCTGGAAAACGCGATGGTCGCGGGCTTCACGGCGGCAGGCATCGATGCGTTCGTTCTTGGCCCTATTCCGACGCCAGCCGTGGCCATGCTGACGCGGTCCTTGCGCGCCGATATCGGCGTCATGATCTCCGCCTCGCACAATCCTTACGAGGATAACGGTATCAAGCTTTTTGGACCCGACGGTTACAAGCTGTCCGACGATCTGGAAGCGCAAATCGAGGATCTGCTTGAGAAGGATCTTTCCACGCAGCTTGCAAAGTCGGATGACATCGGGCGCGCAAAGCGCGTCGACGGCGTTCACGATCGCTATATCGAGCATGCAAAGCGCACGTTGCCGCGTGACGTAACTTTGCAGGGCTTGAGGATCGCGATCGACTGCGCAAATGGGGCGGCCTACAAGGTGGCACCCGCCGTTCTCTGGGAGCTCGGTGCCGACGTTGTGACCATCGGCAACGAGCCGAACGGCACGAACATCAACCTCAATTGCGGCTCCACCAGCCCAGTCGCTCTACAGAAGAAGGTCGATGAGGTGCGCGCCGATATCGGCATCGCGCTCGATGGCGATGCTGACCGTGTAATCATCGTTGATGAAAACGGCGCAGTCGTCGACGGCGACCAGCTGATGGCCGTCATCGCCGAGAGCTATGCCGAGAGCCAGCAGCTTCGTGGTGGCGGTATTGTCGCGACCGTCATGTCGAATCTGGGGCTTGAACGCTTCCTCGGCGACAAAGGGCTTGGTCTCGTACGCACCATGGTTGGCGACCGCTACGTCGTCGAACACATGCGCCAGCACAACTATAATGTCGGTGGTGAACAGTCAGGCCATATCGTGCTGTCTGACTACGGCACGACGGGGGACGGTCTGGTGGCAGCGCTGCAGATCCTTGCTGCGGTCAAGCGAACTGGCAAGACGGTAAGCGAAGTCTGCCGTCGCTTTGATCCGGTTCCACAGCTGTTGCGCAACGTCCGTATTTCAGGCGGCAAGCCGCTGGAGGATATCCAGGTGCAGAAGGCGATTGCCGATGCGGAAGCTGAGCTTGCCAAGAACGGCCGTCTGGTCATCCGTCCTTCCGGCACGGAGCCTCTGATCCGCGTCATGGCCGAGGGCGATGACCGATCCCAGATCGAGCGGATCGTCAACGAATTGATTGGCACGATATCCAGCGTCCGCTCGGCGGCCTAGTATCTTTTTCACCGTGATCCGAAGCCGGCACCATTCGTGCCGGCTTTTTCTTTTCGACGGCGATTTATGGTTCATGAAGCGGCAAGAAACACGGTAAATATTTGTAGTTAAGCGGGTTTTAACGTTTCTGTTTCATTGTC
Source organism: Hyphomicrobiales bacterium (assembly GCA_900466605.1). GTDB lineage: Bacteria > Pseudomonadota > Alphaproteobacteria > Rhizobiales > Rhizobiaceae > Rhizobium. The sequence goes on from UBMU01000025.1 coordinate 55,747, forward strand.
CATATCCGAAGCATTTGGGTTGGCGACGGTTGTCGGCCGATCTGTTGAACTTTGGAGCTGGTTCATGAAGAGAAGCCTGTCCGGCATCTTTGCCGCGTTGATAATTGCATCGAATGCCCATGCTGCGGACCTCACGCCCGCGCAGCCGGTTCCGGAAATGGTGCCGGAAGTTACCGTCACCGAAGCCACCGGCTGGTATCTCCGCGGCGACGTCGGATACGGTTGGTCCGATCTGCGTGGTGCGAACTACTTCCAGGGTAGCAACGCAAGCGAAGTGGATTTCGCCACGGCTGATCTGCGTGATGGCTTTACCGGCGGCGGCGGTGTCGGCTACCAGGTCAACAACTACTTTCGCACCGACCTGACACTTGACTATTTCGGCAAGGCTGACTTCCACGGTTCGACGATCGGCAGCTGCGGCGTTGCCACGGCTTGTACGTCCAGCGACATCTCGTCGCTGACGGCCTGGAGCCTGATGGCAAATGCCTACGTCGATCTCGGCACGTACGGCTACTTTACCCCCTACGTCGGCGCCGGTATCGGTGGGACGCACGTGAAGTGGAGGGATCTGCAGAACACATCGTGCGAAACGGGCAATTCGTCAAACTGCGACCCGACCTTCACGCATGATGGCAAGAGCAACTGGCGCTTCAGCTACGCCCTCATGGCTGGTGCCACGATCGATGTGACCTGCAACGTGAAGGCGGATGTCGGCTACCGCTTCCTCCACGTCGATGGCGGCGAGATGTTTGGCTACAATGCGGGTGGCGGCCCCGGCCGCGACAAGGGCTTCAACGTTCACGAAGCTCGCGTCGGCGCCCGATACCTCTTCGGTGGTTGCGCTCCCGCTCCCTATGAACCGCCTCCTGCTATGCCTGTCTACAAGTAAGTTTTCGCCTACTGATACTGAAAAGCCGCCCATTCGGGCGGCTTTTTGTTTCGCGTGTCGTTGATCGCGACCTGACTGCTTCTATTGGGTGCGTCAAAAAATCCCCCAGTTGCGACACTTCCCCGTTGACTATGTCAGGTGCGATCTATATCCACGGCGGCGGGACACTCCTCCCCAACGAGGAGCTATCTATCTGGAAGGATAGCAGATGACGAAGACCGCAAAGCCGGACGTGCGTCCGCAAAACACCCATTTTTCTTCTGGCCCTTGCTCGAAGCGCCCCGGTTGGTCGCTCGACGCTCTTTCCGACGCGCCTCTTGGCCGTTCGCACCGTGCGAAGGTCGGAAAGACAAAGCTCAAGCAGGCCATCGATCTTACCCGTGAAATTCTGGAAGTGCCTGCGGATTACCGCATCGGCATCGTTCCTGCCTCCGATACCGGCGCCGTCGAAATGGCGCTCTGGTCGCTGCTCGGCGAGCGCGGTGTCGACATGGTCGCCTGGGAAAGCTTTGGCGCCGGTTGGGTTACCGACGTCGTCAAGCAGCTGAAGCTGAAAGACGTCCGTAAAATCGAAGCCGGTTACGGCGAGCTGCCGGACCTTTCGACCATCGATTTCGACCGCGACGTCGTCTTCACCTGGAACGGCACCACCTCGGGCGTTCGCGTCCCGAACGGCGACTTCATTCCCGCCGATCGCAAGGGTCTGACGATCTGCGACGCGACCTCTGCCGCTTTCGCGCAGAACCTCGATTTCGCCAAGCTCGATGTCGTCACCTTCTCCTGGCAGAAGGTTCTCGGCGGCGAGGGCGCTCATGGCGTCATTATCCTGTCGCCGCGCGCCGTCGAGCGTCTCACCACTTACGCACCGGCCTGGCCGCTGCCGAAGATCTTCCGCATGACTTCGGGCGGCAAGCTGATCGAGGGCATCTTCACCGGCGAAACCATCAATACGCCGTCGATGCTCTGCGTTGAAGATTATATCGATGCGCTGCAGTGGTCGAAGCAAGTCGGCGGCCTCAAGGGGCTGATGGCCCGCGCCGATGCCAACGCCAAGGTTATCGCCGATTTCGTTGCCGCCAACGACTGGATCGCCAATCTCGCGGTCAAGGCCGAAACAGCTTCCAACACCTCGGTCTGCCTGAAGATCACCGACAAGGATGTTGCGGCGCTGGACGCCGACGGCCAGGCGAACTTTGCCAAGGGTCTCGTCAGCCTGCTCGACAAGGAAGGTGTCGCCTACGACATCGGTCACTACCGTGACGCGCCGTCCGGCCTTCGCATCTGGGCAGGTGCCACCATTGAGACTGCTGATATGCAGAAGCTGATGCCGTGGCTGACCTGGGCGTTCGAGACCCAGAAGGCGACGCTTTCACAGGCTGCTGCCTGAGCTGATCGCATCCGGCTCCGCCGAACGGGCGGAGCCTCGCATCCCTGATTTCATCCATTGCTGAACTTTTTTGAAGGAAGCCCCCAATGGCACCTCGCGTTCTCGTATCCGACGAACTGTCGGAAACCGCCGTCCAGATCTTCCGTGATCGCGGCGTCGAAGTCGATTTCCAGCCGCAGCTCGGCAAGGACAAGGACAAGCTCGCCGAAATCATCGGCAATTACGACGGTCTCGCTATCCGCTCGGCCACCAAGGCCACGGAGAAGCTCATCGCCGCAGCGACCAACCTCAAGGTCATCGGCCGCGCCGGCATCGGCGTCGACAATGTCGATATTCCGGCTGCGTCGAAGCGCGGTATCATCGTCATGAACACGCCGTTCGGCAACTCGATCACCACGGCAGAACACGCCATCGCGCTGATGTTCGCCGTTGCCCGCCAGCTGCCGCAGGCCGATAGCTCGACGCAGGCCGGAAAGTGGGAAAAGTCGAAGTTCATGGGTGTCGAAATCACCGGCAAGACGCTCGGCGTCATTGGTGCCGGTAATATCGGCGGCATCGTCTGCAAGAAGGCGATCGGTCTCGGCATGCATGTTCTGGCCTACGACCCCTTCCTGTCGGCTGAACGCGCGCAGGAGATGGGCGTCACCAAGGTCGAGCTCGACGAGCTTCTGGCCAAGGCCGACTTCATCACCCTGCACGTGCCGATGACCGACAAGACGCGTGGCATCCTCGGCAAGGAAAACCTCGCCAAGACCAAGCCTGGCGTTCGTATCATCAACTGCGCGCGCGGCGGTCTGGTTGACGAAGCAGCACTTGCCGAAGCCATCAAGTCCGGTCACGTCGCTGGCGCCGGCTTTGACGTGTTCGAAGTCGAGCCCGCCAAGGAAAGCCCGCTGTTTGGCCTGCCGAACGTCGTCTGCACGCCGCATCTCGGCGCATCGACCACGGAAGCGCAGGAAAACGTCGCCCTGCAGGTCGCCGAGCAGATGTCGGACTATCTGGTCAAGGGCGCCGTCTCCAACGCCATCAACATGCCGTCGATCACCGCTGAAGAAGCGCCGATCCTGAAGCCGTTCATCAAGCTCGCTGACGTTCTCGGCGCCTTTGTCGGCCAGGTCACTGAAGAGCCGATCAAGGAAATCGAGATTCTCTATGATGGCGTGACCGCCGGCATGAACACCCGCGCTCTGACCAGCGCGACGCTCGCGGGCCTGATCCGCAGCCAGGTGGCCGACGTTAACATGGTTTCGGCGCCCGTGATGATCAAGGAAAAGGGCATCGTGCTCTCCGAGGTCAAGCGTGACAAGACCGGCGTCTACGACGGGTACATCAAGCTGACCGTCAAGACCGATACGATGACCCGGTCGATCGCCGGCACCGTCTTCTCCGACGGCAAGCCGCGCTTCATCCAGATCAAGGGCATCAACCTCGATGCCGACGTCGGTTCGCACATGGTCTACATCACCAACACCGACGTTCCCGGCATGATCGGCTTTATTGGAACGACGCTTGGTGGCGCGGGCGTCAACATCGCGAACTTCCAGCTTGGCCGCGACAAGCAGGGTGGCGATGCGATCGCACTGCTTTATGTCGATGGTCCGATTGGCGATCAGGTCCTGGCAAAGCTGACGGCAAACCCGGCGATCCGCCAGGCAAAGCCGCTGGTCTTTGCAGTCGATTGAGTTTTGCTCCCAAGGCAATGAGAAAACCCGGCGCGGGAACCTGCGCCGGGTTTTCTCGTTTTGCCTTTCGGTCACACCATGTTGATCACCGCAGCACGCGCGATTATTGTTGCGCTCGAGCGGTCTGTTGCAACATCAATCTGGGAGCTTCCATGTCAAAGTCAGCAGTCGCTATCGCCATTGCGCTTGCGTCGCTTATCGGTCTCTCATCATGTGCAAATACGGCGAATGGTCTTGCCAAGGACGGCAGGGAAGCCGGCAATGCGCTCGACGCCAGCACGCATCGCATCCTCAAGGCCGGCGCGAATTAAATCGCAAGCCGGCCTTCGCCCTTCAGGTAGTATAGCCCGTCAGACCGGGCCCGCGTTTACTGCGGTGTCGCCGGAGCTGGAGCAGCGGGAGCCGCAGGGGTTGTTGCCGGAGCTTCGGCTGGCGTGTTCGCTGCTGGCGGCGTCGTTGCCGGCGATGTTGCCGGTGCAGTCGATGCAGGCGGTGGCGAAGCAGGCTCGGAAGCTGTCGGCGCTGGTGCGGCAGGTGCCGTTGTCGTCGACGAACTCTGTGATCTCGGCCAATACGTGGCTGCGAGAGCCACAACTACGACGATCGCTGCGAGAACGATCCATATTGTCCTGCTCTTCGAGGCCGATGTATTCACGGGGTTTGGTCTGTTGAAGTCATTCGTCATGTTAGTCCTCCTCCAAACGTTAACTCCCTGACGCGTAAAATGTTCCACTACGCGCAAATCTTCGTGTGTGGGTGATGATGGCGCTGGCACGATGCGCTCGGGTCACCGACACGCGCGCCGCGCTTGCAAGTGTCATCCAAAGCACTTTTTACAGTAACGTACTTCCAATTTACGCTCACTCGTGGCTCGCTTCGCACCGCCTCTTCAGGCCGCGATCGGCTCGATAGCCTTGCTGCGGAGATTCTTTTCGACGTTGGAGGCAGGATGCGAACGAGTATGATGGCAATCGCTTTTGCAGCTCCTTTTGCGAGAAATGCGCAGGCATGGCTGCGCGCGGCGTTTCGCTGCGGGCGCTGTATGTCCATTGCCTTTGCCTTGTTTGCGGTGGTCGACAGCCAAGACGTCCACGCACAGATGGCGCAGCAGGCGGACAGGGAGGATTTTCCTCGGCGCGAACTCGTAGTCGGCACCAAGGAGGCGCCACCCTTCGCGATGAAGGATGCCGACGGCAATTGGAGCGGTATTTCCATCGACCTTTGGCGCGAGGTTGCGCAGAAGCTGGGGCTGCAGTTTCGCCTTGCCGAAGAGCCCAATGTGCAGAAACTCATCGAGGCTACGTCGCGGGGCGACTATGATGTTTCCGTAGCTGCGATCACCATCACGGCGGATCGTGAGCGCAGCGTGGACTTTAGTCAGCCCTTCTACGATACCGGTCTGGGGATTGCGGTGTCGGTCAACAGTGTGTCGGTGTGGCGAGAGATCGTCCGAACGATGATCTCGGCGGGCTTCCTGCAGGCAGCTGGCGCGTTGATCGGCATATCGTTGCTTGTCGGTGCGCTGGTGTGGTTGTTCGAGCGGCGTCACAATGACGATTTCGGCGGTCCGCTGGGACGGGGGCTCGGAGCGAGCATCTGGTGGTCGGCCGAGGCCATGACACAGGCGAGCACGGGTCATCGCGGGCCGATCACGATCGCGGGCAGGGCGCTCGCGATCATCTGGATGGTGGTGTCGATTATCACGATCGCGGTTTTTACGGCCAGCGTCACCTCTGCATTGACAACGAGGCAGATGCGCGGGCTGGTAAACGGCGTGGAGGATCTACCCGGGGTCCGCGTCGGAACCCTTGCCAATTCGGCGACCATCGGCTTCCTTGACGGAGAGCGTATCAAACACCGCACGTTCGCCCAGGTTGCCGATGGGCTCAAGGCGCTCGAAGCCGGATCGATCGATGCCTTCGTCTATGACAAGCCGCTTCTTGCCTGGACAGTGGAGCAGCAATTCCCCAACAGCGTACAGGTTCTGGATATTGACTTCGAGCCGCAGAGCTACGGGCTCGCCATGCCGCTCGGCCGCCCTTATCGCAAGGCTATCGACGTCGCCGTCCTCCAGGCGATCCATGATCAGAGTTGGAGGCGAACGCTCTTTCAGTATCTCGGGGAGAAACGGTAGCGCGACCGGGAAGTACCCGCACGGTCGAACTCCGAGAACAGGCGACCGGGTAGCCGGTATCAATTCGTCGGCTTCAGCAGTCTCAGCGCATTGATCGTGACCAGTACCGTCGCGCCGGTGTCGGCCAGGATCGCGGGCCACAGGCCGGTGATGCCAGCGATGGTGGTCACCAGGAATACTACCTTCAGGCCGAGCGCGATGGTGATATTTTCCGCGATGTTGCGCATGGTGCGCCTGGAGAGCGCGATCATTGCCGCAACATCGCCAACACGGCCATGCAGAATGGCTGCGTCGGCGGTTTCAAGCGCCACATCGGTGCCGCCGCCCATAGCAATACCGACATCGGCGGTCGCGAGCGCCGGGGCGTCGTTGATGCCGTCGCCAACCTTGGCAACAACCAGGCCATCATGCTTCAACTCATTCACGATGCGTTGCTTGTCCTCCGGCATCAGTTCGGCACGCACCTCGATACCGAGCTGCCTGCCGATAGCTTCGGCAGTGCGGCGGTTGTCGCCGGTGAGCATGACGATCTTGATGCCTGCGCCGGTTAATTTCTCAAGGCCGGACTTCGCATCGTCGCGCGGCTCGTCGCGCATGGCGATGGCGCCCGCCAAAGTGCTGCCGACAATGAGCACGGACACCGTCTTTCCGTCGTCATTGAGCGCGGCAATGCGGGCGGTCTGATTGGCCGAAAGGGGAATGCGCTCATTGGCAGCGTTGGGAGATCCGAAAAAAACCGGCTGTCCCTCAATCGTCCCGGTGATGCCTTTGCCCCCTAGAGCCTTGGCGTCCATCGTTGCGGGGATGGGGATTCCCACGGCCGTTGCCCTTGCCAGGATTGCGAGCGCCAGAGGATGGCTCGACCCGGTCTCAAGGGCAGCGGCGTACTTGAGGACTTCCGCTTCTTCCTTTTCGAAGGCAATCACGTCCGTGACCTGCGGCTTGCCTTCCGTCAGCGTTCCTGTCTTGTCGAGGGCGACGGCGGTGACCTTTCCAAGCGTTTCGAGAACCGCGCCACCCTTCAGCAGAAGGCCACGGCGAGCGCCTGAAGAAAGCGAGGCGGCGATTGCAGCTGGGGTCGAAATCACTAGGGCACAAGGGCAGCCGATCAGTAATATTGCGAGACCCTTGTAGATCCACTCGTCCCAGGCACCGCCTGCAAGGAGCGGCGGCAGGATCGCGACGAGGGCGGCAACGACGACGACGCCGGGCGTATAGTATCGAGAGAAGCGATCGATGAAACGTTCCGTCGGCGCCTTTGATTCCTGCGCTTCCTCGACCAGCCGGACAACGCGTGCGATCGTGTTGTCGGCGGCCGTTGCCGTCACCTTGACACGAAGCGCGGCGTCGCCGTTGACGGTGCCGGCAAAAACCATGTCGCTTTCGCCCTTGCGCACCGGCGTACTTTCGCCGGTGACCGGTGCCTCGTCGACGGCACTTTCGCCGGAGAGAATGATGCCGTCCGCTGCGATACGGTCGCCCGGGCGAACCAGGATCGTCGAGCCTACAGCCAGGCTCTCGGCCGGCACTTCCCGGGTCTTGCCATCTTCCTCAAGGAAGGCGCGCTTCGGAACAAGTGTCGTCAGCGACTGGATGCTCGCGCGTGCCTTGCCGGCGGCGACGCCTTCCAGCAGTTCGCCGACCAGGAACAGGAAGACCACGGTTGCGGCCTCCTCGCCCGCATGGATGATCACCGCGCCGACAGCCGCGATCGTCATCAGCATCTCGATCGAGAACGGGGTACCCGCTAATGCGGCGGCTACCGCGCGCCGAGCGATCGGAACAAGCCCAACGAGCATTGCGACGATGAATGCGTAAGGCGCAATGTCCGGCACGAGGTGGCCAATGAGATAGGCGACAACGAGTGCGGCGCCGGAAAGGATCGTCAGGCGGCCCTTCTTGCTTTGCCACCATGGTCCAGCCATGGGGGCGTCGTGACCGTGGAGGCCTTCCAACGCGTCGGTCGGCTGTTGCTGCTCCGCGTGTTCGTGACCTGCATGGTCGTGTCCGGAATGATCGTGGCCGGCGTGATCACAATGGTCGTGGGCGTGACTTGCCGATGCTGCTTGTACCGGCGATTTCCCGGCGAGCTGCGAGACCGCATAACCAAGGCTCGTCACTTTGCTTTCGATGGCTGGAAGGTCACTGCTGCCGTCGTGGCGGATGGTCATCGTTCCTGCCGTCACGGAGACGGAAACATCCTCGACCCCCGGCATTCGCCGGACGGCGGTGTCGATCTTTGCCGCGCAGCTGGCGCAATCCATGCCGTCAACCCTGTAACGCTTCTCGACCATTTCACCCATGATCCGCTTCCTTGTCAGACTGAAGCATCCTACCTACATGCTCTAGTGACTAGAGGTGCAAGAGAAAAATCATGAAAAATATCACGATCGGCGAGGCATCGCGGAAAAGTGGCGTCAAGGTGCCGACGATCCGCTACTACGAGAGCATTGGCCTTCTGCCGGAGCCAAGCCGCAGCGAGGGCAATCAGCGCTCTTATGAGCCAGCAGATTTGCGTCGGCTGACATTCATTCGTCACGCTCGCGAGCTTGGTTTCGAAGTGGAGGCAATCCGCGCGCTCCTGACCCTGCAGGACGACCCGCATCAGTCCTGCGCTTCCGCCGACGCGATTGCGAAGGCCCGCCTTGTCGAAGTCGAGCAGAGGATCCGCAGCCTGATGGCGCTGAAGGCCGAACTGGAGCTGATGGTTGAGGGCTGCGGTCACGGTCGCGTCGATCAGTGCCGGGTTATCGAGGTTCTGGCTGATCACGCGCAGTGCAGCCACGCTCACCACTGACGGTACGTGCCGGAGACAAGAAAAATGCCGCGATGCACAATCCGAAGGCGTTGAGCCTAAAGTTTGTGCGAACTATGATTCTGATTTTATTTAGCTTTTCTGTCTATAACCGGTCGATCCGCTATCATTATTTCATGTGATTTCGTCATGACCGGTCTTCAGAAAGCATTTGTTCTCATCGATGCGCCGAACGATGATTTTCAGTCACTGTTTGCGACCCACCCGTCGCCGATGTGGGTGTACGATCCCCGCAGCCTGCAATTCCTGATCGTCAACAACGCTGCCCTCGACCTCTATGGCTACTCGCGCCAGGACTACGCGGGAATGACAGTGCTCGATATCAGGCCAGAGCAGGAGCGCAAACGAATGCTCCATGCCGTGCAGGCCCGCACGGATATGGAGCGCGCCGAGCGCTGGACGCATCTGAAGGCCAACGGCGAGACGCTTGAAGTGCTTACCTATGGACGCGCGGTCCGCTTCGACGGGCGGGATGCGATCCTCGCGATCGTGCAGGACAGGACCGAGGTCAATGCGGCCCAACGTCAGGTGAACGATACGCGTTCGATGCTCGACAGCATCGTCGACAACCTTCCCGTCGGCGTCTTCGTGAAGGACATGGAAGATGACGGCCGCTATATCCTTTTCAACGAGGCATGCGGCGCCATCGTTGGCCACGACCCGGAAGTCATCGTCGGTCAGAGCGATCGGATCATTTTCGATGACAAGCAGACGACAATCTTTCGCGAGCAGGACGCCAGGGCTCTGGGAGCTGGCGCGACCATCAGCTTCGAAGAGACGATGCAGCGCGCGGATGGGGCTCCGCGGATCTTGCGGACGATCAAGCGCGCACTACCCGCTCCGGATGGGGCGGCGCCGCGCTATGTGCTCGGCATTTCCCAGGACGTGACCGAGGAGCGCTCGGTGGAGGCCCGTCTCGCCTACATGGCGATGCACGATGCGCTGACCGGCCTGCCGAACCGTGCCTTCTTTGCCGATCATATCCAGCGGGAGGCGCGCATTGCCACCGCGGAAAATCCACTCGCACTGCTCTATCTCGATGTCGACCATTTCAAGCACATCAATGACAGCAAGGGCCATGCGGCAGGCGATGCGCTACTCTGCCAGGTCGCCGCGCGTCTGATGCAGCTCATGGCCGATGGCGACCTCGTTGCGCGTCTCGGCGGCGACGAATTCGCGCTTCTTCTGCGGTTGGAACGACGCGAGTGCATCGAGCGTTTCGCTGAGCGCCTGCTCAGGTCGCTGTCGGCTCCCTTCGATCTCGACGGAGTCAACGAGCATGTCACCTGCAGCATCGGCATTGCGCTTGCGCCGGAGCATGCGGAGGATGACGATGTGTTGATGCGGCACGCGGACCTTGCACTCTACGCAGCCAAGGAAAGCGGTCGCTCGACCTATCGCTTCTATCTGCCTGAAATGCGCCTCGAAGCGGAGCGCCGGCACATGCTGACGGCCGAACTTCACGAGGCGCTGTTGAAAGGCCAGTTCGAACTTCACTATCAGCCAATCGTGCAACTGGATGACGACGGTCTGGCGGGCTTCGAGGCTTTGATCCGCTGGTGCCACCCAGTGCGAGGTCTGGTCCCGCCGATGGAATTCATTCCCCTCGCCGAGGAAACGGGCCTTATCATTCAGATTGGCGAATGGGTGCTGCGCGAGGCCTGCCGGGCGGCAGCGGATTGGCCCAAACATCTGAAGATTGCGGTCAATCTCTCTGTCTGCCAGTTTCGTCACAATAGTCTGCTTGCGACCGTCGTCTCCGCGCTCGATGAAACCGGCCTGCATCCGGAACGGCTCGAAATCGAGATTACCGAATCCGTCTTCCTTGCCGACGTTGAGCAAAGCCTGCCACTGTTGCGGGCATTGAAGGAACTTGGCATCCGCATCGCCATCGATGATTTCGGCACAGGCTATTCGTCCTTCAGCTATCTGCGCGCCTTCGCATTCGACAAGATCAAGCTCGACCGCAGCTTTGTCTCCGGCATCGAAACAGACCCGGGCAACCTGGCGATCGTGCGTGCGGTCGTCGGTATCGGCTCCGGCTTCAACGCGACGACGCTTGCAGAAGGAATCGAGACCGAGGAGCAGTTGCAGAAGTTGCGCGCTGAAGGCTTCAGCGAGGTCCAAGGCTTCCTGCTTGGCAGGCCTATGCGACAGGCCGAGGCTCAGGCCCTGATCGAAGGCGGGGCTTCACCCTTGCTGGTCGGGAACGGCCACTGAGACCATTGCGTCGAAGGCGTCGGCAGCCGTGCTCCTATACCGCTCCCAATGCCGCAAGAGGAAAAATGGCCGGGGCAGGGGTGGGATGTTCGCTTCCTTGAGAATTCCCGCTTTCAGAAAGGGCGCGGCGATGCTGCGCGACATCAGCGTTGCGCCAAGTCCGGCTTCGACAAGTCCTATCACGGTTTCATTGCCAGGCACCGACATTGGAACGTCCAGGGCAGCCGTTGTCAGGCCGGCCGTCTCAAGAAGGCTTTCGAATGCGCGGCGGGTTCCAGAGCCCTCCTCGCGCAGTATCCAGGCCGACTCGGGGAAATCGTTGACAGTTCGCGGCTGGAGGTCAGCCCAGGAATGGCCAGGCGCGATGACGACAATCATCTCGTCAGTGGCAATCCTTCTGGCCGACAGGTTTTGGCGTTGCTGTGGCCATTCGATGAGGCCAATCTCGGCTCTTCCTTCAACTACGGCGTCGGTGACGTCCTGCGTATTTCCGATGCGCACGTCGAGTGAGATGCCGGGGTGGCGGCTGCGATATTCGGCGAGACGCGGGGCCAGCCAGTAGCCGGCGACGGTCTGGCTCGCCATGATCGACAATTCGCCGTGCATCAACCCGGACAAATCCATCAGAGCGGCCTCTGCAGCGCGTGCGCTTGCAAGCACGGCTTGCGCTTGCTTGAGAAACACGCGACCGGTCTGGTTCAGCACGATCGAGCGTCCAACACGATCAAACAGCGCAACTCGATGCCGGTTCTCCAGAGCACTGATGGCGGCGCTGACGGCCGATTGCGTCATGTTGAGCTGGCCTGCCGCCTGCGTAATGTGCTGACGGGCAGCGACCTCAACGAAAATTCGAAGTTGTTCAAGGGTCACGGGCAACTCGCAATGACATAATCATTCGATTTTATCGAACGAAATTATTATTTCAATTCGTTGGATCCGATGATTTCGCAGGCGTATCCGTTTGGGGCCATCGAGGATCTAGTCATGACCTTATTCGCCGCCCCTCATATTCGTCTCGGACACTCCGACAGCCGCCGGCGGGTCCTGCATTTCACACCCAACTGGTTCGCGGCGACGATGGGCACAGGCATTCTCGCCATCTGCCTTGCGCAATTCCCCACTGTGCCGACCTTTTTCGCAGCGGGAGAGTTTCTGTGGCTGTCTAACATCGCGCTTTTTGCCTGTTTGTCGGCACTGTATGTAGGCAAATGGATATTGCACCCCCGCGAGGCGATGCGCGCTTTCGCGCATCCCGTGGTTTCGATGTTTTTCGGATGCATTCCCATGGGGCTTGCGACGATCGTCAACGGGATGGTCATTTTCGGCACCAAGCATTTCGGTGACGGTGCTGTGACCATTGCGATTTTTCTCTGGTGGTTGGACGCTGCACTTGCAGCGCTGTCCGGGCTCGCAATTCCATTTGCCATGTTTACCCGTCAGGACCACGTCCTGGAAAGGATGAGCGCTGTCTGGCTATTGCCGATCGTCGCCTGCGAAGTAACGGCTGCGAGCGGCGGCTTGCTTCTGCCGTACATCCGAGAGGCTTCCGGACAGATGAGCGTGCTCTTCACAAGTTACGTGCTCTGGGCTTGTTCGGTACCTCTGGCTCTCGGACTGCTGACGATCCTTTTCCTTCGCATGGCTCTCTACAAGCTGCCGCCCGCTGACATGGCTTCCACCGCCTTCCTGTCGCTCGGCCCGATCGGGACGGGAGCCCTCGGGCTGATCCTTTTTGCAGTGAATGGGAAGGGCGTATTGGCTGCCAACGATCTCGGTGCCTTTGGCGAGGCGATGTCCGGCGCAGCTCTGCTTGGCGGAGTGCTGCTCTGGGCATACGGTCTATGGTGGCTCGGAATCGCAGTTGCCGTAACTGCGCACTATCTGATGAAGGGCCTTCCGTTCAACCTCGGCTGGTGGGGCTATACTTTCCCGATCGGAGTCTATGCGGTTGCGACGCTGTGTCTGTCCGCCACGGTTCATCTTCAGGCAGTCGCGGTGTTCGGGGACGTCCTGGTTGCTGTGCTAGCGCTGATCTGGCTTGTCGTCTCGGTAAGAACTTGCCTAGGAGCATACGACGGTACGCTTTTTGCCGATCCTAGCCTTGCTGAACCGGCTTGAGCGGATCTCCATAGGCATAGTCTGTCTCACGGGTCGAAGCGGCTGACCTCGAGGCCGCTGCCGACCGGTAGAAGTACGCTGGTAACGCCTGGTTTGGCGCGGACCGACGCACCATACTGCCTCACGTTTTCGTCGCCGGGACGGAGCATATTGTCGGCGACGATGATCGCACCCGGATTGAGCTTGGGGTAGAAGGCCTCCAGGCAGGGCAGGTAGAGGTCCTTCCAGAGATCCAAAAGGACAAAGTCGACGCCATCGGTGAGTTCGGCAATCATCTGCACCGCGTCGCCAATCCTGAAATCGATCCAATCCGCAAGTCCGGCCTTCGTTGCCATCTCCTTGGCGTGTGCCGATTTGTATTCATGCAGTTCCATTGTGATCAGTTTTCCGCCTGTGGCGCGGGCTGCCTCTGCCAGCCAGATGCCCGAATAGCCAAAGGATGTGCCCAGCTCGAGGATGACCGGCCGCTTGAGGCTCTTGGCGAGAATGTTGATGAGTTGCCCCGTCTCGCGACCAACCGCGCGCAGCCTGCGGTCTTGGCCTCCATCGCGACCGCCCGGAGGCACTTCGCGCGGACGGTTCTGCTCTTCGCGGATCATTACATGGTAGGTTTCAAGTACGTCGCTGATCCTGTTGTCCATCTTAGCTCCTCGACGGCGCGTGCTTTCAGGGCAGCCAATGCCTTGAGTGGCCTGCTGGCTGGCAAGTCTTGCTTGGTCGATGCCCGGATGAAAGTTAAACTTTGGCAACAATCGGTATTTGCCGCCAGCCGTCGTTGCACAGCCTTGAGATGTCGGTTACACGAGTTTGTCAATGGTCGGGCACCGCTCGGCCACGTAAGCGTTAACGTCACTCAACGCGTATGATCGAACGGCTCTGCGGCTTCGATCTGCGCGACTGTGTCCTGCGGATCGAGCTCATAGCCTCTGAAGGATACAATGGATAACAATCAAAACCGAAATCATAGCCTGCCGGCCCCTCAAATCGAACGGGTTCGCCACGAATTGCGTCGCCGCGCTCTGACGGTCGCCGACGTCACCGATATCACGCCCGGCATGCGCCGCATCGTGCTCACGGGTGACGATCTTGCGGACTTCGTCAGCCTTGCACCCGACGATCACGTGAAGATCTTCGTCCCCACTGCCGAAGGCGAAGCGCGCCGCGACTACACGCCCCGGCGATACGACAATAATGCCCGCACACTGACGATTGACTTTGCCTTGCATGAGGCGGGTCCGGTGACCCAGTGGGCAATCGACGCATCTCCGGGCGCCACGCTTGCGATCGGCGGGCCACGTGGCTCGGCGGTGATCTCCGCCGATGTGGCGCGGTGGTTGCTGGTCGGCGATGAAACCGCCTTGCCGGCTATGGGACGCAGGATAGACGAAAGCCGTGCCGGTACGGAGATCACTGCGATTGCAGCGGTGGCTGGCCCGGCTGAGAGGCAGACGTTCGACACGCAGGCGGACCTGAATTTGCATTGGGCGGAACGGCCTCTTTCGGATTCGACCAATGCCGAACCGTTGCTGAGCATCCTGCGTGGTGTGGACATCCAACCTGGAACCTTCGTATGGGTCGCGGCAGAGGCTTCGGTCACGCGCGCCGTCCGCGAGTATCTGGTCACCGAAAGAGGCTATCCGCTGCACTGGATCAAGGCGTCCGGCTACTGGGTAAAGGGCAAGGCGGATACGACCGAAAAGTTCGACTAGGATCGGGTTTGGAAGCAGGCCGACGGCTCGCCGTTCTTCCGGTCCTGTCGATTGACAGACTCGGCCTGCCCCAATAACCAAGACAAGCCGAAAAATGATCGGCCGGTTGGTTATCCCGGCCCTCGCAGCAGCGGGAATTAGTCGCCAAAAGCGAACCCACGGCACCTGACCTTATCAAGAGGTGGTGCTGTGTCTTTGGAGAAGCTTCTGGCGCAGTCCACCTTGGCGTGGAGAACTGTAGTGACCGATACGAAGACCCTGCTGATTGCCCAACTGCTCATCGCTTGCATGATGGCCTTTTGCATGACCGGCTTGTTCAGCTTCCTGAAACTCGGGCCGACAGCTGAATGGCTGCACGAATGGCTCAAGGCTTTCGTCGCAGCTTGGCCGATCGCATTTTGCCTATCGATTTTCGTGGGCAAGCTTTCCTTCAAGATTGCCAGCCGGATAACCGGCAGTCGATGAATTACCGTCCGCGTGTTCGTCGAGGGCACGCGGATTTTTGCACGGCGGCGATACCTTTTGCCGGTAGGTTCACTGCCAAATTCCCTGCCTCTTGCGCAGGAACCCAATCCTTTCTATATCCTCGGAAACAAAAGTCCGGCGGTCGATCCCGCGCGGACGCCTGGAATCCGCCGCTTCTGATGTGCGGATCGCAACACGCTTAGAGTTGGCAGCCGCCCGTGAATACACTGGATTTTGACAAGAAGCCGGAAGATACCCGCGTTGTCGTCGCCATGTCCGGCGGCGTTGACAGCTCTGTGGTCGCAGGCATTCTCAAACGCCAGGGCTACGATGTGCTCGGCATTACGCTCCAGCTATACGATCATGGCGCCGCCGTTCACCGCGCGGGATCCTGCTGTGCCGGCCAGGATATAGATGATGCCCGTCGCGTGTGCGAAACGCTTGGTATTCCGCATTATGTGCTGGATTACGAGAAGCGGTTCCGAGACACCGTTATCAATCCCTTCATGGAAAGCTATGTGGCCGGCGAGACGCCGATCCCCTGCGTCTCGTGCAATCAAACCGTCAAGTTCGCGGATCTGCTGACAACGGCCAAGGAACTTGGGGCGGATGCGCTTGCGACCGGCCACTATATTCGCTCGAGGCCAAACCCGGCGACCGACGATCACGGTCGCCGCGCGCTCTATCGCCCGGCTGATGCCGACCGCGACCAGAGCTACTTCCTGTTCGCAACGACGCAGGAGCAAATCGACTATCTGCGCTTTCCGCTCGGCGGCCTGCCGAAGGCCGAGACCCGCAAGCTGGCTGAAGAGATGGGGCTGGTGGTCGCCAAGAAGGCCGACAGCCAGGACATCTGTTTCGTGCCGCAGGGCAAGTATTCCGACATCATCAACAAGCTGAAGCCGAATGCGGCGCTTGCGGGCGAGATCGTCCATCTCGACGGCCGCGTGCTGGGCCGACATGACGGCATTCTTCATTACACGATCGGTCAGCGCCGCGGCATCGGGATCGCCACCGGCGAGCCGCTCTATGTCGTTTACCTCGACGCCCGGTCCCGCCGGGTCATCGTCGGGCCGAAGGAGGCGCTGGAAACGCACCGTGTCTATCTGCGCGATGTCAACTGGCTCGGCGATGAGCCGCTGGCAAAGGCGGCCTCAGGCGAAGGCTTTGCGTGCTTTGCCAAGGTTCGTTCGACACGCGCTCCGACACCTGCTGTCCTGCATGCCGACGCAAGCGGTATTTATGTCGACCTCGCGATCGGGGAAGCCGGTGTTGCGCCGGGCCAGGCCTGTGCGCTCTATTCGGCGCCCGGCGACGACGCCCGCGTCTACGGCGGTGGTTTCATCGAGCGCTCCGAACGGGAACCGGCGGCTGAAGCCTCGTTGAATGCGTTGTTGGCGAGCCCGGTGGCCGCCTGAAAAAGCCTGTGGTATTTTCTCGATCATGCGCTTGACACAAAGCCGAAGCGCACCTTATAAGCCGCTCATCCCACGGGCCACCGCATCGCGAACGGCACCGTTGACCAGTGGCGGAGTAGCTCAGTAGGTCAGAGCAGAGGAATCATAATCCTTGTGTCGGGGGTTCAAATCCCTCCTCCGCTACCAGTCAAATGACGCATTTTCTTCTGTGGAACTTCTCATAAAGTTCGGGCTCAGGCCTTTCTCCGTTGGCTATGCTATGCACGATGGTGGATATGCAGGCGTGTCATTATTACCGCTTAGACTGCTCGACGAAATCACGGATCGGATTTGAGAATGGCGAAGACGCCCAAGCTGGAGCATTCCGACCTTGCTGGTGAGTTTACCGATGACGGCGTGACGGTGCTCGTCGATATCTTCCGCCCTGCCGGCACCAACGGCGACTGGAAGATGGAGGTAGTGACCCAGCACGAGGACCTCATCGAGTGGGAGGAGCCGTTCGCGACTGATCGCGAGGCGTTCGACGAGTTTCTGGCGACGGTTGCTCGCGAGGGGATCAGAACATTTCTGGAGGAAGAGGACCCGTCGGTCCATTGACCCTTGCTTGGTCTGCTGCTCGGGCAACGACGGACCTTGGTGTCCGCTCCCTCATGTCCCCGAGAATTGAGCAGCTCTCGGGCCAGCAAGGGTGACTTGCCAGGCGCTCTTGTTGTTGAAGTTCTGGCTTGCCAGGAAAGTATATCCTGTACTTGCCCAAGGTTTTACTTTGCCTGCGAGATTGTCGAGGACATAGTCGCCGGACGTCAGGCGCGCCAGCAGGACGACATGGTTGTTGCCGCCTCGATCGATGGCCACCGAAAGCGCCAGCTTGTTTGACGCAAAGCCCGCGCCGAGCAGCGTCTTCAGCTTCAGCAGCGCATAGTCTTCGCAGTCGCCCTTGTTGTTGATGGGCAGCGACCAGTATTCCGATTTTCCTGATGTCTGCGCGTCGGTTGCTGCCGCAACGCCGGCATTGACCTGCCGATTCACCTTCTGGAGCAGGGGCATCGCCTCTTCGTCGCTCATCTCGCGACCACCACTGTCATGGCAAAGCCAAGCATAGCGCGCACATGCTGAAGGAAAGCCTATCGGTGCCCCGATCGAACGTGACGGGCGAAGGGCGGAGCCCGCGTCGCTCTCGGCCGCGAAGGTTGTGAAAATAAGTGTGAACGCTGCAAAAGCTGAAAAGGCTCGCATCGAAAACATCCCTTCGGCTGAATGCTGGACGGTCAATTATACACTTTAAGCTACGGCATATAATTAGAAGTTTATATTTTAAAGGTTAATCATATACTAACGTTCTAGACTTGGCTTAGGGTGCGTATTCTTCATTTTACTTTATTAGCCTCGTATAAAGCTCCGCGTTAACGCTCTGTTAACTGTGGGAGTGAGTAACTATGCGTAAAAATTTACTGACAATTTCTGCCGGCATCGCTTTTCTTCTTGCCGGAACCAGTCTTGCAAGCGCCCAGAGCCAGCAGCTCAATTGTCAGGTGGTGCGACCAGGCTCGATCGAGGAAAGATTGTGCGGGCCGGTAGCATCCATCAGTATCAATCCTTTTGCCGATCCTGATCATAACAGTAACCGATTGCTGGGAAGCGGACGGACCGCAAGCAACTCCCCGCGAGGCGGGAATGGCGCTGGCTCTGACGCCGGTAGCGGCGGTAGTTCCGGTAGCGGCGGCAGCGGCGGCGCTGGCACGGGTGGTGGCGGTGGAAGCGGTAGCACCGGCGAAGGCTCTGGTAGCGACGGCGATGGCGGCGGCAATGGTGACGGCGGCGATGGCAGCAGCAGTGGCGGTCATCATGGCGGGGGGCATCATCATCATGGCCCCAAAGACCACGGCCCCAAAGATCACGGCCCACGTGGTGACGGTCCTAAAGGTCACCATGGTCCCAAGGGCGATGGCCCGAAGGATCACCATGGTCCGAAAGATCACGGTCAGCGTGGCGACGGCCCGAGGGATCACCAGGGCGATGGCCCCCGTGGGGATGGTCCTAGAGATCATCATGGTTCGAAAGGTGATGGTCCGCGCAGTGATGGTGGCAGGGATCACCATGGCTCCAAGGGAGATGGCCCCCGGGGCGATGGCCAAAACAATCAACACGCCTCCAAGGGTGACCGTCCGCGTGGTGGTGGTCGTGACCACGGCGGAGGCAGCTGGGGCGGCGAGAACCGAGGCGGCGGCAACGAGGGTGGTGGCAACCAAAGTGGCCGGAACCAGGGTGGCGGCAACCAGGGTGGTGGCAATGAAGGTGGCGGCAACCAGGGCGGCGGTGGTGGCAACGAAGGTGGCGGCAACCAGGGCGGCGGCAACCAGGGTGGCGGCAACGAAGGTGGCGGCAACCAGGGCGGCGGTAACCAAGGTGGCGGCAACCAAGGTGGCGGCAACCAAGGCGGCGGCAACCAGGGTGGCGGCAACCAAGGTGGCGG
>UBMU01000111.1 GCA_900466605.1 Hyphomicrobiales bacterium
CTTTCCGAGAGGGGCTCGCAGGCATCGCAGTGTTTTACTCGAACTATCACGAGCAAGTCACGCAAATGTACGGGAACCTTGGTTGGCTTGATCTTCGCAGCCCCAACATCCTCTCGACATCCTGGATCCTGTTGGTCGGCGGTGTCATCATCTTCGCGTTCGGCCTCGCCTCGAGACGGTCACGGTGGGCGATTATTCTGGCCTTCGCATCGGCAACGCTTATTCCCGGTGTGCTGTCGGGTATGCAGTGGTCGGGCTATGGGTGGCAAGGGCGTTACACCATGCCGCTGGTCGCGGCCCTCGTCGTTCTCGCTGCTCTAGCGATTGACTCCGGACCCGACCGGAGACCCTTCGACGACTCGGCGAAGCGCATTGTCAACATGATGCGTTGGCTACTTCCCGCGTTCCTGTTCGTCGGAGTCACCATCACCGTCATCCGAACAGGCCACCGATATCTGGCGGGCGATACAGCCGCTTTCACGGCGGCGTGGCAATGGTCGCCTCCGCTCGCGGTCCCGCTCCTGGGGGCTGTGTTCTTCGCCGGCCTCCTCCTTGTCGTTCGAACCGTCGTCGGTCCGACTCCGGAGAGCGCACTGTCGAAGAAGGCACCAGTAGCACCTGCTGTCGTTCGCGGCTGATAAGCGGCGCTCTTTATCCCGCGAGTGACAAGGACAGACCCTCAGGGACGCGCTTCACGAGCTCGCCCCTGGGGGTCTAACTCTCCTCAGCCTGCAGCGGACACGGTGACATCCCTGCATCCAAGTAGCGGGTTGGGGCCGGCCGTGTTGATGGCGTAGACGCACACGCGTGAGGATCCAGGAGGGATCGTCCCGGTGGTCTGAAAGCCGTGAGAGGCACCATAGGCCGGGTAGGCCGCACCGACGTCCGGCCGGTTCAGATTGGCAGGGACGGCCCCACCGTTTGCACCGACGTACACGTGCACGTCGATCGGCCGCGCTGTGTCGGGGTCGATGGCCCACCCGCGAACGGTCAGTGTCGTGCCGGAGACGCTCACCTCGTCGAGACTCCCGATTGGCGCACGGCCCTCATCCCGCGTGGTCACGGTCCGACAGCCCAAGTCGCTGTCAGGACCTGCGGAATTGACAGCTGCGATGCACACCGTCGATGGGCCAACGGGAATATCGACTGTGCGTGAAAACCCGTGCATCGGGCCGTACGTCGGATACGCCGCCCCGACATCGGGTCGACTGTCCTGCGCCGTCACCTGAATGACCTTTCCGTCGACCGAGATCTTGACCGAAATCGGGCGGATCGTGTCAGGATCGATCGCCCAGCCCGTCACCGTGGCGGTCCGCCCCGATACGGTCGCAGATTCGAAGTTGCCGATGGGTGCCCGGCCCTGGTCAGTGGACGTCACCGACCTGCACCCGAGGGTCGTGTTGGCGCCAGCGGTATTGATGGCGTAAGCGCAGACGGTGCTGTCCCCCGG
>UBMU01000016.1 GCA_900466605.1 Hyphomicrobiales bacterium
TGAATCCCGCAAGCGGCAAAAGAGGAAAAAATCGCTATGGCAGATTTTTTTTATGGTTGGAGATCGAGGCCACGGGAAAATGTGAGTCTATTGTATTGATTTAGTTCATCTATTTCTCGAACGGTGGCGCTTTGCTGAAGTGTGGAAAGTTTTGGCGATGCGATCGGCCGCGGCAGATCGCATCGCCAAGGAGGCATTCCCTTCAGGCCCGCACCTCGAAAACCATGTTGAATGGTGTCTCCGTCGCGCGCCGGAAATGTTTGAACCCGGCGTCGAGGGCGACCTTTCGCAGCTTGGCCTCGCCGGCCTGCGCACCGAGCCCCAGGCCGACCTCTTGAGAAAGTGATGCCGGCGTGCAGATCATCGTCGATGCCCCGTAGTAGACGCGCCCGACCGGATTGAGGTTGTCCTTCAGGCAATCGTGGGCGAAGGGCTCCACAACCAGCCAGGTACCGTCGGCCGATAGTGATTCCTTGACGTGCTTGCCGGCGCCGACGGGGTCTCCCATGTCGTGCAGGCAGTCAAACATTGCGATGAGGTCGTAGCTGCCTTCTGGAAAGCCGGCCGCCGGAGCCTGCTGGAATGTGACGCGATCGGAAACACCGGCCTCCTTGGCAGAAGCCTTCGCCCGTTCGATCGACGGCGCGTGATAGTCGAAACCAAAAAACTTGGAGGCGGGGTAGGCTTGCGCCATCAGGATCGTCGAAGCGCCGTGACCGCAGCCGACATCGGCAACTCTGGCGCCTGCCTTCAGGCGGGCTTCTACGCCCTGCAATGCTGGAATCCAGTCGGCAACCAGGTTGTTGTTGTAACCGGTCCGGAAGAAACGCTCCGTACCGCGAAACAGGCAAGTGCTGTGCTCGTGCCATCCCACTCCCTTGCCGGTGCGGAAGGCTTCGGCCACTTTGGGCTCGTCCATCCACATAGCCTGCGCCACCTGAAAAGCGCCGGCGAAGAAGGCGGGGCTGTCTTCTTCGGCAAAGACCATTGCCTGCTCCGGCGTCAGATGAAAGCGGTCGGTCTTCTCGTTGTAGGTGAGATAATCAGCGGCAGCGAGAGCGGACAGCCATTCTCGGAGGTAACGCTCCTTTATGCCCGTCTCCTTCGATAGCTCGGACGAGTTGCGTGGCTTGCCATCCGCCATGGCCTTGAACAGGCCAAGGTCATCGCCAAGCACCACAAGCGCGCCTGAAATCGCCGCGCCCACATCGCCAACCAACCGGCCGACGAGTGCATCCACTTTCTGCATGTCGGGTTCGCGCATATCGTCCTCCATAGAGAATGCAGGAACAGACCAGCCCTCCTGATACTATATCACCATGGGCCTTCGGGGCGCAAAGCGAGACTAAAAGCTTTCGGCGACATCTCCGTCTGGATGGCATTGCGCGATGGATCGACAAATTTAGCGTTGTGGTTGCGCCAATTGTCGCGTTGACAAGAAAAATGGCCAGATCGATAGTTCCGTAGCCCCCTAGAGGCTTGGAGGAAAGATCATGATCAAGCATTTGACTATTCTTGCATCCGTTTCCCTGCTCGGGGCGTTGGCGTTTGCGACGCCGTCCTCGGCGCTGACTATGAAGGAATGCAGCGCGAAGTATAAATCGGCTCAGGCAGACGGCTCTGCAAAGGATATGAAGTGGAATGATTTCCGCAAGGCCCAGTGCGGCCCGGATGCGACCGCTGAGCCTGATGTCACGCTCAACAGTGGCGAAGAACCGGAAAAGCCGACGGTGACGGCGCCAAAGGGTGTTTCGTTCCCGACGGCCGTTGCGCCGAAGTATGCCAAGGAAACACCCGGCAAGGGACGGATGCACACTTGCGTCGACGCCTATCACCAGAACAAGGACGCCAACACGCTCAATGGTCTGAAGTGGATCCAGAAGGGCGGCGGCTTCTACAGCCTCTGCAATGCCAAGCTGAAGAGCTGATCGATCCGTTGCTCGCCTCCGTCATCAGGCCCCTGTTTCTGGTGATACGGAGTGTTTGCTCGGATTAAGCCACCAGAAATACCCTCAAACGAAAAGGCCGCCGGAAAATCCGACGGCCCTGAATTCTGTGCTCACCAGTCGACCTAATGCAGGATCTGGCTGAGGAACAGCTTCGTACGTTCGTGCTGCGGATTGTCGAAGAACTCGGCCGGCGAGTTCTGTTCGACGATCTGCCCCTGGTCCATGAAGATAACGCGGTTGGCGACCTGACGCGCAAAGCCCATTTCGTGGGTGACGCACAGCATGGTCATGCCTTCTTCCGCAAGCCCGACCATGGTCTCCAGAACTTCCTTGATCATTTCGGGGTCGAGCGCTGAAGTGGGCTCGTCGAACAGCATGATCTTCGGGTTCATGCAGAGCGAGCGGGCGATTGCCACGCGCTGCTGCTGGCCGCCGGAGAGCTGGCCCGGATACTTATGGGCTTGTTCCGGGATCTTGACGCGCTTCAGGAAGTGCATGGCGATCTCTTCCGCCTGCTTCTTCGGCATCTTGCGCACCCAGATCGGCGCTAAGGTGCAGTTTTCCAGGATCGTCAGATGCGGGAAGAGATTGAAGTGCTGAAAGACCATGCCGACTTCGCGGCGCACTTCATCGATCTTCTTCAGGTCGTTGGTAAGTTCGACGCCATCGACAATGATCTGGCCCTTCTGGTGTTCTTCCAGACGGTTGATGCAGCGGATCATCGTCGACTTGCCGGAGCCCGACGGTCCGGCGATGACGATGCGTTCGCCGCGCATCACTTTCAGGTTGATGTCGCGCAGCACGTGAAAATCGCCGTACCATTTGTTCATGCCGATGATGTCGACGGCAACATCGGTTGCCGAAACGGTCATCTTCTTTGGTTGAGCCTCAGCCATGTGTTCGTTCCCTTGATCTTTTATCGTTTGTGGCCGGTATCGAGATAGCGTTCCATGAAGTTTGAATAGCGCGACATGCCGAAGCAAAACAGCCAAAAAACGAAGCCAGCGAAAATCAAGCCTGTCAAGGGCGTCACCGCGCTCGCCCAATTGGCGTCGGTAAAGTTCAGTCGGACAATCCCGAGCAGATCGAACATGCCGATGATCGACACCAGCGACGTGTCCTTGAACATACCGATGAACGTGTTGACGATACCGGGAATGACCAGTTTGATTGCCTGCGGCAGGATGATCAGCCGCATCTTCTGCCAGTAGCCAAGTCCGAGCGAGTCGGCTCCCTCGGACTGGCCTTTGGGGATGGCCTGCAGGCCGCCGCGGATGACCTCGGCCATATAGGCTGAGGCAAAGATTGCCACCCCGATCAGGGCGCGCAGCAATTTGTCGATCGTGTAGCCTGTTGGCAGGAACAGCGGCAGCATCACGCTTGCCATGAAGAGCACGGTGATCAGTGGTATGCCGCGGATGATCTCGATGAAGGCGACGCAGACCATCTTGATGACAGGCATGTTCGAGCGGCGACCCAGTGCCAGGATGATGCCGAACGGCAGCGACACGGCGATGCCGACGAATGAAAGGACAAGCGTTACCATCAGGCCGCCCCAGAGCGGCGTGTCGACGATCTCCAGCCCAAAGCCGCCGTAAAGCAGCCAGAAGGCAAGAAGCGGCAGGACGATGAAAAGCAGAATTGCGTTTGTGCCCTTGAATGGCGCCTTGGGTATGAGCATCGGCACGAGCAGAAGCACGAACAAAATCCCGACGATTGTCGGGCGCCAGCGCTCGTCGAGAGGGTACCGACCGAACACGAACTGGTCGAACTTGGCATTGACGAATGCCCAGCAGGCGCCGCTCCAGCCGTCGGGTTGAGTGCCGCCCTGAACAGCTGTTGCGCAGAAGGTGCGATCCGTTCCGGTCCAGACGGCCTGAATGAACAGCCAGTTGATGACGTGTGGCAATGCCCAGGCGAGGAAGGTAATCGCCAGAACAGTCAGTACGACATCTTTGGGCGTGGCCAGCAGGTTTTTGCGAACCCAGGCCAGTGGGCCGCTTTCGCTGCGCGGCGCAGGTTCGGCATCGAGGAAGTTGGTTCTGACGAAGGGTTGATTGGAAACTGACATCTTATCTCTCCACCAGAGCCATCTTGGCGTTGAACCAATTCATCAGCAGCGATGTGAGGATGCTGAGGGTGAGATAGACGACAGCCCAGACGAACACGATTTCGATCGCCTGGCCGGTCTGGTTCAGGATCGTGCCGCCAACGGCGACGAGATCCGAGAAGCCGATGGCGATGGCGAGTGAGGAGTTCTTCGTCAGGTTCAGGTACTGGCTGGTGAGTGGCGGAATAATGATGCGCAGCGCCTGGGGCACGACGACCAAGCGCGTGACGCTGGCCGGATGCAGACCAAGTGCGCCGGCCGCCTCGGACTGCCCCTTCGGCACGCCGCGAATGCCAGCGCGGACAATTTCCGCGATGAAGGCGGCGGTGTAGAAGGACAATGCCAGGAACAAGGACATGAATTCCGGGCCGACAACTGAGCCACCCGTAAGATTGAACTTGCCGGCAACAGGGATATCGAATGAGAGAGGCATACCCGAAATGAGGAATGCCAATATGGGTAGGCCGATAATCAGCCCGATCGAAGCCCAGATCGTATGGAATTGCTTGCCCGTTGCGGTCTGACGCTTGTGCGCCCACCGTGCGATGATCGCGGCTGCCACGATCCCGACCAGGAACGCCACACCAACGGCCCACATTCCTTCGCCGAAGATCGGCTTGGGGAAGGCTAGCCCGCGATTGTTGAGGTACATGTTCAATGGTAGATGCAACGAGTCACGCGCCCCAGGCAGCACCGCAAGAACGCCCTGATACCAGAAGAAAATGACGAGCAGTGGCGGGATGTTGCGGAAGACCTCGACATACACCGTACATAGCTTGGCGATCAGCCAGTTGTGCGACAGGCGTCCGATGCCGACGAGAAAGCCGATGATCGTTGCGGTGATGATGCCAGTGACAGCGACGAGAATTGTGTTCAAGAAGCCGACCACAAGGGCCCGGCGATAGGTTGCATCGCTGGAGTAATCGATCAGCGACTGGCCGATGTCGAAGCCTGCGCGCCCGTTTAGAAAGCCGAAGCCGGAGGCGGTTCCGGAGCGCGCCAGATTCTGAGCCGTGTTATGGGCAATCCACCACACGAACCCGACGATGAGCGCGACCGTCAGAACTTGGAAGAAAATTCCCCGAAATCTCGGGTCGTAGATCACCGACTGGAAACTCCAGCCAGTGCTCTGCACATGTGACGTGTGCACAGCCTCTTGCGTCATGCCGAGCCTAATCCCCTATGAGCCCGTTTTCGGGCTTTTCTTTATAGAAGGGAAGGCGGCCGACCGCCTTCCCAAGCCTTGAAGGGCTAACCGATCAACGGACCGGCGGAGCGTACTGGATGCCGCCCTTGTTCCACAGCGCGTTCAGGCCACGCTCGATCTTCAGCGGGCTGCCCTGGCCGACGTTGCGGTCGAAGATTTCACCGTAGTTTCCGACGCCCTTGATGATGTTGTAGGCCCATTCATTGGTGAGCCCAAGGTCCGTTCCGATCTTCGTATCGGTTTCGGTGCCGAGGAAGCGCTTGATGTCCGGATTGGCCGAGTTCTTCATCTCGTCGACGTTTGCCTGCGTGATGCCGAACTCTTCGGCGTTGACGAGGGCGTATGCCGTCCACGACACGACGTCGAACCATTGGTCGTCACCCTGGCGAACTGCCGGACCGAGCGGCTCCTTGGAAATGATTTCCGGCAGGACCATGTGCTCGTCGGGGTTCTTCAGCGTCAGACGCAGCGAGTAGAGGCCGGACTGGTCGGTCGTGTAGACGTCGCACCGACCGGAGTCGTAGGCCGCATTGACTTCTTCAAGCTTTTCGAAAACGACCGGATTGTACTGGAGGTTGTTGGCCTTGAAGTAATCCGCAAGGTTCAGTTCCGTCGTCGTGCCGGACTGGACGCAAACTGCGGCGCCGGACAGTTCGAGTGCCGACTTAACATTCAGGCTCTTGCGAACCATGAAGCCCTGGCCGTCGTAATAGGTGACCGGGCGGAAGTTGAAGCCTTGCGCCGTATCGCGGTTGATCGTCCAGGTGGTGTTACGCGACAGAACGTCGACTTCGCCCGACTTGAGCGCCGGGAAACGGTCCTTTGCCGACAGTGGCGTGTACTTCACCTTGGTCGGGTCGCCGAAAACGGCCGAAGCAACTGCCTTGCAGAAGTCGACATCGAAACCGGCCCAATTGCCGGAAGCGTCAGGCTGCGCGAAACCAAGCAGGCCGGTGTTGACGCCGCACTGAACAAAACCCTTTGCCTTTACGTCTTCGAGCGTGGTGGCAGAAGCTGCCGAAGCGCCAAGTCCGAAAACTGCTGCGCCGATGGCGGCGGACAGAAGCTTAATCTTCATTTTTCCCAACCTTTTCCTTTGTCTTATCTTTTTGTGGGAGCGTTAGCCGAAGCAAGCAGAACCTCCCATATGACCCGACACCCTCCCGGCGTGAGTGGTTCTATCACAGTCGCAAATGTCACTATGGTCAAGTGTCGCAATGAAAGATTGCGTGATATTTCGGCAATTCCCTAATTGAGGCGCGCAAAATAAGCAGATGGCTATCGAAATAGCAGCTCTTGCCGAAAAAATGCGCGCAAAGCTGCTGATATATCTGAGGAATCTGCATGGCAGGGATGCTCTACGCGGCCCGGCTTCGGGGTTGACCGATCGTTTCCTGCGGTTCAAGAGTTTGTCGACTGCATCCCACCGCCAAAGGCATTTCCAATATGAAAGATAAAGAAGGCCCGCTTCAGAACGCTGGCATCAATACGCGCCTTTCTCACCTCGGTAACGACCCGGCAGAATTCCACGGCTTCGTTAATCCGCCTGTTGTCCATGCCTCGACAGTGCTTTTTCCCAATGCGCGAGCAATGGAAACTCGTGGACAGAAATACACATACGGAACGCGCGGGACGCCGACAACCGATGCCCTTTGCGAGGCGATCGATGCCCTGGAAGGGTCGGCCGGGACGATTCTCGTGCCATCGGGTCTGGCGGCGGTTACCGTCCCGTTCCTGGCGTTCCTGTCAGCGGGTGACCACGCATTGGTCGTCGATTCGGTCTATGGACCGACCCGGATTTTCTGCGACACGATGCTGAAGCGTCTCGGCGTTGAGGTCGACTACTACGATCCGTTGGTGGGCGCTGGCATCGAAGCGCTGATCAAGCCGAACACCAAGCTCGTCCATACGGAAGCGCCCGGCTCGAATACTTTCGAAATGCAGGACATTCCAACGATTGCGGCAATCGCGCACAAGCACGGCGCGGTGGTGACAATGGACAATACCTGGGCGACGCCGGTCTACTTCAAGCCCCTCGACTTCGGCGCCGACATCTCCATTCACGCGGCCACCAAGTACCCTTCCGGACACTCCGATGTCCTGATGGGAACGGTCTCGGCAAATGCCAAGTACTGGCCGCAGCTTCATGAAGCGAACATAACGCTCGGCATTTGCGGTGCACCCGACGACGCCTATCAGATCCTTCGTGGCCTGCGCACGATGGGTGTGCGCCTGGAGCGGCACTACGAAAGCGCGCTCACGATCGCCAAGTGGCTCGAGGGCAGGGAGGACGTCGCCACGGTGCTGCATCCGGCGCTGCCGAGCTTTCCGTCGCATGAATTGTGGAAGCGCGACTTCAAGGGCGCGAGCGGCATCTTCTCGTTCGTTCTTGCTGTCGACGCCCCGGAAAAGTTTAGGGCCAAGGCCCATGCTTTCCTCGACGCACTGCAGATCTTCGGCCTCGGTTGGTCGTGGGGCGGCTTCGAGAGCCTTGCCATCCATGTCAGCCTGAACGATCGCCGTATCCGAAAAGCGCCAACCGAAGGACCGGTCATCCGTCTGCAGATCGGACTTGAAGACGTCGTCGATATAAAGGCCGATATCGAGCGCGGTTTTGCCGCGGCAAAGGCCGTGTGATCAGGCGCCAGCTCGGTAGCCATACACCCAGTCGAGATCCGCCGCGAGGCTTTGCGGCGGCCGTAGTGCCAGAACAAGGTCACGCCCGATGCGTATCGGTCCCCGGGCGTGATACGCAAACTGGTTGAATGCGCCACGCTGCCGCAGTCGGGCAATTCTTGGAGTGCGATGCGCTTCGAACGACTGCAGTGCCTGGGCGATCGGACGGGTCGCAACAAAGCCTGCCAGCTCATAGGCATCCTCGATCGCCATTGCTGCACCCTGTGCCGCAAATGGCATCATTGCATGTGCGGCGTCGCCGATAAGGACGCAGTCGCGGCCATTCTGCCAGCGTCCGTTTGTCGTCTCGTAGAGCGGCCAGAAGGTCATACCTTCTGCTTCCGCAAGAAGCCGCGCCATTGCAGGGTGCCATCGGAAAAATCGTGAAAGCAGTTGTTGCCTCTGCACTTCCGTTGGCTGCGTCGTCCAGTCATGCGATGTGGCATTGCCGGCGGTGATCGCCACCATATTGAAACTGCCGGTTTCCTTCAGCGGATAAGAGACGAGATGGGCTGAAGGACCAAGGAATGCCGAGACGCTTGTGGCTTCAAGAAAGCTGGGTGCGTTGGCGGCATCAACCGTGAATCGATAGGCAATGTTTCCTGAGAACCGAGGCGAGGGGCTGCCTTCGATACTTTCCCGAACCTTCGACCAGACGCCGTCGGCGCCAATCAGAATATCCGTTGGACGTGATGCGTCCGACAATGCTCCGCCCGTGATCTGCGCTCCAAGATGCAGTTTGCAGAGTGACTCGTCGGCGACGGCTTCGAGCAATGCGCGCTGTAGCGTCGAGCGATGCAGAACACAGTAGGGAGCGCCCCATCGGGTGCGTGCAAAGCTGCCGGCGGGAACGGCGGCGAGCCGGCGCAGAGAGGTTCCGGATATAAGCCGAATATTGTCGGGTTCCAGCCAGGAATCGGCCAGACGCTCGAGCACGCCCAGCTCTGCGAGGATGCGTGTGGCATTCGGTGAAATCTGCAGTCCGGCGCCAACCTCGGTCAGTTCCGGCGCCTGCTCGAAAATCTCGGAGCTAATACCGCGCCGTGCCAGCGCAAGTGCCGCAGTTAGACCCGCTATACCCGCGCCGACAATGGCGGCATGTTCGGCCGGCATAGGTTGTCCGATCTCGAAATGGGTGTCAGGCAGCCTTGACGTGGAAGACGCAGCCAGCGGGATTGGTCTGTGTCGCCTTCAGCGTACCGTTGAAGCGGTACAAGGTCGAGCAGTAGGAGCAGACCTTCTCGTTCTCATCGCCCATGTCGATAAAGATGTGCGGGTGATCGAACGGAGCGGAGGCGCCGGTGCACATGAACTCCTTCACGCCGACTTCGATAACGCGGTGTCCGCCGTCGTTCTGGAAGTGGGGAATGTTGTGGCCGGCCATGTTCGTCTCCGAATGCTTTGTAATGTGCGCGGACCTTATAGTTCTTCACCGCAAATGTGTAGAGCCAAAGAGTGACGGGGCGCACAGTTTTTGCAACTGCGAGGGTTTCAGTTCCGCGGCCCATAAAATATGGTCGTGCAAAAAGGACAGTCTGATGAATTTGAATACGCCCGCCTTCTCCAGCTTCACGCATGATGGCCTGAAGCTGGCTTTTTTCGACGAAGGTGATCCGTCGGGCGCGCCGGTGCTGCTCATCCACGGATTTGCCTCAAGTGCCAATGTTAACTGGGTTCATCCGGGGTGGCTGAAGACGTTGGGCGACGCGGGCTATCGTGTCATCGCCATAGACAACCGTGGACATGGTGGCAGCGACAAGCCGCGCGACGCCGAGGCCTATCGTCCCTGGCACATGGCGAGCGATGCGGTTGCGCTCCTCGATCATCTCGGAATTCCAGAGGCCAACATCATGGGCTATTCGATGGGGGCCCGCATTTCGGTCTTCACGGCACTCGCCCATCCCGACCGCGTCCGCTCGCTGGTACTCGGCGGCCTCGGGATCGGCATGACGGATGGCGTTGGCGATTGGGATCCGATTGCAGATGCTCTACTGGCGCCATCGCTCGATGATGTCGTCCATGACCGCGGACGGATGTTCCGTGCTTTCGCCGATCAGACGAAGAGTGACCGCGAAGCGCTCGCGGCCTGTATCAAGGGGTCTCGCGATCTCGTCGCACGGTCCGACATGGCAAAGATCGGTGCTCCGACACTGATAGGCGTCGGAACGAAGGACGATATTGCGGGTTCAGCTCAGGAGCTTGCGGCATTGATGCCTCACGCCCAGGCGCTTGATATTCCCGATCGGGATCACATGCTGGCTGTTGGAGACCGCGTCTTCAAGAAGGCTGTGCTGGAGTTCTACGCCGAAGTCGCCGGATGGTGACGCGCGTTTGTTGGACGGTTCGGGATCGTGTGTAAAACGATTCGTAGCCGCCCATTTATGTTAACAGGTTTTTGCCTTATATAAGGCCGAGCCTACGGCATACGAGGAGACCTTTCATGGTCGCAAAGACAGACATTCGCTCTCTTGAGACGGGTAGTCCTCTCAAGGTGATGGACCCGATCTGGGACAGCCTGCGCGAGGAAGCGCGCGTTGCAGCAGAGAAGGATCCGGTGCTGGCCGCGTTCCTTTACTCGACCGTTCTCAACTATCGGTCGCTTGAAGAGTGCGTGATCTATCGCATCTGCGAACGCCTTGATCACCCGGATATGCAGGCGATCCTGTTGCGACAGACCTTCGATCAGATGCTGGAGGATTGGCCAGAGTGGAGCGCGATCCTGCGCGTCGACATTCAGGCGATCTACGATCGCGACCCCGCATGCCTGCGCTTCATGGAAGCTGTGCTTTATTTCAAGGGTTTCCATGCGCTGCAGACCCATCGGCTTGCGCACTGGCTGTTCAACCACGGGCGTCGTGATCTGGCACTTTATCTGCAGAGCCGATCGTCAAGCGTTTTCCAGACCGACATAAATCCCGCGGCGCGCATCGGCAGGGGAATTTTCCTCGATCACGCCACCGGGCTGGTCGTCGGGGAGACCGCTGTCATTGGCGATAACGTCTCCATTCTCCACGGTGTTACGCTTGGCGGCACCGGTAAGGAAGGATCGGACCGGCATCCGAAGATTGGCAGCGGCGTGCTGATCGGCGCCGGCGCCAAGATTCTCGGCAACATTGAGATCGGCTATTGCTCGCGCATCGCCGCAGGCTCCGTCGTCCTGAAGGCGGTGCCGCCCAAGACGACTGTTGCGGGCGTGCCGGCCAAGGTGGTCGGAGAGGCTGGGTGTTCAGAGCCGTCGCGGATAATGGATCAGGTAATCGGCGCGGATATCTGAGCCTTTCATCGCGTAACTCTGCGGCATATCGGCGGGGATAGCGCTCATGCGTCTGTCCCCGTGCCTTTACAGCGCCGTCTTTCCCGTGCAAAAAGCGGCCAACCGAGACCGCTCAGGAGATGCAGTGTGAAGCCCGAAGAAATCAAGAAGCTCGACGCCTATTTCAAGCGCACGTTCAACCCGCAGGTCATCGTCAAGGCACGTCCGCGCAAGAACGATTCCGCGGAAGTCTATCTCGGTGAAGAGTTTCTGGGTGTCGTCTATATCGATGACGAGGATGGCGACCGCTCCTACAATTTCTCGATGGCGATCCTCGACGTCGATCTTTGATATGTGACCGGCAGGCGGCATGCTAGCGTGCCGCCCGCGCAGACCGCGTCCACGCGCGGCATGTGTTCTTAGGCGGGCCTTCAATACCCCATGCTCTCAGGCCGTAACCGCACAAACCTCCGATTGCTGCTTTCCACAAGAGCAATCTTTGGCGGAAAAATAGGGCACCTTCTCTGGACCACCTGATCGAATGCTCCATCTCCTTCACTGAGCATGTGCTCTAGCGCCAAGGAGGGATGCCGGAATGGGTATTTTCGACAAGATCAAGCATGCGATTTTTGGGGAAGCCGTCGCGGCCCCGGTCACTCCCTCCGCCACATCTGCGCCAGCGCCGACTGCTGCGGCGCCAGCGGCGTCACCCGCAGCCACACCACAATCGGCAGCCTCGCCCGCCGGAACTCCGATCGATATTGTTCCCTTGTTGGATGCTGCGGTGAAGAAGAGCGGACAAAAGCTGGACTGGCGCCGTTCGATCGTCGATCTCATGAAGGCAGTTGGCATGGACGCCAGCCTTGCGGAACGCAGGGAACTCGCAGCCGAACTCGGCTTTACAGGCGATCCGCACGACACCGCCACGATGAACGTATTCCTGCACAAGGCACTCATGAAACGCCTTGCTGAGAACGGCGGAAAGGTCCCCGCTGACCTTCTCGATTGACGGGCCGGCGCCAGCAGCGCCGCAGCGACTTTTTTGCCAAAGCTTCTGGTTGCGGTGCTCTGATATATTTTAGCGAAATCAACTATGGAGATGTCGCGATCTCCAGTCATCGAGAATCATCATTGACGGATGCAGCTATGGGTTGTTTTGCAATGCACAACAACGCTTGACTATTTGTGCGTTGCAGCTAGGCTTTATCAAGCTACACATGCCAAGGAGGATGACGGTCATGTTGAATTTCGACGAAGTCAATCGGAAGAACAAGGAAGCTATGGACACGGTGCTGAAGAGCTACTCGGAGACTGCCAGGGGCTTTCAGGCGATTGCCGCCGAAGCCGTGGAATATTCCAAGAAGTCCTTCCAGGACACCGTTACACATTTTGAAACTCTCTCCGGAGCGCGTAGCTTTGAATCTGCTTTCGAGCTGCAGACCAACTATGTGAAAACTGCATATGAAAACTTCGTGAGCGAGGCCACCAGACTCGGCGAAATGTATTCAGATCTCGCCAAAAGCGCTTACAAGCCATACGAAGCGCCTGTTGCTGCAGCGACCGCGAAGGCGACGAAAGCCGCTGCGGTGGTCTCGCCCGCAGCGGCGTAAATATAGGCGGCAATGGCCGCACAGATCTTGAAAACCGAAGACCGGCTACGCATCTGCGGCCGGTCTTTTCTTTTTTTCACAATGCCCGCCGGTCTGCCGCCGGCAGTTTTTGTGTCTTACCGTCAAGACTGGCCGAATTGTGATTGCAGTGTGAAGCGAGGGGCTTAAAATCGCTCCAGGATGAACTAAGTTAGTATTTCGAATATTCGGCGGAAGCACCCCTCCCATGCGCCGCCGGAACGATCGAGGAATGAAAGAAAATGATCGCAAAGCCGATCCGGATGCAAAACGACAGCGAAAGGAACGGGGATAACGGAAATCGCGGAACCTCGGTCATCACACGCACGAAACCGAAGACCAAGAAGCCCAATCTCTACCGCGTGCTACTTTTGAATGACGACTACACTCCCATGGAATTTGTCATTCATATCCTCGAGCGTTTTTTTCAGAAGGATCGTGAAAGTGCCACCCGCATCATGCTCCATGTCCACAATCATGGCGTCGGTGAATGCGGAATATTTACATACGAGGTAGCGGAGACCAAGGTGAGCCAGGTGATGGACTTCGCCCGACAGCACCAGCATCCGCTGCAATGCGTCATGGAAAAGAAGTGAGGATCTGAACGTGCCAACATTTTCGCCTAGTCTTGAGAAGGCGCTCCATCAGGCACTGACCTTTGCCAACGAGCGGCATCATGAGTATGCCACGCTCGAGCATCTGCTGCTCGCCCTGATCGACGATGCTGATGCAGCCGCCGTTATGGGGGCCTGCAACGTCGACCTCGACGCGTTGCGCAAAACGCTTGTTGAATATGTCGATAACGAACTTTCCAATTTGGTCACCGGTTATGACGAGGACTCCAAGCCGACTTCCGGCTTCCAGCGCGTCATCCAGCGGGCGGTGATCCATGTGCAGTCGTCCGGCCGCGAAGAGGTGACGGGCGCAAATGTGCTCGTTGCAATCTTCGCCGAGCGTGAGAGCCATGCTGCCTATTTCCTGCAGGAGCAGGAAATGACCCGTTACGATGCCGTCAACTACATCTCCCACGGGATCGGCAAGCGTCCAGGCGCATCCGAATCGCGTCCGCCTCGCGGCGCCGATGAGGGCGAACCCGAGAGCAAGCCGACTTCGCGTGGCAGCGGTGAGCAGGAGGAGGGTGGTCCAAAGAAGCAACAGGACGCTCTGAAGGCCTACTGCGTGAATCTGAACGAGAAGGCCAAGGGCGGCAAGATCGATCCACTGATCGGCCGTCAGGCCGAGGTCAACCGCACCATCCAGGTCCTGTGCCGCCGTTCGAAGAATAACCCGCTCTACGTCGGTGATCCCGGCGTCGGCAAGACAGCGATTGCCGAGGGACTTGCCAAGCGTATCGTTGAAGGCAAGGTGCCGGAAGCGCTGGCCGATGCCACCATCTTCTCGCTGGATATGGGTACCCTGCTTGCTGGAACCCGCTATCGCGGCGATTTCGAAGAACGCTTGAAGCAGGTCGTCAAGGAACTGGAAGAATATCCGGGCGCTGTCCTGTTCATCGACGAGATCCATACTGTCATCGGTGCGGGTGCGACCTCGGGCGGAGCAATGGATGCATCCAACCTATTGAAGCCGGCTCTGTCCTCTGGCGCGATCCGCTGCATCGGTTCGACAACCTATAAGGAATACCGCCAGTTCTTCGAAAAGGACCGCGCCCTGGTTCGCCGCTTCCAGAAGATCGACGTCAACGAACCGTCGATCGATGATGCGATCGAGATCATGAAGGGCCTGAAGCCCTACTTCGAAGAGTATCATCACCTGCGTTATTCGAACGAAGCGATCAAGACCGCTGTCGAGCTTTCCGCCCGCTACATTTCGGACCGCAAGCTGCCCGACAAGGCGATCGACGTCATCGATGAGACCGGTGCTGCCCAGATGCTGCTGCCGCCGTCCAAGCGCCGCAAGCTGATCACCGAGAGGGAGATTGAAGCAACGGTCGCGACGATGGCGCGTATCCCACCGAAAACGGTGTCGAAGGACGATGAAGCTGTTCTTGCCAATCTGGAGCAGGAATTGCGCTCGGTCGTCTACGGACAGGACAACGCGATCGAAGCGCTATCGACCTCGATCAAGCTTGCCCGCGCCGGCCTTCGCGAGCCGAACAAGCCGATCGGCTCCTATGTCTTCTCCGGCCCGACCGGCGTCGGCAAGACCGAGGTTGCAAAGCAGTTGGCGTCGTCGCTCGGCGTTGAACTCCTGCGGTTCGATATGTCGGAGTACATGGAGCGTCACACTGTATCGCGCCTGCTCGGTGCACCTCCCGGCTATGTCGGCTTCGACCAGGGCGGTCTCCTGACCGATGGTGTTGACCAGCACCCGCACTGCGTGGTGTTGCTCGACGAGATCGAGAAGGCGCATCCTGACATCTACAACATTCTGTTGCAGGTGATGGATCATGGCGCGCTGACCGACCACAACGGCAAGAAGATCGACTTCCGCAACGTCATCCTGATCATGACGACCAACGCGGGCGCATCGGAAATGGCCAAGGCCGCTATCGGCTTCGGTTCGTCCAAACGGACGGGCGAAGACGAGGAGGCGTTGACCCGTCTGTTCACGCCGGAGTTCCGCAACCGTCTCGACGCAATCATCCCGTTCGCCGCACTCCCGACGGAAGTGATCCACAAGGTCGTGCAGAAGTTCATCATGCAGCTGGAGGCGCAACTTTCCGAGCGGAACGTCACCTTCAACCTGCAAGAGGACGCAATCGCATGGCTGGCTGAAAAAGGTTACGACGACAAGATGGGCGCCCGCCCGCTTGCCCGCGTCATCCAGGACGTTATCAAGAAGCCGCTCGCCAACGAAATCCTGTTCGGCAAGCTGCGGAAGGGCGGTGTCGTCAATGTCACGGTTGGTCCGAAGGAGGATGGCAAGCCCGGCATCGTTCTCGAAGCCGTGTCCGACAGCGCGCCCATCAAGCCGAAGCCGGAAGCCGAAGTCGTCCACCCAGACGCGGATGATGAGGATGATGGCGAGCTGAAGACGAAGGCCCGCCCGAAAAAGGCAACTGCCAAGAAAGCAAAGGCTGTTGCCGAACCGGAAGCAAAGAGCCCGCCCAAGAAGGGAAGTGCGGTTCCAAGGGTGCCCAAGAAGTAAAGTAAACAAAAAGGCGGTCGCAGGGCCGCCTTTTCTTTTGCGCTACAGACCACGACTTAGCCGATTCTTAAGTGCGCCGGCTTTATATCAGCTCCAGCAAGGAGCCTCGCAATGGCGTTTCTGCCGGCCGAACGTTTTATCATTTTGATCATCGCGACCCTGGCACTGCTGGACGCCGGCCTGTTGCTGTTGAAGGGCGTCGACATCGACGCTGTCGGATATGCGGGCCTCATCGCTTGCGGGGCATTCTTGCTTGCACTTGGCCAATTTTATCGGCGTGTCCGTCACAATGACCGGATCGCCGCAACGGCGACCGCTGCCGGTCTCTTCGCGCTCTTCACGATTGCCGGATCGATCTTCAACTATCTGCTGCTGCCGTCGTATTTCTCGCAGATTGACGGCACACTGATGCAGTTCGACGGGATGCTGGGCTATTCCTGGCCGGATATCGTCGGATGGGTTGCGTGCTACCCGACGGTCGGCGTCGCCTTGCACGTAGTCTACACGAGTTCACTGATACAGCTGTTGGTCGTGATCCTGATACTTGGCTTCTCGGGAAGGATTGCCAGACTGCAGCACTTTCTGCTTACGGGTGTTATCGGTGCGCTGCTGGCAATCACTTTCTGGTTTTTCTTCCCCTCGATCGGTCCCTCTGCCTTCTATGGGCTGCCCGCGCAGGTTCTGAAGGCAATGCCACTGGCCGTTAGTCCCGCCTATGGCGCAGAACTCTCGCGCGCGCTGAGCGAAGGAAGCACCTATCTGACCCCAAACAATGCTCTCGGCCTGATCGCTTTTCCGTCCTTCCACATGGTCATGGCCTGCATGTCCGTCTGCTTCCTGACGCGAATCCGGTTTGTCTTCATTGCTGCTGCTGTGCTGAATACCTTAATGATGCCCGCAATTCTTGTGCATGGGGGGCATCACTTGGTCGACCTAATAGGCGGCGGCGTAGCGTTTGCAATCGCATATGCACTGGCGGGGTCACTGCTCGAGAAAGCAACACAGCCGCGTGCAAAAAACGTGAGAACACGGCGGGCCGACTAAAGCTCCGCCTTGATCTTCTCCGCGTTGGCCGCGAGAACCGCGTTGTCTTCCATCTGGCCGGAATGCGGACGCAGCGCGGTGCCTTCGTAGCGCGGTATTACATGGAAGTGCAGG
This sequence comes from Hyphomicrobiales bacterium, assembly GCA_900466605.1. Classification (GTDB taxonomy): domain Bacteria; phylum Pseudomonadota; class Alphaproteobacteria; order Rhizobiales; family Rhizobiaceae; genus Rhizobium. The sequence continues at coordinate 17,090 of UBMU01000016.1, forward strand.
TGGAAAACGGTCTGGCCGGCGGCGGGCTCGTTGAACTGGCAGACGAAGACGCCGTCGGCGTCAAAGGCTTCCTTCACCGCATTGGCGATCTTCTGGACGACCGGGATCGTCCTGGCGAGAACTGCCGGGTCCGCGTCGAGCAAGTTGCGCGACGGCGCTTTGGGAACGACGAGCACATGCCCCGGCGCCTGCGGCATCACGTCCATAAAGGCGACGGTGTCGTTGTCTTCGTAAATGCGGTGCGAGGGAATTTCTCCGCGCAGGATCTTGGCGAAGATATTGCTGCTGTCGTAGGCGGCGCTGGTCATCCGAAATCTCCTCGTTGCTGCTGTGATCGCCTAGCGCGATAGGGGCGAGAACGTCAATCCTCCTGCTGACGCTCGCCCTTTCGAAACGGGCTGTGCTCCGTCAAGATCTCGTTCATGTGCTCGATGTCATAGCGCTCCCGCTCCAGATAGTCGGCAATAGCCCGGCGCAGCCCGGCATGTGCAACGTAATGAGCGGAGTGGGTTGTCACCGGCAGGTAACCTCGTGCGAGCTTGTGCTCGCCCTGGGCACCGGCTTCGACACGCTTGAGGCCCTTGGCAAGGGCGAAGTCGATCGCCTGATGGTAGCACACTTCGAAATGCAGGAATGGGTGGTCCTCGATGCAGCCCCAATGACGGCCATAGAGCGTATCGCCGCCGATGAAGTTGATCGCACCGGCTATGTAGCGACCGTCACGCTTTGCCATCACAAGCAGGATATCGTCCGGCATTCGCTCGCCGATCAGCGAGTAAAACTCGCGCGTCAGGTAGGGTCGTCCCCATTTCCTACCCCCCGTATCCATATAGAATTCGAAGAACTGGTCCCATATCCGCTCGGTCAGATCGCTGCCCGTCAGCCAATCGATGCTGATACCATTCTCGAGTGCGGTGCGGCGTTCCTTTCGGAGCGCTTTGCGCTTGCGCGACGCCAGCGTTTCGAGAAACGCGTCGTGATTGGCATAGCCCTCATTGATGAAATGAAACTGCTGGTCCGTTCTGTGCAGGTACTCTTCGCCCTCGAAGATGCCAATCTCGTCCTTAGGCACGAACGTGATGTGAGCGGAGGATACGCCGAGACGGCGCACGACCTCTTTGAGACTCTCGGCGATTGCGTGCTGGATAGGAAGGCGCTGCAAGCCTTCTGTGACAAGCAGGCGTGGACCGGTCGCGGGGGTAAAGGGAATAGAGCACTGCAGCTTCGGATAGTACCGTCCGCCTGCTCGCTCGAAGGCATCGGCCCAGCCGTGGTCGAAGACATATTCTCCCTGGCTGTGGTTCTTCAGGTAACCGGGCAGGGCGCCGATGAGTTCGCCCTTGTCCGTTTCCAATAGAAGATGGTGGCCCATCCAGCCGGATTGCGCCGTCGCCGATCCCGATTCCTCGAGCGAAGACAGGAAAGCGTGTGACACAAAGGGATTGTAGGCGAGCGTGCTGCCTTTTGGGGAAGCCCCGGAAAGCCGAGACCAGCTCTCCGGAGAAATCGCGGTGAAAGACCGCTCGATGCGGATTGAAAGTTCGTCTGTCATGGAGCGAATGCGAGACCGTTAGGGAGGAGAATAGGGCTCACCACCAGTCTGCGCATGATCTTGTCCAAAAAGCGAGCGTCAAACCGAAACGCGCGGATCGAAACCTTCGAATGTCATCTGGTCGGCATTCTCGAAGGTGTACTTGCGCCCCTTTTCATCGCGCACGGTCCAGGTGATGACAATGATCCCCTTTTCGCGTTGTGCAGTTATGAAGGGGTTCGGCAGGTCGGCGAAGAAGTAGGAAATGAAGTCGAGGCCGAGTTCCATAGCTTTTTCATGCACTTCGAACTCTTCCGGTTTGTTTCCGCCCGCCGTCAGCCCAAGCGGGTAGGGAGCGTTAAGCGCCTTCAAGTCTCGAAGCAGCCAATGGTCAAAGCTCATGAGGGCTACCTTGCCTTCGTAGCCTTCAAGCACTTCGAGTACGGCTTCGGCGAATCCCTCGTCGTCCGCCTCGCGGCCCTTCAGCTCGATAACCAAGGGAACCTGACCTTTTACCAGATCCAGAAGCTGCCGCAGCGTCGGAATCTTGTCTGTCGTCCCGCCGATAGAGATTAGGCCGAGTTCTCGTGACGTACGCTCTCGCACATCTCCCTTGAGATTGCACAGGCGCTCTAGGTCCTCGTCGTGGAAGACAACAGGCACGCCATCGGAAGCATAGTGCAGGTCGCACTCGATCGCGAAGCCTGCATCGACGGCGCGCGAAAAGGCGGAAAGCGTGTTTTCCCATACCGCCTTGTTGAGGTCATGGTAGCCGCGGTGGGCGACCGGCTGTTCCTTGAGCCATGCAACTGAGGTCATCAGGCAATTTCCACGATCGCATCGATTTCGACGGCGGCATTCATCGGCAGGGCGGCCATACCGACGGCGGCGCGCGCATGCTTCCCGGCCTCGCCGAGGACGCCAGCAATCAGATTGGAGGCGCCGTTGATGACCAGGTGCTGTTCAACGAAATCGGGCGTCGAGGCCACAAAGCCATTGAGCTTGATGACGCGCTTGATGCGGCCAAGGTCGCCGCCGAGGGCGGCGCGTGCCTGCGCGAGGATATTGATGGCGCAGAGCTCAGCCGCACGCTGGCCGGTTGCGACGTCGACATCCTTACCCAGGTGACCGAGCACGGCGATCTTTCCCCCCTCAAGCGGCAGTTGCCCGGAAATGTAGAGAAGGTTCCCGCTGATGACGTAGGGAACGTAATTTGCAGCCGGTGCCGCAGCCTCTGGTAGGGATATCCCCATTTCTTTCAGGCGCACAGCGATTTGATCGGACATTTTCCTCTCCGCTTTTGTTGTCAATAGTTCTAAAATTATGCATCAAGGCTTGGAATCTAGATTGTGACATTTTCGAGCCTCGATTTGGCCGAAAGCGTTCTTATAACATTGCAGGCGAGTCCAACAGGAGATTGTCAATGTTCCGATCGAGTCTTGCCGCACTTCTTCTGGCGAGCGTTTCGACGACCGTCTATGCGGCCGCGCCAGTAACGAGTGCAGCGATTGCGACCGGTCTTGTCGCTCATCGGGCGGTCTATGATCTGGAATTGAAGGACGCCTCAGAGCGCTCCGGCATTTCAGGCATGTCAGGCCGCATGGTTTATGAGTTCGACGGCAACTACTGCACGGGCTTCACCACCAATTTTCGCTTCGTCACGCAGATCGATACGGGCGACGCCGTCCGCGTCAGTGACCAGCAGACCAAGACCTTCGAGAACCTCAAGGATCGCAGGTTCACCTTCGACACCAAATCCTTTACCGACGACCAGCTCGACAAGGAGGTCAACGGTGCCGCGCAGGACCAGGCTGAAGGCGTCAAGGTTGCCTTGACTCAGCCGACCAGCAAGGAGCTGCAGCTCGCTGCGAGCCGGTTCCCGACCGAACATATGTTGGACGTGATCCAGAATGCCAAGGCGGGCAAACGTCTGTTCGAGGCGCGCGTCTTCGATGGTTCGGATGATGGGGACAAGGCGTTGGCGACGACGACCGTCGTCGGCAAGCAGGTCGCTCCGGCCGTCGATGAGGCCGATGCCGGCAATGCCGGCGCCTTCTCGAAGGCGGCCTTCTGGCCGGTCACGATCTCGTATTTCAATGAGAATACCAAGACGGACACTTTGCCTGTCTACCGCATGTCGTTCAAGCTCTACGAAAACGGCATTACCCGCGATCTGACGATGGACTATGGCGACTTCGTGCTCAGCGGCAGGCTTGCGAAACTCGAACTGCTTGATAGCAAATCGACGGCCTGCAAATAATCGTCGCAGATGCTCGGCAGGGCGATTGTCGGTATGTCGAAGTAGACCCTCTCTATGCTAGTAATTCGAAAGGCGCGCTGATTTGCGTGCAAGAATCGGATCGGAGTGAGGATCTTGGCGATACGGCATGGTGTATTGAGTGGTGGGCTCGCCGAAATCTCGGCTGGATTTGTTGCGCTGACATTGTTTGCCGGCACTCCAGCCCAGGCGGCCTCGGATTGCGGCAGCACGCCGGTGGCAGGAATCAATTGGAGCGAGTGCACCAAGAAGAATCTCATGTTGCAGGGCAACGACTTCCAAGGTGCTAACCTTGCGGACGCCGATCTCAGCCTGACCAATCTCAGCGGCACCAACTTGACTTCGGCGAATCTCGAGAAGGCGACACTGGTGCGCGCCTGGTTCACTGGTGCGCAGGCTGGCAAGGCGAACTTCTCGAAGATCGAGGCCTATCGATCCGGCTTCGAGAACGTTTTCGCAGAAGGTGCGTCGTTCGCCGGCGCTGAGCTCCAGCGATCCAATTTCAATGGCGCAAAGCTCAGTGGCGCAAACTTCGAGAAAGCCGAACTAGGTCGCTCAACGTTCGCCAATGCCGTTCTCACAGGCACGAACTTCTCTCTTGCCAATCTCTCGCGCGCCGACCTCAGCAAGGCAACATTGGAAGGGCCGGTGGCATTCGATCGCGCCTTCATGTTTCTGACGCGAATCGAAGGGCTTGATTTGTCTGCCGCGACTGGTCTCGAGCAGGCTCAGGTTGATCTTGCTTGCGGGGATGCGAACACGAAGTTGCCCTCCGGCCTCTCGGCACCGGCAAACTGGCCCTGCGAGTCCGATTGATAGGGCGGTGTGACCCGAACGCAGGGGCGGCACTATCGGCCTTCCACCGGCTCTGAATGTCGCTTTTTTCGAGGGAAGCCTTGATTTTCCGGTTAAGGAAAGGTATGGCCACCCGCATTCCACACGTAAGGCATGGGATTGTCCGGGAGAAATCCGGATCGTTCCGCCCGGTGGCGTCCTCGAAGAGGATGCTGTTCGCCTTGCGGAGGTTCAACCGGAAAAGGATAACAAGGCATGGCATTGCCCGATTTTTCTATGCGCCAGCTCCTCGAAGCAGGCGTCCACTTCGGCCACCAGACGCACCGCTGGAACCCGAAGATGAAGCCGTACATTTTCGGCGATCGTAACAACATCCACATCATCGACCTCGCTCAGACCGTTCCGATGCTGTCGCGCGCCCTGCAGGTTGTCTCCGACACCGTTGCTCGTGGCGGCCGCGTACTGTTCGTCGGCACCAAGCGTCAGGCTTCCGAGCTGATCGCTGACTCGGCCAAGCGTTCCGCTCAGTACTATGTCAACTCGCGTTGGCTCGGCGGCATGATGACCAACTGGAAGACGATCTCCAACTCGATCCAGCGTCTGCGTAAGCTCGACGAGATCCTCGGTTCCGAGCAGTCCGGCTACTCCAAGAAAGAGCGCCTGACCCTCGAGCGCGAGCGCGAAAAGCTCGACAAGGCTCTCGGTGGTATCAAGGACATGGGCGGCACGCCGGACCTGATGTTCATCATCGACACCAACAAGGAAAAGATCGCGATCGACGAAGCCAAGCGCCTCGGCATCCCGGTTGTCGCAATCATCGACTCGAACTGCGATCCTGATCTGATCGACTACCCGATCCCGGGCAACGACGACGCTTCGCGCGCCATCGCTCTCTACTGCGACCTGATCGCACGCGCTGCCATCGACGGCATCGCTCGCCAGCAGAGCTCGTCGGGCCGCGACCTCGGCGCATCGATCGAAGCTCTGGTTGAGCCTGCGCTCGAAGGCGAAGCCGAAGCCTGATAAAAGAAGCAGGCGGGCCGAATGGCCCGTCATGCTTTCCAGAGATTGGGAAAAGGCCGCTCGCGACTTTCTAAAGTTCGGCGGCCTTGACCGTTTCAGGCGAGGGCGATCAGTCTCTCGCCATTTGAGTTTCGTATGAGGCGTCTTTCATCACGCTGTCATACATACAGGTACATTTCGTGCCTCAATCCGGTGTCGCACCGCCTTTGCGGGCCACCGTTTGAACCGACAAGAGGAAGCTTATGACCGAGATTACGGCTGCACTGGTAAAGGAACTGCGCGAGAAGTCCGGCGCAGGAATGATGGACTGCAAGAAGGCGCTGCTCGAAAACAACGGCGACATCGAAGCGTCGATCGACTGGCTGCGCGCGAAGGGCATCTCCAAGGCCGACAAGAAGGCTGGTCGCGCCGCTGCTGAAGGCCTGATCGCCATCGCTGGCGCTGGCCACAAGGCTGTTGTCGTCGAGCTCAACTCGGAAACCGACTTCGTTGCCCGTAACGATGCCTTCCAGGATCTCGTTCGTGGCATTGCCAACGTTGCTCTGTCCACCGACGGCACTGTTGAAGCTATCGCTGCCGCGACCTACCCGGCATCCGGCAAGCCGGTCGCGGACACCATCAAGGACGCGATTGCAACCATCGGCGAAAACATGACGCTCCGTCGCGCTGCCAAGCTCGAAGTCGAGCACGGCGTTGTCGCGACCTACATCCACAACGCTGCCGGCGACGGCATCGGCAAGCTCGGCGTTCTCGTTGCCCTGAAGTCGGAAGGCGACAAGGCCGTCCTGACCTCGATCGGCCGCCAGGTTGCCATGCACATCGCTGCGACTAACCCGCTCGCTATCCGCGCCGAAGAAGTCGATGCTGCTGTCGCTGAGCGCGAACGCAACGTCTTCATCGAGCAGGCTCGCGAATCCGGCAAGCCGGAAGCCATCATCGAAAAGATGGTCGACGGCCGCATGCGCAAGTTCTTCGAAGAAGTTGCTCTTCTTTCGCAGGCCTTCGTCATCAACCCGGACCTGACGGTCGGCGCTGCAGTCCAGGCCGCCGAAAAGGAAGCCGGCGCGAAGATCGAAGTCGTCGGCATGGCCCGCCTCCTCCTCGGCGAAGGCGTCGAGAAGGAAGAGAGCGACTTCGCTGCTGAAGTGGCTGCTGTCGCCAAGGGCTGATAAAGCTATATATGTGAAAACCGAAGGGCATCGCGTGACAACGCGGTGCCCTTCGTGTATCCGGCAGTCATCGGTCACAAACGAGGAGCCAAGATGTCGTCAGAGCCTGTCTACAAACGCGTTCTACTCAAGGCTTCCGGCGAAGCCCTCATGGGCAGCCAGGGATTTGGTATCGATGTAGCAGTTGCCGATCGGATCGCGGCTGATATTGCCGAGGCGCGGCAGATGGGTGTGGAAGTCGGCGTCGTTGTCGGCGGCGGTAACATCTTTCGCGGCGTCGCCGTCGCCTCCAAAGGCGGTGATCGTGTCACCGGCGACCACATGGGCATGCTTGCAACTGTCATCAATGCTCTGGCGTTGGCGACGTCGCTGCGCAAGTTGAACATTGATACTGTCGTGCTCTCCGCCATTGCCATGCCCGAGATCTGTGAGAGCTTTTCGCAGCGCGCCACTCTTTACCACCTGTCGCTCGGCCGCGTCGTGATCTTCGCAGGCGGCACCGGCAACCCGTTCTTCACGACGGATTCTGCAGCCGCGCTGCGCGCTGCCGAAATGGGAGCGGAAGCGATCTTCAAGGGAACGCAGGTCGATGGTATCTATTCTGCTGATCCGAAAAAGGACCCTGAAGCGACCCGCTTCGATCATCTGACGCACAAGGAAGTCCTTGATAAGGGATTGGCCGTCATGGACGTCGCAGCGGTGGCGCTCGCACGGGAAAATTCCATTCCCATCATCGTCTTCTCTATCCACGAGAAGGGTGGTTTTGCTGAAATCCTCAAGGGCGGCGGCCTCAAGACCGTCGTCTCTGATAACTGATTGAGTGGCGGCTGGTTTTGCCGCAGCTTCTACCAAGACGGGAGCAATACAATGAGTGAAGGCATCGACATCAAGGAACTGAAGCGCCGCATGGACGGCGCGATTTCCGCGTTCAAGCACGATATCGCATCGCTGCGCACCGGCCGTGCCTCGGCCAATATTCTCGACCCGGTCACGGTTGATGCCTATGGTTCGCGCGTGCCGCTGAACCAGGTTGCAAACGTGACCGTCCCAGAGCCGCGTATGCTTGGCATCTCCGTCTGGGATAAGTCGATGGTCAATGCCGTCGATCGTGCGATCCGCGAGGCCAACCTCGGGCTCAATCCGATCATCGACGGCCAGAATCTTCGCATTCCGCTGCCGGAACTCAACGAGGAGCGCCGCAAGTCGCTGGTAAAGGTCGCCCACGACTACGCAGAGAAGAGCAAGGTGGCGATTCGCCATGTCCGTCGTGACGGCATGGACGGCCTTAAGAAAGCCGAAAAGGATGGCGTGATTGGCCAGGATGAGAGCCGGGCGCAATCAGATCGTGTGCAGAAGATGACTGACGAGACGATTTCTGAGATCGACCGCTTGCTTGGCGAGAAGGAAAAGGAAATCATGCAGGTTTAAGGCGCGCTGCGGTTGCGCCTCGCTGCAAGAACCGGACGGGAAATGTCGGAACGAACATTTTTGACTGTGCCAGAACACGTTGCCATTATCATGGATGGCAACGGCCGATGGGCAAAGCAGCGCGGATTGCCGCGGACGATGGGCCATCGGAAGGGCGTTGACGCCGTTCGCGAAGCCGTGCGTGTGGCAGGCGATGTGGGGATAAAATACCTCACTCTTTTCGCGTTCTCCTCGGAAAACTGGCGCCGTCCGGAAACGGAGGTGTCCGATCTCCTCGGTCTGCTGAAAGCCTTCATCCGTCGCGACCTGGCCGAGCTTCATCGCAAGAACGTGCGCGTGAAAGTGATTGGGGACCGTCTCAGCCTCAAGAGCGATATCCTCGATCTTCTTGTGGATGCAGAAGAAACGACAAAGTCGAACACTGCACTTACTCTCGTTATCGCCTTCAACTATGGTTCGCGCGACGAGATCGCTCGTGCGATGTCGAGCCTTGCGCGCGACGTCGAGGCCGGGCGACTGAGAGCGCAGGACATTTCTCCGGCCTTGATTAATGCGCGCCTCGACACAGCGGGAATTCCAGATCCCGACCTGATCATCCGTACGAGCGGCGAAGAACGCCTGTCCAATTTCCTGCTCTGGCAAGCCGCTTACTCCGAGTTCATTTTCGTTCGGGAGTATTGGCCTGACTTCAGCCGGGAGATCTTCTATTCCGCATTGGAGACCTTTGCGACGCGCGACCGTCGTTTTGGCGGGTTGGTGGCGCAGACGGCTGCGGCAGTGGGCACCTGATGCAGCAGGAGCTGAAACTACGCATTGTCTCCGGAGTGATTCTTGCCGTCGTTGTTCTGGTTGCCACCTGGTACGGCGGCGTGGCTTTCAGTCTGCTGTCCGCATTGATCGGGCTGTTGATCTATTATGAATGGTCGACGATCACCCGGTTGGCGAAGGATCAGCCGGTCGCCAACGCCATCGGTTGGCTGGGGCAGGTGGGGATCGCGGTCGCCGTGGTTGCCGGCGCCTTGGGTTATTCGCTGCTTCTTTTATCGCTGTTCTTCCTGATTGCTGTCGGTTTCGTGCTTGTCTCGGGAGCGTCTCGGTGGTTTCCCTCGGGTATCGTTTACGCTGGTCTTACCGGGATCGCACTCTCGAGTATTCGCGGCGCGGACAGCGTCGGGCTGTTTGCGATGCTGTTCGTATTCGCAGTCGTGTGGGCGACCGACATTCTTGCATATTTTGTCGGACGCGCGATCGGTGGCCCGAAGCTGGCGCCGAAGATATCGCCCGGAAAGACATGGTCCGGCGCAATTGGTGGCGCAGTCTCTGCGGTCATTGCAGGCAGCCTGGTTGCTTATATAGTCTTTCCGCAAAGCATCTTGCTGGCGGCACCAATCGCGCTCATCCTGTCGGTATGCAGCCAGGCCGGCGATCTCTTCGAATCCTTCATCAAACGCCGCTTCGGCGTGAAGGACTCGAGCCGCCTGATCCCTGGGCACGGAGGCGTTATGGACCGTGTCGACGGGCTCATTTTTGCCTGCTTTGCGGCGTTCTTGCTAGCAGGGCTTTTTTCGCTGATAAAGGGCGGTGAAATGACGTCGTTCGGTGCAGCCCTGTTCGGCGTTTAATGTCTGCAAAGGCTGGCGGAAAGATCAGATGCTTGGCTTGACCGGTATATTGGCGTTCCTGACGGGCTATATCGTGCCCTTCGTCCTCGTCTTGTCGTTGCTCGTCTTCGTGCACGAGATGGGGCACTACCTTGTCGGACGCTGGAGCGGCATTCGGATATTGGCGTTCTCGATCGGTTTCGGTCCGGAGTTGATCGGCTTTACTGACAAGCATGGGACGCGTTGGAAGCTCTCCCTGATACCGCTCGGCGGCTATGTCCGGTTTTTCGGCGATGAGGACGTGTCGAGCAAGCCGGATGACGGCAGGTTGGCGTCGATGTCGGAAGAGGATCGTGCACGCTCGTTCGCTGGCGCGAAGCTGTGGAAGCGTGCCGCGACGGTCGCCGCTGGCCCGATCGCAAATTTCATCCTGGCGATCGCCATTTTTGCGGTTCTTTTCTCTATCTACGGTCGATCGGTCGCCGATCCTGTCGTCGCGGAAGTCAAGCCGGGCAGCGTAGCTGCCGAAGCCGGCGTAGTACCCGGTGACCTGCTGATCGCTATTGATGGCAGGAAGGTCGAGACCTTCGATGACGTGCGACGCTACGTCAGCATTCGGCCTGAGCAGCGGATTGTCGTGACGATCGAGCGCAGCGGCGAGAAGCTGGATGTGCCGATGGTGCCGGCTAGGACGGATATGACCGACCAGTTTGGCAACAAGATCGAGATCGGCCTCATCGGCATCGTTACAAACCAGGAGGTGGGGCACTTCCGGGTGCAGACCTACTCACCGCTCGATGCGGTCAAGGAAGGTACGATCCAGACCTGGCACATCGTAACCGGCACCTTCAAGTATATCGGCAATCTGGTCTCCGGTTACATGAAGCCCGACCAGCTCGGTGGACCAATCCGTGTTGCGCAGGCCTCCGGCCAGATGGCGACACTCGGCGTTGCAGCTTTGCTGCAGCTGGCTGCTGTCTTGTCGGTTTCCATCGGATTACTGAACTTGATGCCGGTTCCGGTACTTGATGGAGGTCATCTGATGTTCTATGCGATTGAAGCGGTGAGGGGAAAACCGTTGGGCTCGTCTGCCCAGGACATTGCGTTCCGCATTGGTCTGGCGATGGTTCTGAGCTTGATGGTTTTTGCCACCTGGAACGATATAAGCGCTTTGATTGGCTGATTGCCGGACGAGGAAAATAACCGTTTATTTACGATGTTTCAAAGCTGTAGTGGCGAATGCGTCACGCTTCGAAATGAAGTAAACAGAAATTAACTTGCTCCCTTGCTTGTATGTCAAAAGCGGGTAAAACGACACACGTGGCCGGAATCGGGGGACGCCTGGAGCCGGGGACGAGAAAAAAGGTAATGGGTGAAATGAAGGCTGGTTCAAGATTTTTGAACGCAGTATCGGCGGTTGCGCTGTCTGCAGGTATTGTTGCTTCGGGGGCGGGTGCAACGGTTTTCGTCTCGGCAACGACGGCAGAAGCTGCAGTCATTCAGCGCATTGATGTGCGTGGCGCGAGCCGTGTCGGCGCTGAAGCCGTGCGCTCGAACCTCACAATTGTTCCCGGGAAGAACTTCTCGAACACCGACATCGATGACTCGGTCAAGCAGCTCTACGACACCGGCTATTTCTCGGACGTCAAGATTTCCGTCTCAGGCAGCACGCTGGTCGTTTCCGTTGAGGAAGCGCAATTGGTCAATCAGGTGGTCTTCAACGGCAACCGTAAGATCAAGGACGATAAGCTCGCAGCCGTCGTGAAGACGCATGCGGCTGGACCTTATAATGAGGCGCAGATCCAGTCTGATATTCAGGCGATCAAGGACGCGTATGCGGCAACCGGCCGCAGCGAAGTCCAAGTGACCACGCAGGTCGTGCCGCTGGGCGAAGGTCGCGTGAACTTGGCCTTCGTCGTCGACGAAGGTGATCGCACGAAAATTGCAGCCATTAATTTCGTTGGCAACAACGCCTATAGCTCGGGCCGACTCTCGTCGGTTATCGCGACGAAGCGCTCGAACTTTCTGTCGTTCCTGACCCGCAAGGACGTCTACAGCGAAGACAAGCTTCATGCAGACGAAGAAGCGCTGCGTCAGTTTTACTATAACCGCGGCTACGCGGACTTCCGTATCATCTCATCGGATGCAGCTTTCGACGAGGCGACGAACAAGTACACGCTGACCTTCAATATCGAGGAAGGGCCGCGTTATGATTTTGGTGCGGTAACTGTTCAGTCGACCGTTCCTGGTATCGATTCTACGCAGCTTCAGGGGCTTGTCCGCACCCATGAGGGGCAGGTCTATAGCGCCAAGGAAGTACAGAGGTCCATGGAAGCGATCTCGGACCAGGTCGCCTCCGCGGGCTATCCGTTTGCGCGGGTTACACCGCGCGGCAATCGCGATCTGAACAACAATACCATTGGCGTCGAATACCTTGTCGATCAGGGCGAGCGCGCCTACGTAGAGCGCATCGAAATCCGCGGAAACAGCCGCACGCGTGACTTTGTCATCCGTCGCGAGTTCGATATGAGCGAAGGCGACGCCTTCAATCAGCAGATGATCACTCGTGCAAAACGTCGCCTCGAAGCGCTTGGCTACTTCTCGTCGGTCAACATCACGACACAGCCTGGAAGTTCGCCGGATCGCGTTGTTGTCGTCGTGGACGTGCAGGATCAGGCGACCGGCTCGTTCGGTATCGGCGCAGGCTATGCTGCCGGCGGCGATGGTCTGATTCTCGAGGCGTCCGTCGAGGAAAAGAATTTCCTGGGTCGCGGCCAATACATCAAGGTTAGCGCCGGCGGTGGTCAAGAGGGGTCTCGGACCTATGGCTTGAACTTCACGGAACCATATTTCCTGGGATATCGTCTGGCCGTTGGTTTCGACCTGAACCACAGTGAGACGTCGAGCAACGACAACTACGACTACGAAGAAAACAGTGGTGTATTGCGCGCAACGGCGCCGATCACCGAAGATCTGGCGACGACGTTCCGCTACAACTACAAGCAGATGAAGTATGACCCGTCGAACTCGCTGAGCAGCTTGTCGGCGCCATACCAGCATCTCGTTGAGGATAGCCCGTGGGTGAAATCGTCTGTCTCGCAGACGCTGACCTACAACACGCTCGATGATATGACGCTGCCGCGTGAAGGCATCTATGCAAGTGCCACGCAGGAAATTGCCGGCCTCGGCGGTGACTCGCAGTTCTACAAAATCTACGGTAAGGCACGCTATTACCATCTGCTTGCGGATGATGCCGATATCATTGGTTCGGTTGCGGGTTCTGCAGGTTATGTCGTCGGTTTCAACAAGGATCTGAACGTCTTTGACCAGTTCACGCTGACGAACGGTGATATCAGAGGCTTCGAGAACAAGGGTATCGGCCCTCGCATCGGTGGCGGTAACCCTGATGATCCGCTCGGCGGCACGACCTACTTCACGGTTTCGGCCGAGGCGACCTTCCCGTTGCCGGCATTCCCACGCGACTTCGGATTGCGCGGTGCGGTTTTCGCAGACGCCGGTACGCTGTTCGGCAACAAGGCTGACACTTTCGGCCAGTCTGTTGATGGCGAAGATGCATCGCTTCGCGCCTCTGTCGGTGTTGGTCTTATGTGGGCGTCGCCATTCGGTACGCTGCGCGTCGACTACGCTATTCCGGTTCTCAAGGAAGACTTCGACAAGACGCAGCACTTCAAGTTTGGCATAAACAACCAATTCTGATATCGGCAGTCCGGAACCGTAAAATCGAATTCCGTTCTGGAGATTTGCCGATGGAGCAAAATCGTTTTTTTCTGCCCCATGATGGCGTGAAACTCTCGGAGTTGGCGCAATATCTTGGGGCAGAGCTAGCTCATCCTGACCATGCGGATGTCGTCATTCGCTCTGTTTCGCCCGTAAGCCGGGCGAAAGCAGGTGATCTGTGCTACATAATATCTAAGAAGAGCAGGGACGAACTCGCGACATGCGAGGCGTCAGCGGTCATCTGTAGCGCCGGCCTGCAGTCGCTTGTGCCAGCGCATTTGCCTGTTCTGATTTCGAAAAATGCCCATGCGGCTTTCGCCATGGCGGGTGGATACCTTTATCCGAAGGCCTTACGGCCGGAGGCGTTGTTGTCAGACGCACCGGGTATTTCGGACCGCGCCGTGGTTGATCCGACTGCACGACTTGAGGGCAGGGTGTCTGTCGAGCCATTCGCAGTCATCGGCGCGCACGCCGAAATTGGCGAGGGGACGCATGTCGGGGCGGGAGCCATAATCGGTCCAAACGTGAAGATTGGTCGCAATTGCACGATCGCGGCCGGTGCAAGCGTGTTGTGCGCGCTCGTGGGCAATGGCGTTATCGTTCACAACGGCGCCCGGATCGGCCAGGACGGATTCGGCTACGCCCCCGGGCCGCGCGGAATGATCAAGATTGTTCAGACCGGTCGCGTCATCATCCAGGATCATGTTGAGATCGGCGCCAACACGACGATCGATCGCGGGACCATGGATGATACGGTGGTCGGCGAAGGTACAAAGATCGACAATCAGGTGCAGATCGGCCACAACGTCCGCATCGGACGTCATTGCGCCATCGTTTCGCAGGTCGGCATTGCCGGCAGCACGGTACTCGGCGATGGCGTACAGATCGGCGGGCAGGCTGGACTGAACGGACATATCAAGATCGGTGACGGAGTGCAGATCGCTGCGAAGAGCGGCGTGATCGCAGACGTACCTGCAGGCGAACGCTACGGTGGTGTGCCCGCGCGTCCCATCAACGATTTTCTGCGAGAGACCGCAGCAATTTTGGCGCGATCAACTGGCGGCAAGAAAACGGGAGAAAAGAATGACTGAGGAAGCCAAGACTTCGCTCTCTTCGGCAGATATCATTGAGATCATGAAGCTGCTGCCACATCGCTATCCGTTCCTGCTTGTGGACCGGATCATCGATATCGATGGTGACGAATCCGCGATCGGCATCAAGAACGTGACCGCCAACGAACCGCATTTTACCGGTCACTTTCCGGAGTCCCCGATCATGCCGGGTGTTCTGCTGATCGAGGGCATGGCGCAGACGGCGGGCGCGATCTGCGCCAGAAAGCAAGGCGAGACCGGCAATCTTGTCTACTTCATGACGATCGACAATGCGCGTTTCCGCAAACCTGTTGTTCCGGGCGATCGCGTCGAATATCACGTGAAGAAACAGAAGCAGCGCGGTAATATCTGGAAGTTCCATTGCGACGCGAAGGTCGATGGAGCGCTCGTCGCTGAGGCCGACATCGGGGCGATGATCGTTCGCAAGGATCAGGCATGAGCACCATAGCAGCCAGTGCGAGCATTCACGCCATGGCGGTCGTCGAAGACGGCGCCGTAATCGGCGAGAACGTCAAGATTGGCCCCTTCTGCCACGTGGGGCCGAAGGTCGTGCTCGGCGATAATGTGGAACTGCTGGCGCATGCGGTTGTGGCCGGCAAAACCACGATCGGCAAGGGATGCCGTATCTTCCCCATGGCCGTGGTCGGTGGTGATCCGCAGAGCGTTCATCACGGTGGCGAAGAGACGGTACTGACTGTCGGCGACAATTGCACCTTCCGCGAAGGCGTGACGGTGAATACGGGGACTGCCGATTTTGGCGGTCAGACAATTGTCGGCAGCAACAATCTCTTCCTCGCAAATTCGCATATCGCTCATGATTGCCGTGTCGGCAACAACGTCATCATGTCCAACAATGTGATGCTCGCCGGCCATGTGACGATCGAGGATCGTGTCATTCTCGGTGGCGGCTGTGCCGTGCATCAGTTTACGCGCGTTGGCCGGCAGGCTTTCGTCGGCGGCCTTTCTGCCGTCAGCTACGACGTCATCCCTTATGGAATGCTGAATGGCAATCCAGGTCTCCTCAGCGGCCTGAACGTCGTTGGCATGACTCGTGCCGGGGTCGACCGCGCGACGATTCATACGGTGCGGCGCGCCTACAAGGCGATCTTCGAAGGCGACGGTTCGATTCGCGACAACGCATCCGCAATCAGGGACGAATATGCAGATTGCGAACAGGTCGTTCAGATCCTGGACTTCATCGCTGCCGAAAGCGATCGCGCTCTTTCCTCTCCGACCAGGGGACAGAAAGGGTGATCCTTGTCTCCGGTGGGTGATATAGCAAAAGGCCGCTTGGCAATTATCGCAGGTAGCGGCCTGCTTCCATCGCATGTCGCGGACGCAGCGCGACATGCGGGTGAGAATCCCTTCATTATCGCTCTCAAGGACGAGGCCGATCGTTCCTGGAAAGACTTTGACCACGCGGTCATCGGCGTCGGCGATTTTGCCGCGCTTAATCGGATTTTCGAAAGCAATGAAATAGATCGCGTCGTTATGTCGGGCGGTGTCCGCCGACGGCCGGAATGGCGTGAAATTCGACCGACGCTGAAAACCTTTATGAAATTGCCGTCGACGATCCGCACGCTGCTTGCTGGTGGTGACGATACGGTCTTGCGCATGGTCATCACCCTGATTGAAGAGAACGGACGGCGCGTCGTCGGGGCGCACGAGATCGCGCCGGATCTTCTTGCATCTGTCGGTCCGCTGGGCGCCGTGCGGCCAGGCCGCGATGACATAAAGGACATCGCGCGCGCCGCAGAGGCAGCCGATGCGCTCGGCAGGTTGGATGTTGGCCAAGGGGCAGTTTCTGTCGGTGGTCGTATTGTTGCGCTAGAAGGGGTAGAGGGCACGGACAGCATGCTGGAGCGTGTCGCGAATTTACGGTCGGGCGGCCGAATTTCAGCGCGGCGGCGAGGAGTACTCGTGAAACTCTGCAAGCCACAGCAAGATGTTCGCGCAGACCTGCCGTCGATCGGTATCTCTACAATCGAGAACCTGCAGAGGGCAGGGTTGGCCGGCGTGGCCGTCGAAGCTGGTCGCTCGCTGATCCTAGGGCGTAGCGCTGTCATAAAGGCCGCGGACGAGGCTGGTATCTTCGTGTGCGGCTTGGATAGAGGGTTGCCTTCCTGGGGGGTGGCGTGAGCGAGACTTCTCTAAGAGTTGCAATTGTCGTTGGAGAAGTATCAGGCGATCTTCTGGGTGCGGATCTGGTAGCGGCCCTGAAGCGGCAGTATCAAGGCGGTGTAGAGATCATCGGTGTCGGCGGCGAGGCGCTCGAGGCGCAAGGGCTTCGCTCGCTTTTCGATTTCTCCGAGTTATCGGTGATGGGCATTACACAGGTGCTCTCCAATCTGCCGCGGCTGGTCCGCCGTATTCGGGAGACAGCTGCGGCAATCATCGCCGCAAAGCCAGATGTGCTTGTTATCGTCGATAGTCCCGATTTCACTCATAGGGTCGCCCGGCGGGTACGTGCGACATTACCCGAAATACCCGTCGTCAACTATGTCTGTCCAAGCGTGTGGGCGTGGAAGGAGTATCGGGCTCAGCGCATGCTCGCCTATGTCGACCACGTGCTCGCAGTATTGCCTTTCGAACCGGAAGTCATGCGCGAACTGGGTGGGCCACCAACCACGTACGTTGGGCATCGCTTGACTGCCGATCCCAATCTGCGGGATGCACGGCGCCAGCGTGCAGAAACAAAGCCGCGCACGGAAACAGACCGCAAGACGGTCATGCTGCTGCCGGGTTCGCGTGCATCCGAGATCAGCAAATTGCTGCCGCACTTCGGCGATGCCGTGAGCGAGCTCGTGGCGCGCAACGGCGACATGCACTTCGTTCTGCCGACCATACCGCGCCGTGAGTCACTGATCCGTGAGTTAGTCAAGGATTGGACGATCAAGCCCGAAATCGTGACCGGAGCAGAGGCGAAATGGCGTGCGTTCGCCGAAGCCGATGCGGCGATGGCCGCGTCTGGAACCGTCGTGCTCGAGTTGGCGCTGACCGGCGTTCCCTGCATTTCGGCGTATAAGACGGACTGGATTATCAAGCTCCTGACCAGCAAGATCAAGACTTGGAGCGCGGCCCTTCCGAACCTGATCACCGACTATGCTGTCGTACCCGAGTATATCAACGATGTGGTGCGTGGTGGAAGCCTTGCACGCTGGATGGAGAAGCTCTCGACAGACACCTTGCCGCGGCGCTCGATGATGGAGGGATTTGACGTTCTCTGGCAGCGGATGATGACTGAAAAGCCGCCTGGAGAACACGCGGCAGAGATCGTGCTAGATATCGTTCAAAAGAAAAAGCCCGGTCATTTCTGACCGGGCTTTTTCTTGGACTGTAGCTGATTAGCGCTTGGAAACCGGCAGGTAGTCGCGCTGCGGTTCGCCGATGTAGAGCTGCCGCGGGCGGCCGATGCGCTGCTGCGGATCTTCGATCATTTCGTTCCACTGGGCGATCCAGCCGACGGTGCGGGCAAGAGCGAACAGCACGGTGAACATGGTCGTGGGGAATCCCAGCGCCTTCAGCGTGATGCCCGAGTAGAAGTCGATGTTCGGGTAGAGCTTCTTCTCGACGAAGTATTCATCAGTTAGCGCGATACGCTCCAGCTCCATTGCAACTTCGAGCAGCGGATCATCCTTGACGCCGAGTTCGCCGAGAACCTCGTGCGTCGTCTTCTGCATGATCTTGGCACGCGGATCGTAGTTCTTGTAGACGCGGTGACCAAAGCCCATCAGACGGAACGGATCGTTCTTGTCCTTGGCGCGAGCGATGTATTCCGGAATACGATCGACGGTGCCGATCTCGGTCAGCATGTTCAGTGCTGCTTCGTTGGCGCCGCCGTGAGCCGGACCCCAAAGGCAAGCAATACCAGCGGCGATGCAGGCGAACGGGTTGGCACCCGACGAGCCGGCCAGGCGGACGGTCGACGTCGAAGCGTTCTGCTCGTGGTCGGCGTGCAGGATGAAGATGCGGTCCATGGCGCGGGACAGCACCGGATTGACGACGTATTCTTCGCACGGAACGGCAAAGCACATGCGCAGGAAGTTCGATGCGTAGTCGAGGTCGTTCTTCGGGTAAACGAAGGGCTGACCGACGTGATACTTGTATGCCATTGCGGCGAGCGTCGGCATCTTGGCGATCATCCGCAGGCTAGCGACCATGCGCTGGTGCGGATCTGTGATGTCGGTGGAGTCATGATAGAAGGCCGACAATGCGCCGACACAACCACACATGACGGCCATCGGATGCGCATCGCGACGGAAGCCTGTGAAGAAGCGGCTCATTTGTTCATGCACCATCGTATGATGCGTGACGCGATAGTCGAAATCCTTCTTCTGAGCTGCGGTCGGCAATTCACCGTAGAGAAGCAGGTAGCAGACCTCGAGGAAGTCGCCGTGTTCCGCGAGCTGCTCGATCGGATAACCGCGATGCAGCAGCACACCGGCGTCACCGTCGATGTAGGTGATTTTCGATTCACAGGATGCGGTCGAGGTGAAACCAGGATCGTAGGTGAAGGAAGCCGTGTGCTTGTACAGGGCGCCGATATCGATGACGTCAGGGCCGATCGTGCCGCTCTTTACGGCGAGATCGACTGATTTGTCACCGAGTTTCAGTGTTGCGCTTTGTTCCGTCATTCTGATCCTCCAAACTGGCGGTGGGCGCCATAAAAGCGCCATAGGGTTAAGCGTCGTCGACGATAGCTATATGATCGCGCGCCTAATGCCAAGTTACCGTGATGCCATTTTGTGCATCGCAGTATGAACTTTTGGGCACTCCTGCGATGAGCTCTACGCATAGCAGAAGCCGATGATTATCCTCGGCTTTTCTCGCTTCGAAATTTCCCTCAGATTTCAATCGATTATTGTTGCTTAGAGCCTTTGGAGCTTGCATTCTGGTTGTAGGGGCGGCAGTTTTCGGGCGCAATGCATGCCGGGGTTGAAGCTATTCGAGATGAAGGAATCTCTGCCCGGCGCGGACGTCTCGCCGCGCGCTCCAGAACCTTTTCTTCTCCAGTCGCAGTCTGCTCCTAAGCAGCCGCGTACTTTCCGTACACAATCACTTGTTCCATGGCCAACGAGGGTCAAGACCGCGATCCGCAGTAGCTCTTCGGCGCTTCGACGCGCTGTGGCAACAGAGACGGATCATGGAAGGTTCTTCCTGTTCTCGCCGGTCTTTCTCGGGGCGGGAGCAATATGCTGGTTCGAGCTTCAAAGCGATCCGCCACTGCTCCGGTTGCTGGCATGGCTCGCAGTGTTCACCGTGATCGCGCAGGTGGCCGGCCGAGGACGCTCTCTCATTCGAAATTTTGGCGTGGCCGGCGTACTTTGCGTCTTGGGAATGTTTTCTGCCCAATTCGAAACACGCAGCACGGCGACCGTCATCCTGGATGCGCCCGTAACCACAACGCTCACAGGCCGCATCGAGCGTCGGGAAGGGAGCGGCGACGGCCGATGGCGCTATATTATCTCGGTCTCGGGGACGCAGGCACCCGAGGTCAGACGGCCACCGGTGCGGGTATCTGTAGTCGCACGCGGACAAGTGGAACCATTCGCAATCGGAGAGTCGGTTACGGGACGCGCGCGATTGACGCCGCCCGCGGGGCCCGCACTGCCTGGGTTGAACGATTTTACTTTCAGCGCCTATTTCGACGGGGTTGGCGCGAATGGTTTCTTCTATGGTTCGCCCAGCGTTTCAACCAACGCGGCGGTTGCCCGGCGGTCGATATGGCAAGGCGCCGCGAATTGGTTGGACACGCTTCGAAGCGGGATTGGGGATCGGATTCGCGAGATCCTGCCGGGTGATACCGGCGCCTTCGCGGCATCACTTGTCACTGACGAGCGGCGTGCGATTTCCCGGGAAACGACCGAGGCTCTGCGCCAGGCGGGTCTTGCGCATATCGTGGCAATCTCCGGCCTTAATATGGCGCTGTCTGCCGGCATTTTCTTCGTCGGCCTGCGTAAGCTGCTCAGCCTGTTCCCCTCCATCGCGCAGGCATATCCGATCAAGAAGATTGCCGCGGCTGGTGCGCTTGTCGCGCTGACAGCCTACTATATGATCTCAGGCTTCGCGGTATCGGCTGAGCGCGCCTTCATCATGATGGCGATCATGCTGGTTGCGGTGTTCTTTGACCGCCCGTCGATCAGCTTGCGCAACATCGCGCTATCGGCTTGGGTGATCCTGCTTTTGTCGCCGTCCGAGGCGCTGGGACCGAGCTTCCAGATGTCGTTCGCAGCGACGCTCGCCCTTGTCGCCGGCTACGCGATCTGGTCAACGAGAGCCGCGCGCGAACATCCGTTGCTGCAGGTCGCCGCGGTGAAGCCCATCGTTTTCGTCGCCCGCTTCTTTGGTGGCATCCTGCTTACCTCGATGATCGGAGGCTTCTCAACCGCGCTTTTTGCCGTCGAGCACTTTCACCGGCTCAGTGCTTACGGATTGCCGGCAAATCTCATGGCCATGCCGGTGATTTCCTTCGTGGTGATGCCAATGGGCATGTTCGCAATGTTGATGACGCCCTTTGGCCTCGATGTCATTCCCTGGAAAATCGCGGGATACGGGCTCGATATCGTGATCGCGATAGCCAAGTTGGTGTCCGGATGGGACGGCAATGTCGATATCGGCCGATTGCCGGCCTGGTATTTTCCTGTGGCGGCTGCCGGGTTCCTCGTACTCTCTCTCTTGCGGACGAAGCTTCGCTATCTCGGCGCCGCGGCGACCGCGTTGGCAACCGCGTTGGTTGTGTTGCAGCCGTCCAGATCACCTCCTGACATTGTCATTGCTGAGGACGGCAGCCTTGTCGCCATTGTCAACGGACCGGTCCTTGCACCCAACCGGCCGCATCCGCCTGACTTCATCTTCGATCAATGGCGAAGGGCGCTCGCGGCGGAGACAGACCGGCCACCGAAACTAATAGAGGAGGTGGCCCCCGTCCGGCGGCGGGACACCGAACGCAAAGCTCAAAAACTGTCGGCTGAGGAATTGCGTAATGCACGCAATGCGTTGCAACAAGCTTCAGAGACGGGCGCCGAGAACCGTTTCGTATGCTTGAAAGGCGTCTGGTGCACCGCGACACACGAAAGCGGCTACGTCCTGACAGTCGTCGAAAACCCCGCTTATTTCGGCGCTGCGTGCGATACCGCAGATATCGTCGTGACGCCCGCTCGCCTGCGTGCGACCAAATGCCGATCAGGCGCGCTACTATTCACCGGCGAAACTCTACGCCACTCCGGTGCGGCCGAGATACGGATAGACGAACAAGGTGCACCCGTGGTCACCACCGCCTACACCGCGCTTGACCGCCCGTGGATGCGGCATCGGGCATATAACTGGCGAAGCGGCACTTTCGATGACGAGCCGCCAGTCTTCAATGATATCGGCGAATGAGGCCGACCAGCTTGCCCTGAACCTTAACGCGGTCAGGTCCGAAAATACGCGTTTCATAAGCCGGGTTTGCGGCTTCAAGCGCTATCGACGCGCCTTTGCGACGGAAGCGCTTGAGCGTTGCCTCCTCGTCATCGACGAGCGCGACAACGATATCGCCCGGATTTGCTGTGTTGCCATTTCGGATGATCACGGTGTCACCGTCGAAGATCCCGGCATCGATCATCGAGTCGCCCTTGACCTCAAGCGCATAGTGTTCACCCGGGCCAAGCATGTCGGCTGGAACTGTGATGTCGTGCGTATTGTTCTGAATTGCCGAAATCGGCACGCCGGCCGCGATCCGTCCCATGACCGGTACAGAAGCGGAGCTGCCGGTGTCCGCATGGGCTGCCGGCTTCGGCGGCGCAATCGGCTGCGGTTTGCCAAGGCTGCCCTCGATGACGCTCGGCGAAAAGCCGCGGCGCAGTTGGAGGCTCGGATTATAGGCGTCGGGAAGCTTGATCACTTCCAGAGCCCGGGCGCGATTCGGCAGTCGGCGAATGAAACCGCGCTCTTCAAGTGCCGTAATCAGCCGATGGATGCCAGACTTCGATGCCAGGTCCAGAGCGTCTTTCATTTCATCGAAAGACGGGGGGACGCCGGACTCCTTCATTCGCTCGTGAATGAAGAGAAGAAGCTCCTGTTGTTTGCGCGTCAGCATAGAAGTTAAACCCCAGAGTCGTGAAACAAAGCCAGAACAGACACTATATGTTCCATATGTGTTCCGCAAGTACCTAAATTTTCGTAAAACTTGCCGGCAACTTGAGCAGTTTTTGCACCTCATTCGACCGAATGCGCCGAAGGGGGTTGCATTGTCGTGCTGCCCGGCGCACATCTTCGCAAATTCCGGAGAATTTGCCATGAGCGAAGCACATCCGCTGGACCATATCGTGTTGCCGGTGTCCAATATTGGGCAAGCGCGCGAGCGTCTCGGAAAGCTGGGATTCACTGTCGCGCCGGATGCCCGGCATCCTTTTGGAACCGAGAATGCCTGCATATTCTTCGCCGACGAAACATACCTGGAGCCTTTAGGGGTCGCCAGCGCGGAGCTGCACGAGGCGTCGGCAAAAAAAGGCAATGTCTTTACCGCACGTGACCGTGCTTTTCGGTTTCGATGTGGGGATGATGGATTTTCAGCAGTGGTCTTCGCGACATCAGATGCCGATCGCGACCATGCGCGGTTTCTGTCCGAAAAGATCAATGGCGGCGAGATGCTGCAATTCGAGCGACCGATGAAGATGCCGGATGGCTCGGAGGCGACAGCTGCGTTCAAGCTCGCGTTCGCGGTCGATCTGCGGGCTCCGGATTTTTTCTTCTTTACGTGCCAGCGTGTCAATCCGCTGCCGGCCGATCGAAGGGCCTTGCAGATGCACGCGAACAGTGTCAGCGGGATTGCCGAGATCGCCCTGGGTTCGCCGGATCCGAAGGCGTTTGGATCATTCGTGCGGGCTGCGGCCCACTGTCCGGGGGTGGCAAGCGAAGCGTTCGGTGTGAGCGTGGCAACACCGAACGTCCGAATTACGGTTCTGTCCCCGGACGGGCTTGATGCCTATTTCGACCTTCCTGCAGCATCCACCGATCGCGGCTTGCGCGGCATGGCGATCGTCTTCAAGGTTGGCGATCTCGCCGTGACAGAAGCGCATTTGGCTGCTAACGGGATGACCTACACGCGCAAGAACAATCGAATTCTGGTGAAGGCTGCGCCCGGGCAGGGCGCGCTCTTCGCCTTCGAGGAGAAACGATGAGCCAAACAAATTCCGAAGTCGTGGTTGGCGAAGGCGCCGGCCACGTCTCCTTTTCCAACGCAGGCAAGCTGTCTCTGATCGCTGGGCCCTGCCAGATGGAAAGCCGCGACCATGCGTTCATGATCGCCGGCGTGCTGAAGGAGCTCTGCGACAAGCTCGGCATTGGCCTCGTTTACAAGTCGTCCTTCGACAAGGCGAACCGGACGTCGCTCTCGGCACAGCGCGGCATCGGTCTGGAAACCGCACTCGAGGTGTTCGCTGATCTCAAGAAGGAATACGGCTTCCCTGTCTTGACGGACATTCACACCGAGGAACAATGCGCCGAGGTGGCCACTGTCGTC
This sequence comes from Hyphomicrobiales bacterium, assembly GCA_900466605.1. Taxonomy (GTDB): domain Bacteria; phylum Pseudomonadota; class Alphaproteobacteria; order Rhizobiales; family Rhizobiaceae; genus Rhizobium. Next base: position 41,267 of record UBMU01000016.1, read on the forward strand.
GACATCCTGCAGATTCCGGCCTTCCTCAGCCGTCAAACGGACCTGCTGGTCGCTGCCGCCAAGACCGGTCGCACCATCAACGTCAAGAAGGGCCAGTTCCTGGCTCCCTGGGACATGAAGAACGTGCTTGCCAAGCTCAACGACAGCGGCAACCCGAACATCCTGCTTTGCGAGCGCGGTGCCTCCTTTGGCTATAATACGCTGGTATCGGATATGCGTTCGCTGCCGATCATGGCGGGCCTTGGCGCTCCTGTAGTGTTCGATGCCACGCATTCGGTGCAGCAGCCGGGCGGGCAGGGTGGTTCCAGCGGCGGTCAGCGCGAGTTCGTCGAGACACTGGCGCGCGCCGCCGTTGCCGTCGGTGTCGCGGGTGTGTTCGTCGAGACGCACGAAGATCCAGACAGTGCTCCGTCTGATGGTCCGAACATGGTCTATCTCAAGGATATGCCGAGGCTTCTCGAAAAGCTCCTGGCCTTCGACGCGATTGCAAAAGGCTGACGTTCAAAAGACTGACATGTTCGTGTAATAGGCCACGCACGAACATCGCTGCGAAGCATGCGTAAAGCGCCATTGTAATTTGCGCATCTTCGACTAAGACGGATTTCAAACGATTTATCCACCCTCAAGCAGGAAAAGCCGATGACCGCAATTACCGACATTATCGCCCGCGAGATTCTCGACAGCCGTGGCAACCCCACGGTTGAAGTCGATGTCTATCTGGAAGATGGCAGCATGGGCCGTGCGGCGGTTCCGTCGGGCGCGTCGACCGGCGCGCACGAAGCCGTCGAAGTTCGCGATGGTGGCAAGCGCTACCTCGGCAAGGGTGTCGAAAAGGCTGTGGAAGCCGCCAACACGGAAATCTTCGACGCCATCGGCGGCATCGATGCCGAAAACCAGATCCAGATCGACAACATCATGATCGAACTGGATGGCACGCCGAACAAGTCGCGCCTCGGTGCCAACGCCATCCTCGGCGTATCGCTTGCTGTTGCCAAGGCTGCTGCTCAGGCTGCCGGTCTGCCGCTCTACCGCTACGTCGGTGGCGCTTCGGCTCACCTGCTGCCGGTTCCGATGATGAACATCATCAACGGCGGCGCGCATGCGGACAACCCGATCGACTTCCAGGAATTCATGATCCTCCCGGTTGGCGCTGATTCTATCCGCGAAGCTGTTCGCATGGGCTCGGAAGTCTTCCACGTCCTCAAGAAGGAACTGTCGGCTCAGGGTCACAACACCAACGTTGGTGATGAAGGTGGTTTCGCACCGGGCCTGAAGAGCGCGCCTGAAGCCCTCGACTTCATCATGAAGTCGATCGAGAAAGCCGGCTACAAGCCTGGCGAAGACATCCACCTCGGCCTTGACTGCGCCTCGACCGAATTCTTCAAGGACGGCAAGTACGTGCTCGAAGGCGAAGGCCGCACGCTGGAGCCGGGCGCAATGGCTGAATACCTTGCCCAGCTCGCTGCCCAGTACCCGATCATCTCGATCGAAGACGGCATGGCTGAAGACGACTGGGACGGCTGGAAGGCTCTGACGGATCTGGCCGGCAAGAAGGTTCAGCTGGTCGGCGACGACCTGTTCGTTACCAACTCCGCTCGCCTGCGCGACGGCATCAAGATGGGCGTTGCCAACTCCATCCTCATCAAGGTCAACCAGATCGGCTCGCTGACGGAAACGCTTGATGCCGTCAACACCGCGCACAAGGCAGCCTACACCGCCGTCATGTCGCACCGTTCGGGCGAAACCGAAGATTCGACGATCGCTGATCTCGCGGTTGCGACCAACTGCGGTCAGATCAAGACCGGCTCGCTGTCGCGCTCCGACCGTCTTGCCAAGTACAACCAGCTGATCCGTATCGAAGAAGGCCTCGGCCCACAGGCGCAGTACGCCGGCCGTTCGATCCTTCGCGGCTAATCGCGTCTGATTTCAACAGCTTGGACCCGCGTCTTTCAAAGGCGCGGGTTTTTTCGTGCCTGATTTTTCATAGTCAACGGACAGTTAATCTCTACCCGTTAGTCTTGCTCGCATCGAGGTAATGCGTTCGAGCGTGCGTTTATGTGGACAAAGCATCACAAGAAGAAAAAGATCGGTCGTTTCGTGGTTCCGGCCATGACGGTCGCCTTTCTTTCCTACTTCGGCTATCATTGCATTCACGGTGATTACGGTCTGCGGGCAACCGAAGCGTTCGAGCGCCAGCGGATTACGCGTGAAAAGGAGTTGGCGGTTCTGAAAGGTAAGCGCGAGCATCTTGAAAAGCAGGTCGCGCTGTTGAGCGACGGTTCGATGGACAAAGATATGCTGGACGAAAAAGCGCGTCTTCAGCTCAATGTTTCTCGTGCCGACGAAGTCGTCATATTCAACCACTATTCCAATTAACCGAAATTCAGTTAATCTAAATAAATGTATATTTATCAGTAGTTTACTGATGAATAGGAGCCATGCATTTATGGCATTGCTGTGGCCAAATTTCTTCCCTATGGTGTGCGCCACCAAAGAACCGACAAACCCATAGGGAGGGTTGAATGGCGCCGCGAAAGAACGCGACCGTTTCCAGCCGTAAAACAAGCGCAAAGCCGGCAAACAGGGCATCCAATGGTGGTCCTGTTGCCGATTTCACGCGTGAGGAAGAGCTCAGCGCTTATCGCGATATGCTGCTGATCCGCCGCTTCGAAGAGAAAGCCGGTCAGCTTTACGGCATGGGCTTCATTGGTGGTTTTTGTCACCTTTATATTGGCCAGGAAGCTGTCGTCGTCGGCATGCAGATGGCGCAGAAGGAAGGCGATCAGGTCATCACGGCCTATCGCGACCACGGCCACATGCTGGCAACCGGCATGAGCGCGCGTGGCGTCATGGCCGAGCTGACTGGCCGCCGCGGCGGTTATTCGCGCGGTAAGGGCGGCTCGATGCACATGTTCTCGAAAGAGAAGCATTTCTACGGCGGTCACGGCATCGTCGGTGCTCAGGTTTCGCTCGGAACCGGCCTCGCTTTCGCCAATCGCTACCGCGGCAACGACAGCGTTTCCGTCGCTTACTTCGGTGATGGTGCAGCGAACCAGGGTCAGGTCTACGAGAGCTTCAACATGGCTGCTCTCTGGAAGCTCCCGATCATCTACATCGTCGAAAACAACCGTTATGCCATGGGCACCTCGACCGCCCGTGCGACTGCGCAGTCGAACTACTCGCTCCGCGGCTCCGGCTTCGGCATCCCCGGTATCCAGGTTGACGGCATGGACGTCCGCGCCGTCAAGGCTGCTGCGGACGAAGCCCTCGAGCATTGCCGCTCCGGCAAGGGCCCGATCATCCTGGAGATGCTGACCTATCGTTACCGTGGTCACTCGATGTCGGACCCGGCGAAGTACCGCACGAAGGAGGAAGTGCAGAAGATGCGCTCCGAGCAGGATCCGATCGAGCAGGTCAAGGCACGCCTCATCGAAAAGGGCTGGGCCTCGGAAGACGATCTGAAGGCGATCGACAAGGACGTCCGCGATATCGTGGCCGACAGCGCCGACTTCGCCCAGGCCGATCCGGAGCCGGATGCATCCGAGCTCTACACTGACATTCTGCTGTAATCGGGGAGGGTAGACCCATGCCAATCGATATTCTCATGCCCGCCCTCTCTCCGACGATGGAAGAAGGCACGCTTTCCAAGTGGCTCAAGCAGGAAGGCGACACCGTCAAGTCTGGTGATGTGATCGCTGAAATCGAAACCGACAAGGCGACAATGGAAGTTGAAGCCGTCGACGAAGGCGTCATCGGCAAGCTGCTGGTTCCGGCCGGCACCGAAAACGTGAAGGTCAATGCCAAGATCGCGGTCCTGCTTCAGGACGGCGAATCGGCCTCCGACATCTCGGCTGCGCCTGCCGCTGCAGCACCGGCAGCCGCCGAAGCGCCGAAGGCCGCTGAAGCGCCCGCTGCCGCAGCAGCTCCCGTTCCGGCAGAGCCCAAAGCTCAGGTTCCGAACGATCCTGAAATCCCCGCTGGCACCGAGATGGTCTCCATGACCGTGCGCGAAGCACTTCGCGACGCGATGGCCGAAGAAATGCGTGCAGACGACAATGTCTTCGTCATGGGCGAGGAAGTGGCCGAGTACCAGGGCGCCTACAAGGTGACCCAGGGCCTGCTGCAGGAATTCGGCGCCCGCCGCGTCATCGACACCCCGATCACCGAGCACGGCTTTGCCGGCGTCGGCGTCGGTGCTGCGATGTCCGGCCTGAAGCCGATCGTCGAGTTCATGACCTTCAACTTCGCCATGCAGGCGATCGACCAGATCATCAACTCTGCTGCCAAGACGCTCTACATGTCCGGCGGCCAGATGGGTGCTCCGATCGTCTTCCGCGGCCCGAACGGTGCCGCTGCCCGCGTCGGCGCCCAGCACAGCCAGGACTACTCGGCCTGGTACAGCCAGATCCCGGGCCTCAAGGTCGTCATGCCCTACACGGCATCCGACGCGAAGGGCCTGCTCAAGGCTGCGATCCGCGATCCGAACCCGGTCGTCTTCCTTGAAAACGAAATCCTCTACGGCCAGCATTTCGATGTGCCGAAGCTCGATAATTTCGTTCTTCCGATCGGCAAGGCTCGTATCCATCGTCCGGGCAAGGACGTCACGATCGTCTCCTTCGGCATCGGCATGACCTATGCCACCAAGGCCGTCGCCGAACTCGAAAAGATCGGCATCGATGCCGAGCTGATCGATCTGCGCACGCTGCGCCCGATGGACCTTCCGGCCGTGATCGAATCGGTCAAGAAGACCGGCCGTCTGGTCACTGTCGAGGAAGGCTATCCGCAGAACTCCGTCGGCACCGAAATCGCCACGCGTGTCATGCAGCAGGCCTTCGACTATCTCGATGCGCCGGTTCTGACTATCGCCGGCAAGGACGTTCCGATGCCTTACGCGGCCAACCTCGAGAAGCTCGCGCTTCCGAACGTTGCCGAAGTCGTCGATGCCGTGAAGGCCGTTTGCTACAAGTAACAAGGGGAGGTATTTCGATGCCTATCAACATCACGATGCCTGCCCTGTCTCCGACCATGGAAGAGGGCAACCTCGCCAAGTGGCTGGTCAAGGAAGGCGATACGGTCAAGTCGGGCGATGTGATCGCCGAGATTGAAACCGACAAGGCAACGATGGAAGTCGAAGCGGTTGACGAAGGTGTCGTCGCCAAGCTCGTCGTTCCCGCCGGCACCGAAGGCGTCAAGGTCAACGCCTTGATCGCCGTTCTGGCTGGCGAAGGTGAAGACGTCGCCGCCGCCGCAAGCGGCGCTGGCTCGGCTGCGCCGGCACCGAAGGCTGCCGCTGCGGAAGCGCCGAAGGCTGAAGCCAAGGCCGAAGCCGCTCCGGCGCCTGCAGCAGCACCAGCTGCCGTTGCACCGGCTCCAGCCGCAGCACCTGCCGCCGCCTCGGGCAACCGCACCTTCTCCTCGCCGCTCGCGCGGCGTCTGGCGAAGGAAGCCGGTATCGACCTGTCGGCTATCGCTGGTTCCGGTCCGCATGGCCGCGTCGTCAAGAGCGACGTCGAAGCTGCCGTATCGGGTGGTGGCGCCAAGGCGGCTCCCGCTGCCGCACCTCAGGCCGCCGCATCGGCACCTGCCGCAGCACCGAAGGGCGCCTCCGACGACAGCGTTCTCAAGCTGTTCGAGCCGGGCTCCTACGAGCTCGTGCCGCATGACGGCATGCGCAAGATCATTGCCAAGCGTCTCGTAGAATCCAAGCAGACCGTGCCGCACTTCTACGTCACCGTGGATTGCGAGCTCGACGCGCTGCTGGCGCTGCGCGCCCAGCTCAACGATGCGGCTCCCCGCAAGGATGGCGCTCCGGCCTACAAGCTGTCGGTCAACGACATGGTCATCAAGGCCATGGCGCTGGCGCTGCGCGATGTTCCGGATGCCAACGTCTCCTGGACGGAAGCCAACATGGTCAAGCACAAGCACGCCGATGTCGGCGTTGCCGTGTCGATCCCCGGCGGCCTGATCACCCCGATCATCCGCAAGGCCGAGGAAAAGACCCTGTCGGCGATCTCCAACGAGATGCGCGATCTTGGCAAGCGCGCCAAGGACCGCAAGCTGAAGCCTGAAGAGTTCCAGGGCGGCACCTCGTCGGTCTCCAACATGGGCATGATGGGCGTGAAGCAGTTCGCAGCCGTCATCAACCCGCCGCATGCAACGATCCTCGCGGTCGGCGCAGGCGAGCAGCGTCCTGTCGTCAAGAACGGCGAGCTCGCCGTCGCGACCGTGATGACCGTCACGCTGTCGACCGACCATCGCTGCGTCGATGGCGCTCTTGGTGCGGAGCTGCTGCAGGCGTTCAAGGGCTACATCGAAAATCCGATGGGCATGCTCGTCTAAGACCGGAGCGGAGGCGGAAATGACGAAGACCGTTCTTTGCTATGGTGACTCGCTGACCTGGGGCTATGACGCCGATACGATCGGACGTCATGCCTACAAGGATCGTTGGCCAAGTGCGCTTCAGGCGGCACTTGGCAACGATGTCAGGATCATTGTTGAAGGATTGAACGGCCGGACCACCGCCTTCGACGACCATCTCGCCGACTGCGACCGGAACGGTGCACGCATCCTGCCGACGATCCTGCAGACCCACGCGCCGCTCGATCTCGTCATCCTGCTGCTCGGCACCAACGACATGAAGCCTGTCGTGGCAGGGTCGGCCTTTGCTGCCTGCCAGGGCATTGCCCGGCTTGTGCGACTGATCCGCAATCATGCCTGGCCCTTCGAGTTCGATGGGCCGGACATTCTGATCGTGGCCCCACCGAAGATCCGCGAGACGGCGAACGTACCGTTTGCGGCGTCATTCGTCGGTGCCATCGAGGAGTCGGCAAAGCTTGCGACCCTCTATCGCGATCTTGCGGACGAGCTCGGCTGCGGATTCTTTGACGGCAACTCGGTGGCGAAGACGACACCGGTGGATGGCATCCATCTCGACGCGGACAATACCCGCGCTCTCGGGCGCGGCATGGAATCGACTGTGCGGATGATGCTGGGGCTTTGAGGATGGGATCCTTCGTTTCGCTTCGTTCCGCGACGCGGGAAGATGCGACGGAGCTGGCTTTGCTCACGGATATCGCTTCGCATGGTTTTGCCTCCTGGCTGTGGCTGGCGGAGCTCGGAAACGGCGGCGGCGATACGCCGATGGAGCGAGGACGGCAAAAGCTGCGCGGCGACCAGGGGCAGGGCAACTGGAGCAACGCGGTAATTGCCGAAGCCTATGGCGAGATCGCCGGAGCCGCGATCGGCTACGGTCTAGGTGAAGGCATACGGAATATCGAGGCGGATCGCCCGGCGCTGAAGCCGGTCATCGATCTGCAGAAAATGGTGGTGGGAAGCTGGTTTATCGCAACGCTCGGTGTCTACAGCCATCTGCGTGGCATCGGGATCGGTCGACAGCTTCTCACGGATCAGATTGAACGCGCGGAAAATGCGCCGGTCAGCCTGATTACCGCAGGTTACAACGAAGCGGCTCTGTCGCTTTACAATAAGAATGGATTTTCGGAGGCGGCGCGGGCGGATGCCGTGGCCTTTTTCGAAAACGGCAGGAAACACGAGTGGGTGCTTCTCACCCGCGACGCCCGATAACGAAGGCAGGAAAACATGGCTGAGAATTACGACGTCATCATCATCGGCTCCGGTCCCGGCGGCTATGTCGCCGCCGTGCGCGCCAGCCAGCTTGGCCTCAAGACCGCGATCGTCGAGCGCGAGCATCTGGGCGGCATCTGCCTGAACTGGGGCTGCATCCCCACAAAGGCGCTGCTGCGCTCGGCCGAGATCCTCGACCATGCCAACCACGCCAAGGATTACGGCCTCGTGCTCGAGGGCAAGATGACCGCTGACGTGAAGGCTGTCGTCGCCCGCTCGCGCGGCGTCTCGGCCCGCCTCAACGGCGGCGTCGGCTTCCTGATGAAGAAGAACAAGGTCGACGTGATCTGGGGCGAAGCCAAGATCACCAAGCCCGGCGAAATCGTCGTCGGCAAGTCCTCCAAGCCCGTCGTCGAGCCGCAGAACCCGGTTCCGAAGAACATCAAGGGCGAGGGCACCTACACCGCCAAGCACATCATCGTCGCGACCGGCGCCCGTCCGCGCGCGCTGCCCGGCATCGAGCCGGATGGCAAGCTGATCTGGACCTATTTCGAGGCGATGAAGCCGGCAGCCCTGCCGAAGTCGCTGATCGTCATGGGCTCCGGCGCCATCGGCATCGAGTTCGCCAGCTTCTACCGCTCGATGGGCGTCGACGTCACCGTCGTCGAGGTCATGGCGACCATCATGCCGGTCGAGGACGTCGAAGTCACCGCGATCGCGCGCAAGCAGCTCGAGAAGCGCGGCATGAAGATCATCACCAGCGCCAAGATCACCAAGGTTGAAAAGGCCGCCGACAGCATCACCGCGCATGTCGAGACCGCTGACGGCAAGGTCCAGCAGATCGTAGCCGATCGCATGATCTCGGCCGTCGGCGTGCAGGGCAACATCGAAAACCTCGGCCTCGAGGCCGTCGGCGTCAAGACCGACCGCGGCTGCGTCGTCATCGACGGCTACGGCAAGACCAATGTCGCGGGCATCTACGCCATCGGCGACGTCGCCGGCCCGCCGATGCTCGCCCACAAGGCCGAGCATGAAGGCGTCGTCTGCGTCGAGAAGATCGCCGGCCTGCCGAACGTCCACGCCACCGACAAGAGCAAGGTTCCGGGCTGCACCTACTGCAACCCGCAGGTCGCCTCCGTCGGCCTGACGGAAGCCAAGGCCAAGGAATTGGGCCGCGATATCCGCGTCGGCCGCTTCTCCTTCGCCGCCAACGGCAAGGCGATCGCGCTCGGCGAGGACCAGGGGCTCTGCAAGGTGATCTTCGACAAGAAGACCGGCGAGCTGCTCGGCGCGCACATGGTCGGCGCCGAAGTCACCGAACTGATCCAGGGCTTCGTCGTCGCCATGAACCTGGAAACGACAGAAGAAGAACTGATGCACACCATCTTCCCGCATCCAACGGTTTCCGAAACGATGAAGGAAGCAGTTCTGGATGCCTACGGTCGCGTTTTGAACGCTTGATAATTTTCTTCGCCGCTCTCTATGACGGATTGGATCATATCCAATCCCGGACTGGAAAAAGCGAAAGGAAATCATCATGTCTATGGGTACGCAGGCACTGCTCATCTTTCTCCTGATCGGTCTGGTGGCGGGCTTCCTTGCCAGCCTGATCGTCGGCGGAGGCGGATTGATACGGTGCCTGCTCAGCGGGATCATCGGGGCGTTCGTTGGGGGCTTTCTCTTCAACGCGCTCGGCATATCGCTCGGTATCGATAATGCGCTTGTGGTGCAGATCATTCATGCCACGATCGGGGCCATCATCGTGGTTCTGATCGCAAGGGCGATAGCGTAGGGGACGAGGGCAGGATGGACGGCGTAGGCTTGATCGCAACGATCATCATCGGCGGCTTGGCGGGTTGGCTGGCAGGCATTCTGATGAACATTCGCTTCGGTGTTCTGATGAACATCATCATCGGCATTGTCGGCGCGGTGCTCGCAAGTGCGATCTTTGCCCGCGCGGGCATCTATGTCGCCAGCGGTTGGCTGGGTTACCTTGTGACGGGTTTCGCCGGCTCGTGCATCTTGCTATTTATGGCAAAACTCGTCAGACGCTGACGAAGGAGGCCGCTTCTGGCGGTTTGAAGGCAGGTTATTGATGGTAACTATTCTCGACAGGATCAATCCAGACGCCGAAAAGCGCGTGCGCCACCCGGAGAAGGCCCATAGGCCCGACACCGAGGTCATGCGCAAGCCGGATTGGATCCGCGTCAAGGCGCCGACCTCCAAGGGATACGCGGAGACGCGCTCGATTGTGAAGGAGCACAAGCTCGTCACCGTCTGCGAGGAAGCCGGCTGCCCGAATATCGGCGAGTGCTGGGACAAAAAGCACGCCACCTTCATGATCATGGGCGAGATCTGTACGCGCGCCTGTTCCTTCTGCAACGTGGCGACAGGCAAGCCGAACGCGCTCGACATGGCCGAGCCAGACAGCGTCGCCAAGGCCGTCAAGGAAATGGGCCTCAGCCACGTCGTCATCACCTCTGTGGATCGTGATGATCTGGAAGATGGCGGCGCCGAGCACTTCGAGAAGGTGATCTGGGCGATCCGCGCCGCGTCGCCGACGACGACGATCGAAATCCTGACGCCGGACTTCCTGAAGAAGCCCGGCGCGCTGGAGCGCGTCGTCGCCGCCAAGCCCGATGTCTTCAACCACAACATGGAAACCGTGCCGGGCAACTACCTGACCGTCCGCCCCGGCGCCCGTTACTTCCACTCCGTTCGCCTGCTGCAGCGCGTGAAGGAGCTGGACCCGACGATGTTCACCAAGTCAGGCATCATGGTCGGCCTCGGTGAGGAGCGGAACGAAGTTCTGCAGCTGATGGACGACCTGCGCGTCGCCGACGTCGACTTCCTGACGATCGGCCAGTACCTGCAGCCGACCCGAAAGCACCACGCGGTGATGAGCTACGTCACGCCTGACGAATTCAAGTCCTACGAGACGGTCGCCTACACCAAGGGCTTCCTGATGGTGGCTTCGAGCCCGCTGACCCGTTCGTCGCACCATGCCGGCGATGATTTCGCCCGCCTACGTGCCGCGCGCGAGAAAAAGCTGCTGATCGCAGCGGAATAATCAACGAGCGCTTGCAATATTCTAAAGCCGCGGCGATCTTCCCGCGGCTTTTTGTTTTGCAGAGGCGACGGGGATGCCGGCTTACATCGACGATACGCTGAAAGCCGCCGAGTTGCTTCGGCAGTCCGTGCGCATCATGGTCATAGGCTGCTCCGGCGGCGGCAAGAGCACCTTGTCGCGAAAGATCAGCAAGAGGCTCGACCTTCCTTATTTCTCGATGGACAAAGAGTTCTTCTGGCTTCCCGGATGGGTCAAGCGCTCGAAGGACGAAGAGCGTCGCCTGATCGCCGAGGTTGTCGCCGGTGGGCGTTGGCTGATGGACGGAACCGGGCCGTCGACATTCGATCTTCGTGTCCCGCGCGTAGGACTCGTTGTCTGGGTACGCATGCCGCGCTGGCTCTGCCTGTGGGGTATCTGCAAACGCGCGTTCTTCCATTTCGGCAGAACGCGGCCGGACATGGCGCCTGGATGTCTGGAGCGCCTGCCGGACCGGGAGTTCCTGACCTACATCTGGATGTTCGAGAAGCGGTTCGCGCCCCTGGTGATCGCCGGACTCGACAGGCACGGACCTGACATCCCTGTTTTTCAGCTGAAAAGCCGGCGTGAGGTGAAGCACCTTCTTGATCTTCTCGGCGCTCCCACTTAACTGCCGATCATGCCTCAGTTCGAAACGCATCGCCCCGTCCCGCATTCCGCCGATCAGATGTTCGACCTCGTCGCCGACGTCGAGCACTATCCGCAATTCCTTCCGCTCTGCGAGGCGCTGAGCATTCGCAGCCGCAAGGAGCGTGACGGCAAGGTTCTGCTGATCGCCGATATGACTGTCGGTTACAAGGCGATCCGTGAAACCTTCACGACGCAGGTGCTGTTGAACCGGGCGGAACGCGTCATCGAGGTCAAATATATCGACGGACCGTTTCGTTATCTCGACAACCGTTGGCGCTTCGAGGAGACTGCAACAGGCAGCAACGTCCACTTCTTCATCGACTACGAGTTCAAGAGCCGCATCCTGGGTGCAGTCATGGGTTCGATGTTCGATCGTGCCTTCCGCATGTTCTCCGAAGCCTTTGAAACGCGGGCGACGAAGATCTACAGCTGAGCCAGTTCCCTGATCATGCCAAGCGCGGTCCTGATCGTGGCAAGGCGCACCTGATCGCGGCCGATATCGCCGTAAAGCATCTTCTTGTGTATGAGCCCGCCCGCGCGCGACTTGGCGGCGAGGTGGACGAGGCCCACCGGTTTTTCCTCCGAGCCGCCGCCGGGGCCGGCAATGCCCGTCACGGCAATGGCGATGTCGGCACGAGAGCGGAAGAGGGCGCCGTGCACCATTTGCCGCGCCGTCTCCTCCGACACAGCGCCGAAGCGGACTAGCGTCTCCTGCTGAACGCCAAGCATCTCCATCTTGGCCGTATTGGTATAGGTGACGAAACCTCTGTCCACGACAGCCGACGATCCTGAAATCTCAGTCAAGGCACCCGCAATCAGCCCACCGGTGCAGGACTCCGCCGTCGAAACCATCAACCCGGCGGCGGCGAAGTCGCGAATGATTGCCTCTGCCTGCGCGATGATGTCGTCGGGAAAGATGCTCATTTCAGACGCTCCGGTAGACGACCGTTGCCGTGGCAATCGCAGCAATACCCTCGCGCCGGCCGACAAAACCGATCGTCTCGTTCGTCGTCGCCTTGACCGAGCAGCGATCGATGGAGATGCCGAGGAACTCAGACAGCTTGGCGCGCATCACCTCGCGGTGCGGCCCGACTTTGGGCGCTTCGGCGATCAGTGAGACATCGGCGTTCATGATCGTGCCGCCGCGCTCGCGCACGATCTTCGCCGCGTATTCGATAAAGATGCGGGAAGGCGCACCCTTCCATTGCGGGTCCGATGGCGGAAAATGATCACCGATATCGCCGGCGCCACAAGTCGCAAGCAGCGCATCCGTCAGCGCGTGCAGCGCTACGTCCGCGTCGGAGTGGCCTTTCAGCTTATGGTCGTGCGGAATGAACACGCCGCAGAGCGTCACGCCGTCGCCGGGCTCGAGTTGATGGACGTCGTAGCCGTTGCCGGTCCGCACGTCAGGGAGTGCCTGTCCTGAAAGCCTGCTGTCTGCCATTGCAATGTCCCGTCTGACTGTCAGTTTTACATTGTCCACTAATCCCTCGACGATCTGCACAGGCATGCCTGCCCATTCGGCAATGGCAGCGTCGTCGGTAAAGTCCGTCAGATTTGCGGCGGCCGCTTTCTCATGGGCGGCAAGGATAGGTTCGAAGGCGAACGATTGCGGCGTCTGTGCTGCATAGAGCTGTGCGCGTGAAACCGTACCGAGGACCGTTCCGTCCGCACCGGCTCGTTTCAGTGTATCGGCGACAGGAGTGGCAGGGAGAACTGCTGGTGCGCCCTCCGAGAGCACGCTGGCGATGCGATCGAGGAGGGTGTGGTCGAAGAAGGGCCGCACGGCGTCGTGTATAAGGACATGCGAGATATTCTTGCTGCGCAGATGACGCAGTCCGGCCAGAACGGATTGCTGGCGTGTCGAGCCACCGTGGACTGCATCGATCGCCGTACCCAACGGGACCTGACTGGTGGCATTGGCAAACAGCGCCTCGTCATCGGGGTGAATGACCACGACGATATGCCGGGTAAGCTTCCAACTGAGGAATTTTTCTAATGTGTGAGTGATCACCGGCTTGTCGCCGATCACCCGATATTGCTTTGGGCCTTCTTCGGATGCGCCCGCGCGTTCGCCACGACCGGCTGCGACGACAACGATACCTATTGCTGGTTGCTTTTGATGCATTTGCGGCATAAATCCTCAGAACGCCGATTTCGCATCGGTGCTTAGCGGCTTGGCGCTTCGAATTCCAGCATTTGCCCGAAAAATGTCAATTCGCGCACTACCCTCTTGGCAAGCCATTTAAACCTGTCTAAAAATAGTGCACGTATTTATGGTGCCTGAAAGATAATCAATTGTTAGACCTCGCATCACCTTTGCGGATCGGAGCTGTGGAAGTCAGGAACCGCGTTGTCCTGGCGCCTATGTCCGGCGTGACGGACATGCCGTTTCGCCAACTGGCGTGGCGCCATGGCGCCGGGCTCGTCGTCACCGAGATGGTTGCAAGCCGCGAACTCGTCAATAGCACTGCCGAATCATGGGCGCGCCTTGAGAGCGCAGGTTTCGAGCCGCACATGGTGCAGCTCGCCGGCCGCGAGGCGCATTGGATGGCCGAGGCTGCGAAGATCGCTGCAGACCATGGAGCCGATATTATCGACATCAACATGGGCTGCCCGGCCAAGAAGGTGACAGGCGGTTATTCCGGCTCCGCACTTATGCGTGATCCCGATCACGCTCTGAGCCTTGTCGATGCAACCGTGAAGGCGGTGAGCGTTCCCGTGACCCTGAAGATGCGGCTCGGTTGGGACGAAAATTCGATCAACGCGCCCGAGATTGCACGCCGTGCAGAGGAAGCCGGGGTTCAGCTGATTACGATCCACGGTCGCACGCGCATGCAGTTTTATGAGGGCCGGGCCGATTGGGGTGCGATCCGGGCAGTGCGCGATACCACTACCGTTCCCCTCGTCGCAAATGGCGATGTCGAGACCATTGAAGACGCCCATGAGATTCTGCGCCGATCTGGAGCCGATGCGGTCATGATCGGCCGAGGATGTCAGGGCAGGCCATGGCACGCCGGTGTGTTGGCAGGCTACGCCGAGCCCAACGCATGGGAAATCCCAGAGGTCGCCGCTGAGCACTACCGGATGATGCTTGAGTTCTATGGCGAGGCGGTTGGCGTCCGTCATGCAAGGAAACACCTCGGGTGGTATCTCGATCGCTTTGCGCCCCAGATTGCCGTGCAGGATAAGGCCGCAATCATGACGGCGCGCGAGCCTAACGAGGTTGCTGCAAGGTTTTACGATGCATTGATGGCTGCGGCTTCGAACACGCAGACCCGGGAGGCTGCATGACGAATGACATGCCATCGTCGATCGACAACGGCGGAAGCGCGGTTGCGATCGCTGTGCTCAACGCGATCCAGAATCCTGTAGTAATGGTCAACGAGGCCGGCCTCGTCGCCTTTGCCAATTGGGAGGCGGAGGCTTTCTTTGGCGCCAGCGCCGCCCACCTTGCGCGATACAAGATCTCGACCTTCATTCCGTTTGGAAGTCCACTCCTGGCCCTGATCGATCAGGTTCGGGAGCGGCGGGCGCCGATCAACGAATATCGGGTCGACTTGAGCTCGCCGCGCCTCGGACAGGACAAGCTCGTCGATTTGTACGTCGCCCCGGTGGTTAGCGACCCGGGGTCGGTGGTAATCGTCTTTCAGGAGCGGTCAATGGCGGACAAGATCGATCGCCAGCTGACCCATCGTGCCGCCGCCCGTTCGGTTACTGGCCTTGCCTCCATGCTGGCGCATGAGATCAAGAATCCACTTTCAGGCATTCGCGGTGCGGCACAGTTGCTGGAGCAATCGGTGATCGATGAGGACCGCGCGTTGACGCGGCTGATATGCGATGAAACCGACCGCATCGTCTCGCTCGTCGACCGCATGGAGGTCTTCTCAGACGAGCGACCGGTTGACCGGCTTCCCGTCAACATCCACTCCGTTCTCGACCACGTGAAGGCCGTCGCAAAGGCAGGCTTTGCACGGCATCTCCGCATTACCGAGAACTACGATCCGTCCTTGCCTTCGGTCTACGCAAACCGTGATCAGCTTGTTCAGGTTTTCCTCAATCTCGTGAAGAATGCCGCCGAAGCGGTCGGCGACCGCCCGGACGGCGAAATCGTTCTGACGACTGCCTACCGCTCGGGTATTCGCCTCTCGGTCGCGGGTACGCGTGAGAAGATCTCGCTGCCACTGGAATTCTGCGTTCAGGACAACGGACCCGGCGTGCCGCCCGACCTCCTGCCGCATCTATTTGATCCGTTCATTACAACAAAGACGAACGGCAGCGGCCTTGGACTAGCGCTGGTCGCCAAGATTATCGGTGACCACGGCGGCATTATTGAATGCGACAGCCAGAACAACCGCACAACCTTCCGCGTCTTGATGCCGGCCTCCAAGGACGCATCGCATGAAGATGCTACGACCATAACTCCCACAGGACCCACTCGATGACAGCAACGATCCTCGTCGCGGATGATGATGCGGCAATTCGTACCGTGCTTAATCAGGCTCTGAGCCGCGCCGGCTATGACGTGCGCATCACCTCCAACGCCGCCACTCTCTGGCGTTGGGTTTCCGCAGGCGAGGGCGATCTCGTCGTGACTGATGTCGTGATGCCTGATGAGAATGCCTTCGATCTGTTGCCGCGCATCAAGAAGGCGCGTCCGGATCTGCCGGTGCTGGTCATGAGCGCCCAGAATACCTTCATGACGGCGATTAAGGCTTCCGAGAAGGGAGCATACGACTATCTGCCGAAGCCGTTCGATCTGACCGAGTTGATCGGTATCATCGGGCGGGCACTTGCGGAGCCGAAGCGTAAGCCTGCAAAGCTCGACGAAGACATGCAGGATGGCATGCCGCTCGTTGGTCGCTCGGCCGCCATGCAGGAAATCTATCGCGTTCTTGCGCGTCTCATGCAAACCGATCTGACGCTGATGATCACTGGTGAGTCCGGCACCGGCAAGGAACTCGTGGCGCGTGCGCTCCACGACTACGGCAAACGTCGCAACGGGCCGTTCGTGGCCATCAACATGGCTGCCATTCCACGCGATCTGATCGAGTCGGAGCTCTTTGGCCATGAGAAGGGAGCCTTTACAGGCGCCCAGACGCGCTCGACTGGACGCTTTGAGCAGGCAGAAGGTGGTACGCTGTTCCTTGACGAAATCGGCGACATGCCGATGGATGCACAAACGCGTCTATTGCGCGTGCTGCAGCAGGGCGAATACACGACGGTGGGCGGTCGGACGCCGATCCGCACGGATGTCCGTATCGTTGCCGCCACCAACAAGGACTTGAAGCAGGCGATCAATCAGGGTCTGTTCCGCGAGGATCTTTACTATCGGTTGAATGTCGTTCCGCTGCGTTTGCCGCCCCTGCGGGATCGCGCCGAGGATATTCCGGATCTGGTGCGCCATTTCGTACAGCAGGCGGAAAAGGAAGGGCTCGGTTCCAAGCGTTTTGATCAGGAAGCGCTCGATCTGATGAAAGCCTACGCCTGGCCGGGCAATGTGCGCGAGTTGGAGAACCTGATCCGCCGGCTCATGGCACTTTATCCACAGGATGTGATCACGCGCGAAATTATCGAAGCCGAGCTCCGGTCTGATGTTCCGGACAGTCCGATCGAAAAGGGGCCGATCCGCACCGGCAACATGACGATCGCTCAGGCTGTCGAGGAAAACATGCGGACATACTTCTCCGGTTTCGGTGATGGCCTGCCGCCGCCTGGACTTTACGATCGTGTTTTGACCGAAATGGAGTATCCCCTGATTCTTGCTGCCCTCACCGCAACGCGCGGTAACCAGATCAAGGCAGCCGACCTTCTGGGCTTGAACCGCAATACTCTACGCAAGAAGATCAGAGAGCTTGGCGTATCGGTGTACAGAAGCTCCCGCACAGCTTGACAACGTGACTGACGACGTTGCATTTTCGCCACAATGCGTTGCTTAGAAGTCACGCATGGGGTTAGTGTTTTCGCATCTATCCATGAGCGTAGCGGTATTTGCCGCTGCGTCCGGCGGGCAGGCTGGCGATTTGTACCCCGATCTGCGGGGCGCGGCGGAGGCGATGGTCTGCCGCGAGGAGAATTAAGCGAATGGAACAGGATGCAATGCCGCCTGCGGCGGAAGGCGAAGCCGTCACGGCCGTGACCGATCGCCGTGCCCTGTTTGCCCTGCCGGGCTTGATCCTTGCCGGCGGCGCGCTTCTCTGCGCCACGCTTACCTTGTTCGTACTTCTTGGATTGACTCCGATCGCGCCGACGTACCATGTCGTCGTCACCTCGGTGGTCGTGAACTCGTTCTTCGTCCTTGGCTTGATGGCGCTCATTGCGCGCGAGGTCTCACGGCTGTTCAAGGCACGCAAGCGCGGGCGCGCTGCGGCCCGCCTCCATATCCGCATCGTTTTGCTTTTTTCTATCGTTGCTATCACACCGGCGATCCTTGTCGCGATTTTCGCCAGCATCACGCTGAACGCTGGTCTTGACCGGTGGTTTGCCCTTCGTACCCAGTCGATCATTAGTTCCTCCCGCAATATCGGGCAGGCCTATATGATGGAGAATGCGAGCTACTTGCAGGGCCAGACCGTATCGATGGCGAATGACCTCGAACGCAATCGACCTTTGTTCAATCTCGATCGCACGGGCTTCTCCGACTTGATGACGCGACAAGCGCGCGGTCGCGGCTTGCTCGGCGCTTTTCTCGTCCAGCCGGACGGCTCGGTAATCACCCAGGCTGACATCAAGACCGAGAAGCCGTTGCCGGCAATTCCCCAGGACGCGTTGGACAAGGCCGCTGCTGGTCAGCCCACCTTGATCCCTCCGGGCATAACGAATTTGGTGGGTGCCATCATCAAACTCGATGCGATCGACGGAGCGTTCCTCTATACGGTTCGTGCCGTCGATCCCAAGGTCATGGGCGCAATGCGCCTCATGGAGGAGAACGCCACCGAATACAAATCGATGGAAGCCGGGCGTTTTTCGCTGCAGATCGCCTTTGCGGTTCTCTACATCGGCTTTGCCTTGATCGTTCTGCTGGCTGCAATCTGGACAGCGATTGCTGTCGCCGACCGTATCGTGCGCCCGATCCGCCTGCTGATTACGGCAGCAGACAGCGTGGCGTCCGGCAATATGGATATCGTCGTGCCGGTCCACGCGGTGGACGGCGACGTGGCGAACCTGTCGCGCACCTTCAATAAGATGATCTCGGAAATTCGTACGCAGCGCGACGAGATTCTGGAGGCTAAGGATGAGGTGGACGACCGCCGTCGTTTCATCGAGGCCGTTCTCTCCGGCGTGACTGCTTCGGTCATCGGCGTTGAGCACGACCGCAGGATCACCATCGTAAACAGTTCGGCGGAAGCGTTGATGGCATTGTCGGCATCGGACATGCTCGGCAAGCAACTCTCCGAAATAGCGCCGGAGGTCGATCAGGTTCTGACGGAAGCTGCCGCTCGCTATCGCGGTGACTTCCGCAAGCAGATTGCGCTTGTGCGAGCCGGCACTGTGCGGACGCTGAGCGTCCAGGTGACGCGTGAGGAAGTGCGAGACATGAGCGAGTCCTACGTGATCACGCTCGATGACATCACCGATCTCGTCATCGCGCAACGTTCGACGGCGTGGGGCGATGTCGCCCGCCGCATCGCTCACGAAATCAAGAATCCGCTGACGCCGATCCAGTTGTCGGCAGAGCGGATCCAGCGCCGCTACGGCAAGCAGATCGACCAGAATGATCGAGGGGTCTTCGATCAGTGCACGGAGACAATCATCCGGCAAGTGGGCGACATTGGTCGCATGGTCGATGAGTTCTCGTCGTTTGCGCGAATGCCGAAGCCGATCAAGGAGCCGAGCGATCTACGCAAGATCCTCCACGATGCAGTGTTCCTGCGGGAGATGGGCAACAGTCATGTGAGTTTTCAACAGGAACTCGGTGACCTGCCGCTGGAAGGACAGTTTGATAGCCGCATGCTTGGTCAGGCATTCGGAAACCTGATCAAGAATGCCGTGGAGGCCATCGAAGCCGTGCCGAGCGGCGAACGCGAGGAGCGCAAGATCCTGGTTCGCGCTTCGCTCGATTCGGCACGTGATCGCTTCACAGTCGATGTGATCGACAACGGTCGCGGGCTGCCGGTGGAGAACCGCCACAGCATTCTGGAACCTTACATGACGATGCGCGAGAAGGGCACGGGACTCGGCCTGGCGATCGTCAAGAAGATTATTGAGGAACACGGCGGGCAGCTCGAACTGCATGATGCGCCCGCTGATTTCGACCAGGCGAGAGGGGCCATGATCCGCGTGCATCTGCCACGTCAGGAAATAGTGCCTTCCGCCCCGGCCGCAAATGACAAGGAAAGTGTTTATGGCCTCTGATATTCTGGTCGTCGATGACGAGCACGACATCCGCGAGATCGTCTCCGGTATTCTCTCCGATGAGGGACATGAGACCCGCACTGCACACGATAGCGACAGCGCGCTGGCGGCAATCTCAGATCGTGCGCCGCGGCTGATCTTCCTCGACATCTGGATGCAGGGCAGCAAGCTCGACGGTCTGTCGCTGCTGGACGAGATCAAGACACGCCACCCGGACATCCCGGTGGTCATGATCTCGGGCCACGGCAATATCGAGACCGCCGTTTCCGCTATCAAGCGGGGCGCGTTCGATTTCATCGAGAAACCGTTCAAGGCCGACCGGCTGATCTTGATCGCCGAACGCGCTCTCGAAAACTCGAAGCTGAAGCGTGAAGTGTCCGAACTCAAGCGCAAGGCCGGCGACCCGGTCGAGCTGATCGGTACTTCCGTTGCCGTATCGCAGCTCCGCCAGACCATTGAAAAGGTTTCGCCGACCAACAGCCGCATCATGATTTTCGGTTCGTCGGGTTCCGGCAAGGAGCTTGTCGCCCGGATGATTCACAAGAAGTCGGCGCGTGCGAACGGCCCCTTCGTGGCGCTGAATGCCGCCAATATCACGCCGGACCGCATGGAAATCGCGCTCTTTGGCACGGAGGGCTCACCCGGTCAGGCGCGCAAGATCGGCGCGTTGGAAGAGGCGCACCGAGGTATCCTCTACCTCGACGAAGTAGGCGAAATGCCGCGCGAGACCCAGAACAAGATCCTGCGTGTTCTCGTCGATCAACAGTTCGAGCGAGTCGGCGGCTCCAAGCGGGTGAAAGTCGACGTTCGCATCATCTCTTCGACGGCCTATAATCTTGAGAATCGCATCGCCGAGGGTTGGTTCCGCGAGGATCTCTATCATCGCCTTGCCGTCGTACCCGTGCGCGTACCGGCGTTGGCAGAACGCCGCGAGGATATCCCGTTCCTGGTCGACCAGCTGATGCGTCAGATTTCCGAGCAGGCCGGCATCCGCCCGCGCCGTATCGGCGACGATGCAATGGCCGTGCTGCAGGCGCATGATTGGCCGGGAAACATCCGCCAGCTTCGCAACAACATTGAACGGCTGATGATCCTAGCGCGTTCTGACGGTCCGGACGCGCCGATCACGGCCGAAATGCTGCCGACCGATCTCGGCGACATGCTGCCGAAAGTCTCTGCCAAGAACGACTACCACATCATGACGCTGCCGCTTCGCGAGGCGCGCGAAATGTTCGAGAAGGACTATCTAATTGCGCAGATCAACCGCTTCGGCGGCAACATCTCGCGTACAGCGGAGTTCGTCGGCATGGAACGCTCGGCACTGCACCGCAAGCTGAAGTCGCTTGGTGTCTGATGCAGGGCGGCGCTCCTGCGCCGTCCGTCGCTTCCCGCATATCTCCTCACGCGCAGGTTAGCCAATGCCCCGTATAGCCTATGTGAACGGCCGCTATGTCACGCACTCGAACGCGATGGTCCATATCGAAGATCGGGGCTTCCAGTTCGCTGATGGCGTCTACGAGGTCTGTGAGATCCGACACGGCTATATCGTCGATCTTACGCGCCATCTTAACCGGTTGGACCGGTCGCTTGGTGAGTTGCGAATTGCCTCGCCGATGAGTCGCGATGCGCTGACCCGCGTCATCCGGGAGACATTGCGGCGCAATCGAGTCCGCAACGGTCTCTTCTACCTGCAGGTCACACGCGGCGTCGCGCGGCGCGATCACGTCTTTCCGGCGGAAGGCACCCCGCCATCACTGGTCGTCACCGCCAAGAGCACAGACCCTTCGATCATCGCCAGGAAGAACGCGACAGGCATCAAGGCGATCACCGTGCCAGATAATCGCTGGGACCGTGTCGATATCAAGTCGGTTGGTTTGTTGCCGAACGCGATGGCACGCCAGCAGGCGAAAGAGGCTGGCGCTCAGGAAGCGATCTATGTGGACGCCGATGGCATGGTCAAGGAAGGCGCTGCCACCAATGTCTGGATCGTCGATCGCGATGGCACGCTTGTCACGCGCCCGGCCGAACACGGAATCCTGCGCGGCATTACCCGCACGACATTGATGGATATCGGAGCGAGGCTGGGCCTTAGGATCGACGAAAGGAAATTCTCGGTCGCCGAAATGCTTGCCGCACGCGAGGTGTTCATAACGGCAGCAACAAGCATATGCTTTCCGGTTGTTTCCGTGGATGGCCACTCGATTGCCAATGGGCATCCTGGCAGTATCTCCCATAAAATTCGGGAGGTCTTTTTCGACGTTGCGGAAAAGATTGCGATTTGATACCAAAGCTTTCAGGGCAGAGGGGGATGAGGGTTGTCAGCTGCCTACAGGCGAGGTTGATTAATATTTCACCGGCAAAACAAAGCCGGCAATAAAGAAAGAAGCGGCGCGATGGCGGAACGTTCTCAGAACCTGCAGGACTTATTTCTCAATACTGTTCGCAAGCAAAAGATTTCACTGACAATTTTTCTGATCAACGGCGTTAAGCTGACGGGCGTAGTAACGTCCTTCGATAACTTCTGTGTTCTGCTTCGCCGTGACGGCCATTCGCAACTCGTGTATAAGCACGCGATCTCGACCATCATGCCCGGCCAGCCGATGCAGATGTTCGAGAGCGAAGAAGCCGCGTCCTAATAGGATCTGCCGTCATTTCGACACGCGATACCAAGAACGATTCCATCATCCCGGAAGCAGCCAAGCATCGGGATGACATGCGCGCGACCGTCGTTGTCCCTGTGCTCAAGCAGGCGCGAACGGGGCGCGGTGCGGCTGATTCTGCACCTGCGGTTACCCGCACGCCCGAGAGTCGCCTTGAAGAGGCGACGGGCCTTGCGCAGGCCATCGACCTTGATGTTGTGAACGGCAGCGTCGTGACAGTAAACGATCCCCGACCGGCAACGTTGATGGGCACCGGTAAGATCGCAGAGATCAAGGCGACGCTGGACGCGAACGATTCTGGCCTCGTCATCGTCGATCATCCGCTGACGCCGGTACAGCAGCGCAATCTTGAGAAGGAATGGAACGCCAAGGTCATCGACCGCACCGGCCTCATCCTCGAGATTTTCGGCCGCCGCGCATCCACCAAGGAAGGCACGCTGCAGGTTGATCTCGCACATCTGAACTATCAGAAGGGTCGCCTGGTTCGCAGCTGGACCCACCTTGAGCGTCAGCGCGGCGGTGGTGGCTTCATGGGTGGTCCCGGTGAAACCCAGATCGAAGCGGACCGTCGTATGCTGCAGGACCGCATCATCAAGCTTGAGCGTGAGCTTGAGCAGGTGGTGCGCACGCGCCAGCTTCATCGCGCCAAGCGCAGGAAGGTGCCGCACCCGATCGTGGCACTGGTCGGCTACACCAACGCCGGCAAGTCGACGCTATTTAACCGCATAACCGGGGCGGGGGTGCTTGCCGAAGATATGCTCTTTGCGACGCTTGACCCGACGCTGCGCCGGATGAAGCTGCCGCATGGCCGCACGGTGATCCTCTCTGATACGGTCGGATTCATCTCGGACCTCCCGACTCATCTTGTCGCGGCCTTCCGCGCTACGCTGGAAGAGGTGCTGGAAGCCGACTTGATCCTGCATGTCCGCGATATGTCCGACGCCGATAATCAGGCGCAGAGCGCCGACGTGCTTCGCATCTTGAAGGACCTCGGAATCGACGAGGAAGAGGGCGACAAGCGGATCATCGAAGTCTGGAACAAAATCGATCGCCTTGAGCCCGAAGCACACGATGCCATCGTGCAGAAGGCAAGCGGCGCCGAGAACGTGGTTGCCCTATCAGCAGTTAGCGGCGAGGGTGTCGATACGCTGATGGGAGAGATCAGCCGCAGGCTTTCCGGCGTGCTGACCGAAGCAACTGTTCGTCTGCCTGTCGATAAATTGGCGCTCCTGCCGTGGCTCTACGACCATGCGATTGTTGACAATCGCGAAGACAACGAGGACGGCTCGATCACGCTTGATGTGCGCCTCTCGGAAACCGAAGCGGTCGAATTGGAACGTCGTCTTGGCAACGGGCCGAAAGCAGGCAAAGAGGACTGGGACCGCTAGAGGCTCCCCGCTGCGGGTTCCTGAGCTTACCCGACGATTGTACTTCCCGTAAGGCGAATCGGTGGTGTCGTCCTAACCCAGTTGTCTCTCGATCGCCTTTGCCGCCTGCCAGATTTCCTCCATCCGCTCTAGGCTCGCCGCCTCCAGAGTTTCGCCTTCCGCATCAAGAACAGATTCTATATGGTTGAATCGCCTGCGAAACTTCGTATTCGTTCCGCGCAGAGAATCTTCCGGGTCGGCCTTCACATGCCTGCCGATGTTGACGACGGCGAAGATGAGGTCGCCGAGTTCATCGCTGACTTTTGCCTGATCGCCTTCGGCCAACGCGACGCGCAGTTCACCGATTTCCTCTTCGATCTTGTCGAGGATCGGTTCGGGCGCCGACCAATCGAAGCCCACCTTTGCCGCGCGCTCCTGCAGCTTCAACGCTTCGGTCAGCGCAGGGAAACTCCGCTGGACCGATCCCAGGAAACCTGCCTTGAAATCTTCGCCGGCGCCCCGTTTGGCTCGTCGTTCAGCGCGCTCGCGTTTTTCGGCTTGCTTGATGTCGTCCCACTGCCTCTTTACTGCATCCGGCGTGTCCGCATCGGAGCGGGCGAAGACGTGCGGATGCCGGCGGATCATCTTGCGCGTGATCGCCTCGACCACGTCGCCGAAAGAGAATTCGCCAGCTTCCTCCGCCATCCGTGAATGGAACACCACCTGCAGCAGCAGGTCGCCCAATTCGTCGCACAGGTCGTCCATGTCGTTGCGCTCGATCGCGTCGGAGACTTCATAGGCCTCCTCGATCGTGTAGGGCTTGATCGTTTCGAAGGTCTGTACGATGTCCCAGGGGCAGCCGGTTTCGGGATTGCGCAGCGCGGCCATGATCTCGATCAGGCGCGAAATATCCTTTGAAGGTTCCATGGTTTCTCAGTTCAGCGGAATATCGTTATCGCTCTTGGATGCCTGATAGCTGTCCGAGAGCGCATCGTAACGCGCCTTGATGCGCGCCGTCTGCGCCTTCAATTCAGCCTTCAAATGCTCGTCCTCGGTCTGGACCAGATCGGCTATGGCGCAGCTGTTCCAGAACACGTTGCTGCGCCGGTATCCGCCGGGCTCCAGACCGAAGACTTCCTTCAAGATCTTCAGGTCGTGGGGAATGGCGAAGGCGTCGCGCGAATCTTCGTGGCTGAAGAAATAATAGAAATTGTCGAACCCGGCCCAGGTGATCGCCGACATGCACATGGTGCAGGGTTCATGCGTCGACAGAAAGATCAAGTCCTTCGTCGATGGCTTCTCGCCAAGCTCGTAGAAGCGCTTCAGCGTGTGTACCTCACCGTGCCACAGCGGGTTTTCAAGCTCGTTGTTGGTTTCTGCAATGACGAGAGAGAGATCTGATTTGCGCAGGATCGCGGCGCCGAACACCTTGTTGCCGGCCGCGACGCCGCGTTCGGTCATCGGCAGGATGTCCTGTTCCATAACGTTGAGCAGGCGGGCGGCGATCGACTTATCAGGCATGACTTTCTCCTTGGAGGTCGCACTTTAACGCCAGCGGCAGTCAAGGCAAATCCCGATCGGCCCGCGCTAGCGGGTTTGTCACAGCCTTTCTGCTGCGATGCGGCGGATCGAAGGTGTGTCCGCTGCGCCGCACCGGTGAGTTTTACTCAAATCATTGGAGGAGTGGGTAAAAGAATACGCGCCCGCGCGAGCTTTGGGATTCCTGTTTCTTCATTTGACTGGGCGGAGAGTGCATATTCCGGCAACTTCAAAATGGATCGATGATGCCTTCCAAGAGTGAACGACTGTCGGTATTTCCTGCTTTCTTTCGTGTCGAAGGCAAGATTGCGGCCGTTTTCGGCAATGGCGACGAAGCCTTCGCGAAGGTTCGTCTGCTGTTGAATACGCAGGCGAGGGTTGTTGCCTATACCGATCGCCCTGACGCCGATTACCACGCCTACCTGATCGCCAATCGGATCGAAACGGTCCGCGCCGGCTTTGCAGCCGAACAGATCGTAGGTGCGACACTGATCTTTGCCGCGACCGGAGACGCAGCCCAGGATCGCGCCATCGTCGAGGCTGCACGCGCGCATAAGGTGCCCGCCAACGCCGTCGATCAGCCGGACTATTGCGATTTCTTCACACCGGCCCTGGTCAATCGGGCGCCAGTGGCAGTCGCCATCGGCACGGAAGGTGCCGGGCCGGTGCTCGCACAGATGATCCGTGCTCAGGTCGACCAGCTGCTTGCGCCGTCACTTGGTCGCCTGGCGGGTCTCGCGATCG
The DNA here is from genome assembly GCA_900466605.1 of Hyphomicrobiales bacterium. Classification (GTDB taxonomy): domain Bacteria; phylum Pseudomonadota; class Alphaproteobacteria; order Rhizobiales; family Rhizobiaceae; genus Rhizobium. Next base: position 67,252 of record UBMU01000016.1, read on the forward strand.
CCTATCGCAAGACCGTCGAACATCTCGTCCCCAAGGGCGCGGCACGCCGGTTGTTCTGGCGCCGCTTCTTCTCCGGAGCGGTGGCCGATGCCATCGCCAATGAGAACCTGCCGCAGGCGCACCGTGCAGCCAATAGCCTGCTGCAGTCTGCGGAAAAGATCGAAGGCCACGTCTGGCTCGTCGGCGCCGGCCCAGGTGCCGCGGATTTGCTGACGCTGCGCGCCCAGCGAGTGATGATGGAAGCCGATGTTATTGTGTATGATGCCCTGGTGCCGCAAGAAATCGTCGACACGGGCCGCCGAGATGCCGAGCGTCTGTCCGTCGGAAAACGCAAAGGATGCCATTCTAAGTCGCAGGAAGAGATCAACGATCTTCTTGTTTACCTCGGCCGCGAAGGCAAGCGAGTGGTTCGCCTAAAGTCAGGTGACCCGCTGGTTTACGGCCGGGCAGGCGAGGAAATGGCGGCGCTGCGTACTGCGGGTATCTCCTATGAAGTGGTTCCGGGCATCACCTCGGCCTTTGCCGCTGCCGCCGATTTTGAGCTGCCGCTGACACTGCGTGGCGTTGCCTCTTCGCTGGTCTTCACGACCGGTCACGATCTGACGGGCGATATCTTGCCGGATTGGGCAAGCCTTGCCGTCTCCGGTGCCACGATCGCCGTCTATATGGGCCGCACCGTTGCCGCGTCGGTAGCAGAGCGCCTGATGCAGGCCGGCCTTCCTCCGGAGACGACTGTTGGCGTCATCGAGAACGCCAGCCGTGCGGATCGCCGCCTGTTGCATGGGATTTTGCGGGATCTTCCTGACCTGCAGCACCGTGACGAGTTGACCGGACCGGTCATGGTCATTATCGGCGATGCTGTCGCAGGCGCCAATTTCGAACTGTCGGAACCGCTGGTACGCAAACGCGCCCGGTCCGAGGAATTTGCAAGGAGCTGAACATGGTAGACAAGGTTCTGACCGCCAACCGGCTGACGGATGGCGTCTCAGTCTGGCTGAACGCCAACGGCGAATGGGTCACCTCGCTGCAGGAGTCTCTCGTTGCGCGTCATGCTGAAGCCGTCGCGGCGCTGGAGGCGATTGGCAAGAAATCCTATGCCGACAACCAGGTCGTGGACGTTGCCGTCGTCGAAGTTCAGGAGAGCAACGGCGTGCTCTGGCCGCTGCGCCTTCGCGAGCGCATTCGTGCACAGGGTCCGACCATGGAATATGCGCCGGGCTACAAGCCCGCCGACCCCGCATTCATTGCAGTCTGAGGAAGCAGATGTATCGTTACGACGAATTTGACCACGCTTTTGTCGCCGAGCGCGTCGAGCAGTTTCGTGATCAGGTGCAGCGCCGCCTTTCCGGCGAGCTCGCTGAGGACGCCTTCAAGCCGCTGCGCCTGATGAACGGCGTTTATCTGCAGCTTCACGCCTATATGCTGCGCATTGCTATCCCCTATGGCACGCTGAGCTCTCGTCAGATGCGCATGCTCGCTCATATCGCCCGCAAGTATGACCGCGGCTATGGCCATTTCACGACCCGGCAGAACCTGCAGTTCAACTGGCCGAAGCTCTCCGACATGCCCAATGTGCTGGCGGAGCTTGCAACTGTCGAGATGCACGCGATGCAGACCTCGGGTAATTGCATCAGGAACGTGACGGCCGATCACTTCGCCGGAGCTGCTGCAGATGAAGTCGCCGATCCACGCCCCTACGCCGAAATTCTGCGCCAGTGGTCTTCCGTGCATCCGGAGTTCTCGTTCCTGCCGCGCAAGTTCAAGATTGCGGTCACTGGCGCTGAGCGCGACCGCGCTGCTATCCAGGTGCACGACATCGGGCTGCATCTGAAGAAGAACGACAAGGGTGAAATCGGCTTTGCCGTGTATGTCGGCGGCGGCCAGGGCCGCACACCGATGATCGCCAAGCTGATCCGCGACTTCCTGCCGGAAGAGGATCTGCTGTCGTACACGACCGCAGTCATGCGCGTGTATAACCTGCATGGCCGTCGTGACAACAAGTACAAGGCTCGCATCAAGATTCTCGTGCACGAAACCGGTGCGGAAGAGCTGGCGCGTCAGGTCGAGGCGGAGTTTGCGGAACTCAAGGACACCGAGCTGAAGCTGCCGGAAAAGGACGTCGAAGCCATCGCGGCATATTTCGCGCCGCCAGCCCTGCCTGAGCGTGCCGAAGGGTGGGAAAACCTTGCCCGCTGGAAGAAGGCCGATCCGGCGTTCGCACGTTGGGTGCAGCAGAACGTACAGCCGCACAAGAATCCAGACTACGGCATGGTGACGATTTCGCTGAAGCCGATTGGCGGCATTCCTGGCGACGCATCGGACAATCAGATGGACGCCGTTGCCGATATCGCTGAAGAGTATGCCTTCGACGAGATCCGCGTCAGCCACGAGCAGAATCTGATCCTGCCGCATGTGGCTCTCGCCGATCTCGAGGCGGTGTATCGCGGTCTGGTTTCCATCGGTCTTGCCGAAGCCAATGCCGGTCTCATTACTGACATTATTGCCTGTCCCGGGCTGGACTACTGCGCGCTTGCCAATGCGCGCTCCATTCCGGTCGCGCAGGAAATCTCCAGGCGCTTCGGTGATCCGGATCGTCAGGCTGAAATCGGCGAGCTGAAGATCAAGATTTCAGGCTGCATCAACGCCTGCGGCCATCACCACGTCGGCCATATCGGCCTGCTTGGTGTCGAAAAGAAGGGCGCTGAGCTCTACCAGATCACGCTCGGCGGTTCCGGCGACGAGCACACGTCGATCGGAGAGATTATCGGCCGCGGCTTCGAACCCGAGAAGGTGACCGACGCGATCGAAACGATCGTCAACACATATCTGGCGATCCGCAAGAATCCGTCGGAAATCTTCCTCGAAGCCTATCGCCGCGTCGGTCCGCAGCCGTTCAAGGACGCGCTGTACGGTTCGGCGGCAGAAGCGGCGTAAGGAGAGGACGATGACCAAGATCTGGAGAGAAGCAGGCTTCGTCGAGAACGATCCCTGGGTGATCGAGACGGAAGAGGTGAAGGCCAGCGAGGGGCAGAAACCCCTCCTTGGCTTGGATGAACTGATCGCCAAGGCCGACGAGAGCAATGAAGTCGGCTTCGGCGTGCTGATCAAGCCGGCGGACGATGTCCGCAAGCTGGAGCCTTACCTCTATCGCCTTGAGATTGTCGCTGTTGCCTTTCCTGCATTCAACGACGGCCGGGCCTTCAGCCACGCATCCCTGCTGCGCGATCGCCTTGGCTACACGAACGAACTGCGCGCGGTCGGCGACGTGCTGATCGATCAGATTCCTCTGATGCAGCGTGTTGGCATCGACAGCTTTGCGGTGACCAACGAGACTGCGATAAAGCGTCTCACGGAACACCGCCTGCCGGGAATTCCGCATCATTATCAACCGGCTGTGCGTGACGCCGACACCGGCAAGGGCTATAGTTGGCGCCGTCAGGCGAAGCCGGCTGCTTAAGCACCGGATCGCCGTCAAAGAATTGACGGAACGGTGCAATGAAGACTTTTGAAATAGCGGTGATTGGTGGCGGGCTTGCAGGCATGATCGCCGCCATCGCCTTGGCGCGCGGCGGACGCAACGTGGCTCTCGTTGCACCAGCATCGCCCAGCCCGGACCGGCGTACGACCGCGCTTATGGATCAGTCGATTCGTTTGCTCGACAGGTTGACCCTCTGGGAGAAGCTGCGCCCGGCTGCCGCTCCGCTTTCCACGATGCGGATCATCGATGGCACGAATCGCCTGCTGCGGGCGCCGATCACCACCTTCCGTTCTGTCGAACTCGATCTCGAGGCGTTCGGCTATAATTTCCCGAACAAGGCTCTGACAGAGGTGCTGGAGGCAGCAATTGCGGCTGAAGGTAACGTCACGCGGTTCGCCTCGTTTGCCGAGGTGATCGATATCGGCGCTGACTCGGTGACCGTTACGCTGGCTGACGGCGAAGTACTGTCGGCGGCGTTCGCGGTTGGCGCCGATGGTCGTAAGTCGAAGCTCCGCGAAACTGCCGGCATCGATGTAAAGACCTGGTCCTATCCGCAATCCGCCATGGTGTTGAACTTCCAACATTCGCTCCCGCACGAGAATATCTCGACGGAGTTTCATACGGAAAGTGGACCGTTCACCCAGGTGCCACTGCCGGGCAATCGCTCCAGCCTCGTATGGGTGCAGAACCCCTCGGATGCGGTGGCGCGCAACGAACTCTCGCTCTCTGAGCTAAGCAATGTCGTCGAGGAGCGAATGCAATCGCTGCTTGGCAAAGTCACGGTCGAAGAAGGCGTGCAGATCTGGCCGCTCTCCGGCATGATGGCGCATCGCTCCGGCAAGGGACGGATCGCTCTGATAGGCGAAGCCTCGCATGTCTTCCCGCCCATCGGCGCACAGGGGCTCAATCTCAGCTTGCGCGATGTCATGGCGCTTTCGGATATACTCAGCTCGCGGCCGGAACTGCCGATCGCTGCCGATGCCGGCGACCGCTTCGATCGCAAGCGCCGCGCCGATATCATGACCCGTACGGCAAGCGTGGATCTCCTAAATCGCTCGCTGCTGTCCGATTTCCTGCCGGTTCAGGTGATGCGCGCTGCTGGCCTGCATATCCTGTCAGCACTTCCGCCGCTGCGCAGCATCGTCATGCGCGAGGGGATCGAGCCTGGCCGCGGCTTTCGCGACATTCCGGGCGCGATCAGGGAAAGGCTAAGCCGGAAGAAAGCCTGATTTGATTGCAATCAGGATCAGCGAGACGGTCACGACAGAAAGCGTCGTCGTGATCAGGATTGTTGCTGAGGCGCGCTCCTGCCAGACGCCATATTGCTGCCCGATAACGAAGACGTTGGTTGCCGTCGGTAACGCCGCAAGCAGCACCGCCGCGTGGATCCAGATCGGATCGAAGCCACCGACAGTAGTTAGCGCGAGGTAGACCACGATCGGGTGGACGATGAGCTTGGCCGGAACGATATAGCCGATCTCGGCCGGTATGCGCTTCAGCGGCCGGAGGGCGAGAGTAACTCCCATGGCAAACAAGGCGCATGGTGCCGCAGCCTGTGCGAGGTAGTCGATGAAACGCTGGAAGGCGAGGGGCTGATCGACGTGCGAGCCGGCGGCAACAAAGCCGAGGGCTGTCGACAGGATGAACGGGTGAAAGACCACTTTCCGAGCAATATCGATCGCCAGCCGCCCGGGGGATCGCCGGTCGTCGCCAGCCGCCGCCATGAGCGCCGGTGCGACAATGAAATGTAGCGCGTTCTCGAGGCAGACGATCAGCGCCACCGGCACGGCTGCACCTTCGCCCAGCGCCAGCAAGGCGAGACCCGGCCCCATGTAGCCGATATTGCCGTAGGCGCCGGCAAACGACTGGATGGTGCAGTCAGCGAGCGAACTGCGCCTGATCCAGCGACCGATCACAAACAGCACAATGAAGATTGAATACGTCGCCGCGAGATCGGTGCCGATGAAATCGATCCGTGTCAGGTCCTCGAAGGGGGTGCGTGAGACAAGCTTGAAGAAAAGCGCGGGCAGGGCAGCGTAGATGATGAAGGTGTTCATCCAACCCAGCGCGTCGGCTGGCTGCTTCGTCACCTTGCCTGCGATATAGCCAATGAGGATCAGGCCGAAGAACGGCAGAAGAAGGCTGACGATATCGGACAACGGCTATTCCAATGCAAATCTCTGCGGGCGCGATTTCGGCTTAGCCGATTTTCATCAGGATTGGAAAGGTCTGCTGGAACCAGATTGCGACGTCGCTGACAAACCCGAGCATAAAGGCCAGACCGGTCAGAACGAGGAACACTCCCATGAGTTTCTCGACCGTACCGAGATGCCTGCGAAAACGCGTCAAGAACCTCATGAAAGCGCCGGAGAAGCCCGCCGCGATCCAGAACGGGATGGCAAGACCTAGGGAATAGACGGCGAGCAGTCCGGCACCTGAGCCGACTGTTTCCCGCGAGGCGGCGACACCGAGGATCGCTCCAAGTACAGGTCCGATACAAGGCGTCCAGCCAAACGCGAAGGCGAGTCCCATGATATAGGCACCCGTTAATGTCGCCGGCTTGCCGCTGCCTTGAAAGCGCGCCTCGCGGGCCAGAATCCCAATTTGGAAAACTCCGAGGAAATTCAAACCCATGACGATGATAATCAGGCCACCGATCTTTGACAGGAGATCGAGATGCTGGCGAAGCGCCATGCCGATACTGGATGCACCAGCTCCAAGCGCGACGAAAACGGTGGCGAAGCCGAGTGTGAAGAAAAGTGCTGAAAACAGCACGCCGAGCCGGGCGTTGGGGGCGACGGCAACCGTGCTCCCGCCTCGGAACTGCTCAACGGAAATACCGGCCATATAGCAAAGATAGGGCGGAACGAGGGGAAGTACGCAAGGAGATAGGAACGACAGCGCGCCGGCTAGCAAAGCGCTGAACAGGGAAATATCGGCAATCGACACTCAGACACTCCGGCGCCACGCAATCATGCGGAACTCCTACCGCAGCCGGTCGGCCGCGGCCAGTCACCTTTTCGCGCTTTGGAGGGAATATATCAGTGGTGCGTAAAAATGATGATGGCGCGCCGTTGTCGCGCGCCACCTTTAACTGTGAGTGTGTCAGCGGTCCCGGCAAACGGTTCGGTATTTGGTAATGTAGTGGTGATGGCTCTTTTTCTGGTACGGTTCCTGCCAGCAAGCCTGTTGCGCATAACGCGGACGATAATAATTGTCATCATCGTCGTCATAGACATAGCGTGGCTCATGTCTGTAGTAGCGTGGTGGCGCGTCATCGTAATACCGCGGACCGGAACCGAATTCGAAGTACACGCCATCCGCGAAAGCCGGTGCGCTCACGAGCAGCGTCGCCAATCCGGCGGCTGCAACAAGAACCTTTCTCATCGTCGGTCTCCATCTGTCTCTGTATGCTTGGCTAACGCTCAAGGGCGTTGTTGGTTCGACAGATTAGAGTTGGCGAATGAATATGCACTGAAACTGGTGTTCATGTTCCAGTCATTCTTTGCACCGACTGAGCTACCGCGATTCTCTAGGTATACGCCGCTACTTGTGTCAGACGGGTAAGACCGCGTTGCTCAGTGATCCGCGTCCGACACATGGGGTACGTGTAGGACCTGTCCATCGATCAGCAGCAGGAAGTGATCTTCGTCGAGCCTGTTTAGGATTTCTCCGTCCTCGGTCATGTAATCGGTTTTGGGGGCCGACGTGTTCTGGCCAGAAATCCTGATCTGCTGAATGACGACGTAAGTTCGGCCTCCGTCGTCCTGACAGTGAAACCGCCTTTCCTCTTTGTAATTCGACATGGCAAGCCTCCATCGCATCAGGATAATCTTTGCCGTCATCAAAGGGATTTCAAGGCCCGCCGAATATTTCGTTGATTGTGATGAGAAGACTGCGGCGCGCAAGCGCTAGGTACAGTTTTGTATCCCGACTGGGGCTAGCCTCGGGAAGGCTAGCCCAACGTATAAGTCCGGAAAATAACGCCGGGCCCCGGAGAAGCTAGTTGGCAGCATTTGCGACGCGATTGCCCGCGTTCTGGGTGGCGTTGACAGTATTTGCCGCATCGCGCCCGACGCCCTTGATCGTGTTTGCGCAGGAGCTCAGTGCAACAAGCAGGCATAAAGCAGTGGCAGCTTTGGCGGTGATCGTCATTGGTCGTTTCCTAGTTGAAGACGATAGGTAATGCGCCAGACCGCAAGTTGTTCAAAAAGAACCACAATTGCGTTCAACCATCGCAAAGCGGGACGGCGAGAAGGGAATGTCGAAAAGAAAAGCCCGGCGGGACATAGTCCACCGGGCCTTTTTTCGGACCTACATGGGCGATGCTGGTCCGGCAGCGCGGATTTCAATCGCTGCACTAACAAAACGAACAACGTGACCAAAGGTTCCCGGGAATATTGGGTTTGTCCCTGCGATTGGGCCAGCACCCTCGACGTCTGGTGATTGCCAACGATTGCGCCGATGTAGTCGGACGATCATTTCACGACTTCGCAGAATTCACGCTTGACGCGCTTGCAGACCACAGAATCCGAGCAGCAGCGCTTGGCGCCTGAAGGGCATCGAATTTTACGCTCCTCGCGCACAACGGAACTTCATTTCTTTTGTTCATTAATTTTATAGACAATATTCGGTGTAACAACGAAGGAGAGATATATGTCGCTGCGATTGGTGGGTATCGCCGGTAGCTTTAACCGTCCGTCCAAGACCTATGCCCTGGTAGAGCACATTGCGGGGCTGGCGGCCGAGAGCTACGGCTTTTCTACAAAAGTCTACGATTTGAAGGATGTCGGTCCGTCACTGGGCACTGCCCTCTGGCGCAGTGAGTTGGATGAACAGGCGGGCCAGGTTGTTGACGATATCGTCAATGCGGATGTGCTGGTCATCGGCTCGCCGACCTACAAGGGATCGTATCCCGGCCTGTTTAAGCATTTGATCGATCTCATTGAACCGAGCGAGCTCCGCTCCAAGCCGATCATCATCTCTGCGACTGGAGGTGGGGACCGCCATGCTCTCATCGTCGAGCATCAGTTGCGGCCGCTGTTTGGATTCTTCATGGCGCATACGCTGCCGACGGCTGTCTATGCCTCCGATCGTGACTTCGTCGATTACAAGGTCGCCTCGGAGGCACTGTCCGGCCGCATTGGATCAGTCGTCGATGAGTTGGCCGCGTTTTCGTTCCTACCGTCGGCAAAGGCAACGCTTCAGGCGGCTGAATAAGAGACGGAGGGATGGCGGCATGGACAGTGCGGAGAAGACATCGATGGGAAGTGAGCTGTGGAGCGTCTTCGACTTTGCTCGCCGTTACCGGCTGACGGTACGTGAACAGAACCGTCTGTTGATGCTGTTCGGCCCGGTCGCCAGTGCCGCGGAGTTGCTTTCGAATGCAAGGCGTAACCAGCTGATCTGAAACCGGGCGAACAAGGAGAACACGATGGTTCAGTCTCTTCTTAGGTGGCTTAGCAGTCCAGTTCGAAACTTCTGCGCGGTCGTCCCAATCGTCGTCGGTGGACGCCGGGTTGAGCCGGTGCAGGACGGCGAACTGACGGCGCGCGACTATGAGATCTATTATTGGAACCCGTCTCCGGGGCCTTGGTACTGAGGGATCGATATGGCCGTTTTCGAAGATCGTCGGTTCGTTCCGAAGAACAGGTTTGCAACCATGGTCGCAGACGTGACGGCTTCGGCTGCTGCAGTCCTTGCTTTTGGGTTCCTCTTCGCGATCACCTTTGGTGTTCTGTAGATAGACGTAGCTCGTCCACACGATGCAATAGGGATTAGTGATGACGCCCGTATTGGTTCTTCCCGGACTCTTTGGGTCAGAAGATGCGCACTGGCAGAGCGCTTGGCTACGGGACCATCCTGAGAGTCGTCTGGTTCATCAGGATAATTGGGATCATCCGCAGATCGGTGCCTGGCGGGCTCTGCTGGAGGCTGCCCTCGAAGATGTCGGTGAGGCCTATATCGTTGCTCACAGTCTGGGGTGTCTGCTGGCGGCAAGTCTCGCCGGCCGACCCGCTTCAGCACGGGTGAAGGGTGCTTTGCTCGTGGCTCCATGCGATCTGCCGGTGACGGAGAAGTTGCATCCCGGACAGATCGCCTTCGGCACGATGCCAACGGCCGAACTGACGTTTCCCAGCATGATCGTCGGTAGCCTGAACGATCACTATATGTCGCTCGATCGCCTGACGCTCTTTGCCCGACTATGGGGCAGCGAGCTGCGCAATGCCGGCTTGGCCGGACACATCAACGTCGCCAGCGGCTATGGCCGTTGGCCGGGTGGCTATCGTGCCTTCGAAGCGTTGAAAGCCAGAACGCGCCATCTCGACAAGATTCCGCAGAAAAAGCCGTCTCTTGGTAGAGAGGGCTCTTCCGCGTGGTAGGCGACGCTGTGGTGTGACCGGGACGATTGCTCGCGACGCAGGGGTGAAGGTCGGAGGCAGGTGTCGAAGCTGTGCGGTTCGATGCGGAAGCGAAAATCACCGCCATTCGCCAGCGGCCATTTTCGGGATAGTTGCTTGAACAACGGCCTAAAAGGACTAAACAGTTCATCCGTCATTGAAATAACCAACGCCATTTATCAACAAAGGTCACCGCTCATGAGCCTCCGTATCAACGATATTGCACCTGACTTTACAGCTGACACAACGCAAGGTTCCATTCAGTTTCACAACTGGATCGGCGATGGTTGGGCCGTTCTTTTTTCCCATCCGAAAAACTTCACGCCGGTTTGCACGACCGAGCTTGGTGCAATGGCAGGGCTGGAGCCCGAATTCCGCAAGCGCGGCGCCAAGATCATCGGCATCTCCGTCGATCCAGTGGAAAGCCACAGCAAGTGGAAAAGCGACATCAAGACGGCAACAGGATTCGACGTCGACTATCCGTTGATCGGGGACAAGGACCTGAAGGTCGCCAAGCTTTACGACATGCTGCCGGCTGGCGCTGGAGAAACGTCGGAGGGGCGCACGCCGGCGGACAATGCGACCGTCCGTTCCGTCTTCATCATCGGTCCTGACAAGAAGATCAAGCTGGTTCTCACATACCCGATGACAACGGGGAGAAACTTCAACGAGATTCTCCGCGCAATCGATTCGATCCAGCTGACGGCAAAGCACCAGGTTGCAACGCCAGCGAACTGGCAGCAGGGCGACGACGTCATCATCACGGCTGCCGTGTCGAACGAGGATGCGGTAACCCGCTTCGGCTCCTTCGATACAGTACTGCCCTATCTGCGCAAGACCAAGCAGCCGCAGGCCTGATTGTTAGCGATAAGACGGGGACGACCTGATGGCACAGGAGCGACAATTGCACCTCGGCGCCTTCATGCGCCCCGTCAGCCTGCATACCGGCGCATGGCGCTATCCCGGGGCTTATCCGGACGCCAACTTTAACTTCAAGCACTTGAAGGCGTTTGCGCAAAAACTGGAGGCGGCGAAGTTCGACGCCTTCTTCATGGCGGATCATCTGGCTGTGCTCAACATGCCGGTCGAGGCCCTGAAGCGAAGCCAGACGGTGACGTCGTTCGAGCCGTTCACGCTGCTTTCCGCGCTCGCTGCCGTTACCGAACGCATCGGCCTTGTTGCGACGGCCTCGACGACCTTCGACGAACCCTATCATGTTGCGCGCCGCTTTGCGTCGCTCGACCACATCAGCGACGGGAGAGCGGGCTGGAACATCGTCACGACAGCCAATCCGGATGCTGCGCTGAATTTCGGTCTCGATGAGCATATCGAGCACGGCGAGCGCTATCAGCGCGCTCGTGAGTTTTATGACGTGGTGACCGGCCTCTGGGACAGTTTCGCCGATGATGCATTTACACGTGATGTGGAAAGCGGCCAGTTTTTTGATCCGGCCAGAATGCATGTCCTCAATCACAAGGGCGACGAGCTTAGTGTGCGTGGCCCGCTCAATATCGCCCGCCCGCCGCAGGGCTGGCCAGTGATAGTGCAGGCAGGCCAGTCCGAGCCCGGCCGCCAGCTGGCGGCTGAGACTGCCGAAGTTGTCTTCTGTTCGCCGCGCGATCTTCTCTCGGCGCAGGCGCTCTACGCTGACATCAAGGGACGCATGGCGGCTGTGGGCCGCGATCCTCGTCATCTCAAGATCTTGCCGGCCGCCTTCATTGTCGTTGGCAGCAACGTTGAGGAAGCGCGCGCGAAGCGGGCGAATCTCGATAGCCTCGTCCACTATGACAGCGCGATCGCATCTCTCTCGATCGCCCTTGGCCAGGACGCGTCAGGCTTCGATCCGGATGGGCCGCTGCCTGATATAGGCGAAACCAATGCCAGCAAGACAGGCCGCGCGCAGGTGCTGAAGCTGGCACAGGACGAGGGACTGACGGTTCGCCAGCTTGCGCAGCGCTATGGTGGCTACTCCGGCCTTGCCTTCGTGGGGACGCCGGAGACGATTGCCGACCAGATGGCGGAATGGCTGGCCGAGCGCGGCAGCGACGGCTTCAATGTCGTTTTTCCATATCTTCCCCAGGGGCTTGACGATGTTGTGGACCAGCTTGTTCCCGAGTTGCAGCGGCGCGGGATTTTCCGGCGGGACTATCAGGGTATGACGCTGCGCGAGCATCTCGGCCTGCCAAGGCCGGTTAACAGCTTTTTTGCTGGCCGCTGAGCCTCCGCAAGCGAGAGAGGTCCGGAAGACTCTCAGCCTTCGAAAGCGGAGGGAGGCCGCCGATAAGGCTGTGCGCGCAGGGCGTGTGATTTTCCTCCTCTCGCATCGCTTTGCAGTGGTAGAGTGTGATCAGGATCGTCCTGTATGCTGATCCTGCGAAGGAGTAGTTCAAATGAGCCGATTTCGCATATTTGCAATGGCCGCAGCATTGATCAATCTTGTGACAATCACAGCCTGCACTTCCACGGGCTCTCAACAAGACCGAGATCGCCCACTAAATTCTGCGTGTGCACTTGGTTTCGACAACGACCGCCCGTGTAGTTACTAAGGCAGATCCGGCTGAAACATCCTCCGGTTCCTACTTCAGTCTGGTCTCGACACGGGGGGCTGGAGAGTTGTCATTCGTGTTAATTGCAACGTAGCCGCATTGCGGTTTGTCACGGCGGTTCCACTGCCGGTGGCATAGTATGTTCCCACTAGGGCCGTGGTGACATTCTCGCGTCACACGCCCAACTGTTGGCGTTGCTGGGAGCTTGATCGCCCCGTAGGATTTCCGTGCTTCCGGGGGATGCGTCGCCGTGACTAACACGATTGTTCCGCAGCTGATTTTCACTTTGAGCGTAGCCCGGGAAATCGCCTCTTGGGAAGGCCCGGACTATGACCTTGTAGTCTATCTTATCCAGGAAGCGCTCAAAGCGGCCAAGGAGGAAGCGTCCAGACACGGGATCATTATCGAATTCGAGCAGAAGTCGAAGCCGCAGTAGTCCGATGAATCCTCAGGCCGTGTAAGAGTGAGCGGGAATATCATCGAACCAAACCGAATGTTTGAGACCGCCAATTGGCGGAAGAGGTGGGATTCGAACCCACGGTACGGCTTCCCGCACGCCGGTTTTCAAGACCGGTTCCTTAAACCACTCGGACACTCTTCCATGCAGTTGATTTGACGCCGCTTTGGGAGCACGCGCCGTAGCTGCTGCTGCCTATTGGGTCACAATTAGGCAATCCAGCGTTTAGAGCCGTTCGGCGGCAGCGTCAACTGTTCGGTTGACTTAGATTGCTGACGTTGACGAGAAACCACCTTGGCGGAGCTCCTCCAAGATGCGCTTCGACAGCGTCCTCAAGAGTCTTAAATTAGTGATTTATTAACCGTGTTAATTAGAATTGTCTCTATATGGCCGAAATGCATCGCAAATTCGCCATGAAAGCCGCATGATTAAAGTCTCGTTAGGTTGGTGGGATTAGGGGTGTCTGGCCCGATAGGGCGGATTTCTTAACCATAACGGTCTTGAGCGGCGTGGGACATATGAGACTAGACTACGGGGCGGCGTCATTCGCGACGGGAGTGCGGTGGATTGGACTGTTGCTGATTTGCGCAACAGTCACGGCATGCGGCACCACTCCAACTCCCACCAAGCGCACTCACGGCAAGGAATATTTTTCCGAGAAAGAGTATGGCGTCAAAGCCAGCCCGCGCGTTGCGACCGGCAATAACATCCCAAAAGGCGGTGGTCGCTATTTGGTCGGCAATCCGTACGTGGTGAAGGGTAAGTGGTACTATCCGCAGGAAGACTTCTCTTACAATAAGGTCGGTATCGCGTCCTGGTACGGCTCGGCCTTTCATGGTCGTCTGACGGCGAACGGCGAAGTCTACGACCAGATGCATCTGTCCGCCGCGCATCCGACGTTTCCTCTGCCGAGCTATGCGCGGGTGACAAACACCGAGACCGGTTCTTCGATTATCGTGCGCGTGAACGATCGTGGTCCTTATCACGAGGGACGCATTATCGATCTGTCGAACAAGACGGCCGATTTGCTTGACTTGCAGCATAGCGGCACTGGAAAAGTCCGTGTCCAGTATGTCGGTCGTGCCCGAATGGATGGCCACGACATGCCTTATCTGATGGCCTCTTATGTACCGAAGGGCAGCCGCATTCCGGGCATTAATCCGGGCGGCGGGCAGATCGCGAGCGGCGTGATGGTTGCCTCGAACACCAAGCGTATTACGGCAGATCAGTTGCAGAGCTTTGGCAGTTTCACGCCAGAGCCGGAGAATGTGCCTGTGCCGGTTTCCGCGACGTCCTACGCCGGCTCAACTCCAAGTGCTCGGTACGATGCCGCACCTGTTCCGACGCCATCACCCACGTTCGGCGGTACCGCTCCGTTGGGAGCGCAATCGCTTGAACAGATGGTTGTTTTGCCGGAGTTTGGACCCTTCCCGTATGAACGCCCTTATGGCGGGGCGAGGGGCTCACTCGCAATGGGCTATCAGGAAGAAGGCGTAAAGACCGTGACAGTCGCTCTCGCTTTCGACGCGGTAATGGTCCGCAATGACGGGCTTACTCAAGATTCCATCCTCGCGTCTTTCAAGCGACAGAAAACAGCGGCGCGCACCGAATAGTGACGGCCTTGCGTCACTGTCGGTCCGCCGTTAGCATCTTTAGGGGTCGCCTGAACTGTAGGATTTTCGGTGTTAAAGCGTCTGGTTCGTGTATGTGTTTGTCTGCTTCCTCTCGCGACGGAAGCCGTTGCTGCAAATAGCGACACCAGCGCCGCTTTTGTGACCAAAGCCGCGCAAGCGTACATGATCGAGGCGTCCACCGGGACGGTGCTTCTCGCCAAGAACGAGAATCAGACCTTCTCTCCCGCATCGCTGGCCAAGCTGATGACGATGGATCTTGTGTTCGATGCGCTCTCGAAAAACCAGATCACGCTCGACACCCAGTATCCTGTTTCTGAATATGCCTGGCGAACCGGTGGAGCGCCATCGCGTACGGCAACCATGTTCGCGGCACTCAAGTCGAATGTCCGTGTCGAGGATCTCATCAAAGGTGTGACCATTCAGGGAGCCAACGACAGTTGTATCATCCTTGCCGAAGGGATGAGCGGTGGTGAGCCGGCCTTTGCCGAAGCAATGACACGACGCGCAAAAACGCTCGGCATGGAGCGATCCGTTTTCGGCAATTCGACCGGGTTACCTGACGGAAAGAGCAAGACGACCGCGCTTGATATAGTGACGCTTGCTGCCGAACTGCGGACGTCCTACCCTAATTTCTATCCTTATTTCGCTCAGCCGGATTTCGAATGGAACAGGATCTTTCAGCGTAACCGCAATCCTTTGCTCGGTTTCGGGATGGGCGTAGACGGCCTCGCCATCGGCTTTGCCGAGGGGGAGGGGTATTCGATCGTCGCTTCGGCAGAGCGCGATGGCAGGCGGCTGTTCATGGCACTTGGCGGCATCGCCTCAGACAAGGAGCGCACAGAAGAGGCCAAACGAGTGCTCGAATGGGGACTGACCGCGTTTGAAGGTCGCCAGATTTTCGCCGATGCCGAAGTAATCGCTCAGGCCAGCGTCTACGGTGGAACTTCGCGTAGCGTCGATCTCGTCGCAAAGGCGCCCGTAAGTGTCTATATACCGGTCAACAATCCCGAGCGGCTGTCGGCGCGCATTGTCTATCGTTGGCCGTTGATGGCTCCGGTGGATGCAGGTCGCGAAGCAGGGACGCTGCGGATCTCGGCCGGCGGCCGCCTGCTGCGCGAGGTGCCGCTTTATACAAAGGACACTGTGGCGGTTGGCTCTCTAGGCAGCCGCGCGGTCGATGCCCTGATGGAACTCGGTGAGACGTTGCTGTTTTCGTGGCTGTGGGACAAGCCAGAACCCACATGATCGCCATATTCGCCGTTCCGAGTAAGAATTGCTGCCTGGCGGTTTCGCCTTGCGGCGTCTTCCGCTAGATGTACGGCGTTGGTGCAGGCAGGCACCGTAATGCAGGAAGTTGTCATTGCCATCCGGTACTGGATTATTCGTAACGTTTGAAGGCGGGGAGGGCGCGGGAAAGTCGACGCAGATCCGTCGCCTTGCCGAGGTTCTTCGTGCTCGCGGCCATGACGTGGTGCTAACGCGTGAGCCCGGTGGGTCGCCAGGGGCGGAAGCCGTGCGTCATGTGCTCTTGTCGGGCGCTGCCGAAACCTTCGGAACACGAATGGAGGCAATTCTCTTTGCTGCCGCGCGCAACGATCACGTAGAGGAAGTGATCAGGCCGGGCTTGTCCAGCGGAAAGGTTGTCCTTTGCGATCGGTTCATGGATTCGTCCAGAGTGTATCAGGGTGTGACCGGAAATCTTGAATCGGAGTTTATCGAGGCGCTGCAGCGCGTTGCCATCAACGGCATCGTCCCGGATTGCACGCTTATTCTCGATCTGCCGGCAAAGGCCGGCCTGGAACGTGCACGCAGGCGGGGAGCCGCCGGCGGACACGCGGGTCCGGATCGCTTCGAGAAGGAAGAGCTTGAAACCCACGAGAAGCGGCGGGAAGCCTTCCTCGACATTGCTGCCCGGGAGCCCGATAGGTGCCGCGTGATCGATGCTACGCGGGCCGAAGATGTTATTGCTGCGGAGATCGTGGAGGTCGTCTGGCAACGTTTGGCGCATCCGGCTGCGGCTAAGGTAGCGGAAGCAGCTCATGAGTGATGAACGACCGGGATTGCTCGAAGGTGCCGTTTGGCCAGCCGAGAACACGAAGCTATTTGGTCACGCAGATGCCGAGGCGTTCCTCGCCCAGTCCTATCGTTCGGGCAAGGGCCACCACGCGATCCTGATTGAAGGGCCTCCGGGCATAGGCAAGGCGACGCTGGCGTTCCGCTTTGCAAACCATGTCCTGACATATCCGGATACTTCCGGCGCCCCGGAGTTGCTGGGCGACCCCGATCCGACTTCCGCGGTCAGCCGCCAGATCGCTTCGGGCGCCTCCCATAACCTCCTTCATCTGGCGCGACCTGTCGACGAGAAGACCGGGAAGATCAAATCTGCCATCACGGTCGACGAAGTCAGGCGGGCAGGTCGCTTCTTCTCACAGACTTCAGGCACCGGAAACTGGCGCATCGTCATCATCGATCCCGCCGATGACATGAACCGCAATGCTGCGAATGCAATTCTGAAAATTCTCGAGGAGCCGCCGAAGCGGGCGCTGTTTCTGCTCATCTCGCATGCGCCCGGCAAGTTGCTGCCGACAATTCGCTCGCGCTGCCTGCCGCTGAAGCTCGCGCCGCTTGACGATCGTGCCTTGGGCGCAGCACTCGCAAATCTCGACATCGAGGCTCGGGATGACGACCTGCTGGCAGGCGCAAATGGCAGCGTGGGCGAGGCGCTGAAGCTTCTGAACTATGGCGGTGGGGAAATCATCGCAGCTTACAACGAGGTCCTGGGCGCGCATGGCGCATCCGCGCGCAGGGCTATGCACCGGCTGGCGGATGCCCTGTCCGGCAAGGACAGCGATACGATTTTTGAGTTCTTCACCAGTCATGTCGGCGACGACCTGATGCGCAGGGCGCGGGTTGCAGCGATCGCGGGGCAGGTTGCAGCCGCCGAGCGGCTGGCCCGGCTGCATTCTGACATAAGCGAGCGACTGACCGTCTCCGATGCTTACAATCTTGATCGCAAGCAGACGATTCTCAGCATCCTCGGAGACATCAAGCAGCCTGGTCCGTGATCAGGTTGCTAGCAGCTTCCATGCGACGACGGCGAGCGTTAGGGCGAGCACGATGCGGATCGTTCGCTCATGGAGTCTCGGTGCGATCAGGCTGCCGGCGATGATGCCCGGTATCGAGCCGACCAGCAGAGCGAACAGCATTCCCCAGTTGATCTCACCGATCATCCAGTAGCCTGTTCCGCCGATGAGGGTCAGCGGGACGGCGTGAACGATATCGGAGCCGACGATCTCGCGAACGTCGAGGCGTGGATAGAGGATCAGCAATACCGTCACGCCGAGCGCGCCGGCTCCGACCGATGTCAGCGTCACGAGTATTCCTAGGACCAAGCCAAGCAAGGTCGTCCACACGGCGATGGTGAGCGGCTTGGGCGGTGACCGCTCGCCAACGGCGCTCAGCGCGAACGCCAGGACATGTTTGCGAAAGATCAGCATGACTGCGGTCATGAGAAGCAGCCAGCCGAGTGCGGTCGTGATTGTGTGGGCGACCGCAACGCTCTTGCGATCGACACCTGCCATCATCCAGAGCATCAACAATGCAGCTGGAACACTGCCGGCGGCAAGATGGCCAACTATGCGCCAGCTCACCCGTCCGTGCATACCGTGCACAGCCGTTCCGGCGGTCTTGGTGACTGCGGCATACAGCAGATCGGTTCCCACGGCCGTAGCTGGATGAACTCCGAAAAACAGCACCAGCAGGGGGGTCATCAATGATCCACCGCCCACGCCCGTAATGCCGACAAGAGCGCCGACAAGAAGCCCGGAAAGCGAGTAGAGTGGATCGAAGCCGGAAAAGAGCGTCAAGCAGCCGGCCTCAAGCCTGGTGGAATGTTGCTGCCGAGTGCTGGAGGTATCACGTCGCTGCTGCCCTGCCTTTGAGTTTTCTTTGGGTAGAATGCGTCTAAAATCGAGTCAAGTGCAGCACGCTTCTGATCGGCAAATCGCCGTTGCTTTCGAAACTTGGTGTTTCGCTTCGCCATGACATGCGCTAAGAGCGGCTGACAAATTTTATAGAGTAAGCCGGACAAGAATGGCCGCCATGACAGACAAGACACCCTTCTACATCACCACCGCGATTTCCTACCCGAATGGCAAGCCGCATATCGGCCACGCCTACGAATTGATCGCGACAGATGCCATGGCGCGCTACCAGCGGCTCGACGGTAAGGATGTCTTCTTTCTGACGGGCACGGATGAGCACGGCCAGAAGATGCAACAGACGGCTCGGGGGGAGGGTATCTCACCGCAGGAGCTTGCTGACCGCAATTCCGGCGAGTTCCAGGCGATGGCGAAGCTTCTCAACGCCTCGAATGACGATTTCATTCGCACGACGCAGGAGCGTCACCACGAGACTTCGCGCAACATTTGGAACCTGATGGCCGAGAACGGCGACATCTACAAGGATTCCTATGCAGGCTGGTACTCGGTTCGCGACGAGGCCTACTATCAGGAAAACGAGACAGAACTGCGCGCGGACGGCGTGCGTTACGGGCCGCAAGGCACGCCTGTCGAATGGGTGGAAGAGGCAAGCTACTTCTTCAAGCTCTCCGAATACCAGGACAAGCTGCTCGCGCACTATGAAGCCAACCCGGATTTCATCGGCCCGGCCGAACGCCGCAACGAGGTCATCTCCTTCGTCAAATCGGGGCTCAAGGATCTCTCGATCTCGCGCACGACCTTCGATTGGGGTATCAAGGTGCCGAACGATCCATTGCATGTCATGTATGTCTGGGTCGACGCCCTGACCAACTACATCACTGCGACCGGCTATATCGAAGATCGCAACGGTCCTCGGGCGAAGTACTGGCCGGCGGATGTGCATATCATCGGTAAGGACATCATCCGCTTCCACGCGGTGTACTGGCCGGCCTTCCTGATGTCTGCGAAACTGCCGCTGCCGAAGCGCGTATTCGCTCACGGCTTCCTGCTCAACAAGGGCGAGAAGATGTCGAAGTCGCTGGGCAACGTCGTCGATCCCGTCAATCTGGTGAACCACTTCGGCCTCGACCAGGTGCGTTATTTCTTCCTGCGCGAAGTCTCTTTTGGCCAGGATGGCAGCTATAGCGAAGAGGCGATCGGCACTCGGATCAACTCCGATCTGGCCAACGGCATCGGTAACCTTGCAAGTCGCTCGCTGTCGATGATCGTCAAGAATTGCGATGGCAAGATCCCTGAA
Organism: Hyphomicrobiales bacterium; assembly: GCA_900466605.1. Lineage (GTDB taxonomy): Bacteria > Pseudomonadota > Alphaproteobacteria > Rhizobiales > Rhizobiaceae > Rhizobium. The sequence continues at coordinate 87,006 of UBMU01000016.1, forward strand.
TGCGGCCCGCTGACTGATGAAGACAAGGTCATGTTGGCTCAGGCTGATGCGCTGCTTGCCTCGACGCGCGACGATATGGGCAAGCAGCTCATTCATCGCGCGCTCGCATCGATTATCGCTGTCGTCTCCGAAACCGATCGCTATTTTGCCGGTCAGGAGCCCTGGGCGCTGAAGAAGACCGATCCGGCACGCATGGGCACAGTGCTGTACGTTACCGCGGAGGTCGTCCGCCAGATTGCCATCCTCCTGCAGCCGTTCGTGCCGGAATCGGCCGGCAAGCTGCTGGATCTCGTTGCGGCTCCCGTCGACAAGCGCGACTTCGCAGCACTTGGCGAAACCGGTCGTCTCGTCGCCGGCACACCGCTGGAAGCGCCCAAACCTGTGTTCCCGCGTTACGTCGCGCCGGAGGCGTGAGACCGTCATGCTGATCGATACGCATTGCCACCTGGATTTCGCCGATTTCGAGGAGGAGCGGGACGAGATTGTCAAGCGTGCTCACGACGCGGGTGTCAAGCAGATGGTGACGATCTCGACGCGCGTTCGCAAGCTCGACGGGCTGCTTGAGATTACGGAGAAATATCCATCCGTTTTCTGTTCCGTCGGAACGCATCCGAACAATGCCGGCGATGAGCTCGACATTCAGGCGGGCGACCTCGTGCGTCTTGCCAATGCCCATGAAAAGATCGTCGCAATCGGGGAAGCCGGTCTCGACTATTTCTACGACACGCAGAAGCCGGAAGACCAGCAGACCGGGTTGCTACGCCACATCGAGGCGTCGCGCGAAACTCAGCTGCCGCTTATTATCCATAGCCGCAGTGCCGACGAAGACATGGCAGCGATCCTGACCGAGGAAACGGGGAAGGGTGCTTTCCCCTTCATTCTCCATTGTTTCTCTGCAGGTGCCGAACTCGCAAGGGTCGGTATTGAACTCGGCGGCTACATCTCCTTCTCAGGTATTCTTACCTTCCCGAAGTCGGAAGAATTGCGCGACATCGCGAAGACGGTTCCGCATGATCGGCTGCTGGTCGAGACCGATGCGCCTTACCTTGCGCCGAAGCGCTGGCGCGGCAAGCGCAATGAGCCATCCTATGTCGTGAACACGGCGGAGGTCCTGGCCGAGACGCTTGGCCTTAGCTATGCCGAAATGGCACGGGTCACGACCGACAACGCATTCCGCATTTTCTCAAAGATGCCAAGGATCTGAGAGCGTGGGTTACAGACGGCGTTTCACCATTCTCGGCTGTTCGTCGTCGCCCGGCGTGCCGCGCATTACCGGTGACTGGGGTGCCTGTGATCCAGCCAATCCGAAGAACCGGCGCACCCGTGCAGCGTTTATGATCCAGCAGTTTGACGACAACGGTGGCGTCACGACCGTCGTCATCGATACCGGGCCGGACTTTCGAGAGCAGATGATCGCCGCACGCGTCACGCACATCGACGCGGTTGTCTATACCCATCCTCATGCCGATCACATTCATGGTCTCGATGACTTGCGCGGCTATTTTTATGGATCGCAACAGCGCGTTCCCATCCATGCGACACGAGAAACGATGGATCGCATTCGCCAGGGTTTCGGCTATTGTATGGAGACGCCTCCAGGCAGTAATTATCCGCCGATCGTCGAACCCAAGATTATTGAAAGCCTTGATACGCCGCTACGAATTACCGGCGCCGGAGGCACTGTTTCGCTGCGCCCACATACCCAGCAGCACGGTGATATAACGTCGTTGGGTTTCCGCATTGGGGATGTTGCTTATTGCAGCGATATCAGTGACTTTCCGCCAGAAACTATTACGAAGCTTCAAGAACTCGACGTTCTCATTATCGACGCGTTGCAATATCGTTATCACCCGAGCCATCTGTCGCTCGAGCAGTCCCTTGACTGGATTGATCGCCTGAAGCCTAAGCGCGCGATCCTGACGCACATGCACACGCCACTCGACTACGACACTGTAATGGCGGAAACGCCGGACCATGTCTTTCCAGCTTACGACCAGATGAGCTTCGATATCGAGCTAGCGGAGCTCGAGAGCGTCTGACGTCCACAGCGTGAGCGCGCTTCGTTGTGGTTGGTGGTGTGGTGGAGGGCTCACGCTCGCTCAATCAAATCGATCGATACAGATAAGTTCCATAACCTATCTTATCTGATTTTCTTGTGTCGCCGAGTGGGGCAAAATATCGCGCGTGTCGCGCAACACCCCGCTTGCTAATCTGCGCTCTTTCTTTCTGCGTAGACTGCCCTAAAGTTTCTAGGTCAGCCGGAGCCGTTGCCATGCGCGCCTTTCTCGCAGTTGTTATCCTGTGTGCAGCGTCCCTAGTCGTACTCGTGGCTGCTCGGGCCGAAGATCCGATCGACATGACGCGCACGATGATCGAGGCGCAGATCAAGGCGTTCCTGAACGACGATGTCGATACGGCGTATTCCTATGCTGCGCCTGGGATCAAGGCGGTCTACCCCGACAAGAACGTCTTCTTCGCCATGGTCAAGAAAAGCTATCAGCCGGTCTATCATCCGGGCAATTATGCCTTTGGGCGCAGCCGCTCGATCGACAACGGCGCGATGATTTATCACGAAGTGCTGATATCGGGCCGTGACGGCAAGGATTGGACCGCCGTCTATCAGGTGGCGCGTCAGCCTGATGGAGGCTACAAGATCAACGGCGTGCAGATCGTGCCAAACACCGAAAGCAAAGGCATCTGAGCCGCGGCGAGGCGGCCTGCACTAGGCATCAGATACGTTTGCCGCGATTAACCTGCTCTCAGACGGGCTCCAGGTCGCCCCTCGCCCATTCTTCCTGCGTTTCCGCCATGAAGTCAGCGAAGCGGCCTTCGGCAATCGCCTTGCGAATACCCTGCATCAGTTCCTGATAGTATGCGAGATTGTGCCAGGAGAGCAGCATGCCTCCAAGCGCCTCGTTGGCGCGGACGAGGTGATGCAGGTAGGCGCGCGAGTAGTCGCGCGAGGCCGGGCAGTTCGACTGTTCGTCGAGCGGCCGCATATCCTCGGCGTGACGGGCGTTGCGGATGTTGACCTTGCCTCGGCGGGTAAAGGCAAGCCCGTGTCGGCCGGAGCGCGTCGGCATCACGCAATCGAACATGTCGATGCCGCGAGCGACGGACTTCAGGATATCGTCGGGTGTGCCGACGCCCATGAGGTAGCGCGGCTTCTCGGTTGGTAGGACCGGCAGAGTCTCTTCAAGCATTTTCAGCATGACGTCCTGCGGTTCGCCGACAGCGAGACCGCCGACCGCGTAACCCTTGAGGTCGAGATCAGCGAGCGCCGCGGCCGACCGCACGCGCAGCGCGGGCACATCCCCGCCCTGCACGATGCCGAACATCGCCTTGCCCGGCTGATGGCCAAAGGCGACCTTGCATCGCTCCGCCCAGCGCAGCGACATTTCCATGGCACGCTCGATCTCGCGCGGTTCGGCCGGCAGCGCGACGCATTCGTCGAGCTGCATCTGGATATCGGAATCGAGCAAGCCCTGGATCTCGATTGAGCGCTCCGGCGACATGTGATGCAGGCTGCCGTCGACATGCGACTTAAAGGTCACGCCCTGCTCATCGAGCTTGCGAAGGCCGGAGAGCGACATCACCTGGAAGCCGCCGCTGTCGGTGAGGATCGGCCCGTCCCAGCGGATCAGCTTGTGAAGACCACCGAGACGCGCCACGCGCTCGGCCGTCGGCCGCAGCATCAGATGGTAGGTATTGCCGAGAATGATATCAGCGCCGGTGTCGCGAACCTGGTCAAGATACATCGCCTTGACTGTGCCGACAGTGCCGACGGGCATGAAAGCCGGCGTGCGGATTGTGCCGCGCGGCATCGAGACTTCGCCCAGTCGGGCGCCAGTGTCGGTCTTCTTGAGGGTGAACTGGAAATTCTCGGTCATTTAGTCTTTCCGGAAAAGAAGGCTGGAATCGCCATAGGAATAGAAGCGGTAGCCCGTCGAAATCGCATGGCTGTAGGCTGCGTGCATCGTCTCGAAGCCGGCAAAGGCCGTGACGAGCATGAACAGCGTCGAGCGAGGCAGATGGAAGTTTGTCATCAGCATGTCAACCGCCTTGAAGCGGTAGCCGGGCGTGATGAAGATGCCGGTGGCGCCCGCCCAGGCCCGGATTTCGCCGTTCTCCTGCGCGGCACTTTCGATCAGCCGCAGCGACGTCGTGCCGACGCAGATGATGCGCCCGCCCCTCGCCTTGACGGCATTGAGGCGCGCTGCCGTCTCGCCGCTGACGTAGCCGCTTTCGAGATGCATCTTGTGATCGTCGGTGTCATCGGCCTTGACTGGCAGGAAGGTACCGGCACCGACATGCAGCGTCACGAAATGCCGCTCGACCCCCGCCTTGTTGATGGCGTCGAAAAGATCAGGCGTGAAGTGAAGCCCGGCGGTCGGAGCCGCAACGGCCCCCTCCTCGCGGGCATAGATGGTCTGGTAGTCGGCGCGGTCGCGCTCGTCCTCGGCGCGCTTCGAAGCAATATAGGGTGGCAGCGGAATATGCCCGACCGAATGGATCGCCTCGTCGAGCATCGGTCCGGAAAGGTCGAACGCAAGCGTGACTTCGCCGCCCTCGCCTTTTTCCTCGACGGTGCATTCGAGCTTGCCGAGAAGGCAGCTGCTGCCGTCATTGCCGAACGAGATGCGATCGCCGATCTTGATGCGCTTGCCGGGTTTGGCAAAAGCTTTCCAGCGGCTGGCGCCAATGCGCATGTGCAGCGTGGCCGAAACCTGCTGCCCGCCGGCGCCTTCGCGATGGCGGATGCCCTCGAGCTGGGCCGGGATCACTTTGGTGTCGTTGAAGACGAGCGCGTCCCCTGCCCTGAGAAAGCTTGGCAGATCGCTGACGCGATGGTCGGATAGCTGCGCGTCGCCCGATGGATCGACGACCAGCAGACGCGCGCTGTCGCGCGGCTCGGCTGGCCGCAGGGCGATCCGTTCATCCGGCAGGTCGAAATCAAAGAGGTCTACGCGCATCACTCAAATCCAGGCAAAGCGAAACCCGCCCCCACGCTTTCACGCAAGGGCGGGTTTCAGCAGAAATCACAATCAGACGTCAGCGGCAACCCGCATCGAGACGATCGAGTCCGGATCGGTGACCGGCTCGCCCTTCTTGATCTTGTCGATGTTGTCCATGCCTTCGATGACCTGACCCCAGACGGAGTACTGCTTGTTCAGCCAGGGAGCGTCAGTGAAGCAGATGAAGAACTGCGAGTTGGCCGAGTTCGGGTTCTGCGAACGGGCCATCGAGCAGGTACCTCTGATGTGGCTGACGGCAGAGAACTCGGCCTTCAGGTCCGGCTTCTCGGAACCGCCCATGCCGGCGCGGCTCGGGTTGAAGCTCTCGCCACCCTTCTTGCCGAACTTCACGTCGCCGGTCTGCGCCATGAAGTCGTTGATGACGCGGTGGAAGACAACGCCGTCATAGGCCTTCTCGCGAGCGAGTTCCTTGATGCGGGCGACGTGTTCCGGCGCCACTTCCGGCAGCAGCTGGATGACAACTTTGCCCTTGGTGGTTTCCAGGATGATGGTGTTTTCGGGATCCTTGATCTCGGCCATTCTTCTTCTCCTACTTTGTCTTGAAACTTACTTCTTGCCGACGGTGACCTTGATCATCCGGTCGGGATTGCTGACTTCGCCGTTCTGGCCTTCGCCGCGCTTGATCTTGTCGACGTTCTCCATGCCGGAAACGACCTTGCCGACGACCGTATACTGGCCGTTGAGGAAGGATCCATCAGCGAACATGATGAAAAACTGCGAGTTGGCCGAGTTCGGGTCCTGCGAACGGGCCATGCCGACCGTGCCGCGAACGAAAGGCGTCTTGGAAAACTCTGCAGGCAGATCAGGCAGGTCGGAGCCGCCGGTACCGGCAAGGCTTGCATCAAAGCCCTTTTCCATGTTGCCGAACTTCACGTCGCCAGTCTGGGCCATGAACCCTTCGATGACGCGATGGAAGGCCACATTGTCATATGCGCCCTTCTTGGCGAGCGCTTCGATCTGCGCGACGTGCTTCGGCGCGACGTCGGGCATAAGCTGGATCACGACCGGGCCGTCCTTCAGCTGGATCGTCAGCGTTTCAGCGGACTGCGCGAACGCGTCGCCGGCGAACGAAGCAAGGTAAAGCACGCCTGCAAATGCGAGATAGAAGAGTTTCATGTTGGCTCCGTTGCGGCGAAAATCTCGCCTAGGATTTGCGCTTGGATTGAAGGGCTTTCAAGAAGGCAGCCGGCACAAAGGCGCTGACATCGCCTCCCATGGCAGCGATTTGCCGGACCAATGTGGCGGTTATGGGCCGCGAGGCCGTTCCAGCCGGTAGAAAGATCGTTTGAATGTCAGGCGCCATCTGGCGGTTCATGCCGGCCATCTGCATTTCGTAGTCGAGATCGGTGCCATCCCGCAGACCGCGGATCAGCAGCGTGGCGCCATGGGAACGTGCCGCGTCGACAACCAGATTGCCGAAGGCAACGACCGAGATATCGCCCGCCTTTTCAGGTAGTGCATCCGCAAGCGACTGACGAATGAGATCCGCTCGCTCATCGAAGGAAAAGAGCGGTGTTTTGCCGGGGTGAATGCCGATTGCGACGATAACCTTGGATGCAACGCTTAGCGCCTGGATGAGAACATCTAGGTGTCCGTTGGTCATTGGGTCGAACGACCCCGGATAGAAAGCTGTCGTCATTTGGCCTAGCCGTTGGTTTTCGACGCCTTTTGTCATGGATAAAGGCCGCCCGCAAGTGATTTGCCTGTCGCTGAACGGCTGATGAATGCGGCATTCAAGGCCGCTTCAGACGGGCTCACTATAACGGAGAGCGTCAACAGCCGATGTCATTCCGGCATCGGTCCCTCCCCGGAAAACGCTCATGCTGATCATCCTTGTTGCAATTGCTGTCGTTCTCTCGCTGATCGCCGAATTTCTCTACGGCTACGTGCGAGATCTCCAGGATGCAAGTTGGGTTCGGTCAAGCGTACGGGAACACTACGCAATCGTGCGGGCGACAGGAACCGTGGCATTTAAACCGATTAGGAATTCTGAACGCCAGATGAACGGCGCATTCAAAGTCGCTTCAGATCGGCCTTGGTAAACGACCGTTCAATACCTCTGGAACCAATTTCGCACGCATGCGTTCACTCAATCGAAGCGTAACGCGATACGCTGCACAAGGAAGAAAATATGCCCAATAAGATTACCATGATTAATGCTGTCTGGATGGTAATGATAACCGGTATGCTTGCAGCGACAGTCGCGCTTTACGATCACAAAGGAGATGCCTCCAAGGTATATGGCCCCTATGCGTCCGCTCGTGCGGCGGTAATGAGCCAATACTGAGGACCTGAACGCAACCCCAGGAGGATTGTTCATGTTCACGATATTGACTGTGCTTACCGCCCTTATCAGCATGATGTTTGTCGTGTCCGTGGCCTCCACAATTTCCGCCCTTCGACACGAAAGCGAAGAGCTGAAGAAGATCGATGGAAAGCACAGCTGGTTCTAGCCGCTGTCGTAAACCTGGGAATGATTATTTCGACCATCTAAGGCCGGACGGCTTTGTGTCCGGCCTTTCGTATGCGTGAAGATTTCATGCCGCTCGATGGTCTCAACGGATATTCATCATTGATGCGCCGAACCATGACCACGTCGTCGATCTCCCTGTTGTCATGGATAAAGCCCGCCGGAATACGTCCGGCCTCTTGGAAGCCGTCGCGCCTGTAAAACTGCAAAGCCGCTCCGTTCTCGGCGCTGACCGCGAGTTCCAGCTGGCGGATTCCGTCCTCGCGCGCATAAATCACTGCGGCATCCAGCAATGCGCTGGAGCACCCTTTTCCCCTTTCGCTGCTGCGTACGTAGACCATGATCAGCGTTGCGCGATGCGCCATTTTGCTGGCGCGCTGTCTGATCAAGCCCAGAATGCCAACCGGCTCGTCATCCTAGAAAGCTACGAAAACCGGTCCATCGACCAGTCGCTTGCACCACTCCTCGTCTGACAGCGCTTCCCAGTCTTCGACGCTGCTGGCGAAGGCCGCAGGTTCGGTCCGCAGTGCTTCCAGGCGAATAGCCTTGACGATGGCAACGTCATCAATACCGAGAATCCGGATCAATCTGCTCCTCCTTCGGCTGCGCTGCGGTTGGGCAAGAAACCTTGAGATACCCAAAAGAAAACCGGGCATTTGCCCGGTTTTCAAGATCACCATATCAGAACGTCAAGCTTCCGTGCCGGGATCGCCTTCCGGCACCGAGGCAACATTGTCGCCATTCTCGACAACGTCGTCGACCTCCTCCTCCGGCTCGCTGATGCGCTCGACGGATACCACCTTCTCATCCTTTGCTGTCGAGAAAATCGTAACACCCTTCGTTGCACGGCTTGCGACGCGAATGCCGCCCACCGGAACACGGATCAGCTGACCACCGTCGGATACCAGCATGATCTGGTCGCCTTCGTTGACCGGGAAAGCTGCGACGAGCTCGCCGATCTCGGCTGTCTTCGACGTATCCGTGGCGCGAATACCCTTGCCGCCACGGCCAGAAATGCGGAAGTCGTAAGACGAGGAGCGCTTGCCGAAGCCCTTTTCGGAAACCGTCAGGACGTACTGTTCACGCGCCTTCAGTTCTTCGTAGCGCTCGTCGCTAAGCTGACCTTCCTCGGCCACCTCCTCGCCGACCAGCGAGATTTCCTCGGCGTCACCCGTGGCGAGGCGCCGCTCGCTTGCCGCGCGCTTCAGATAGGCCGCGCGCTCCCAAGGCTCAGCGTCCACATGCCCGACGATTGTCATCGAGATGATCCGGTCGCTGTCGCCGAGGTTGATGCCGCGAACGCCGATCGAGTTACGGCCGGCGAAGACGCGGACATCATCCACGGGGAAGCGGATGCACTGGCCGAGCGCCGTCGTCAGAAGCACATCGTCATGCTCTGTGCAGGTCTCGACAGAGAGAATTTCGTCCCCCTCCTCCTCGAGCTTCATCGCGATCTTGCCGTTGCGGTTGACCTGGACGAAGTCGGATAGCTTGTTACGGCGGACCGTTCCGCGCGTCGTCGAGAACATGACGTCGAGCTTGTCCCAGCTATCCTCATCCTCGGGCAATGGCAGGATCGTCGTGATGCGTTCGCCCGGCTCCAGCGGCAGCATGTTGATGAGCGCCTTTCCGCGTGAAGTCGGCGTCCCGATTGGCAGGCGGTAGACCTTCTCCTTGTAGACGATACCACGTGACGAGAAGAACAGAACCGGCGTATGCGTATTAAGAACGAATAGCTGGCTAACAAAATCTTCGTCGCGCGTGGTCATTCCAGAGCGGCCCTTGCCGCCGCGGCGCTGGGCGCGATAGGTCGTCAGAGGCACGCGCTTGATGTAGCCAAGATGGGAGACGGTCACCACCATATCTTCGCGGGCGATGAGATCCTCATCGTCCATCTCGAGGCCGCCGTCCATGATCTCGGTGCGGCGCGGCGTGCCGAATTCGTCGCGAACGGCTCCAAGCTCATCCTTGACGATCGTCTGGATGCGGATCCGCGAAGAGAGAATTTCGAGGTAATCCTTGATTTCTTCGCCGATCTTGTTGAGTTCATCGCCGATTTCGTCGCGGCCGAGAGCGGTCAGACGAGCCAGACGCAGCTCGAGGATGGCGCGCGCCTGCTCTTCCGAGAGGTTGTACGTCATGTCCTCGTTGATGCGATGACGCGGATCGTCGATCAGGCGGATCAGGCTTTCGACGTCGGCTGCCGGCCAACGGCGCGTCATCAACTGCTCGCGTGCCGTTTGCGGATCCGGCGCCTGCCGGATAGTGCGGATGATCTCGTCGATATTGGCAACAGCTATTGCAAGACCAACCAAGACGTGGGCGCGTTCGCGCGCCTTGCGCAGCAGGAACTTCGTTCTCCGGCTAACGACTTCCTCTCGGAAGGCAACGAAGGCACGCAGCATGTCGAGCAGCGTCAGCTGTTCCGGCTTGCCGCCGTTCAGCGCCACCATGTTGCAGCCAAACGAGGTCTGCAGCGGCGTGTAACGGTAGAGCTGGTTCAGGATGACGTCGGCATTGGCGTCGCGCTTCAGTTCGACGACCACACGATAGCCCTGGCGGTCGGATTCATCGCGGAGGTCCGAGATGCCTTCGATGCGCTTGTCGCGCACCAGTTCGGCCATCTTCTCGATCATCGTCGACTTGTTCACCTGATAAGGGATCTCGGTGATGATGATCTGCTCGCGATCGCCACGCATGGGCTCGATGGCAGCGACGCCACGCATGATAACCGAACCGCGACCGGTCTCGTAGGCCGAGCGAATGCCGGCGCGACCGAGGATCTTGGCGCCGGTCGGGAAGTCTGGCCCCGGAATGATCTGCATGATGTCAGGCAGTTCGATCGCCGGATTGTCGATCAGTGCGATACAACCGTCGATCACTTCGCCGAGATTGTGCGGAGGGATGTTCGTCGCCATACCAACGGCGATACCGCCCGCGCCGTTGACCAGGAGGTTCGGGAATTTCGCCGGAACGACCACGGGCTCGGATAGCGTGCCGTCGTAGTTGTCACGGAAATCGACCGTTTCCTTGTCGAGATCGTCGAGCAGCGAATGCGCGGCCTTCTCGAGACGGCATTCGGTGTAGCGTTCGGCCGCCGGCGGATCGCCGTCGACGGAACCGAAGTTACCCTGGCCGTCGATCAGCGGCAACCGGAGCGACCAGTCCTGCGCCATGCGCGCCAGCGCGTCGTAAATCGCCGAATTGCCGTGCGGATGGTATTTACCCATCACGTCCCCGGTAACGCGGGCGCACTTGACGTATTTCTTGTTCCAGTCGATGCCGAGTTCGGACATGCCATAGAGAATGCGCCGATGCACAGGCTTCAGGCCGTCGCGCACGTCTGGAAGTGCGCGGCTCACGATAACGCTCATTGCGTAATCGAGATACGACCGCTGCATTTCCTCCATGATGGAGATGGGCTCGATGCCTGGCGGGAGCTTCCCGCCGCCGGGGGGTGTTTGCTCAGTCAAAACGGATCACGATCTCTTCTAGAATCACTTGAAGATTTATAGCGGAAAGGCTGTTCTTAAGCCAATTTTGGCAAGGGTTTTGAACAGTCTTTTGCGGTGTTATGAGGGCAACCGGGTCGTTTGGGGCAGCTATTTACGCCGTCCGGGCAGCGCCATTTGCCAAATTGATTTCTCCGCATCACAATCACCCGAAACCCAAGCGTTTATATGGGCTCATGGAGAGACAATGGCAAGCGCCGACCAACTGATCAACGCTTTTACGACGCTGCTTGTCACGATCGATCCGCCTGGCCTCGCGCCGATCTTTCTCGGACTCACTACCGGGATGAGCCGTGGCCAGCGAAAGCAGGTAGCGCTGCGCGGCACGATCATCGCCTTTGTCATTCTTGCCGTCTTTGCTCTGTTCGGCGCTAGCGTGCTTGGAGTGCTCGGCATCTCGATTGGGGCCTTTCGCATCGCCGGCGGTCTCTTGTTGTTCTGGATCGCGTTTGAAATGGTGTTCGAGAAGCGGCAGGACCGTAAGGAGAAGACCAGCACGGATGCGATTACCAAGGACCATATTCACAATATCTCGGTCTTTCCGCTGGCCATTCCCTTGATCGCCGGTCCAGGAGCTATTTCTGCAACAATCCTGATTGCAGGGTCCATGCAGGGCTCTCTCGAGCGTGCGCAATTGATCATCGTTATTGCATCGAGCTTGCTGCTGTTGTTTCTAGCGCTGCTGATCGCCGATAGGCTTGATCGGTTCCTTGGCGTGACGGGACGCGCGATTCTGACGCGCCTTCTCGGGGTCATCCTGGCTGCTCTGGCCACGCAGTTCGTGGTCGATGGATTAAAATCTACGCTTGGGACGATGCCGACTGGTTAGATCGCCGAGGCCCGATAGGAGCAGGGAGCCCTTCGCATCTCTGGCGGTGGCGCTGAGCGCGAAACTCTATGCCTGCAGCAGGCGCGTTTGGGCTTCCACGATCGTCCCACGGGGCGCCGCGGCATTCTCAAATATCTGATAGAGGAAAAGCTTTATCGCCTCGGCTTCACGGACGACAACCGATGCCAAGGCCGGATCGCTGACGGCCCATGCCCTCATGGTTGCAATTGATCTGCCTATAGCGCCGGATCGCATGGCGGACGAGCTAAACAGTTTGCTTTCAACGATGTACCAGACGAAGATCCTGATCGCGATCGATCTGGTGTGCGGTTCTTGTGCACGGATAGACTTGAATTCGGCCCAGAGCTTCCGCAAGTGGTCTTCACTGAGGCGGTCCAGATCCAAGCCGAGTTCTAACAAATCCTCGCTGACCATCCGCCGTGCTGTGCCGGTTGTGAGCAATCCAAATTGGGAAGCTATTTCTCTCATAACACGAATATCGTGCTGGCCCGACAATTTGGAAACCCTGCCGCGCCTATCCTTTCGGAGAGGGAAGCGCTGCCACTTTGATTAGCAGTGGCTACAATATCTGCTGTTTGTTAGCTCATTCGGCTAAGGTGCAGAAAATGGAGAGCTTTGTTGCTGTGATCGGACGTTCATTTTGCGTGGGTCCGCCAACTCCACCGCCTGATAGCACCAACCGTTTCTGCTGGCGTAAAGCGTGTAAGCAGCAGTGCGTCGGGAGGCCCTGATATCAAACGCAGACGGCGCACTTTGCAGCGCGCCGTCCAGCTGATGTCTTAACGATAACTTGCGATCAGAACGGGATATCGTCGTCGAGATCGCGGGAGAAGTTTCCGCCACCACCACCGCCGCTGCTGCGGCCAGACGATTGCGAGGGCGCGCCGTAATCGTCGCCGTAGCCACCGCCGCCACCGAAATCGCCGCCGGCATTGCTGCCACGACCGCCGCCGACACCCGAGCCACCGCCTTCACCGCGACCATCAAGCATAGTCAGGGTGGAGCCGAAGCCCTGCAGCACCACTTCAGTCGAATAGCGGTCCTGGCCGTTCTGGTCCTGCCATTTGCGTGTCTGCAGCGCACCTTCGATGTAGAGCTTGGCGCCCTTCTTCACATACTGTTCGACGACTTTGCAGAGGCCTTCGTTGAAAACCACGACCGTATGCCATTCCGTCTTCTCGCGGCGTTCGCCGGAGTTACGGTCGCGCCAGGTCTCGGACGTTGCGATGCGAAGGTTGGCGATCGGCCGGCCATCCTGGGTCCGCCGGATCTCGGGGTCAGCGCCCACGTTCCCGATCAGAATTACCTTGTTTACGCTGCCAGCCATGCTTTCACCTTACCTGCCGCCCTGCCCGGCGGCGCTTGAACCAATCGATGCACCTTAAACCATAGAGCGCCGGCGATGGGCGTCCATCGCCGGTTCATCCACAAGGAATTTTGTTCTTTATTTGTTCTATTTTATCCCTATGATCCTGTCAACCGAATCGAAAACCTTGCAGCGGACGGACATTCAGCCTCGACTCGCCAGCCGGCATCACTAAATAAGGGGCTTGTTCCAGCACAGAAGCAGAAGACGATGAGCGAACTGAAGACGATTTCCATCCGCGGCGCGCGTGAGCACAATTTAAAGGGCATCGATCTCGATCTGCCGAGAAACAAGCTTATCGTCATGACCGGCCTTTCCGGTTCTGGAAAGTCGTCGCTTGCCTTCGATACGATCTATGCCGAGGGTCAGCGGCGCTATGTCGAGAGCCTTTCGGCCTATGCGCGTCAGTTTCTGGAAATGATGCAGAAGCCTGATGTCGACCAAATCGATGGCCTATCGCCGGCGATTTCGATCGAGCAAAAGACGACGTCGCGCAATCCACGCTCGACGGTCGGGACGGTGACCGAGATCTACGACTACATGCGCCTGCTGTTTGCGCGCGTCGGGGTGCCCTACTCGCCGGCGACGGGCTTGCCGATCGAGAGCCAGACGGTCAGCCAGATGGTGGACCGTGTGCTTGATTTTGAAGAAGGCACGCGCCTCTACATTCTTGCGCCGCTGGTGCGCGGGCGTAAAGGCGAATACAAGAAAGAACTGGCGGACCTGATGAAGAAGGGTTTCCAGCGCGTCAAGGTGGACGGCCAGTTCTACGAGATCGCGGATGTGCCGGCCCTCGATAAGAAGTACAAGCACGATATCGACGTCGTGGTCGACCGTATTGTCGTGCGGCCCGATATGGCGTCGCGGCTTGCCGACAGCTTCGAGACCTCGCTGAAGCTTGCCGACGGCCTGGCTGTCGCGGAATTCGCCGACAAGCCGCTGCCGCCTGAGGAAACCGCAGCCGGGGGCTCGGCCAACAAGTCGCTGAACGAAACCCACGAACGGGTACTTTTCTCCGAAAAATTCGCCTGCCCGGTCTCCGGTTTCACCATTCCGGAGATCGAGCCGCGGTTGTTCTCGTTCAACAATCCGGCCGGTGCCTGCCCGACCTGCGACGGTCTTGGCGCGCAGCAGAAGATTGACGCCAATCTGATTATCCCCGAACCGGAGCGGACGCTGCGCGACGGCGCGATCGCGCCCTGGGCCAAGTCGTCCTCGCCCTATTACAATCAGACGCTGGAAGCCCTAGGCAAGCACTACGGCTTTAAGCTCGGCGCCCGTTGGAACGATCTGTCTGAGAAGGCCAAGGATGTCATCCTGAACGGCACCGACGAGAAGATCGAGTTCCATTATGCCGATGGTGCGCGATCCTACACGACGCACAAGAACTTCGAAGGCATCATCACCAATCTCGAGCGCCGCTGGAAGGAGACGGATTCCGCCTGGGCGCGCGAGGAAATCGAACGCTTCATGTCGGCTGCCCCCTGCCCGTCTTGCGGCGGTTTCCGCCTCAAGCCGGAAGCATTGGCCGTCAAGATCAACACGCTGCATATCGGCCAGGTGACCGATATGTCGATCCGCGTTGCCCGTGACTGGTTCGAAGTCCTGCCGCAATCACTGAGCGCCAAGCAGAACGAGATCGCTGTTCGTATTCTCAAGGAGATCCGCGACCGCCTGCGTTTCCTGAATGATGTCGGCCTGGATTACCTTAGTCTGTCCCGAAACTCCGGCACCCTGTCGGGCGGCGAGAGCCAGCGTATCCGGTTGGCATCGCAGATCGGTTCCGGGCTGACCGGCGTTCTGTATGTCCTGGATGAACCCTCTATCGGCTTGCATCAGCGCGACAATGCCAGGCTGCTAGATACGCTGAAGCACCTTCGCGATATCGGCAATACCGTGATCGTGGTCGAGCATGACGAGGACGCGATCCTGACCGCCGACGACGTCGTCGATATTGGCCCGGCGGCTGGCATCCATGGTGGCCAGGTGATAGCCCACGGCAGTCCGCAGGAGATCATGGCAAACCCGAAATCGCTGACCGGAAAATACCTGTCCGGCGAGCTGGGCGTTCCGGTTCCCGACGAGCGGCGTAAGCCGAAGAAGGGCAAGGAAATCAAGATCGTCGGTGCTCGCGGCAACAATCTGAAGAATGTCACTGCCTCCATCCCGCTCGGCGTCTTTACTGCTGTCACCGGTGTATCCGGCGGTGGAAAATCTACGTTCCTCATTGAGACGCTGTATAAATCGGCCGCCCGGCGCGTCATGGGTGCTCGCGAGATCCCGGCTGATCATGATCGAATCGACGGCTTTGAGCACATCGATAAGGTCATCGATATCGATCAGTCCCCGATCGGCCGCACGCCGCGTTCCAACCCGGCGACTTACACGGGCGCGTTCACGCCGATCCGTGACTGGTTCGCCGGTCTGCCGGAAGCGAAGGCGCGTGGCTATCAGCCCGGACGCTTCTCGTTCAACGTCAAGGGCGGTCGCTGCGAAGCCTGCCAGGGCGACGGCGTCATCAAGATCGAGATGCATTTCCTGCCTGACGTCTACGTCACGTGCGATGTCTGCCATGGCAAGCGCTACAACCGGGAAACGCTCGACGTTACGTTCAAGCACAAATCGATTGCAGACGTGCTCGACATGACCGTAGAGGAAGGTGTCGATTTCTTCGCCGCCGTACCGGCTGTCCGTGACAAGCTGCAGGCCTTGAAGGATGTCGGCCTCGGCTACATCAAGGTCGGACAGCAGGCGAATACGCTGTCAGGCGGTGAGGCGCAGCGCGTCAAGCTGGCGAAGGAGCTGTCGAAGAGGTCGACCGGCCGCACGCTCTACATCCTCGATGAGCCGACGACCGGGCTGCATTTCCACGATGTCGCCAAGCTCCTGGAGATGCTGCAGGAGCTCGTCAATCAGGGTAATTCGGTCGTGGTCATCGAGCACAATCTCGAAGTCATCAAGACCGCGGACTGGATCCTTGATTTCGGTCCGGAAGGTGGCGATGGCGGTGGCGAGATTGTGGCCGTAGGCACGCCGGAAACAATCGTCAAGGAGAAGCGGTCCTACACCGGGCACTTCCTGAAGGAGTTGCTGGAACGGCGCCATGCTCGAAAAGCCGTAGTGGCTGCCGAGTGATGCTGAGAGCGGCCTCGCTCGATGATCTGCACGCGGTCGAAGCGCTGACCGCCGAAGCCTATGCTCCATACACGCGTCTTCTTGGGCGCCCGCCGATCCCCGTCACCGAGGACTATGCGCCACGCATTGAACGCGGCGAGTTCTGGTTGCTGGAACTGCAAGGCGGGCTTGCTGGCGTGGCCGTCGTCGAGCGGCACCCCGATCATGTGATGCTCTTCAGCATTGCCGTCTCCCCTAGATTTCAGGGTAGCGGTCACGGCCTTGCGATCTTGAAATGGGTGGAGGAGATCGCGCAGGAATGGAGGGTTCCTGCAGTTCGGCTCTACACGAATGCGCGCATGGAGCGGAATATTGCGCTCTATCGAACCTTTGGCTTTCAGGAATCGGGTCGCCGCGAGAATCCGCATCGGCCAGGGTGGGTAATCGTCGATATGGCAAAGCAAGTCGGTGGGCAAACATAATCAGAGGAGGAAGAAATGACGAAATCCGGCAATATTCGCGTCGGCATCGGCGGTTGGACCTTTGAGGCGTGGCGGGATCATTTCTACCCCGGGGACCTGAAGCAGAAGGATGAACTGCACTATGCCAGCCGCAAGCTCAAGGTCATTGAGGTCAACGGCACCTACTATAGTTCGCAGAAGCCGGAAACCTTCGCCAAATGGGCGGCGGACGTACCTGATGAGTTCATCTTTTCGCTTAAGGCCAGTCGGTTTGTAACCAATCGCCGCGTGTTGGCGGAAGCTGGCGAGTCTATGGAGCGGTTTCTAACCCAGGGGTTGACGGAGCTCGGTCCACACCTGGGCCCCATCCTCTGGCAATTCGCACCGACGAAAAAGTTTGATCCGGATGACTTCGAGGCCTTTCTGAAGCTGTTGCCTGACAAACAGGATGGCTTGCCTCTGAAACATGTCGTGGAGGTTCGGCATGACTCGTTCAAGATTCCGGAATTCGTGGCGCTGCTTGCAAAGTATGAGGTGGCGCCGGTGTGCGCCGAGCACTTTGACTACCCGATGATCGCGGATGTAACGGCCGACTTCGTATATACCCGCCTCCAGAAGGGTTCGGATGAGATCAGGACATGTTATTCGCCAAACGATCTGAAGACCTGGGCCAAGCGGCTCGAGACTTGGGCGGACGGCAAGGTACCCGATGATCTGCCGCTTATCGATGGCAGCCGTAAGGTTGCAGCGCAGCCGCGGGACGTCTTTGCCTTCATGATTCACGAAGGTAAGGTCAATGCCCCCTTCGGGGCAATGGCGCTGCAGGAAGAGACGTCACGGTAGGTTGTTCTCAGAGCGGGCGAACCTGCGTCGCCAGCTCTTCTGCTGTCAATCCTTTTCCCGCCCGCGCACCGGCCTCTCCGTGCATGTAGACACCGGCAGCAGCTGCTTCGAAGGTGGGAGCGCCCTGAGCCATCAACGCGCCGATGATCCCGGCAAGAACATCACCGGAGCCTGCGGTCGCGAGCCAAATCGGTGCGTTCGTATTGATATAGGTTCTGCCGTCAGGCGAGGCTATGACTGTATCTGCGCCTTTGTAGACGATTGCGGCATTCGCCCGTGCAGCCGCCGCTCTCGCCTTTTCGACCTTGCCCATCGTGTCATCAACGGCGATATCCGGAAACAGGCGACCGAACTCGCCTTCATGCGGCGTCAGCACAAGCCGCGGCTCGCCGGCAAACAGGGAAAACAACTCAGCCGGGGCATCTTTGAAAGAAGAGAGCCCATCGGCGTCAAGTACCAGGTGGCGTTCGGAAAGTGCTGCTACGAAACGGCGTGCCTTGTCGCCGACGCCAAAACCTGGGCCAAGAACGAATGTCTGCAGCCGCTCGTCACGCAACCAATCGCGAAGCGCCGCCTCGTCGTTGATAGCATGCAGCATGATCGCCGTCAGGTGTGCAGCATTGGCGGTCAGCGCGTCCTCCGGCGAGGCGATTGTCACGAGCCCTGCCCCGGCCTTCAATCCTGCGACGGCCGACATCCGCGCGGCACCGGTCTTGCTCGCGTCGCCGGAGAACACGACGAGGTGGCCGCGCTTGTATTTGTGTGTTTCCAGTCCGCTTGAGTGCAGTACATGGCACCAATGCTCTGGGCCATTCTCGGCGATCTGCTGTTTTTTCTCGGCGCGGATGATGCGTGCCGGTATGCCGATATCGAACACCTCCAGTTCACCACAAAGCTCTCGCCCCGGTATCAACAGGTGGCCGGGTTTGCGCGTCATGAAAGTAACCGTACGATCCGCTGCAAAGGCCGCCCCTCTGATGGCGCCGGTGCGACCGTCCACGCCTGATGGAAGATCGACGGAAATGACAGGCACCCGCGCCTCCCTCACGCGTTCGATCACATCTCGGGCGCTCCCAGGAATATCGCGAGCGAGGCCTGCTCCGAACAGGGCATCGATGACCACGTCGCCGCGCCGTGGCTCGTAGGCCTCGAGTGGCGCCGCGATAATGGGCGCTAGGTCGTCCCGCGCGCGCGCGGCATCTCCTTTGAGCTTTTCCAGTTCACCGATGTGGAATACGTTCACCTCAACGCCGCTCTCCGCCAGCCGACGAGCAGCCACGTACCCGTCGCCTCCGTTGTTGCCAGGTCCGCAAAGGACGGCGGCGCGAAGGGCGCTCGGAAAGTAACGCAAAAAAAGAGCCGCAACCGCGGCGCCGGCCCTCTCCATGAGGGCGTAACTGTCGATATCGGACAAAGCGGCAGCCGCGTCGACCGTCGTCATTTCTTCAGGGGTGAGGAGCAGCTTCGGGATTTCATCGATCATCGCCGCATTCAAACAGAAATCGCCTAAATAACAACCGGCCAGTTCGTTGTGGTGAGGCTCAAAAAATATGCAAATGCACGAATACTAGACATTCGTTGTGTAGGGCGCGAGATTATTAGCGTGGACAAATATTGCCGAAATTGTCTCGAATTCGCTTGTGTCGCGTCGATTTTTGAGAATTTCTTTTGGAAAATTGTCGAAAATTACTGCCGTTTCGGAGTTTTGGACACGATCCTCGCCAATTTTGGAAAAATCCACTTTCCAACTGGCACGATAACTGCATCATGACGGCAAGCAGGTTTGAGCCTGTGTTAACGGGAGAAGCGGAGAGTCATTTTCTCATGAAAAAGATCGAAGCGATCATAAAGCCCTTCAAGCTGGACGAAGTGAAGGAAGCCCTTCAGGAAGTTGGCCTGCAGGGTATTACAGTTACGGAAGCGAAGGGCTTCGGTCGCCAAAAAGGCCACACGGAACTTTACCGTGGTGCGGAATACGTGGTCGACTTCCTGCCAAAGGTGAAGGTGGAAGTCGTACTTGCGGATGAGAACGCGGAAGCTGTCATCGACGCGATCCGCAAGGCCGCCCAAACGGGCCGCATTGGCGACGGCAAAATTTTCGTATCCAATGTCGAAGAGGTTATCCGCATCCGTACCGGCGAAACCGGTATCGATGCCATCTAATCTTTTTTCGCCTTCCGGCGAGCCAACGTATCGTCATCTCAAATAAAGGAACTATTTAATGGCGACCGCAAACGAAATTCTTAAGCAAATCAAGGAAAACGACGTAAAGTTCGTCGACCTGCGTTTCACCGACCCCAAGGGCAAGCTGCAGCACGTCACGATGGACGTAGTTTGCGTCGACGAAGATATGTTCGCCGATGGCGTCATGTTCGACGGCTCCTCGATTGCCGGCTGGAAGGCCATCAACGAATCCGACATGGTGCTGATGCCGGACCCGGAAACGGTTCACATGGACCCGTTCTTCGCGCAGTCCACCATGGTCATCCTTTGCGATATTCTCGACCCGGTTTCCGGTGAAGCCTATAACCGCGATCCGCGCGGCACTGCCAAGAAGGCTGAGGCTTATCTAAAGGCATCCGGTATCGGTGACACGGTCTTCGTTGGCCCCGAAGCTGAATTCTTCGTCTTCGACGACGTTCGCTACAAGGCTGATCCCTACAATACTGGCTTCAAGCTCGACTCGACGGAACTTCCGTCCAACGACGATACCGAGTATGAAACCGGCAACCTTGGTCACCGTCCGCGCGTCAAGGGCGGTTACTTCCCCGTCCCGCCGATCGACAGCTGCCAGGACATGCGCTCCGAGATGCTGACGGTTCTGTCGGAAATGGGCGTCGTCGTCGAAAAGCACCACCACGAAGTTGCCGCTGCCCAGCATGAGCTCGGCATTAAGTTCGACACGCTCGTCCGCAACGCCGACAAGATGCAGATCTACAAGTACGTCGTGCACCAGGTCGCCAATGCCTATGGCAAGACGGCCACCTTCATGCCGAAGCCGATCTTCGGCGACAACGGCTCGGGCATGCACGTCCATCTGTCGATCTGGAAGGGCGGCAAGCCAAGCTTTGCTGGCGACGAGTATGCGGGCCTGTCCGAGAGCTGCCTCTATTTCATCGGCGGCGTCATCAAGCATGCCAAGGCGCTGAACGCCTTCACCAACCCGTCGACGAACTCCTACAAGCGTCTCGTCCCGGGTTATGAAGCACCTGTTCTGCTCGCCTACTCGGCCCGCAACCGCTCGGCCTCATGCCGCATTCCCTTCGGCAGCAACCCGAAGGCAAAGCGCGTCGAAGTCCGCTTCCCGGATCCGATGGCAAACCCATACCTCGCCTTCGCAGCGATGCTGATGGCCGGCCTCGACGGCATCAAGAACAAGATCCATCCCGGCAAGGCCATGGACAAGGATCTATACGATCTGCCGCCAAAGGAACTGAAGAAGATCCCGACCGTCTGCGGCTCGCTGCGTGAAGCGCTGGAAAGCCTCGACAAGGATCGCAAGTTCCTTACCGCCGGCGGCGTCTTCGACGACGACCAGATCGACTCGTTCATCGAACTGAAGATGGTCGAAGTCATGCGCTACGACATGACCCCGCATCCTGTTGAATACGACATGTACTATTCGTCCTGATAGAAATGAAAGCCCCGGTTCGCCGGGGCTTTTTCCTGCCGATGTCACAGGTGTTTGATGGTTGATGTGACACTCATGTGACGAGATCTCGCACAAATCTTGATTTGAGCGGGCCCAATCACCAAATCAGGTGATGAAAGGAAGTCGTACCATGAAAGAAAAAGTAGCTAAGTTCAGTATCGGTGAAGTGGTTCGGCACAAGGTATTTCCGTTTCGCGGCGTCATCTTCGATGTCGATCCGGAATTCGCGAATACGGAAGAATGGTGGAACTCCATTCCCGCCGAAGTGCGCCCGAGCAAGGATCAGCCCTTCTACCACCTGCTGGCTGAGAATGATGAAAACGAATACGTTGCCTACGTATCCGAGCAGAACCTGGTGAACGACGAGAGCGGCGTCCCGCTTCGCAACGAACAGGTCTATCAGATTTTCGATATGGCACCGACGGGGCAGTTCAAACCCAAGATGAGCTTCGCCCACTAACGTCCGCTGCCATAATTCAAAACCCCGCTTATAGCGGGGTTTTTCTTTGTCTGGATTGAGCAACAAAAAACCCGGCGCAAAGCCGGGTTCTTCGATAATTCCGATGGGCCCGGATTACTGAGCCTTGGCAGCCTTCTGGGCTTCTTCAAGCTTCTTGCGCGCTTCGTCGGCCTTCTTCTGCATGCTGTCCTGCAGGCTCTTCTGGCTTTCGGCGAGCTTGGAAGCAGAAACCGCTTCGCCATCGAATGCGCCTGTGAAGCCTTCGAGCGAGATCTTGATCGGGTTTGGTGCGCGACGGAAGTTGATCGAGGTCAGAACCAGATCGGTGCCCTTCTTCAGGCTGGCGACCATGGCGTCGGTCAGCGGGATCTGGGCGACGCAACGGTCAGGCATGCACATCAGGTAGTCGATCTTCTGTGGCTTGCCGCCGTCGATCTGCATCGCGACGCCTGGCGGGATCAGGCGGGCCGGAGGCACCGAAACCTGGAGGCTCTTGTTGTTGATCTTGCCGGAGACGCTGATAAGGCCGACGCCCGTAACGAGCTGACCACCACCCGCGAGAACGACGTTCTGGACGACGCAGACGTCATTGTCTTCCTGCTTGCTACAGGTCTTGTACCAGCCGAGACGCGGAGCACCGGCAGCCGTGGCGGGAGCGTCTGCGGAAGCCGCTGCATCCTGCGCGAAGGATGATACCGGGGCCGCTGCAGCACCGAGCATCACTGCCAGAACGGACAGGGCTGCCCGCGTTTTGTTTTCAGCCTTGAACATCATAACGAATTCCGTCTCCTGAAATCCCTTAGGGACGACAACGTGCCATCCTCACCAACAGGGTTGTTCGCACTCCACCTCTTAAAACAATGAGGCAAATGCATGACCCCCCGACTTCGGGTTCCCCTGTTACATTGCGTCGGGCCAGATATCCAGTATTTCTTTGACCTTTTCGGGGTCCTCCGAAAGAATTCGGCGCGGATGGTGAACTACAGCGGCTGCGTGATAGTCTTGCGCCGAATCGTGCCGTTCCCGGAAAGGACCTCGACGATGCTCCGGATCGTTCTTCCCGTCATTTTCACCCTTGTTGGCAGCGCAGCGCTCGCTGAGCCGGTGCATGGCATTGCGATGCACGGCGCGCCTGCCCTGCCCGCTGATTTCAAGCATCTTCCTTACGTCAATCCCGATGTGAAGAAGGGGGGCAAGATCAACTATGGCGTCGTCGGGACCTTCGACAACCTCAATCCCTTTATCTTGAAGAGCATGCGCACCACGGCGCGGGGCATGTGGGATCCGGAGTACGGAAACCTTGTCTTCGAGACGCTCATGCTGCGTTCGCGTGACGAACCCTTCACCCTTTACGGCCTGCTGGCCGAGTCCGTCGAGTGGAATGAGGACCGGACCTTCATCCAGTTCAATCTCAATTCAGCCGCCAAGTGGTCCGATGGTCAGCCGGTAACACCCGATGACGTGATTTTCACGCTCAATCTGCTCAAGGAAAAGGGCCGCGTTCCCTTCAGCACGCGGTTGAATGCCGTCGAGAAGATGGAGAAGGTCGGAGACCACGGCGTTCGCTTCACTTTTAACGGCAAGGCTGATCGCGAATTCCCGCTGATTCTCGCGGGTTCGACGCCGATTCTGCCGAAGCACGCCATCGATCCGGAGACATTCGATCGTTCGTCGCTCACGCCACCCGTCGGTTCCGGCCCCTACAAGATCAAGTCGCTGAAGCCCGGCGAAAGCATCACCTTCGAGCGCGACCCCAACTATTGGGGCAAGGATATTCCGGCCAAGGTCGGTCTCGACAACTACGACCAGATATCGGTCCAGTATTTCCTGCAGGACACCACCCTCTTCGAGTCCTTCAAGAAGGGTGATATCGACATCTATCCGGACGGCAGTCCAGGCCATTGGGCAAGTGCTTACAATTTCCCGGCGGTCACCTCGGGCAACGTCGTCAAGGACACGTTCGAGCCGAAGCTGCCGAGCGGCATGTTCGGTTTCGTCTTCAACACCCGCCGTCCGGTCTTCGCAAACGTGAAGCTCCGCGAGGGGCTGTCTCTCGTTTTCGACTTCGAGTGGGCGAACAAGAACCTCTTCTCGAATGCCTATATCCGCACACAGAGCTTCTGGCAGAATTCCGATCTGTCGAGCTTCGGCGTGCCGGCTGACGAACGCGAGCTAAAGCTTCTCGGCCCGATCAAGGATCGAATCGATCCCGCGATTCTGGACGGTACCTACAAGCTCCCCGTGACCGATGGTTCGGGCCGCGACCGCAATGTTCTTAAACAGGCAGCCGCGCTCCTCAAGGAAGCAGGCTACACGATCAAGAATGGCAAGATGAGTGACGCCAGCGGACGTCCGCTCGCCTTCGAGATCATGACGCAGAACACCGACCAGGAGAAGCTCGCAGTCTCCTATCAGCGTTCGCTGCAACTGCTCGGCATTGCCGCGACGATCCGCACGGTCGACGATTCGCAGTATCAGAGCCGCACCAGCAGTTTCGACTACGACGTGATCGTGAAGTCCTACACATCGTCCCTGTCTCCCGGCATCGAGCAGCTGGGACGTTGGTCTTCTGCGGCAAAGGAGCGGGACGGGACTGACAACTTCGCCGGCGTTGCCGACCCTGACGTCGATACGCTGATCCAGCATATCCTCACCGCCCGTTCGGCCGAGGATTTTACTGCCGCGGTGCGTTCGCACGATCGTATGCTGCTATCCGGCCACTACGTCTTGCCGCTTTATCATGTTGACAAGCAATGGGTTGCGCGTAGCAAGCGCATCGATCATCCAGACGCCGTGCCGCTCTATGGCTATCAGTTGCCGGCGTGGTGGGATCAGAGCGTTCAATAGACAGTTCCCTTTTTCTGCCTGGTTGAACTCTCCCGCCACAGGTCCTAGATGGCGGGAAGATTTCGGCTACAGGAAAAAGGAAAGCCCATGGAACGCATTACCATCGACGTTGTCTCTGACGTCGTCTGCCCGTGGTGCTATCTCGGCAAGGCGCGGCTGGAGCTTGCGATTGCCGAAGTTCAGGACGAGGTTGGTGTGGACATCAACTGGCGCCCCTACCGTCTCAACCCCGACTATCCACCTGAGGGCGTTGACCAGAAGAAGGCGCTCGAGCAGAAGCTTGGCGGTGCCGAACGCGTGGCTCAAGGCCACAAGATGCTGAGCGAGCTTGGCCGCGAAGTCGGCATCAAGTTCGATTTCGAAGCAATCAATATCGGCCCGAACACGCTCGACGCACACCGCCTGATCCACTGGGCGATGATCGAGGACCGCGACAAGGCGGACAAGGTCGTCAACGGGCTGTTCAAGGCGAACTTCGAGGAAGGCCGCAATGTCGGCGATCATGCCGTGCTGCTCGACATTGCCGAGAAGGCCGGCCTCGACCGCGCGGTCACCGCGTCGTTGCTCGCCTCCGATGCCGACACGGCCCTAGTGGTCGAAGAGATCGAATCGGCCCAGAAGATGGGCGTCAACGGCGTACCGTTCTTCATCTTCGATCAGCAATATGCCGTCAGCGGCGCGCAGACGCCCGACGTACTGGTCGGCGCGCTTCGTGACATCGCCAAGGCGAAGGCCGAAGCGCGCGCCGGTATGAACTGAGGCGCTCGCCTTACGCCATCGCCATTTCCGCAAGCTGGGTCATGATAACGGCTGCTCCCTGCAGCCGTTTTTCCGGCGTGGGCAGATCGCGCGTCAGGAACAGGCTGTGATCCGGGCGGATCTTCGCCATGGTGCCCTGCTTGGCGATGTAGCCGACCAAGTTTGCCGGGTTGGGGAATTCCTTGTTGCGGAACTGAACGACGATGCCCTTCGGGCCGGCATCCAGCTTCTCGACGTTGGCGACGCGGCAGAGCGACTTCACATAGACGATCTTCAGGAGATGCTGGACCTCGATCGGCATCGGGCCGAAGCGGTCGATCATCTCCGCGCCGAACGCGTCGATTTCCTTGAGTTCCGTGATCTCGCCGAGGCGACGGTAGAGTGCCATGCGCAGGTGCAAATCAGGCACATAGCCATCTGGGATCATGACTGACGTGCCGACTGAGATCTGCGGCGACCAGCCGGTATCCTGGATTTCGTCCACGCCCTTCACTTCGGCTACCGCCTCTTCGAGCATCTGCTGATAGAGTTCGAAACCGACTTCCTTGATGTGGCCGGACTGTTCTTCGCCGAGCAGGTTGCCGGCACCGCGGATATCGAGGTCGTGGCTCGCCAGCTGGAAGCCGGCGCCGAGCGTGTCGAGCGACTGCAGCACCTTTAGGCGACGTTCGGCTGTCGCCGTCAGCACCTTGTTGACTGGCAGCGTGAAGAGCGCGAAGGCGCGCACCTTGGAGCGACCGACACGTCCGCGCAGCTGGTAGAGCTGCGCGAGGCCGAACATGTCGGCGCGGTGAACAATCAGCGTATTGGCGGTCGGCACGTCGAGGCCGGATTCCACGATCGTCGTCGACAACAGCACGTCGTAGCGCCCCTCGTAGAAAGCATTCATGATGTCTTCAAGCTCGACGGCTGGCATCTGACCATGCGCGACCGCGACCTTCAGCTCCGGCACATCCGATCGCAGGAACGCGTGCACATCCTCCAGATCGGCAAGCCGTGGGCAGACGTAGAAGCTCTGACCGCCGCGATAGTGCTCGCGCATTAGCGTTTCGCGGATGACGAGCGAATCGAAGGGCGAAATGAAGGTGCGAACCGCCATGCGGTCGACCGGCGGCGTCGTGATCAGCGACAGCTCGCGCACCCCTGTCATCGCGAGCTGCAGCGTGCGCGGGATCGGGGTCGCCGAGAGCGTCAGCACATGCACGTCGCTCTTGAGCTCCTTCAGGCGTTCCTTGTGCTTGACGCCGAAATGCTGCTCTTCGTCGATGATCAGCAGGCCCAGATTGGCAAACTTGATCCCGGCACCGAGAAGCGCATGGGTACCGACGACGATATCCGTCTTGCCCTCCGCCACTTCCTTCTTCGTCAGCGCCAGTTCCTTCGACCCGACGAGGCGTGAAGCTTGCTGAACACGAACCGGCAGACCGCGGAAGCGTTCCGCGAAAGTCTTGAAGTGCTGGCGCGCGAGCAGTGTCGTCGGCACAACGACGGCAACCTGAATACCGTTCATCGCGGCGACGAAAGCGGCACGAAGCGCCACCTCCGTCTTGCCGAAGCCGACGTCGCCGCAAACGAGGCGATCCATGGGGCGGCCCGCCCCAAGGTCGGAGCGCACAGCCTCGATGGCGTTGTCCTGATCTTCCGTTTCGTCATAGGGGAAGCGGGCGGCGAATTCGTCATACAGCCCTTCAGGTGTCGTCAACACTGGCGCATGGCGCGTCAGGCGTTCGGCGGCGATGCGGATCAGTGCATCCGCCATATCGAGCAGCCGTTTCTTGAGCTTTGCCTTGCGCATCTGCCATGCGCCGCCGCCGAGCTTGTCGAGCTGAGCTTCCGTCCCCTCGCCGCCATAACGCGACAGAAGATCGATGTTCTCGACCGGCAGGAACAGCTTCGCCTCATCTGCGTACTGCAGTTCGAGACAGGCGTGCGGCGCGCCTGCGGCTTCGATGGTCCGCAGGCCGATAAACCGGCCAATGCCGTGCTGCGCGTGGACAACGGCCGAACCTTCGTCGAGACCGGCGACCTCGGATATGAAGTCTGCCGCGCGCTTGCGTCGCTTCGACCGGCGCACCATGCGGTCACCGAGAATGTCCTGCTCGCCGATGACGACGAGATTGCCGACCTCAAAGCCGGATTCAAGACTGAGCACCCCGGCCCCCGCCTCGCCCTTGGCAAGACCGTCGATCTCCTTCAGCGCGCCAACCGGCTTCACACGCTCGAGCCCGTGTTCGTTCAGCACCTGCAGCAGACGCTCCAGCGAGCCTTCAGTCCAGGCTGTAATCAGCACCTTCGAGCCAGATGAGCGCTTGTCGGCAATGTGTTTCACGACAGCGTCGAACACGTTGACGCGTTCGGCGTTGCCACCACCCTCGGCGTTCGATCGTGCCCAACGCTCGCCTTGCCGCGCGTCGAGATTGACCACGCGCCGTGCCTCTCCCTCCTGCTCGTTGAAGGGCGAAATACGCATCGCGTTGAACGCGTCGAGCGTGTGGGTGAAAGTCTTTCCGTCCAAATAGAGTTGGCCAGGCGCTACGGGCTTATAGGGCGTTCCCTGTGCCATCTGGCCCTTGACCGGCTGTCCGGAATTCAAGCGGGCATCATAATAGTCGAAGACAAGCTTGGAGCGCTCCTCAGCGGCCTGGCGCACCGTGTGATCGGTGACCAGCCGGAAACCTCTGAGATAGTCGAATACCGTTTCCAGCTTCTCGTAGAAAAGCGGCAGCCAATGCTCCATACCCGGATAACGCCGCCCCTCCGATATCGCGAGATAGAGTGCATCGTCGCGCGTTGCCGCGCCGAACGAAGAGAGGTAGTTCTTGCGGAAACGGCTGATGGTATCCGGCGTCAGCGTGACCTCGCTCATCGGGTTCAGGTCGAGCGAGCGGACCTGTCCTGTGGTGCGCTGGCTCGCAGGATCGAAGCTGCGGATGCTTTCCAGCGTGTCGCCGAAGAAATCGAGGCGAACAGGCTCCTCGGAGCCGGGTACGAAAACATCAAGAATGCCCCCCCGCACCGCATATTCGCCGACCTCGCGAACGGTTGCGACGCGGTCAAAGCCGTTGCGTTCAAGGCGCCCGGCAATATCGTCCATCCGCACGGTGTTTCCGGGACGGGCCGAGAAGGCAAGGTTCTCGATAATCTGCTGTGGTGCGACTTTCTGCAGCATTGCATTGACAGTCACCAGCACGATCGCCGCGTGCGGCTTCTTGTGATGTGCGATCAGGCCGCCCAGCGCAGCAAGACGGCGCGCCGACGTGTCGGCGCTTGGCGAGACGCGGTCGTAAGGAAGACAGTCCCAGGCCGGCAGTGTCAGAACAGGGATCTCTGGCGCAACGAAGCCAAGCATCTGTTCCAGGTCAACCATCCGCTGGCCGTCGGAAAGCACATAAGCGACAGGCTCTCCTGCACGTGCGAGATCGGCCAGCAACAAAGCCTCAACACCCGTGGGCACGTTGCCGATTGTCAGCGGCACCGCAGCGGCTGACAGTTTCTTTACGTCAAAACCTGGGATCATTAGGCGTTCCTGGGCAGGGCGTCGGCTGGATACTCGAAATCGGGCTTGTAAGCGGCAAGGCGCGCAAACATTGGCGTCTGAAAACGTTCGGGGACCGGCCACGTTCCCATGATCCAGCGAACAAGATCGTTGTCCTCTTCGGCCATGATGGTTTCGAACTCGTCGAGTTCGGTCTCTGACAGGCTGGCGATCTCTTTCTCGGCGAACTGCCCGAAGACCAGATCCATCTCGCGAATGCCGCGATGCCAGCAGCGAAAGAGGATTCGGCGGCGGCGCGGATCAAGATCGGCGCTGGAGAGTGACACACCCGTCATGGCATTACCTTCCTGTTGATGCGCCTCTATAGACCCTCGAAAGCGGCTTGTCAGCCTTGCCAAGGCCGCATTGTTCATCGCATTTTGCCGCCATGCGCCCCGCCATTCTCGATCCGCTGTTTTCGCCTGTTTCCGCCTTGCCCGGCGTCGGCCCCAAGATCGCCGAGTTGCTGGTGAAGCTGCTTGGGCGCGAGACGCCTGACGAGACGCGCGTCGTCGATCTGCTGTTTCATGCGCCGCATTCCCTGATCGATCGCAGAAACCAACCGGGGATAGCTCGTGCGCCGCAAGGTGCCATCGTCACCGTCACGGCGCGCGTCGATCGCCATCAGGCACCGCCGCGCGGCAAGAGCAACATTCCCTATCGCGTCGTCCTGCACGACGAGACCGGCGAACTGACGCTTGTCTTCTTTCGCGGGCAGGCTGCATGGCTTGAAAAGCAATTGCCGCTCGACGAGGAGGTGATCGTCAGCGGCAAGATCGACTGGTTCAATGGGCGCGCCTCTATGGTTCACCCGGATTACGTCGTAAAAGCCAGCGAAGCCGAAAACCTGCCGCTGGTCGAGCCGATCTATCCCCTCACCGCGGGTCTTTCGCCGAAGACACTGCGCAAGATCATTGAAGCAGCGCTGCCACGCACGCCCGAACTGCCGGAGTGGATCGACCTGACCCTCGCGCAGAAACAGGGCTTGCCATCGATCGCGGACGCTTTCCACGCGCTGCACGAACCACGCGATCCCTCAGATATCGATGCGCAAGCCCCTGCCCGTCGTCGCCTCGCTTACGACGAGTTCCTGGCAGGCCAACTCTCCCTTAGTCTGGTGCGCCAGCGCCTGCGGAAGGTCGCCGGTCAGCCTGTGCATGCCACAGGCACCGTTAGCCAGCAGATCCTGCAGGCCCTGCCGTTCTCGCCGACCGCCAGCCAGAACGCCGCAGTCGCCGATATCCTGAAGAATATGGCGGGAGAAGACCGCATGCTACGCCTGCTGCAAGGCGATGTCGGCTCCGGCAAGACGCTGGTCGCCCTGATGGCGATGGCCGCTGTCATTGAAAGCGGCGGCCAGGCTGTCCTGATGGCGCCGACAGAGATCCTCGCGCGTCAACACTACGCGACGATCTCGAGATTCGCCTCGTCTGCCGGTCTCGGGCTTGAGGTCCTCACTGGTCGCACCAAGGGGCGTGAGCGCGAAGATATCCTCGAAAGGATTTTCTCGGGCGAGGCGCAGATCATTATCGGCACGCACGCCCTCTTCCAGGACAGTGTCAACTATCGCAATCTGATGCTGGCGGTTGTCGACGAGCAGCATAGGTTTGGCGTCCATCAACGCTTGCGACTGACGGCCAAGGGCATCACCCCACATATGCTTGTCATGACAGCCACGCCGATCCCACGCACATTGGTGCTCGCCGCCTTCGGTGACATGGACGTCTCGAAGCTGACGGAGAAACCCGTTGGCAGGAAGCCGATCCAGACGATAACCGTGCCGACCGAGCGCATCGGCGAGATCGTTGGGCGACTGAAGGGCGCGCTGGCAGAGGGCAAGAAGGCCTATTGGATCTGCCCGCTCGTCGAGGAATCTGATGAGAGCGATCTGATGTCGGTCGAGGAGCGTCACGCAACGCTCGTCTCATCGCTCGGCGCAGGCATCGGCCTGATTCACGGTCGGATGAGCGGCCCGGAAAAGGACGCCGTTATGATGGCGTTCAAGAATGGTGAAATCCGCCTGCTGGTCGCAACGACCGTTGTGGAAGTCGGGGTCGATGTTCCCGATGCGACGATCATGGTGATTGAGCATGCTGAGCGCTTTGGCCTCGCGCAGTTGCATCAGCTTCGCGGCCGCGTCGGTCGCGGCGACGAGGCGTCGACCTGCATCCTCCTCTACAAAGGTCCGCTCGGAGAAACGGGTCATTCGCGGCTTTCAATCATGCGCGAGACCGAAGATGGATTCCGCATTGCGGAAGAAGACCTCAAATTGCGTGGCGAAGGCGAGCTGCTCGGCACGCGGCAATCCGGAACCCCCGGCTTCCGCATCGCGAGTCTCGAGGCACATGCCGATCTTCTGGAAATAGCCCGCCGCGATGCGGCCTATCTGATCGAGCGCGATCCAGATCTCGCCAGCGAGCGTGGCAAGGCGGTGCGCACCCTGCTTTACCTGTTCCGTCGCGACGAGGCGATCCGCTTCCTGCATGCCGGATAAGCGGAGGCGGCCAGTCTTACATCTCGATCGGCGCCGGCAGCGGCTTGCGCGTCCGCTCCGGTTTTGCAATCCGCCCGGCAAGCTCCTCCGGGGTAACCAGGCCGCCGGAGATCAGGAGCTTAGCTGCATCCTCCGGTGACATATCGAGCGGAACGATCTTCTCGCGTGGTGTGAAGATCAGAAATCCTGCGGTCGGCACTGGTGTCGGCGGCAGGAACACGCAAACCATGTCCTGGCCCATCGCCTTGAACTTCGATGCAATCTCGCCCTTGGCGTCTGTAGAGATGAATACCAGCGCCCACAGGCCGGGGCTCGGATACTCGATGAGGCCGACTTTCTTGAAGGAGTTCGTCTTGTCCTTCAGCACCGTCTCGAAGATCTGCTTCACGCTTTGATAGATGCTGCGCACCAGTGGCACGCGCCGCACAAGAGATTCGCTAAACTGAACGATGCTCTGGCCGATCAGGTTCTTGCCGAGGAAGCCGATGAGCGTGATCGCAATCAGGGCGATCAACAGCCCGGATCCGGGCACGGCGAAATTCAAATAGTTGTCCGGGTCATAGCGTGCAGGCAGGTATGGCTTCACCCAGCTATCCGCCCATCGTACCACCGACCATGTCAGCCACAGCGTAATAGCGACCGGCGCACAAATAATGAGCCCCGCCAGGAAGTTGTTCCTGATCCGCGTAGCTATCGGTAATCGGGGCAGTTTTTCCGTCATCGCGTGCTGATGAACTCCGTTGAGCAGACCGGCTATCGGAAATCAGCTCCCCCATGCTTTCCTGATTGAAAAGCTGCCAGAAATTGCCAAGCCGCACAAGTCTTCAGGAGGCTGAGAGCCGGTCACTCCACCGTGACCGACTTTGCCAGATTGCGCGGTTGATCGACGTCCGTGCCCATGAAAACAGCCGTATGATAGGCAAGCAGTTGGATCGGCAGCGAGAAGATCATCGGCGTGATGATCTCGTCGACGTTGGGGAGCACGATCGTCGCCATAGTCGGCAGTTTCGATGCGGCTGCACCTGCCTCGTCAGTGATGAAGATGATGCGGCCGCCACGCGCGGCAACCTCCTGCATGTTCGACACCGTCTTGTCGAAGAAGCGGTCAAACGGTGCGATGACGATGACGGGCATGTTCTCGTCGATCAAGGCAATCGGCCCGTGTTTGAGTTCGCCGGCGGCGTAGCCCTCTGCATGGATGTAGGAGATTTCCTTGAGCTTGAGAGCCCCTTCCATGGCAAGTGGGAAGCTTGTGCCGCGGCCGAGGTAGAGAACGTCGCGGCACTTCGAGAGTTCGCGCGCCAGGCTTTCCATTTGCGGCTGAATAAGGTTCAGCACTCGGCTCATGATGCGCGGCATTTCGGCGAGGTGACGCACCAAGCCTCTCTCCTCCTCCGCGCTGATCGTTCCCCTCGCCTTGCCAGCTCCGAGCGCCAGCGACGCCAGGACGGCCAATTGGCAGGTGAACGCCTTTGTCGACGCTACGCCGATTTCCGGCCCTGCCATGATGGGGAAGATCGCATCCGACTCACGAGCGATGGTCGACTCTCTGACGTTCACCACGGCGCCGATCTTCAGCCCGTTCTCCTTGCAGTAGCGGAGCGATGCCAGCGTGTCTGCCGTCTCCCCTGATTGCGAGATGAAGAGCGCAGCTTGCGAGGGCGACAGCGGCATTTCTCGGTAGCGAAACTCCGAGGCAACATCGATTTCAACTGGAAGCCGCGCGTAGCGCTCGAACCAGTATTTGCCCACGAGACCGGCGAGATACGCCGTTCCGCATGCCGAGATTGCCAGGCTGCTGGTCGCTTTGAAATCGATCGCATTGACATTGTCACTGACGACGTTGTTGGCAAAGTCGATGTACTGGCTGAGGGCATGCGAGATGACCTCCGGCTGCTCGTAAATCTCCTTCTCCATGAAATGCCGATGGTTGCCCTTGTCGACGACATAGGCAGCCGTCTGCGAGATCTGCCGGGGGCGCTTTACTTCGTTGCCCGCGAAATCAAGGATTGTCGCTCCGTCTCGCGTAAGCACGGCCCAATCGCCATCGACGAGGTAAGTGATCTCGTTGGTGAAGGGGGAAAGCGCGATGGCATCCGAGCCGAGGAACATCTCACCTGAACCATAGCCGATTGCGAGCGGCGGGCCGGAGCGCGCCGCCATGATCGTACCGGGGTCGTCCTGAAGCATGATAGCAAGCGCATAGGCGCCAGTCACTTGGTTCAGCATCTTGAGCATCGCGGCCCGCGGTTCGAGACCATCACGCAGATGCTTCGCCATGAGATGGGCGACGACTTCGGTGTCCGTCTGCGTCTCAAAGACAGCACCTTCGGCTGTCAACTCGTCTCGCAGCTCAGAGAAGTTCTCGATGATGCCATTGTGGACGACAGCAACGCCCTCGACGAAGTGCGGATGCGCATTGGTCTCGTTGGGAATGCCATGCGTTGCCCAGCGCGTGTGCGCAATGCCGGTCGTTCCCGGCAAGGGGTCGCCATCGAGGCGCGTTTCGAGATTGAAGAGTTTGCCTTTGGCACGGCGACGAGCCAGTTCGCCGTTGTGTATGGTGGCAACACCCGCCGAGTCGTAGCCGCGGTACTCGAGCCGCTTCAGCGCGTCCACGAGACGCCCTGCGACCGGGCTGTTACCGACGATCCCAACAATACCGCACATGAAAGTCCCCTAAGCCACCGTATCGGTGGCCACTCGTAATGATTCTGTCTTTTTTCTCAATGGTCTCCGCGGTCACTTTCGGTTTCCGCGCGTTACGCAGAGCCTACGCCTTGGACTTCTTCGCGGCCTTGATGGCAAGCGCACGTTCGCGGAGTGCGGTGGCTCTGCCTGGCTTCACTTCCTGGCGAGCCCGGCCAAAGGCGAGTGCGTCGGTCGGAACATCCGCAGTGATGACGCTGCCGGACGCCACGTAAGCATTGTCACCAATGCTGACCGGCGCCACGAGCGAGGAGTTCGACCCGATGAAAGTATTCGCCCCAATCAACGTCTCGTGCTTGTTGACGCCGTCATAGTTGCAGGTGACGGTACCAGCACCGATATTCGCCCCGGCTCCGATCTTCGCGTCGCCGATATAGGTAAGGTGATTGACCTTGGCGCCCTCACCGATCTTGCCGTTCTTGACTTCGCAGAAATTGCCGACCTTTGAGCCGTTGCCGAGATCGGCTCCCGGCCGGAGGCGGGCGAATGGGCCGACGGTTGCGCCGGCGCTGACATGCGCGCCTTCGATATGCGAGAACGCGTGAATGACTGCACCGCCGTCGATCGTCGCGCCAGGGCCAAAAACAACGTTCGGCTCGATCAGCGCGTCCTGCCCGATCGCCGTATCATAGGAAAGAAACACCGTCTCTGGAGCAATCATCGTCACACCGGAGACCATCATCTCATGGCGCCGTCGCTCCTGCCAGAGTCGCTCGATTACGGCGAGCTCGGCGCGATTGTTGCAACCGCTCATTTCGACTTCCGGGGCGTCGACAGCCGTGACACGGCCGCCAACGGATCGGGCAATTTCCACGAGGTCGGTCAGGTAGTATTCGCCCTTGGCATTCGAATTGCCGATGCGGGACAGCAGATCGAGCGCCTTGCGACCGTTGATCGCCATCAGGCCGCTGTTGCACCATTTTACGGCGCGCTCCGCATCAGTCGCATCCTTTTCCTCCCGAATGGCGATCAACTCGCCGTCCTTGACAAGTAGACGGCCATATCCCGTCGGTGTGTCCGTGTGAAAGCCGATGACCACCACGTCGCTGCCTTCTGCAAGGCCTTGCCGTGCGGCCTTGAGCGGGCCTTCGGTCTGCAACGGGACATCGCCGTAGGTCACGATGATGTCGTCGTATCCGCGGGAGATAGCTTCGCGTGCAGCAAGAACCGCGTGACCGGTGCCGAGCCGCTCCTTCTGCAGATAGGTCTCGATTTTGACGTTTCCGACCTGCGCGGCTTTCGCCACCTCCTCCGCATCGCGCCCGACGACAAGGGCGACCGATGAAATGTCGCTCTTTGCCACCGCATCGACAACATGGGCAATCATCGGGCGGTTCGCGACCGGGTGCAGCACCTTCGATTTCGACGACTTCATTCGCGTGCTGTCACCCGCGGCGAGAATGACGGCGAGGCAAGTGCGTTCCATGATGTGCTCCGAGAATCCGTTGTGTGCGGCCTTTGCTGCCTCATAGCAGCAAGACAAGGGCGGGACAAAGGTCAAAAATGGATCAGGCGGATGCCTTGGTCATCGCCGCATAGGCGTCGCGCACGTGATCGCGGCCGTCAACGATCACGATCTCCATAGCCTTTCGAGCGCCATCGACGTCGCCGGCAACGATCGCATCGACGATCCGCATATGCGTGTCCGCAATGTCCGAAAAGCCGTTCTGCGACGGTGGCGTGCTGATGCGGAACATGCCCACCAGCGCGGCTTCGATCAGGCTCCCCAGTGTTCGCATGAAAGGATTGTGAGATGCATCGGCTATGGCGAGGTGAAAATGGAGGTCGGCCAAGGCGAGGCTGTCGCTGGTATGTTCAGTCGCCGCCATCTCCGTCGCCAGCCCGCGCAAGTTCTCGATATCTTCCTTGCTTGCGCGCTCTGCGACAAGGCCCGCAGCAAACGGCTCGAACGCCAACCGGATGTCGTAAAGCTGCAGCAGGAATTCTTCCGTCACGCCGCTGTCGAAATGCCAGGCTATGATCTCGCTGTCGAACATATTCCAGAGGTTTTTTTCGGTAACGCGCGTGCCGACGCGGGCCTTTGCGACGATCATGCCTTTTGCGGCAAGCGTCTTCATGGTTTCTCGAAGGACAGTACGCGAGACCTTGAAGCGCTGCGCAAGTTCGGCGTCTCCCGGCAGAATGCTTCCGACGGGATAGGTTCCGGCGACGATCGCCCTACCAAGCTCATCCACGACCTGCGCGTGGCTTGTTCGCGATTTGCGCCCTGTCTTTCCGGTCTCAAGCAATCTATTGCGCAACGAATACCTCCCCGCTCAGGCATACCTCTTATTCATACTGGAAAGGAAGAGAATAACCTTCTGCATTAGAATGAATGCAAAAAGCAAAAGGCCGATCAAGATCTTCGTCCACCAGCTCGAGAGAGTCCCGTCGAAGGTGATGTAGGTCTGAATAAGGCCCTGTATCAGGATACCGATGAAAGTGCCTGCTACGAATCCCGCTCCCCCGGTCAACAGCGTCCCCCCGATGACGACCGCTGCGATTGCATCCAGTTCGACGCCGACCGCTGCCAGAGAATAACCGGCAGACGTATAGAGCGAAAAAACGATTCCGGATAGACCAGCAAGAAAGCCGGATAATGCGTAGATCTGGATCGTCGTACGACCAACCGGAACGCCCATGAGTTGCGCCGTTTGTGGGCCGCCGCCGAGTGCGTAGACATTGGTTCCGAAGCGCGTGCGATGAGCAAGAAATATCCCGGCGACAAAGACCAAGAGCATGACACCGCCGATCAGCGTCAGCCGACCGCCACCCGGCAGCCTGTAGTAGAGACTCGTCAACGTCGTGTAGTAGTCGTGACTGATCGGAATGCTGTCGATCGAAAGCACGAACGCCATGCCACGTGCAAGAAACATCCCGGCGAGTGTCACTATGAAGGCGGGCATCTCGAGATAGTGAATGATCGCGCCCATTCCTGCACCGAAAGCAGTCGTGATCACCAGCACCAGCACAAACGCCACGAGCGGATGGATCGTTGTGTTCTGCAGGATAACGGCGAGGAAAACCCCGGTGAATGCAATCACTGAGCCGATCGACAGGTCGATGCCGCCGGAGATGATGACAAAGGTCATGCCGACTGCCGCAATCCCGAGAAAGGCATTGTCGGTCAATAGATTGCCGATCACCCGGGTCGACAGAATGTTGGGATACTGCAAGGTGCAGATCGCGTAGGAGAAAACGAAGATCACGACCGTTGCCAGCAGCGGCAGATATTTGGAGTTCATTGTGTCTGCCCTTCCCTGACGCTACTGGATCGCCGGCTCAAAACGACAGCAGCCGATTGAACCGCCGGCGACTGAATGACAAGGATTACGATGACGATCACTGCCTTGATGATCAGGTTGAACTCCGGTGGAAAACCCGAAAGCAGAATACCGGTGTTGACGGCCTGTATGATCATTGCGCCAATCAAAGAGCCCAGGATGCTGAAGCGTCCGCCGAGGAGCGAGTTGCCCCCCACGACAACGGCCAGAATAGCGTCCAGCTCCAGCCAGAGACCGGCATTGTTCGCATCAGCACCCTTGATGTCGGCCGCGACGATGATCCCGGCGATCGAGGCGCAGAGGCCGCTCAGCATATAGACGGCCATCAGGAGCACCGGCGTTCTGACGCCCGAGAGCATGCTTGCTCGCCGATTGATACCCGTCGCTTCGATCAGCATGCCAAGAGCCGTACGCCTTACAAGCAGGATCACCAGGGCGCCCATCACAAGCCATGTGACGACGGGCATGGGCAGGAATGCGAAGGAGCCGCTGCCAAGCGCGATCAGACCCTCATCGTTGAAGGTCATGATGACACCCTCGGTGATGAGCTGAGCGATCCCGCGTCCCGCAACCATCAGCACAAGCGTCGCAATGATCGGCTGGATGTTGAGTATGGCGACCAGAAAGCCATTCCATACCCCGCAAAGCAGCCCCACCCCGACCGTTATCAGCAATGTCACGGCAAGCGAATGGCCGGAGACGATGGATGATGCGGCGACGGCGCCACAGATCGCAATCACCGCGCCAACAGACAGGTCGATCCCCTTCGTCGCAATGACCAGAGTCATGCCGATTGCCAGCAGCGCTACGGGCGCGCCGCGGTTCAGTACATCGATCAGGCTGCCGTATAGCCGGTCGTTTTGAATAACGACATTAAAAAACTGAGGGAACATAATGAAATTCAATGTAAGAATGACTGCAAGCGCGATAAGCTGCGGCGCCAATCTGATCAGCAGTGTTTTGAGCGACGACGTCATGTGTCCTCCGTCTTCTTCTGGGCGGCGGCAATGGCATCGACGATGCGGCCGGTGCTGACATTGTCGCCGGTCAGTTCTGCGACATGCTCGCGATCGCGAAGTACCAAAATACGTGAGCTATAGGCGATAAGCTCTTCTAATTCAGAGGAAATTACGATCAGTGACATGCCTTTTGAACAAAGATCCTCGATCAAGCGGATAATTTCGGCATGTGCGCCGACGTCGATGCCGCGCGTGGGCTCATCGAGGATCAGGAAGTCCGGATTGGTCGCGAGCCAGCGCGCGAGGATCGCTTTCTGCTGATTGCCACCCGACAGGAGACGTATCGGCTTTTCTCTGTCCGTCGTGCGGATATCGAGCGCTCTGATGTAGCGGTCCGCCAGGGCGTTTTGATCAGCACTTGAAATTGGCCGCGCCCACCCCCGGCGTGCCTGAAGCGCGAGAGCAATGTTCTCGCGGATCGAAAGGTCACCGATGATGCCATCTGTCTTGCGATCTTCCGGACAGAAACCGAAGCCGCTGCGGATCGCCGCACGCGGGTTCGAAAGCGTGATCTGCTTGCCATCGACTTGTGCCGTCCCGGTGTCGGCCTGTTCGATCCCGAATAGCAGCTCGGCGGTCTCCGTGCGCCCAGACCCGAGCAACCCGGCAACGCCGACCACCTCGCCGACGCGGACCTCAAGGTCGAACGGCTTTACCTTGCCGCGCTTGCCGTAACCTTGGAATTTGTATTTGACCGGGCCGGCTGCGACCGCGTGTGCCCTGGCGGTGGCCTCGGCATTCGCCAGTTCATGGCCGAGCATCATGGAGATCAGGCTCTGCCGAGAAAGCTCCGAAGTCTCGCGGGTGCCGACCAGCTTGCCGTTTCTGAGCACCGTGATGCGATCGCTGATCTCGTAAACCTGTTCTAGAAAATGAGTAATAAAGACAATGCCAAGTCCGCGTTTTTTCAAGTCTCGCATGATACGAAACAGCATCGCGACTTCCTGTGTGTCGAGGCTTGCAGTCGGCTCATCGAGAATGAGAACTTTGCCCGACAAATCGACCGCACGCGCAATCGCCACTACCTGCTGCACCGCGACCGAAAAGCGATCGAGCTGTGCAGTCACATCGACGTCAATCCCGTACTGGTCAAGCAGTGCCCGCGCCTGCCGGTTCATCGTTCGGACGTCGATCATACCGAACCGTTTCGGCTGGCGACCCAGGTACAGGTTTTCGGCAATGCTCAAATTGGGCAGCAGATTGACCTCTTGATACACCGTGCCTATGCCCAGCTTCTGGGCGGCGAGCGTATCGGACGGGTTGATTTCGTTGCCATCCAGAGCGAGCCTGCCCTGGTCGCGATGATAGGCGCCCGTAATGCATTTAATGAGCGTCGATTTTCCGGCGCCGTTTTCGCCCAGGAGCGCATGCACCTCACCCCTGCGCAGCGAGAAATCTACCTTGTCGAGCGCGATGGCGCCCGGGAAGAATTTCGATATCCGAGCGGCAGTTAGTACGTTCTCTAAATCGTGAGTCATGAAGGCGGCTTTTCCTGATATGGGCGTACAATGCCGCACCTTGAACGGACATGATGTCCCGATCGGCCCGCGGCAGTTCCGCACCGGCCCATGATGGACCGGTGCGGTTCCAGTGTCAGAAATCAGTAGCCGAGGTTCTTCTTCGACTCGTAGACCTTCATCGGATCGTCAGCCGGCGTATAGAGCTTCGATTCCGTCTGGATCCACTTCGCGGGTGCCTTCTTGTCCTTCAGGTATGCATCGAGCACGTCGAACGCAGGACCGGCCATGTTCGGGGTCAGTTCCACGGTCGCGTTAGCCTCGCCGGCAGCCATTGCCTTGAAGATATCAGGAACGGCATCGATGGAGACGACCAGGATGTCTTTGCCCGGCTTCAGTCCGGCTTCCTTGATCGCCTGAATGCCGCCCACGGCCATGTCGTCGTTGTGAGCGTAGAGGGCGCAGATTTCCTTGCCGCCGTTTTCAGCCTTCAGGAAGCTTTCCATGACTTCCTTGCCCTTGGTGCGGGTGAAGTCGCCGGTCTGACTGCGAACGATTTTGAAATTTGCCTTGCCTGCGATGGCCTCCTCAAAGCCCTTCTTGCGGGCGATGGCCGGCGAGGAACCTGTCGTGCCCTGAAGCTCGACGATGTTGCAAGCCTTGTCGCCAACGGTCTTGACGAGCCAGTCGCCGGCAACCTTGCCTTCGTGAACCTGATCCGAAGTGACAGCGGTCAGGTAAAGATCCTCAGGCGCCTTGATCGTTCGGTCGAGAAGGATCACCGGGATTTCGGATTC
This sequence comes from Hyphomicrobiales bacterium, assembly GCA_900466605.1. GTDB lineage: Bacteria > Pseudomonadota > Alphaproteobacteria > Rhizobiales > Rhizobiaceae > Rhizobium. The sequence continues at coordinate 127,671 of UBMU01000016.1, forward strand.
CTTTGCTTCCTTGAGAACGGCGTCCCAACCCGTCTCAACGACTGGAGCTAGGAAGATGGCGTTGACACCCTGCGCGATGAAGGAGCGGATCGCCTTGATCTGGTTCTCCTGCTTCTGCTGTGCATCGGCAAACTTCAGGTCCACGCCACGCTTCTTAGCTTCTTCCTTCGTGACTGTGGTTTCAGCAGCGCGCCAGCCGGATTCGGAGCCGATCTGCGAAAAGCCCACAACCAGTTCTGAAGCCGACGCAGAGCCGAACATGCAGGCAGCCAAAACCGTGGCACTCAAGAGTGCAGTCTTCAATTTCATGATTTCCTCCCAAAAGCCGCCTCCAAGCGGCGCATTGAAAAAATCATATAGTATTACTTTTGTAAATGCTCTTTTTGGTGTGCGGCGCAGCAAAAAAGGCGCTCGTGATAAGCGCCTTTTTCGCATGTGCTATCCGATAGTTTCAGAGATTACTTCGGCAGCTTGTCGTCCACACCTTCGACGTAGAAGTTCATGCCAAGCAGCGTGCCGTCCTCAGCCTTTTCGCCGGCCTTCAACCAAGCCGATCCATCCTGCTTGTTGATCGGGCCTGTGAAGGGATGCAGTTCGCCCGACTTGATCTTGGCTTCGGTTTCCTGTGCCATCGCCTTCACGTCATCCGGCATGTTGGTATAGGGCGCCATCGTCAGGATGCCGTCTTTCAGGCCATCCCAGATCTGCTCCGATTTCCACGTGCCATCCAGCAGCTCCTTGGTGCGCTTGATGTAGTAGGCGCCCCAGGTGTCGACAATTGCCGTCAGCTGCGTCTTCGGACCTGCCGCGATCATGTCGGATGCCTGGCCGAAGGCCGGGATCCCGCGTTCGGCAGCCACCTGCATCGGGGCGGTCGTGTCGGTGTGCTGCGTCAGAACGTCCACGCCCTGATCGATCAGCGCCTTGGCGGCATCAGCTTCCTTACCCGGGTCGAACCAGGTGTTGGCCCATACGACCTTCAGCTTGAAGTCCGGATTGACAGACTTGGCACCGAGTTCGAAAGCGTTGATGCCCATTACGACTTCCGGGATCGGGAACGAGGCGATGTAGCCGGCAAGGCCCTTCTTCGACATCTTGGCCGCAATCTGGCCCTGAATGTAGCGGCCTTCATAGAAGCGCGAATTGTAGGTCGCTACGTTCTTCGCTGCCTTGAACCCGGTTGCATGCTCGAACTTCACCTTCGGGAACTTCTGCGCGACCTTGAGCGTGGCATCCATGAAACCGAACGAGGTCGTGTAGATCAGTGCGCAACCGGAGCGAGCCATGCGCTCGATCGCACGCTCCGCGTCCGGGCCTTCCGGCACGCTTTCAAGGAACGGCGTTTCGATCTTGTCGCCGAGTTCCTTTTCCAGAGCCTGGCGGCCGATATCATGTGCCTGCGTCCAGCCGCCGTCTGTGCGGGTGCCGACGTAGATGAAGCAGACCTTGGTCTTGTCAGCGGCCTGCGCAGCGGAGCCGACGCTCATGACCAATGCGGCAGTTGCCGCAAGTGCGAGTGCAAGTTTTTTCATGTTAACCCCTGTTGGTTGGAAGCCTTGAAACTTGTTGTTCTTGTTCGTCACCGGTCAGGCACGAAGGCCTTGCCAAGCGATGCCGGCGTGTTGATCAACGTCGTGCGCCGATTATGGGAAATGATGATGAGGACGACAATAGTCGCCGCATAGGGCAGCATCGAAAGAAACTGTGATGGAATCCCGATACCGAACGCCTGCGCATGCAATTGGCCGATCGTGACTGCCCCAAAGAGATAGCCGCCCGCAAGAACCCGCCATGGACGCCACGAAGCGAAGACGACAAGTGCTAAGGCAATCCAGCCACGACCTGCCGCCATGTTCTCCACCCATTGCGGGGTATAAACCAGCGAAAGCTGCGCGCCAGCAAGTCCCGCGCAGGCACCGCCGAACATGACCGCCAGATAGCGAATGCGGATAACGCCAATGCCAAGTGCATGTGCCGAGCCGTGACTGTCGCCAATCGCTCGCAGCTTGAGACCCGCACGGCTCTTGAAGAGGAACCAGTTGATGCCGATCACCAGTACGATCGACAGGTAGAAGACCAGATCCTGGCGGAACAGCACCGCACCCACGAAAGGAATGTCAGATAGATAGGGAATGTAGATCTGCGGCACCTTGATGCCTGGGATACCCACGTAGCTCTCGCCGAGCATCCCCGATGCCCCCAGCCCAAGGATCGTCAAAGCCAGGCCGGTCGCTACCTGATTGGTTACGAGCGTTAGGGTGAGGAAGCCGAAGAGCAGCGAGAAAAGCGCACCGACTGCAATTCCTGCCAGCAGACCAATATATGGCGAACCTGTCGCCTGTGCGGCGGCAAAGGCGCCGACAGCGCCCATGATCATCATCCCCTCGACACCGAGGTTAAGGACGCCGGCGCGTTCCGTCACGAGCTCGCCGAGTGCGGCAATAACCAGAGGGGTCGCAGCCGTGATGACCGTCAGAAGGATAGCTTCGAATATCATTGAGCAGTCTTTCCGATGGCCGAATGGACACGCGACCAAACGATCCGGATCTTGTAGTAGATCAGCATGTCGCAGGAGAGCACGAAGAACAGCAGCAGCCCCTGAAACATGCGCGTTACCTTGTCGGACACACCGAGCGATAGCTGCGCCGCCTCGCCGCCGAGATAGGTCAACGCCAGCACCAGGCCGGAGGCGATGATGCCGAGCGGGTTAAGGCGGCCAAGGAAAGCAACGATGATCGCCGTGAATCCATATCCCGGCGAGATCGCGGGCTGCAGATGTCCGATTGAGCCGGAAACTTCCGAGATGCCGGCAAGACCCGCGAGCGCGCCGGAGAACAGAAAGCTGAACCAGATCATCTTGCGTGACGAGAAGCCTGCAAAGCGCCCCGCCCTCTCGGCCTGACCGAGGACGACAATCTCGAATCCGCGCAGCGTGTATTTCATCATGAACCACACCAGTACCGCAGCAATGAGGGCGAACACGAACGCCCAGTGAGCGCGTCCCGACTCCTCCCATATGGCAGGTAGAACAGCTTCCGGCGCGAAGTCACGTGACACCGGGAAATTCATCCCCTGCGGATCCCGCCAGGCGCCCCGGACCAGCCAGTCGAGAAACAGTTGGGCGATATAGACGAGCATCAGCGACGTCAGGATTTCATTGGTATTGAAGTGTGCCTTCAGCAGTGCCGGAATTGCCGCGAATAGCGCGCCGCCGATTGCCCCCATGACCAGCATAAGCGGTAGCACCAGGGGCGAATGCCAGTCATAGAGGACGATCGGGAGGAACGAACCCGCGATCGCGCCCATCGTGAACTGGCCCTCGGCGCCGATGTTCCAATTGTTGGACCGATAACAGACGGACAGGCCAACCGCGATTAGAATAAGCGGCCCTGCCTTGATCGCCAGTTCGTGCAGCGACCAGACCTCCATGAGAGGTTCGACGAAGAAGGCATCGAGCGCCTCGATCGGATTCTTGCCAAGCAGCGCAAACATGATCGCACCGGCGATCAATGTCAGCACGAGCGCCAGCAGCGGGGAGACGAGACCGAAGAGTTTGGACGCCTGCGGACGCTTCTCAAGTTCAATGCGCATTGGCAGCCTCCGAGGCGGGCTTGCTCTCATGCAGGCCACCCATCAGAAGGCCAATCTTCTCCCGCGACAGTTCTCCGGCTGGAAATGGCTGCGAAAGTCGCCCTTCAGAAATCACGGCAACCTCCGTTGCGACTTCGAATATTTCGTCGAGGTCCTGGCTGATGACGACGACTGCAGAGCCGTTGCGCGCAAGGTCGACGAGGGCCTGGCGAATGCGGCTGGCTGCGCCGGCGTCGACGCCCCAGGTCGGCTGATTGACAACGAGAACCGTCGGCTGACGGTCAAGTTCGCGGCCAACGATGAACTTCTGCAGGTTTCCGCCTGACAGCGAGCCCGCTGCAGGATCTTCGCCGCTCTTGCGCACGTCCATTGCATCGGCAATCCGCTTCGTCGCGGTCTTGACGGCTCCTCGGCGGATGACTTTGAGAAAGCCGCCCCCGAGAAAGGCTTTGCGGTCGGACTGGCTGCGCGCCAGCACGAGATTGTCGGAAAGCTTCATGGCCGATACGGCCGCATGGCCATGGCGTTCTTCCGGCACGAAACCGGCCCCTAGCAGGCGCCGTGCTGTTATGCCTTGGGTGCCAACCGCTTTCGTGCGGATCGTGATCGCATCCGGTGAACTGACTGGATACTCTCCCGAAAGCGCATCGAAGAGCTCGCCCTGGCCATTGCCAGCAACGCCTGCAATCGCCAGGATCTCGCCGGCACGGACAGTCAGGGACACGTCCTTCAGCGGCATTGCGAAGGGGGTGCGTGCGGCAACCGAAAGATTGGCGACGGAAAGCTGCACGTCGCCCTTGTTGCCGCGGTCAGGATGCGTAACCGTCGCGACGTCACTGCCGACCATCATACGGGCGAGAGAAGCGGGTGTCTCCTGACGCGGATCGCAAGCGCCCGTGACCCTGCCGTTGCGAAGCACGGTCGCGCGATCACAGATGCGCTGCACTTCCTCCAACCGGTGACTGATGTAGAGAACCGACTTGCCTTCTGCCTTAAGCTTGAAGAGTGTTTCGAATAGCTTGTCGGCCTCCTGCGGCGTCAGGACCGAAGTTGGCTCATCAAGGATGATCAGTTTGGGATTCTGAAGCAGCGCGCGCACGATCTCTATGCGCTGGCGTTCGCCGACCGAAAGATCAGCGACATGAGCATGGGGATCGAGCGGCAGTCCATAGGCACGTGAGAGCGCCCTTGCCTCTTCCGCTATCCTGCCGATCGGAATGCTGTCATCAAGCGAAAGCGCAATATTTTCCGCTACCGTCAGTGCCTCGAAGAGCGAGAAGTGTTGAAAGACCATGCCGATACCGAGCCTCCGGGCAGTGCCTGGCGAAGCGATCGAAACCGGCTGGCCTTCCCACAGGATGTCGCCCTCGGTCGGTTCCAGCACGCCGAACAGCATTTTGACGAGCGTCGATTTGCCAGCGCCGTTTTCGCCAAGGAGAGCATGGATTTCGCCGGGAGCTATATCGAGGTCGATATGGTTGCAAGCAGCAAAGCTGCCGAAGAGTTTCGTCAGTTGCTGGACCGACAATAACGCACCGGAACCCGGCACATCAGATAACGACACGTTCCCCTCATTTTCCCTCTGCCGACCGTGCCCGTTCAGGTCGCTATGGGATCAGCAGCGTAGTTCCGGTAGTTTTTCTGGACTCCAAATCCATGTGAGCCCGCCCGACCTCACGCAATGGATAGGTTTGGTTGATATTGATACGCACTTTGTTGCTCAAAACAACATCAAATAACGCGTTTGCACAATTGGTTAGCTCTTCGCGGGTGGCGACGTAGGTGAAAAGCGTGGGCCGTGTCGCAAAGAGCGATCCCTTCTGTGCCAGCATTGCGAGGGTGAAGTTCTCGATTGGCCCTGAGGACTGGCCGAATGACACGAACATGCCAAGCCGCCTCAGGCAGTCCAGCGATTGCGGAAAGGTGTCGCGGCCGATCGAGTCGTAGACGACGTGGACACCTGTCCCGCCAGTGATGTCACGCACACGCTCGGCGAAATTCTCTGTGTTGTAGTTGATGACGTGGTCGTAGCCATGCTCGCGTGCCAAACGCACCTTGCTGTCTGACCCAGCCGTGCCGATTACCGTCGCACCGAGTGCCTTGGCCCACTGGCCCGCGATGAGGCCGACGCCACCGGCTGCAGCATGAAACAAAATTGCGGTGTCTGGGCCAACCTTGTATGTCCGGTTGAGCAGATACTCTGCAGTCATTCCCTTGAGCATCATCGAGGCTGCGGTTTCCAGGGAAATTCCGTCAGGAACCTTCACGAGGTGCTTCGTCTCGATATTGCGCTCGACGCTGTAGGCGCCATCCGCGCTTGCATAAGCGACGCGATCGCCAACCTTGAAATCATCCACGCCAGATCCGACTGCGGTCACGGTGCCGGCCGCTTCCTTGCCAGTCACGAAAGGCAGTTGTGGCGCGGTGTAGAGGCCTGTCCGGAAGTAGACGTCGATGAAGTTCAGGCCAATGGCGGCGTGTTTAATCTGGACTTGCCCTGCGCCCGGTGCCGGCAGATCGACCTCGACATACTCGAGCACATCGGGTCCGCCGGTCCTGCTGAACGAGACCGCGTGCGTCTTTGCCATTGCCTTCTCCTAATCGCGACGTCCAAGCGCCGGGAAGAGCTGCAGCACGGCGCCGATGCAATAGAGGTAGATACCGCTCACGACAAAGAGGACAAGCGCCCAATGCGGGATGACAAAATGCATCAGCAGCGCATACATTCCGAGCGCCGACCATAGGAAGAACACACCGAGGTTGAGCGGCCTTAGGCGCTGGACGCGGACGGGGTGGAGAAAATTGATCGGCAGGAACGTCAGGACCACGGAAACGATGACGACGGCAAGCGCTGTGATCGCGCTGGCATCGATGACGAACAGCGTGAAGACGATCATGTTCCAGACCACTGGGAAGCCCGAGAAGAAATACTCGTCAGTCTTCATGCCGGTATCAGCGTAGTAGATTGCGCTCGACACGACGATCATGCCTGCAGCCACGAACGACCATGGTTCGCCAATCATGCCGCTCTGATAGAGCGCAAAGGCTGGGAGCAGAACATAGGTGACATAGTCGATGATATTATCGAGCGTATCACCCGACCAGTTTGGAAGTACTTCTTTGACGCTCACCTTGCGGGCGATCGGTCCGTCGATGCCGTCGACGAGAAGTGCAAGGCCGAGCCACCAGAACATGTCGATGAAACGATGTTCGGCGGCAGCGACCACTCCGAGAAACGCGAGGAACGACCCGGATGCCGTCAGAATATGGACGGAAAATGCGCGCATCTCCGCGTAAGGTACGCGTTTGTAATTGAAAATCTTCATGTTTCCCCGAGCAGCCTATGGCGTCCGCGCCCGGCAGACGCGGTTTTTGCCTAATATGCATCCTTTGCTTCGCTTCGCCAGCGCAAAAGCGACGAAGCCCTGCAGGGCGTCGGAATCCTGACACTGACATGCATATTTCGCGCAAGTTGCTTGAGAAAGAATGGAATACCTTTCATCACAACACTATTTGTAATATCTGGCTGCCATCAGAACATTGTGCGACGAATACGGGATCCGATACCGAAATGAACGCCCCTGCAAAGACCGAAGACTTCGCCTCCCCGATTCCGGCGGGAGTCTATGCCGAAACTGTGCTTAGCGTGACGCATTATACGGATCACCTGTTCCGGTTTACGATGACGCGTCCGCAGGGCTTCCGTTTCCGGTCCGGCGAATTCGCAATGATCGGCCTCATGGTCGAGGGCAAGCCGATCTTCCGTGCCTATTCGATCGCAAGCCCCGCTTGGGCTGAAGAGCTCGAGTTCTTCTCTATCAAAGTTCCGGATGGACCGCTGACTTCGCATCTGCAGGCGATCAAGCCTGGCGATCAGGTCCTGATGCGCAAGAAGCCGACGGGGACGCTGGTGCTCGATGCACTAACGCCGGGTCGCCGCCTTTATATGTTTTCGACCGGCACCGGCATCGCGCCCTTCGCGAGCCTGATCCGCGATCCGGAGACCTACGAGAAGTACGAGGAAGTCATCCTCACGCACACAACCCGCGATGTCGCCGAACTGAAGTACGGCTTCGACCTCGTCGAGGAAATCAAGAACGACGAGCTCCTCCAGGAAGTCGTCGGCGACAAGCTGCGCCACTATGCGACGGTCACCCGCGAAGACTTCGAGTACCGCGGCCGCATTACGGATCTGATTTCGTCAGGCAAGCTCTTCACGGATCTCGGCGTTCCACCGCTCGATCCGTCAATCGATCGCGGCATGATCTGCGGCTCCTCGGCGATGCTGAAGGATACCAAGGAACTGCTGGAAAAGGCTGGCCTCAACGAGGGAGCAAACAGCAAGCCGGCGGAGTTTGTGATCGAACGCGCATTCGTTGGTTAAATCATCAAGACGCAGCTGCTTGCGGCCCCTCACGGGGCCGTTTTCAATTGTGGCTGCTGAGGTACTTGATCAATGCGCTCATTGCTTGGCCGGCGTCTTTGGACCGGCCCTGCTGGATCGCCCGTATAACCCCGACATGCAGTGAGATCGATTGATCCATCCGGTCTGGATTGCCGGACGTGGACCAGAGCCGACGAGAATGAGTCTGAACCGGCCCAAGAGCCGACGTTATGAAACTGTTCGGGCAGGCTTCTTCGAGGATTTCGTCAAAGGTCTTGTCTGCGGCGAAGAATGCCGCAAGGTCGCCGGTCGTAGCGCACATTTCCATCGCATGGGCGCATTCGCCCAATTCCCTTCGCTGCTCCGACGTGGCGAAATCGGCAGCAAGTGAGGCTGCAATCGGTTCAAGTTCCCGGCGAACCTGCATCACGTTCTCATGGTCGGTTGGCTTGATTTCGGCCACCTGCAATCCGACGCGCGGCTTCACCACGATCAGCCCTTGCCACGCCAGCTTCTGAATTGCCTCGCGCACCGGTGTACGGCCGTGCCCGGCAAGCTCGATCAAATGCTTCTCGGTCACCAAGGCGCCCGGCTGCAACGTCAACGTCACAATCGCATGCTCCAGGGTGAGATAGGCAAGATGGCTGAGTGAGTGCTGCATGTCGCGTATCCGGCTCCACAAGATGTTGCATGTCGCGACGACGACCGTGTGGTTGATGATATATCAGTGTTTTCCCGGACGGCAAGCTGATGCCGCTGGCATCGATCCTACCGACTATGGGCGTCTCTATCATTCGCTGCGAAACAAAGGTCGGGCAGCGCGCCTGGTCGAGTGAGCGCGCACATCAAACTTACGCCCTGCCCTCCAGATCCATTGATTCTCGATAGGTCAGCGGCGGGAGTTATGCGGAGGCAGAGGCGGCGCGTGCCACGCTCATTCATGCCTCAGCGCATCGATCGGGTTGAGCTGTGCCGCACGGCGAGCCGGGAAGTAGCCGAACACCATTCCTATTGCAGCTGAGAATGCGAACGCCACCGCGATCATCATGGGGCTTACCACGAAAGGCACCTTGAGGAGGGTTACTGCTCCATAGCCAAGTCCCACTCCCAGGAGTATCCCTGCGACGCCACCGAATATCGATAGCGCCACCGCCTCGACAAGGAACTGCAGCAGCACCTGCTTTTCCAACGCGCCGATTGCCAGGCGTATGCCGATCTCCCGGGTGCGTTCGGTCACCGACACCAGCATGATGTTCATGATCCCAATCCCGCCGACGAGGAGGCTGATTGCGGCGACCGCTCCCAGCAGACTCGTCAGCAGCGTGGTGGTACCCGTCATCGCGTCGGCAATCTGTGTCATGTCGTTGACGCTGAAATCGTCTTCGCGCCCCGGTATGATCTTGCGTCGTTCACGGAGCAGATTTTCGGTCTCTCCCTGAACTTTGGATGTCGAGACACCATCACGCGCCGAAATAACGATCATTTGGACGTTGGCATTGGCCTTGCCTCCGATCCGGCGTTGATAGACCTTGACGGGCATGATCACGACATCGTCCTGGTCGTTGCCCATGCCTGATTGGCCACGCTTGGCAAGGACGCCGATGACGCTGCACGAAACCTTGCCGACACGGAGCTGCTGGCCTGAGGGATCGGCGGCGCCGAAGAGTTGGGAACGTACTGTCTCGCCGAGGATGCAGCGAGGGCGTCCGCGTTCCTCTGCCGCATCGAAGGTGCGGCCGATCGCCATGTCCCAGTCCTGCGCGATGAAGTAGTCGTTGGTGGTTCCCATCACCGTCGTCGAATGGCTCTGCCCGCCATAGATGACTGTCCCGGTGGTCTGATTGAGCGGGGCCGTCGCACGAAGACCGCCAACCTGGTCGCGGATGGCATCGACATCCTTGACTGTGAAGCGGCGTGCCTCCGAACTTGCGCGACCGGGACCGAACTGACCCGGGCGTGCAAACAGCATATTCGTGCCAAGCCTGGAAAGCTCCGCTGAGACCTGGGCGGTCGTACCATTGCCGATCGTTACCAGCGCAATGACTGCCGCAACGCCGATGACGACGCCAAGAACGGTAAGGAAAGAGCGAAGCATGTTTCGGCTGATCGCGCGAAGCGCAAGTTTCAGCGTCTCAAAGAACATGGTCAGCCCTCCCGCCGTGCTCGGCTTCGGTTTCGAGCTTGCCGTCAATGAAGCGCAACAGGCGCTGGGCGTAAGCAGCAATGTCCGGCTCATGGGTGACCATGACAATGGTGATACCCTGCTCACGGTTCAATCGCGTCATCAGGTCCATGATCTCGATGCTGGTCTTGGTGTCGAGGTTGCCGGTTGGCTCGTCCGCCAGAAGCAGCGAGGGTTCGGTCACAATCGCCCGTGCGATGGCGACACGTTGCTGTTGGCCGCCGGAAAGTTCCTGCGTCTTGTGATGCTCGCGCCCGGAAAGCCCCACCAGGCCGAGTGCTTCCTTTGCCTTGCGGTGGCGCTCGCTTGCCGGCATCCCGCGGTAAATCAGCGGCAACTCCACGTTTTCCAACGCCGAGGTGCGCGGCAGCAGGTTGAACCCCTGAAATACGAAACCGAGCATATGACGGCGCAGCAATGTCAGTTGGCTGCGGTCGAAGCCTTGCGTTGACACGCCTTGGAAAAGGTAGTCGCCGGTGCTCGGCACATCGAGGCAACCAAGAATATTCATCGCCGTCGACTTACCTGAGCCGGAGGGGCCCATGATGGCGACGAATTCATGCTCTCCGATTGATAGATCGACCTGATTGAGGGCGCGAATTGCAGCCTCTCCGTGACCGTAGATCTTTGACACCTGCTTGAATTCGATGAGTGGCGGGCTCGTCATCTTGCGCCTCGCCTACTTCGTTTGCGAGGTGGCGTCGGTAATCACGGCGTCGTTTTCCTTCAAGTCGCCGGAAACGATCTGGGTGAATTGTCCGTCGGAGGATCCCACTTGGATGATCACCGCTGCCGGCTTGCCTCCTTTCAGCACCCATAGGCGTCGCTTTGCGCCAGTCAGGGCCTCACCCTGGTTGCCGGTCCGCGGTCCCATGCGCGGTGGTCGGAACAGACCGAAGATGCCGCGGCTTCGGGCGGATTCTGCGGCTGGGGGCGCATATCGAAGCGCTGAATTGGGAACCATCAGCGTATTCTTGACCGCTTCCACCGTCACGTCGGCCGTGGCAGTCATACCGGGACGCAACAACAGATCGGCATTCTCGACCGACAGGATAGCCTTGTATGTCACGACGTTGTTCGTGGTCTCCGACGCAAATCGGATTTGCTTGATCTCAGCCGGAAAGGTTCTGTTGGGGTAGGCATCGACCGTGAACGTCGCCTTTTGGCCGACCGCGATCTGGCCGACATCGGCCTCGTCGACATCGACCTGCAGCTCCATCTTCTTGAGATCGCCGGCGATGACGAAGAGGACAGGCGCCGACAGCGACGCGGCGACGGTTGCGCCCGGATCGACCGAACGCGTGAGAACCACGCCGTTGATCGGCGAGACGATCTTCGCCTTGGCAAGGTTCACTTCGGCGAGCCGCAGGTCAGCCTCTGCAGAAAGAACGGCAGCGACATTGATGTCCTTTGCAGCGGCTGCAGAATCAAACTTGTACTGCGCATCCTCGAGGCTCTGCTGTGTCGAAACGTTGCTCTGGACGAGGTTACGGAAACGCTCGAACGAACTTCTGGCTGATTCGAGGTCGGCCGTCGCTTTGACCACGCTGGCTTTGGCCGAATCAAGCTTCGCCCGCGAGCTCTTGACGTCAGCCTCGAGCTTGTTGGTATCGAGTGCCGCCAGAACTTCGCCAGCCTTGACCTCGCTGTTATAGTCGACGTTGACGTCGCGAACCGTGCCGGACAGCTCGCTTGATATATCCACCTGCTCCGTGGGCTGCACCGATCCCGTTGCCGTCACAAGCACGGTGAGGTCGCCCCGTTTGATGGGGCGGGTGTCGTAGCTGTATTGATTGTCCTCGCGCCCGGAATAAAAGTAGGTCGACGCACCGGAAGCAAGAGCCAAGAGAAACAATACCAATAGGCGACCACGCCAACGGCCCTTGGACTGTTTGCGTGACGCTGCAAGAACGGCCGCCAGGTCGGCGTTGGCTTTTGGCGGTTTGGTTTCGTGCGTATGCTTGACGTCGTTCATTCCGGCCTCGATCAACATGCTGCTAATGCAGCCGCAACCAAGATGAGCATGTCAAAGCTGAACGGCGGATTAGCATCGGGCCCGGATTGGCACGAAATGGCGACGGAATGAAATGAAATCTTGGTAATGAGAGTTCAGTTTTGCGTTTAATGGTATCGAAGGCAGCCCTCGTCTCGCGCTGGCAATCAGCTGCGGTTTCGTATCAATATCGTCGTGCTCACCTAACTACGATCACCAAACGCAGGGTGTATAAGAACCCCTTCTACCTAAGGTGCTGCATGCAATGCAGTGGCACATCAAAGGTGGAGAGCTGGCGTCTATCAGCGTGCTTTCCACAAAGACGACACCAAGCCCCGCTCCATTGGAACGTCATGAGTGAGCCGGCAGACGCCGCTTGGCGGCCATCAGGAGATCGAGTTCGGTCGCGGAAGGTCCAAACTTTTCGTAGAGCCGCTTCGCTTCGGTTTCTTCAAGCCGATATTTCCTGGCAAACTCACCGAGGCTGTAGGGGCGTCCGCGTAGGACCTTTCGGGTTGCCGGTATGTGTAAGCTCACGCTGGTCATGGAATCCTCCTTTGTTGCGTAAGGACTAGCTAGCGCATCACGCGGGTTTGTGAAGATGTTGGAGGTTTCTTGGAAGAGATTGATTCAATTAATTTTTTTTTGGGAACAATCCGGCTTCTCGCGCATTTACAACGCGAGATTATGAGCCGCGTCAAGCGGACGCGGCGGCGCGAAAGGGTGTCCGGATTTTTCCGCTTATCCGGGCGGCCAATGAAACGGCAATCGAGTTTTCGCCCGTCCGGTTCATGATCTCGTTTCCCCCAACTTTGCAAAGCGCCTACGGGCGCTTTTCTTTTGTCATCTTCGGGATCGACAACAAACGACAACGGCATACCGCCGAGTTCCGCCGCTATCACGAGATAGGGCTACGGTGTTCGCGCGATGTGATCACGCAGCCTTTACGCGAAAAATAGAGGTCTCATTGTGGATCGTTTCAGGCGAGAACGCAGGAAATGTGGCTAATGCACAGAGAATGACGATTTTTCGGTTGACCGAAATAAGTCACCTGCATATGTTCCGCGCACTTCCAGCCGGGCGATTGCTTGGCAGCAGGGAGAGCGTAGCTCAGCCGGTAGAGCAACTGACTTTTAATCAGTAGGTCTCGGGTTCGAACCCCGACGCTCTCACCAACGAAATCAAAGATTTATCGGAGATTGTGGGTGACTGGCGGCACTTGGTTGCCACCGTATGGCAGACCTCGACCGGGACACGGTGAGGTGCAAGCTGCGCATTCTAGGATGATATGGTCTGACCGAGTCGGATTTGGTCTATCTACCTCGAAAACTTGGCGCGGAATGACTGCTCAAATGCCCATCTTCGATGCGGACAGGTGGTCGCATCCCCAAGCCACCTGTCCGCAGATACTCACCAATCATTGCCCCGTTTGACGTTTTCAATGCGACGTGGCCTTCCGGCTGGCCAACATCAGAATGTAGTCGTCTGCAGCATCCGCTATTGCCATTGCCACTTCCGCTGGCGCCCATCCCTTTTGCTGCGCGTCGCGGATAATCTGATGAAGTGCGGGTTCAACGTCTGCCCGGCAATCGAGCAGGCGCTGGTCATGGGCAGTCTCATTGTGAACCGACTGAAGATTTATCATGGCTGGTACCCCTCATGTGAAGGAAGTTACCATGACATAGATTGGAGGTTGAGCAAGCAAATGCTTAAGGAAAGGCAGGGATTTCATTGCGAATGAGCTTTTTTGATTACACCAGAAGGCTCGGTAGAGCGATTCACGGGATAATCGACGGCGAAATCGAGGCGACTGAAGCCCCAGCTCATGCAAGCCATGCATGACAGATCAGCACCGGGGGGTTATCTCCCGAACAAAACTGATCGCATATTGGTATTGTTCTTACACGACTGATATATCGGAAAGTATGACAATTGGTATGCATCGTCGCATATATCGAGAACGGTTGGCACTGCGTTCGTTGTCCAGTCATCGGTAAAGCAGTCCACGTCGCTTGCCCTTCGATCCGCGGTAGTCGTAAGGGCTTTCACGCTGCTCCTTTGGAGCGGGCTAGGAATCTCTGCGAAAGTCACTCGACACAGCGTCGAGTATTGTTTGAAAGAACGCCCAAGGGTTGTGCTTGCGGTGCCCCTTGCCGGAAGCGCTCGTTTGGATCGAAAGCTGCCTTTGCGTGACTGAGCCATTATCGAGACGGTCTTCGTCGTAACATGTCTTGGGTGGAATATTTGCGTTGCGCAACCAATCAGAACGCCTATCTTTTCGGTTGGGGAATTGAGCCAGCATCGGCTTTCAACATCATCCGGGTTGTTCCCGGCACGCGTTCAGATTTCCGACCACGTCTGGCGTTACATCGCCTTGCAGGCCTTGTTCCCCGCGACTCGTTATCTCTGGAGGAAGATCATATGGAAGACGCAGGCGTAGGTTGGGTGGCGGCTATCATAATCGGCGGTGTTGCCGGATGGCTCGCGGAAAAATTCATGAACAGCAACATGGGCCTGTTGATGAACATTGTTTTGGGCATTGTGGGTGCGATTGTTGCAAATGCCATCCTATCAGGACTTGGCATCGCGCTCGGTGGGTGGCTCGGCTATCTGATCGCCGGTTTTGCAGGCGCATGCCTGCTCATTGCCGTTGGTCGGATCATTCGTCGCTAGCCACGCAAAATCAAAGCCGGGCGTTAACACGCCCGGCCCTCGCCTCGCCAAATGGCGATCGACTTAACGACGGCTCATCAATCCGAAAAGGTAGGCGACACCGGCTGTCACGGCGAGCGCGAAGATAGGCTCATCCCTTACCTTGTCGCGCAGTCGTTCCGTCATGACCGAGGCTTCGTCGGCTACGGCGGTCTTGGCACCGTGTCCAAGAGCCACAACGCTCTCGGACAGGCGTGCAAGGTCTTCGCGCAATGCTGCGACCTGTGCGGAAAGATCGTCTGCCGCGATCTCCGCCTTCACACGCGCGGTTGCGGACTGGGCGGAGGCGGTTTTCATATCGGCCATGGTCTACTCCTCTTTTTCCGGATGCTGTTCAACGAATTGGTCCCCGGAAAGGTTCCGATATCCGGCTTCTTTTGCGACGCAGAGCGCTCATGCGTGGTTGCAGATATAGCGCAGATGTTTTCGCGCGATAACCCTTCATTTCCTGCCGGCTTTGTTCTAAGGAACGTCGAATGCTTTGCCCGCGAACGGGCGAATATAATGCGAGGTTTGCGTTTCGATGTTCGATCTTCTGAGAAGAGCTGCTCACACCTGGGCTGCCAAGCTCCTCATGCTGCTTCTGGTCGCCTCTTTTGGCGTCTGGGGGATTTCTCACTCGATGTTATCGGGCGGTAGCAGTACGACGGTCGTAAGCGTCGGAGACCAGCAAGTGGACGTCAACGAGTTTCGCCTGGCCTATCAGCGGCAGGTGGCAAATCTCAGCCAGCAGTTCGGCATGCGCCTGACGCCCGATCAGGCTCGCGCTTTCGGCGTCGAACAGCAGGTGCTGGCGCAGCTGGTTGCCGGTGCGTCGCTGGATCAGTTGGCCGAAGACATGAACCTCGGCCTGTCGCAGGATCGCCTTGCTCAGCTGATCGGTGACGATCCGGCCTTCAAGGCGGTCAATGGCCAGTTCGATCGCAACCTCTTTACATCGCGGCTGCGCAATGCCGGCATCCGCGAAGAGGATTACATCAAAGAACGCAGCAAGGTCGCCGTCCGCAGCCAGATCGTCGATGCTGTCTCGAACGGCTTTGTACCGCCGAAGACCCTCATCGATGCGCTCAAGCTTTATCGCCAGGAAAGTCGTGGCATCGACTATCTGCTGCTGACCAACGCCAATATAGAGCCGATCAAGACGCCTGCCGAGGACGTACTTGCCAAGTGGTTTGAAGGTGCCAAGGCTCGCTACCGCGCATCGGAGTACCGCAAGATCGCCTTCCTCAAGCTTCAGCCGCAGGATATTGCCGATGCTGGCTCGGTCACGGATGACCAGATTCGCGAAGACTTCGACAAGCGCAAGGACAGCTTCCGTACGCCTGAGACTCGCACAATCGAACAGCTGACCTTCCAGAACAAGGATCTCGCCAATGCTGCCGTGGCAGCGCTGAGGACCGGCACGACGTTTGATCAGCTGGTGACGGACCAGGGCAAGACGGCCACCGACGTATTCCTTGGTGAATTCTCCAAGGACAAGGTTCCGGACCAGGCTATTGCGGACCCGGCGTTTGCAGTTTCGAAAAATGGCGGAACGTCGCCGGTTGTCGATGGCAGCTTCGGCCCTGTTATCCTACGCGTCAGCAACATCAAGCCTGAGAGCGTAAAGAGCCTTGATGAGGTCAAGGAAGAGATCCGCAAGCAATTGGCGGTTTCCAACGCTTCGCAGGAACTGATCAACGTACATGATCAGATCGAGGATCTGCGCGGCTCCGGCTCGACGCTGGAGCAGATTGCAGACCAGCTCAAGCTCAAGGCTGTTGTTGTCGATGCCGTCGATGCCACCGGCCTCGACAAAAATGGCAACGAGGTCAAGGATATTCCGGCCAAGCAGCAGGTTCTTGGCGCGGCCTTCAGGACGGATGCCGGCGCCGATGCGCCTTCCCTTTCGATTGGCACTGACGGTTATCTCTGGTTCGACGTTCGCGACGTTATGCCCGAGCGCGATCGTCCGCTCAGCGAAGTGCATGACAAGGCGGTCGCTGACTGGACCGCCGAACAGCAGAAGGTCGAGCTTGCCAAGAAGGCGGACGAACTTAAGCAGCAGGCCCAAAAGGGAACGTCGCTGGCCGATATTGCCGCGCCGCTTGGCATCACCGTCGAAAGCAAGAGCGGCATAACCCGCGGGACGGATGACGCCGTGCTCGGTCGTGCCGGCGTCACCGCGGCCTTCTCTGGCCCGATAGACACCGTCGCCAGTGCCGTCGGCGGCGACCCGACGACGCAGATCCTTCTCAAGGTGACTGAAGTGAACACCGAGCCGACGGGTGATGTGCTCAATAATCAGGACCAGCAGATCGCAGCAACGGCAAACGCTGCCGGCGATGACATTCTCGATCAGATGGTCAATCTGCTGCAGACGCAGTATGGCGCATCGATCAACCAGTCTCTCGCCGATCAGGCGGCAGTCCGCTAAGGGGAACATAAGCGCATGACCGATCTGAAGCCGCTTTTGGCGAAGGCAGCGAGCCGCGAGCCGCTGACACGTGAGGAGGCCCGCGAGGCCTTCGACGTTCTGATGTCCGGTCAGGCGACCCCCTCGCAGATCGGCGGCTTCCTGATGGCGTTGCGCGTGCGTGGCGAAACGGTTGACGAGATTGTCGGCGCCGTGACGACAATGCGCTCCAAGATGCTTACCGTCGATGCACCTGCCGACGCGATCGACATTGTCGGGACCGGCGGCGACGCAAGCGGGACCTACAATATCTCGACGCTGGCTGCCCTCATCGTCGCCGGTGCTGGCGTTCCCGTGGCAAAGCATGGCAACCGTGCTCTGAGCTCGAAGTCGGGTGCGGCAGACAGCCTTGCCGCCCTTGGCGTCAAGCTTGATGTAACTCCTGAGGTGATTTCTCGCTGCATTCGTGAGGCCGGAGTCGGATTCATGTTCGCCCAGCAGCATCACTCGGCCATGCGCCACGTTGGTCCGACGCGCGTCGAACTTGGCACGCGCACGATCTTCAACCTGCTTGGCCCCCTCTCCAATCCGGCTGGTGTCCGCCGCCAGTTGCTGGGCGTCTACGCGCCGCAGTGGGTCGTGCCGATTGCCGAGGTCATGCGCGATCTCGGCTCTGAGAGCGTATGGGTCGTCCATGGCAGTGGCCTCGACGAGATCACGACGACGGGAACGACGAATGTCGCAGCGCTAGAAGGTGGCAAGATCCGCACCTTCGAACTGTCGCCTGCCGATTTCGGTGTACAGCCTTGCAGGCTGGAAGCCATCAAAGGCGGAGACGGTGTGGTCAACGCTGCTGCGCTGCGCGATGTCCTGAGCGGTGCGAAGAACGCTTACCGCGATATCGCGCTTGCCAACGCAGCTGCTTCGCTGGTGATATCGGGCAAGGCCGAGATGCTCCAGGATGGCATGCGTCTGGCTGCGCAGTCGCTGGATAGCGGTGCGACGGCAGCGGCCCTCGACAAACTCATCGCCGTGTCGAACGACGTCGGCTAGGATAGAGCCATGACCGACATTTTGAAGAAGATCGAACTCTACAAGCGGGAAGAGATCGCCGCCGCAAAGGCGAAGGTGCCGCTCGCTGATCTGAAGGCAATGCAGGCGGATCAATCGGCGCCACGCGGCTTTCACCGTGCGCTGGTCGCAAAACGCCAGGAAAGCCAATATGGCCTGATCGCCGAGATCAAGAAGGCCAGCCCCTCCAAGGGTCTGATCAGGCCCGACTTCGATCCACCATCGCTCGCCAAGGCGTATGAACTTGGAGGTGCGGCATGTCTTTCGGTGTTGACCGACACACCGAGCTTTCAGGGGGCGCCTGAATTTCTGATCGCGGCGCGGGCGGCTTGTTCACTGCCGGCGTTGCGTAAGGATTTCATGTTCGAGACCTATCAGGTGCAGGAAGCGCGCGCCTGGGGTGCCGATTGCATCCTGCTGATCATGGCCTCGCTTTCTGATGACGATGCAAAACGCCTCGAGGACGAGGCGTTCGGTCTTGGCATGGATGTGTTGGTGGAGGTCCACGACGCCGAGGAGATGGAGCGTGCACTGAAACTTGCCTCGCCTCTCGTTGGCATCAACAATCGCAATTTGCGGACATTCGAAGTCAACCTTGAGGTCAGCGAGAAGCTTGCGCCCATGGTTCCAGGGGATCGCCTGCTGGTTGGCGAAAGCGGTATCTTCACGAACGCAGATTGCAAGCGTCTGCAGGTGGTTGGCATCAATACTTTCCTGGTTGGAGAGAGCCTTATGCGCAAGGAAGACGTTGCCGCCGCGACGCACGCGTTGCTCTTCGGCGAAGCCGCTCAGGCGGCTGAGTAACATGAGCGGCGGCCTATCCGGTCTTACTCATATTGATGCCTCCGGCGAGGCGCACATGGTCGATGTAGGCGACAAGGCTGAGACCACACGGGTCGCGACGGCAGAGGGCCATGTTCGAATGGCGGCGGCGACACTTGATCTCATTCGCGCTGGCAATGCAAAGAAGGGTGATGTGATCGGCACGGCGCGCCTTGCCGGCATCATGGCGGCCAAGCAGACGAGCAATCTCATCCCACTCTGCCATCCCTTGATGCTTACGAAGGTCTCCGTCGATATCAAGGAGGATGCCGATCTTCCCGGCCTGCGCGTGACCGCGATGGCGAAGCTGACGGGCAAGACCGGGGTGGAAATGGAAGCGTTGACAGCGGTTTCCGTGGCCTGCCTTACGATATACGACATGGCCAAGGCTGCCGATAAGGCGATGGAAATCGGGGGCATCCGGCTACTCGAAAAGTCGGGCGGCAAGTCTGGGGACTTTCGTCATCCGGAGTATGGAAAATGAGCATGCTCCCAGTTGCCGAGGCGCAGGATCGACTGCTGTCACGCGCAAAGCCGGTTCGAACGACGGAAATTGTTTCCCTGCGTGAGGCCGAGGGCCGCGTACTGGCAACTGATCTCGAGGCTAAGCTGACACAGCCGCCTTTCGACGCGTCCGCCATGGATGGGTATGCACTGCGTCGTGACGATGCACCGGAACCCGGCGCCGAATTGAAGCTTATCGGTACGTCATCAGCTGGTCACGGATTCGACGGCTTGGTCGGCAAAGGCGAGACTGTCCGGATATTTACCGGTGCTCCGGTTCCGGCAGGCGCGGATAGCGTTTTGTTGCAGGAGGATGCAGAGAAAATCGAAGGTGGCATACGAACGGCCTTTCCCGTCCGTCCTGGCCAGCACATCCGTCCGCGTGGCCAGGACTTTGTTGAAGGCGAAGCCGTGCTCAAGGTGGGCACTGCGCTGGACTTTTCCCGCCTTACCGTGGCAGCTGGAATGAACCATGCGGCACTCGAGGTCTGGCGCAAGCCCGTTGTCGCCTTGCTTGCGACAGGTGACGAATTGCTGCCGCCGGGAAGCACGCCGGCTCCGGCGCAGATCATTGCGTCGAGCACCTTCGGCATTGCCGCGCTGGTACGTAGGGCGGGAGCCGAGGTACTGGATCTCGGGATCGTTCCCGACGACAAAGCCGCGATCTCGGCGGCGATCGCGCGCGCCCGGCAGGCGGAGGTCGATGTTATCGTGACGCTCGGCGGAGCGTCGGTGGGTGACCACGATCTGGTGCAGTCTACGCTGCTTGCATCAGGCATGACGCTCGACTTCTGGCGCATTGCCATGCGTCCGGGCAAGCCGTTGATGGTGGGCAGCCTCGGAGAAACGCATATTGTTGGCCTGCCCGGAAACCCGGTGTCCAGCCTAGTCTGCGGGCTGTTGTTTCTTGAGCCTTTGATTCGTAAACTTGCGTCGCTGCAACCAATACGACGCGACGCGACGGTTGAGGCGGCGGTAACGCTTCGCGCCAACGATCAGCGACAGGATTATGTCCGGGCAACGCTGTCCCGATCGGCGCCGGGCGCTCTGTCTGCAGAGCCGTTCGGCAAGCAGGACTCATCGATGATGAAGATATTCGCCCGGACCGACTGCTTGATCGTCCGGCCACCGCATGCGCCGGAGCTGCCTGCCGGAAGCCCCTGCCCTGTGATTCTTCTGCGGCCAGAACCTTTTGGCTGAAGCCCTCTTGTAGTCTGCTGTTTCATCTATGGTGCCGAGTATTTGCTCAGCGAACGGAAAGCAGGATTGAGATGACGAAGGAGACTGTCCGTGACACGCAGGCCATGCTTTCCGGCATGACGCCTCGCCTTATGGAGGGTGAGTTCGTATTCTGTGTGACGTCCGACGAGGATGTCGCTCGGAGTGCGGCGCCTGATGCGTTGGCCTGGTTTCGCGAGCGGGAAGGCATCTCCCTGGTCCTTGCGAAAAGCCGGGCTGCGGAACTCGGATTCAATTGCGACATACCGATGCGGCGGATCGTTCTTGAAGTCCTTTCGTCGCTGGAAGGTGTCGGTCTGACCGCCGCGGTTGCCTCGGCGTTGGCGGCCCGCTCAATACCGTGCAATATGGTCGCGGCCTACCATCACGATCACGTTTTTGTTCCAGCGGATATGGCAGATCTGGCGCTGAAGATTTTGCTGCAGTTGCAGGAAGCGTCATCCAACTGAGGATCAGCCGTCCCCCAGGGTGAAAACCCCGCCAATCGCCCCTTGGCCGCTCGAATCATCGCCGAAATCGGGGGCAGCGTATTCAGCGACAAGCTTTAAAGCAGCAAGTGGCAACGACCGCCTGCGGGGATCCCCTATGAGGACGTCGATGCCTGCTTTGCGACAAGCCGTAAGGAACGGTAAAACTCTCCCTGCAAGCTGTGTATTGTAGAAAACGTCTCCAGCGAGAATCACATCCACGTCGGGCGGGGCACCCGAGAGAACATCCGCGCTCGTTACTTCGATTGCCACGCCGTTGGCTTCGGCGTTGAGACCGATCGCCGCAATCGCATTGGTGTCGATCTCCGCGGCGATTACCCGGAATGCTCCGCATTTTCGAGCCACAATCCCGACGACCCCGGAGCCCGCCCCGAGATCGAGAACGCGGCGATCGCGAACGAGATCTGGATGCTTCAGAATGTGTCTGGCAATCAGGGTTCCACCGGCCCAGCTATAGGCCCAGTAGGGCGGCGGGTCCTCCGCGTCGTTGGTTCCGAGGCGCGACAGCCCGCTTCCGGGATGAGCGATGTAGAGGTGTATCTCTGGCAAACCGGGAGCTGGCTTCAGCTGTAGGTTTTCGGTGATAAATGCCCGAACGTCCATCTCGGAAAGAATGTGGCTCTCCGGGTTATCCCGATGGGGGCACTCTTCACTCATCGGTCCCGGGGCGCCCAATCAATAGTTTTTCATCGCCAGGTGTGGCATCCCGCCATCGAGAAATTCGGTGCCGAAAACGACGAATCCAAAGCGCTCGTAGAGCGCTATTTTGTCGCTTTGCGCGGTCAGATAGAAACGGTTCTCGCGGGCGGATCGATGCTCGTTCAATGCATGGGTCAACATGGCACTCGCAACACCGTGCCCGCGCCAGGCCTTGCCGACTGCGACGCGGCCGATCTTTGCATGCTCCTTCGCGTGGATAACCCGAAGCGTCCCGCAAACTTCGCCGTCAGTCACCGCGACCACATGATGCGCGGTGAGGTCTAGGGCGTCGAATTCTTCGTTGCTGGGTACATTTTGTTCAGCGATGAAGACCGCACGCCGCAGCTTGAAGGCTTCGTTGCAGAGCGTGCTGAAAACAGGAACCGTCAAGACGATCGTATCTGCCATTGTCTTCTCCCCAGGGCACTGGCGGCGACGCAAAAGCTGCGGCGCCGGTGGGATGGCTATCCCTTCTTTTTCGAGAACTTGGGCTTAGGACTACCGCCGCCCTTACCATCGAACTTCGGCTTTGCGGGCTTTTTGCCCCAGGGCTTTGCATCACGTTCGCCCTCGCTACGGGCTTCCTTATGGAACGCCTCCTTCGGGCGATCGTTGCTGAATTCGCGGCGCTCACCGAAGGCCTTCTTACCGGCATAGGGCTTCGAGGCGGCTGGCTTGTTGAAATCGGGCGTGCCGTTCAGAGGGGTGACGCGGATGCCACGCTCCATCGTCTTGTTCTGACCGATCGCGTGCAGGAAGGTGTCGGCGCTGGCCGCAGAAATCTCGACGTAGGTTTCGTCGGTCTGCATCTTGATTGCGCCGATCTCCCGCTTCGTCAGATTGCCGTTTCGGCAAAGCATTGGGATCAGCCAGCGTGGCTCTGCATTCTGCTTGCGGCCGACGGAAATGGAAAACCAGACACTTGCCCCGAAGTCATCGCGCGGACCCTTCTGATACGGTTCGCGCGGCCCGTCCGTCTGCTCGCGACGCTTGCCACCGCGGCTGTCCTGGACCGAGACTTCGATCAGATCTTCCGGTGCAGACTGGTTGGAACGGTAGAGATTGACGAAGGCGGCTGCGAGCTTTTCGGCCCCGTGCGCATCGAGAAGCCGCTTGACCAGGTCCTGCGCTTCCTCGCTCGGCGCTTCTTCGAAAATCGGGTCGGCGAGCAGACGCGCCTCGTCCCGCGCTATAACCTCTTCCGCTGACGGCGGACGAGCCCAGGCGGCTGAGATGCCGGCATTGTCGAGGAGACGTTCGGCCTTACGGCGAACGTTCAGCGGCACGATCATTGCGCTGACGCCCTTGCGGCCGGCGCGCCCGGTTCGACCACTACGATGAAGCAGGGTCTCGGGATTGGTCGGCAGGTCGGCGTGAATGACGAGGTCAAGGCCCGGCAGGTCAATCCCGCGGGCTGCGACGTCCGTTGCGATGCAGACACGGGCGCGTCCGTCACGCATCGCCTGCAGTGCATGGCTGCGTTCATTCTGCGTCAACTCGCCGGACAAGGCGACGACATTGAAGTTGCGATTGTGAAAGCGGGCGGTCAGATGGTTGACAGCAGCTCGCGTGGAACAGAACACGATGGCGTTGGTCGCTTCATAGTAGCGAAGGACATTGATGATCGCGTTTTCGCGGTCGCTCGGCGACACGACAAGAGCCCGATACTCGATATCCCCGTGCTGCTTTTCTTCGGCTGCTGTCGCGATCCGGACTGCGTTCTTCTGATAGCTCTTTGCCAGCTTTGCGATGGCCGCCGGAACCGTCGCCGAAAACATCAGAGTTCGACGGTCGTCCGGTGCGGAGTCCAGAATAAATTCGAGATCTTCCCGGAATCCGAGATCGAGCATCTCATCGGCTTCATCAAGTACGACGGCCTTAAGCCCCGAAATGTCGAGCGCTTTGCGACGGATATGGTCGCAGAGGCGACCGGGGGTGCCGACAACGATATGGGAACCACGCTCCAGCGCACGGCGCTCGCTGCGGATGTCCATGCCGCCGACGCAGCTGACGATCAGCGCGCCTGTTGCTTCGTAGAGCCACTCAAGTTCGCGCTTGACCTGAAGCGCGAGTTCACGTGTCGGCGCAATCACGAGGGCGAGCGGTTCGGCTGCAGGCCCAAAACGGTCCTCGTTTTCAAGCAACGTGGGCGCTAGCGCGAGGCCGAAGGCGACGGTCTTCCCCGAGCCGGTCTGTGCCGAAACGAGTGCGTCTGACACGGCCAGCGCCGGGTCTAGCATAGCCTTTTGGACCGGCGTCAGCTCGGTATAGCCGCGTTTCACCAACGCCTTGGCGATCGCCGGAACGACGCCGTTAAAATCTGTCATGTTGTCTATCTTTCGGAAGTCTCACGCGCATGTTGCGCTCTGGCCGGCAGTTGCCAGCAGAGAAGTTGGGCCGTTCCTACTTCGTCAGACGGCAAATGTCAAAGCGGATGTCCCCGCCAGAGCCATACATCGATGCCTTCGCTTCGGCCGCGGATGCGCGCTTGCGCGGGACCTTCGAGTCGGCCGGATCGAAGTGACACGCTATCCGCTCCCGCCGCCTTCATCAATGCAGCGCTTAGGGCCAGTTCGACTCCACGTGCCGCGGCGACCTCCATCAGGCGGCTGGCGACATTCACGGTGTCGCCCGTTGCCGTAATTTGCTGGCGGTTGCCACTCCCGAGCCGCGACGCAACGATCGGACCGCAATGGACTCCGACCTTGAAACCGGCTTTTCGCCCGCTCAGGGCTGGATGGGTAGAAAGCCAAGGTCGCATCCGCTCGCACAAGCGAATTGCGCAGGCAGCCGCGCGCGCGGCATCGTCGTCTGCCGGCTGCGGCAAGCCGAAGAGGATCATCGCGCCATCGCCCATGAAGCTCGTAATAGCGCCGCCATGCGCGCGCGCCTCCTCGTCAACCAGCTCGAAGAAGCCGCTGAGGACTTCGCGGACATTCGTCGCCCCTATTGCCTCGCTCAAACCAGTGAAGCCCGAGAGATCTATGAAGATCACCGCGGCATCCTGCCGAATAGGTTTGGCAAGAAAATTCGGATCGCGCGCGAGCCATTCGCCCAAGCCCGGTGCCTCGATGCGCTGCAAAAGATCGCTTTGCGCCGCAAAGTGTGCGGCCTGTCGACGATCGATCCAGATCTCGGCGGCACCGAAGAGCAGTACCGGCGGGAGCGCCGCCGCAATAGGCAGTGCGGCACTGAACCAATAGCCGTAGGCGAAGGCAGCAAGGTTCAAGCCAGCCCATGCAAGGGCCACGGACGCAATAATGGTGTAGCCGATGGCGCTACGCCGCCATGCAAGCAGGCTGATCAAGAGCAACGGCAGCACAACGCCTATCAGCGAATCGAGCAAGCGCACATTGCGGTCTCTGATGATGCTGTCGCCGGCAATCAAATGCGTCGCTGCCGTCGCCATGACTTCCGCACCGGGCAAAACCGGATCGAAGGGTGTCGGGAAAACATCGCCGCCGCCTGTGACCGTGGAGCCGATTACAACGATCTTGCCCTCGATGGCCTTTGCCGGGAGCTGGCCGGCAAGAGCATCCGCGGCACTGAACGTCGGAATGGTGCCACGCGGACCATAAAACGTGATGGGTAACCGCTGCCCGTTGTCGGTCGGCAAATGCCGGTCGCCGAGTGCAAGCCCGCTAGGGGAGAACGCCGGGTTGATGCCCAGCGCAAGCGATGCGACCCGCAATGGAAATGCAGCGTCTACACGCTCGCCGCCGCGAGAGATCAACGGGATGAAACGCGGCGTGCCGGACTCATCGGTCGCGACGTTGACGACGCCAACGGCAGCAACGTCGGAGAAGCGAGGAAGAGGCAATACCATCCTGCTGGCCGTCGGTATCGCCGCCAACGGGTCGTTGGCGTCGTGGCCGACCACCTGCTTGTCTTTCGGGAACACACCGGCGGCAGCGATCACACTCGGAGTCTGTTGAAGCGCCAAAGCCAGCGCCGCATCGCCCTCTTCCGGTCCCGGATCCACCAGCAACAGGTCGAGCGCGATGACTTTCGGCTTCAGGGCGCCGACAGCGCCCACCAAGCGGGCAAGCGTCGCCCGGTTGATAGGATAACCGTTATCGGCTGCGGTCTGGTCGTCGATCGCAACAATGCTGGTGATGGGCGGCGGCTCCTTGGCGCCCAGCACCGTGCTTCGCAAATCAGTGAGCGACGCTTCAAGGCGGTCGAGGAAGCTGAAGCTGCCCGAAAGATGCATGTAGCCGAGAAGGCCGCCCCACAATGCGGAGAGCAACAACGCGATCGTGATCAAGAGCCGTCTGGCCGGCATGGGCGCTACTGGCCCAGGCGGGCGAGCAATGCTGCAGCGCGGGCGGGTGGCCAGCGGCGCACGGTCAGCGGTCCGCTGCGCGTGACATCGACACCCTCGCCCACGTTCAACACGACACGCTGTTGCCCTGAGGGACGACCGACCGCGACACGCCCACGCACGACGAGAACGGACGTTGTGCCGCTCTTGACATCAACAGCCCAGCGAGTGCCGCGCACAGCAGCGATCGCCTGCGGCGTGATTACCTCGAATCCGTCCGGCCGCCGGGCGCGGTCGACATCCACAAGCACTGCCTTGTTGTGCAATGACACGGCGTCCGGCCGCCCATCGCGGTTGCGGTCAATGAGGCTGAAACGGGCCCCACGTTCGGCTGTAATCGTCACGCCACCCGCACAGCGCATGACTTGCCGCGATGCCCCGGCGACGGGCTGCATAGTGCATCCGCCAGCCTGCGAGAATGCTGAGTCAGGAGCGAAGAAGCAGGCGATGCCAGCCCACGCGATCAACGCCAAAGGTATTCTGGAGTTTACAAGCATATCCGTCCCTACCTGAATATATGATCGGACGACCTTGCGTATCGCGGCCATCATATGCTGATTGCTGCAGCACGCATGCCGAAACGTCAACGGATATCCGACACAGTTCATGTTTCGAGCGGTGTTTCGATTGCCGGTCCGTTATAGCGTGCCCGTGGACGAATGAGGCTACCGCTCTCGATCTGCTCCATGGCGTGCGCGAGCCACCCGACCGTTCGAGCGAGCGCAAAGATCACAAGCGGCGCATTTGCCGGGAGATCGAAAGCAGCCGCCATGCCTGTCAGCGCAAAGTCGATGTTGACATTTTCTCCAACGATTTCCTGCCCGACGGAGGCGAGTTCGTCATAGCTCCGCGGCAACGCAAACTGGGAGATTAGCGCCTTCGCCCTGATATCTCCGTCGGGATAGAGGGGGTGTCCGAACGCAGGCAATACCCTGCCCTGCGTCAGCGTCTGCCGTATGGCGACGCCCGCCCCGACGGCCTTGACGTCCTCGATCAACGAGGCGACGCCTTGCCAAGCGCCGCCATGGAGTGGCCCGGTCAAGGTCGAAAGGCCCGACAGCACCGCCGCCGACAATGTTGCGCCCGAAGAGGCTGCCACTCGCGCAGCGAAAGTAGAGGCGTTCAGCTCGTGATCCGCAAGGAGAACAAGCGCGCGCCGGATGCAGTCGGCTGCGTCAGCGTTGCCCCAGCTGGCCGCAAGCCGCAGATGCAGCTGTGACTCGGTCGCATCTGGCGCCAGGGCAAGGGCCATGGTCGATAGGATGCTCTGCGCTTCGGCGGTCAACGCCCTCGGTGCTCGTCCGATTGTGGGCAGGTCGTGGGTCACGCGTTGCGCAAGCAACACGAATGCGCGCTCTAGCGAGGGTGTTGTTTCCTGAGCCTCGCCTAATGCAGTTGCAATCGGTCCGGAGTTCCACAGCAGCGCGGAGGTTTCTTCCAGTGTCGCATGTTCCGCCAAGGCCGCCGCATCGCGGCCGCGATAGTAGAGCCTACCGTCCAGAATGGTAGAAATAGCTGATGGCAATACTGGATCGCCCCATTGGATGGCCTCGGCGGCAACCGTGTCGGTCTTTCGCCGGCCCGCATGTCGCTCGGCAAGCCGCATGACGTCGGCTGCGTTGTATAGACTTCGTCGCGGGTCAGTATCGTCGGGCTTTGCGCGGATGCGGCCGCGGCTGACATTCGCATATAGCGTTTGCGGTTTCGTACCGAGTTTCTCCAGCGCCTGCTCGGCGGTCAGCCAGGACATCCTGCTCTCTTACATTGATTTATTACATCAAGATTGACGTCAACTAATCTAGGTTCGATCCTGCTGTTCGTAAAGGAGAAACATCATGAAGAACGGTTTGGAAGATGTCATCGCAGCTGAAACGCAGCTCTCGGATGTGGACGGTCAAGCAGGCCGCCTGATCATCCGCGGCGTGTCGCTCGATCATCTTGTGTCGACGGCGACCTATGAAAGCGTCGCTGCCTTGTTGCTCGACGGTCTGACGGAGCGGAATTTTGATCCCGCAGAACTGGGCCGGTGGCTAGGCGAAATGCGAGGGCGCCTTTTCGCTCACGTGACGGCGCTTGACCCGGACTTACTGGCCTTGCCGCCTGTGGACGCGATGCGCGCGCTGATTGCTCGGCTGCCGGATGGCGAGGATTTCGACGCCGCCCTTCGCCTTTTGGCCGCGCCAGCAGTGTTCCTGCCGGCAATACTCCGGCTGCAGGCCGGCGAAGGAGCGATTAAGCCGGATGGTTCCCTGTCGCAGGCGGCCGACATCCTGCGCATGCTCAACGGCCGGCTGCCGAGCAACGAGCAGACGGCTGCGCTTGACGCGTATCTTGTGACCATTTCCGATCACGGTCTTAACGCCTCGACCTTCGCATCCCGCGTTATCGCCTCGACCGGTGCCGGTCTGACCTCATCGGTGCTCGCCGCGCTAAGCGCCCTCAAGGGACCACTGCATGGCGGTGCCCCTGGCCCCGTGCTCGATATGTTCGATGCGATCGGAACCGGCGAGAATGCACGCGATTGGCTCGTCCGGGCACTGGACAGGGGAGAGCGTCTGATGGGCTTCGGACACCGCGTCTACCGTGTCCGCGATCCCCGAGCGGACGCCCTGAAGCAGGCGCTCAGGCCGCTGGCGTCGTCGGGCCAAGTCAACCGCGAACGCATAGATCTGGCCGACACTATCGAGCGCGCTGCCCTGGCCATCCTCAAGCAACGGAAGCCGGATCGACCCCTCGATGTCAATGTCGAGTTCTATACCGCCCTGCTGCTCGACGCGCTTGGGTTTCCGCGTGAGGCGTTCACGGCCGTCTTCGCCGTCGGCAGAACGGTGGGTTGGATCGCCCATGCGCGCGAACAGTCCCTGAATGGGCGGCTGATCCGTCCTCGGTCCGTCTATATCGGTCCTCTACCAAGGGTGGCATAGAGGGAAAAATTCAACGCTAATAAACATTTAGCGAATATTTACTCAATACCCCTAGTTTTTGCCCGGCGTGCGGTTGTGCGCGCCGGAACGAATATCGGGGTTTGCTTATGGTCGGAATTCTATCAGGCATCGGCTCTTCCAGCAGCGCTGTGCTGGAAGCATTGAACAAATCGCAGGCAATCATCGAATTCGACCTTACCGGCAAGATTTTGACGGCCAACGAGAATTTCTGCCGCGCCGTAGGCTATCAACTGAGCGAGATCGTCGGCAAGCATCATCGCATTTTCGTTGATCCAGCGGAGGCGACATCCAAGGACTATGCCGACTTCTGGAAGCGACTTGGCGAAGGCCAGTTCGACCAACGTCAGTACAAGCGCATCGCCAAGGGCGGGCGTGAAATCTGGATCGAAGCGACATACAACCCGATCTTCCGTGGCAAGAAGCCCGTCAAGGTGGTGAAGTTCGCTACCGACATCACCGCCGTCAAGAAACAGAGCGCGGAAGACAGAGGCAAGCTCGATGCGCTGTCGCGCGCGCAGGCGATCATCGAATTCACACCGGCCGGCGAAATCATCACCGCCAACGAGAACTTCCTGGCAACGCTTGGCTACTCGCTCAACGAGATTGTCGGCAAGCATCACTCTATATTTTGCGAAAGCGACTACACGCACACACCGGAATATCAGAAATTCTGGCTCGACCTCGGTGCGGGCAAATTCGTCGCCGATCAGTTCAAGCGCGTAGCGAAGGGTGGCCGTCATGTATACATCCAAGCATCCTACAACCCCATCATTGACGACGCCGGCCGCGTCTTCAAAGTCGTAAAGTTCGCCACCGACGTCACCGACCGCATGAAGGTAGTCAACGATCTTGGTGCCGGCCTTTCGCGCCTTTCGGAATGCAACATCCGCCAGACGATTGACGAGCCGTTCACAGGCGAATTCGAGGCTCTTCGCCGTGACTTCAACACGTCGATCGGCGCATTTCAGGAGACATTGGCGAAGGTCCTGCAGCAGACCAATGTGCTGAACGGCAACAGCCAGGAAATGCGTCAGGCAGCCGAGCAGCTATCCGGACGGACCAAAGAGCAGGCCGTATCGCTGGAAGAGACGTCTGCTGCGCTCGAACAGGTGACGGCAACAGTCAAATCCTCGACCGAAAACACGCAACAAACCCGCAAGTTGGTTCAGAGCGCTATGGCTTCAGCATCGACATCGGCGGATGTTGTGCGCGAAACGATTGCGGCGATGCAGCGCATCGCGTCGGCTTCGAAAGAAATCGGGCAGATCATCGGCGTCATTGATGAGATTGCGTTCCAGACAAATCTTCTCGCGCTCAATGCCGGCGTTGAAGCAGCCCGGGCTGGCGAGGCGGGAAAAGGCTTTGCCGTGGTCGCGCAGGAAGTCCGCGAGCTCGCCCAACGTTCCGCCAAGGCGGCAAAGGAAATCAAGGGGTTGATCGATAATTCCGGCAAAGAGGTCGATGAAGGCGTCCGCCTTGTCGATGCAACCGGTTTAGCGTTGAACGAGATCGAAAACTTCGTCGCCTCGATCGATACGAATATGGGCGCTCTTGCGACCGCGGCCGCCGAACAGTCCACCGGCCTATCCGAGATCAACAATGCCGTCTCGCAGATCGACCGCATGACCCAGCAGAATGCCGGCATGGTGGAAAGGACGACGGGCATCAGCTCCGAACTGGCTGCAGGCGCCGCCGCGCTAGCCGAGCTCGTCAATCACTTCAAACTCAACAGACGCTCCACAATTCGCGAGGCCGAATCAGCCGGCATGTCCCGCTCGCGGCGCGCCGCCTGAGACAACACCGAACGGTCAGCCAGAACGAAAAGAACCGCCTGCATCGTGGATGCAGGCGGTTCTCTTGATGTGTACCATTATCAAATCGGTAGGCGGCCCTGCGGTGACCTAGCCTAGACCAAACGGCTCTGCTCGGTCGCTGCCTCGATGAAGCTTGCAAACAGCGGATGCGGATCGAGCGGTCGAGACTTCAGTTCCGGGTGGTATTGCACCCCGATAAACCAGGGATGGTCCGGATATTCGACCGTTTCTGGTAGCACTCCGTCGGGCGACATGCCGGAGAAGACCAGGCCGCAGCTCTCCAGCCGATCCTTGTAGTCGATATTGACTTCGTATCGGTGGCGATGGCGCTCCGAGATATCCGTCGATCCGTAGATCTCCGAGATCTTCGTGCCCTTCTTCAACGAAGCCTTGTAGGCGCCGAGACGCATCGTGCCGCCGAGATCGCCGGCAGCATTGCGCTTCTGCAACTCGTTGCCCTTGATCCACTCGGTCATCAGGCCGACGACCGGTTCCTTGGTCGGGCCGAACTCGGTGGACGACGCATGCTCGACACCGGCCAGATTGCGGGCTGCCTCGATGACGGCCATCTGCATGCCGAAGCAGATGCCGAAATACGGTACCTTGCGTTCGCGTGCGAAGCGGGCCGCGTGAATCTTGCCTTCCGAGCCGCGTTCGCCGAAACCGCCGGGAACGAGGATACCATGCACTTTCTCGAGATACGGCGCCGGGTCCTCCTTTTCGAAGACTTCCGACTCGATCCACTCGAGGTTGACCTTGACGCGATTGGAAATGCCGCCGTGATGCAGCGCCTCAATCAGCGACTTGTAGGCATCTTTGAGGCCGGTGTACTTGCCAACGATCGCAATCGTGACCTCGCCCTCCGGCGTGCGGATGCGGTTGCACACGTCTTCCCACGAATCGAGGCGTGGCTTGGGGGCCGGCTCGATGCCGAAGGCGGCCAACACCTCGTTGTCCAGGCCTTCCTTGTGGTAGGCGATCGGTACGTCGTAGATGTTGGCAACGTCGAGCGCCTGAATAACAGCAGACGGGCGAACGTTGCAGAACAGCGAGAGCTTGCGACGCTCGGCCTCCGGGATTTCGCGGTCGGCGCGTACCAGGAGGATATCAGGATGAATGCCAAGCGCCTGCAGTTCCTTGACGGAATGCTGCGTCGGTTTGGTCTTCAGCTCGCCGGCTGCCGGGATATAGGGCATCAGCGTCAGGTGGACGTAGATCGCGGTACCGCGCGGCAGATCGTTGCCGAGCTGGCGGATCGCTTCCATGAACGGCATCGCCTCGATATCACCGACCGTGCCGCCGATTTCGCAGATGACGAAGTCGTAGTCGTCATTGCCCTCGGTGACGAAATCCTTGATCTCGTTGGTGACGTGCGGAATGACCTGCACTGTCGCGCCGAGATAGTCACCGCGGCGTTCCTTGTCGATGATGTTCTTGTAGATGCGGCCGGTGGTGATGTTGTCGGTCTTGGTCGCAGAACGCCCGGTGAAGCGCTCGTAATGGCCAAGATCTAGGTCGGTTTCGGCACCGTCGTCGGTGACGAAGACTTCGCCGTGCTGGGTCGGGCTCATGGTGCCCGGGTCCACGTTCAAATAGGGGTCGAGTTTGCGAAGCCGCACCCGATAACCACGGGCCTGCAGCAACGCTCCGAGAGCTGCGGCCGCAATTCCTTTACCGAGAGAGGAAACCACGCCGCCAGTGATGAATACGTATCGCGCCATGGGATTCACCGGATACCTTTTCAAAAACGATTCCACCAGCCCAAAAATTCATTTCCTGAATTTTTGGTGCCAGCGCGAAATCTGAACAAAAGAAAACCGGCAGACCCGAGGGCCTGCCGGCGGTTTATGCTGTGTGCCGCTTACTGTCCGCTTGGGACGGTTGCGGGCGCCGGAGCGGCAGGCGTAGCCTGTGGTGCTGCCGGAGCAGTTTGAGTAGACGCTGGTGCCGATGCGGCAGGAGTTGCCGGCGCGGTTGCAGCGGGCGCCGTTGCTGCCGGAGCCGGAGCGGACTCGCCGCCGGTCGGAACGCCGTTGCTCTGCGGGGCCGGTGCCGCCGGAGCGGTATTGCCATTCTGGCCGCCGAGCGAATCGAGAATGCCGTTGCCCTGCCCGCTCGTCGCCGGAATGCGGTTCAGAATATCAGTCGGACGGGCTTCGTAGCGGTTGAGGATACCTAGACCGAGCGAGGTGATAAAAAACAGCGTCGCAAGGATCGCGGTCGTGCGCGTCAGCGCATTGGCCGTGCCGCGAGCAGACATGAAGCCCGAACCGCCGCCGATGCCGAGGCCGCCGCCTTCCGAGCGCTGGATGAGCACGACGCCGACAAGCGCCAGCACGATCATGAGATGGATGACAATCAAAACGGTCTGCATGGGTCCAGTCCTGCCCACACGCGCGGCGGGCATAAAGTAAAATTCTGGCGCTCTTTACATGAGGTGATGCGCTATTCCAAGCCCTTCGGCTCGGAATATACACCGCTCTAAGCAAGCAACGCTTCGTAAGCGCCGTAGATGGCGAGGAAATCGGTCGCTTTCAAGCTTGCTCCGCCGATCAGCGCGCCATCGACATTCGCAACGCCCATCAACTCTCTGGCATTGCTCGGCTTGACCGAGCCTCCGTAGAGGATACGGATCTTCTTGCCCGCGTCCCCGAAACGGGCAACGAGCTCAGAACGCATGAAGGCGTGCGCCTTCTCGACGTCTTCCACCGTCGGTGTGACGCCGGTGCCAATCGCCCAAACGGGCTCGTAGGCAATGACAGCGTTCTCGGGCGTCGCACTGTCCGGCACCGAGGCGGAAAGCTGGCGCTTGATGATGTCGAGGGTCTGGCCAGCCTTGCGCTCGTCAGCCGTTTCACCGATGCAGACGATCGCCGTCAGTTCTGCGGCGAAGGCAGCCTCCGCCTTGGCGCGGACGAGATGGTCGGTCTCGGCATGGTCAGTGCGGCGCTCCGAGTGGCCGACGATCACGTAAGTGCCGAAGCAATCGGCAATCATCTCAGCCGAGATGTCGCCTGTGTGGGCGCCTGACGGGTTCTGGTGGCAATCCTGTGCGCCGATCGCAAGCGGGCTATCGGTGCAGAGCGCCGTGGCCACATACAGCAGCGTCGCCGGCGGGCAGATCAGCGTCTCCACGTTTTCCGACAGTGGCCCTTGAACACCTTCAGCGATCGCCTTGATCTGGTCGAGGGAGGCACGCGTGCCATTCATTTTCCAGTTTCCCGCCACGAGCGGGTGCACGTCAGGTGTCATGCCAGCCATCCAATCTTCCATGTATCGAGCGGCCTTAGCAAAAGCAGGGAGGAATGAAAAGGTTTCCTCCCTTTACGTAAGGGAAATAACGGCGTTTTGTCGCGCAGATGCTTAAAATTTGGGGTCGATGTTGCTGAAAATCATAGACCTGAGCGCCACGCGCATCGTCCGGCTCTCTCTTCCGGTGATCAGGAAGCCAATAGCCAGTTCAGCGTACGGCGCCAATCGATCATCCGAATTGGAGTTCCGTGGTTGCCGCTCTGATAGAGCGCGAAATGTGTGGGGTACCCCACCTTCAGCAGCTTTTCGAAGAGTGCCCGCTGGTCGGTTGCCGCATAGACCGGATCGCGGGTGCCATGCGCGAACCACAGCGGCAGTTTGGCTTTGAAGTAGGGGCTCTTGGCAAAATCAGGATCGGTGACGCCGCTCAGGATCACCATCCCCTTCAGCCGCCTGACGCTATCCGGATCGCGGCTGATACCCCAGCAGACTTGGTTGCCCATCGAGGCGCATGCCAGGATCACTGGCTTGCCCGGCGATTGTTCGGAGGCGTATCGGATTAGACCCGCAATTGCCGCCACGCCAGCGCTGTCGAAGCTTTTGACCGACGGCGAGTAGTAGACGCCGCCGTTCCCGGCTACCAGGTTTTTTAGCCGATTGAAGTTTCCGCCGAAGCTGTAGTCATTGACGCCGAGGCGTCTGTCGCCGTTGCGCCCGTGAATGAAGATGACCGTAAATGCCGTCCCCGAGCTTTGTCCCACTCTGGTGACATCAAGCTTTTGGTCCCCAAGCTGCAAAGTCTCGTCCGACTGCTGCTTTCGGATGCCGAGGGAGACGTATTTTTGTTGGGCGCGTTTTTCGGGTATCTGATCGCGGCCGTTGATGTCGCGCATCTCGTCGTACTCGATGACGTCGAGCGAGCCGTCATTACTCGTCTCCAGCACTTTTTGTGTGGAAAAGAGTTCGTCCTTGTAGGGTGGTAACCGTTCAGCAGCTTGGCTGCTTGCAGACGTCGCCAGGAAAAAGGCCGCAATTGCGGCGATAATAGTGCAATGACTTGTGGACATTCGCATGCGCATGGTTCCCTGAGCCTTCTGGCCGCTTGCCATTCCACGCCCACCAACGCAAACCATTTCCTAAGAAAGTCCGCCGGATCAGGCGGCGTCGCGTAAAAAGGCGCTTTCTGGCAAAATCTGCCTGATTCGCAAACGTGACATCAAATGCGGTGATTTTGGGTCAGGCTTGGCGCAGGCCGCCTGCCCCGACAGGATGAAGATCTGAACGGCCCCATGGACGATAGTAACGACCTCTTTTCCGGACTGCCCCTGACACCGAAGCAGGAGGAAGCTCCAAAGCCAGCCGAGCCGCCAAAGGTAGCGCCCGCCGAGGCCGCTGCTCCGGTCTTGCGTCCGGCACCGGTGAGCTCGACATCAGACGACTATGGCGCGTCCTCGATCCGCGTTCTCGAGGGACTCGAGCCCGTTCGTATGCGCCCGGGCATGTACATCGGGGGCACCGACGAAAAGGCCCTGCACCATCTGTTCGCCGAGGTCATCGACAACTCGATGGACGAAGCGGTCGCGGGTCACGCCAACTTCATCGAGGTCTATCTCGACCGCGAAGGCTATCTGACAGTCAGCGACAACGGACGCGGGATACCCGTCGAAAACCATCCGCAGGTTCCGGGAAAGTCGACGCTCGAAGTCATCATGACCAAGCTGCACGCCGGCGGCAAGTTCGACGGCAAGGCTTACGAAACGTCAGGCGGTCTGCACGGCGTTGGTGTGTCTGTCGTCAACGCCCTTTCCGACGTGCTGGAAGTTGAGGTCGCGCGTAATCGAAAGCTGTACCGCCAGCGCTTTTCCCGCGGTCTGCCGCAGGGCGAACTTGAAGAACTGGGCGATGTTCATAACCGTCGCGGCACACGCGTCCGCTTCCACCCCGATCCGCAGATTTTCGGCGAGCATGCAAAGTTCGATGCGGGACGCGTGTTCCGCATGGCTCGCTCGAAGGCCTACCTCTTCGGCGGCGTGGAAATCCGCTGGAGCTGCGAGGAAGGCGTGCTGCCGCAAGGCTCGGAGGTACCTGACAAGGCGGTCTTCCACTTCCCCGGCGGTCTGAAGGATTACCTGCAGGCGACGATGGGCAAGGAATTCACCGTCACCCGCGAGATCTTCGCAGGCAAGACGGAGAAAACCAGCGGTCACGGCTCGCTTGAGTGGGCAATCACCTGGTACGGCGGCGATCCGCAAGTTCATTCCTACTGCAATACGATCCCGACGCCCGAAGGTGGCACGCACGAGGCGGGCCTTCGCATCGCGCTAACCAAAGGCCTGAAGAACTACGCCGACCTGACGCAGAACAAGCGCGCCGCCCAGATCACGACCGATGACGTGATGATCTCCGCAGTTGGTATGTTGTCGGTCTTCATTCGCGAGCCTGAATTCGTCGGCCAGACGAAGGACAAGCTCGCGACCGTCGAAGCTCAGCGTATCGTTGAAAACGCCCTTCGCGACCCGTTCGACCACTACCTCGCTGACAATCCGAACGAAGCAGCCAAGCTGCTCGACTGGGTCATCGAGCGTGCGGAGGAGCGCCTGCGCCGCCGCAAGGAAAAGGAAGTCAACCGCAAGACTGCTGTGCGCAAGCTGCGCCTGCCCGGCAAGCTCGCGGATTGTGCGCAGAACACTGCCCAGGGCGCCGAACTCTTCATCGTCGAAGGTGACTCGGCAGGTGGCTCTGCCAAGCAGGCGCGCAACCGCGCCAACCAGGCCATCCTTCCGCTGCGCGGCAAGATTCTCAACGTCGCAAGCGCCGGTCGCGAGAAGCTTGGCGCCAACCAGCAGCTGGCCGACCTGAGTCAGGCGCTCGGCTGCGGCACACGCTCGAAGTATCGCGAAGAGGACCTTCGCTACGAACGCATTATCGTCATGACCGACGCCGACGTTGACGGCGCTCATATTGCGTCGCTGCTTATCACGTTCTTTTATCAGGAGATGCCTGAGCTGGTTCGTGGCGGTCACCTCTTCCTTGCCGTGCCGCCGCTCTACAAGATCACCCAGGGTGCGAAGTCGGCTTATGCCCGCGACGACGCGCACCGGGCGGAGCTGATGGAGACCGAGTTCAAGGGTAAGGCCAAAGTCGAAATCAGCCGCTTCAAAGGTCTCGGCGAAATGCTCCCGGCGCAGCTCAAGGAAACCACAATGGACCCGAGCAAGCGCACGCTCTTGCGCGTGATCATTGACGAGGTCGACTTCGAAGGCACGCGCACGGCGGTCGACGACTTGATGGGAACGAAGCCGGAAGCGCGATTCCGGTTCATTCAGGATCGTGCGGCCTTTGCGGAAAACCTCGACATCTGAGACGATTAGTCGAGACGTACCGTAATTTCCGTCTTCACGGAGTTGGCGAGGAAGCACAGTTCATGCGCCTCGTGGTGTAATTTGCGTTCCATCTCGCGGCTTGGCTTGTCGCTGGCATATATGACATGCGGTCGAAGCTCGACTTGGCTCACCATGGTTCTGCCTTGCACTGTTTCCATGAGGCCCGTTGCCGCATCGACGTAGCTGTCGACCATGATGCGTTTCTTTGACGCAAGCCACAGATAGAAAAGCATATGGCAGCTCGATAACGCTGCAACGTAGGCCTCCTCTGGATCCACATTTTCCGCCAGCGCGTAAGGCAGCGGCACATTGTGCGGCGAAGCGGAGGCTTCGACGGTGGCGCCGCCGTCGAAGCTCCACGTGTGTCCACGGCTATAGCGGCCGTCGATAAAGCTTGCCGCGCCGCGCTCCCACGCGACCTCTGCGGAAAACGTCGTCATCTGTCATTCTCCTTCGCGCGTCAGACGCGCTGTTGTCATCAGCAAATGGTCCGACAACGCCTGCAGCGCCGCAGCTTCGTCACGACGTGCGCAGGCCTCTATGATGGCGCGATGCTCGGCATGAAGGATGACACGTTCATCGGAGCCCTTCGGCTGCCTCAGATAGGCGCGGCGCGATTCACGTCGCAATTCATCGATCATGGAGAGAAGACGGACGTTGCCGCAACGCCCGTAGAGCGTTCGATGAAAGGCGACATCCAGTTCTTCCAGGACGGCTGGATCCTCCTCTTCGACCAGGTCCTCGTTGAGGCGGCGTGCCTTACGCAGATCGCTATCGCCGAGCATCGGCAGCGCTCCACGTAGCGCGATGTTCTCCAATGCCGCGCGAATCTCCGCGAGTTCACGAGCCTGCTCCTCCGTCAAACCAGAAACCGCGAGACTTCGGTCTGGTCGCCGGTCGAGCAGACCAGACGCAAGAAGTCGGACAAGTGCCTGCCGAACCGGCTGCCGGCTTACGCCAAATCGTTCTGCCAGAAGTTCCTGTTTCAAGACTGTCCCTGGCTGCAGGCTGCCACTTTCGATTTCGCGCCGGAGTACCGTTGTAATCATATTTGTATCCATGGATCCAAACTATATGATCGAGGGGATCCTGGCAACCTTCGCGAAGGAGTCTTGTCATATTGATTGCGGAGAATGGGGTTAAGGAGCGTAGTATAGATCACCGGCGATCTCGGGTGCGCTAGTCGGTGGCATAAATCGGTCATTGTGCTTGCGCCGGACCGATGCATGGCCCATATCCATAGTCAAAACAGGGGGAAAAGAACGAGTGAGCCTTCCGAACAACAATATTCAGCGAGAGTCGCGATGGCTGGGCCCCTCGGCCCCTGCCCGTACGCCGCTAATCCCCTCGATCTCTGCAGCGCGCTGGCTGCTGATCCTTGTTGTCGCGGCTGGCGTCTACTTCTTCTATGGCTTTGCTGTCCCGGTGCTTGCTGCGCTTGTCATCGGCTTTGCAAGTTGGCCGCTTTACCGTCGGTTACTCGTGCGGGTCGGTGGAAACACGACGATCGCGGCTACCATCGCCATCGTGCTGATCGTCACGTTCCTGGTCTTGCCGATCGTTTTTGCGGTAACCTATACGACAGGCGAGGTGCGCGAGTGGGTGGCCTGGGCAGTCCACGCGAACAGGTCCGGTGCACCGACGCCGCAATGGATTCTCTCCCTTCCTTTTGCCGGCCCTTACCTCGATGAATTGTGGACCAGATATATCGGCAGCCCCGGCTCCATGGGCGAGGTGATCCAGGCCGTCAGCGGTGCCAATATCGGCAATATTTATCGGGCGGTTCTCGCCGCCGGCGGTGGCGCGTTCCACCTGCTGTTGACACTGCTTTTCATGCTGATTGCGCTCTTCTTCGTCTATCGCGATGGTTCCTCCTTCTCGCAGCAGATCGATATGCTCGGAGAGCGCATTCTCCCGAACCGCTGGGAACGGATTTCGCGAGTCGTACCGGCAACCATCAGCTCGACTGTCATGGGCATGACGCTGATCGCGATCGGCGAAGGCATCGTGCTCGGCGTCGCCTATTGGGTCGCCGGCGTCCCCTCGCCTGTCACGCTCGGCGTTCTCACCGGTATCATGGCATTGATACCCGGTGGCGCGCCGCTCTCCTTTACCCTGGTATCTGTATATCTGCTGGCCAGCGGCTCACATGTTGCCGGCGTTGGCCTCTTCGTTTGGGGAACGGTCGAACTGTTCATCGTCGACAAGACATTGCGGCCCAAGTTGGTCGGTGGTCCGATCAAGCTTCCTTTCCTGCCGACGTTCTTCGGTCTTGTTGGCGGCGTGAAGACGATGGGCTTCCTCGGCCTCTTCATCGGGCCGGTCCTGATGGCGCTTATCGTCGCGATCTGGCGGGAGTGGATGCACGAAGTTCGCGATGCGGAAGCAGGCCCACGGGTCATGCTCGACGAGCAGGCTCCACCGGCGTCTCGCGCGGCGGAATGACTAGGGTAGCCGCTTTTCCATGAACAGGCTGAGCGGGTCCGGCAGGTAGCTGCCGAAGGGTTGGATCTCGACATAACCATATTTGCGGTAAAGCGTGATTGCTTCCGGTTGGTAGATGCCGGTTTCGAGGCGAACGGCCCAAAGCTTCTTTTCAGCTGCGGCTGCTTCGAGCGCGTCCATCAGCCGGCTAGCCACCTTCAAGCCGCGCGCAGTCGGATCGACGAACATACGTTTGATCTCTGCTGTTCCATCGCCGGCCTCGACCAGTGCGCAGCAGCCGACCACGGCACCATCGTTACGAGCGACGAAGAAGCTGACTGTGGGCTTTTCCAACGTTGAAACATCGACGAGGTGGTTGCTTTCGGGCGGATACAGCGATTGGGCGTAGGCATCGGACATGTCGAGCAGGCGAAGCACACCTTGCTGGCGAGGTGGTTCGAGAGCAATCGTAAAGGACACGGTATTTTTCCTGTGTTGGGCAGCGTCCTGCATGACGAAAAGTTAATGCAGGCGCGCCTTCATTCTGTTGGAATTCCAGCCTCTAAAGAGCAGAGTTTCAATATTCAAAGGCTATATTATGCAAGCTGTTCTGGTGGCAATGACCATCCTGGGATGCAACGACTCGGTTACACAATGTAACTACCTCGCCACGGTCGAGAAACAGTGGGAGACGGTTGCAACGTGCGACGCCGATTCGGAAAGACAACTGAAGCACTTTACGAATGTCAGCTATCCCACAGTCATTGCGGTCTGCGAGCCACCGAAACCTGCCGTACTGCCCCCGGAAACGCCGAAATCTATCGCAGAAAACGCGCCAACCCCGCCTGCACCAGCTGAAACCCAAAGTCGACTGTCCGCTTTCACCGATCGCGTGGCGGGCCAGGTGCGTGCGCACCTGCCCTCTGGAAGCGATATGAAAACGGTGCTGGTTTCACCGGTCCATTTCGTCTCGGGAAGCTACTCCTGGGTTGCAAAGCGCCTGCACGACTAGGCTGCGGCGAGAGACGCCACATGCGCGTAGGCCCGTGCGTGCTGCCGCTGTTCCGAAATTTGCAGTCTTTCCACCAGGTCGAGGAGTTCTCCGACGGCTCCGTGCGTTTCATACCGGCGGAACTTCGCAAGCAGCCTGCCGCAGACGTCGCCAAGCATTGTGGCGGAAAGGTCTTTCGATGCTTCCCGCCACAGCAGCGTGGCTTCGACGAAGACGATGCTGATGTCGCGGCAAAGG
This sequence comes from Hyphomicrobiales bacterium, assembly GCA_900466605.1. Taxonomy (GTDB): domain Bacteria; phylum Pseudomonadota; class Alphaproteobacteria; order Rhizobiales; family Rhizobiaceae; genus Rhizobium. The sequence continues at coordinate 169,142 of UBMU01000016.1, forward strand.
CCGGACGATTCGTAGAGGGCGCGCACCGCGTGCATGCGCCCTGTCGCCAGGATCGAGCGCACGCGCCGCTCTTCGCAGCCCGTCAGATTCACGATGGCGGCGGCAAAGAACTCGGCCTTCCCAGAGCACAGGGCGTGCATCAGGAAGGACGGTGTCAGGTGGCCGCTTACGCGCAAGTGTTCGACAAGATCTGAAAGCTCGCGCGGTGCAATCTCGCCCGCGATAGAAACGATGGCAGCTTCATTGGCCTCCCGGCTGATTCGATGCAGGCGGTACCGGTCAATTGTCGCCTGCGCCAATGGTAGATTGACGAGCGCGACGCTGACATGCTGCGTCAGCAGCTGGCGCGCGTCTGCCGGCAGATCCGAACGATCGAGGAGCAGGTTGCGGATTTCGCATTGGTGACCAAGGCGCTCGGCAATCCTCTTGAGCGAGCAAGGTGCGATTGTCGCCCCGTCGTTTTCGAGAAGGCACAGTACGCTCTCCTCTTCGCCGATTTCAGCAAGCGCGGCTGCGACTGCTCTCGAGATTACGGCCCGCGCTGCTATCAGCATACGGGTGACGCTGCTTCCGCCGGCCGCGAGATCGACCAGATCCGCGTCAGATAGCAAAGGCGAACATGTGACGGCGTGGCACGCAATCTCCGACTGGTCAGCCGCCAGCGAAAGAATAATGGTTCGCGGCGCGTCCGGTGACCACGAGATTGCTTCGGCAAGCGCCAGTCTCACTTTGGGAGATGGATCGTCGAGCAGAAAGGTCATGGCCATCTCGGCCGCTGCGCGTTCTTCTGCAGCCATCTCGGACTGCAGATAGGCTCTGCCGAGGGCGTTGGCCGCACGGGCCTTGTCTCCGGCCTTGGCGGTTTCCGCCCAACGAAGAAATGCTTCTACGATCACCCGTGTGCCCCATGCCCGAATGCGATTCTCTCGCATCCCAATCAGTAGGATTACGGTATGCTCAAAAAGTTTATGATTGGTTCACCATGTTCGTTAAGTGCTGTCGCCAGCATCAGATCTGCGGCCGGAACATCTCGAACACGTCACTGCCTTCGCTGTAATCCATGTAGCCCATGCGCGCGACCGGCCGAGCGATCGCCATGTCGAGGCGGCCATCGCGGATGATGGTTTCGTCGATGCGGATGCCGACGACCTGGCCGAAAACCATGATATTTTCGGAGGCGTCGCCGGTGAGTGACTTCGGCACAAGGGTTTCCGTTACTCTGCATTCGAGCACGGCAAAGGCTTCGGCAACATAGGGCGCATCCACGAGCTCGCCAGTCTTCGCTGTTAGGCCGGCAAGAGCGAACTCGTCGACACCGTAGCCGACGGCGGCGGAAGACACGTTCATTTTTTCGACCAGGTGCCGGCTCACGAAGTTGCAGGTGAATTCGCCGGTCTCGACAGCGTTCCGCTGACTATGCTTGTAGCCAGCCGACGAAAACATGACGAGTTTCGGCCTGTCAGAAATCGCATTGAAAAAGGAATACGGTGCGAGATTGACCGAGCCGTCCATACCCCTGCTGCCGATCCAACCAATCGGCCGCGGGGCGACGATCGCCTTGAATGGATCGTGCGCCAGGCCGTGCTTGTTTGTATCGGTGGTGTAGAACATCAGTCCTCTCCACCAAGCCAGGTGACGGTTTCCGTCAGTTCCGGACGCGGGCGCTCGATGGCTGGAAACGTCGTCGAACCCATGTGAATGAAACCTGCAATCTTTTCACCTGGTTCGACGCCGAGCAGGCCGTAGGCACGCTCGTCGTAAGCGAACCATTCTGTCAGCCAGTTGGCGACCCACCCGTGGGCGTTGGCGGCGAAGATGATATTGAGGCAGACGGCGCCCGCGGACATCAGTTGTTCCCACTCGGGAATCTTGATGTGCGGACCGGATTTACTGACAACGGCAACCACAACTGGAGCGCGGGTGAAACGGGTGCGCTCCACTTGGATCATTTCGTCGGAAAGCTCAGGCTTGGCCGCAAGCGCAAGTTCCAACAGTTTCTTGCCGATCCGTGCACGCTCCTCGCCGCGATAGACAATGAAGCGCCAGGGCGCGAGCTTGCCGTGATCAGGTACCCGTGAGGCCAGACGTAAAATCTCTTCGATCTCCGCCTTGTCGGGCCCTGGCTCGCACATCTGAAATGCTGGAATGGAGCGGCGGACACCGAGATAATCGATCAGCTTGATATCGGATTTCATGCGGGAGAGACTTCCATTTTCATGACACTGTTGGGATGGGTCTTGAATTTGCCATCGCGTTGGTCTTGAAGTGGCCTCTGTGATTTCAGATGTCAATTGGTTCGCACGACACATGGGTGGCATTTCGCCATATGCACGCATAAGCTTGGCCGTCGCGTTCTCAGTCCTCCTGCCTCTGGGCAGTCAGGCGCAGGATGCCTTCCAGACGTTCAAGCAGCTGGACACGACGGCGAAGATGCCGAAGCTGAACGCCTTCATCGCGCCGGGTACGGCCCCGCAAGGCTCGAAGCTGCATGAGGTCGCTCTTGAGGCAAAGCTGACTGCCAATGGCGATGCGGTTCAGGACGGCCTTTCCTGGTATGTGTTCAGTCCCATGGCCGGCTCCGATGGCAAGCTTCCGCTGATTGCATCGTCACAAGGCGGCTCTGCGGATTTTCAGCTCGCGCCGGGAGACTACTTCGTCAACGTCTCTTTCGGCCGTGCCGGCGTTACCCGGAAGCTCACGGTTCCCGAAGAAGGTCAGGTCGATAAGCAGACCATGGTGCTGGAGGCCGGTGGCCTGTTGCTGAACGCAGTGTCCGGGTCGGACGTCCGAATTCGACCGGATCAGCTGAGCTTTTCGATCTATTCCGCCGAGATACGCGAAGACGGAGAGCGCGGTCTTGTCATGGCGGATGTGCCGCCGAATACCGTGGTTCGCCTGAATGCCGGTACCTACCACATTGTTTCGGAATACGGTGACACCAACGCCTCGATCCGCGCTGACATTCAGGTCGAGGCGGGTAAGTTGACGGAAGCCACCATCCAGCACAAGGCGGCGCAGATCACCTTCAAGCTCGTTTCTGACGCCGGTGGCGAAGCGATTGCTGATACCGCGTGGTCAATCCTGACGGCCGCCGGCGATAGTGTCGGAGAGAGCGTTAGCGCGTTCCCAACCATGGTGCTTGCCGAAGGCGAATATTCCGCCGTCGCTCGAAACAAGGACAAGATCTACCAGCGCGATTTCAAGGTAGAGGCCGGCAAGAACAATGATGTCGAAGTCCTGATGAAGGATGTGCAGCCCGAGGAGCCGACTGAGGCGGCAAAAACGGTACAGGTTCAGCCGGATCAACAGCCGCCAGCCGGTGGCGTTTCGCCCCAGGCGCCATTGCCCTCTTACGATCAGCTGCAGAGCGGAGCCGGCACGAGCGACGACGCAGACTGAGTCGACCTTCAAAGGTACTGCAAACAAAAACCGCCCGGTTCTGTTCAGAAGCCGGGCGGTTTTGTTGTGTTGGCGGTATGATCAGGCCACCTTCGCCTTCTTGGCCTCCGCCTTGCGGCGCACATCCGGCGGCGTGGCTTCGAGCCCGAGGCTCGCAATAGCCTCTTCAAGCGACATTGACGTCTGCTCCTGGCTACCGAGACGACGGATATTGACGGTGCGCTCTTCTGCTTCCTTCTTGCCGCAGACGATAATGACGGGAACTTTCGTAACGGAATGTTCGCGGATCTTGTAATTGATCTTCTCGTTACGGAAGTCCGTTTCGACCGTCAGGCCGGCGTCGCGCAGCGCTTCGGCAACTTCGGCACCATAGCCATCCGCCTCGGAGGTAATCGTCGCGACCACGACCTGCTGCGGCGATACCCAGAGCGGCAGGTGTCCTGCGAAGTTTTCGATCAGGATGCCGAGGAAGCGTTCCATCGAGCCACAGATAGCGCGGTGGATCATCACCGGCTGCGTCTTTTCCGAATTGCTGTCGATATAGAAGGCCCCGAAGCGTTCCGGCAGGTTGAAGTCGACCTGCGTCGTGCCGCACTGCCATTCGCGACCGATCGCGTCCTTCAGCGTATATTCGAACTTTGGCCCATAGAACGCACCCTCGCCCGGCAGAATGCCGGTCTTGATGTTGTTCGATTGCTGCTGGATCGTTTCCAGCACGTCGGTCATCACGCTTTCGGCGCGATCCCAAAGATCGTCCGAACCGACGCGCTTTTCCGGACGCGTCGAAAGCTTGATGGTGATCTCGTCGAAGCCGAAGTCCTTGTAGACCGAGAGGATCAGGTCGTTGATCTTCAGGCATTCGGCCGCCATCTGCTCGTCGGTGCAGAAGATGTGTGCGTCGTCCTGCGTGAAGCCGCGCACGCGCATCAGGCCATGCAGAGCGCCTGACGGTTCGTAGCGATGGACGGTGCCAAATTCCGCAAGACGAATCGGCAGTTCACGGTAGGACTTCAGTCCGTGCTTGAAGATCTGTACGTGACCGGGGCAGTTCATCGGCTTCAGTGCGAAGACGCGGTCGTCATCCGTATCGTCGCCGGCAACGGTGACCTTGAACATGTTGTCACGGTACCAGCCCCAGTGACCTGAGGTTTCCCAGAGTGACTTGTCGAGCACCTGCGGTGCATTGACCTCCTGGTAGTCCTCCGCGAGGCGCCGGCGCATATAGGCGACGAGCGTCTGGAACATGCGCCATCCCTTGCCGTGCCAGAAGACGACGCCCGGACCTTCTTCCTGGAAATGGAAGAGGTCCATTTCGCGACCGAGGCGACGATGATCGCGCTTCTCGGCTTCGGCAAGGACATGCAGGTAATTGTCGAGATCTGCCTGCTCGGCGAACGCCGTTCCGTAGATGCGGGTCAGCATCGGATTGTTACTATCGCCACGCCAGTAGGCGCCGGCCACTTTCATCAGCTTGAAGGCCGTGCCGATCTGGCCGGTTGACGCCATATGCGGGCCGCGACACAAGTCGAACCAGTCACCCTGGTAGTAGATCTTCAGGTCCTGGCCTGTGGGAATGGCATCGACGAGTTCGACCTTGTAGCTTTCTCCCTTGGCGGAGAAGACTTCTTTGGCTTTCTCGCGCGACCAGGCTTCCTTGGTGAACGGCGCGTTGCGGGCGATGATTTCCTTCATCTTCTTTTCGATCTTCGGCAGATCGTCCGGGGTGAAGGGCTCGTTCTTGGCAAAGTCGTAGTAGAAGCCGTTTTCGATGACCGGCCCGATCGTTACCTGCGTGCCGGGCCAGAGCTCCTGCACGGCTTCTGCCATCACGTGGGCTGCGTCATGCCGGATCAGCTCCAGCGCGCGGCCATCTGCGCGGGTAATGATTTCAATCGTGCCTGCAGTGACGGGATCGGAAAGGTCACGAACCTGACCGTCGATCGCGATGGCGACGGCCTTCTTGGCAAGCGACTTGGAAATGGATTCTGCGACATCCTTGCCGGTTGCGCCAGCATCGTAGCTGCGCACGGAACCATCGGGAAATGTCAGGGAAACGGATTGGGACATTCAGAATTCTCCTTGTCCAGTCCCGCCAACGAATGCGGGTGGTTGCAATGAAGCGCTTCGTCCGCACGAATGCGCCGCCGCCTGATACCGAGATTTGCTGCGTGAGTAAAGAAAAAGGCGGCTCAGCCGATCATTTCGGCAAGGCCGCGAACTGTGTTCCAGTTCCGCAGTGTTCCGACACCCATGCGCTTTGTCGTAAGTGCCGAAAGCAACTTCCATTGGCTTGGCTTGCCGGCAAAATCGATCCAGAGATCGCCGCCGATGAGCGCCATTCGCTGTGTCGGATCGGCATAGGGCCGAAGCGTCTCTATGGTTGCAGGGCCAAGTGGCTTGCGCATCACACGCACGATGACTTGGCTGCCCTCGCCGTCCGGAAACGGGTTGGATTTGGCCAGCGCCAACCAATCCGCGCCTCTGCGCACAATGATATCGACCGGCTTGCCGTACCGTGCATTGAAAGCTGCTTCCAGCCTTGCCTCGATCTCATCGAGTGGGGTTGCCTCTGCCTCAAAGACGATGTTGCCGGTCGATACAAGTGTTCGTGGATTTCTGTAACCGACGTCAGTCGCCATGTCGCGAAGATCGGACATCACAACCCGACGACCGGGCACAAGCACAATACTGTGAAGCAGCGCAACACAGATCATGCCCTCCAGAGCTCCGCTACGTCGCGTGGGAGGTTTGCGAGGACGCCATCGAATGCGGGCGCATCCAGCGTATCGGCGACTTGATGGTGATGGCCAAATACTTGATACGCGTCCCGTTCCATCCTTCAGCCCACCTTGCGACCAAGTGCGAGATAGCGCCAGGGTGTCCACCAGTGTAGGCGCTCGCCGAGCTGTGCGGGAACCGGGTCCAGCCCGCTCGTGCCTCCCGGTCCGCAACGCGCAACGCGAAACAGCGTCATCCATCCGCCGCCCCACAGTCCATGGCGCGCAACCGCCTCGTAACCATACTCAGAGCAAGTTGGGATGTGGCGGCAGGAATTGCCGATGAAGCCGGAAAGTGTCAGCTGATAGAGGCGGATAAAGCCCATGCCGAGCAACCTGCCCGGCGTCTTGCGAAAAGGCCCTGAATAGTTGCGGGAGAAAGAAGCTGTCGGCTTTCCCGGCGCGGCAGCACCGCCCTCGTCTTCCTCATCATCGTCGCTTATGGAGCAAAACTGGCACATCGATATCGACGCTCAAGCCTCGACCGTTTCAGTACGTTGGGCCTCGATCTGGCCGATCGCATCGACGACGGCGTCGAATGTGAGCATTGTGGAGGCATGTCGCGCCTTGTAGTCCTTCACAGGACGGAGATAGCGCATGTCCTCGAACCGGCCGTCCGGCCCCTCGCCGTCGGCCTTCAGCATCTCCAGCATATCCTCGCGCGCCTTGCGCAGCTCAGTCACGTTGGCGCCGATCACATGGCGTGCCATGATCGAAGAGGACGCCTGCCCGAGCGCACAGGCTTTGACGTCATGCGCGAAACCGGTCACCGTGTCGCCGTCCATCTTCAGCCAGATCTTGACCTTGGAACCGCAAAGCTTGGAATGCGCCTGGGCGCTTGCATCCGCGTCCGGCAAACTGCCGATCAGTGGAATATTGCCTGCAAATTCGAGGATTTTGCTGTTGTATATATCGTCCATCGTGGATTCCGCTCCAGAATTCATGCGGATCGGCGCCTCAAAACCCATTGTAGCACAAAAGAAAAACACAGCGTGTCGTGCCGAGAGACTTACATAGGGATGCCGTTTTCCTATATGTATGTCGTTCGAAGGCCATGAAAATGCAATGGCCTCGGCTAAGTTTGATTGGGAAACCGTGCCGGAAGGGCAGCAAACCAAGCCCTGAAAGCCCCGGAGCCTGCCAAAGGTGCATGAATTCCCCTGAGTGGAATTGCCAGTGGCTAGTCCGAACGACGGTCCGCAGAAAGCGGATCAGGAGACTGTTGCATATGGACGCCATCATCAAGAATTTTCCGCAGACGCCTGCCGATCTGGAGGCCGATCGGCCAAGCCAGAAGGAAGCTGAGGACGCCGTCCGGACACTGTTGCGTTGGGCTGGCGACGATCCCTCCCGCGAAGGTCTTCTGGATACACCGGCACGCGTAGCCAAGGCCTATCGTGAACTCTTCGCCGGCTATGATCAGGACCCGGAAGACGTGCTTGGTCGCACGTTTGAAGAGGTTGCCGGCTATGATGACATGGTTCTGGTGAGGGATATTCCCTTCTTCTCCCATTGCGAACACCACATGGTGCCGATCATCGGCAAAGCCCACGTCGCCTATATGCCTGATGGAAAAGTGCTTGGCCTTTCGAAGATCGCACGCGTCGTGGAGATCTACGGTCGCCGCCTGCAAACGCAGGAAACCATGACCGCGCAGATCGCAAGGGCCATCGATGACACGCTTGCTCCACGCGGTGTAGCCGTGATGATAGAGGCCGAACATATGTGTATGGCAATGCGCGGCGTGCAAAAGCAGGGCTCGACCACATTGACGACAACATTTACCGGAACGTTCAAAACTGAGCCGGCTGATCAAGCCCGATTCATGTCCATGGTCCGGAGCCGCTGAATACGGCTTCAATTAAGAAAGCCGCGATGATGCCCTTTGCGTTCAATGCACCGTCCGACGATAAATCCGAACTCGAGGACGCGGGCGACTTCACGCCGCGGTTTGATGATCGCGGCCTGATCACTGCTATCGTCACCGATGCAACGGATGGCGAGTTGCTGATGGTTGCACATATGAATGCGCAGGCCCTCGCCCTGACAATCCAGACCGGAAAGGCGCATTACTTCAGTCGCTCGCGTGGCAAGCTCTGGATCAAGGGCGAAACGTCAGGCAACACTCAGATGGTCAAGGAAATCCGCACGGATTGCGATCAGGATGCCATCTGGCTGAAGGTCGAAGTCGCTGGCCATGACGCGACCTGTCACACCGGCCGTCGATCCTGTTTCTATAGGACCGTCAACCTCGAGGACGGCAAGCCGATGCTCGAAATCATCGACGACGATTTCCAGTTCGATCCGAATGAGGTTTACGGAAAAGAGTCTTAAAAGCGAGCAATTGCCTCTTATTGGGCCAAAAGCTACGCCTATATACGAATTGGAAAGGGAGACGGGACACTACTATAGTTCATCTGAGTGTTCTGCAGGAGGGAACGAGCTATGCTGAATTGGGGTTTGTACCGTCAAAGCTCCGAGGCAGGCACGTCCAACACAAGCAATTCGACAACGCCAGATACGAACGCTCCCGCTATTCCCGCGCCTGCCCCAAGAAGAACCAAGCTTGCCCTCGCACTCGGTGGGGGCGCTGCGCGGGGCTGGGCCCATATAGGTGTCCTGCGCGCTTTGGACGAAGAAGGTATCGAGATCGGCATGGTGGCCGGAACCTCGATCGGAGCCCTGGTCGGCGGATGTTATCTGGCAGGCAAGCTCGACGAGCTCGAAGGCTTTGCCCGTTCACTGACGATGCGGCGAATTGCCAGTCTGCTTGACCTGACAATCGGCGGCAGCGGCTTGTTCGGCGGCATGCGTCTGACAAAGCGCATGCAGGAACATCTGGAAGGCCTGAATGTCGAAGATCTGGATCGGCCCTTCGTTGCGGTAGCTGCCGAGGTCAACACCGGACACGAAGTTTGGATTGCCAATGGCTCGTTGATCACGGCGCTTCGCGCTTCCTACGCCTTGCCAGGTATCTTCGAACCCATTCGCAGTAATCAACGGACACTCGTCGATGGTGCACTGGTCAATCCGGTTCCCGTTTCGGTTTGCCGCGCCTATGAGCAGCCGCTCGTCGTTGCCGTTAATCTGAATTACGATCTGTACGGGCGATCGGCCGTCGTGCGGCACAATGCTACCCTCTCACCTTCCGAAGTGCAGCGGCGCGAGGAAGCACCCTATGCCAAGCTGGGCATGACCGGTGTGATGGTGCAAGCTTTCAACATCATCCAGGACAGGATTGCGCGTGCGCGCTTGGCGGGCGACCCGCCGGATATCTCGATACAGCCGCGCCTCGGCGATATCGGTCTCTCGGAATTCCATCGCGCTGGAGAAGCCATCGAGCGCGGCTACGAGGAAGCCAAGCTGAGGCTTCCCGAGTTGAAACGGATGCAGGAACTGTTCGCCGGCTCTCTCTAGGTGCCGGCGACATATTCAGCCGGCGATATAGGCCTTGATCTGCTCGGCTTCCAGTTCGACCTCAGCGATGCGCGTCTTTACGACGTCGCCAATCGATATGATGCCGACGAGCTTGCCGTTCGTTTCAACAGGAACGTGACGGAACCGGCGGCTTGTCATCAGTCCCATAAGGTCGTTCACGGTTGAGTCTTCGTGACACCGGTAAACCTTGGAGGTCATCAGGGAGGCAACGGGCTGATCGAGACAGGCAGCGCCCGCTTTTGCGATCGCATGCACCACGTCACGTTCCGTGAAAATCCCGGAAATCTTGTTTTCCATCCCGACAATGACGATAGCGCCGATCTTTTTCTTGCTGAGAATCACAGCCGCTTCGGAAACGGTCGTGTTTGACCCGGCGGTGACGACATCCCTGCCCTTTGCGTCTAGTATGGCCTTGACTGTATTGGACATTCTGAACCTCCTATGTCGAAAGTGAAGCACTTCAACTGATCACAGGTATCCGCGGCGGTCTCTCCTCCCATCACGGATCAGTTCGAATGGTGCACTCCAATTCTCAAGATTGCAACATATCCGATGTCTCTGAAATGAGTGGCGGCTCGGGCGGTTTCTTGTCGAAAAGGCCGAACAGCAGGAACCCGAAGACGAAACCTCCGATGTGGGCATCCCAGGCGATTGCCTGCGAACTGTCGCCTATCAGCGGCACGCCCACGGCGACCAGGATATTGCCGACGAACCAAAAGAGAATGAACGCCACGACCGTGCGGCTGCGAAACGATTCGACCATGGAGAGACGAGGATTCAGGTGCGCTGGCCGGGAGATCCGCTGTTCCGGTGGGAACGCAAAGCGGCAGGCGGCACCCATCAGGCCGGATACGACGCCGGACGCTCCAATCAGCAGTGTAGCATCTCCCCAATTCAGCGCGGCGTGAAGTGCGGCCGAAGCAATTGCGGAGAGCACCCAGAAAACGACGAAGCGAAATGTGCCAATTCGGCGCGCTACCGGCGTGCCGAAAGCCATAAGCCACAGCCCGTTGAAAACGATATGCTCGATGCTGCCGTGAAGAAGCGAGTAGGTAATCGGGGTCCAGAAAAGCTGCGGGCCCTGCTCCGATAGCGGCGTGATGTATCGCATCGGAATGAAGCCAAAATTGAAAAACAGCCAATCGAGGCCGCTGCCGGATAGGAGCAGCGCTTGAACGGCGTAGATCGCCGCCAACAGCACAAGGGCTGCAAGCACCGGACCCGGAAGATTGAAGATGGGCGACGGTGGCTTTGCCGGGGGCTCCATCGCCGCTTGCGGCTCGACCGAGTGCTCGTTCATCGTCTTCCTCGCTTGATTGCGGCACAGCCTTACAGGACGAAAGATCAAAAAAAAAGCCGTCCGGCAAGAAGCGGACGGCCTACGAGCGCCTTGAGGATAAACCCGCGCCCGACAGTCTGTGCTGAACTTCCCGAAGGTGGGAAGCGATAGGGATAAACTGCCACGGGATTGTCGGTGGCTCAACCGAAACCCTTCCTTAACCTTAACTGGCGCGGGTTGGCATGAAATACGCACCGCATCAGAATACGCGGCTATGACGGCCGTGTTTTGATCCGAAATGAAGCAACTGGTTCCGCAATGCGTCTCAAAACCACGATCGACCTATTCGAATATTGGAATCGCCTCCGCGGGCAAGACCTTGCACCGTTGAGATCGCAGGTCGAGCCAACGGATCTGCGGCAGATTTTGTCGAGCGTGTTTCTCCTCGAAACAATCGATACGGGTCGCGTCGCATTCCGGCTTGCTGGAACGCGCATTTGCGATCTGTTCGGTCGCGATCTCCGTGGCGCTTCGTTTTCGGAGCTCTGGGCGCATGGGAATGACGACATCGAGCAGACGGCGGCAGGCGTCATTAGGCACGCTATCCCTGCTCTGCTCAACGCCACGGGTTTCACCACGGCGGGTCATCGTGCCGCCTTCGAAATTATCCTGTTGCCGCTGCGCGCCGAAGACGGCGAATGCGACAAGTTGCTGGGCGCTATCGCTCCCGCGGTTCCGGTAAGCTGGCTCGAGGTCGTGCCCCTGCAGTTCCTCGCACTTGATCGTAGCAGACTTCTGCACGAACGCCTTGGGGGCAACGACGAGCCCGATCACGGAGAGCTAGGGGATGAGTACACGCTATACGCGCGCACGCCATCCATCGCCGATACGATGCGACGCGTCATATCCAGCCTGTTTACGGAAAGCGAGGCCGCAGGTGTTCCGGTTCGACACACCTGATCGCGTGCATATAGGGCGAACCTGAACAACCTTCTGTTAAGGGATTGCGGGTAATGATCGCTTGGTTGTATTTCATGAAGAAGCCCTTTGATGCACGCGTTCCAGCAAGTTCAGACGCAACGGACTGCGCCTCGCCTCGAACAAGGTGCCTTTCAACGCGTACCCATCAACATGCAGGGCCGGCTGATGCTGGCAAACTACGAGGAGTTCGAGTGCGTGGTCATCGACATGTCGCCGGGCGACATGTACGTGACTTGCCAGGGTCGCCCTCGCGCCAATGAGCGCGTGGTGGCCTATATTGATCACCTTGGACGCGTTGAAGGCTATGTGCAGACTGTTGACGGTCGTGGTTTTGCAATGTCGATCCACGCAACGGAACGCAAGCGTGAAAAGCTGGCAGCACAGCTTACCTGGCTTGCAAACAAACATGAGCTGGGTCTTCCGGAAGACCGTCGTCACGACCGCTTGACGCCGCGCGAGATCAAAACTGAAATCACCTTGGAAGACGGCGCCCGCTACAGCTGCCGCATCATGGACCTGTCGCTTTCGGGCGCCGCAGTTGATGTGGAGGTGCGTCCACCGATTGGCACACCTCTCCGCCTCGGCAATATGCGTGGTCGCGTCGTACGTCACTTCGTGGAAGGCGTTGCTATCGAGTTCCTCTCGATCCAGTCGAGGGAAACCCTTCGCGAATTTCTCTGATTGCTGTCATCAGTGCGTTGCGCACATGATGCACGAGCCTGCCGGGAGGTTGGCGCATGACGAGTCTTTATCCTGAAATAGAGCCCTACGAGCACGGCTATCTCGACGTAGGAAACGGGCAGCAGATCTATTGGGAGGCCTGCGGCAACCCGAATGGCTTGCCGGTGCTTTATCTTCATGGCGGTCCGGGCTCTGGCTGTTCGACAGTCACGCGGCGCTACTTTGACCCGTATGTTTACCGCATCATCCTTTTCGATCAGCGCAATTGCGGACGGAGCCTGCCGAACGCCGCCGATATGGCAACAGATCTCGAGCACAATACGACCTGGCATCTGGTCGAAGACATCGAGGCACTGAGGCGTCACCTACAGGTGACAAGCTGGATCCTGCTTGGCACCTCGTGGGGCTCGACGCTTGCGCTGGCTTATGCGCAGACCCATTCTGCGAATGTTCGCGCGATCGTACTTGCCGGCGTCACAACCACGCGGCTATTGGAAATCGATTGGCTCACACATGGGCTGGCCAGGCTCTTTCCGGCGGAATGGGACCGCCTGCTCAACGCGCTTCCTGCCAATCTCAGGGATGGCGGCGTAGTAGAGGGGTATCACCGGCTTCTGAACTCGTCCGATCTCGACATCCGCCTTGAGGCCGCGCGTAGTTGGCACGATTGGGAAGCGGCTTCGATCCTCCTCGCAGACCCCGAGGGTCTTCCTCGTCGCTGGCAGGATCCCGGCTACTTGCTGACTCGGGCTAGGATCATCACACACTATTTTCGCAATCTCGCGTGGCTGGACGACGGCGTTCTGCTGCGCGATGCAGAGAGATTAGCGGGTATACCCGGGGTGCTCGTTCAGGGGCGTCTGGACCTCGAAGCGCCACTCGTAACTGCGTGGGAACTGTCGAGAGCCTGGCCGCAATGCCGATTAGTCGTCGTGGAGAATGCTGCCCATTCGGCGTCGCACGAGGGTTTGGCGGGCGCCATCGTCGACGCGACAGACAATTTTCGTCAGATTTCTCAAAAATAATTTTGCCACCGAAACAGGGGGCGATGTGCAATTCGGCCAATTTAAGCGCCAGTTTCCAGGGTTTACATCGAGGAGCGCGTCGGCCTGGTGACCAGTGCGAAGGGTAAATAAAGTCCTCCAAAAACCTCCGACTTCGCCGCCTCGTTAACAACTTGTCCCAAAATGCACCGACCACACGCCGGACGTCTTTCCCGAGAGGGAACAATTTGAATCAAATTTAGCGCGAATACGGTTTGAATTTTAATCGCATTTGACGCTGTTTTTAGTCGATTTATCGGTGTGTTTGAATCAACTAAGCCTTTAATTTTACAGCGTAATTTTGCGTCGAATAAAAACGTCTGTGTCACGTTCTCCTCACAACGGGGAAACGACAAATGACGGTAGCAACTTTCATCAAAGGCGGTCTGGCCGCCGGTGCAATGCTGATAGCGATGGTGTGTTCGGGACAAGCGAGCCCCCTCAACATGACGGTCCTCGGAAATTCGAACCCGCCGATTGGCGCCTATCAATTCTGCAAGGAGCTGCCTGCGGATTGCGCCAATCCAGCCGGGGATCAAGGTGAGTTGCTTCTCACCGAAGAGCGCTGGAAGACGATCCTCAAGGTCAATTACCAGGTCAACTCGACGATCACGCCGCTGACCGACATGGAAATCTATGGTGTCGAAGAGCGTTGGGCCTACCCACGCACAGCCGGTGATTGCGAAGACTATGCATTGCTCAAGCGCAAGATGCTGATCGATGCCGGCTTTTCACCCTCTGATCTGCTGATGACGGTCGTCCTGCAGCCGAATGGCGAAGGGCATGCGGTGTTGACCGTCCGTACCGATCGCGGCGATTTCATTCTCGACAACATGCGCAACAAGGTGATGCTCTGGGCGGATACAGAATACACTTACCTCAAGCGCCAATCCGCTGATGACCCGACCCGTTGGGTCAAGTTGCAGGACGGTCGTGCCGTGGCTGTCGGCAGCGTCAAGTAAGCACACTGTCGCCGAGATCAGCCGGCGACAAGCCATGTGGCTCCGGTCGTCCCCGCATCCCCGTCCCTGACCGGCGCCATAGAGCCGCTCCCGCTGTCCCGGGAGCGGTTCTTTTTTGCCTTCATGCAGGCAATTTAATCGTTCATTAACTCTGGCGATTGAAACATATGCCAATTCCCATCGGCACCGGCGGCTCCTGTTCCTATCGCGGCGGTCTGACATCCGAAAGCCGTCATGAGCCACATCGCGCAACGTTCCCACGATCTCCAGGAAACGCCTCTCCTGTCGACCGGCTTTATCGCCCGTCTTACTGTCTTTATTGCGTTTTTTGCCGTGTTGACGCTTGTCATAAGTTTAGGTGGTCGCTGGTTCGGCGCTCGAGTATCACTCGCCGGCAATACGGAATCCGTGGCCCCGATAACCCTGACCATCGGCCGCGATACGCTCCGCCTTCCCGAAAACACGCTGCGCTTCCCCAGTCAGCGACGCGACGGTGTCTCCGAGCGGGCGGACCTCTACCTCACCTGGCCCGAAATGCAGGGCTACAGCGCGGAACATCGGAACCGCTTCGACGATGTTGCGCGGTCATCGGGACTGATTTTCCTCCAGATCGCACAAAGCACGATGTCTCGGGATATGTCCGGACGCTTTGAGCCGATCTACTCGCATCTGGTCGAGGGCGGCGGTGTGGCCTTTGCCAGCGGAATGACCCTATATCGCTTGCGTGCGGACGCCGGCTATGCCGACGAGGTTCTCTTGACCGCGCCACGTGCCGGTGCCCCGGACTACGTGGTGCGCTGCACCTTGCCGCCAACACCCCAGATGGCCACCAGCGGCGATTGCCAGCGCGACATCAAAGTCGGGCGCGATTTAACTGTGCTTTACCGGTTCTCCAGCCAGCATCTGCCCGATTGGGACCATATTGATGCCGCTATTCGCCATTTTGTGGAGGCGCGACTTGTGAGCCCTTTTGCGACAGCTCGCTAGAATGATCCGATGTGGCGAAAGAAACGATTAATCATAAACGGATTGGTAACCCCGGACGGATAATTTACCGAGAGAACGATCGCGCCGGGAGGGCGGGCGATCTCTCCAGTGTCCGAAATGCAAGCGAAGAGTAGAATAGTGTCAAGGTCAGTCTCCTCCGTACTTCCATCGCTATCCCGCAGTTTTCTGGTAAAGGCGATTACGGCGCTTTCCCTGGCCGTAAGTATCGTCATGGTCGACTCGGTCAATGCCGATGCCGAGGCCGCCAACTCGAAGTATGCGGGCATCGTCGTCGATGCGAAGACCGGCAATGTTCTCTACAGCGAGAACGCGGATCGTTTGCAGTATCCGGCGTCCCTTACGAAGATGATGACGCTCTACCTGACGTTCGAAGCTCTGGAGCAAGGGCGCATCCGTCTGGACACCTCTGTTCCCTTTTCCGCTCATGCCTCTGGTCAGGCGCCGACGAAGCTCGGTGTGCGGCCGGGCGGAACGATCACCGTCGAGCAGGCAATTCTCGGCCTTGTGACCCTTTCAGCCAATGATGCATCGACGGCTCTCGGCGAATTGCTTGCTGGCTCTGAGGATCGTTTCGCGCAGGTGATGACAGCCAAGGCGCACGCGCTCGGCATGACGCGCACCACCTATCGTAATGCCAACGGGCTGCCGAATACCGCGCAGATGACGACCGCACGCGACCAAGCCCGCCTTGGTATCGCACTTCGCCAGCATTTTCCGCAGTATTACGGCTATTTTTCCACGCAGAGCTTTAAGTTCGGCAACCGTATTATCCGTAGCCACAACCGTCTCGTCGGTTCCGTGCGCGGCGTCGATGGCATCAAGACTGGCTATACTCGCGCAGCAGGTTTCAACCTGGTGAGTTCCGTTCAGGTGGACGGCAAATCGATTGTCGGTGTCGTTCTCGGCGGGGCTTCTACCCCTGCCCGCGACAGCCAGATGCGCAAACTGATCGCTGCCTATCTACCGAAGGCATCCAGCCGCGGTGGCTCCGCCGATCTTATCGCTCAGGCCAAGCCGCAACCCGCAGTGCCGGTTGCCGAAACTCGTGTCGCTTCCGCGGCTTCTGAAGTTAGCCTGCCTAGCTCGGCGCCAACCCCGGATACTCGTTATCAGTCGGCCTCCGCGCAAGTTGCGTACGCCGACGTTGCCAAGTCGAAGTCGGATAATCCGCTTCTTCAGCAGGAAATGCCGGCACCGAAGAAGGTCAAGACGCAGGCAATCAAGCAGGCATCCATCGCCACGCCGACGGCTGCGCCTGCATATGTTCCACCGGAACAGGGCGACACATCTGTTGATGAACTGACGACCGCATCGACCAAGGAGCCGCAGCTGACTGGCTGGGCTGTCCAGATCGGTGTTTCAGCGAGCAAAGAAGGCGCAATGGATCTACTCGATAGCGCTAAGAGCAAGGGCGGTAAGGCTCTGCGCTCTGCAAAGCCTATCGCTCTCGCAAACGCCGGAAGCTATCGAGCTCGCTTCGGCGGCTTCGATGACCAGCGTGCTGCTGTCAACGCCTGCAACACCCTGAAGCGAGCAGGTGTGAAATGCTGGGCCACCGCCCAATGATCGGGTCTGCCGCCTGATATGTGCCGGCGGCAGGCCAAAAGCGTCGCGATCAGTGTGTTTGATCCGGCGGAGTTCTGAGACTCGGTTTGTAATGCGTACGGGGATGAGAATGGCGATCAACGAGAATGTTCCGGAGTTTCCGCCTCACGGTCGGGTGACCGGCAGGAATCCGCGAGCCGGGTTGCATCCGCTGCATGAAGCGGCCTTGCGACTGGCAGAGATAGGCTTGCAGCGGCAAAAGCCGAAATCGGCAAAGACAAAAGACTTGATCAATCTGCTGCTATGCCACGGCGCGCGCGCTTGGCGTTGCTCGCAGTCGGAAGCCAGTATCCACCTTCATGTCACTTGCCCGGAAGGCCGAGCGCCGGTGACAATGCGTTTGCGTTGATCATAGCAGCCCAAGTTCGGAGAGCTCGCGGCGAAGGTCCGCGGGCATCTCTGCAATTCCCTCGCCCAGACTGTTAAGGTCGCGCGGCGCGTCTTCTTGCGGATAATAGCGCCAGCCCTGGAAGGGCCGCTTTGGCTGCACCGTCGTTTCAATGACCTCGGGCCCCAGCACAAGATGGCACCGCGATATTCCTTCGCCATCGGTGAAGGTCTGGATGTCGAGTAGCTTCTGGCGTGCCTGAACCTGCCCCTTGATGACCCAATAGAGCGACCCGCCTTCAAGCAGTTCCTCGACCCGCTTCGGGACCATCCTCGTCGTATGCACGGAGTGCGGCTCAAGCCCGGCAGCGATGGCCCTGAGGGAGCGCTCCGCAACCCATTCGCGCAAATCCTCGATCGAGTCTGCGCCGACGCACAATTTAATGAGATTCAATGCCATGCCGCCGTTGAAATCCTTTTATCAGGCAGCGTCAAGCGGCAAGTCGCATGTCCACAAAGTCAGCATTCCACGACGTTGACGGCAAGCCCGCCGGTGGATGTCTCCTTGTATTTCTCGCTCATATCGTTGCCGGTCTGCCGCATGGTCTCGATACAGGCATCGAGCGGAACGAAGTGCTTACCGTCTCCCTTGATCGCCAGCGAAGCAGCCGTAACAGCCTTGACCGCGCCAAGGGCATTGCGCTCGATGCAGGGAACCTGCACGAGGCCAGCAACGGGATCACAGCTCATGCCGAGATGATGTTCCAGCGCGATTTCGGCGGCATTCTCTATCTGTTCTGGCGTGCCGCCCATGACCGCGGCAAGGCCGGCGGCAGCCAT
The DNA here is from genome assembly GCA_900466605.1 of Hyphomicrobiales bacterium. Classification (GTDB taxonomy): domain Bacteria; phylum Pseudomonadota; class Alphaproteobacteria; order Rhizobiales; family Rhizobiaceae; genus Rhizobium. Next base: position 187,482 of record UBMU01000016.1, read on the forward strand.
TGCGGCCGCAGACCCTACCTCGCCCTGACAGCCCACCTCTGCGCCGGAAATTGAGGCGTTGTGCTTGATGATCCCACCGACTGCACCGGCTGTCAGCAGATAGTCGCGGATACCGTTCTGGTCCCAATCGTCGTGAAAGTGCTCGTAGTAACGGATGGTTGCGGGGATAACCCCCGCGGCCCCATTCGTCGGGGCTGTCACGACGCGACCGCCGGCTGCATTCTCTTCGTTGACGGCCATGGCGTAGACACTGAGCCAGTCGTTGGCGAGCAAGGGGTTGATCCGGTTGCTGCGCCATTCTTCCTGTAGCTTGTCATGGATCGCGCGTGCGCGGCGGCGCACGTTCAGTCCGCCGGGCATGATGCCATCGACCTTGAGGCCTCGTTCGATACAGGAGCGCATTGCTTCCCATATGCGATCGAGACCTGCATCCAGTTCTTCGCGGCTACGCTGCGTTTCCTCGTTGGCGCGCTTCATCTGTGCGATCGAGAGACCAGAGCGGGCCGCCATTTCGAGCATCTGCTTGGCCGATGCGAATGGATAGGGAACCTTGAGCGAATCGGAGGGCGTCTTCTTCTTCGCGCGCATCTGTTCGAGTTCTGTATCGGTAACGACGAAGCCGCCGCCGACAGAATAGTAGATACGCTTGATGAGCATCCGACCGTCTTTGTCGAAGGCAGAAAAGGACATGCCGTTCGCATGGCCCGGTAGCGGCTGCTTCTTGTCGAAGATCAGGTCGTTCTTGGGTTGAAAGCTGTAGCTTGGGTGCCCGGGCGGCGTGATGCGACCGGAACGCTCCACCTGATTGATGATGCCGTCCATCTTGTCGGGATCAACGCTGTCAGGCTGCTCCCCCATCAGCCCGAGAATGACCGCCCTGCCCGTTCCATGACCGATCCCGGTATGCGCCAGCGACCCGTGCAGGCTGACCTTCATAGACGCGACCTGAGCGCCGGAGGTCGGGCGCGGCCAATCATTCGAAAGAATCAGATCGAGGAACCGATTGGCGGCGGTCATTGGCCCCATCGTGTGCGAACTGGAAGGGCCGACACCGATCTTGAATACGTCGAAAACGGAAAGGAACATGACTGCGTCCTGTAAAGTTGCTGCGCAAACCTACGCTACCTGCTCTCGCGGTTACCGCGATGGACCGACATGGCATTTCACGCGTGCGACATCTGTAAAACGAAGCGAGGCGGCTTGCCAGTGATTGCAGCATGCGTCCGCATCTGTAGAGTGGCGCAGCGACGGGAACCTGATTCAATATAATGATGACGACAGCGGATTACATTGCACTGGTGTTCTTTGCGGCGATCTGGTTCGGCTATGCGCGCCTGCTGCAAAGCTCGAGCTTTTTTGGCCGAACCAGCCTCACGCACGCCATGCGGGAGCGTCGGCGCGAGTGGATCTACAATTCGCTGCGGCGCGATCTGAAGATGATAGACACTCAGATCATGGCCGGCCTGCAGAACGGTACAGCGTTCTTTGCCTCGACGTCGATCTTCGCTATCGGCAGCTGCTTTGCCCTGCTCGGCGCAACGGAGAAGGTCGATGCCGTCTTTGCCGACCTGCCTTTCGTCTTTCATAGCGGGCATGCCGTCTTCGAAATGAAGGTCGGGGGGCTTGCTGCGCTTTTCGGATATGCCTTTTTCAAGTTCGGCTGGTCGTATCGCCTCTTCAACTACTGCACCATTCTTTTTGGCTCGATCCCGATGATGCGTGACAGCGAAAGGGATCTTGTCGCCGCCGAGCGGGCAGCGGAGCGCGTCATCCGCATGAACATCATTGCGGCGGGTCATTTCAACGAAGGGCTGCGTGCCATCTTTCTGTCGATCGGTTACCTCGGCTGGTTCATAAACCCTTATGTCTTCATGCTGACGACGACGATCGTTATCGTTGTCCTGACGAGGCGACAGTTCTTCTCTGAGGCGCGGCTGGCGATCATGGATGTCGCCCATCCGCCATCAAATCTCCACCTTTCTCCTATTCCCCGCGCCCAGCCGTCGAATGATGGCAACGACTCATCCGAGGGACTGTGAATGACGGCTCCGGCGACGGAAACACACGCGAGCGCCAAGCCGCCGCGCATCGGCTTGCTGGATACCGCGCGCGGTGTCGCTTTGCTGGCAATGGCGACCTATCATTTCACATGGGACATGGAGTTTATGGGCTACCTGGCTCCAGGCACCGCCGAAACCGGCTGGCTGAAGCTCTATGCCCGCGCGATCGCATCGACTTTCCTGTTCATTGTCGGCATCAGCCTGGTGCTTGCGAACAAGCCGGAGATTCGCTGGCACGCGTTTTGGAAGCGGTTTGCGATGATCGCTGCTGCAGCGCTTGCGATCTCCGTGGTGACACGGTTCGCTTTCCCCAACGAATGGATATTCTTCGGCATTCTCCACTGCATCGCCGTTCTCAGCTTGCTCGGCCTGGTCTTTCTACGTCTGCCGTTGCCAGTCACCATCGTCGCGACTGCTGCTCTCGCTGCGGCCTGGGTCGTGGATACGTGGGTTGCGCCGGATCTATTGCGCTCGCCGATTTTCAATCCACGCTACCTCGCCTGGATAGGTTTGGCGGAGATGCCACAGCGATCGAACGATTACGTCCCGATCTTCCCCTGGGCTTTGCCCTTCCTGCTTGGGATGACGACGACTCTGCTCGCCATGAGGACGCGTCTTCTCGAGAGGCTCGCAAAGCTTGGTACGGGGGCAAGCCTGCCGGCGAAGGCCGGTCGCCATAGCCTCGCCTTCTACCTTATTCACCAGCCCGTGCTCATCGCTATTGCCTACGGACTGTCCGTCGTGGTTCCGCCTGCGAAACCCGATCCTGTCGAGACTTACCTGAAGCAATGCAATGCCTCATGCATCCTGCAGGAGGGCGAAGCGCTTTGCCGCCGTTTCTGCCAATGCACGCTCGACAAGCTTCAGACACAAAATCTATTCACCCAATTCCAGTCCGGTGCCGTCAAGCCGGATGATGAGCGGATATTGGCGCTGGCGAGCCAGTGCCGCGCCGGCGCCCAATAGTCAGGTGCCAACGCCGATATCGGCCAGACGACCTAGGCATGCCTCTTCAATATTGTCGAGTTCAGCTAGGGTGTCGTCGATGTCCTTGCGCTTCTGGCGCAGATCTTCGCGCTTCTCGTCGACGCGCTTCATCAGCAGCTTCAGCTGCCCTAGTTCGCCTGGCGGTTCCTTGTAGACCTGGATAATCTCCCGGATCTCAGCGATGGTAAAACCGATACGCCGACCACGCAGGATTTCCTGGATAAGGCGACGATCCGCCTGGCGGAACAGCCGTGTGCGTCCACGCCGCTCGGGATGGATCAATCCTTCGTCTTCGTAGAACCTGAGCGTGCGAGTCGACACTCCGAACTCGCGCGTCAATTCGGTTATGCTATAGTATTTGCTGACCGGCATGAGCTCCCCACCATTGAAGACATCGATAATATTGACTTTTACGTAATAGTCAATTTCTGCAGGTGAATTCGAGCCGGCTAAATTCCGAACCACCATGTGGCGATGCCGAGAAAGGCAAAGAAACCCGTGCAATCGGTCACCGTGGTCACGAAGACCGAGGAAGCGATTGCAGGATCAGCGCCGACCTTGTCCAGTAGCAACGGCAGTAGAATCCCGGCAAGCGCAGCCGCAAAGAGGTTGATGATCATGGCGGCGCCGATCACGAAACCCAGCTGGTAATTGTGGAACCAGGTTGCGGCAATCATGCCCATGATAAACGAGAAGAGCAGGCCGTTTGCAATGCCGACCCCCGCCTCTCTGCGGATGATGCGGCCGGCGTTGTAGATGTCGATGTCGCCGGTCGCCAATGCGCGGACAGTGACCGTCATCGTTTGCGTGCCCGCGTTGCCACCCATCGACGCCACGATCGGCATCAGCACCGCGAGCGCGATCATCTTCTCGATCGATTCGTCGAACAGCCCGATAACGCTTGCAGACAACAACGCCGTTCCAAGGTTGATCACCAGCCAGAGAAACCGTGAGCGCACCGTCGAGAAAACGTTGTCGGAGAGCTCTTCGTCGCCAACACCGCCGAGGCGCTTGATATCTTCGTCGGCCTCTTCGTGAATGACGTCGACCACATCGTCAATTGTCAGTACGCCGACAAGCCGGTCATTCTCGTCGACGACGGCTGCCGATAGAAGGTCGTACTGCTCGAAAAGTTGTGCAGCTTCTTCCTGGTCCATTTCCGCCGGGATCGGATGATTCGTCGCGCGCGTTATGGATTCGATCTTGGTCTGTCGCTTGGTGCGCAGGATCTTGTCCAGGTCCACTGCGCCCAACAGCTTGAACGTCGGGTCGATGACGAAGATCTGCGAGAACGTGTATGGCAGGTCTTCCTCGTCCCGCATGTAATCGATCGTCTGTCCGACCGTCCAAAACGGCGGCACGGCGACGAATTCCGTCTGCATACGGCGTCCAGCCGAGCTCTCGGGATAGTCGAGCGCGCGCCGCAGCCGCACGCGTTCGGTAAATGGAAGCTGTGCAAGGATCTCTTCGCGGTCCTCGGTGTCGAGGTCCTCAAGGATATAGACGGCGTCGTCCGAATCGAGTTCGCCAATAGCCGCGGCAATCTGTTCGTTCGGCAGCTGGTCGACGATCTCGCGGCGAATCGTTTCGTCGACCTCGGTCAGCGCCGTCATGTCGAATTCGTCGCCAAGCAGGCGAATTAACGCGAGTCGTTGATCCGGCTGCAGTGATTCGAGAAGGTCGCCAATTTCGGATTCATGCAGCCGGGCAACGTGCTGACGCAGGAAAATCGTGTCCCGGTCAGCGATCGATGCGCCCACCAGCGCAAGAAAATCGCCTCGCACGTTGCCATTCTCGTCGTAGATGTCGGCATCGCCGCTGTCTGGCCGCGGGCGGACGAGCTCTTCTGCGTCGTTCGTCATGATTTGCCGCCCTCGCATCTCGTTTGAAGTTCAACGGATAGCGTTGAAATACATGCGTTCGTGCTAGCGGAAAGCTCGAAGTGCGTCCAGCCGCAAACGCCTCGCATAGATGACAATGCGTGTGCGCGGGGATAGTTTCCGCCGATCTGAAATCAGGAACTTTGACAGTGGCCGTCCGCCCTATACTGCGTTTCCCCGATGCTGGCCTCAAAACCGTTTGCCAGCCCGTCGAGATTTTTGACCAACGGCTGCGTGACCTTGCAGATGATTTGCTGGACACGATGCGGGCCGCGCCCGGTGTGGGGATTACCGCTGCTCACATCGGCGTCTTCCTTCGGGTCGTCGTGATCGAGCTCAGCCACGAAGACTGCGTGCGTTTTTACGTCAACCCGGAGATTGTTTTTGCGTCCGACGCCACTATTCGCCATGCCGAAGGAAGCGTCTCAATGCCCGGCGTCACCGACGAAGTCGTGAGGCCAAGAGCAATTCGTGTTCGATATCGTGATCTGGCCGGCGACGAACACGAGGAAGCCGCCGACGACTTCCTCGCCGTCTGCATCCAACACGAGATCGACCAACTCGACGGTATCTTTTGGATACAGCGCCTGTCGAGGCTCAAACGCGAGCGGCTGGTGAAGCGGTGGGAGAAGTTGCGCGAGTGACCGCTGCGTCTTGATTCCTAGCGAGTTTCAAGTGCGTATTCATCGTCTTTGGATTGTGGAAATGAAGTTGTTGCTCGCGGTGGGTTATGAAATGCTGGTTCCATCACGAAACTGTCAAATCAGGTCGCGGATCTGTGATTTTATTTGATAAAATCGCGCGGCGCGGGTGATTTTTGCCCCACATTCTTGCCGCAATTCAAGCGCGAAGTTGTCATTGCCGAGGGTTTGGTGTCGTTGTCACTACAACGAAAAATTGAGGAGATGTTCCATGCGTTTCAGATTTGCTGCCGCCACTTCCATTCTCGCCCTCGGCCTTGCAAGCGCGGCTTTCGCTCAACCGCAGTACTCGAACGACTATAATAACGACAGTGACGGGTTTGCTCCGATCCAGATGGTGCCCAAAAAGCCGGTTCACTATACCAATCGCAAGGCGCCGGAATATTCTTCGGACTACACGAATGACAGCGATGGATTCGCGCCTAGCCGGATGTCGGCCCCCGTTGACAAGACGACAACGGCCAGCATCAAGCCCCTGCCTGATTGCGACTATATGAAGACGACCTCGAAAGTGCGCACCGCCGGCGGGGACGGCGGCGCTTCACATTCGGACGCGTGCCGTGACGTCGGCGACAAATAGCAATGGATTGCCGAGGGCCGGTTATCCGGCCCTCTTCTGTGTCCCTTTGAGACTTGCCGTCAGCGATCGCTGATGGTCTCGCCGAAGACAGATTCGAACGCTTGGCGAAGCGGGATGTCGACATCAGCCATCATGACCGGCAGGCCAAGATCGACCAGACTCGTCACGCCATGCGCAGAGATTCCGCACGGAACAATTCCACTGAAGTGATCGAGATCGGGTTCGACGTTCAGCGACAGCCCGTGAAATGTGACCCATTTCCGCAACCTGATACCCAGTGCTGCAATCTTGTCTTCGGCCATCGTTCCGTCAGGCAGCGCTGCTTTTTCCGGCCTTCGCACCCAGACGCCGACACGATCTTCGCGCCGCTCGCCACGGACATTCATCGATCCCAGTGTCCGAATGATCACCTCTTCGAGCGCAGCGACGAAAGCGCGTACATCCTGCCGCCGGCGCTTCAGGTCCAACATGACATAGGCAACGCGCTGACCAGGACCGTGATAGGTATATTCTCCACCGCGTCCCGTTGCAAAGACCGGGAACCGGTCGGGCTGTACCAGATCCTTGGCGTCTGCACTGGTTCCTGCCGTATAGAGAGGGGGATGCTCCACAAGCCAGACAAGCTCGTCGCCGCCGTCAGCAATCAGCGCCACCTCACGCTCCATGTTTTCCACAGCCTCTTCATAGGGCACAAGGCCGTCGGCAATGCGCCACCGGACCGGTCGCGAGCCCTTGATCGGCAACATGGAGAAGTCGAGATCTGTACGTAGCATGTCCATTCCTTGTCGCTGCTGCTGGGGAGGCAGCATTGAGAAGGCCTATATGGCCCCGTTTCGTGGCCGTTTCAAATGCTGTGATTTCTTTTGAAAAAATCTGTCATATCGCCCTTGTGTACCCGAAACGCTTTTGCTACATGCTGCCCCGCCGGCACAAATCGGCACCTACCACGATGCGGTCGTGGCGGAATTGGTAGACGCGCAGCGTTGAGGTCGCTGTGGGGCAACCCGTGGAAGTTCGAGTCTTCTCGACCGCACCAACCATCTTTACGATGGTCTATTAAGAAGCTTTGCTCCTCTTCTTATCATCATCCATTTCAGTGCTTTTGGTTTGATCGGCCGGATGACTTTGGGACGATTCCCAGCCATTCGGCGTTTTGCATAACCTCGAGTTCGTCCTATCTTCGCATCATGATTATACGGGATGAACGACCAGCGGACCACGTTGTGATTGCGCAGCTCATCGAGCAGGCCTTTGGCCAGCGCGACGAGGCGCTGCTTGTTGAGCAGCTTCGACGTGACGGTGATGCCACCGTATCGCTCGTCGGTCTCATTGAGGGCGTGATCGCGGGCCATGTGATGCTATCGCCTATGTCGGCGCCGTTTCCGGCGCTCGGACTTGCCCCTCTCGCTGTCTTGCCGGCGTTTCAAAGACAGGGAATCGGTGCCGCACTCATCCGTGCCGCCGTTGAGACTGCTCGTGAAGAAGGATGGAAGGCGATCTTTGTTCTTGGCGATCAAGTTTATTACAATCGATTCGGATTTAGGGCAGACCTCGCTGCCGGGTTCTCTTCGCCCTATGCCGGGCCGCACCTCATGGTGTTGCCGCTTGAGGCAGAGCTTCCCTCGACGCTTGGCAACGTGGACTATGCGCCGGCATTTGGATCGCTGAGCTGAATCGGCGCTTCACGGCGCAAACGACTTTCGGTATAGCCCATTGAACCGAATGTAGAATCTCACCGATGCGAAATCCTCCCCAACACCAAAATCCTCTCCAGGGCATGGCCCTGATGGCGGGCGCCATGCTTGTGCTGCCGGCGATGGATGCGATCGCGAAATACATGGCGACATTCGAGGCCATGTCGCCCGGTCAGGTGACGTTCTACCGGTTCTTCTTCCAGCTTGTCTGCACGCTGCCGTTCCTTTTGATGATATTCGGCCGAAAGGCCCTGCACGCCAAGCGTCCCTGGATGAATCTGTTGCGCGGGGTGCTCCACGGCGCAGCCAGCCTTCTCTTTTTCGTTGCCGTGAAATACATGCCCCTCGCGGACGTGTTCGCAATCTATTTTGTCGAGCCACTTATGCTCACCGCATTGTCGGCGATCTTCCTGGGTGACAAGGTTGGGTGGCGCCGTTGGATGGCGATTTTCGTCGGTTTCGGCGGTGCAATGATCGTCATCCAGCCGAGCTACGAGATATTTGGCTTGAAAGCGCTCCTGCCCGTCTTTTGCGCCTTCCTGTACTCCCTCTATCTCTTCCTCAACCGGGCGATCGGTGACGCCGATTCGCCGCTGACGATGCAGACGATGGCTGGCATCGGCGGCACCGCATTTATGGCGGCCGCATTGCTCGTGGGAAACGGGCTCGGCGTCGGGGATTTCCATCTCTCCCTGCCTTCCTCCGCATTGGCGCTTGCTCTGCTGCTGATCCTTGGAACGATTTCGGGCTACGCCCACATGATCATCGTACGTGCCTTCCGGCTCGCACCGCTGTCGCTGCTCGCGCCCTTCCAGTACTTCGAGATCATTTCCGCAACGGTCCTCGGCTACGCTCTGTTTGGCGATTTCCCGAACTTTTCGAAGTGGATCGGTATCATGATCATCGTTGCTTCCGGTCTCTTCATCATCTGGCGGGAGCGCGTGCAGGCGCGGATCATTAAAAACGTCGTGGCTGACTGAGGACGCCGTTAACGCTGCTTCTTGAGGGATCGTCAATTCGCCCGCGGTAGAAGGGCCTTCGGCCTCATGATGAGGTTTGGAGACAAAAGATGAGCGAATTCCGTCTCGCTTTTCCGGCATGTGTGATTGCCGGGAAGCATCGGCTGACGGCCGAAGATATAAGTATGTTGCGCAAGCATACCTTCCCGGAAGGGATACGGACCGCGGACGACGTGGTCGCCATGCTGGCGCTGAACAATTCCTGTCCAGAAAAATGCCCGGAGTGGAGCTCCTTCTTTGTGGAGCAGCTCGCCGGTTTCATCGTCAACTACACCTATCCTCAGAGCTCCCTCGACGAGATAAATGCAGCGTGGCTCATGCGGATGGTCGCGACTGATGGCGTGGTCAATTCGGCGCTCGAGCTCGAACTGGTTCTGCATGTGATGGAGATTTCCGCCTATGTGCCGGACGAGCTGCGCGCCTTCGCGCTTGACCAGTTACGGCTCGCGCTTGCGGAAAACGTCGGCGGTTACAAGCTCTCGCGTGCAGTGGAGCGCAAAGGTATCACCCGCCAGGACATCGACTACATCATGCGCGTTCTGCGCGGTGTAAGCGATGCCGGCGTCATCAATGCGCCGCCCCTCACCTGGAGCGTCTTGATGAGGATAGCCGAGGAAACGCTGCCCGCCGGAAATCACCCGCGTTGGGCTGACATTCTCGCGGCACTACAGCTCGTGGATTATGCCGAAGCTCCGCGCCGAAGCCGGTGGCTGAGGATCGTCGATGGAAGCATGGGCGAAGAATCGGCGGTTGCCTGACTCCGTCCGGTATTCTTTCGGCTGATTGTGTGTTCCGGTGTTTATGCGTAAAACGCCGGAACGCATTTTTTGGGTGGAGTTTCCATGTTCAAGAAAATCCTGATCGCGAATCGCGGCGAGATCGCTTGCCGCGTCATCAAGACTGCGCGCCTTATGGGAATTGCTACAGTAGCGGTCTATTCGGATGCCGATCGGGATGCGCTTCATGTCGAAATGGCTGATGAGGCTGTTCACATCGGCCCTGCGGCAGCCGCCGAAAGCTACCTCGTCGCGGATAAGATCATCGCTGCGTGCAAACAGACCGGCGCCGAAGCCGTCCACCCCGGCTATGGATTCCTGTCCGAACGAGCATCGTTTTGCGAAGCGCTGGAGAAGGAAGGCATTGTCTTCATCGGTCCTAAGCCGAAGGCCATCATGGCCATGGGCGATAAGATTGAATCGAAGAAATTTGCCAACGCCGCCAAGGTCTCCACCGTCCCCGGCTATCTCGGCGTCATCGAAGATGCGGCTCACGCAGAAAAGATCGCTGCCGAGATCGGCTATCCCGTCATGATCAAGGCGTCTGCCGGTGGTGGGGGTAAGGGCATGCGCATTGCCTGGAACGAAGCGGAAGTGGGGGATGGTTTCGATCGCGCGCGTTCCGAAGCGAAGAGCTCTTTTGGCGACGATCGCGTCTTCATCGAAAAGTATGTTGTCGAGCCCCGCCATATCGAGATCCAGGTGCTCGCGGATTCGCATGGCAACGTGCTCTATCTCGGTGAGCGTGAGTGCTCGATTCAGCGCCGCAACCAGAAGGTCGTCGAAGAGGCGCCCTCGCCCTTCCTTGACGCGAAAACACGCGCTGCGATGGGCGAGCAAGCAGTCGCGCTCGCCCGAGCCGTGGACTACCAAAGTGCCGGCACGGTGGAATTCATCGTCGATCGCGACCGCAATTTTTATTTTCTGGAAATGAACACGCGCTTGCAGGTCGAGCATCCGGTCACCGAACTGGTCACCGGTATCGACCTCGTGGAGCAAATGATCCGCGTTGCAGCAGGTGAAAAGCTTCCGTTTGTGCAGAGCGACATAAAGCTGAACGGCTGGGCGATTGAAAGCCGGTTGTACGCGGAGGATCCTTACCGCAATTTCCTGCCGTCGATCGGCCGCCTGACGCGGTATCGTCCGCCTGCGGAAGGCAAATCGGGCAGCGCTATCATACGCAACGATACCGGCGTCTTTGAAGGTGCCGAGATTTCCATGTACTACGATCCGATGGTCGCGAAACTCTGCACATGGGCGCCGACGCGCCTGGAGGCGATTGAAGCGATGGGCGAGGCGCTCGACGGTTTCGTCGTCGACGGAATTGAACACAACGTCCCCTTCCTCGCAGCACTGATGAAGCACCCCCGCTGGCGTGAGGGTCGGCTGTCGACCGGTTTCATCGCTGAGGAGTATCCGGATGGCTTTGCTCCGATGGCACCCGATGCAAGCCAACAGGCCACCCTCGCGGCGGTCGCCCTTTCTGCATCACTCATTGAAGCCAACCGCCGGGAGCGCTTCGCCGACCGGCTGCGCGTACCCTCCGGTGCGACACGCGAGGAGTGGATCGTCAAGCTCGGTGACAGCTACGTGGACGTGCGTTTGGTCGATGGGCTCGTGACGATCCCGTTCGATATGGACATCGAGATTGGTGGCAAGATTTCCAACGTCGTCACCGACTGGAGACCGGGTGACGTTGTTTGGAGCGGCAAGGCCGCGGGCCAAAGCGTGATTGCGCAAGTGCGTCCCGTTCTCAACGGTCTTCGGCTGGACTGGCAGGGGATATCCCTCAAAGCCAAGGTGCTGACACCGCGTCATGCCGAACTCGAAAAGCTGATGCCGGTCAAGCTTCCGCCCGACACGTCGAAGCTGTTGCTCTGCCCGATGCCCGGTCTCGTCGTCTCCATCGCCGTGGTCGAAGGGCAGGAAGTCAAGGCCGGTGAAACGCTTGCCGTGGTCGAGGCGATGAAAATGGAGAACGTGTTGCGCGCCGAGCGTGATCTCATCGTCAGCAAAGTCAACGCCAAGCCCGGAGAAAGCCTGGCCGTAGACGCCGTGATCCTCGAGTTTGCCTGACGTGGCGCGACTAGTTGTTCCGGCGGTTAAGTTTCGTTAACCGCCAACTGCCTATGGTGGGTCGCCTGGCAGGATGCCGCGCGGAGGGAGCAAATGACGACGCTGCAATCAGCGATCCTCTTGCTGGTCATAAATCTCGGCCTTCTCTGGCTTCTGATGCGCGCCCCGCTAGGGCGCAGAACCATCCGCCTCAACCGAACCTATCGATGCTCCCCTGAGATTCTGTGGAATGCGATGAATCCAGCCGGTCCTGACGCGTCCTGGCACCATTCGGTCCTGAGCAGCAGGCCACTCGCGAACCGTCAGGGCGTCATAGAGCAAACCTATCGGCATCTGGACAAGAACGGGGCACCCTCGCGCCGACTTCTCGTACTTCAATCGCCACCACACGTGGCGAGCAACGCCTACGGATTCCAGTCCAGGGTCATCGATGACAGCACGTTGGATCCGTCATTCTGGAGCAACTACTGCGAGCGGCGTATCATCCGACCTACAGGCGTCGATGCGCTGCTGGAGGTTGAGCAGACTGACCGCTACCGTGGGCTGGCTTTTCTGATGTTTCGCTATTTTGTTTTGCGTCGGGAGATGAAGGCGCTCGATGGATGGTTGAAGACAGGCGAATCTCTACCGCAGGGATATTTCGAGCGACCGGTGGTCCAAGGTGGACTTGCGGTGCTGTCGACGCTGCTGCTGTGGCCGTTCCTCGGGTTCGATGCCACTGGCCTTATGCTGTCGACCTTCCTGACACTCGTAATCGCGTTGCATGAATTGGGGCACATGGCGGCCTACCGCATGTTCGGCCATGCGTCTGTCAGGATGATCTTCATACCGCTGCTTGGTGGGATCGCTATCGGCGGTAGGCCATATCGGTCGCTGTTCGAAGTGGCAACCTGTGCGCTGATGGGCGCGGGAATGTCTGCCTTCCTGGTCCCGATCATTGCGGTCTCCACGCAGCTTTCGGATGCCGGCCTCCTGCCCTCAGTATCACGCGGACCTCTGCTCACTTTCATGTTGATCCTCGGCGCGTTCAACCTGCTGAACCTTCTGCCCATGCATCGTTTCGACGGGGGGCAGGTTCTCCGGCAGGTTTTCCGCACGCGAAGGTCGCAGATCGCCGCTAGCTTCGTCGTGACGCTCTGCATACTCGGCATCGGATTCGAGATCGGTTTGCCGGCAGAGATGCTGACCGCGGGCCTTCTGGTCTTTACCCTTGTTAGCCTCATCAGCGGTGGTTCGGTCAAGCCGCGCCAGATGCTTGACGAGATGAAGGATGGCGAACGTATGCTGGTTGCCTTCGGTCTCTACGCCGCCATAGCCATGCACGGCTATGCCATTATTTTCGCAACCGAAAAGCTCTTTTGACGCAAGCTATACAGCGCCTGGCGCAATCAGTGCAGTGGAGGCGGAAATTCACACTGTCGGGCGGTTTTTTCTTGAGCCGCAGACGCAGTGCGTGCAAAGGTCCGCCCACATCAAATCAGCAGGAGAGACCGAGATGGACGTTCGCGCCGCCGTTGCCATACAAGCTGGCAAGCCGCTTGAAGTGATGACCGTGCAGTTGGAAGGCCCGCGGGCCGGCGAAGTGCTGGTCGAGGTCAAGGCGACGGGCATCTGCCATACCGACGACTTCACCCTGTCGGGCGCCGATCCTGAGGGCCTGTTCCCGGCGATCCTCGGCCACGAGGGCGCCGGCATCGTTGTTGATGTCGGTCCGGGCGTGACTTCGGTGAAGAAGGGCGATCACGTCATTCCGCTCTACACGCCCGAATGCCGCGAGTGCTATTCTTGCACCTCACGCAAGACAAACCTTTGCACCTCGATCCGCGCGACCCAGGGCCAGGGCCTGATGCCGGACGGCACCAGCCGCTTCTCGATCGGCAAGGACAAGATCCATCACTACATGGGTTGCTCGACGTTTTCGAACTTCACCGTGCTGCCTGAAATCGCGGTCGCCAAGGTCAACCCCGACGCCCCGTTTGACAAGATCTGCTATATTGGCTGTGGCGTCACCACAGGCATCGGCGCCGTCATCAACACCGCTAAGGTGGAAATCGGCTCGACCGCGATCGTCTTCGGTCTTGGCGGCATCGGTCTCAATGTTCTGCAGGGCCTGAGGCTCGCCGGCGCCGACATGATCATCGGCGTCGACATTAACCCGGATCGCAAGGAATGGGGCGAAAAATTCGGCATGACGCATTTCGTCAACCCGAAGGAAGTCGGCGACGACATAGTGCCCTACCTCGTCAACATGACGAAGCGCCACGGCGATCTGATCGGCGGCGCTGACTACACCTTCGACTGCACCGGCAACACCAAGGTCATGCGCCAGGCGCTCGAATCCTCGCACCGCGGCTGGGGCAAGTCCGTGATCATCGGCGTTGCCGGCGCCGGCCAGGAAATCTCCACCCGTCCGTTCCAGCTGGTTACCGGACGCAACTGGATGGGCACGGCCTTCGGGGGCGCGCGCGGCCGCACCGACGTACCGAAGATCGTCGACTGGTATATGGACGGAAAAATTCAGATCGATCCGATGATCACCCACACCATGCCGCTCGAAGACATCAACAAGGGCTTCGAGCTAATGCATTCGGGCGAAAGCATCCGCGGCGTGGTACTTTATTGAGGAGTAGACGACGGAATGCGGCGCGACTTTGAAATGGCCCGCGGCTTTTTCGCAAATTGATCCTGATTTGGGAGCCGTGGGCAGCTGAGGAGGAGGAGCTGAACATGCCAAGTCAAGTATCGATACACCCTGCCCTCGATGGCGGCGTGAAAAAAGGCCAAGCGAATTTCAGCGGCGGCACACTTGTCTGCGCTTGCACCGACCGTGCCGTGAAGGTTGCGATAAAAGGCACAATCGCGCACAATCATGCCTGCGGTTGCACCAAATGCTGGAAGCCGAAGGGAGCGGCTTTTTCAGTCGTTGCCGTGACCGCGCACGAAAATGTCGCCGTCTTGGAAAATGGCGACAAGCTTCACATCGTGGATCCGGATGCGCTGATCCGACGCCACGCCTGCAAGGCATGCGGCGTCCACATGTACGGACCAGTGGAGCGCGATCATGCGTTCAAAGGGCTCGACTTCATTCATCCGGAACGCTTCCAGGAAGGCGGATGGCCGGAGCCGACATTTGCGGCCTTCGTATCCTCGATTATCGAGTCGGGCACGCCGCCATCGGCAATGAGTGGTGTGCGGAGCCGCCTGAACGAACTCGGCCTCACGCCTTATGATTGCTTGAACCCGACGCTGATGGATGTCATCGCAACCTGGGTGGCCAAGAAGGCCGGCACGCTGAAGGAAGCCTGACATCTTGAATGCCTGGCAGCCGTCGGACTATGAGACCTGAACGAACCGACGCTACGCGCCCGTCAGGTGCCGCGTAGCGTCTCAGCCAAAGCAGATTGAAATTCATGATTTATGTCGATGCAGACGCCTGCCCCGTGAAACCGGAAATACTCAAAGTCGCCGAGCGCCACGGCATCGAAGTAACGTTCGTCGCCAATTCCGGTCTGCGCCCTTCCCGCGACCCGATGGTCCACAATGTCATAGTCTCGGCCTCCTTTGATGCCGCCGACAACTGGATTGCCGAGCATGCCGGGGCGGGTGACGTGGTCATCACCGCCGATGTCCCGCTCGCCGTCCGCTGTGTGGCGACCGGCGCGCTTGTTAGCGGCCCGACAGGTCGCGTCTTCGACGATACGAATATCGGCATGGCGAGCGCCATGCGCGATCTCGGTGCCCACTTGAGAGAGACCGGCGAAAGCAAGGGTTATAATGCCGCCTTCGGCCCGAAGGATCGGTCCCGCTTCCTCGAAACTTTCGATCGGTTGTGCCGCCGGGCCAAAGCCGTCACGCCACCATCAGGAGAGTAGTATGAACATCATTTCCCAGGCGACCGCCTTCGGCGGCATGCAGGGCGTCTTCACGCACACGTCGGACGCCTGCAAGTGCGACATGACCTTCGCCGTCTTCGTTCCGCCGCAGGCAATTGAAAAGCCCTGCCCTGTTCTGTGGTACCTCTCTGGCCTCACCTGCACGCACGCGAACGTCATGGAAAAGGGCGAGTATCGGCGTATGGCCGCCGAACTCGGCCTGATTGTCGTATGCCCGGACACCAGCCCGCGCGGCAATGACGTACCGGATGAGCTCACAAATTGGCAGATGGGCAAGGGCGCAGGCTTCTATCTCGATGCGACCGAAGAGCCATGGTCGGAAAACTATCAGATGTACACCTACATCACCGAAGAGCTTCCCGCCTATGTCAGCCAGCACTTCCGCATGGATATGAGCCGCCAGGGCATCTTCGGTCACTCGATGGGTGGTCACGGCGCTATGACAATAGCGCTCAGGAATCCGGATCGTTTCAAGAGTTGCTCGGCTTTTGCGCCAATCGTGGAGCCCTCGACGGCAGACTGGTCGGTTCCAGCGTTTGAAAAATACCTCGGGCAGGATCGTGCCACTTGGCGCAAATATGATGCTTGCGCCTTGGTAAGCGACGGAGCACGATTCCCGGAGTTTCTGATTGACCAGGGTAAGGCCGATGGCTTCCTGGAGAACGGTCTGCGCCCATCGTTGTTCGAAGATGTCGTCAAGAATACCGATATGAAGGTCACGCTGCGCCTCCATGAGCGCTATGACCACTCCTACTACTTCATTTCGACCTTCATGGACGATCACCTGAAGTGGCATGCAGAGCGGCTTGCCTGAGGCGCTAGACCGGTGACACCATGTTGCCCGGCTTTTGTCGGCCGGTGATCCCGCCATCACTCGACATCACTGCGTAAGTCGGAACTGTGGCCGGTTAGCCGGCCACAGTTATTGTATTAGGCGGCGGCCTTGCGCCGGTCGATCGACAGAGCGCCAGCACCAGCAAAGAAGATGAAAAGGAAGATGAAGCAGAACAGAATTGCTGCTTCGCCACCGTTCAGCGCCGGCCAGAACGCCTTCGGTCCATGAGCCATGAAGTAGGCTACGGCCATCTGGCCCGAGAGAATGAAGGCCACGGGCCGCGTGAACAGGCCGATCAGCACGAGAAGGCCACCAACCACTTCAAGCAGAGCGGCGACCAGCAGCAATGGCGGCAGCGGGCCTTCCATCTGTGCAGCCGGGAACGCGAAAAGCTTCATTGTTCCGTGCTCGATAAACAGCAGCGCCGTGATGATGCGCAGAGCGGCAAGCGCATAGGGCTGGTATGCGCTCAGTCGTTCTAGACTCGACATGTAGACTCTCCTTTTGAGTAAAGACAGCGGAGCGTTAGCTGCTTCGCCAAAAGGAAAGAAGACACGGATCGCTGACAAGCGATCACTTCCTCTTGATTTTCCTTGTCTTTCCCCAATTTGGTCTCCTTAAAGCGGAATATTGTCGTGCTTCTTCCAAGGATTGCTCAAGTCTTTATTGCGAAGCATCTTGAGGCCGCGTGCCAGCCGCCTGCGCGTAGAGTGCGGCATGATCACCTCGTCCACGTAGCCGCGCTCGGCAGCCACGAATGGTGAAAGGAAGCGGTCCTCATACATCTTGGTATGCGCGGCAATCTTCTCGGGATCGGCTATATCCTTCCGGAAGATGATCTCGACAGCGCCCTTGGCGCCCATGACGGCGATTTGGGCCGTCGGCCAGGCATAGTTTAGGTCCCCCCTCAGGTGCTTCGACGCCATGACATCGTAGGCGCCACCGAAGGCCTTGCGGGTGATCACTGTCAGCTTCGGCACTGTTGCCTCGGCATAGGCGAACAGCAGTTTCGCGCCATGTTTGATCAGGCCGCCATACTCCTGCGCAGTTCCCGGCAAGAAACCAGGCACGTCGACGAAAGTAACGATCGGAATATTGAAGCAGTCGCAGAAACGCACGAACCGGGCGGCTTTTCGCGACGCATCGCTATCGAGTACGCCGGCGAGCACCATCGGCTGGTTGGCCACGAAGCCGACCGTTGAGCCCTCTATCCGGCCGAAGCCGCAGACGATGTTCTTGGCAAAGCTCGCTTGGATTTCGAAGAAATCGCCCTCATCTGCCGTTTTGAGGATCAGTTCCTTGATGTCATAAGGCTTGTTCGCATTCGCCGGCACCAGCGTATCCAGCGATGCATCGACATCTGTCACCGACTGGTAACATTCGATTTCCGGCACGGACGCGGTGTTCGATTGCGGCAGAAGGTCAATCAAACGGCGAACTTGCAGCAACGCCTCGACATCATTGTCGTAGGCGCCATCGGCGATAGAGGATTTGGTGGTGTGCACAGAAGCGCCGCCGAGTTCTTCCGCTGTAACGGTCTCGTTGGTCACCGTCTTCACCACATCCGGGCCGGTTACGAACATGTAAGACGTATCGCGGACCATAAAGATGAAATCGGTCATGGCGGGCGAATAGACGTCTCCGCCAGCGCATGGCCCCATGATGACCGAGATCTGAGGAATGACGCCGGAGGCCAGCACGTTGCGCTGAAACACCTCGGCGTAGCCGCCAAGTGCCGCAACGCCTTCCTGAATGCGAGCGCCGCCGGCATCATAGATGCCAATGATCGGCGCTCTGTTCTTGAGCGCCATGTCCTGGACCTTCATGATCTTCTCGGCATGCGCCTCCGAGAGCGAGCCGCCGAACACCGTAAAGTCCTTGGCAAAGACGAAGACGGTTCGGCCGTTCACGGTTCCCCAGCCAGTGACCACGCCATCTCCGGCAATTCGAGCCTTTTCCATCCCGAAGTCGTTCGATCGATGTTCGACGAACATGTCGAACTCCTCGAAGGAATCCTCGTCGAGGAAAAGATCGATGCGCTCGCGTGCCGTCAGCTTGCCGCGGTGATGCTGGGCGTCGATGCGCGCCTTGCCTCCGCCGAGCCTTGCAATGCCGCGGCGACGTTCGAGTTCTTCAAGAATTTCCTTCATGGATACTCCTCGCCGCGGATCCAACGGCCGATTTTTAAGCGCGTCCAGCGCGAAGGGAGAAAGCGGAACGAATGCGAGCCGCGATATCCTCCGCAAGGATTTCGTCGGCAGCCTCAGGACTGCCGGAAAAGCTTGTAATTTCGAACGAACTGACTGCGATAACCGAGCCATCGTCCACTGAAGCAGCGTCGATGCTGACTTTTGCGACATTCCGGCTCTTGTCGAAGCCCTGTCCCTTCTCCACCGACATAATTCGGATCGTCAGCACGACTCGCGGATAGGCCTCGGTTCGCACCGTGGCGTTGATCGCTGCATTTACCCTGTCGCCGACGCCGGCAAGGATTGCCGGCGGTATCTTCTGCGGGCTGACAACGACTGCGCTCCGGACGTCATAGACAGGAGCGGGCTGTTCCTTCGTGAAGAGTGAGCAGGACGCCAAGGCGATGCAGATAAAAACAACCGGAAAAAACCACGACTTGAGCCAGTTCATTCAAAAAATCCGCATCCGCCCCCGATAGAGTCGCAGATTTTCGCGATAACTGGCATCAAAGCAATATGTTTCAGCCCTTTACGGCCAAAAAAACGTCCGAAGCGGCTTTGAAATCCTCGAAGCGCTTCTCACGCCGTTCCTCGGCTTCCTCGTCGCTTCCCCAATGCTCGATCGTCCAGTCCTCGTCGAGATGCGCGAGTGACCAAACTTTCTTCGCCGGCAGGACGCGTTCGGCAAACGCAAGCGCCAATAGCGCGGAGCCAGTCAACGTCGTGATGGTATGCAAAGCTGCGAGCACCGTAGCATTGTCATGCCGCCTCAATGCCACGGAAAACGCGGAAATAGCTTCCGGTGGCTGATCGTGATGCATGACGCCTTCGATCAAAATGAAGCGTGCCCCGAGCGAATTGGCGGCCCAATCGAGCACTGGATCCCAAAGCTCCATCTGGCGCTCGACGAGGGCTTGCGGTGCGTCGGCGCGATAGCAGAGAAGATCGCTTGACGAAAATCGCAGAATGTCGTCGAAGACAGCCTGCGTATCGGTCGCAACCCCGTCGATAGCCGTATTGACGAGCCGTGTTGCAGGCATGGTCGAGGGGTCGATGAGTTCGGCTTGCGCCTCCCATTCTCGCACCAAAAGTTCTGCCAGAGGCTTTGTTGCGACAACGAGAAGCTTGCGGGCCGGCGTGCGGATTGCCTTACCATCCAGTTCGATGGAAAAGCCTTCGTCCAGTTCCCTGATTGTGACGGCCTTGTAGAAGCGCTTCGGCAGTGGCTTCTTCATCTGGATCTGGGCACGGCGGATCGGATCTGGATGGCTCAATCCTTCCGCCAGGTCGTTCAACAGATCACGCATGCATCCACCTCAGGAAAAGTGCTTCAAAATATCGCTTGGGTGGCGAACAATGCTGTCGGCACCCGCACCCACCAGGTCGTCCACACTCGCATACCCCCACGAGACGCCGACCGCCTTGGCGCCTGCAGCCTTCGCCATCTGCATGTCGTAGATGGCGTCGCCGATGACGATGGCATCGGTAGGACTCATGCCGGTCTCGCTGCAGCACTCCATTACCATAGCGGGATGTGGCTTCGATGGGCAGTCGTCTGCAGTGCGCGAAACGATAAAATTTGGTGCAAAACCGTGTGTTTCGAGAATGTGGACCAGACCGCGACGCGACTTGCCGGTTACCGCGCCGATCAGAATGTCGTCGTTCCCTGCCAATGCATCGATCAGCGGCTTGATGCCATCGAAGAGCGGCACGTCCATTCCGGGTTCGTCACAAACGCCGGTATAGATCGCCTTATAGTGCGCTGTCATGGCGATTGCCTCGTCGTCGACGTGCGGCTTCCCTTGCATTCGCGCAATCGCGATATCCAGCGTCAGTCCGATGATCGACTTCGTCAACGAGACATCAGGTCTGTCATAGCCGAAATGCACGAACGTCCGCGCCATCACCTCGTGGATCAGCGCGGCACTGTCGACCAGCGTCCCGTCGCAATCGAAGAGTGCTAGCCTCATTCGTCGTCTTCCCTCTCCTGGGATGCCAGATCGAGGCCGAGCAGGTTCCAGGTCTGAACCATATGCGGCGGCAAGGGCGCGCTGATGCGCAGTCGGCCGCCGGACGGATGCGGAATGTCGATCTTGCGCGCATGCAGATGCAGCCGCTTCTGGATGCCGCCCGGGACGTCCCAGTTCGGATCATCGATGAAATATTTGGGATCGCCGATAATCGGGTGGCCAATATGAAGTGCGTGAACGCGCAACTGGTGCGTCCGCCCGGTATAGGGCTCCATCTCAAGCCAAGCGAGGTTCTGCGCGGCGGTTTCCAGGACACGATAGTAGGAAATCGCGTGGTCGGCTCCCTCTTCGCCATGCTTGGCAACACGCATCCGGTCGCCATCGGCAGTGGCTTCTTTCACCAGCCAGGTGGAGATTTTGTCCTCGTGCTTGCGCGGAACGCCTCTCACCAGCGACCAGTAGGTCTTCTTGGTATCGCGCTCTCGAAACGCTGCCGTCAACTTCTGCGCCGCGCCACGGGTGCGGGCAATAACGAGAACGCCTGACGTATCGCGGTCGAGGCGATGCACGAGCCGCGGCTTTTCGCCCTTCGGGCTTGTCCAGGCCTCCAGCATCTTGTCGATATTGCGTGTCACGCCCGATCCGCCCTGCACGGCTAGGCCGGCCGGCTTGTTCAGGACGATCACCTTGTCGTCCTCATGCAGGATCATGCGCTGCAGAAGCTCGTAGTCGCCCCCGTGTTTCAGATCATGGCTGGCAATCGGCGTGTTTTTCGACTTGGCGTCTACATCGAGCGGCGGCACGCGCACCACCTGCCCGGGCTGCACGCGCGTATCACTCTTCACGCGTCCGCCATCGACACGGACCTGGCCGGATCGCAGAAGTTTCTGGAGCGGGCCGAAACCGAGCCCCGGAAAGTGCACCTTGAACCAGCGATCGAGCCGCATGCCCGCCTCGTCCGGCTCCACTTTTTTGTGTTCGATACCCGCCATACGTCATCTTTCGGAAAATGGTGTTCCGCGCAGCGCGCGGCCTTTGGGGCTGGCTTTAGAGCATTTTCGCCAAAAACGGAAACCGTAATCTCACAAGATTGAACGCGTGAGCGTCAGTCCGGCGATCACCGCTGCTATCGACAAGCCGACGCTGGCGATAATGTAGACGGCGCCGGAGGCAGCCGCGCCACGCTCGAACAGCGAAATGGCATCGAGCGAGAATGCGGAAAAGGTCGTGAAGCCTCCCAGCAAGCCAGTGACCAATAACAAGCGCAATTCGGGCGATGCCCCGAAGCGTCGAATGATCATTTCCGTGAATACCCCAATAACGAAGCAGCCGACAACGTTGACGGTCAACGTGCCCCACGGGAAAGTAGGGCCCGCAAGCCTGAGAGCCCATTGGCCGACATAGTATCTGAGGACTGAACCGATTGCGCCGCCGACGGCGACTAGAAGGGCGTGCATCATGAGTCTTCTCTGGGTGGCATTGCCGGAAACTCCAACCATCTGCCGAGAAGATCAAGATGCTTAAAATGCCAGCGGTTAATTTAGCCAGTTAAGAACGTGCGGTGCCATATTCTGGCATTATGACAGTCCTGGTTGGCACCATATCCGCGAGCACCGCCGCCGCAGCGTTTGAAACGCTTCGGATTCCGCAGCGCGTCTCCGCAAGCACCGCTGCTAAAGAGGCTCGTCGCGTTGCCGACCGCCAAACCAAGGCGGCCAGCGGGCAAGACGTGGAAGAACCGGCCAATATCATTCAATCGACGGAGGTCGCGCTCGATCTCATGACGATGGGGCAAAGGCAGCCGCAGGCTGGGTTGAAACAGGCCCTGGAACTCTACGGCGACAGCTGACTTCGCCCGCCTCCTCTCTTCCGCAGGCGCCTATCTTTAAATCCACGCGACAAAAATTTGTTTGGTGGCGACATTCCCCCTTGCCAAGTGCAGCCTTGGCCAGATAATTGCCCTCGACCTTGTTGGGAGAAGCTGGTCGTCCGCGACCAGTGCCGAAGGAGCAACCGCCCCGGAAACTCTCAGGCCAAAGGACCAGCAAGGGGCAGACGGAACTCTGGAGAGAGGCGTTCTCGAAACGCTCGCCGAAGGGATAACAATCTCAGGCAAAGGGACAGAGGGGGCTCGAAATGCAAGGCGCAACTGCGTCTGAAGATTTGAGCCCGCGCATGGAATTCCAGGCGCAAACCCCGGAGGCGTCGTTGGACGATACTGCTGCCCTCAAGAAAACTCCGCTTCACGCGCTGCATCTGTCGCTTGGCGCGCGCATGGTACCGTTCGCCGGTTATGACATGCCGGTCCAATATCCGGCCGGCGTGATGAAAGAGCACATCCAGACGCGCACGTCTGCGGGTGTGTTCGACGTGTCCCACATGGGCCAGGTCGTCATTAAGGCAAAGTCCGGAAAATATGAGGACGCAGCGCTTGCGCTGGAAAGCCTCGTTCCGGTGGATATACTCGGTCTTGCGGAAGGCCGTCAGCGCTACGGTTTCTTTACCGACGAGAACGGTGCCATCCTCGATGATCTGATGATCACCCATCTCGACGATCACCTCTTCGTCGTTGTCAACGCCGCGTGCAAGGATGCCGACCTTGCGCACCTCCAGAAGCATCTTGGTGACACCTGCGATATCACCCTTCTCGATCGCGCGTTGATCGCCCTGCAGGGGCCGCGTGCCGTCGAAGTGCTTGCTGAGCTCTGGGCCGACGTTGCCGCAATGAAGTTCATGGACGTGCGCCATTGCCGGTTGCACGACGTTTCCTGTCTTGTCTCGCGCTCCGGCTACAGCGGCGAGGACGGATTCGAAATCTCGATCCCGGCCGAAAAGGCCGAAGATGTCGCCAGGCGATTGCTTGAGCATCCGGATGTCGAAGCGATCGGCCTCGGCGCCCGCGACAGCCTTCGTCTCGAAGCTGGCCTCTGCCTCTACGGCAACGATATCGACAATACCACAACGCCTGTGGAAGCAGCTCTCGAATGGGGCATGCAGAAGGCTCGCAAGACCGGCGGTGCACGTGCCGGCGGCTTCCCCGGAGCAGACCGCATCCTGGCTGAGCTTGAAACGGGTGCGGCCCGCCGCCGCGTCGGTCTGAAACCCGAGGGCAAGGCCCCGGTTCGTGGCCACTCAAAGCTTTTTGCGGATTCCGAGGGCAGGACCGAGATCGGCGAAGTGACTTCGGGCGGCTTCGGCCCTTCCGTCGAGCATCCCGTCGCGATGGGCTATGTCAAAGTCGCCCAGGCAGCCGTTGGAACGCAGCTCTACGCCGAAGTACGTGGCAAGTACTTGCCCGTGACCGTCAGTGCCCTTCCCTTCATTACGCCCACCTATAAACGCTGAAACATTTTCCGGAGAGAACAATCATGCTGAAGTTTACCGAAGAACACGAGTGGCTGAAGATCGAAGGCGGCGTCGCAACGGTCGGAATCACAACCTACGCCGTTGAACAGCTTGGCGATCTCGTTTTCGTCGAATTGCCCGAGGTCGGCGCCACCTTCTCGAAGAACGACAATGCCGCAACCGTCGAGTCCGTGAAGGCTGCTTCTGACGTCTATTGTCCGCTTGATGGCGAGATCACCGAGGTCAATCCGGCCATCACTGCCGATCCCTCGCTGGTTAATTCCGATCCTCAGGGTGCCGGCTGGTTCTTCAAGCTGAAGCTTGCCAACGCCGCCGATGCCGATGGCCTCCTCGACGAGGCGGCCTACAAGGAGCTCACCGCGTAATGACGACGCCGACCGAATTCCAGTTTACCGATTACCAGCCTTACGACTTCGCCAACCGTCGCCACATCGGCCCCTCGCCGGCTGAAATGACGGATATGTTGAAGGTCATCGGCTACAACAGCCTCGACGGGCTGATCGACGCCACTGTGCCCCCCTCCATCCGTCAGAAGGCGCCACTCGTATGGGGCGCGCCGATGACGGAACGTGAGGCGCTCGACAAGCTGCGCGAGACCGCCAACAAGAACAAGGTCCTGACCTCGCTGATTGGCCAGGGCTATTACGGCACGATCACGCCGCCGGTCATCCAGCGTAACATCCTGGAAAACCCCGCCTGGTATACGGCCTATACGCCCTACCAGCCCGAGATCTCCCAGGGCCGCCTCGAGGCGCTCCTGAACTACCAGACGATGATCTGCGACCTTACCGGCCTCGACGTCGCCAATGCCTCGCTTCTCGACGAAGCGACCGCTGCTGCCGAAGGCATGGCGATGGCCGAACGCGTCTCCAAGTCGAAGGCCAAGGCGTTCTTCGTCGACGCCGCCTGCCATCCGCAGACGATCGAGCTGATCAAGACCCGCGCAGAGCCACTCGGCTGGAGCGTCATTGTCGGCAATCCTTTTACGGATCTGGATCCGGTTGACGTCTTCGGTGCCATCTTCCAGTATCCGGGCACGCATGGTCATGTCCACGACTTCACCGGCCTGATCTCCCGCCTGCACCAGACCGGCGCTATCGCTATTGTCGCAGCGGACATCCTGGCGCTGACGCTCTTGAAGTCACCCGGCGAAATGGGTGCAGACATCGCCATCGGCAATTCGCAGCGCTTCGGCGTGCCTGTCGGTTACGGCGGCCCGCATGCGGCCTACATGTCGGTCAAGGACGCCCACAAGCGCTCAATGCCCGGCCGTCTCGTCGGCGTGTCCGTCGATGCCCGCGGCAACCGCGCCTACCGGCTGTCGCTGCAGACGCGCGAACAGCATATCCGTCGCGAGAAGGCGACGTCGAACATCTGCACCGCGCAGGTGCTGCTCGCCGTCATGGCCTCGATGTACGCCGTCTTCCATGGTCCGAAGGGCATCAAGGCGATCGCCCAGCAGGTTCACCAGAAGGCCGTGCTGATGGCCAAGGGCTTGGAAAAGCTCGGCTACACCATCGAGCCGGAAACCTTCTTCGACACAATCACCGTGGATGTCGGCCACCTGCAAGGCGTCATCCTGCGCGCGGCCGTCGCCGAAGGCGTCAACCTGCGCAAGGTCGGCGCCACCAAGATCGGCATGAGCCTCGACGAGCGCACCCGTCCGGCGACGCTTGAAGCCGTTTGGCGCGCCTTTGGTGGCAACTTCGCCGTTGGCGAGTTCGAGCCAAGCTATCGTCTGCCCAAGGGCCTAGCGCGCACCAGCGAGTACCTGACGCATCCGATCTTCCACATGAACCGCGCCGAAAGCGAGATGACCCGCTATATCAGGCGTTTGTCGGACCGCGACCTGGCGCTCGACCGCTCGATGATCCCGCTCGGTTCCTGCACGATGAAACTCAACGCCACGGCCGAAATGCTGCCGATCACATGGCCCGAGTTTTCGGATATCCATCCCTTCGTGCCTGCAGATCAGGCGCTCGGCTACCGTGAGATGATCGACGATCTCACGCAAAAGCTCTGCGCCGTCACCGGCTACGACGCCTTCTCGATGCAGCCGAACTCCGGCGCGCAGGGCGAATATGCCGGCCTGCTCACGATCCGCAACTACCACATCGCCAACGGTAACGGTCACCGCGACGTCTGCCTGATCCCGACCTCGGCGCATGGCACCAACCCGGCGTCGGCCCAGATGGTCGGCATGAAGGTCGTGGTCGTCAAGGTCCGCGAGAACGGCGATATCGACCTCGACGACTTCCGCGCCAAGGCCGAGCAGCATGCCGATAATCTCTCCTGCTGCATGATCACCTACCCCTCGACGCATGGCGTGTTCGAGGAAACGGTAAAGGAAATCTGCGATCTCGTGCACAAGCACGGCGGCCAGGTCTATCTCGACGGCGCCAACATGAACGCCATGGTCGGCCTGTCCCGCCCGGGTGACATCGGCTCCGACGTCTCCCACCTCAACCTGCACAAGACCTTCTGCATCCCGCATGGCGGAGGCGGTCCCGGCATGGGCCCGATCGGCGTCAAGGCGCATCTGGCCCCCCACCTCCCGGGTCATCCGGAAACCGACGGCCGTTCCGGCGCGGTTTCGGCGGCAGCCTTTGGCTCCGCTTCGATCCTGCCGATCTCGTGGAGCTACTGCCTGATGATGGGCGGCGAAGGCCTGACGCAGGCGACCAAGGTGGCGATCCTCAACGCCAACTACGTCGCCGCACGGCTGAAGGGCGCTTATGACGTGCTCTACAAGTCCGAGTCCGGCCGCGTGGCGCATGAATGCATCATCGACACCCGCCCGCTGGTCGACAGCGCGGGCGTCACCGTCGACGACGTCGCCAAGCGCCTGATCGATTGCGGCTTCCACGCACCGACCATGAGCTGGCCGGTTGCCGGCACGCTGATGATCGAGCCGACGGAATCGGAAACCAAGGCCGAACTTGATCGTTTCTGCGAAGCGATGCTGGCGATCCGCCAGGAAGCCCGTGATATCGAGGAAGGCCGTGCCGACAAGGCCAACAATCCGCTGAAGAACGCGCCCCACACCGTCGAAGACCTCGTCGGCGAATGGGACCGCCCCTACAGCAGAGAACAGGCTTGCTTCCCACCCGGCGCCTTCCGGGTCGATAAGTATTGGTCGCCGGTCAACCGCGTCGACAACGTCTTCGGCGACCGCAACCTGATCTGCACCTGCCCGCCGGTTGAGAGCTACGCAGAAGCTGCTGAGTAAAGAGCTGTTCGGCAGTCGATCCCTTGATCGATTGCCGAACCCCCGGAATATGGCGAAAGGCTCTGCACCTCTCTAGCCTCTCCCCTTGTGGGGAGAGGCTAGAGAGGGATAAGCATCGCACCACCCGAAAACTCACGATGCAAACACAGGTCACCCATTGATGGCAAAATCCGACGGCGATCTCACCCAGGCACTCTGGTCGAAACCGGTTTTGCTTGCTCTTGAAGAGCCCGGCGAATACGTGACAATCGCCACCACGCAGGCAGCCTCATGGGCGATGATCGAGGATTGGCCGACGGAAGACGGTCCGGCGCTTGATCGCGCCCTGCTGATCTGTGCGGATGTGATCAAGGGTAAACGCACGAACGAGGACGCGCGCCGTGCCTTCATCGATGCGGCTGTCGAAGCGGGTATCGACATCAAGGGCTGACTGAGGCGCAAGGCCCGAAGGCTAGCAATCACCTTCGATCTGGCTTTTGGAATTATCCCGCCATATTGATGGACGGCCCCGCAGATGCGGGCTTGCGCCTACATCAGGACGACGATGACTTACGCCACTACGCTTAACCCGCTTCGCCTCTACAACACCCGTAAAGTTGGGCCATATTTCAAGCGGGAATTTGGACGTGTCGGCGCACGGCCGCCAAAAGTGCGCATAGGCTATACCGATGCCGGCAATCCCCCACGAGATGTCCTCATCGAGCGCCGTGGGCAACAGTTCACCCTTGTTCTTGAGAGCGCTGCAACACGGTGGTTTTCTCGTCAGATGCGCTACAAGGTCTGCGCCTACGCGTACTGGCTGAGCCTTTGTCCGCCTGAGGTGAAGCACATCACCGTCAATGCCTCAGACGGAGAGGCGATATCGGACGCGCGCTTTGCAGCGTCCGTGCGCTTTCCTCAACATGTCGGACTGCCCGATCCTCATTTTTTCCAGAATGATGGCTTCTCGGCCGAAGCCGAACGCGGCAAGGATGCGCCGCGCTGGGAGGATCGTTCAAGCGATATCGTCTGGCGCGGAGGCATGAATGGATGCGGCTGGGCAAGCTTCTCGCCGGGAGATATCAACAATCCAGCCGTGCTGCAAAGAATACGGATGGTCATGCTGCTGAAAGGCACGCCGGGAGCAGACGTCAGGTTCGCTGATCTCTATCCTATTGCAGATGAATACGGCGCATTGGCGCACCAACGAGAGTTCTCAGGTCAGCCAATGGCGACGCAGAGTTGGCTTGGGCGCAAATTCGCCATCGATATCGACGGCTTCACCAACACCTGGTCTAACCTCTTGGTCCGCATGCTCTACGGATGTTGTGTGTTGAAGGTGCAGTCACAGTTCGGTTTCCGCCAGTGGTATTATGAAGAACTGAAGCCGTACGAACACTATGTCCCCGTAGCTGCGGATATGTCGGACTTCAACGAAAAGATCGATTGGGTGCGCAGCCACGAAATGGAAGCGAAGGCCATCGCTGAGCGCGGTCAAGCGCTGGCACGGACGCTGAGCTTTGCCAGCCAGGCTCGGCGTGCCGCAGCCCTTATCGAGCGGCACTGGGATCTATGACCGCTTTTTAGACGGCGGCCAGCTCAGGTTTTGAAAGCGTCGTCTCGAAATAGGCAATGGTGCGCATCAGACCTTCGCGCAACGGGATCTGCGGCGCCCAGTCCAAGTTCGTGCGCCTTGCGGATATCCGGCAGCCGCTGACGCGGGTCGTCGACAGGCAGCGGCCTATGGACGATACGCGAGCCGGAATTCGTCAGTTCGAGGACGATCTCGGCCAATTGCCGGATCGTAAATTCGCCCGGATTGCCAAGATTGATCGGGCCAATGACGTCAGGCGCGCTGTTCATCATCGCAATCAATCCGTCGACCAGATCGTCGACATAGCAGAACGACCGGGTCTGCGTTCCGTCGCCATAGATAGTGATGTCACCGCCCGATAGAGCCTGGACGATGAAGTTTGCCACAACGCGACCATCGGCCGGGTGCATATGCGGACCATACGTGTTGAAAATACGCACGACTTTGATTGGTAGCCCGTACTGGCGGCCATAGTCGAAAAATAGTGTCTCTGCGCCACGTTTGCCCTCGTCGTAGCAGGCGCGTGGGCCAATCGGATTGACGTTGCCCCAGTAGCTCTCCGGTTGTGGATGAACATGCGGATCGCCATAGACCTCCGATGTTGATGCCTGGAGCACCGGGATGTTGTGCCTCAGTCGGGCGAGTTCAAGTACGTTTGCGGCACCGATAACGCTCGTCTTGAGTGTAGCGATCGGGTCGGCCTGATAGTGTACAGGCGATGCGGGGCACGCCAGATTGTAGATTGCGTCTACTTCAAGCATGATGTCCGTGGTGACATCCTGTCGCAAAAGACTGAAGTCAGGATGCGCGAGCAAGGCCGCAACATTATGCATTGAGCCGGTGGAAAGGTTGTCCATGCAGACAACGCAATGCCCTTGCTCAAGCAATTTTGCAGAAAGATGTGAGCCGACAAGTCCCGCGCCGCCGGTCACCAGAATGCGTTTATTCATATCGATTGTGCTCGTCCTATACGTTTGCACGCTTATAGCGAATCCGGAACGGCCTTCAATAGATCTGGTGTTTGGCTGCTTTCAGGCGGCCCACGACGACTGCTCTCCATGGTCCAAAAAGATCTTCTGTTCCAAACAAAACAGCGAACGTTCGCGGAGGTGTCTCCCGCAAGCCCTTTGCTAACGAACACCGTTCACCACTCTCTAAGTCAGCGACGATAGGATGGGGCTTGTCGAACCCAGGAGAATGAGGAATGAGCATTTCGGGGATCACCCACACGGCGCTTTCAGGAATGCTGGCACAATCGACGCGGGCAAACGCGATCGCCGACAATTTGGCCAACAGCAGCACACGGGGCTACAGCAGACTGAACACCAGTTTCGCCGCTGCCAACGCCGGATCCGACGTGCAGGCTATCATCAGACCGAATGAGGTGCCGACAGATGGGTCCGAGATCGATCTTGCTGCAGAGTTGACCGAACTGATCGAAACCGGACAAAACTACAAGGCAAATGCCACCGTCTTCGAGACTGGCGCCGACCTGTGGGACATGCTGAGGAGCATCAAGCACGATTGACGCGAAGGCGATCGATGTGCGCTAGAGAAGTGAATAGGCCGCAGAGGCGAGCGCCATCAGACCGAAGATGATCAGCAGATAGCTCGTTCCGCGTACGACCTTAATCGTGAAATCCTTGGGCAGTTTTCCCCGGGCAAGGTTGACTGCACCACTCAAGAAGAACCACCACGCAAGCGAGCCGGCGAACACGCCGCCCACGATGATGGCCGAGCTGAAACGCCGCGTTTCCTCCGTCAACCCGAAGCCGGCAAACAGCGCGCCGAATGAAAGGATCGTGGCCGGGTTGGAGATCGTCAGAAGGAAGGTTGCAAGCGTCGTACCAACGAGACCGCCCGCCTTGATATCCGCCGCCTGCACCGGGTCGCGTGTCAGTCCCCGATAGCCAAGCCCCAAAAGCAATAGACCTCCAACGATGGCCAGCGGCAAAGTCGCGGCCGACATGATCTCTTCGAATACAGCAATACCGGTCACCGCCACCAGAGCATAGCTGGCATCGCCGATAGCGGTTCCCAATCCGCAGGAAAAGCCGGCGAGAAAGCCGCGGTCCAGCGTGCGGTTGATGCAGAGCATTCCAATCGGTCCGAGCGGCGCGGTGATGATGACACCCAGAAGAGCGCCTTTCAGGAGGAGCAGCAGCATTCTTCAGTCTATTCCCTACCGCGGGGAATATCCCACGGCCTTGCAACAACAGCCCTTAAAGCGCTGTCGCCCAGAGGTAAAATGAAAAAAGGCCGCCCGAATCGGCAGCCCCATCAAAAATCCGCTTGCGCCAATCAGTGTGCCGGAACGACCGCATCGCCCTTGGCGGCAAGCGCTGCGAGATCGGCCGGCTTCAACTCGACAGATTCGCCGCAGCCGCAGGCTGATGTCTGGTTTGGGTTGGTGAAGGTGAAACCCGAGCGCAATGTTGTGCTTTCGAAACCCATTTCAGTGCCAAGAAGGTAGAGCACGGCCGACGGTTCGACCCAAACCTTCGCGCCGTCGCGCTCGATCAGGTCGTCTTTCGCATTCGGTTCGGTAACGAGGTCGATGGTGTATTCCATCCCGGCGCAACCGCCCTTCTTGATTCCGACACGAAGCCCCTTGGCTTCCGCTCCGGAGTTCTCGACGAGAGCCTTCACGCGGTTCGCGGCGGCTTCCGTCATGCTCATGATTGCAAAGCCCATCGGCCTCTTCTCCTTCCGCGCACGGATTAAAGGTCCGGCGTTTCATGATTCCAATGTAGTGCCAGCAGCTTAACCGATCAATACCAGCCTGTCGCATGATCCTGTCGGAAAAGCCTGCATCTCGTGGCGGTCGTACTAGTACCAGCCGACGGCGACCTGCGCCTCTTCCGACATGCGGTCCGGTGTCCACGGTGGATCGAAGGTCATTTCGACCTCGACGCCAGATACGCCCTCAACCGCGCCAACGGCATTCTCTACCCATCCTGGCATCTCGCCGGCCACCGGGCATCCGGGTGCCGTCAGTGTCATCATGATTTTCACCAGACGGTCGTCTTCGATGTCGATCTTGTAGATCAGCCCAAGCTCGAAGATATCGGCGGGAATTTCAGGATCATAGACTGTTTTCAACGCCATGATGACATCGTCGCTGAGACGCGCCAATTCATCGGCAGGAATGCTGGAATGCACGATGCCTTCGCGCACGTCGATCTTCTGTTCGCTTTCGTCCAGGCTCATTCGGACACTCCTTAAGCAAAGAACTTACGCGCATATTCCAGCGCATCGGCCAAGGCATCGACCTCGGCGCGGGTATTATACATCCCGAAAGACGCTCGGCATGTGGATGTGACGCCGAAGCGTTTCAAGAGCGGCATGGCGCAATGCGTCCCTGCGCGAACCGCAACGCCCTGGCGGTCGATCACCATCGATACGTCATGCGCATGCAGACCGGCCAGCTCAAAGGAGAAGATACCCCCCTTTCCCGGTGCCGTGCCGAACACTCTCAACGAATTGACTGCCTGCAACCGCTCCGCAGCGTAGGCTGCGAGATCCGCCTCATGGCGCGCAATCGCCTCACGGCCGACTTTCTCCATGTAGTCGAGCGCATAGCCAAGCCCGATCGCCTGCACGATCGGCGGCGTTCCGGCTTCGAAGCGATGCGGTGGGTCGTTATAGGTCACGGCATCTTCCGTCACCTCGAAGATCATTTCGCCACCACCTTGGAAGGGCCGCATCTCGCGAAGCCGCTCCTTCTTGCCGTAGAGTACGCCGATCCCAGACGGGCCATAGAGCTTGTGGCCGGTCATCACGTACCAGTCGCAATCGATGTCTTGCACGTCAACAGGCATATGGACGGCGCCCTGCGATCCATCGACCAGAACCGGAATGCCACGTTCATGTGCGATGCGGCAGATTTCCTTGACCGGAACCACCGTACCGAGCGCATTCGACATGTGCGTGATGGCAACAAGCTTCGTGCGCTCCGTCAGGCTCTTCTCAAAATCCTCGATGTGGAAAGCACCCTCGTCGTCGACGGGCACCCAGACCAGCTTGGCGCCCTGACGCTCGCGGATGAAATGCCAGGGCACGATGTTGGAGTGATGCTCCATGATCGAGATGACGATCTCGTCGCCCTCGCCGATCTTGGGCATGCCCCAGCCATAGGCGACGGTGTTGATCGCCTCCGTCGATGATTTCGTGAATATGATGTCGTTGACATCAGGCGCATTGAGGAAGCGCCTGACTTTCTCGCGGGCGCCCTCATAGGCGTCCGTTGCGGCGTTAGAGAGGAAATGCAGGCCGCGATGAACGTTCGCATATTCGTTCGAGTAGGCATGCGAGATCGCGTCGATCACGACATGCGGCTTCTGTGCGGAGGCGCCGTTGTCTAGATAGACCAGCGGCTTGCCGTAGACCTCCTTTGCAAGAATCGGAAAATCCTTGCGAATGGCTTCGACGTCGTATGCAGTGGCCGGAACTATCTTGTCCATGACGCTATCCGATCAGGCGTGCTTTTCGAGCCAGGCGGAGATGACGCCTTCCAGCGACTCGACCAGGGCTTCGTCTTCCAGTTCTTCGACGATCTCGGCAACGAACGCATTGACGAGCATGGCGCGCGCCTTGTTCTCCGGAATGCCGCGGGCCATCAGATAATAGAGATGGTTGTGGTCGATGTCGGCAACGGTTGCACCGTGACCACACTGAACATCGTCAGCGAAGATCTCGAGTTCCGGCTTCACCGAGAACTCGGCGTCGTCAGACATCAACAGCGTGTTGCACGCCATCTTGGCGTCGGTCTTCTGTGCATCGGGCGCAACGCGGATCATCCCCTGGAAGACCCCCTTGGCGCGATCAAAAACGACGTTGCGGATGACTTCCGTGGAACCCGTATGCGGGACATTATGGCCGAGCACCATAGTAACGTCCGTATGCGTCTCAGCACCAAGCAGATTGATGCCGCGCAGCGTCAAGTCGGCGCCTTCGCCTGTCACCTTGATGTGCAGTTCCTGACGAACCAGCTTGCCACCGGCGTTGATGACGAAGAGCTTCAGCCTGGCATCAGCCCCGAGATCGACACGGATCTGGCCGAGGTGGGTATCTTCTGCACCTTGCTGCTGGACAATGATCCAGGTGAGCTCTGTGCCCTCTCCGACTGTAATGTCGCTGATGTGAGACACGAGGGCCGCGTCCGACGTCACTGCGAGGTGACGTTCAATCACCGTCGCCTTCACGTTGGCGCCGAAGGTGACCGGCAGACGCGTATGAGTCTGGCCGCCAGCGTGAACGAACTGGATCTCCAGTGGTTCCTCAAGCGCAGTTTCGGCGGCAACGTCGATGACATAGCCATCGCGCACAAAGCTGCCGTTGATGCGCCCGATTGCATCGTCGCTGCCGAGGGCGCCGAGGCCGGTGGCAGCGGTGCCGTTGGACAGCTGAGCCGTGTAGCCCGAAATCTCGAGGCCATCGACTGAAGCCTTGAGATTGGGAACACCCTGAATGACTGAAAGAACCGAGGCTTCCTCAACCAGAGGGTCGCGGGCCTCCGAGCCGGCGTCGCCAGCCTGTTCCGGAATGGTTCGAAGCAGTGTCTTCAGATCGGTATAGTGCCAAGCCTCGACGCGACGCGTCGGCAGGCCTGCCTTCTTCAAATCGTCAAGCAGTCTATCCCGGATGGCTATGACCGAGCCGTCGCCCGGCAATTCGCCGATCTGATCGTTGAAAGCCTCGATGAGCGCCGCTTCCGCGGTGGTCAGGCGGCTCGTCGTCTGCATGTTCATGAGACTCGTCCTTTCCGCCTGAATCAGGCTGCCGCACCGATGATATCGGCGTAGCCGTTGGCTTCCAGCTCATGCGCCAGCGTCTTGTCGCCCGACTTGATCACCTGTCCCTTGTAAAGGACGTGAACCGTATCCGGGACGATATAGTCGAGCAGGCGCTGGTAGTGCGTGATGACGATGACGGCGCGATCCGGCGAACGCAGCGCGTTGACACCGTCGGCAACGATCTTCAGCGCATCGATGTCGAGGCCCGAGTCGGTTTCGTCGAGAACGCAAAGCTGCGGCTGTAACAACGCCATCTGCAGGATTTCGGCGCGCTTCTTCTCACCACCGGAGAAGCCGACGTTCAGCGGGCGCTTCAGCATTTCGGTATTGATCTGCAGCTTGGCGGCGGCGTCCTTCACGAGGCGCATGAAGTCAGGCGTCTTCAGCTCTTCTTCGCCACGTGCCTTGCGCTGCTCGTTCATGGCAACCTTGAGGAACTGCATCGTGGCGACACCCGGAATTTCGACCGGGTACTGGAACGCCAGGAAGATACCCTTGGCGGCGCGCTCCGCAGCGTCGAGTTCCAGGATGCTCTCGCCGTTGTAAAGGATGTCGCCTTCGGTGACTTCGTAGTCTTCGCGACCCGAAAGGATGTAGGAAAGCGTCGACTTGCCGGAGCCGTTCGGGCCCATGATGGCGGCAACTTCGCCGGCCTTCACGGTGAGGTTCAGGCCGCGGATGATCTCGGTGCCGTCTTCGGCGATGCGGGCGTGCAGGTTCTTGATCTCAAGCATGGTGATAATCCCATAGAAAAACGTTCGGAAAGGGACGCGTCCTGCGCGCCCACTATATCATTGGTTTGGCGTCAGCCGACGCTGCCTTCCAGCGAGATGCTGATCAGCTTCTGCGCCTCGACGGCAAATTCCATCGGCAGCTCCTGCAGGACTTCCTTGACGAAGCCGTTGACGATCAGGGCGATCGCCGCTTCGGTCGGGATGCCGCGCTGCAGGCAGTAGAACAGCTGGTCTTCGGAGATTTTCGAGGTCGTGGCTTCGTGCTCGAACTGCGCCGTCGAATTCTTGGCCTCGATGTAGGGCACCGTATGCGCGCCACACTTGTCGCCGATCAGCAGCGAGTCGCACTGCGTGAAGTTGCGCGCGTTCGACGCCTTGCGGTGGGCCGAAACCTGACCGCGATAGGTGTTCTGCGACACGCCGGCAGCAATGCCCTTCGAGACGATCCGGCTCGACGTGTTCTTGCCGAGGTGGATCATCTTGGTGCCAGAGTCGATCTGCTGATGACCGTTGGAAACGGCGATCGAGTAGAACTCACCTCTGGAGTCGTCGCCGCGCAGGATGCAGGACGGGTACTTCCAGGTGATAGCCGAACCGGTCTCGACCTGCGTCCACGAGATCTTCGACCGGTCGCCACGGCAATCGCCGCGCTTGGTGACGAAGTTGTAGATGCCGCCCTTGCCCTGCGCATCACCAGGATACCAGTTCTGGACCGTCGAATACTTGATTTCGGCATCATCGAGCGCAACGAGTTCGACGACGGCAGCATGCAGCTGATTTTCATCGCGCTGCGGCGCGGTGCAGCCTTCGAGGTAGGAGACGTAAGCACCTTCCTCGGCAATGATCAGCGTACGCTCGAACTGACCTGTGTTCTTCTCGTTGATACGGAAGTAGGTGGACAGCTCCATCGGGCAACGAACGCCCTTCGGAACGAACACGAAGGAGCCATCGGTGAAGACAGCCGAGTTCAGCGTCGCATAGTAGTTATCGGAGGTCGGAACGACGGAACCGAGATACTTCTGCACCAGTTCCGGATGCTCGCGGATCGCTTCCGAAATCGACATGAAGATCACGCCGGCCTTCTTGAGCTCTTCCTTGAAGGTCGTGACGACAGAAACGGAGTCGAAAACGGCATCGACGGCGATCTTCGGCCTTTCGACGCCAGCCAGGATTTCCTGCTCCTTGAGCGGAATGCCGAGCTTCTCGTAGACCTTGAGAATTTCAGGATCGACTTCGTCAAGCGACTTCGGGCCCGGCGTGCTTTTCGGCGCGGCGTAATAGTAGAGGTCGTTGAAATCGATCTTCGGATAATCGACGCGTGCCCAGGTGGGCTCTTCCAACGTCAGCCAGCGCTTGTAGGCTTCCAGACGCCATTCGAGCATCCATTCCGGCTCCTGCTTCTTGGCGGAGATGAAACGGATGATATCTTCGGACAGGCCCTTGGGTGCCTTGTCCATTTCGATGATGGTCTCGAAACCGTATTTGTACTGATCGACGTCAATCTCGCGAACGCGATCAACCGTTTCCTGGACGGCGGGCATGTCATTCTCCAATCTCGCCGGAGAAAAGGTCCGGCAGCTTGTCGTGCGGGCAGTATTGTTTGCCCCGTATGTAGGTGGCCAAAAGGGACTTTTCAGCCCGAATGGCAAGCGGAAATTTGCGTTTCCGCAAATTTATGAAGCGGTCACGCAACCTCCCCGACCGGCTTTCGCCGAGCGGCAATTTTCGCAAAGACGGAGATCGCTCTGTCGATCTCCTCTTCGGTCGTGGAAAAGCCGAGCGAAATACGCAAAGCACCAAGCTTGGGGTCACGACCCATGGCAACCAGAACATGGCTTTCACCGACCTTGCCCGACGAGCAGGCCGACCCTGCTGAGAGTGCCACACCTTCGAGATCGAAGGCGATCTGGCCAGTCTCGGCCTTGAGCCCTGGGAGGGTGAAAAAGGTCGTATTCGAAACACGCTGGCCTTCGGCTCCGTATATGACGACGTCAGGCGCAGCCCCGCGCATTCCGGTTTCGAGTCGATCACGCAGGGCGGAGACGGCTTCATTGCGCGGCTCGAACTCCGCAACCGCAGCCTCGGCCGCAGCGCCGAACCCGATGACAGCGAGGGAATTCTCTGTCCCCGAGCGGTGACCTTTCTCCTGGCCGCCGCCATGGATCAGCGGCCGAGGCATCAATACCTCGCCACGGGTGATCAGCGCGCCGGCTCCTTTCGGACCGCCGATCTTGTGCGATGAGACGATCAGAAAGTCGGCGCCGAGCGCGTTGATGTCGAGCTTCAAGCGTCCTGCTGCCTGTACCGCATCAACAACAAGCACGCCGCCATGCGCCTGCACGATCTTCGCAATGTCGCCGATCGGTTGAACGATCCCGGTCTCGTTATTGACAAGCATGACCGCGACCATCGGCAAGCCGATCGACTTGTCATGTGCAGCGAGCAACGTGCCAAGCGCATGGAGATCGACTACGCCGGCCTCGGTCACCGGAACTTCCGTGGTCTGCTCCTTCTTAAACCGACCACCCTCGCGCACGGCAGGATGCTCGACCGCCGAATAGTAAAGCCAGCCTATTGCGAGCGGCGTCCGCCCCATCCGGAACTCGGGTGCGAGTACCATATTGGCTGCCTCGGTGGCACCGCTCGTAAAGATCACATGCGCGGGATCGGCACCCGTAAGGGATGCGACCTGCCGCCGCGCCTGTTCGATCGCAGCTCGTACAGTGCGCCCTTCGCCATGCACCGAGTTCGGATTACCGAACAGATCCATCGCGCGCAAAACCGCGTCGCGCGCATCTGGATGCAGCGGCGAAGTCGCGTTCCAATCGAGATAAAGGCGTGGCGGCGCCATGATCTTTGTCCTGCGCTAAAATCCTTGCGAGGCGGCTCGGCTCATTTTCCTTGAAATTTCGGCCGGGCTTGCCTTATGACACATCCCACAATGCGTGGATCGCCATGCAAGTTTCGAATTGTTCTAAACTGCGTTTTAGAAAAGCTGACAACGTTCGTCAAGTCTGCGCAGGGTGAACGCGAAGAAATAAACGCCGGAGTACCGATGCCCGAAGTCATTTTCAACGGCCCCGCAGGCCGCCTTGAAGGCCGCTACCAGCCCTCCAAGGAAAAAAGCGCGCCGATTGCCCTCATTCTGCACCCGCACCCCCAGTTCGGCGGCACGATGAACAACCAGATCGTCTACCAGCTCTTCTACATGTTCCAGAAGCGCGGGTTCACGACATTGCGCTTCAACTTCCGCGGAATTGGTCGCAGCCAGGGCGAGTTCGACCACGGAGCGGGCGAGCTTTCGGATGCCGCATCCGCGCTCGACTGGGTGCAGAGCCTGCATCCCGATTCGAAGACCTGCTGGGTTGCCGGATATTCCTTCGGCTCGTGGATCGGCATGCAGCTTCTGATGCGTCGTCCAGAGATCGAAGGCTTCATGTCGATCGCGCCGCAGCCGAACACCTATGACTTCTCGTTCCTCGCGCCCTGCCCGTCTTCCGGCCTGATCATCAACGGCGAAGCCGACAAGGTCGCGCCGGAGAAGGACGTGAACGGTCTCGTCGAGAAGCTGAAGACACAGAAGGGCATCCTGATCACGCACCGCACGGTGCCGGGCGCCAACCACTTCTTCAACGGCCAGGTCGAGACGCTGATGGGCGAATGCGAGGATTACCTCGATCGCCGCCTGAACGGCGAACTTGTGCCGGAACCGGCCGCCAAGCGCATTCGCTAGGCCGCGCGCATCCCGGCGGTCAGTTCGAACGTCGGGCAAGACAATCCGTCAATGATCATCGGCATGCGGTTTCGCATGCCGATTTTCGTTAGGACATGCTGGGACGCGGCATTGTCCGGATGGGTGAAGGCGATGAATTGTCGCGCAAGGTTTTGTCCGAAAAACCAGTTCGCCTGTCCGCTCGCAATCTCGGTCGCGTAGCCTTTGCCCCACTCCTGCCGACAAAGCGAGTAACCGAGCTCGAAATCCTGTCTGTCGCCGCCGAACAGCGAGAAGCCTGCGCGGCCGATGAAGCGGCCATCCTCCCGACTGAGGATCTTGTATTTCGTTGTTCCGTCCCGCGCTTGCTCGGCGAACCAGTTGCGCAACCGCTCCTCGGCCTTCTCTCGTGACCATGGCGCTGCGCCCGACAGATATCGTGTCGTCTCGATCGTCGAGTGAAGCTCCTGGATCAGACCCGCATCTCCGGGCTCCCACATGACCGCGACGAGCCGCCGCGTCTCCAGAATGACCTGCGTCACGGCTTCACCACCACACCGCCACTGACAGGCGCACGCACGCCTGTTGTCCCGGGAAATGTCAACGGCAGGCCATCCAATGATCGCACCGCCAGATAGGCCCAGGCTTCAGCTTCCATGGAATCACCATTGAACCCCGCCTCTTCCGCCGCAATCACTTCGGCGCCTTGGTGATGGGCGATATCCTTGAGGTACTGCATCAGCACGCGATTGAGTCGACCACCGCCGCAGATGACGTAAAGGGTCGGCGTCACCGGAAGGTGACCGGCCGACTTGATGATCGAGGCGGCCGCGACATACGCAAGGGTGCGCGCACCATCGGCGAGTTCTGCGTCTGCGCCCGATGGCGGAGGAAAGTCGTTGCGGTCGAGAGAACGCCGTTTCTCGGCGGTAAAGAACGGGCTGTTCAAATAGCGATCGGCCAGCTCTGCGATGATCCGCCCTTCCGAAGCGATCATGCCGCCCTGATCGAACGGGACACCCGCGTGCGTGTCGACCCACTGGTCGATCAGTGTGTTGCCCGGTCCGCTGTCGTATCCGACGACCACGCCATCTGCGCCGATATAGGTCAGGTTGGAAATCCCGCCGATGTTGACGAAGCAGACCGGCAAGGTCGCATGGGCCACGTTGGCGGCGAGCGCTGCGTGATAGACGGGAACCAGCGGCGCACCCTGGCCGCCGTGGACCATGTCGTTGGCACGGAGGTCGTACGCTACAGGAATGCCCGTCTCCCCCGCCAGCAGCGCGCCATCGCCGATCTGGACGGTCAGCGCCTCGTCCGGCCTGTGCAGCACCGTCTGTCCGTGAAAGCCGATGACGTCGATCGAGGTTGCATCGAGCGCATTCGCGGCCAGAAATTCCCTAACGGCATTTGCATGACGTAACGTCAGTTCGCGCTCAACCCAGGCCAGTTTACCCGGCCGTTGCTCACGCTTTGTAATGACTTTTGCCTGCTCCAGCGCCAGCTTCAGCCGGTCACGAAAGGCTGGCTCATAAGGGACAGCGAGAAACGGGCCACGCTCAACGACGGCGCGGCCATCGGTGCGAAGCAGCGCCACATCGATGCCGTCCATCGACGTTCCGCTCATCAAACCGATCGCGGTTCTGATCTTCTCCATGAAGCCTCGCTGGATATTCCTGCCAAAGGGTGACTGTTCGGCAAAACAGTGCTAAACGCGCCGCGTCACTTCAACAATAGCCAATCCGAAAATCCGCACCCGAGAGCAAAAGGTCATGTCCGAGTTCAAATCCGATTTCCTCCGCACGCTGAAAGAGCGCGGCTTCATTCATCAGATTTCCGATGAATCGGGCCTCGACGAACTCTTCGCCAAGGAAACGGTAACGGCCTATATCGGCTATGACCCGACGGCATCGAGCCTGCACGTCGGTCACCTCACCCAGATCATGATGCTGCACTGGCTGCAGGCGACCGGCCACCGGCCGATTTCGCTAATGGGCGGTGGCACCGGCATGGTCGGCGATCCCTCCTTTAAGGAGGAGGCGCGCAAGCTGATGACGATCGACACGATCGAAGAAAACATCGCCTCGATCAAGCGCTGCTTCGCCAACTACCTCGACTACGACAAGCCTGCCAACGCAGCGCTGATGATCAACAACGCGGAATGGCTCCGCTCGCTGAACTACCTCGAGTTCCTTCGCGATGTCGGCCGCCACTTCTCGGTCAACCGCATGCTGTCCTTCGACAGCGTCAAAACGCGCCTTGATCGCGAGCAGTCGCTGTCCTTCCTCGAATTCAACTACATGATCCTGCAGGCCTACGATTTCGTCGAATTGGCGAAGCGTTACGACTGCCGCCTGCAGATGGGCGGTTCGGATCAGTGGGGCAACATCGTCAACGGCATCGACCTCGGTCACCGCATGGGGACGCAGCAGCTCTACGCGCTGACCTCACCGCTTCTGACGACTTCCTCCGGCGCCAAGATGGGAAAGTCGGCATCGGGCGCCGTCTGGCTGAACGCCGATCTGCTGCCGGTCTATGACTTCTGGCAGTACTGGCGCAACACCGAAGACGCCGACGTGCCGCGTTTCCTGAAGCTGTTTACGACGCTGCCGATGAGTGAGATTGCCCGCCTCTCGGCCATCGCCGGTTCTGAACTGAACGAAGTCAAGAAGATTCTTGCGACCGAAGTGACCGCGATCCTGCATGGACGAACAGCCGCCGAGCAGGCTGCCGAAACCGCCCGTAAGACCTTTGAGGAAGGCGGCCTTTCCGAAAACCTTCCCTCGGTCGACGTCCCTGCTGCCGAACTCGACGGCGGCATTGGCCTGTTGTCGCTAATCGTTCGCGCCGGCCTTGCCGCCTCGAATGGCGAGGCTCGTCGTCATGTTCAGGGTGGTGCGGTGCGTATCAACGATGAATCTGTCAGCGACGAGCGCAGGATCATTGGCAGCGGCGAGATCACCGCCGATGGCGTCATCAAGCTCTCGCTCGGCAAGAAGAAACACATCCTGATCCGCCGCGCGGCATAAGCGCAGAATACAGCAAAAGAGAAAGCCGGCCTTGCGCCGGCTTTTTTATTGAAATTCGAAGATGTTCCGGAAGACGCCGGGAGCAATGATCGACAACGGATTGATGATCAGATCCGGCGATTCCAATTTGCCGGTCAACTTGAACGTGATCCCGATCAGGCCGCGATCCGTGCCGTTACCGAGGATGATGCCAATCAACGGCAGTTCGGCAAACAGTCGGTTGAGACCATAGGCAGGCATGAAGGTGCCCGTCATGTCCATCTTGCCGCGCTGGTCACGGACCATTCCCTGAAACACTGCGCCGACCTGTTCGCCACGAACAACGCCATTCTCAATGCTGATCACACCGTTCTGAGAAACAATGCGTGCAAAGCCGCGCTGGAAGCGCTGCGCCGAGGTATCAATGTTCCGCTTGACCGCCGAATTCAGACTCCGTTGCTCCTGGCCGACTGGCGTAGAAACGATCGAATGCAGGCGCTGTTCGTTGACCAAAGAGAAGCGCCGGATGTCGATGGAGCCATCCCAATTGCCGCCAGCCCCGAGGCGGATTTGCATGTTGAGTAAGCCGCCCATCATGTGCCGATACATATCTGCGAAGCGCGAGACGGCGCCCGCATCCCCACTGGTAATGTTGATGACGCCATTGCCCTTCGTCTGGGCAACGAACGCCTCGCCGCTGTCGGTGACGCCAGTGAAATTCAGTGATTGCAGCCTGCCATCCGCCGAAACGTAAAGCATCTCGGCATTCCGCATCTTCTCGTCATTGAACCCAACGATGCGACTGAGCTTTGCCCGAATGGTTACACTGCCGCTGTTGTCGTCGTCACTTCCGCCACTGCCGCTAGACTTCAACCTGGCGACAATCGGGCGCGCGTCGGCGCTATTGCCAGATACGGAAACATCGAGTCCCCCCTTGTTGCGCTTCACCGAAACGGCGAAATCGTCGAGAGAGGATAATCTTACGCTGTCGAAATCCGCCTTTATGAGGGAGCCCTTGCCGACGACTAGCGAGCCGGTTGCTCCGAATCCATCCCCCTTGAGGACAAAGTTCTTCAACTGTGTGCTGTCAGCTGGCCCGGATGCCTCGAAGGTGGCAGTCGCGCCGATTCCGCTTCCTTTCGACCAGCCTATTCCTGGTAGGGAAAGGCGAGCCTTTCCAAGGTCGATAGAGACCGCCTGCCGATCCTGATCAATGCGATTGAGTTCAATGTCTACACTGCCATCGATGATGTCGTTGACGCCTGGCAGGAGCTTTTCCCGCTGATCGTTGTTCAGCGTGGCGGTGATGGTTTGCTGTGGCTG
Organism: Hyphomicrobiales bacterium; assembly: GCA_900466605.1. Lineage (GTDB taxonomy): Bacteria > Pseudomonadota > Alphaproteobacteria > Rhizobiales > Rhizobiaceae > Rhizobium. The sequence continues at coordinate 230,882 of UBMU01000016.1, forward strand.
CACGTCCGAGGATTTGTCGGTCGGCTCAACCAGTTTGATATTTGCAGGAATGCCGTCGATTTGCCCCTTTCCGTCCACGCTCACCTGCTTAGGGTCGGCATTGAGCACACCGCTAAAATCGGTGATCTTGCGGCCCGAAATCGGCTTGCCGATATCGAGGTCCTGCAACTGGAGCACGGCTTTCCATTCGGCCGGCGGAGGATTTTGTGACGAGATCAGGCCAAAGCGCGCTTGCACGTTGGCCGATACCTTGCCTTTGAGTTGCTCGGGCGCGAAGCCCGCGCGCTGCAACACCTGCACAGGCTTGTAGGTCAGGAGCTCGCCGACCGCATCGGCAGCTCCGGAAATGGGAAGATTGAGTTCGGCCATGAGCGGCTTGTCGTATGTCGAAGGCAGGACAAACGTGCCCTCGCCGACAAGTACCGATCGTCCCGACGGAAAGAACGACGTCCCGCTTTTGATCGAGATTGCCGCGCGCGGACCGCTCAAATCGAAATGTGCATTCGTATCCCGGATCGGTGGGATGTCGCCGGCTACATTCATCCGCGTACCAGCGATGTCAAACGCGATGTGGATCTGGTTCTCATCGAGCTTCAGGCCCTTACCAATGGCCTCATCCAGTCGTCCGAAAGGAATGAAGACGGAGATGGAAGCGTCGCTGACTGTACCGCCGAAAAGATTGCGCAGAACCCATTCGCGAGCCTTCGAAGCCATCCAGAATGGCCACAATTGCTTCACTGCCGTCGTCTGCAGCTGTTGTGATTGACCGGCAAAGCTTATTTCCGGTGATGTATCACCGAAACGGACGTGCAGCGACCCGAACAGACCGCCGGCGGGGCTAGAGACCCGCATGTTGGCAAACTGCAATTCGCGGCTGGCAACGAGGTAACGGCCTGTCGCCTGAATGTCGAATGCGAGGGGTTGTTCGCCGGAGCCCACGGGCGCAGCCGTGCCGCCGCTGACGAGCAGATCTATTCCGAAGCCCTTGCCGGCGGCCTCGTCAATTTTGTCCAGATCGATAATTGCACCGCTGAGCGGCACGGATGTCGCGCCGAACTGAATGCGGGATTTTGCGATCTCCAGTGTCTGCTTGGTGAAGTCGTAGGCAAGATCGATTTGCCCACCGCTCAGCTCCTGCTGGTCGCCATCCATATAGAACTTCCCCGGCTTCAGCTCGATCGAGGCCGCTAGCGCCGGCGTGGCTTGCTCTCCGGAACGAACGGCAGAGATCGACAGCGCCCCAAAGCCGTCAATTCCCTGTCGGATTTGTCCCTGAACGTTTCGCTTGAGCGTGAACGGGGCAAGATCGACGCCCGATAGCTGCCCGGACAAGCTAGATGTCCGGCCGCCCGCCTTTTCCGTGACGACGCTGAGCGTTGCCGGCTTGTCATTGATCGAGATCTTGCCATCCAGCGCCAACGCGCCTTGGGCTGCCCTTGAGAATTCCAGGCTTTCCACAACGATAGACAGCGGACCGTTTGCCGTATCGGCCAGCTTGATATCGATGCCATCGAGCTTGATCGATTGCGTTCCTCCGCGCTCGACGAAACTGTCTATTATGTCGAGTTGAGCGAACGCAGCCTCTGTCGCAGCCGGGATCGCGTCGATCCTGACATCGTCGAGCTTGAGCGGCTTTCCAGACGGCAACAGCGCGGTATCGAGCGCAATGTTCTCCGCCTCGATCTGCGCAATCGCTATGCGACCGCGAAAGAGTTGCAGCGGGTCGAGCGCCATGCGCATCGCCTGCGTCGTCGACAGATGCTGGCCACTCTTCTCGTCAATCATGTTGACGTCACGCGCCTCGAGCGCGAGACGCAGATTCAATGTGAAGCGGATAACCGTCGAGCCCACCTCGGCCCGATAGCGCGGTCCGATGGCCGAGTTGAGGGCAGCCTGCGCCTGCCGTGAAAGCGGTGCATCGAACATACCGCTTTCCACCGTGAAAACTATCGCCGCGAGCACGAACAAAATGATCGCAACGCACCCGCCCGTGATGCCGGCGGTCTTGCGCATGCGCGAACGTTCCGGCGGGCAGCTGACGATCATGGGATCTTCGGTCTGCGCCGAGGGAAGCTCATGCAGCGCGACGATGTCTTTCTTGCGGAATGTAACTTTCTCACCGCGGATCGCCGACATGCGCCTCGCCTAACTCCCTAACTTGTGGTCTGGACCAGACTGGCTGGACGATTGTTCGTCCAATATATATCTGGCAAATCACCTGTTATCCATAAACTCGGCAAAAGAAAGGTTTCTCCATAATGGACGTCAGCATCGGCACGACGGCGCCTGACTTCAATCTCCCGCGTGATGGTGGAGGCCACGTTTCGCTTGCTGATTTTCGTGGCAAGCCGCTGGTATTGTTCTTCTATCCCAAGGATGACACAACGGGATGCACAGCTGAATCGCTAGCCTTCACTGCGCTCGCAGATGAATTCGAAAAGGCTGGCGCTGCGGTCATCGGCATGTCGCCTGATTCGGTGAAATGCCACGACCGCTTCATCAAGAAGCACAATCTATCGGTTGTCCTGGCGTCAGATGAAGAGAAGACGACGCTTGAGGCCTATGGTGTGTGGAAGCAGAAGACCATGTATGGTCGAAACTTCATGGGTGTGGAGCGTACGACCTTCCTGATTCGCGAGGACGGCACGATCGGCACGATCTGGCAGAAAGTGAAGGTGTCGGGCCACGCCGAAATCGTGCTCGCCGCCGTGCAGAACTTGTCGAAATGATCCTTCCACGTCCGATCACCTCCCTGCGCGGCGGTGCTGTCGACGCTATTCGCGCGACCGATCTCGATACGAAGACTGCCCTTGCGCAGGAGACCGCAACGCGTTGGTTTGCTCGTAAGCTCTCGCTGCGTTCGCCGCTCGACGCGCCTTTACCAGAAAGGCCGGGCCGCCCGGACAAGCCGGCGTTGATACCGCCGACGCAGGTAGAGAAGCGCTCGTTGCATACCGTCAGGGGGCGCATCGCGCTGTTGCACGCCATAGCGCATATCGAACTCAACGCTGTGGATCTTGCACTCGATATCGTTGCCCGTTTCGCCACCGAACCGGTGCCGCATTCGTTCTTCGACGGCTGGATGCAGGTTGCATTCGAGGAGGCAAAGCATTTCCGCATGGTGCGTGCCCGTCTGAAAGATCTGGACGCAGACTATGGCGACCTCCCCGCACACGACGGCCTGTGGCAGGCCGCCCATTCGACGAGAAATGATCTGACAGCGCGGCTCGCCGTTGTCCCGCTTATCCTTGAAGCCCGTGGACTTGATGTCACGCCGTCCCTTCAGGCCAAGATGCGGGAAACCGGCGATCTTGAAAGCGCAGCCGTTCTCGACGTCATCTACAACGACGAGAAAGGTCATGTCGCCATCGGCGCCAAATGGTTCCGCTTCCTTTGCGCCAGGGAACGGCGGGATCCCGCACGGACGTTTCACGAGCTGGTACGCGCCAACTTCCGCGGTCCGTTGAAGCCCCCCTTCAACGACATCGCGCGGGCCGAAGCAGGCCTGACTCCGTCCTTCTACCGGTCGCTGACATCGACGAGCTCCGCCTGAACCCACAACGACAGTCATGCTGACCTAAGTAAATATTAACCATAATCATGCGTAATTGCGGCAATTGAGGCATCGGCCGTCAATTGGGAGATTCTCCGTGACGCATGCACAGCATAGCCGCGTATTCGGTCAGAAAAAACAAGAGCATATACTGATCCTGGCGAGTGGAGACCGGGTTCGCCATCTGACTGTAAAACCGTGGATGGCGGCGTTGGCCTTCTGTTTCGTCGGCGTCTTTGCAATCGGCTATCTGCTGGCGACGTCTTACCTCGTGCTGCGTGACGACCTGATCGGGGCGACGATGGCGAGACAGGCGCGCATGCAGCACGATTACGAAGACCGCATTGCCGCCCTGCGCGCCCAGGTGGACCGCGTTACGTCACGTCAATTGCTCGATCAGCAGGTTGTGGAAGACAAGGTCGACAAGCTGATGGAACAGCAACTGGCGCTTACCTCGCGCCACGGCAAACTTGGTTCGCTCCTCGATCGTGCCGAGAACTCCGGGCTAGGCGAAAAAGAAGCGACGCCGCTGCAGTCCTACGCTCCCGAAGCCAAGGACAAGCACGCCTCGCTCTCCGGAGCAGCTGAGGCAATCGAAAGTCAATTTGCGGCAGTCGATGAGCCGACCGACGTCTCATCCGATAATGCGACACTCGCATACGTGCCGGCGCAGGCAACAGTTGGCGACCGCGCCGACCGGGTCTTCTCCAAGGTGACTTTGTCATTGAAGGACATCGAGCAGAAACAGCGCAATCGCATCGCGCAACTGACAAGCGATGCCGGCGGTACGGCGGATGCGATATCCAAGGTCCTTACACGCTTCCGTATTTCGGTTCCGGCAGAACGCGTAAAACAGAATGATAGCGCGGTCGGCGGCCCTTATGTCGAACCTGAAAGTGCCGATGATTTCGACAGCTCCCTGTCACAGCTTGATGATGCCCTCACCCGTCTCGAGACTGTGCGGAGTACGGCGGAATCGCTGCCGTTCCGGAACCCTGCGATAGGCAAAGAGATCACCAGTTCGTTCGGCAACAGGCGCGACCCGTTCCTTGGGCGTCTGGCGCTGCACTCCGGCATCGACTTCCGTTTTGCGCCCGGCGAGAAGGTTCGCCCGACGGCGCCCGGCAAGGTCATTGCGGCCGGCTGGACCGGCGGCTACGGCAACATGGTTGAGGTGGATCATGGCAACGGCATCTCCACCCGCTACGGCCACATGTCGGAAATCCTGGTGAAGGTCGGCGACACCGTCGACCGTAGCAATGTCATTGGCTTGGCGGGCAGCACTGGCCGATCCACCGGTACTCATTTGCACTATGAAGTGCGCCAGGATGGTCGTGCCATCGACCCCATTTATTTCATGAATGCGGGGTTGAAGCTTGCCGGTTACATGAAGTAACTACGACTAATAACCACATCTTTACCTCTGCACTGGCTGCAAAGCCTGTATTCCTTGACTTAAGTACAGTTTCGGCTTATGTCGCGCTGCATTGCGGCATGCAATCACGCCGACTCAATCAGAGTGCGGCCGAACCGGAACGGAAACAGTTTTCCCTTTGACGACATTTGCTGATCTTGGCTTGAGCCAAAAAGTGCTTTCCGCTGTCACCGACGCGGGCTACACGGTGCCCACCCCTATCCAGGCTGGCGCCATTCCCTTTGCGCTGGAACGCCGCGATATCTGCGGTATTGCGCAGACGGGAACGGGCAAGACGGCGTCCTTCGTCTTGCCGATGCTGTCGCTGCTGGAAAAGGGCCGCGCCCGCGCCCGTATGCCGCGCACGCTGATCCTTGAGCCGACCCGGGAGTTGGCTGCGCAGGTCGCGGAGAACTTCGAAAAGTATGGCAAGAACCACCGGCTGAACGTCGCCCTGCTGATCGGCGGTGTCTCGTTCGAAGACCAGGATCGCAAGCTTGAGCGCGGCGCCGATGTGTTGATCTGCACGCCCGGCCGCCTGCTCGACCACTTCGAACGCGGCAAACTCCTGATGAGCGGCGTTGAAATTCTCGTCATCGACGAAGCCGACCGCATGCTCGACATGGGCTTCATTCCTGACATCGAGCGTATCGCCAAGCTCATTCCGTTTACCCGTCAGACGCTGTTCTTCTCGGCAACCATGCCGCCTGAGATTCAGAAGCTCGCCGATCGCTTCCTGCAGAACCCGGAGCGCATCGAAGTCGCCAAGCCTGCCTCGACGGCAAAGACCGTAACACAGCGCTTCGTTGCCTCGCATGGCAAGGATTATGAGAAGCGCGCTGTACTGCGCGACCTCGTCAAGGCGCAGACCGATCTCAAGAACGCGATCATCTTCTGCAACCGAAAAAAGGACGTTTCCGAGCTCTTCCGTTCTCTGGACCGTCACGGCTTTTCCGCTGGCGCCCTGCACGGTGACATGGATCAGCGCTCGCGCATGGCCATGCTGCAGAACTTCAAGGATGGCAATCTCCAGCTTCTCGTGGCTTCCGATGTCGCCGCTCGCGGTCTCGACATTCCTGACGTCAGTCACGTTTTCAACTTCGATGTTCCGATCCATTCCGAGGATTATGTTCATCGCATCGGCCGCACCGGCCGCGCAGGCCGCTCCGGCGCTGCGTTCACCATCGTCACCCGCCACGACCAGAAACACGCCGACGCGATCGAAAAGCTGATCGGCGAGACAGTCGAGTGGTTGAATGGCGACCTCTCCGCATTGCCCCCTCCAGAGCCCAGCCGCGACGACGATCGTTCCCGCCGCAAGGGTCGAGACAAGGACCGCGTTCGCGGCAAGGGCCGTGGAGGTCATAAATCTGATATCGCCGTCGCAGATAGTGACGTCGAGACGATGGAAACAGCAGCACCAGCAAAGGTCGAAAGCGTGAAGCAAGAGCGCAAAGCAGAACAACAGAAGTCACAGCACAGCACGCGCGCCGCACGTCCTTACCCGGCAAACGACGACAATCGTGAGCGCCGCCGCTACCGGGACCACGATGACGGCCCGACACCGGTTGGCTTCGGCGATGAGATTCCAGCCTTCATGCTGATCACGGCGAACGCCAAGATCTGACGAAGCCATGGGCACGCCCGGCATCGACTTCCCAGGCCTAGGTGTTGGCCTGGTGATTTTGCGTGAGCGCAAGATCCTTCTCTACAAGCGCATTCGCGCTCCTGAGGCCGGCCACTGGAGCATCGTGGGCGGCAAGGTAGACCATATGGAACCGGCCGATCAGGCAGCTAGACGCGAGGCTGAGGAGGAAACCGGTCTATCGATCGGCAAGGTCAGCCTACTCGGCCCAGCGGAACTTATCAGCGAGACGGACGCTCAGCACTGGATCTCCCTGCTCTACATCGCTTCCGAATTTCAAGGCGAACCAAAGCTGACCGAGCCGGACAAGCTTTCCGATTTCGGTTGGTTCAGCCGTACCGAACTCCCTGAGCCGCTTTCAGCGTTTGCCGCAGCCGCAATGGAAAAGCTGACAGTCGACGAGCTTCTTTAGCGCGTCATTCAGCCCGGACAGCTGCCTCATAGGCAAGCCGCACCCACTGCGCCATAACATCAGGGTCGTCATAGGCGTCTTCCGGAATCGACCAGTACGGCATTTTCACCGGAGTTCCCTTCTTGCCTTCGTAGGCCCACTGCGTCGCCCCGGCTCCGGCGAATTCGGGAGCGCTCCGCTCGTCGGCCTTCAGCAGCATCTCGCCCCGTACTTCGACGGCCACGATCCTCCCCATGTGGTAGATACCCTTGCCGCCGAACATGCGCTTGATGGTGACGGGTCCAAGACCCTGAAACATTTCTTCAATTGCCGCCGTATCCATCCCTCAGCCCTTCAAAATCCCGCCTGCCGCGATCACCGCCTCTGGTGTATCCACATCCAGATGCGCTGCATCGCCTATATCGATATCCACCACGGGCACGCCGGATGTTTCAATGATGTGTCTCGCGCCGACGTCACCTTCCAGCCGCATCACCACATCGAAAAGCGATTTCGGCAAGATCACCGGATTACCCCGCTTTCCGCGCGACACTGCGCGGACGATCGACTGCCCACGCGCCCGTCGGAACGCTGCTATCAATCCATCGAGATCATCGCTGGATACGCCCGGCATGTCGGCGAGCATCACGAGAATTCCGTCCGCGTCCCGTGCTGGTTCAACGGAAAATCCTGTCGCCAGCGACGACGCCATGCCCGAGGCGTAATCCGGATTGTGAGCGATCGTCACGTCCAAACCTGCCAGCGCTGCTTCCATGTCATCCTTGCGATGGCCGGTCACGACGATGACCGACGAGGCCCGGCTGCCGATTGCCGTAATTGCGGATCGCCGGATGAGTGGCACGCCGTCAAATTCCGCGAGCAGTTTATGCGGACCGCCCTCTCCCATCCGGCTGGCTCTACCGGCTGCAAGGAGGATCGCCGCAATTGTGCCGGCGTCGGTCGTCTGCGCCTCCGCCTCACGCAGGCGTGGCCGCGCCTGGATCTCCATCAGAAGCCCACCCACCCCCATGCCGCTAATGTCCAATGCACTTGGTCGCTCACCGGCCAATATCCGATCGAGTACCCAGTCAAAGCCATTCTCCTTTGGGCTGCGCGCGCATCCCGGCGCCCCTACAATAGGGATCTCTCCGATACAACCGAGGACGAGCAAGTTGCCCGGGTCGACAGGCATGCCGACCTGCACGACTTCTCCTCCGGCGTGTCGAATAGCTTCTGGAATCACATCCTTGTCGTCAATGACGGCCGACGCGCCGAAAAGTATGATCAGCTTCGGCGCCGTGTCTGGCAGCCGCAATGCGTCCCTAAGCGCCTCCGCTACCGGTTCCACGCGGTGCACTACCCGCGCCTCCCTGACAAGTTGACTGCCCGATGCGACGAGGCGGCGGGAAAGTACGCGTGCGGTCTTGTCCATCACCGAAGATTTCAGCGAGGGCAGTTCCGTAGCGATCAACGAGACGGCGTGGCCCCCAAAGGGCTTCACCTCGAACACGGACGCCGCTCTCAGCATCTCGCATGCCATATCGAGTTTCGCGCCGGAAACAGCCAGCGGAATGATCTTGAATGTCGCGACCATGTCGCCGCTCCGGACGGGCGTGTGATCATTCAGGCAAGCAAGCGTTATGGCAGGATCGATCCTGTTCAGACGATCGACGACACTTCGACTTGCGACAAACAGGCCATCGACCGTCGAATACACGTTCACGCGCCCTGTGGACGCCTCAGAGAAACGGAGGTGGTCCGGAGCGACGGCCATCGCAAGGCGGCGGGCCGCCTCGTCCTCGACGACATCGCCCGGCTCGATGAGCGCTGCGATGACATCGTCAATGCCCGCGCTTCGCAGCCGGTCGATATCACCAGTCTGGATCCTATGCCCTTTTGGCAGGCCGCCACCGTCAAGCTTCAACGCATGCGCGAGGATCACGCCTTCGGCAGCCTCAATAGAAAACGATCCGAATTTCATCTCCTGTCACCGCCAAGTGATATTTTCGCGAGTCCGCAACGTCTGGACGATCTCCGCGAGAATGGCGACGGCGATTTCAGCTGGGCTCGCAGCCCCGATATTCAGGCCGATCGGCCCATTGACCCTTGCAAGCGCCGCTTCCTCCACGCCATTGGCGCGCAACCTCTCCAGGCGCGCCGTATGTGTCTTGCGGCTTCCGAGCGCGCCGACGTAAAAGCAGCCGATCCGCAACGCCTCCGCAACCGGAAAATCGTCGATCTTCGGGTCGTGCGTGAGCGCGACGAGTGCGGTATATGCATCCAGCGGACGATTGATAAGCACGTCCGTCGGCCAGTCCGCCGTGAGGTCAATGCCGTGGAACCGCTCCGGCGTGGCGAAAGCAGTCCGCGGATCGATGATCCGGACATCGAAGCCGACAAGCGATGCCATCTGCGCCAACACCTGGCTGATGTGAACAGCGCCGATAACCACGATATGGGCCGGCGGTAGATGCACGTTCAGAAAGTAGCGGTGTCCATCAGCCTCGATCGACATCGACCTGCCGGAACGAAACGCAGCCTCGACAGCATCACGCAAGGAAGGATCAGCCGCCTCTCCCTCAAGCACGACGCTGGCGCCGCCGTTCTCGAGATCGGTGAGCAGGATGGCGGCCCGGCGAGCCCGGCGGGCATCATTGAGCCGCGCAAGGTTTATTGCATCCATCAATCGAGCCTTTCGACGTAGACCCGAATCCGGCCGCCACAGGAAAGACCGACGCGCCACGCGGTTTCATCCGCGACGCCAAATTCGAGCATCTTCGCCTTGCCGTCGGCGATGACATCAAGCGCCTCGGCGATAACGGATCCCTCCACGCAGCCCCCCGACACGGAGCCCTCGAAATTGCCGTCTCGATCGATCACCAGATGGCTCCCGACCGGTCGCGGCGCCGACCCCCATGTCTCGATCACAGTGGCAATGGCGACGTCTCGCCCGGCCGCCTTCCACGCCTCCGCCGCCATCAACGGATCAAGGTCAAAGGATGTCGCCGTCATGCGATGCCTTTCAATGTTCCGAGGTACCGGCGCGGGTCGTATTCGGTCGATCTGGTCGCACCGAGTGCTTCTGCGAGGTCGCTCAACGATGATAGATTGTGGACTGGTCGGAATTCGTCAACATGCGGCAGCATTGCACGCACACCACGGGCCCGTGGTTCGAAGCCGTCGAAGCGCAGCAGCGGATTGAGCCAGATCAGTCGTCGGCAGGAACGATGCAGCCGGTCCATCTCGGCGGCAAGCAGGTCCGCTCCCTCGCGCTCCAGACCATCGGTGATCAGAAGTACCACGGCGCCCTGCCCGAGCACCCGTCGGGCCCACACGCGATTGAACTCTCGCAGCGTTTCGCCGATCCGCGTTCCTCCCGACCAGTCGTTGACGGCCCCGGCGCATTCATCCAGCGCCTCGTCTGGATCCTTGTTTCGCATCTGGCGGGTGACGTTTGTGAGCCGTGTGCCGAACAGGAAGGTGTGAACCCGCCGGCGCTTCTCCGTAAGCACATGCAGGAAATGCAAAAAGATGCGGGTGTACTGGCTCATGGAGCCGGAGATATCGGCGAGGATGACTAGGGGTGGCTGGACTTCCCTGATCTCACGGTACCGTGGAAGAATGAGATCGGCTCCGCTGCGCAATGCCGCCCGCATTGTCGCGCGTGGATCCACGCGCGAGTGAACGTGCGACGGCCGGAAGCGTCGGCTGCGAACCCTGTCCAGAGGCAACTGCAATTTCGCCAGCGCCTTTTTGGCGGCAGCGATCTCAATCGCGGACATTTGGGCAAAGTCCATCCGCCGGAAGACCTCGCTGCCCGACATCGTGAAGCGCGCGTCAATTTCGACATCGGGCTCTTCACGCGGCGGCTTGTTGTTCCTTCTTTCCCCGAGCAAGGCGTCCGCGGCGCGGTTTTCACCGGGCTTCGCCTTCACCTTTTCGCGCGTGTCCGGTGCGCGTGGAGACATCATCGCGATCATCTTTGCAACGAGATCTCGCGACTGCCAGAAAAGGCGAAAGGCCTCGTCGAACACAGGCTTGTCTTCATGCCGCTTTACGAAGACGGAAAAGAGTGCTGCGTGAAACTCCTCACGCGACCCCATGCCGATTGCCTCCACCGCCTCGATCGCATCGACGATCGCCGCCGGCCCGATCTTCAAGCCGGCCTTCCGCAGTGCTCTGGCAAAGAAGACGATATTGTCGGCGAATCGACCGTCGCCGACCGGAGGTGGCCGAGCGGCTATCGCATCTTGTCCGCCTCTCGGATCCATCCGTTATCCTGCCGCTAGCAGCTCGCTCTTGATATGTTCCAGCACTTTCGTCCCATCGCTGCCCTGGATGCGCGCTATATCGTCCTGGTATTTCAGCAACGTCCCGATCGTATCGGAGATCGTTTCCGGATCGAGCGCCAGGCGGTCAAGTTCGGTAAGCGCTGTCGCCCAATCAATCGTCTCGGCAACACCCGGGTTCTTGAAAAGGTCCAGCGTCCGAAGCTTCTGCACATAGGCGACGATCTGTGCGGACAGTGCGGCATTGCAGCCCGGCACCTTGCGGTGAATGATTTCCAGCTCCTGCGGGGCATCAGGATAATCGACCCAATGGTAGAGACAGCGCCGTTTCAACGCGTCGTGGACCTCACGCGTGCGATTGGTGGTGATGATGACGATCGGTGGCTCAACGGCGCGGATGGTGCCGAGTTCCGGGACTGTCACCTGAAAATCGGAAAGGACCTCCAACAGGAAGGCTTCGAACGCCTCGTCGGTACGGTCGAGCTCATCGATAAGGAAGACGGGTGCCCGGCCATCTGCGCTGGACAGCGCCTGCAATACAGGCCGACGGATCAGGTATCGCTCGGAAAAGATGTCTGATTCTATTCTGCCCCGGTCTGTAAGACCGGACGCTTCGGCCAAGCGGATCTCCAGCATTTGTGCCGGATAGTTCCATTCGTAAACCGCCGATGAAATGTCCAGTCCTTCATAACATTGCAGGCGGATCAGCGGACGCCCCAGAGCCTTCGAGAGGACCTTGGCAATCTCGGTCTTGCCCACACCCGCTTCACCCTCCAGGAAAAGGGGCCGCTTCATCTTCAGGGCGAGGAAAAGGACGGTTCCCAATGCTCGCCCCGCCAGATAGTCGTGATCACCCAGCATCGCGATCGTCTCGTCGATCGACGATGGCAGCGGCGGATGCGCTTGATCCGGCATGTCTCCTCCCTTTTCAGGAAGTTATAGCGTGTGATAGTCCCGGTTCATATAGACAAGTGCCGGTTTCGCCTCGTTGTAGCGTACGGCCACCACCTCGCCGAAAATGATGTGGTGCGTCGACATTTCCTTGATTTCGCTCACACGGCAATCGAAGGAGGCAAGCGCATCATGAAGAACGGGCGCACCCGTCACGAGCTTGTCGAAGACACCCGTCGCAAAGCGTTCATTGTTGCTGAGCAACGCACGCCCGGAAAAGGCATCGGCAAGCCCTTGATGATGCGCGGCCAGCGTATTCAAGGCGAAGATACCGCTTCGGAAGAAAATGTCGTTCTTCGGATTGCTGTTGTTCAGGCATACCAGGATGGTTGCAGGGCTATCCGATACCGAGCAGGCGGCGGTGATTGTCACACCCCTGCGCTCCTCGCCAATTGCCGTCGTCACGAGCTGCACATGCCCCCCGAAGCGGCTCATCGCATCCCGGTAAAGACGCGGATCGATTGGTTGCTTGTTCAACAAATGCATTCTCCACCTGGCATTCGCCAGCTTACTGTTTCCTGTAATATGAAGGTGATCGGTTACCTTTTCTACAAAAGCCAGCCGAAAAGCTCCCCGACGGTGCGTTTTTCTTTGACGATCGATGCCGTACGGATAAAAGAGCAGGACAAACGACGGGGACCTGCGGCTTTTATGAATATTTTGCGTGGCCTAGCACTTCTGCCGATGCTGCTCCTTGCGGCCGGAGAATGCCATGCCGCCGGTCTTATAATTGGTGTCGTAGCGCCACAGAATGGCAACCTCGCGCCAATCGGTGCGCAGATCATTGCCGGAGCCACCGCCGCGGTCCAGCGGGACGGTAACACGATCGTCACCGTTGGCGAGACCTGCGAGGAAAACAGTGGTGCGGCAATTGCCGACGCATTGATCAATGCCAAGGTCCAAGTCGTCGTAGGTTTTCTGTGCAGCGAGACACTCGAGGGCGCTTTGCCGAAGCTAAAGGATGCGAATATCCCGGCGATCACCGTCTCCGTGCGTTCACGCATCCTCATGGAAGACGCCCTGAAAGACGGCTGGCCGCTCTACCGGCTGGCGCCGGCCGACGGCGCCGAAGCGGAGAAGATCATCGAGGTGATCCTGCGCGAGTGGGCCGCCTCACCAATCGCCTTGATCGAGGACGGCACCATCCATGGTCGGGAACTCACTGAAGCGGTCCGTAACGCACTCGAGGAAAAGGGCCTGAAGCCTGTCTTTACAGATACATATCGGCCAGGACAGGAGCAACAGGTCGCGCTCGTGCGGCGGCTGAAGAAAGCCGGGGCAACAAAGGTATTTGTCGGTGGAGACCGCAGCGACGTTGCCGTCATTGCACGTGATGCTGCGGCGGAAAAGATTCACCTCGATATTCTCGGCGGCGATGCCATGCGCGCTGCCGACCAGCCGCTCGGGCTCGCGGACGGCGTTCTCGCCGTTGTCCTGCCCGACTATGCCACCCGCCCGGAGGCTAAGCCGGTGGTCGACGCACTGCGCGCAGCTGGCGTCGAGCCTGAAGGGTACGTGTTGCCTGCCTATGCAGCGGTGGAAATCGCGACGAAGGCGGCTCAGGAGGCCGGTGCGGACGACAGACCCATCGCGCAGCACATAGGCGGCACCTCCTTCGAGACGATAATCGGAAAAATTGCCTTCAACGCCGGCCACGAATTGGCTGATAACCCATACCGCCTGCTGCAGTGGCATGCAGGTTCATTCGTACCGCCAAGCGCTCCGATCGAATAGGATCTGTCGCCGCGGCACGAGTTTTACGGAGAGACTTCAATGACTATGCCCATTCGCATCGCGCCATCGGTCCTGGCTGCCGATTTCGCCAAACTCGGGCAGGAAGTGCGCGACGTTACGGCGGCCGGGGCTGATTGGATCCACCTCGACGTCATGGACGGTCACTTCGTGCCCAACATTTCCTTCGGCCCTGATGTGATCAAGTCGCTGCGCTCCTATACGGATGCGGTTTTCGACTGCCATCTCATGATTGCTCCGGCCGACCCATACCTTGAGGCCTTCGCCAAGGCGGGCTGCGATCGCATTACCGTCCATGCCGAAGCCGGACCGCATCTCCATCGCTCGCTTCAGACTGTGCGCAGCCTCGGCAAGAAGGTCGGCGTCACCATCAATCCCGCCACGCCGCTTTCGGCGATCGAGAACGTGCTCGACGACGTCGACCTCATCCTTATCATGTCGGTGAACCCAGGATTTGGCGGACAGAAATTCATTCCCGCAATGGCAGACAAGATTGCAGCCGCACGGTCACTCATTGGTGACAGGCCGATCGACCTTGAAGTCGATGGTGGAGTTACGGTGGAGACCGCGCCGATCATCGGCAAGGCTGGAGGTAACGTTCTCGTTGCCGGTTCTGCGATTTTCAAGGGTGGTTCGGTCGAGGCCTACAAGACGGCGATCAGCGCACTGCGCAGTGCGGCGGAAGGCAAATCGAAGTCGTGACGAAAGCAGACCGACCTTGATCTCGGAGCGGCTCAAGGCGGCTCGCCCATCCCTTTCCGATCTTCTCGTCGGCGCCATCCTGTGGGGCATACAGATGCTGGCGTCCGCAATGGTCGCGCTCTACCTCAGGAACGGGATGGAGACGGCACATGTCCGCGAGCTCGCGATGCTCTATTTTGCAGGCGGCGTGCTTGCGTGGCCGTTCATGTTGCCCTTGGCTCGTTTCCTTGCACATCGACGATCCCTTGAGACGCGCTTTGCCGCATTCTTCGTGGTGCTTGCCGTAGGCACCATCCTGATGACGGCGTTTCTGTTCGCCATGGACTACCGGATCTTCTATTCCGCTTGGCACGCGTCCTTTGGATCCCTGACATGGGTGTTTCAGTTCGTCTTCACCGGAGCCAGCGCAGTATATCAGTTCGCCGTGTTGGGAATCCGGCTGTTTCTTCCTCTCGGCCTTCTCTGTCTTTTCGGCACCAGTATTGCGCTTGCCAAACGCATGCGTTGAGATTGCCGGCTGTCTTTGCTACAGGGGCGCCAGCATTTCCTTATGAACGAAAGCAGGAAGCCATGATCCCGCGCTACTCCCGGCCAGAGATGGTCGCCATCTGGTCGCCCGAAACCAAATTCCGCATCTGGTTCGAGATCGAGGCCTACGCCTGCGATGCGCTCGCCGAACTGGGTGTCATTCCGAAATCCGCTGCAAAGACAATCTGGGAACGCGGTGGCGCTGCCACGTTCGATGTTGCGCGGATCGATGAAATCGAAGCTGTCACCAAGCACGATGTCATCGCCTTCCTGACACACCTTTCGGAAATCGTCGGACCGGACGCCCGTTTCGTCCACCAGGGCATGACCTCCTCGGACGTCCTCGACACCACGCTCAACATCCAGCTCGTTCGTGCAGCCGACATTCTGCTCGCCGACATGGATCGCTTGCTTGCGGCACTCAAGGCACGCGCCTTCGAGCACAAGGACACCGTCCGCATCGGTCGCAGCCACGGCATTCATGCCGAGCCGACAACGATGGGACTGACGCTGGCGCGCTTTTATGCGGAAATGAGCCGCAACCGTGCGCGCCTCGTGGCTGCGCGTGCCGAGATCGCCACCGGCGCGGTCTCAGGCGCCGTCGGAACCTTTGCCAATATCGACCCGCGCGTCGAGGAACATGTCTGCGCCAAGCTTGGCCTGGTGCCCGAGCCGGTCTCGACGCAGGTCATTCCGCGCGACCGCCATGCGATGTTCTTCGCCGTCCTCGGCGTCATCGGCTCCTCCATTGAAAATGTCGCGATCGAGATCCGCCACATGCAGCGTACGGAAGTGCTGGAAGCCGAGGAATACTTCTCGCCTGGCCAGAAGGGTTCTTCTGCGATGCCGCACAAGCGCAACCCGGTTCTGACCGAGAACCTGACGGGCCTGGCGCGCCTGGTGCGGATGTCGGTCGTTCCCGCCATGGAGAACGTCGCCCTGTGGCACGAGCGCGACATCAGCCACTCGAGCGTCGAGCGCGCCATCGGACCAGACACAACAATCACGCTCGACTTCGCCCTCAACCGCTTGGCCGGCGTCATCGAGAAGCTCGTTATCTATCCCGACAACATGGTGAAGAACCTCGACAAGTTCCGTGGCCTCGTGCATTCGCAGCGCGTGCTTCTGGCGTTGACGCAGGCTGGCGTTTCCCGCGAGGATGCCTACCGCCTCGTCCAGCGCAACGCGATGAAGGTGTGGGAGCAAGGCAAGGACTTCTTGGAAGAACTGCTTGCCGACGCAGAAGTTCGCGCGGCGTTGTCCGAAGAGGAAATCCGCGAGAAATTCGACCTCGGCTACCACACCAAACACGTCGACACGATCTTCCGGCGGGTCTTCGGCGCGGCCTGAATTTGGTCACCGAGACGGCGCCTTCACGGGCGCCGTTTTCCGTTTCGGCTTCCGAGACTTTGTCGCGACGCCTCCGGGATTGTGTTCCAAGGTCGTGGCTTTCTCTGATGCCTTCGCCGCAGGGGCCTCGCGGTTCGCCCGCGTCTTGCGCATGCCCTTCGCGGCCTTTGCGACAAGACGGTCCAGGTGCTTCAAGTCTTCTTCATCGAGATGTTCGATGCCGATGAAACGGTTTTCGGCATGGCTGGTCAGTATGATCTCATCGAGCTTGGCCTGAACGGCTTGAGCATCTCTCGTCTGGGCGTTCTGCAGCACGAATACCATCAGGAACGTGATAATCGTCGTTCCGGTGTTGATGACCAGCTGCCAAGTTTCCGAGAAATCGAAAAGCGGGCCTGTCGCTGCCCATATGGCAACGAGCACCACAGCAAACACGAACGTTGCCGGTTTCCCGGCCCATTCTGACGTCTTGCCGGCAAACCGGGTGAACAGATGCTGCGGCCTGGCCATGTGTCACCTCCCTCGGACATTCGCCTCAACGAAACTCCAAGGGAGGCGCAGCAGTTCCAGTCATGTTGCCGTCAGACGACAGGTGGCGCCACGAGCTTCCGATAAAGGTGCCAACTGGCATGGCCGAGTACCGGCATGACCAGTGCAAGGCCGACGAACAGCGGAATGGTACCGACAATCAGGCTAACGGCAATGATGAGCCCCCAGCAGAAGACAGGGATCGGGTTGGCAACGGTCGCCCTGACCGATGTCTCCATCGCGCAGACGAGACCGACATCCCGATCGAGCAGCAGGGGGAAAGTCACAACGGTCGTGGCCAGAACGATTGCTGCAAAGCCGAGACCAAGCACATGCCCCCATATGATCAGCTGCATCCCCTCGGGCGTACCGAAGATCTCCGAGAGAAACAGGGATATCGAGCGCGGGAAAACGTCGCCGAAGACATTGGAATAAAGCGTCTGCGCGGCGACGAGCCACACGACGAAGAAGCCGAACAGAAGCAATCCGCCGGCAATGATCGATGGGAACGCTGGCGATCGCGTGACCTCAAGCGCATGCGTCCACGACGTATCCATGCCGGCCTCGCGCCTCCGGCTGATCTCGTAAAGGCCGATAGCGGCAATTGGTCCGATTAGCGCGAAACCCGATATCAGCGGGAAAATCATCGGCAGGAGGTTGGCACTTGATGTTGCGAGCGCAAGAAAAATACCGGCAATCGGATACATCAGGCACAAAAATACATAATGGGATGGTTTCTCTCGAAAATCGTCGAGCCCGCGCCGTAGCGCATCGAAGACATCCGCAACGCTGATCTTGTTGACGACCGGGCGTGTGTAGACATCGCCTGCACCCGACATGACATGGAATGCCGTCATGGCTTTCTCCTCCTCAGCCAAGATAGCCGGCAGCGAAAGGATCGGCGATAACGCCGATACGAGACGCAACCGGCACTGCCAAAAAACATAACAAATTTCGGCGGCCTTGTCCCACCCTCCCTTGACATCGTCGCCAAGCTTTCTCAAATCCGCCCATCATGAAAGCTTCAGACGCCGAAATCCTGATCATTCCCGGTTATACGAACTCCGGTCCCGACCACTGGCAAAGCCGCTGGGAGGCTAAACTTAGCACCGCCCGTCGTGTCGAGCAGGCCGAATGGTCGAAGCCTGTGCGCGACGACTGGGTGAAGCGCATCGCCGAAGAGGTGAACGCATCGACCCGACCAGTGGTGCTGGTCGCGCATTCCCTTGGCATTCCGTCGGCCATCCACGCAATTCCGCATTTTCGCAACAAGGTTGCAGGGGCATTTTTCGTCGCACCGCCCGATGTTGCCAATCCGGCAATCCGTCCCAAGCATCTTATGACGTTCGGCCCTTACCCACGCGATCCGTTGCCGTTCCCGGCCGTTACGATCGCCAGCCGCAACGACCCTTTTGGCAGCTACGAGCATGCCGACGACATCGCTGCAAGCTGGGGATCGCTCCTTATAGATGCGGGGGAAGCAGGCCACATCAACAGCGAATCTGGTCACGGCCCCTGGCCGGAAGGGACCATGGTGTTTGCACAGTTTTTGAGCCGCCTGAAGCCCTGACCATCGTGTTGGTGCCCGATCAGACCAACGCAAGCCCGCCGTCGCTCTGCAGCCACGCGCATTGTGTCAGGCAAGCCGACGCAGCGTTTGACGACGCGTTCACCTTCGTCAAACGCTAGTTGGCTAATCGCCCTCGCCGCGGATGAAGAGCACGCCCGCCAGTCCTGCGAGCACGATGCATTGCAGTATGAACATTGGCCATTCTGGAGACATATTGGTCCCTCCCCAATCAGTCCGATATAGGGTGCATCCGGGCAAGTGCATGCAAGTTACATAAAAATTGCTGCAAGCAACGGGTGCCTGCAATACGTTGGGCGCTACATATTTGTTTTTATTATATTATTATTTTTGCGACATTAAGGGCTGTTTAATTCAATGAATGCAAAATATATACACGCTAGAAGAGCGAGTATGCAGATTGACGCAAGCGACTCCCGAAAAACGGGTCAACTCGAAAACCACGGGCGAAGCCGCAGCCTTTGATGGCGATGCTGCCTCGCAGGGCATTGCTGAACTCGCCGAGCGCGAGAGTCGTTGGAATTACGCTCTTGTCGGATCTGGCCTCGGCGTTTGGGACCACAATCTTCGTCTTGGAAAGCGCTACTACTCCGACACGTGGAAGATCATGCGTGGCATGGCGCCCGACGAGGATGCCGACGGTGATTATGACGATTGGATCGAAATCATCCACCCTGACGACCGGGATTTCGTCGTAAAGGCGATCGATCGTCAGAACGCCGGCGATCCGGACTATCAGGTTTTCGAGTATCGTGAGCGCCACAGGGATGGCCACTGGATCTGGATCGAGTGCCGTGGCGCGTCTGTGGAGTGGGACGAAAATGGTGCCCCCACAAGACTTGTCGGAACCGATACCGATATCACCGAGCGAAAGGAAGCCGCAGAGCGGCTCGCCCACGTCTCTCGGCGCCTCGATCTCGCCCTAGATATTTCCGATATCGGGGTCTTCGAGGCAGACATTGAAAACAGCACCGTCGACTGGGACGACCGTCTTCTTGCCATTTACGGGATTACGGATACGTCGCCGGCCACCACGGGCGACGCCTGGGAGGCCTCGTTGCATCCCGACGACAGAGACCGCGTCCTGGCCACGATCAACGAGAGCGTCGCTAATAACGTCGATTTCCAGCATGAATTCCGCATCATCAGGCAGGACGGTATCGAGCGCGTCATTCGCGCCAAGGCAGCCTTCTTTCTTGATAGTGACGGGCGCCGCAAGCTCATTGGCGCAAATTGGGACGTTACCGCGGAAGTCAGGCTCAATACCGAGTTGCAGCGCGCCAAGAACCTTGCTGAAGCCCGAAACAGGGAGCTCGAAAGCGCCAAGGAAAACATCGAGCATCTGGCGCTGCACGACTATCTCACCGGCTTGCCCAACCGGCGATACCTCGACCGCATGCTGGACGAACGTTCCGCCGAATGTCGCCGGACTGGCCTGACGCTAGCGATCCTCCACATTGATCTCGATCGCTTCAAGCAGATCAACGACACGCTCGGCCACCGGGCGGGCGACGCCATGCTGAAGCATGCAGCGCAAGTCTTGAAGAGAACCGTCCGTTCCACAGATTTCGTGGCTCGCATCGGTGGTGACGAGTTCGTGGTGCTGTGCACCCTCGATGTCACGCCGAAGAAGATTTCCAATCTGGCCGAGCGCATCATACGCGAACTCTGCAAGCCGATCCGCTACGAGGGCCACGATTGCCGTTTCGGCGCGAGCATTGGCATCGCCACGGAAAACGGCCCGGCACTGGACGCCAAGCAGCTTCTACTGAATGCGGATATCGCGCTCTACCGCGCCAAGAGCGGCGGACGCAATAGGCACGAATTCTTCTCGACCGATGAGCGCCGCCGCATCGTCGCCAGCAAGCGTCTGGCAGACGAAATCCTGCTGGGGTTGGAACGGGGCGAGTTTATTCCATTCTACCAGTTGCAGTTCCATGCTCGGACTCTCGATGTTGCCGGCGTTGAGACGCTGGCTCGCTGGAAGCACTGGGAACACGGCTTGTTGGCACCAGACCGTTTCCTGGCGATTGCCGAGGATCTGGATGTTGTTTCCACCATCGACGGACTTATCCTCGAGCAAGCGCTCGCCGACCGAAAGCGATGGGCTGACGACGGACTGCTCATCCCGAAAATTGCGGTCAACGTATCGTCGCGCCGCCTCGCAGATCCTAGTCTGGCGAAAAAGCTGCGCAGCTTGAAGATCGAACCTCGTACGATTTCGTTCGAGCTGCTTGAATCGATCTCTCTCGACGACTGCGATGATGCCGTGATTGCGAACCTCCGGCAACTGCGCCGCCTTGGCATCGACATAGAGATCGATGACTTCGGCACGGGCCACGCGTCCATTGTCAGTCTTTTGAAGCTCAGCCCGAAAACCTTGAAGATCGACCGCGAACTGATCCGAATGCTGCCCCATTCGGCAGAACAGCGCAAATTGGTGCGCTCGATTATCGATATCGGCCGTTCACTAAGCATTCTCGTTACAGCGGAGGGGGTCGAGACGATGGAACATGTTCGCATTCTCGGCGATCTCGGTTGCGATATGCTGCAAGGCTACGCGCTGGCCCGGCCGATGCCAGCGTTGCAGATACCGTCTTTTGTGCGCGCCGCATCCTGGCGAGGCGTCGATGGCCCTGCCCGCGGTCAGCACGATCTACGCAAGTCGGCCCACGGATCAGTCGCGAGATAAAGAGCTGTATGACTCCCTTGGATCGACTGCATCACATTCCGTTGGCTGCGAAAAAACGGTAAGCTGTTCATCAGAAGTCTTCGATTCTCTTAGCGGCACTCCGGCAGCCCCCGGAATCCGGGGAAGGAGTGACAGGCGGATTGTGAAACCCTCGCTTTTCCTTTAAGGGGACGCCACGAGATCGATCCACTCGCGCTATCCCAAGAGCGCCAACGACAGAGAACAATTGCAATGAACCGTCGCCGCCGTATCTACGAGGGCAAGGCCAAGATTCTGTATGAGGGCCCGGAACCGGGCACGCTGATCCAGTTCTTCAAAGATGATGCCACCGCCTTCAACAAGAAAAAGCACGAAGTCATCGATGGCAAGGGCGTTCTGAACAACCGTATTTCAGAATATATTTTCAGCCATCTGAACAAGATTGGCATTCCGACGCATTTTATTCGCCGCCTCAACATGCGCGAGCAGTTGATCCGCGAAGTGGAAATGATCCCGCTCGAGATCGTCGTTCGCAACGTTGCCGCTGGTTCGCTGTCCAAGCGCCTCGGTATCGAGGAAGGCGTCGTGCTACCGCGTTCCATCATCGAGTTCTATTACAAGTCCGACGCACTCGACGATCCGATGGTCTCCGAAGAGCACATCACCGCGTTCGGTTGGGCAAACCCTGCCGAACTCGATGACATCATGGCGCTCGCCATCCGCGTCAACGACTTCATGACCGGCCTCTTCTTGGGCGTGGGCATCCAGCTTGTCGATTTCAAGATCGAATGCGGCCGCCTCTATGAAGGTGACATGATGCGGATCATCCTCGCCGATGAGATCTCGCCCGACTCCTGCCGCCTGTGGGATATCGATACGCACGAGAAGATGGACAAGGATCGCTTCCGTCGCGACATGGGTGGACTTCTCGAAGCCTATTCGGAAGTTGCGCGCCGCCTCGGCATCATCAACGAGAACGAGCCTGTGCGCGGCACCGGTCCGGTGCTCGTGAAGTAAGACAATCAGGCCAAGCAAGACAGGGAAGATAAAGTGATCAAGGCTCGTGTAACCGTCACGCTGAAAAACGGCGTTCTCGATCCGCAGGGCAAGGCCATCGAAGGCGCGCTCGGCGCGCTCGGCTTCGATGGTGTCGGCCATGTCCGTCAGGGCAAGGTTTTCGACGTTGAACTCGACGGCGCTGACAAGGCGAAAGCGGAGAGTGACCTCAAGGCAATGTGCGAAAAACTCCTCGCAAATACAGTGATCGAGAACTATAATATTTCCGTCGACTAATCTGGTCGTGGAGCGCACTCGATGGCTGAATTGACGCAGGAGCTCATGCTTGAGTTGTTGACGAAAATGCACGAGCACATCGACACGCTAGATGCCTCGCTTGTCGAAATTCGGAGCGAAATGCACTGCATGCGCGACACGATGACCTCGATGCAGCAGGAAATACATAGCATTTACGGTGTCCTCGGTCGGCACGACGGCCGGTTGGAACGTATTGAAAAGCGTCTCGTACTCAGAGAACTTGCAGAAGCACAAACAAGGTTTTAGCCGCAGTCATGAAATCAGCCGTCGTTCAACTTCCGGGTCTCAATCGCGATCGAGACATGATCGCAGCACTGACGAAAATTTCCGGTCAAGCGCCGGTGACGATCTGGCAAACGGAGACCGATATTCCGGATGTCGACCTGATTGTCATTCCTGGCGGCTTTTCCTATGGCGACTATCTCCGTTGCGGCGCGATCGCAGCGCGGATGCCGGTCATGCAGGCGATCATCGAAAAGGCGAACAGGGGCGTCAAGGTTCTCGGCGTCTGCAACGGCTTTCAGATCCTGCTGGAAGCGGGTCTGTTGCCAGGCGCGCTTATGCGCAACGCCTCGCTTAAGTTCGTCTGCCGCGAGATCAAGCTTGAAGTCGCCAATGCCGACACCGATTTCACCCGTGCCTACTCTCAGGGCCAGATTATCCGCTGCCCTATTGCGCATCACGATGGCAACTATTTCGCCGATGCTGAAACGCTTGCGAAGATCGAAGGCAACGGCCAGGTGGTCTTCCGCTACGCCGAGAGCACCAATCCGAACGGCTCGTTGAATGACATTGCCGGCGTCATGAACGACAAGGGCAACGTCCTCGGCATGATGCCGCATCCAGAAAACCTCATCGAAGCGGCGCATGGCGGTTCTGACGGCCGCGCTCTGTTCGCTTCTGCCCTCGAGGTAATCGCTGCTTAACCTTCGGCACGTAAGAGGCCATTCATCCCGTCCATTGGAGCAAGATTGATGCGCCCTCGCCTTTCGACGACACGTGTTTTCGCGATTGCCGCAATGGCGGCGCTGGTCGCATCCTGCCAATCGAACACACCTGTGAAAGGTCCGGATCGCAGCGCGCTATCGACGATGGAGCGCGTTGCTCTTGGCGCGAACGCCTGCTGGTTCAAATCAGCCGATCCCGCCTTCGCGGCCTACAGGCTGGCGCCGGAATTGAATTCCTTCTCCGGCCGACCGCGCATTCTCGTCGTGCACAAGGGAAGCCCCGAAAGCCGACCGCTGCTCGTCGTTCAGGCGGAAGGCAACCCCTCCAAGCTCGACGCATTCGGTCCGATGATGCAAAGCGCCACGGGCCCGCGGATCGTCAAGGACGTTACCCGCTGGGCTTCGGGCGGCAAGGCCTGCGGCTGATCAGTCCCAGAAGAACGATCTACTGGCTTCCTTGCGCGCATCGGCGCGCGTAACGCCAATATCCACCAATTCATCATCGGTCAGGTCTCGCAAGAGCCTGCGGCTCGCCCGTTTCTGTTGCCACAGAGATAACCGTCGCCATATGGACCGCAGCATTGTCCAGCTGTTGGGCGTAGCGCGCGAGTGTTGCGAAGCACGGCATTGAATCGATTGCACCTGAGAAGACAAAGGTGCAATCCGAGGTTCGCTCTCTGACACGACAGACATTTAGTTCTCCAGCGGAATTGTATCTGCAATGGAGATAATGTTGACAGCCACAGGGTGACAATATAGAGAATTGTCATCATGACAACTTGGCTACCAGACGTTTCCCGCGGCTCCGGTCCGGTGTATCTCCGAATTGCGGACAGCATTGAATCAGCCATTGCCAGTGGCACGCTGCCCGCCGGCAGCAAATTGCCGCCACAGCGAAACCTCGCCTACGATATTGGCGTGACAATCGGGACAATCGGCCGAGCCTATGCGCTGGTGCATGAGCGCGGCCTTGTGGCAGGAGAAGTCGGCCGCGGGACCTACGTGCTGGATCGCGCCGAGACGGCGTCTGGCAACCAGCCCGATCCGCTGACTATTGCACTCGGTGGCACACGCCCAATCGATGCGCCGGCCGGCAAGATTCGCTTTGATACGACGGCCGCACCGGATCTGGGCCAAGGCAGGATCATAGGCGGCGTCCTTGCGGCAATCGGTGAGGAGCAGCTTTCCGAGATCTCGTCCTATTCGCGCGTGTTCCCCAAAAATTGGTACGAAGCCGGACGGAGTTGGCTCGCCAGAAATGATTGGACGCCCGAGACTGAAAACATCGTCCCGACACTCGGGGCCCACGCGGCAGCTGTGTCTGTCATCTCGGCCGTGTCATCACCCGGTGACAAAATCGTCTTCGAAGACCTGAGCTATACGCAGGTCAGTCGCAGCGCTCGCATTCTGGGTCGTCGCACCATTACCGTGGAGTCCGACGCAAATGGTGTGCTGCCGGACGACTTCGAGCGCCTCTGCCTTCAGCAGCATCCCAAACTCGCGTTCCTGATGCCGACGGCGCACAATCCGACACTGGCGACCATGCCTTATGAACGCCGGGCTCGAATTGCCGAAATTGCGCGCCGACATGGGGTTTGGCTGATCGAGGATGATCTCTACGGCGGAATGACCGGAGACGAAAATCCCCTGCTTGCATCGCTCGCGCCCGATAGGACCTTCCTGATCAGCGGCCTTTCGAAGTCGGTAGCTGCCGGCGTGCGCGGCGGCTGGGTCGCCTGCCCGCCACATTTTGCGCAGCGGATCAAGGTGACGCACAAGATGATCACCGGTGGTCTGCCTTTCATTCTCGCCGAGGCTTGTGCCCGTCTCGTGTTGAGCGGGCAGGCACATGACATCCGTAAGGCAAGTGCGGCGGAGTTGACGTTACGTGAAGGGCTCGCCAGGGAGCAATTGCAGGGCTACGAGTTTGTATCGCATCCACATGTGCCATTCCTCTGGCTGAAGCTGCCCGATCCTTGGCTTTCTGGAACCTTCAAGAACGCCGCATACAGAGATGGCGTCCTGATCGACGACGAGGACGAGTTCAAGGCAGCTCGCGCTGAGAAAGTCTATCATCGCGTACGGATCGGCTTTTCCTCGCCGCGCAACCGCGAAGATTTGGTTGCGGGATTGATGACATTGCGACGCCTGCTGGAAAGCGGCGGAGCAGGCTACGACGGCGAAATTTAAGACTGCGCAAGATGGACCGCGGACCGGCGACAAATTCTAGATCGTTGCAAGTGTCGTCTTTCGATACCTGCCGTCTGTTAACAGGCGGCATTTTCCTGTCGCGCGTTTCATTCACTTAGGCTAAAGACACCGCAATCGCGCAACGGCACGGACTTCCGAGAGCTCATGACCATTTCCAATACCCGCCCGATCACCTCCGAACTCATCGCTGCCCACGGCCTGAAGCCGGACGAGTATCAGCGGATATTGGACCTGATCGGTCGCGAGCCGACCTTCACGGAGCTCGGCATCTTTTCGGCCATGTGGAACGAGCACTGCTCCTACAAATCCTCCAAGAAGTGGTTGCGCACGCTGCCGACCAAAGGCCCGCGCGTCATTCAGGGTCCGGGTGAGAACGCCGGTGTGGTCGACATCGATGACGGCGATTGCGTCGTCTTCAAGATGGAGAGCCACAACCACCCCTCCTACATCGAGCCGTATCAGGGCGCGGCAACGGGCGTCGGCGGCATTCTGCGCGACGTCTTCACCATGGGCGCCCGCCCGGTCGCTGCAATGAATGCGCTACGCTTCGGCGAGCCTGACCATCCGAAGACCCGGCACCTCGTGTCGGGTGTAGTCTCGGGCGTCGGTGGTTATGGCAATTCCTTCGGTGTACCGACGGTCGGCGGCGAAGTTGAATTCGACGCCCGCTACAATGGCAACATTCTGGTCAACGCCTTTGCCGCAGGTCTCGCCAAGTCGAACGCCATCTTCCTCTCGGAAGCCAAGGGCGTTGGCCTGCCGGTGGTTTATCTCGGCGCAAAGACCGGCCGCGACGGCGTCGGCGGTGCGACGATGGCCTCTGCGGAATTCGATGAGTCAATCGAAGAGAAGCGCCCGACGGTTCAGGTCGGCGACCCCTTCACCGAAAAGTGCCTGCTGGAAGCGTGCCTCGAGCTGATGCAGACCGGCGCCGTCATTGCCATCCAGGACATGGGTGCTGCGGGCCTCACCTGCTCCGCAGTCGAGATGGGCGCCAAGGGCGACCTCGGCATCGTGCTCGATCTCGATACCGTGCCGGTGCGCGAGGAGCAGATGACGGCCTACGAAATGATGCTGTCCGAGAGCCAGGAGCGCATGCTCATGGTCCTGGAACCTGAGAAAGAAGCGGTCGCGAAGGCAATCTTCGTCAAGTGGGGCCTCGATTTTGCAATCGTAGGCAAGACGACCGACGACCTGCGATTCCGCATCATTCATCAGGGCGAAGAAGTCGCGAACCTGCCGATCAAGGATCTCGGCGACCAAGCGCCGGAATATGATCGTCCGTGGCGCGAGTCGGACAAGCGCGCGCCGTTGCCGGCAAACCTTGTCGCTGCCCCGGCCGACTATGGTCAGGCACTGCTCCAGCTCGTGGGTTCGCCGAACCAATCTAGCCGCCGTTGGGTCTACGAGCAGTACGATACACTGATCCAGGGCAACTCGCTTCAGCTCCCCGGCGGTGATGCCGGCGTCGTTCGCGTCGAAAACCATCCGACCAAGGCGCTGGCGTTCTCGTCCGACGTGACGCCGCGCTACGTCGAGGCCGACCCGTTCGAGGGCGGCAAGCAGGCGGTCGCAGAATGCTGGCGCAACATCACGGCAACCGGCGCAGAACCGCTGGCGGCTACCGACAACCTGAATTTCGGAAATCCCGAGAAGCCCGAAATCATGGGCCAGTTCGTTCAGGCGGTGAAGGGCATCGGCGAAGCCTGCCGGGCGCTCGATTTCCCGATCGTCTCGGGCAACGTCTCGCTCTATAACGAAACCAATGGCGTGGCGATCCTGCCGACACCGACGATCGCCGGCGTCGGCCTTCTGCCCGACTGGAAGAATATGGCGCGCATCGGCGCGGCCTCGAATGGCGACAAGGTCATCATGATCGGTACGGACGGCAGTCATCTCGGCTCGTCGATCTACCTGCGTGACATCGTCGGCAACACCGACGGCCCGGCACCCGAGGTCGATCTCTTTGCAGAACGCCGCAATGGCGACTTCGTCCGCTCGGTCATTCGAAACGGCCAGGCAACGGCTTGCCACGATATCTCGTCCGGCGGGCTCGCGATTGCGCTTGCCGAAATGGCGATGGCGTCAGGCAAGGGCCTCAAGATTGGCCTTGGCGAAGGCAAGGGCGCCCCGCACGCGCTGCTGTTCGGCGAAGATCAGGCCCGTTATGTCCTGACGGTGCCAGCTGACGTGGCCAACTTCGTCTGCGCCAACGCCGAAGGTGCAGGCGTGCCGTTCCGTCGCCTTGGGACGGTCGAAGGCGAAAGCCTTGTCGTCGACGATCTGCTGTCGCTACCCATTCAGCAATTGCGCGACGCCCATGAATCATGGTTCCCTGATTACATGGAAGGCCATGGCACGCTCGCTGCCACGGAATGATGCAAGGAGTAAACGATCATGCCTATGAAACCTGGTGATATCGAAGACATGATCAAGGCCGGCATTCCCGGTGCCAAGGTGACCATCCGCGATCTTGCGGGTGACGGCGACCACTATGCAGCTGAGGTCGTCGCGGAAGCGTTTCGCGGCAAAAGCCGCGTCCAGCAGCATCAGATGGTCTATGAGGCCCTCAAGGGGAACATGGGCGGCATATTGCATGCGCTGGCGCTGCAGACATCGGCACCTGAGTGATATCGAACGCAAAATGCCCGGTTAGAAGCCGGGCATTTTGCTATAACCGGCCTCGCTGAGCACCGATGCCGAATGCGGTCCAGCCGTCAGGAGCGTGAAGTCGTAGGGTGCCTGCAAGTCGGGTCCGAGGACATACTGCCGATGTACGCGCAGAAAGTCCTTCTTGATTTTCCTGTAGTGTTCGACAGTCAGCATCTGCTTCACCCGGATGAAGATGATCTTGGCTGGCGGTGCATCCTCATGTCCGCAGGCGGCCACCACCGGTACCTTGTAGAAGTGGATTGCATCGGTGAGACACTGAACATCCAGCCATCTCACGTTGCTGCATCGCGAAATCAGGCCGACACGTGATCGCAACTGCTGCGCAGCGCGCAGCAACGCGCATTGCAGGATCGCCGAGCCTAGTGTCGCAAAGACAATCCGCTTGCCCTCGAATATCGCCGGATCCCGCTCCATCAGCATGCCGATTGCGTGGGCGGCAACGCTGGAGCCCATACTGTGAGAGGAAATCACATACTCGTCGGCGGGTTCTGACAACGCAGTCCGCGCCGCCGCCGCACAGCGATCCAACCATCGATTGAACGCCGGATCACTCATGCGGGCGAGCGCGACCGCCATGCGCCAGTCCGCGAAGAGATGCAGTGTGTAGAATCGCTCCGCAAATGGCAGAAAAACACAGGCGAAGAAACACAACGCCAATACCACGCTCCACAGGAGATGAAGTGACGGCAATTCCATTGCGATCGGTATGACAGCTATCGTTGCACTGAGTGCAAAGCCGAGAATCATCATCAGGAACGGAAAGATGAAAAAAAGTCCGAACCGCCACGCATGTCGGAAATAAGAAGCCATCCCGCCATAGGCGACGACCTGCATCGCACTCCAAAAGCCCGAGAGGATCTGCATGGCTCGGTTGCCGGTTCTAAGCTTCGTGACGAGCGCGTTGTGGTCGAAGACATGGACGTGACTGGTCGTTTCGCCGCTTTCCGCACACGTCTCCACCAGGAAGGCCGTGGAATCCGCCCCATAGTCCAGTTCGCCTGTCCGCACTGAGAAGTTCCAGACAGCTGCACTTTGCTTCGCTGAACGCTCATAACGCGCCCGGTGAGCACGCCCATCGAGTGGCTCGAACCCCGGAAAATGGAGGACGACCCTTTTGGAAATCAATGTCATTATTTTCTTTCTTGGCCGCGGGAGCAGCAGATAATCGCTGCGCCGCAATCGGCGAGAATTGTGGCGAAATCCGGGTGCATCTGTCACAGCAAGCACCCCTGCCGGGGCGCTTCAGGAGAAGGCGTAACGCAAGCGCAACAATCCGTTCTCCACAAACCGATAGGGTGCTCTTTTTTTAGCCCGACCTGCTGGAATTCCGTCGATCACATGCTATCTAAGCTTAACGATTGAAACGGCGGGCCTTTAACTCGCCTGTGGAAAGGAATAGGTCCCTATGAGCGGCATCAACGAATTCATCGACAACGAAATCAAGAGCAACGACGTCGTCCTCTTCATGAAGGGCACGCCGCAGTTTCCGCAGTGTGGATTCTCCGGCCAGGTCGTGCAGATTCTTGATTACATCGGCGTCGACTACAAGGGCATCAACGTGCTCGCTGACTCCGAAATCCGCCAGGGCATCAAGGACTATTCCAACTGGCCGACGATTCCGCAGCTCTACGTAAAGGGCGAGTTCATCGGCGGCTGCGACATCGTCCGGGAAATGTTCCAGGCGGGTGAGTTGCAGCAGCACCTGCAGGAACACGGCGTGACCGTTCGCGGCGCCGCCTGACCTGTCCGGTCACCGGACGCTTCGCCCGGTTTCCAAATCTGTATTTTGAGTCCGAGGCGCTGTGCTGAACAGCGCCTTGGCCTGTTTTTGGGAATTTCATTGTGACAGATTCATCACAAGCCGTGCACGCGGGCCGATTGCCCATGGGCAAAGGGGAGTTCATTGCGCTCGCCGCCTTCCTGATGGCGGTCAATTCGCTCGCGATCGACATTATGCTTCCGGCATTGCAGCAGATTGGCGCCAGCCTCGGCGTCGAGAGTGAAAATCACCGTCAGTTTGTCGTTTCAACCTATCTGCTTGGCTTTGGCGCGGCGCAGCTCTTTTACGGCCCCCTCTCCGACCGCTTCGGCCGTCGCCTGCCGCTTCTCATCGGTCTCGTCATCTATATCTGTTCCGCGCTTGGGATCGCACTTGTGCCATCCTTTGCAGGCCTTCTTGTGCTTCGCTTCGTCCAGGGCATCGGTTCGGCCGCTACACGCGTCATCACCATCTCCATCGTCCGTGACATCTACGGTGGTCGCCAGATGGCAGAGGTCATGTCGCTGATCATGATGGTCTTCATGATCGTACCCGTCATTGCGCCGGGCAGCGGTCAGATCATTATGTTTTTTGGCAGTTGGCACCTGATCTTCGTCTTTATCGCCGTCATGGCGGCATTGATTTCAGCCTGGGCATACATGCGCCTTCCCGAAACATTGCACCCGTCGAACGTGCGACCGTTCACGGTGCGCTCGGTCATGGGCGGCTTCAAGCTCGTGCTGACGAACCGCATAGCACTCTGCTACACGCTCGCCAGCACCTTCATCTTCGGTTCGCTGTTCGGGTTCATCAATTCAGCGCAACAGATCTATGTCGGGATCTACGATCTCGGCGTCTACTTCCCGTTCGCCTTCGCCGGCGTTGCCGTTTTCATGTCGCTGTCGTCGTTCCTCAACTCACGACTGGTCGGCAGGTTTGGAATGCGGCGGCTGTCGCATGGGGCATTGGCGGGCTTTGTCACCGTCAACACCATCTGGCTTGGAGCCCTCCTCCTTGGACCGCACCCGATGCCCTTCCCGTTTTTCATCGGCTTTTTCGGCGTAGCGATGTTCCAGTTCGGCTGGATCGGCTCCAACTTCAATTCGCTTGCCATGGAACCGCTCGGCCATGTTGCGGGAACGGCCTCGTCCGTCCTCGGCTTCATGAGCACCGTCGGCGGCGCGCTGATCGGTGCCGGCATCGGACAGGCCTTCAATGGCACAGCACTGCCGATGGTCGCGGGCTATTTCACCGTCTCTATCATCGGTCTGATCTTCGTTTTGATCGCAGAAAAGGGGCGTCTCTTCCAACCGCATAATCCCGCGGTTTGAACGGGTCGGCCGCCTCGTGTTTCAGGATTTCCATTATGACGCCACCACATAAACCACATGTTGAAAATCAGGGCTCCCGCCGAATAGGCATGGGCTTCGTCGAATTTGTCATAACCATCGCCATCATGACCGCCAGCGTCGCCATGGCAATCGATAGTATGCTGCCGTCCCTGCCCGCGATCGGCCATTCGCTCGGCGTCACCAACGCAAACGACACGCAGCTGGTGATCGGTGTCTTCTTTCTTGGCTTCGGCGTTTCGCAGATCATCTTCGGCAGTCTGTCCGATACCTTCGGTCGCCGGAACATTCTGCTTGGTGGCCTTGCGGTTTATGTGCTCGCCATGTTCGCTGCTGCCGCCACCGGCAGCTTCGAAATGCTACTGATCATGCGCTTCGTCCAGGGCCTCGGCGGTGCAGCCGTTCGCATCACCACCATGGCGATCGTTCGCGACTGCTTCGGCGGCCGTGAGATGGCACGTGTCATGTCCTACGTGATGATCGTCTTCATGATCGTTCCGATCGTGGCACCCTCCGTCGGTCAGCTGATCATCACCTATGCCAATTGGCACTGGATCTTCATCCTGCTCGGCATCGTCGGAGCCATCCTGTTCGTCTGGGCAGCGCTGCGTTTGAAGGAGTCCCTGCCGAAGGAGGAGCGTATCCCTCTGTCGGTCGGCTCTGTCGTCGACGGCTTCAGGACTGTTCTGACCAACAAGATAACCTGCGGCTACATGATCGGCCTGACCATGTTCACCGCCGTCATCAGCGCCTATGTGATCTCCGTCCAGCAGGTCTTCGGCGAGGTCTACGGCCTCGGCGATTGGCTGCCGATAGCATTTGCGGCAACGGCAGGTGGTATCGCGGTGGCGAACTTCGCCAACGGGTTCTTCGTGCGCAAGTTCGGCATGCGCCGCATTTCGCACGTCGCGATGATCCTATTCACGATCGTCTCCGCAATCGGGTTCGTGAAAGCTCTCGGCGGCCGGCCCGATTTCGCCTTTGCCTACACCCTGTTCACGATCCTGCTGATGATGTTTGCGGTCATTGCCACCAATTTTACCGCAATCAGCCTCGAACCCATGGGCAAC
Organism: Hyphomicrobiales bacterium; assembly: GCA_900466605.1. Taxonomy (GTDB): domain Bacteria; phylum Pseudomonadota; class Alphaproteobacteria; order Rhizobiales; family Rhizobiaceae; genus Rhizobium. The sequence goes on from UBMU01000016.1 coordinate 263,567, forward strand.
CTCGCGGGCACCGCGACAGCCATCACTGGCTTCGTATCGACGACTTTCGGCGCGATCCTCGGCGGCACGGTCGGACAGCTATTCAACGGGACTGTGCAGCCGTTGTTCGGAGGATTCGCGGTGTTCGGGGCAATCAGCATCGCGGCAACGCTCTGGGCCGAGGGCGGCAAGCTGTTCACACATCCGGGCGACAGCCCGCAGATCGATCCAGGCGCCGGGCATTTCTAGTAAACGACCGGCATAACGTACCCTTGTCGCCCGCAACGCATCGTTGCGGGCGAAGCTTTTTCAGCGCTAGTACCACACAAGGGCGACCGATAAAGCCAGCGCAAACCCCATGCCGATATTGAAGAACCTCGCCGAACGCGGGGTACGCAGAAGCTGGGCAACGAGAACGCCCAGCACAAGCCAAATAAATCCGGCCGGAAACGCGGCGGCAGCAAACAAGGCACCCATCCATAGCGCGCCGCTGGCCTCCGCGTGCTGCGAGGACACAAGAAAGGTGCTGCCTGCGCTGAGCGCAACAAGCCAGCCCTTCGGGTTCAGCCACTGGAACAAAAAAGCCTGACGAAATCCAACCGCCTGCGTCTGTCCGCCAGCGTCGACCGTACCGGCATTGGCAATCTTCCAGGCGAGCCACAGCAGAAACAGGGATCCCGCCACCTTCATTGCGATTACGATGGCCGGCGCAGCCGCGACTATTTCTCCGACGCCGAGGGCGCTCAGAACAATCATCACGCCCATCCCCAGCGACGCACCGAGCGGACAACCGATTCCCCTCAAGGCGCCGACAGCGGCACCGGTGGACAGGATCATCGTATTGCTCGGTCCCGGTGTAACCGCTGCGATAAACGCAAACAGCAGGAAAGCCAGCGCCTGCGAGGTATCCATCACTCCCTCCTCTTCATTTCGAACGATGGGAGAATATCTACGACTGGCGTGCCTGCTCGTATTGTACGTCCGTGCGCATGGCCGTCTTGGGGGCGCAAATCTGCGCGCCCAAGAAGCGCTTTATCCTAGGTGGCAACCTGCGTGAGGCTGCTGCCTTTGCTGTCAGATGGTGAAGACTTCACGCCGCAGAATGTCCCAGCTGTCCTTGTCAGGCGCAATCAACAAGCCGCCGCTGGTGTGATGTGGCAGGTAGGGCGAGCCGTCGAAGCGGGCCGCATGGGCGCCAGCCTCGATGCTAATCAGCGTGCCGGCGAGATGGTCCCAGGGCATGAGCTTGTTATACATCAGATAATGCACGTGACCGCCCGCGAAGGCGCGGTATTCATGGGCCGCGCAGCGATAGTTGGCAAGAAACCGGACCTTGGCCAGATTGGCAAGGATCTCGCTACGCTTGGGCTTTGGCAGGAAGCCCGTCGATGCCATACCGACCATCTCTTCAAGCGCGACGGGTGCCGAAACCGAAAGCCGCTCCGCTTCTCCTCCAGGACGCCGAAGCCATGCGCCGCCGCCTTTCTCGCCGATCACCCAATCGTCACCCATCGGGTCATAGATGATGCCGGCGACCGTTTCGCCCTTGGATATCACCGAGGCCATGACGCCAAAGGCTGGAATGCCCGACGCGAAATTGAACGTACCGTCCACAGGGTCCACGACGATGGCAAGGTCCGCTCCCTCGAGCTTGCCGAGCAGATCAGGATCGGCCGCGACCGATTCCTCCCCGATAAACACCGCATCTGGCCAAAGGGCCGCGGCTTCCGCTCTTATCATCCGCTCCGCCTGCAGGTCGGCTTCCGTCACCAGGTCGGTCGCCTCGCTTTTGGCGCGCACGTCATCGCTTCCAAGTCGACGGAAACGCGGCAATATCTCTGCCTTCGCCGCCCGCCTCAGGAGATCGGCAAGCGTCGCTACATCTATCGTGGAACTCATGGACTTTCCCTCTTTGGCGTGAGCGCCGACTATTCACTCTTCGGCGCGGTCTCTCCGGCCATCAGGCCGGCGAAATCGAAAAGCTTGGGATCAAGCAGATGCGACGGGTTCACATGCGAAAGCGCCCTCAGCATCGTATCCTTGCGGCCCGGCATGCGACGCTCGATATCAGCGAGCATGTCTTTCATCGCGTTGCGCTGCAGCCCGTCCTGGGAGCCGCAGAGATCGCATGGAATGATAGGAAACTGCATGGCGGCCGCGAACTTGGCCATGTCGTCTTCCGCGCAATAGGCGAGCGGCCGCAACACCATCAGGTTGCCCTCGTCATTGAGCAGCTTCGCCGGCATCGAGGCAAGACGCCCGCCATGGAAGAAGTTCATGAAGAAGGTCTCGAGAATATCCTCGCGGTGGTGGCCGAGCACGAGTGCGTCGCATCCCTCTTCCCTGGCGATCCGGTAAAGATTGCCGCGGCGCAGGCGCGAACAGAGCGAGCAGTAGGTACCTCCCGCGGGAACCTTTTCCTTCACGATCGAATAGGTATCGCGATATTCGATGCGGTGCTTGACGCCGATCTTCGTCAGATAGTCAGGCAGGATATGCTTGGGAAAGTTCGGCTGTCCCTGGTCGAGATTGCAGGCGACCAGTTCCACTGGCAGAAGACCGCGCCACTGCAAGTCTAGCAGGAGGGCAAGCAGTCCATAGGAATCCTTGCCGCCCGAGACCCCGATCAGCCAGCGCTTCTGACCATTCAGCATAGCAAAATCGTCGAAAGCTTGCCTGATGTTGCGCAATAACCGCTTGCGCAATTTGTTGAACGACACCGAGTTCGGCGCATCGGCAAAGAGCGCATTTAAGATCGCGCCGTCCACGGTCGGCGTTTCCAGCTCATCGGTGATGTTGGCTGCGATGTTCATTCTCTCGTCCAATCAGAGTCTGCCTCCGCCTTAGCAGAAAGCGCCAAGACAACCCAGCATCAATCGCCAAAAACCGACCAGCCCGTGCGGGCCGCCAGCATTTCGAGCGCGACAGCACCGAGCTGGGAGTTGCCGACCTCGTTTAGTCCCGGCGACCAAGCGGCAATCGAGGCAATGCCGGGCGCCACTGCAAAAATACCGCCACCGACACCGCTCTTACCGGGAAGACCGACGTGGTAGGCGAAGTCGCCGGAGCCGTCGTAGTGGCCACAGGTCAACATCAGCGCATTGATGCGCCGCGCCCGCTTCGGCGAGACGACGGAGTGACCCGTCATCGGATTGCTGCCACGAGCAGCCAGGAAAAGGCCGGCCCTCGCCAATTGCTCACAGGTCATCGACAGGGCGCATTGATGGAAATAGACGCCGAGCACGTGATCGACCGGATGGTCGAGGTTGCGATAGGCCCGCATGAAGTTGGCGAGCGCAAAGTTGCGGTAGCCCGTCTGCGTCTCGGACTTTGCAACGCGGTCGTCGATAGTGACCGACTCGTCATCCGCAAGGTAGCGCACGAAGCGCAACAACTCGCCGATCGCCTCGCGCGGCGCGTGACCGGCCATCACGACGTCGGTCACGGCGATTGCGCCTGCATTGATGAAGGGATTGCGCGGAATGCCCTGCTCATGCTCGAGCTGTACAATCGAATTGAAAGCCGAGCCCGAAGGTTCCCGACCGACACGCTTCCACAAGCCCTCGCCGACCTTACCTAGCGCAAGCGTCAGCATGAAAACCTTTGAGATGCTCTGGATTGAGAACGGGACATCTGCATGGCCGACGCTGTAGACCTTGCCGTCTACAGTCACCACGCTCAAGCCAAATTGATTCGCGTCGATCTTTGCGAGTTCCGGAATGTAGTCCGCAACCTTGCCCTCGCCGATACGGGGGGTCAGCTCTTTGTGGATGCTGTCGAGAACTGCTTGCAAGTCGGTCATCGTATCTCCCCAGATAACAAAAAAGCCGCCCCGAGAGGCGGCTTTTCCGTATGCGAAAACGCCTCGCGATTAACGCGAATAGAATTCGACCACCAGATGCGGCTCCATGACGACAGGATACGGTACGTCACCGAGTGCCGGAACACGAGCGAAGGTAGCAACCATCTTGTTATGGTCAGCTTCGATGTAGTCCGGAACGTCGCGTTCAGCCAAGCCAACAGATTCCAGAACCGAAACGAGCTGCTTCGACTTCTGACGAACTTCGATGACGTCGCCAGCCTTGCAACGGTAAGAACCGATGTTTACGCGGACGCCGTTCACGGTCACGTGGCCGTGGTTGACGAACTGGCGGGCAGCGAAAACGGTCGGAACGAACTTGGCGCGATAAACGATCGCGTCAAGACGAGACTCCAGAAGACCGATCAGGTTTTCCGAGGTGTCGCCCTTGCGGCGGTCGGCTTCAGCGAAGATCGCACGGAACTGCTTCTCGCGCAGGTCACCGTAGTAACCCTTGAGCTTCTGCTTGGCGCGCAGCTGCACACCGAAGTCCGAAAGCTTGCCCTTGCGGCGCTGACCGTGCTGGCCCGGGCCGTATTCGCGGCGGTTCACCGGGGACTTAGGACGGCCCCAGATGTTCTCGCCCATACGGCGGTCAATTTTGTACTTGGACGATTCGCGCTTGCTCATCGTATTTCCTTTCAGAAAGTTAGTACGGTCTGTTACCAAACCGCGTGAAGGAAACACGCCCTCCTTTGATCTTCTTTCGAGGATCCGACAGGATCATCCCATTACGCGAACAGGACAAATCCACGGGACATGTCAAATGAAACACCGGACATCTCTGCCCGGTGCTGGCGCGGTGTTTAGGGCGAAGTCGCTGGAATGTCAATCACAATTCCACACTGACCCGCCACGATCTCTTTCTCTCAGCCTAGGGCTCACTTCGCGCTGGCGGTCTCGGTCTTCAGGCCAAGAGCGTCGCTGATCGTATAGAAGAGATCCGTCTGGTCCGTCAGGCCGGTGACGTTGGCTGCACGCGGCCCGTATGCGGCTATCCGCAGCTGCGAGCCGGTGTGGCCCTGATCATTCTCGTCTTCGGAATTGCCGTAGCTCACTGCCATGACGGCGCCGTCCTTGGTCATCAGCGCTTCCGTCAGGCCCGGTGCCTTTGCATCGGCATCAATGATCTGGCTTGCATGGGCATGATCGGCGGTGACGATGACGAGCGTATCGCCGGCTTCCTGCGCGAACTTCAGCGCCTCTTGAACGGCCTCGTCGAGATCAACCGTCTCGCCAATCTGGCCGCACGGGTTGGCAGCGTGGTCCTGCTTGTCGATCGACGCACCCTCGACCTGCAGGAAAAAGCCCTTTTCGTTCGTGCGCAACAGTTCAATTGCCTTGGTCGTCATCTGCGCAAGCGTCGGGGTGGCGGCGGTGCGCTTCTCGTTCGGCTTGCAGGCGACCGGCTCCTTCTCGACGTTGCCATAGTGGCTGGCCTTCGGGCCCTCCCAGCGCACCGGCATGTTGCCGTCCGCGAACAGCCCGAGCACGGGCGTGCTATCGTTTGCCTGCTTCACGGCCTGGAGTTCTTCCAGATTCGATACGAGCTTGTAGCCACGCTCCTCGGCCTGTTGGCGGAGCGTCTTGTCCTTCCATTCGCCGGCCCTCGCGGTTTCCCCGAAGCTCTTGGCACCGCCGCCGAGCGTCAAGTCCGCGCGCGCGTTCAGCAACTGCTCACTGATCGAGCCCTTGCCACCATTTTCAAGCGCGTTCGTGGGGCACTTTTCTGCGGTGGATACGGGACCGTAGCACTTGCGCTGTGTGACGTGCGCGATCTGCACCGCAGGCGTTGCATCTTGCAGCTCGGCGGTCGAGACGTTGCCTGTGCCGAGACCGGCGGCCTTTGCCTTCTCAAGCAACGTTTCATGCGCCTTCTCGTGGATGTCGACGCCGATCGCACCGTTATAGGACTTCACCCCGGTCGCCCAGGCAGTACCCGACGCCGCGGAGTCGGTGACGTAGGTCGGCTTGCCGGTCTTCTTGTCGAGTGAATAATGCGTGTACTGGCCAGTGACCGGCAGCGCATCGATACCCTTGAAATATTGGCCTGCACCAACGGCATAGTTGCGCGCGATGGTGATTTCCGAATCTCCCATGCCGTCCCCGATCAGAAGGATGACGTTCTTCGGACGGGTATCGACGAGTACCGCGCGATAAGCCTCGGTGATGTCGCCGGAAAGGCGGCGCGCGCCACCAGGAGCACTCAGATCCGCGCTGGCCGCGCGCTCAAGGAGCTTGTTTGCTGCGTCCTCGGCATAGCCAGGCTGAATGGCAACGGTTGCAACCAAGCCGCCAACGACGGCGCTTAGCATCTGGTGACGAACGTTGTTTCTCATAACTGGCATCTCCTTTGATAATCCGCATCGACCGCATTGGTCGCCGGCCTTATCCCCCACCCGAATGAAGCGCATATGACAAAAGCAACTTCTTCGTGTGATTTCGAAGACTCAGTATAGATCAGACGGGCAATCCACTCGCCATGCGCGATATCCGACCGCAAAACCCCGATGATCACTCCGCAGCGGAGCGCACGTCGTCCATGTCAGGCGCATTCGCGTCGCCAGGCGCAGTCTGGCAGTTCATGTCGGGGAACGCGACGATACGCTTCCCCGAGAAATCCGTATGCACAACAATGGTGCCCTGTTCCTCGAAATACCCGAGCAGGCGTCTCGCCCGGCGTGCTGAATGTGTGCCGTAGGCCCGCGCAATTTTGGCATCCGAGGGGCACGCCTCGCCGCAGACTGCCGCCTTCGCCAACATCAGGAAGACACCCTGCAGATCATCGGTCACACCCGCGGAAAGCGAGAGCGCTGTTGCCCAGGATTCCGTCTCGGCCGTCGCCGCGTCAACGCCGGATCGCGAAACCGCGACACGGCGTCTGAACTCCGGCAAAGACGTCGGAGGGCCGGGAACCCGGCGCATGCGCAGGCGTACAAGGAACTCCTGGTAGAGCACTGCGTCGGTTCTGAAGCCGGAACCCGGGTCGTCAAGGATCTCGTGCAGCACAGCCGTCAGCCGCTCTTCACGCTCCTCCGCAGATAGCTCGGGCTGCGATGCGCGCGTCTCCGAGGGCGGGGCGGAGGCAGCAGGTGCCGATCGCGACAGTTCAGCCAGAATATCTGTGGTCGGCCGCGGCGCAGGCGGGGCACGACGGACGATCGGACGCTGGAATTCTTCCGGATCAGGCGTGAAGATCAGGTCTTCGACGTCATCAGGCGCATTCGGCAACGGCATCAGCTTTGGGCTCGAGGAACGCGCCGAGGTCTCGACATTGCCGATCTGGATCGGCAGCGGGCGACGCGAAAGCGCTGGCCCGAGCGCGACAAAGTTGCCGCGCTTCAGGTCGCGGAACATTTCCGCCTGGCGACGATCCATCCCGAGGAGATCGGCCGCGCGCGCCATGTCGATGTCAAGGAAGGTGCGGCCCATCAGGAAGTTCGAGGCTTCCGCGGCGACGTTCTTGGCGAGTTTTGCCAGACGCTGCGTCGCGATCACGCCTGCAAGGCCACGCTTACGGCCACGGCACATCAGGTTCGTCATGGCGCCAAGCGACATCTTGCGGGCATCTTCAGAAACGTCGCCGCCGACCGAAGGCGCAAACATCTGCGCCTCGTCGACAACGACGAGAACCGGATACCAGTATTCTCGGTCGGCATCGAACATGCCGTTCAGGAAAGCCGCAGCCGCGCGCATCTGCTGTTCGATATCCAGTCCTTCAAGCGTGAGGACGCAGGAGACTCGATGCTGGCGGATACGATTGGCAATACCTGCCAATTCCGCCTCTGTACGCTCGCCATCGACGACGACATGGCCGAACTTGTCGGACAGCGTGACGAAATCGCCTTCAGGATCGATGATGACCTGTTGCACCCACTGCGCAGATTGCTCCAGCAGGCGTCGAAGCAGATGCGACTTGCCGGAACCGGAATTGCCCTGCACCAGAAGACGGGTAGCCAGAAGCTCCTCGATATCGAGTGTGGCCGGATTCCCCCCCGACGCCGATCCCATATCGATACCAACCTGCAATGTCACATTCCTCTTTCAATCGAACACGGCGTGCTAGCAGGTTTGACCGTGTCTTTGGCAACACGCCCGCACAAACCCACAGGAGAAAACGTCAAAAGCGCATCTTCAGCATGCGTGTAAACAAAAGACTGACCGCGAGCGGAACAAGCAGCACCGCCAGCCCTACGCGCAGACCCGACACCTCGGCGATGAAACCGATCAGCGGTGGCCCGATCAGAAAGCCCGTCAGAGCCATGAAGGACAGGATGGCAACATTGGCTGCCGCAGGTCGATCCGTGAGGCTCGCTGCCGCCGTGACCGCCAGTGGAAAGCCGACCGACACGCCTATGCCGACCAGCGCAAAGCCCGCCAGCGTCACCAGACTATGCCAGGCAAAAACGACGATCAGCATGCCGACAAGAGCCGCCGCTCCGCAGCCCCGTGCTAGCGAAATGGCGCCGAAACGCTGTTTCAGATGGTCGCCGCCAAACCGCCCGGCCGCCACCATCGAGGCGAAGATTGTATATCCGATGCCTGTCATCATGCCGTCCGTCTGAAAGACATCCTTGAGATAGACAGCCGACCAGTCGGCAATCGCGCCTTCGGTCATGGTTATCCCGAAGACGAAGGCGCAGATACCGAGTAGCGCACTGCTCGGCAACTTGAACGGCGCATGCGGCGGAGCCGACCCGGCTTCGCGATCGCGCGGCAGGCGCAGGCTTGCCGCAACAGCAAACGGCAAAACGATGAAGGCGACCGCCATGATCGCCCATTCCGCCGGCGCGGCGATCGCCACCATAGCCGAGCCAAGCAAGCTGCCCGCCATGATGCCGAGGCTCCAAAATCCATGGCAGCGGTTCATGATGATCGAGCCGGTATCCTTTTCGGCGCGATCCGCCTCGACATTCAGCCCTAGCTCCAGAGTCGACATCGCAACACCAAGCAATGCCAGTGCAATGAAGAGCTCGAGTGGAGTGCGGGAGAAGGCCGGAAGGCAGACGATCACCGAGAAGACGAAGAACCCGGCAATGACAGTGGTCTTGCCGCCGATGTGCGATACCACTCGTCCAGCGATGGGCAGCGTTGCGAGAATACCCACCGGCATGCCGAGCAAGGCCAGAGCAAGATCGGCAGGGCCGAGCTCAAGTCGGGCCTGGATCTCGGGGATACGCGGCAGCCAACTGCCGAACGCTATTGGTTGCAGGAAAAAGATAGCCATTACAAGTTTTTGGAAGGACATGCGGAGCCTGGCGGGATCGATGCGAATCACGTCCTCCAGTCTGCGCAGTCGCTGGGCTTTGCGATAGTCCTTATTGCATCTAGCCGAGACAGCGTGGGTGTCAGGTCAAGCCTTGAGACCAAATCCCTGCATCAGCCGCCGCGTAGCGAAATCGGGATTGCCTGAGGTAAACACCGCAAAATCGAAATTATCGGGGTGCACGGCATCGGCGACCTGCGGCACGAGGCTGCGGGCGCGCCGCGCAATTGCTTCCGCTGGATCGAGCCAATCGACCGGCCAGGGTGCGAGCCGCCGGAAGACGTTGGCCATGAAGGGATAGTGCGTGCACGCGAGCACCACGATGTCGGTCTTGCGACCGTCCCTCTCCACGAAGCACTGGTCGATCTCAGAAAGCACGATCTCGTCGGATATTGCATCGCCGCGGATATAGGCCTCTGCCATTCGCGCCAGATTTTCGGAACCGACCAACCGAACATGGCATTGCTGCGCGAAGGATTGAATTAGATCGCGCGTATAGGCGCGCTTCACCGTGCCCGGCGTCGCCAGCACCGAGACGAGCCCGGAGCGCGTCCGCTCGGCTGCGGGCTTGATCGCCGGCACGGTGCCGACAAAGGTCATGTGGGGAAAGGTCGAACGCAGATCGGCGCCAACCAGTGTGAAGGCCGTATTGCATGCAATGATGCATACTTCCGGGTCGTGCTCGGCAAGCAGTTTGGCGAAGAGGCCGATGATACGTTCCTTCAGCGCCTGCTCTTCCCAGCCGCCATAGGGAAAGCCCGCGTCATCGGCGATATAGATAAAACCGCGCTCCGGCATGAGCACCCGCGCCTCGCGCAGCACGGTAAGCCCCCCGATACCGGAATCGAAGACCAGAACCGGCTTCAGCTCATTCACTGCTGTCATCGTTGGGCTTTTCCTTGGCGTCTGCAGGTGGCCGGCTGCCGCGCGGATACTTCCGCGAGAAGCGGTCGAGGGAGGAAATCACGCCGCGCAACACGCTGATTTCCTGCTCCGTGAAGGCGCGGCGGGACAGGACTGCGCGAAGGTTGTCGATCATTTTGGGCTTTTTCGCGGGAGGATGGAAATAATTGCGCGCGTCCAGCGCCTCTTCCAACTGATCGTAGAGCCCGAACAATTGTTCCTTCGTGGATTGCGTCTGCGACATCGCCTGGAATGGAACAATCCCGACATCTTCCATGCCCGATTTCATCCATTCATAGGACATCAACAACACGGCTTGCGCAATGTTGAGCGACGCGAACGCGGGATTGACCGGGAAGGTAACGATCTCATCGGCAAGCGCGACTTCCTCGTTGGTCAGCCCCCAGCGCTCTCGGCCAAACAGAATACCGGTGCCCTCGCCTGCGCGGAATTTCGCACGCAACGTTTCTGCCGCCACCACAGGTGAGCGCACGGGTTTGAAGCCGTCCCGCTCCCGCGCAGTCGTCGCGTAAACGAAGTTCAAGTCGGCGATCGCCTGCTCCAGCGTCTCGAAGACCTTCGTGCCTTCGATCACATGGTCGGCTTTCGAGGCGGCAGCCTGCGCCTTGTCGTTCGGCCAGCCGTCGCGTGGATTGACGAGTCTCAATTCCGCCAGCCCGAAATTGGCCATGGCGCGCGCGACCATCCCGATATTCTCCCCCATCTGGGGTTCGACGAGAATGATAACCGGGCCTTCGGTGAGAAGTTGCCGCTCGCTGTTAGTGCCTGCCATGACGCTGGATCCTTTTGTTACGGGCGGAATAGCCAAGCCAAGCCGAAACGGCAAGGGTCAAGCATTCGGGTAGAGCCTGTCCAAGGTCGAAGTAATCATCTCCACCCCCAAGCGCGCGCCGACATGCGACAGCGGCAAGTGTCGTCCGGGGGAAGGCGCGCCGCTGCTCTTGCGGTCGACGAAGAAACATTCCGACTGACGCTCCGCCAAAAGGGGCACACGCTGGAGTTCTGCACCAATCAGTTTGAGGCTTTCGACATCGCATGCAGGACCTTCATAGTCCTTCGCCATGATCCGCGCCCAATAGGTTGCCGCGAGGAAGATTGCCAGCGTCTGCCTGATGTGTCCCGGCCTGGTGACAACTGACCAAGTCGAACCGAGAGGGCGCGCGACAGCCGTCAGATCGCGGTAGGCAGCGTCTAGCTTTTGTGAAAGTGCAATGAGCAAATCTGTCGCTTCCCTGGCCGCCGCCGCCGAAAGCAGGTCCTCTAGCGCCGCAAACCACTTACCAAGCGCGGCATCGAGCGCCCCCCGCGTCCGCGCCGGGAAGACGACGAAGGCGACGAACGTGCCCGCCGCCGCCCCGAGTATCGTCTCCTCGATGCGCAACATGAGCACGTCGACCGTTAGCGTCCCGATCATCCCATAAACCAGGCAGAGCGCGATCGACACGAAGAAGGTCATGGTCGCGTAGGATGTCTGCAGGAAATAGAAGGCGAGAAAGATGGCAATCGTCGTAACCGCCAGCGCAGCCACAATGTGGTTCGTGAGGAGCGTCGCCAGGACCAAGCCCATCGCAATACCAAGGAGCGTCCCAAGCGAACGCTGCAGTGCCTTGATCGCGGTATCGCCGCGGGAGTTGGTGTTGGTGAACACCAGGAAAGAAGCAAGCACCGCCCAGAACCAGCGCTCGCGCGACAGCATAAGGCCGAACGTCATCGCGATCGCGGATGCGAGTGTTACCTGCAGCGCTGAACGGATCAGAGGATTGGCTAGCGAAAAGTCGATTTTGGCAGGGGTGGCAACCGTTTCTGTGACGGCGGCGACCTCTGCAAACCCGGTCGCGTAGCCTTTTTTGATAGTCCGCGCGAGCAGCGCACGCGCCTCGCCGAGGCGGACCAACGCCTGCCTCGTCTCAATATGCAGTTCATCGGGTGTCGCCGGCGCCCCAGGAAGCGGATCACCCTCGATGACGGCGTGGACGAGAGCAAAAGGCGGCAAGCTCTGCGAACTGAGGACAATCGCACTCTCGGTGGCGAGGTGCGCATCGAATAGGTGGATCGCCAACTCCGCGGCGGGCTCGGTGCCGGCATCAAACACGCCGGTTGGAGGTCGCGGAATGAAGCCCTCCGCCATCAGCACGACGTCTTTCAGTCGCTCCTCCAACTGGCGCAGTTCCTGCGCATCTTTCTCCGTCAAGCGCCCGACCGCCGCGAGAGCGGCGATCTTGAACAGGATTTGGTTGATGCGGCCACGTACGCTCTCCAGCGAACGCAGAAGGTCACGACGCCAATCATCCGGAAGGACGAGGGAGCGCACAGCGTGCCCGATCAACGCCGGCGCGACTGGTCCGATAGCGATCAGCGGAAGTTCTGCCAGGGACGGCCGGAAGTAGGCACCCAGGAAATAGGATGTGAACGCGAACATGCCGATCGCATGCCCCCGCGGGCCAAATACCCGCCCGGCCGCAGCAAGAAAGATGATAAGAAGGAAGGCTGCATCAGAGACATAGCGATTTGTTTCCAGGACAGCTGCAAGACCAACCACAAGCACACTGGCCGCACAACCAAGCAAGCGGGTTACAAGCTGCGGCGCACTGCCCTTGTCTTTTACCGCGACGCCGCCTTCGATCGATAGAACAATGCCGAGCCCGTAGGCAGCGGTCGGGAGCGGGAAAAGTAGATAGTGGATCGCGAGCAGCGCCCCAAACGAAAGCGCCATCGTCAGAGTTACCCGCGACGCCACGCGCAGGCGCGACAACGCCGGGTCGTGGGCTAGCAACCAGTCGCGGAAGTCAAAACCGGAAAGCAAGCTGCCCTGCCCCTCACTGCGACCCTCGATGCCAACGATCGAGGGAGTTTTCGACAAATACCAACGGACGGCCTCGCCGTCCCTCAACGTCATTTGACGGTGAGAACCTAGCGCACCCACCACCTTGGAAAAGTGCGGCACGGAATTATCTAAGCCATCACTGGCCCTTGGCGATCTGGACCATGGTATTCTTGAGCGAGTTCGGTGGCTGGCCAGGATCACCCTCGGTGACGATATCATCGATCACAGGTTTGCCGGCCTCGTCGAGCATCTCGAACCGCACGGTGGTCACGGCCTGCTTGTCGGATCCGTCGTCCATGCATTTCGCCTTCTTGAAGGTGACGATCACTTCCGTCGCCCCATCAACGCCAGCCTTCGGCGTATAAGTCAGATCCTCGAGAGGACATGCATCTTCGCCATTGACGATCACGTCGTAGTCGAAAGGCGAAACGCCGTCTTCGTCGGCCGCCGGGTTCTGGATCGCAGCCTGGTACTTGGTGACGAAATCCTTGCTGTAAAGCTGCGAAAGCCTGCTGGCATCGAAGATGTCGATCCAGTCGCTATCCGCGCCGGACCAGTTCTTGATCGTTGCATCCATGATCACTTTGACCGGTGCCGTAACGTCGGCAGCAAGGATGGGTGCGGTCGAGCCGAGAAGGACCGCTAGGGCAAGAGAAATCTTCTTCATGACGAACATCCGGGCAATGGTTTTGCGGCGGAGACTAGCCATTTTCGCCGGCTTGGCAATGGCCGCAAAAACGCCCGCCCCTCCCGCTTCCGGCTTTGCACTCCCGACGCACAATGCTATAGCGCTCGGGATTTCATATCACCCACCCGGGACGCCCGTCCCTCTAAGCTTAAACGAGGCAGATACATGAAGAAGATCAAGGTCGCCAATCCCGTCGCCGATCTCGACGGCGATGAAATGACTCGCATCATTTGGCAGCTCATCAAGGATAAGCTGATCCATCCGTATCTCGACCTCGACATCGACTACTTCGACCTCTCCGTAGAAAACCGCGACGCCACCAACGACCAGGTGACCATCGACGCCGCCAACGCTATCAAGAAGCACGGCGTCGGCATCAAGTGCGCGACGATCACGCCCGACGAGGACCGCGTCAAGGAATTCAACCTCAAACAGATGTGGAAGAGCCCGAACGGCACGATCCGCAACATCCTCGGCGGCGTTATCTTCCGCGAGCCGATCATCTGCCAGAACGTTCCGCGCCTCGTTCCGGGCTGGACCAAGCCGATCGTTGTCGGCCGTCACGCGTTCGGCGACCAGTACCGCGCCACCGACTTCAAATTCCCGGGCAAGGGCAAGCTGACGATCAAGTTCGTCGGTGAAGACGGTCAGGTCATCGAAAAGGAAGTCTTCGACGCCCCCGGCGCCGGCGTTGCCATGGCCATGTACAACCTCGACGAGTCGATCCGCGAATTCGCCCGCGCCTCGATGATGTACGGCCTGATGCGCAAGTGGCCAGTTTACCTGTCCACCAAGAACACCATCCTCAAGGCCTATGACGGCCGCTTCAAGGACATCTTCGAAGAAGTCTATCAGACCGAATTCAAGGCGAAGTTCGACGAAATCGGCATCACCTACGAACACCGCCTGATCGACGACATGGTCGCTTCGGCTCTGAAGTGGTCCGGCGGTTATGTCTGGGCGTGCAAGAACTACGACGGCGACGTCCAGTCCGACACGGTCGCACAGGGCTTCGGCTCGCTCGGCCTGATGACCTCGGTTCTACTGACGCCGGATGGCAAGACGGTCGAAGCCGAAGCCGCTCACGGCACGGTTACCCGCCACTACCGCCAGCATCAGAAGGGCCAGGAAACCTCGACGAACTCGATCGCCTCGATCTTTGCCTGGACCCGCGGCCTCGCACACCGCGCCAAGCTCGACGACAATGCCGAACTCGCAAAGTTCGCGGCAACGCTCGAAAAGGTCTGCGTCGACACCGTCGAAGCTGGCTTCATGACCAAGGATCTGGCCCTGCTCATCGGTCCCGATCAGCCGTGGCTGTCGACCACTGCCTTCCTCGACAAGATTGACGAGAACCTGCAGAAGGCCATGGCATAAGCCATCAGCGATATGCGAACGAGACGGCGGGGATTTCCCCGCCGTTTTCGTTTCAGAGACATCAAAAGGGGAGCAAGAACAATGACCACAATGATCCGTCCGCTAAAGCCATCCGACCGCGCCGCCTGGGAGCCGCTTTGGACGGGCTATCAGCACTTCTACGAAGTCGTCATTCCGCCGGAGACGACGGACCTGACATGGGGCCGCTTTCACGATCACGAAGAGGACATGCACGCGCTCGGCGCCTTCGACGACAAGCGCCTCGTCGGTATCGTCCACGCGATCTTCCATCGTTCGACCTGGCTGCCGAAATGGACCTGTTACCTGCAGGATCTCTACGTTGACGACGTCAAGCGTGGCATGGGCACGGGAGCAGCTCTCATCGAGGCCGTCGCCGATCTCGCGCGTGAACATGGTGCCGGTCGACTCTACTGGATGACGCACGAGACCAATACAATGGCGCGAAAACTCTACGACAGGATCGCCCAGCGATCCGGCTTCATCCAATATTGCAAGGCACTTTAAATAGGGCTTTGCGCCTGACCTCTCTGTCCTATCTCCCTGCTGGGACTTGATGCGCGGCATCCGGACGAGGAACGCAAATGGAAAATGAGGAGGAGTGCATGGCAGACGAGCTGATATTCTATACGAACCCCATGTCGCGCGGTCGTATCGCCCGGTGGATGCTGGAGGAAACAGGCGTACCGTACAAGACTGAAATCATGACCTTTGGCGGAACTATGAAGTCGCCGGAGTACCTTGCCGTTAACCCGATGGGAAAGGTTCCAGCAGTACGGCACGGCAAGACGATCGTGACCGAGTGCGCTGCGATCTGCGCCTACCTCGCTGACACGTTCCGCGAGGCGGACCTTGCTCCAACGCCCGATGAACGCGGCAGCTACTATAGGTGGATGTTTTTCACTGCCGGACCGCTCGAAGCCGCGGCGACCAACAAGGCATTGGGTTTCGAAACGCCGCCCGAAAAGGCTAGGATGGCGGGCTATGGCAGCTTCGCCGATGTGATGAACACGCTGGAGAATGCCGTCAGTGCCTCGCCTTACGTTGCCGGAGATCGCTTCACTGCGGCTGACGTGTACGTAGGCTCACATATTGGCTGGGGCCTGGGCTTCGGCACCATCGAAAAGCGCCAGGCCTTTGTCGATTATCTCGGCCGCATCACCGATCGGCCCGCCTATAAGCGCGCCGTCGCACTTGATGATGAGGCGATGAAAGCCGCCCAATAGCGACGGGGGCTCAAACCAGCGGCATGTGGATGTCTGTCAGAAGCTCGGTCGGCGGCACATCGCGTGGGTTGTTGAGATATTCCTCGAACATCACGCTGTCGCGGAGCTGCCGACCGGACGCAGGCAGCCATTCCGCATAAAGCCACTGGTAAGCCCTGTACATATCGGCATAGGGCCCTTTGTGGCGCAAAACCGCATACTCACCACCATCCAGCATACGTCGTTCGAACGGCGGCGTCGCGACAATCTCCTCCTCGATGGTGACGCATGCAATCGACCGCAGCTTTTCGGCAGGCACAATATCGGGATCGTCGAGATAGACGCCGATCATCCGCATCGTTGGCTTGGCGAGCCCCCGCGCATAGAGCGTGCCGAATAAGGTCTCGAAGGCCTGGCTAATCTGCATGTACGAGCCGAGATGCGGCACGCCAAGTAACTGAATGGGTTCAATCTTCCGTAAGGTAACGTCAAACATGGCCACGGTCTTTCCGTTAAGTGAAGGTTCAAAGGCTCTGTGGCTTCCCTCTTTCCGGTATTGAGCTGGCGGCATGCCATAGACCGATTTGAAGATACGGTTGAAAGACTGGAGGTTGGGATAGCCTGATCGCTTTGCTATTTCCCCGACGGCAAGATCAGTGCGAACGATGTCGCCGGCTGCACGATGCAGCCTTAATCGCTTGACGGTAGCAGCGAGTGTCTCGCCGTAGACCGCGCGATAGATCCTGTGCCAGTGGTAGCTCGACAGGCAGGCGATCCTGGCAAGTTTGTCCATGTCGAGCTCTTCGTCGAGATGATCGTGGATATACGCTGAAACCCGTCTCAGACGATTTTCGTAGAGCGCCCACGCCGTTTCACCATTCATGTCAAAACCTCCTGCAAATCGATCGGCTGCAGAGAACCATACTGCGGTTTGACAAATCCTGCGGAGTTTGACGAATCCTCAAAATGAAAAGGCGGGGACTTGCCCCGCCTTCCAAAGAGTTTGGTATCGAACGTTGGCCGCTCAGCTTGCGAGCGCGACGGCCACCGCCTCAATCGCCTCGTCAGCCTTTGCCCCATCCGGCCCACCAGCCTGGGCCATGTCAGGCCGACCGCCGCCGCCCTTGCCGCCGAGAGCAGCCGACGCGACGCGAACGAGATCGACGGCGCTGAACCGGCTCGTCAGATCCGGCGTAACCGCTACGACCGCACTCGCCTTGCCGTCCTCGGAGACGCCGATCAGTGCAACAACCCCGGAGCCGAGGCTTGCCTTGCCGTCATCGGCGAGACCCTTGAGATCCTTCGGATCGACGCCAGAGATCGCCTTGCCGAGGAACTTCACGCCACCGACATCGCGAACCGCATCAGCAGAACCGCCCTGCCCGCCGCCCATGGCAAGCTTGCGCTTGGCTTCGGCCAACTCGCGCTCGAGCTTGCGGCGTTCATCCATGAGCGCCTCCACACGAGAAAGAACATCGGCCGGCTGTACCTTGAGCGACGTGGCGAGCGATTTGACGCGCTCGTCCTGTTCCGCCAAGTATTCACGCGCTGACTCGCCGGTGACCGCCTCGATACGACGCACACCGGCGCCAACCGCGCTCTCACCCAGAACGCGGATCAGCCCGATCTGACCCGTCGCGCCGACATGCGTGCCGCCGCAAAGCTCGATCGAATAGGGCTTGCCCGCCTTGGCGCCACGTACGCCTTGGCCCATAGCGACGACGCGTACTTCGTCACCGTATTTCTCACCGAACAGCGCCATGGCTCCTTCGGCAATCGCGTCATCGACGCTCATCAGTCTGGTGGTGACTGGCGAATTCTGCAACACGATCTCATTCGCCATGTCCTCGACGACCTTCAACTCATCGGCCGTCATCGGCTTCGGATGCGAAACGTCGAAGCGCAGACGCTCGGGCGCGACCAGCGAGCCCTTCTGCGCCACATGCGAACCCAAAACTTCGCGCAGCGCCTCATGCAGCAGATGGGTGGCGGAATGATTTGCACGCAAGCGCGAACGGCGCGCGTGGTCGACCGTCAACGCCACGGCATCGCCTGCGTTTATGCTACCTTCCACGACAGTCCCGATGTGGACAAAAAGGCCCTCGCCCTTCTTTTGGGTGTCGGTTACCTCGATCTTCCCCGTATCAGAGGTAATGACGCCCGTATCGCCCATCTGACCGCCGGACTCACCGTAGAACGGTGTCTGGTTGACGACGATCTGCACCTTGTCGCCAGCCGAGGCAGAAGCGACCGAAGCACCGTCCTTCACAATAGCCTGAACAACGCCTTCAGCGCTCTCGGTGTCATAACCGAGGAACTCCGACGCGCCGTGCTTTTCCTTGAGCTCGAACCAGATCGTCTCAGTGGCCTTGTCGCCGGAGCCGGCCCAGTGCGACCGTGCCTCAGCCTTCTGGCGCTCCATAGCGTCGGTAAAGCCCGAAATGTCAACACCGATTTCGCGGGCGCGAAGCGCATCCTGCGTCAGGTCGAGTGGGAAGCCATAGGTGTCATAGAGCTTGAAGGCGGTTTCGCCGTCGAGCATGTCGCCCTTACCGAGCGTTGTCGTGGCGTCGGAAAGCAGCGAAAGGCCACGCTCCAGGGTCTTACGGAAGCGGGTTTCCTCAAGCTTCAGGGTCTCGGAGATCAGAGATTCCGCACGTACCAGTTCCGGATAGGCGCGTCCCATCTCCTGGACAAGCGTCGGCAACAGCTTCCAGATCATCGGCTCCTTGGCACCAAGCAGCTCGGCATGCCGCATCGCGCGACGCATAATGCGCCGAAGCACATAGCCGCGGCCTTCGTTCGAAGGCAGCACGCCATCGGCAATCAGGAAGGCCGAAGAGCGCAGATGGTCGGCAATGACGCGGTGGCTCGCACGCCGCTCGCCCTCAGCCTTTACGCCTGTCACTTCCTCCGAAGCCTCGATCAGGGCGCGGAAAAGGTCGATGTCGTAATTGTCGTGCTTGCCCTGGAGAACAGCGGCGACGCGCTCCAGACCCATGCCCGTGTCGATCGAGGGCCGCGGAAGGTCGATACGCTCTTCCTTCGTGACCTGCTCGTACTGCATGAATACGAGGTTCCAGATCTCGATAAAACGGTCACCATCTTCTTCCGGGGAACCGGGAGGGCCACCCCAGATATGATCACCGTGGTCATAGAAGATTTCCGAACAGGGGCCGCACGGGCCGGTATCACCCATCGCCCAGAAGTTGTCGCTCGTCGGGATGCGGATAATCTTGTTGTCGGACAGACCGGCGATTTTTTTCCAGAGCGCAAACGCCTCGTCGTCGGTGTGATAGACGGTGACCAGCAGGCGTTTGGCGTCGAGACCGAATTCCTTGGTGATCAGCGTCCAGGCATGCTCGATCGCCTGCTCCTTGAAATAATCGCCAAAGGAGAAATTGCCGAGCATCTCGAAGAAGGTGTGATGGCGTGCGGTATATCCGACATTATCCAGATCGTTGTGCTTGCCCCCGGCACGCACGCACTTCTGCGCCGTCGATGCCGTCTTGTAGGGACGCTGCTCGAGGCCGGTAAAGACGTTCTTGAACTGCACCATGCCAGCATTGGTGAACATTAGCGTTGGATCGTTGCGTGGCACCAATGGGCTCGACGGAACGATTTCGTGGCCGTTCTTCTTGAAGTAGTCGAGGAAGGTCGACCGGATATCATTCACACCGCTCATGCTATGCCCTTCAATGCTGCCAATCGGCAGGTCAAATCTTAAATCCAGTGGCTTTTATCGCTCGCATTAACCACTGTCCAGCAGACAAACAAAACCGGCCGCATTCTGGTCAAGGAATGCGGCCGGTTTCGAATTTAAGAGACTGCCGAAGACCTATGCGTCATCGTCGCCGTCATTGGCGTCAGGTCCGCCATTCTGAAGCTGCTCGGCGATCAGGCCGGCATTCTGTCGGATGGCCGTCTCGATCTCGCGCATCACTTCTGGATTGTCCCGCAGAAAGATCTTGGCGTTCTCGCGGCCCTGACCGAGGCGCTGGCTATTGTAAGAGAACCAGGCGCCCGACTTCTCGACGATCCCGGCCTTAACGCCGAGGTCGACCAATTCGCCGGTCTTGGAGACACCCTCGCCATACATGATATCGAACTCGACCTGCTTAAATGGAGGTGCCATCTTGTTTTTGACAACCTTGACGCGGGTCTGGTTGCCGATGACCTCTTCGCGCTCCTTGACCGCACCGATACGGCGAATGTCGAGACGAACGGAAGCATAAAACTTCAGCGCGTTACCGCCGGTCGTCGTTTCCGGTGAGCCGAACATGACACCGATCTTCATGCGGATCTGGTTGATAAAGATGACCATGGTCTTCGACTTCGAAATCGAAGCCGTCAGCTTGCGCAGCGCCTGGCTCATCAGTCGTGCCTGAAGACCCGGCAGGCTATCGCCCATTTCACCTTCGATTTCAGCGCGGGGCGTTAGCGCGGCCACGGAGTCGACAACGAGCACGTCGATGGCGCCGGAGCGCACCAGCGTATCGGTAATCTCGAGCGCCTGCTCGCCGGTATCCGGCTGGGAGATCAGGAGGTTCTGCAGATCAACGCCAAGCTTGCGGGCGTAGACCGGATCAAGCGCGTGTTCGGCGTCGACGAAGGCGCAGATTCCGCCCTTCTTCTGCGCTTCCGCAATCGTCTGCAGTGCCAGTGTCGTCTTGCCCGAGCTTTCCGGCCCGTAAACCTCGATAATGCGGCCCTTCGGCAGTCCGCCGATGCCGAGCGCGATATCCAGTCCGAGAGAGCCCGTCGAAACGGTCTCGATCTCGACCACGCTCTCGTTCGAGCCGAGCTTCATGATAGAGCCCTTGCCGAACGACCGCTCGATCTGTGAGAGTGCCGCTTCAAGTGCCTTGCTTTTGTCCACCGATTTGTCCTCTACAAGCCGCAATGTATTCTGTGACATTCGATCCACCTTTAGGTTATTGAAGCCGCTCAAGCAATGTCGCCGCCGATGCTGATTTTGTACCGCATTTGTTCTCATGGCGCAAGGCGCGCTCAAATAATTGAAAGAAAAAGGTAAAATCGCCTGTGTTCTACATTTGTTTTAGTCATGCAAAGCAACAGCTTAAGGAGCGGGGTCTGATCGCCGGTCTACCATCGACGACGAGACGATTCGTATCTTTTGGCCATGCGGGACGATGAAAATGAAGCAGAAGATTCTTGTCCTCGGTGGAGCACATATCGATAGGCGTGGACGCATTTCCGGTGACACGATGGCTGGCGCCAGCAATCCGGGCTCATGGTTCGAGGAGCCGGGTGGCGGCGGCTTCAATGCGGCGCGTAACCTTGCCCGACTGGGCTTCGACGTCACGATGATTTCGCCCCGCGGCGGCGATCCGATTGGCGAGATGGTTGGCGAGGCAGCCGATTTCGCAGGTGTTCACGATCGCCCTTTCGTTTTCCTGGACCGCAAGACGCCGAGCTACACCGCAATCATCGAGAACGACGGAAACCTGGTGATTGCCCTTGCCGACATGGATCTCTACCGCATGTTCGTGCCACGGCGTCTCTCGATCCGCGCTGTCCGCGATGCATTTGCTGCGACTGATTTCATCCTGTTCGACGCCAACCTGCCGGCAGAGACACTGTCATCGATCGTCGAGCGCGCCAAGGCGCTCGGCAAGCCCGTCGGCGCGATCGCAATCTCGCCGGCGAAGGCAGTCAAGCTCAAGCCGTGCCTTCAGGGGATAGACTATCTTTTCCTCAACGAAGCCGAGGCTGCCGCGCTGACTGGCGAGCGCCCCAATGATCCTGCGCACTGGCCGTCACTGCTGGGTGATATCGGTTTGCGCGGCGGCGTCGTTACGCGTGGCCAGCGCGAGCTCATCGCCTTCGCGGATCGGCGTGTCGTTGCCCTGCAGCCGGCAGATCTTCAGGGCGTCGCAGATGTTACGGGCGCCGGTGACTCGCTTGCGGCCGGCGTTATTTCCGGGTTGATGCGCGGAATACCCTTGGCCGATGCCGTTCGGGAGGGCGCCGCCGCAGCAGCTCTGACGGTACAGTCCCCGCACGCCGTCAATGAAAACCTCTCCCCGGATTTGGTCAGGGAGACACTTTCCCTTGTTCCGCCGTCGAGAATTTTGCATTGAAGGCAATACCGATGAAATGGAAGAGACAATGACAAAAACGATCTCCCCCCTCCTGCCGATCGCCTATTCCAAAGAGGTCGCAAGCGCCAAGCAGCGCGGCGCGCCGATTGTGGCGCTCGAATCGACCATCATCACCCATGGCATGCCATACCCCGGCAACATTGAGATGGCCCGCAGTGTCGAGGCGCTCATTCGTGAGCAGGGTGCCGTCCCGGCCACCATCGCGGTTATTCACGGTACACTGCACATCGGCCTCGAAGCCGATCAGCTGGAGCAGCTGGCACAGGCCAAGGATGTCCTGAAGGTCTCGCGTGCCGACCTCGCCTTTGCGATCGCCGAGCGCCGCCACGGTGCAACAACCGTAGCAGCGACGATGATTGCCGCAGAGCGTGCCGGCATCAAGGTTTTCGCCACCGGTGGCATCGGTGGTGTCCATCGCGGCGCCGAGGAAAGCTTCGATATCTCCGCTGACCTGGAGGAGCTTGGCCGCACCGGCGTGATCGTCGTGTGCGCCGGCGCCAAGGCAATCCTCGACATTCCAAAGACCCTGGAAGTGCTGGAAACCGCGGGCGTACCTGTTGTCACCTATGAGAGCGAGGAGTTTCCTGCGTTCTGGTCGCGCGCTTCGGGATTGCGCAGTCCGCTGACGCTCAATAGCCCGGCTGCAATCGCCAACTTCCAGACCGTACGCGAGCAGCTCGGCATCGACGGTGGCATGCTGATCGCCAACCCCGTGCCGGAGGCAGACGAAATTCCGCGGGAGGAAATGGAGATCTACATCGAGCGAGCGCTCGACAGCGCCGAGCGCGACGAAATCAGCGGCAAGGAGGTCACGCCTTACCTGCTCAGCACCATCTTCGACCTGACTGACGGCCAGAGCCTGAAGACCAACATTGCGCTGGTGGAAAACAATGCCCGACTGGCGGCAGAAATTGCCGTCGCACTGGCAGGATAATCGATTGAAAAAGGGGCGCTGCGGCGCCCCTTAGCTATCGAGCGTCTCCTTGACGACGACGGCAAGCTGCTTCAGCGAGAAGGGCTTCGGCAGAAATCCGAACTTGGATTCGGGCGGCAGGTTGCGCGCGAATGCATCTTCGGCATAGCCAGAAACGAAGATGAACTTCAGGTCTGGATAGTTCTTGCGCAGTTCGCGCAGCAGCGATGGACCATCCATCTCCGGCATGACAACATCCGAGACCACGATATCGACCTTGCCTTCGAGCTCGTCCATGATATCGAGCGCCTCGACGCCAGACCCGGCCTCGTAAACGGTATAGCCGCGGGTCTCCAGCATACGCTTGCCGCCGCGGCGCACGGCTTCCTCATCTTCTACCAGCAGGATGACCGCCGATCCCGTCAGATCTTCGGGTTGTTCCACGGATGCCGGCGCCTGTTCGGCGGGCGCCGTGGTAGGCGTAACGGCATCAGCCTCCGCGGCAACGGCTGGTTCGACAATGTGGCGAGGCAGGAAGACGCGGAAAGTCGTCCCCTTGCCGACTTCCGACTCCGGCTGGATGTAGCCGCCCGACTGCTTGACGATGCCGTAGACCATCGCGAGACCAAGGCCTGTTCCTTTACCCACCTCCTTCGTCGTGAAGAAAGGTTCGAAGATCTTGTCCATGATCTCGGGTGCAATGCCGGTCCCGTTGTCCGAGACCTCGATGAGAACCATGTCTTCGTGCGGCATGTAGGAATAATTGAACGCTGCCACTTCTTCTGCTGTCGCGTTCTTCGTCCGAAGCGTCAGCTTGCCGCCTTGCGGCATGGCATCGCGCGCGTTGACGCAGAGGTTAATCAGCACCTGCTCGAACTGCGACAGGTCGGTCTTCACGGGCCAGAGATCGCGGCCATATTCGACATCAAGCTTTACGTTCGTGCCGGACAACAGGCGATCGACCAGCATCCTGAGGTCGCCGACCACATCCGTCAGATTGAGCACCGTCGGCCGCATCGTCTGCTTGCGAGAGAATGCCAGCAGTTGCCGGACGAGCACGGCCGCACGATTAGCATTGCGCTTGATTTCCATCAGGTCGGCAAAACCAGGGTCGGCCGGGCGGGCCTGCAACAACAGATGATCGGAGGACAGCAGAATGGCCGTCAGAACGTTGTTGAAGTCGTGTGCAATACCGCCGGCCAGCGTACCGACTGCGTTCATCTTTTGCGTCTGCGCCATCTGCGCTTCGAGCGCCTTCTGCTCCGTCACCTCGACGGCGTAGACGATCGCTGCCTCTTCGGGTGCCTCGTCGCTTTGGTCGATCACCGCATTGACGTAGAAGCGGAAGTGTCGGGCTTCATCTGTTGGCGGGCGGGAGTCGATCGGAGGGATGTCACCCTGACGGTCCTTCGCCGCATCAAGTGCCTGCTGCAGCTTCGACTTGTCACTGTCCTGAACAATGACTTCAAGCAAAGCGCCGTTTTCCACGTCATTCCGCGAAACTATTCCGGAAAACAGCTTCAGGAACGGTGCGTTGGTGCGCAGGATGCGGCCTTCGCCGTCAACCGAGGCAATCGCCATCGGTGTGTTGTTGAAGAAGCGCGTGAACCGCATTGCGGCCGCCGACGCGGACTGATCGCTCTCACTGTTCTTCTGCCGCGTGAGTACGATCGACCGGCTTTCTCCCGGCGCACCGTCCCGCATCGACGTCACGCTGTGGACGATCTGTGCAGGCAGGCTCTGGCCGTTCATCTTTTTCAGGTCGAGATCGAGCGTCACGGTTTTTTTCAGACCTGGGTCAGCCTGCACCGACTGAATGAGCGCTAGTCCCTCGCCCGCAACGAAATCACCGATCGTCACCGAACCGGGCACGAATTTGGTGAGATCGATGCCGAGCCATTCGGCCAGCGTTGCATTGAGATAGAAAATCTCGCCTTTGCGCCCAGCCGAAAAGAACCCGGCTGGCGCGTGATCGAGATAATCGATCGCATTTTGCAGTTCCTTGAAAAAACGCTCTTGATCGTCACGCTCGGAGGTGATGTCGCTGATCTGCCAAATGTGGAGCGGCTTGCGTCCAATCTCCTCGCTGTGCAGCGTCCGCGCCTTCAGGCGGTACCAATGTGCACCAGCGCCGCTCGTCGAGGGGCCAAGCGGTCTCAACAGGCGGAATTCCTCGCTGCCCTCCCGGCCCTCGCGCAGCCCGTTGGAGAGACGATAGAGCGCCTCGTTCGACTCCCGATGCCGCGACAGCAGCGCCTCAAGGTTCTGAACCTCCGTCGACTTGCGGGCGCCGGTCAGCTCGCCATAGGCCGCATTCGCATAAACGATGCGACCTTTGTCATCTGTAATGAGCGAACCATCGGGGTGGCTGTTCAGAAATGCCCGCGCCAAGCTGTCAGACTGGCGCTGCGGCATGACTTCGATAAAGCCGATCACCGACGACACGAGAAAGAAGATACCGACCATGGCAAGCACGCCGAGGACGCCAAGCACCATCTCGTTGTCCAGAGAACGCTTGAAAACAACGAAGCCGGCGGCTGCGCCGATCAGCACAAGTGCAAGCAGAATGATCCGCAAAGCCGTGCCAGTGCGGCCCCCGCGGTCCAAGAGCGGTTCGCTATAATCGTCGGCCTGACGCGGTTTCGTCATCTATTCCCTCGCATGGCCTGCCGGGCTTCACTCGTAACAGGGAGACAAAGCAGGAATCAGGCGTCTCTTCCTTCTTAGCAATTTGCAGTCTCCGCAAAAACACTGGTCTCTGTGAAGACTGATTGAATTCACAACGAAGAGCGCCAATTTCGCTATTAAAATGCGTTGTTAAGAACGCATGTTCGAATTCCACTTCGATTGGCATGACTGGACAAGGGCATCAGGACTTGTCTACGAAGTGGTAAAGTCGCCATGCGGTTTAAAACCGCGAAGGGAGTAAGCCAAGATGTTCGATGATCTCATGGGAGCCTATGGGAGCCGCTTTATTCTCGCTGCCGGCGGCGTCGGCATAGCTCTATTGCTGCTGATTGTCGTGCTCTGGTTTATGCGCAACCGCGCGCCCTCGCCCTTTGTGCGGGGTGGTCGCAACCGCCAACCCCGTCTGCAGGTCCTTGATGCAGCAGCTGTCGATGCCCGAAGGCGCCTCGTGCTCGTCCGTCGGGACGACGTCGAGCATCTGATCATGATTGGTGGACCGACCGATATCGTCATCGAGAGCAGAATTGGTGAGGCTGCCGACAAGACGGTATCAATCGAGGCCGCAGATCAGTCCGCTCCGGCTCCGGCGCCCGCCCCGGCTCTTGTGCCGCTTCCTGTCCCTGCCGCCGCGATACCACAACAACTCGAGATGATGCCCGAGGCGCCAGCACCTGTTCGCATCGCCCCTGCTGAACCCGAGAGCGCACCGCCGGTCCGCGGACACACCCTGGTTGACCCTCAGGTGTCGGAACGCGCTCCGGTCGAAGCACGGCCCGAGCCGGTTATCGTTGCTGCACCGCCCTCGCCTCCGCCTGTGATTGCTGAGCGTGAGCGTGCCCCGCGTACGGCGCCGTCGTTTGAACCGCGCCCGGAACCACGTCCGTCACCTGCCCCGATCGAGGCCTCGGTGGCCGCAGACATTCTCGATTCCGCTCGCCAGCGTGTGCTGCCGCAGCAGCGCGTAGAGCCGCAAGTCACCCCGCCCTTCGTACGGAACACGCCGGGATCCGTGCAACCGGCATCGGGTTTCGTTGAAGTTGGCACGCTGGCGCCTGCGGTGCAGCCGAGCGACTTCCAGCGCATTCTCGAGGAGGAAATGACGAGTACGCTTGCGGCAGAGCGTATCGTGACGACACCACAGGCGCCCGCTGCAAGACCCACTCCAGTGCCCGGCAATCTGCCGCGCCGCGACCCTGATATGGCACCGCTCACCGGTGCGGATGCCGCTCTCCAAAACGAAGTTGCCCGTATTTTCGGTGAGATGAGTGTCAACCGCGACAAGTAGCAGACCGACCGACCAAAGCAAAAAAGGGCACTGCGTTTCCGCAGTGCCCTTTTTTCTGTCGTTCTGTCGGGACTTATTCGTCCCGGTAGACCTTTTCCCGGCGCTCGTGCCGCTCTTGGGCCTCGATGGAAAGTGTGGCGATCGGTCGAGCGTCAAGCCGCTTGAGTCCGATTGGTTCGCCAGTCTCCTCGCAATAGCCGTAAGTGCCGTCTTCGATACGTTGCAGTGCTGCGTCGATCTTGGAAATCAGCTTTCTCTGGCGGTCGCGGGCACGCAGTTCGATAGCCCGGTCTGTTTCGGATGATGCCCTGTCGGCAAGATCCGGATGGTTTGCGCTTTCCTCGGCCAAGTGGTCGAGGGTTTCGCGCGCCTCTCTGAGAATGTCATTCCTCCAGGCGACCAGCTTGGCTCTAAAGTAAGCCCGCTGATTGCCGTTCATGAACTCTTCCTCTTCCGAGGGTATGTAGTTGCTAAGATCGATCTTCTCACTCAACGCGATTCTCCTGAAGAACATCTCATCTGGCGGGTGTATATCGCGAGCACTGCGGTTGATTCAAGCCAAATACGCTAGGTAAACAGTTTTTTAAATCTGTC
This sequence comes from Hyphomicrobiales bacterium, assembly GCA_900466605.1. Classification (GTDB taxonomy): domain Bacteria; phylum Pseudomonadota; class Alphaproteobacteria; order Rhizobiales; family Rhizobiaceae; genus Rhizobium. The sequence goes on from UBMU01000016.1 coordinate 291,312, forward strand.
ATATTTTTGAGCTAACAGACTATTTTCTCATCACTATTCCGCAGATCGCTTATTCCCGTCCTGGTAACCCTGGACTTTCCTACCCGTATTTCGCTGCAAGACATGCTGCTGTGGTTGACGCGCGTGCCGCTCAACCGCTACTGAAAAAGCTCCTTCGACGTGGATTTTCCTATGGCTGCAATCACGCCTCCGCCTTCCCGGATTTATCTGCTACGGCACGCCGAAGCCACTTGGGCCGCCCCCGGGCAACGTGATTTCGACCGCCCCCTGAGTGAAAAAGGCTATGCCGACGCCGAGATCGTCGCCGACAAGGCGGCCGACAAGGGATACAGGCCGGATCTGCTCCTCAGTTCAACAGCTGTGCGTTGCCGGGAGACGGCCGACGCCGTCCATCGGGCGATGGGCTCAACGCTAAACCTCCGATTCGTCGACGAGTTGTATAATGCTTCGCCGGACATCTACCTCGAGATCATCGACGCACAGGAAGCCCTCACCTCCGTCATGCTCGTGGGCCACAATCCTACAATGGAACAGACGCTGGAAGCCTTGATCGGTCACGAGACTCTCAGCCAAGCACTCCCGACAGGCTTTCCGACGGCTGGACTTGCGGTACTGGACTATGACAGCAGGTTGACAGGCTGGCGCCTCGTTGATTTCTTGATCGACTAAGGTCTTTTCGCGGAACGTCTTTTCGCATCGGCCTGCCGTTCCTATATGGCTTGTCACGATTAGAACCGGAATTCCGCCTTGCCACCCAGCCTGACCTCGCTCTCCGATGACGCGCGCATCGCACTGGACAATTTCGCGGACAGGGCATCGGGCCTGATCAATCCCACCGTGCGCCTTGGCGTCACCGGTCTCTCGCGTTCCGGCAAGACGGTCTTCATCTCATCCCTGGTTCATAATCTGCTGCACGGCGGCCGCCTGCCGCTGTTCGAGCCAGTGCAATCCGGTCGCGTCTCCGCGGTACGGCTTGAGCAGCAGCCAGATGATGCGGTGCCGCGCTTCCAATACGAGGATCATATACGCTCGCTGGTGAAGGATCGCGTCTGGCCCGATTCTACGCGGGCAATCTCCGAATTGCGGATCACCCTCGAGTATCAAAGCGCAAGCGGCTGGAATCGACTGTTCTCGCCCGGCCGGCTGTCGATCGATATCGTCGACTATCCCGGCGAATGGCTTCTGGACCTGCCGCTGCTTGGAAAGGATTATCGGACCTTCTGCGAGGAGACGGTTGCCTTGGCTGCAACTGGCATTCGCGCAGAACTCGCGGACGATTGGCTAACGCTAATCCGCGCCACCGACGTTAATGCGCCAGCAGACGAAATGCGCGCCCGCGACCTCGCCACTGTTTTTGCCGACTATCTCAAAGCCTGCAAAGCCGACGAACGCTCGCTTTCTACGCTCCCTCCCGGCCGGTTCCTGTTGCCTGGCGATCTCGATGGCTCTCCGGCCCTTACCTTTGCTCCACTCGCGCTGCCGCCCGAAGGCAAAGCGCCGAAGGGATCGCTGTGGGCGATGATGGAACGACGCTACGAGGCCTACAAATCGGTAGTCGTGAAGCCCTTCTTTCGCGAGCATTTCGCCCGCCTCGACAGGCAGATCGTGCTCGTCGACGCGTTGCAAGCTATCAACCGTGGCCCCGAGGCCGTACAAGACCTTGAACGCGCCCTCACGGACGTTCTGGCTTGCTTCCGCCCAGGTACGAACTCGTGGCTGTCATCGTTGCTTGGTCGTCGTATCGATCGTGTGCTTGTCGCGGCAACGAAGGCCGATCACCTTCACCACGAGAGCCATGACCGGCTCGATGCCCTTACCCGCCGCCTGGTCGACCGTGCCGTGCATCGCATTGGCATGGCCGGTGCCGGTATAGACGTCATGGCGCTTGCCTCAGTCCGCGCGACGCGCGAAGCGACCGTAAAGCGCGACGGTCATGACCTACCGGTTATCGTCGGAACCCCGATGGAGGGCGAAACCATCAGCGGAGAACGCTTTGACGGTCACAAAAAGACGGCGATATTTCCCGGTGATCTGCCGCTCGATCCGGAGAGCCTGTTCGAGCGCATTGAATCGGGAGACCGCGACGTTTCGCTTCCCGACGTCAGTGTCGTGCGATTCCGTCCGCCACACCTTGAAGAGACAGGCGCAGGCATAAAGCTTTCGGTCCCGCACATTCGCCTCGACCGTGCCATGCAATTTCTGTTCGGAGATCGCCTCGCATGATCAAGCCACCATCCGAACACCCTGCACACCGGACGCCGGCAGCGTTTTCCTATGAGGACGACATCCCGAGCAGGCCGGCGGTCGAAACAAAATACAGCCAGCGAAAGCCTGGTAGCTTCACGGAAGAGATAGTGTTGACCGCCGACGAGGACGATCCATTTCTCAACCCCGAGAAGGATATCCCTCCAATTCCGGTCGCGATCCCGCGCAGGCGCAGCACCTCGTTTGCCAAAATCGCGGCCGCCGCATTCAGCATCCTCTTTTCGCTTGCCTTCGGCCTTTGGACCGACAGCCTCATCCGCAATCTCTTTAGCCGCGCAGATTGGCTAGGCTACGCGGCGCTTGCTGCACTCGCGATCGGCGTTCTGGCGGTGATCGCCATTGTTGTCCGTGAAACAGCCGGAATGATGCGGCTGACGGCTGTGCAGGCGATCAAGGCGGAAGCCGAGGCGGCCCTGATGGAGACGAAGCCGGCGAAGGCGCGCACATTGGTCAAACGCCTGGAAACATTGCTCTCCAATAAGCCCGAGACGGCCAAAGGCCGAGCCACGCTGAAGGCGGCAGAAGGCGATATCATCGACGCGCCGCATCTTATCGCCCTCGCGGAGCGTGAGCTTCTGGCACCACTCGACCGGCAAGCGCGGGCTCTGATCGTCAATGCGTCGAAACGGGTCTCCATCGTCACGGCCGTCAGCCCGCGCGCGATAGTCGACCTCCTATACGTGCTCTACGAAGCCGCCCGGCTCGTCCGGGCCATGGCGGAACTCTACGGCGGCCGCCCAGGTACGCTCGGCATGCTCAGGCTCATGCGAGACGTTCTGGCGCATCTTGCCGTTACCGGCTCAATCGCCGTCGGCGACAGCCTTGTGCAACAGGTGCTTGGTCACGGCCTGGCATCGAAGCTGTCCGCACGCCTCGGCGAAGGCGTCATCAACGGCCTGATGACAGCCCGCATCGGAATCGCGGCCATGGATCTATGCCGTCCCCTTTCTTTCCATGCCCTGAAGCGCCCGGGAATCGGCGACTTCATTGGTGACCTCACGCCGTCCATGACATCGCGTGACAAGAATTCCTGAGAATTTGAAGGTTTTGTCGCGCTTGGCACACATCAAGCGGGGCCTGGAAATACCTATTATGAATTCAAAGCCCTAGCTGCCAGATGGCACCCTCCGTTCGCGGCGGACAGTACTGCTGCCCGACGCTTTTCGGCCCCAGAAGAAACCAAGCGTTAACCATTATTCGGCAAAACTTGACATCAGTTAAGCGATAGTGTCGCTAGGGAAAATCCATGTATTCGCGCAAGTTTCTTCTTCTTTTCGGGCTAGCGGCGGTGGCATTGTCACCGGTCGTCGACATGGCTCCATCAGCGACAGCGGCGACCCGTGACAAAGCCTTCTTCGACTCGGTCGCCGGCAGCTGGCGAGGCCCCGGCGAGATCGTCGCCGGCAAGTACAAAGGCACGAAATTCACCTGCAACCTGGTAGGCGAACCGGTAAGCGCTGGCGGAACGGGTATCAAGCTCGACGGTAGCTGCAGGGTCGGCGTCTTCAAGCAGCCGATGACTGCGCTCATCACCCAGTCGGGCAACTCCTACAAGGGCAAGTTCCTTGATGGTGCCGATGGCAAGGGGCTCGACGTCGTATCCGGTGCCGTCACGCAGGATACTGTTGTCGTCGGTCTCAATCGCTCCAAACTCAACGGTGCCATGATCGCTCGCGTTCGTGACGACAAGACCATGAACATTACGGTTTCTGTCAAGGTCGAAAGCCAGATGATCCCTGTCATCGGCCTGACGCTGACGCGCCAAGTGGACGAAATCACCGTCGGCTCCGTCGAGTAGTTCCAGCAGAAATCTTTTCAGAGCGGCGGATTTTCCGCCGCTTTTCTGCTTCAGGCCGTATGCCACCAGGTCCTGCTGTGATCGGCGATTTCGATCCCTTGCACATCAGCCTCGGCGAGCCATTCGCGAACAGTTGTTCCATCGACGAGCAGATCCGGAGCAAAGTCGGCAAGCGGCATCAGCACGAAGCCCCGATCCGTCATGCGCGGGTGCGGAAGCTCGAGCCTCGGCGCCGATTGAACCACGTCGGCATAGGTCAGGACATCGATATCGAGCGTCCGTGGCCCCCACCGCTCAATACGCTCTCGTTTCATCCCCCGTTCGATATCGAGGCAGACGTCAAGAAGCGCCTCGGGACCAAGCGTTGTTTCGACTTCAGCGCAAGCGTTGAAGAAATAGGACTGGTCGGTCTTTCCCCAGGGAGGCGTACGATAGAGGCGCGATACGGTTACCACCCGACAATCGGCGCGCTGGTCAAGCGCTCTGAGAGCGACAGCCATCGCATGCACAGGCTCGCCCAGATTGCCGCCAAGGCCAAGCGTTGCGGTCTTGAAAATGGTATCAGGCAAAGTGTTCGACGCTCACCTGCACGAAATCCAGAACGCCCGGCACTGGCGCGTTAGGCTTGCGGACTGTAATCTTTGCGCGCTTGATCTGCGGAAACTTCGAACAGAGTCCTTTCGCTATATCGAGCGCAAGTGACTCGATCAGATAGCGTCGCTTGCCCGTGACGATCTCCTCGATCACGGTGAATGCAATGCCGTAGTTGACGGTATCATTGATGGAATCGCTTTCCAGAGCATCGCCGGCGACGACATCGAGCTCGGCATCCACAAAGAAGCGCTGGCCGAGGAACTCTTCCTCGTCGTGAACGCCGTGCCGGGCAAAGAAGGCGCAGTTCTGAAGCGTGATGGTGTAAGTGCTGCTCATGCCAGTTGTCCCTGCTCGAAGCTGTAGCGCGCCGCAAGCATAGCATCGGCGATGGCCAGAGCGTCCCTGTTGATTGCGACATCGTGTACGCGAAAAATGACCGCTCCGGATAGACGCAACAGTACGCTCGTCGCTGCCGTCCCCGCGTCACGATCAGCGGCTTCCCTGCCGGTAATGGCGCCGACGAAGCGCTTGCGCGATGTCCCGGCAAGCAACGGCAGTCCAAGGCGATGAAGCTCGCTGAAACGTGCCATCAGCTCCATATTCTCTTCAGTATCCTTCGCAAAGCCGAAGCCGGGATCCAACACGATGCGATCCCTCGGGACACCCGCCGCCGACGCGATTTCGAGCGAACGTTCGAGGAAGAGAACCTGGTCGGCGATCACGTCAGAAAGCTTTTCGCGGTCGCGGCCCGTGTGCATCAAGCACAGTCCCGCTCCGGTATCTGCTGCGATCTTTCCGATCTCCGGCTCTTTCTGCAGCCCGAACACGTCATTGATAACATGCGCTCCCGCACTCACCGCAAGCCGGGCCGTCTCAGCACGGTAGGTGTCGATCGAGATCAATGCGTCGGTCTTGTCGCGAAGCGACTCGATCACCGGCAGTACCCGTGCCTGCTCTTCCCAGGGAGTCACGGTAGCAGCTCCAGGACGTGTCGATTCGCCACCGATATCGATGATCTCAGCACCCTCCCCAGCAACCTTCAGCGCATGCGCAACGGCAGCGTCAACAGTGTCGTACAGTCCACCGTCAGAGAAGGAGTCAGGCGTCGCGTTGACGATCCCCATGATCACGGAACGCGCGCCCAATTCGATCTCACGACCATGCCCGACCCGCCAGAAACTGCTCCCAAGCTGTGCCAACGGCATTCATCCTATCGATCGAAAAAGACGCCAACGATATTGCGCTGGCCGTGCCTATGCCCCAAGCTCCGGCAAACTTCAACATGAGTATCTGTAGAATGCTTTCCGTACCGCGTTATATGCCCTTTCTCTTCGGACTTTCCATGGCCGTCTTGGCGTGCACTTCAGCCTCTGCCGCTGTGGTCGCGACGAAAAGCTACTCCTACTTCACGATCAGGGGCAAAACCGCGGATCAGCTCGATCAGCAGCTGAGTTCCAACGGACCGACCGCAAGCGGGTCATCAGCCCGTCATCCGGGCGCGACCAAGATACGCTTTGGTGGCGATGCCACCTATGTCCAGTCGGGAGGCAAGTGCAAGGTCGGCAGTGCGAGGGTGACGGTTCACACCCAGATCATCCTGCCCCGCTGGAGCAACCGCAAAGGCGCCAGCAAAGAGCTCTCGATGATTTGGGATGCGCTTTCGAGCGACATTAAGCGTCACGAAGAGCGCCATGCCGAGATTGCGCGAAACCAGGCACGCACTATGGAGAAGCAGATTCTCGCCCTTCCCCCACAGCGCAATTGCGAACTCATGCAGCAACTCGTCACCGATGTATCGACGCGCGGCATCGAGGAGCACGATCGCCTGCAGGCCCGATTCGACCGAGTCGAAGCGGTCAATTTCCAGAATCGCATGATGAGGTTGCTGGACCACCGACTCAAAACAGCGAGCGGCGCAAGATAACCGATTCCAGGGCCGAAAACGATCACAGAAGTTTAGCCGCGTAACAAAACTTGTGCGAAACTGCAGTGGCCCCAGTGATTTAGTGGTTATTTCTCGGTCTAGCTAAATCAACCACAACGCGGTAATATTCAAACATTCGAAAGTTCAGGTCCGTAAGCCCGAACTTTCGCTCCTGGGTTCTCCTGGCGCGTTGCGAAGCCGCGGATGATCCTCCCTCGTCCGTAGGTAATGCGCCTACCTCGCCTCGCTCGTCTAACGGCCAGCGAGGCTTTTTTTGACAAGCGCCGGGGGATCAGGCCTGACGCTCGGGGACGTGGACGGTGAGCCCATCCAGGGCCGCCTTCATTCTGATCTGACAGGAGAGGCGCGAAGTCGGACGCACGTCAAACGCGAAATCGAGCATGTCCTCTTCCATCGCCTCAGGCGGACCGACGCGCTCCGTCCACTCCTCGTCGATGTAGACATGACAGGTTGCGCAAGCGCAGGCGCCGCCGCATTCGGCTTCGATGCCAGGCACGGAATTGCGCACGGCATTTTCCATAACAGTCGATCCCTGATCGACATCAAGATCGAAGCGTGTGCCATCGAAGGCGACAATGGTCAGTTTAGGCATGATGATTTCCGGTGGTCGTCAATGGGAGGGTCTGGATTTTTCTTCCAACAAAACGTCGAGGCAGTCAACATCGGCTGTCCGATGCCCTTCATCTCAGATTGAGAAGCGACGCGCTTGTCAGATTGCGCCACACCGACAGTCACAAAAAGACCCGCTGCTCCGAAATGGATCAGCGGGCTTGCTGTCCGGCCTGACTTGTAGCGCTCAACGGCAAAGCTTGAGGATAAAGTTTTCGGCTTCGATCACTGCAATGCCAACTGCCGCCATGCTGGCAGCGTCGCCACAATTTCCCTCGAGCACTTCCGCGGCGGCATGAACCCGGAACGCGCCCACAGCGCCGGCAGCTCCCTTGAGCCGATGGGCTGCGGCCTCGATGATTTTCGTGTCGCCGGACGAGATCTCCTGCAGGCAGGCTCGCGCCTGCCGCGCAAACATCTGCAGAACTTCGATCTCAAGGCCTTTGTCGCCCATTGTCTGGTTTGCCAGATGCACCAAGTCCACCGGCCGCTCCTGCGAAGGGCGTGGCCCCTTGCAATTGTCGGGCGCCGCAAACGCAATACTCACTGCTGCCATATGCCAATTCTCCCGTCGTATATCCCGCCATTTGTTCATCGTGCGGCTGCGGGCTGGCCATCGCGTTAAATTTCGGCACATTCAGGGCGGATTTTTCGCGTTATGGTTAACGTCCGTTAAACATCCCTAACCCGTTGGTTTTTAACGGGGCCAATTTATTAAATGATGTTAATAAGACCTTAATGCTGAGGGATTTGAGCGGTTGCGTTAATTGTCTAGCAGTCTGGGATGTGTCACTACGATACTACTGGGCGAGCTCTCTGGTACCTGCCTTTGCTCGCCAAGTGGATAATGGTAATGTTTTGATACCGTCTGTATGAAAAAGCAGCTATCCACTCTGAAATGACATGCTTATCCGTCCTCGGCAACGTGGGCGGGCGGGCTCAGAGGCAAAGGTTTTGTTCGGGCTCGGCGGAAGCCCGGATGCGTTGATGAACCGGCTGGGATGTAACGAGGCGTAACGTAAATGGCGAACAACAAGTACAACGAGTCGATCGAGGACAAGGCGTTCAAAGCTTTGGATGAAGCGCTCCAGATCGACTTCGGAGAAGACGATACGCTGTCTCGTAACGGCAAGACCGACGCCCCGGAGGCCAAATTGTCCGACACACCAAGTGCCCGCAATCAGCAGTCGCCAAAAGAAGCCAAGCGCGCCCGTACTGCCAACACGCCTCGCCCGCCCGAGCAACCGTCGCGCGCCCCATCTTTCGCCGCCAACGACGCCAACCGCATATCGCCGGCTTCGCTCCTCAAGTCTCTGGAGAGTGGATCCAGTCGCTCGGCTGTCCGCAACGCAACCATCGTGTCGCTTCTCTGGATCGTAGCAGGACTTGGGTTGATGGCCCTGCTCTACTCGCCCCAGATCTGGCAGATCCGCTCGATCGCCGATCTTCTGGCGCTGCCGGGCGTTATAGCCGGTTTTATCGGTATCATCGTGCCGGTTCTGCTGTTCTATGCCTTCGCGGTTATGATGGCTCGCGCTCAGGACATGCGCAATGCAGCACGTTCCATGGCCGAAGTCGCACTTCGCCTCTCCGAGCCTGAGACCGTTGCCTCCGAACGCATCATGACAGTCGGTCAGGCCGTTCGTCGCGAAGTTTCGGCGATGAATGAAGGCATCGAGCGCACCATTGCGCGTGCTTCCGAGCTTGAAACCCTCGTCCACTCCGAGGTCAATGCCCTGGAGCGCAGCTACGCCGACAATGAACTGCGCGTCCGTGGCCTCGTGCATGAACTCGGTTCCGAACGCGAAGCGATCGTCAACCACGCCGAGCGCATCCGCACGTCGATTGCCGGCGTGCACGATCAGCTCAAGGAAGACCTGTCGCTCGCCACGGAAGAGATCGCCGTGCGCCTTGCAACGTCGGGTGAGGCCTTCGCCTCGATGATCGACACCCGTGCCGCCGCCATTACGGAAAAGTCGGAGTCGGCGATCCAGTCGCTCGGCACTCTGCTTGCGGCAAAGACGGATTCGCTCCTGCAGACGCTGACATCCTCAGGATTCGCGCTAACCAACGAATTCGACACTCGGCTTGATTCCCTCACATCGAGCCTGAGCGAGCACGGTGACCAAATTCTTCGGCAGTTCGAAACGCGTGCGTCTACGATGGACAGCAATGCCGAGAAGCTCAACGCCGCACTGAACGATCGTGCCCGCCAGCTGAACGAGATTCTGATCGCCCGCACCCGCGAGATCAACGAGAGCCTGACCGGTGGCGAACGCACCATCAGCACCACACTGGATGATGTGCTCTCGAAGCTCAACAGCGCACTCGACGAGAAGGGTTCGAGCTTCCGCCACAGCCTGCAGTCGAGCGTCGACGACACCATCATGGATCTCGACCTCCGCTCCGGTTTCTTCGACGAAAGGCTACAGGCGACTGTCGCGCAACTCTCGACTTCGTTCGATGATCGCGTCGCGGAATTCGCCAATGCCTTCGACAAGCGCGCCGGCTCGCTCGACACCAAGCTTATGGAGAGCCTCAACCGCATCAACGATACGATGACGGGCGGTTCGGAATCATTGAACGGCATCCTGAGTTCGAGCATTGAGCGCCTTGGCGTGTCGCTCACCGACCAGTCCTTCGCACTGGCCACTGCGCTTGCCACCAGCCAGGAAGTTATGGAAAGTTCTCTGGCGGGCAAGGTTTCAGAAGTCACCGAGGCCATCCATACGCAAACGACGGGTATGACGTCGGCGCTCAGCCATGCGACCTCCGAGATCTCGCTGGCGCTCGCCTCGGGCACCTCGGAACTCCATAACAATCTTTCTGCACGGGCGACGGAATTCCGCGATACGTTGCTGTCCACGACCTCCGACCTTAGTTCGGCTGTCTCTGCCGGAACAGAGCAGATTACTTCGGCGTTTGGCCGTGCCGACGAACTGAACACGATGATCTCCAGGCGCGCGACTGACATCACGCACGCGCTCGACTCGGCGCACGAGCGGATCGACGGAGTGATGGCCGATCGTGGCGGTGCGCTCACTGCTGCCCTTGCCGACAGCCAGGACCGCTTCGAAAGCACCTTGGCAAGCCGCTCGGAGGCGATCATCAACGCAGTATCGGGTAGCCACGAACGCCTCGCCGATACGCTCGACGACAAGGCGATGACGCTGGCTATTTCGCTGGATGAGAGCCAGAACCGCTTCGAGGATACCATTGCCAAGCGTGCGGAGGCGATTGCCTCCTCGATCGCCAGCGGCCATGAGAAGCTCGCCGATACTCTTGATGATAAGGCAATGGCACTCGCCATTTCCCTCAATGAGGGGCAGTCCCGCCTTGCAGATACGCTGGACCTTCACGTCAATGCGGTTGCGAGCCAGCTTGCCGGCAGCCATGAAAAGCTCAGCGAAGCCCTGGACGACAAGACGATGGCCCTCGCCATTTCCCTCAATGAGGGCCAGACACGGCTTGCCGACACCCTCGGCTACCATAGCGAGACGATCGCCAAGCAGATCGTCGGTGGCCACGACAAGCTCACAGAGGCTCTCGACGACCGGGCAATGGCGCTTGCCATTTCGTTGAACGAAAGCCAGACCCGTCTCGAAGATACGCTCGGTCACCACGCCGAAACAATCACCAACTCGCTTGCCGGCGGACATGACCGGATCACCGAGGCGCTGGACGACCGCGTCATGGCACTTGCCGTATCCCTGAACGAGGGCCACAGCCGCATAGAAGATGCGCTTAGCCGGCGTGTCGATACGATCGCAAACTCGATTGCCACGGTTCAGGACCGACTTTCGGATACGCTCGACGAGAAGGCAATGGCGCTCGCTATCTCCTTCGGCGAAAGCCAGAGCCGCTTTGACGACGCACTGGAAGCGCGCACCAACGCGTTGCTCGACACTGTGGCTGGCGCCGAATCCCGCGTCGCCGGTGCCCTCGTCGACAAGTCGGATGCAATTCGCAGCGCATACACGGAGAGCCAGGCGCGCCTCGAGCGTTCGCTGAACGATCACGCATCGACGCTCGCCGGCACGCTTTCGAGCGGCGGCGACCGCATCGAGCAACTGACCGGCAATGCCGCCGCCCGCATCGAGCACAGCCTGAGCAATGCACACCAGCAGCTGGAAACGCTGCACGGCGATGCGGCATCCCGCATCGAAGGCGGCCTTGCAGCCGCACACGATCGCTTCGAAGCGCTGACCGGAAATGCGGCTACGCGAATCGAGAGCGGTTTGGACTCGGCTCACGAACGCATTCGTTCGACGCTGGCCGATCGCGAGCAGTCCATCAACATCGCGCTCACCGATGCTCACAGCCGTATCAGTGACACGCTTTCCGATCAGGCGACGACAATCGGCGCTTCGATTGCGACCAGCGTCGGCATGCTGGAAATGTCGCTGGAAGACCATGAGGTCTCGCTTCGCCAGACAATCGACAACAGTGGCCGCGCCCTGGAAGATCGGCTGCGCGACAGCACTGGCCATATTGCCGGCCGCTTCCAGGAAGCTGCAGGTGAGATTTCGCGCTCGGCAGAAACTTTCTCGTCCCAGCTCGATCAGTCGATCGAGGGCATGACCGGTCGTTTTGCCGAAACGGGGTCGCGTGTTGAGGCCGGCCTTGCAGCCCTCGAAAACCGCATTCGTGACGGCGTCGGTGGCGTGGCCGAACAGGTTGACGCTGCTGGTGGCCGCCTCTCCAATACGTTGTCCGACGGCATTTCGCGCATTGGCGCCCTTGGCGATGAGGCAACGGGCCGTATTGCCGCCGCGCTCGACGACAGCGTCGCAAAGTTTGCGGAAACGATTGATGGCCGTACGGCCAACCTTACGTCCGAGATCGACACTCGCACGACCAATCTGACCTCCGGGATCGACTCCCGCACGGCGAGCATTGGCGAAGCGATGGAGAGCGGCAGTGCCCGCATCGAGGAGCGCCTGTCGACGATGGACCGAGCTTTGAACGTCGGTCTCGACGCAGTCAATCGCACCATCGAAGGCAAGGCTGCCGGCCTTGCTGCCGCGCTTCGCAGCGCCGTTGCCGAGACGACTCAGGGCATTGACGATGAAGCGGCCCGCGTCGCAGAAAACCTTGGCCGTACCGGCCAGCAGTTTGCGGAAGGTCTCGAGGCGAAGAGCAGCGAGTTCACCCGCACAATCGAAGAGCGTTCCGAACAGATCGTCGGTCGTGTCTCCGACGCGCAGAACCGCCTCGCCGGTCAGGCAGCAGCCGTCGCTCAGACATTCTCTGAGGCCGGCAACGCAATTGTCAACAAGGTTGCGGAAGCCGAGACTCTGGTCAGCGGGCAGGTCGGCGCCATCTCACGCGCGCTCGGCGACGCCCAGGCGACCTTCGAAAACCATGGCGCGGGCATCCGCACCACAATTTCCGATGCGAGCCAGGAAATCTCGTCGACCATGGCAGATGTTGAACGGGCGCTGGAAGCTCGCGGCAATGCGATCCGTTCAAGCCTTGAGGACCGTACGCGTGAAATCGACGCGACGCTGACAGATGTCGAAAAGGCACTTGAGGCGCGCGGCAATTCCATCCGCGCAACCCTCGACGACCGCACGCGCGAACTCAATTCGGTACTTGCCGGCCGCTCTACGGAGCTGACGCGCATTCTCGACGAGACAGCCCGACCGCTGATCGACCGATATGCCGATGCTGGCAAGGAAGCTGCAGCGCGCATCACCGCTGCGACCGAACGCAGCACCGAGCGCCTGCGCAGCGAGAACGAGGCGCTGATTAACGCGATCGCCGCACGCACAGAGAGCGCATCCTCGGCAGTCGACGCGATGGAGAGCAGCCTCCTTGCCAACGTCAACAAGCTGATCGAGCGCCTGTCGGACAACAGTTCTGCCATGGGCCAGATGATGAGCAGTGCCGCCGAGAATCTCGCGGCGGTCGATGGTCGCCTCGGAGATACGACGTCGCGCTTTACCGAATCCGCATCGAAGGCCGCCGAGATGGTTTCCGCCTCGACCCGCCTGCTCGAAGGCAAAGTTGATCGCCTGTCCGATATTTCGGGCCAGACGCTTGCTCAGGTCGGTGGCATCATTGGCCGGTTCGACGAGCATTCCAAGGTGCTTGGCCAAGCCTCCGGTCTGCTCGCAGCAGCCCAGTCGAACCTTGTTTCGACGCTCGAGGATCGCGAAACGGCATTGCAGAACCTGTCTGTTGGCCTCGTTCAGCGCTCGGAAGAAATCGAAAAGACAATGCGCTCGCTGGGCGGCATGGTCGAATCCGCCTTCGACCGCGCCGAGCAGCGTTCGAACCAGGTCAGTGGCACGCTGCGCGAGAGCGTACAGTCCTCGTTCTCCGATATCGGCCGGGTTCTCACAGAGACCGAGAAGCGTGCGGAAGAAGCAGCGGCGACCATGCGCGCTGCACTCGTCAAGGCCGGCGAAGATGCCAATGCAACGATCGACGGTGCGTTCGGCAATGCAGAGCGTCGCTCCAGCGAACTTTCCAACCGCCTGCGCGGCGGCCTGACGGCATCCTTGTCGGAAGTCGAGCGTATGCTCGGCGAGGCAGGCCGCGCATCAGACGGCGCTGCCCAGACTATGCGCGAGTCACTTCGTGAAGCAGTCGAGGAGGCGGTATCCCGCTTCTCCGGTGCAACCGAAGAGATCCGACGTTCCGCCGGCGACATCCGCAAGGAACTCGATATGACCCGCAGCGAATTGAAGCGCGGTGCATTCGACCTTCCCGAGGAAGCCAAGGAGAGCGCCGCCGCCATGCGTCGCGCCGTCGCCGAGCAGATCAAGGCCCTGCAGGATATCTCGCACATTGTCGGCCGCTCGACTCAGCAATTGGAGATTTCCGAGCCTGTGCCGCGGACCATTCCCCAGCCTGCGCCGCGCACGGCCCAGCCGGCCGTCACCCAGCAGGCGCCCCAGCCAGCCACGCCGGCAGCACTCGCTCCGGCACCGGCAGTGCCCCCCTCGCCAATCGAAAGCGTCGGCCTACGCGGTTCACTGACGCCGCCCGCAGCCGCTACACCGCAGCGCGCACCGGTTGCTGCCCCGGCTCCGGCATCCCCGGCAACCGGCGGCTGGATCAGCGACCTTCTTCGAGGCGCATCGCGCGAGGAAGCCGCTGAGGAAGCTCCTGCTCGGCAACCAGCACCCCGGGCAGAGACGCCCGCAGCACCGGCTCGAGCGGCCGACAGCCGCAACCCGCGTCACGTCGTCGAGTCCCTGAACTCGCTTTCCGTGGATATCGCCCGCGCCATCGATCACGACGCATCGGTCGATCTGTGGCGTCGCTATCAGCGCGGCGAACGGGATGTCTTCACCCGCCGCCTCTACACACTGAAGGGCCAGCAGACCTTCGACGAGATCAAGCGCAAGTACGACCGTGAGCCGGAGTTCCGCACCGCTGTCGATCGCTATATCGCCGACTTCGAGAAACTGCTTGCCGATGTCTCCCGCAGCGATCGCGACAAGACGATCACACAGTCCTATCTGACTTCGGATACCGGCAAGGTCTATACGATGCTTGCCCATGCCGCGGGACGGTTAAGCTAAGAGCTGAGACAAAAGACAAAAGAAATGGCCGCCAAAAGGCGGCCATTTTTTTTCGAGGTCTTGTCGCTGACGCTTGAAGCGCACGTCAGCGGAATGCGGCTTCCACCGTTCCGCTGGCCCGGGCACAATCAAATCGACCGCAGCGTCCAGTCGACGATCTCAGCCGCCACGGCTGAAAAAGCTCGGTCGAGGCCCTTTACGAGGGCATCATTGGAGCCACCGGCAGGTACCACTTGTCTGAAAACTCTTTGATCTCTCACGGAACCATTGCGGTCATTCAGGATCTTGGCTGAAATCTCGACGACAGCGCGGCTGCCGCCTGTTGTATCGATCTCGAAAGAGCGAATATCAGTGACGACTTGGTAATCGATCGCGAGCCCCTGACCGGGTACGCCGACGCCGCCGAGCTTGCCGGAATTTTCGTAGGCCTCGACGAGCTTTGCTTGAACCATACGCGGCAGCTTGTCGCCCCATTGCGCCTTGGAAAGATACTGGATCTCCGAGGAAGACACACGGATGACGATCTGCTCACTGTCAAGCGCCTTCAAAGCGGTCGGTTGCTGCACCAGGATCTGCCGCCCCTTTGCCGACGGACCACTGCCGGCTACCGACGCAGAGAGATCGTAGGTGTCGTTCTTCGCAGCCGTCCCACAGCCGACAAGGCCTGCCAATAGCGGCAGCGCGATCGCGGTCGCGGATAGCCACGAACGACGCTGCAACGGATCCGATACGGCCATATGCGCTCCTCTAATATCTCTGTTAACGCCGCGTCCGGCCGTCATATTGCTTTACAGTGTCACCGCCGAAGATCAGGCGTTGCGGATTCTGGTCGAAGTCGCTGATTGCATCGTTGAGGTTGCGCACTGTAGAGCGCGTGTCATTGATGAGTGCCTGTACGTCCCGCAGGCCGCCGCTCGAAAACTTCTGCAGATTGTCGGCAATCGGGCCGATACGCGAATTGAGGTTGTCGGCAACCTTCTTGAACGAGCTAAGCGTGTCACGCGCCTGCGCAAAGAGCGATTGCGTGTTGTCCGTACCGAGCAACGCATCGAGCTTGATTAGAATGCCATCCACCCGAGTAGACGCGGAGTTCAGCTTGTTCGCCATCTGCGACACGTTCTGAATCGTCTGATCGATGTCCTTCTGCCGAGCAGAAACTGTGTTCGCGACATCCTTGATCGATGCGACGGCGATGCGCGCGTCCTTGGTCGCCTGCGAAATGTCGTCGACGGATCCCTTAACCTTGGCCGGATCTATCTGTGCTACCAGCGTATCCACCCGATCGAGCGTCGCCTGCGCCTTCTTGCCAAGATCGTTGTAGGTCGTCGCCGTTTCCTGGAATTTCTGGATCGCGCCCTTGAAGTTGCCGGAAGCATCGGCAACGTCACGACTAACTTTTTCGGCGTTACTGAGAATAGTGTCGATCTTCTTCGCATCGACGGCCTTCACCAGCGCTTCGACCGCTTCCAGCGTCGAGTCGACCCGACCCGAGACCTTGCGGACGGTGTCGGAAAGCTGCCCGACACTCTGCAGGAACGAGTCGATGTTGCCGGAGTTCTTAGCCAGCGCGTCGGAGAAGGTTTCGGCATTTTGCAAGGTCTTGGTCAGCGGTCCGCGGGCGTCCTTCACAAATCCTTGAATCTGTCCGACTGCATCGTTCGCTCGGTCGAGAATCTTGTCTGCCGTCGCCAACAGATTCGTGACGCTCGATTGATCCGCGACGATGACCGCTCGCTTTCCGCTTTCGATCGACTGTTGAAGAATGTTCTTTTCGCCGATCTTGCCGCCCGAGAGTTCGATGTAGGCAGCGCCCGTCAGACCCTGGATTTCAAGGATGGCCTTCGTCGAGGGATATATCGGCGCATCGACTCGCACTTCTGTGAACGCCAGCGAGAAACTCGGATCGTCAGCATCGATCGACAGTGACTTGACCGCGCCGACCTGAATACCGTTGAACCGAACCGGCGAGCCGACGCTCAAGCCGTTCGCGGACCCTGGGATACGAACGATCAGTTCAGCCATCGGGCCACCACGCCCGTATTCGGCCATCCAGTAGACAAAGCCGAACGCCGCCGCGATGACGAGCACCGTGAAAAAGCCGACAATCGTGTAGTTCGCTTTTGTTTCCATCGTATCCGCTCACTTCCCGCGGCTATCTTGCGCCAGGCTGTCCTCGCCTGCGTGGCCACTCTGCGGCACGATCGAACGCGCTCGCTTGCCCTTGAAATAAGCCTGAACCCACGGATCATCGTAGGCCAGCATATCGTCGATTGTTCCCTCGACCATTACCCGCTTCTTGCCAAGCACGGCAATGCGGTCGCAGACCGAGAAGAGGCTGTCGAGGTCGTGGGTGACCATGTAGACGGTCAGTCCGAGCGTGTCCCTGAGCCTTGCAATGAGCTCATCGAACTCTGCAGCACCGATCGGATCAAGGCCCGAAGTCGGCTCGTCGAGAAATACCAGCTCCGGGTCGAGCGCGAGCGCCCGCGCCAGTGCAGCACGCTTGATCATACCGCCCGAAAGCTCCGACGGGTATTTATCGGCAGCATCCGCAGCAAGCCCGACAAGGCGGATTTTGAGTTGAGCCAGTTCATCCATCAGCGACTGTGGCAGGTCCAGATACTCGCGCATCGGCACCTGAATGTTCTCCTTCACCGTCAATGAAGAGAACAGTGCGCCCTGCTGAAACAGCACGCCGAGACGCATGTCGAGCGCATTGCGCTGCGGTTCATTGAGCTCGTCGAAATCCTGGCCCAATATCGTGATATTTCCGGAACGACGCGGCAGCAGCCGAAGTACCGTCCGCATCAAGACTGACTTGCCTGTTCCCGAAGCACCGACAAAACCGAGGATTTCGCCGCGATAGATATCGAGGTTCAGATTGTCGAGAACGACCTTTGACCCGAAACCGACGGTTACGCCGCGCGCCGAAAGCACGACATCCCGCCCCTCATCGTTTCTGGTCTCTGTATGCTGCCCGTCCACGTATAATCCTTAGAAATTGATGGCCGCATAGAACATGGCAAAAAGCCCGTCCATGAGGATAACGACGAAGATCGCCTTCACCACGGCCGCGGTAACGTGCTGGCCAAGCGACTCAGCACTGCCGCCTACCTTTAAGCCCTCGACCGCAGCAACGATACCAATAACCAGCGCCATGAATGGTGCCTTAATCATCCCGGACAGGACCGTCGACAACGTGATCGCTTCATGCAGGCGGGAGATGAAGTTGGCGAAGGTAATCCCCGAATAGCCCCATGCCACGACCGCAGCACCGAAGAGCGAGGCAAAATTCGCGATGACGGTCAACAGCGGTAGCGCCACGGTCAGGGCAACCAGTCGCGGGAAGATGAGAACCCCAACGGGATTGAGTCCCATCACCTTCAACGCATCCACTTCCTCGCGCATCTTCATCGAGCCGATCTCGGCGGTGATGGCGCTGCCGGACCGACCGGCGATCATGATTGCGGTCAGAAGCACCCCGATTTCTCGAAGCTGCAGAATGCCGACAAGGTCAACGACGAAGACTTCCGCGCCGAAATAGCGGAGCTGAAAGGCGCCCTGCTGCGCGATAATCGCACCGATCAGGAACGACATCAGCAATATGATCGGCACGGCACGCACGCCCATGTGGTCGATCTGGTTGACGATCGATGCCGGCGAGACGCCGCTGCCGCGCCCGAATTTCATCTGTGCGCCGCGGACAGCGGATCCAAGAATATACATCGCAGCCGCAAGGTTGTTCCAGAGATCGAAGGTGATCCTGCCGACCGGTGCGAAGATCCGCTCTCCCCAGGTTGGACTACGCTGTGGCTCCTGCTCGGGCTGCGGCGGCTCTTCGGAAAACTCCGCGATCATTTCGTCGATATGCGCGTTGCTGCCTTCGAAGTGTACGGTGCCACCGACACCTTCCACCTGCTTCTTCAGCCGGCAGAGCAGCCAGACACCCGCCGTGTCGATATCCGTCACACCGGAAAGGTCGAGGGTCACCTCACCGCCGCGGCCGGCTGTGAGTCTCTCGAAGTCGCGCAGAACCAGATGCAGGTTGGCGCTTCGCCAATTCCCCTCGATATGAACGAGCTGTCCCGAGCCATGGGTCTGTTCGTCCACATGCAGTGAGGCGGCGTTACGGGTTTCGGACTTCAAAACGCTTGTGTCTTTCAAGGCTTACGGCGACATTGCCGACTCGCGAACTGGCGGTTCGCCGCTTCGGATCAATATACCCAAGCCACACCAAATTTCCATGCGCGCAGGATTGCAAATATGCCACGGTCACTTGAAATTCAGACTGAAACCTTCCCGATTGCCGGTACGTTTACGATCTCGCGCGGCGCCAAAACGTCAGCGGACGTGATCCTCTGCACAATCCGGGCACATGGCATGGTCGGCCGGGGCGAATGCGTTCCCTATCGCCGCTATGGCGAGACCATGGAAAGCGTCGCAGCACAGATCGAAGCTGCGAGGCCACTGATCGAAGCTGGCCTGACGCGCCAGGAACTGCAGCGTGCAATGCCGCCGGGCGCCGCACGAAATGCGGTGGACTGCGCCCTCTGGGATCTCGACGCCAAGGACTCTGGCACCTCTGTCATGAAGAGCTTGGGCTTCACCGGCCCACATCCGTTGACAACGGCCTTCACGATCTCACTCGGGGAACCTGATGTCATGGCCGCCCAAACGCGTGCGAACGCCGGTCGAGCTCTGCTGAAAGTCAAGGTCGGCACCGGCGACGACGAAAGCCGCATTCGCGCAGTTCGCAAGGCTGCACCGGATGCCGCAATCATTCTTGATGCCAACGAAGGCTGGCCTGAGGAAACGCTGGAGCATCATCTTCGCATCGCTGCCGAGGCGGGTATCGCCTTGGTGGAGCAGCCACTGCCTGCAGGCAAGGACGAACTTCTGGCGGAAATCAGCCGGCCCCTGCTCGTCTGTGCAGATGAGAGCGTCCACCATACCGGAGACCTTGCAAGCCTTCGCGACCGCTACGACGCGATCAACATCAAGCTCGACAAGACTGGCGGCCTCACCGAGGCGCTTGCAATGAAGAAAGAAGCACAGCGCCTTGATTTCAAGGTCATGGTCGGCTGCATGGTCGGCACGTCGCTGGCAATGGCACCAGCCGTTCTACTGGCCCAGGATGCCGAGTTCGTCGACCTCGACGGACCGCTGCTCCTTGCTCGCGACCGCGAGCCGGGGCTACGTTACGCTGCCTCTCTCGTCTGGCCGCCGGAAACGAGCCTCTGGGGCTGAAGGTAGTAAGCCACGATGACGAGGCCCAGGCCAGCCAGGGCAACCAGCGCCATGATGTAGTAGCTTGCCAACCCGAGCGACGCGTAGATATAGCCGGATGCGATCGTCATCAGCCCCATGAACATGCCGTTGTAGAAGAAATAGGCGCCCTGCGCCGACGACTCCTGGGTTTCCTGCACCGAGGCGACGATTCGCCTCTGCACGCCGGTATGCACGAAGGCATAGGTGCAGGAATGCATGCACTGAAGCAGAAAGAAGCCCCAAAACCCCCAATGCATCGGAAACAGGACCCAGCGACACACGCTGACCGCCGCACCGAAGCGAATCAACGTCCAGGCGCTAAATCGGCGAGCCAATCGACGGGACAGAAAGAATACCGTCACTTCGGCCGCGACGCCGGCACTCCAAAGGACGGCAATCTGCGTGCCGGAAAAGCCGAGATCACGCCAGTAGAGCGACGCGAAGGCCTGCAGGACCGCGTGGCTCGACTGCTGGATTGCGACGCCGATCAGCAAAGCAAGCAGATGCGGCTGACGCAGGGAACTGCCGGTCGCGGCAGAGATGTCGACGGGCGTTCCACGCCTGCGCGTCGGGCCTATTCGTGGGCAGTAGATCGCCATCACCACCGTTGTCACGAATCCGAAGGTCATCACCGGCAACACCATCTCGCCGCCCCAATGGCCGATCAACTGCCCGCCGATCAGGGTGGAGACGATAAATGCAACCGACCCCCACACGCGCATCGAACCGTAATCGAGCCCCCACCGTCGGACGCCGGAAATCACGATCGACTCGACGACGGGAACATAACAGGCAAACGTCGCCCCCTGGATCGTATAGACGATCAGCACCGGCCAGAAGGTGTTCGTCCAGTAGAGCGCGATCGCCGTCAGCAGCGATAGGCAACCGGAAAACAGCAGCACATCTGCCCGCTCCTTCATCCGGTCGGCATACATTGCAACGATAGGAGCAACGAGCACGCGCACGACCATCGGCACGGCAAGAATCACGCCGATCTCGTGGTCGTTGAATTCGTGCAAGGCAAGCCACATGGGAAAGAACGGCAGGGCAACGCCGTTGACCAGCAAAGGCGCACAGTAGGACAAGGCACTCAACAGCCGAAAGCGCGGTGGTGCCTCCTCACTTGCCGGAGGATTTTGAACGGGAATCATGGGTAGACCTGAAGGAAACTGAACGTTGCCTAACACGTCAACTTAAGGGCGACTATGGCAAGAAATTGCCCAACTGAAACGTTTTAAAAAATAAATAGGGCCTGTCGCAAAGACACAACGGGCTAAATTGATTCATTGAATTACGAACCGACAGGCCGGGCCTAGGCAGCCTGCTGCGCGACTTCCTTTTCGCGTTGACCGATCGCCATCGGGATTGGCTGCATGCCGCTCGTGAACCGCCACTCGATCAGTTCGAATGTCCCATCCTGATGCTCGGCAATCGCAGTGCAGCTTTCGACCCAGTCGCCTGTGTTGATGTAGCGGATGCCGTCCATGTCTTCCATCACGGCATGATGGATATGACCGCAAATTACGCCGTCAGCGCCGTTCTTGCGGGCTTCTTCGGCGACGACACGCTGGAACTCGCCGATGAAGTTGACGGCATGTTTGACTTGCAGCTTAGCCCATGCGGAAAACGACCAGTACGGCATGCCCATCCGGCGACGGATGGCTGCCAAGCCGACATTGATCATGATCGCCATGTCGTAGGCCCAGTCGCCGAGATAGGCAAGCAGGCGCGCATTGCGCACCACGACATCGAACTCATCACCATGCAGCACAAGGTATTTCTTGCCGTCGGCTGCTTCGTGGATCATCCGTTCAGCAACTTCTATGCCCCCGAAATGGGTGCCCGGAAAGTCGCGGAGGAATTCGTCATGATTACCCGGGATATAGATCACCCGCGTGCCCTTGCGAGCCTTTCGCAGCAGCTTCTGGGCAACATCATTGCAATCCTGCGGCCAATACCAGCTGCGCTTAAGCCGCCAGCCGTCGATAATATCGCCGACGAGGAAGATCGTATCCGCGTCGTGATGCTTGAGAAAGTCGAGCAGAAAATCCACTTTCGCGGCCTTGGAGCCGAGATGCACATCGGAAATGAAAAGCGTACGGAAGTGCCGCGTATCCATATTGTCCCTCACAAGCATCCTGCTCGTGCCCCATGGTTCACCTTCCTCTCCAAAACCAGAGTCGTGTTTCAGGAAGATGACATGCCTGTGCCGCGGCTGATTTTCCCGGTTTCCGTAGCCCTGCGCTGAGGTCGCGGCAGATTTGCATTGTTTTCGCATTTCGAACGGAAATTCCGACTGTTCCGCCATGCCGTTTGATGTATTGAAGTCACTTCAAAGACAGTATGCGGCAGCCCGGAGGCGATGATGGATCATCAGGAAAAGTCCAAGACGGAAAAGAATTTGGCAGGTGGAAGCCTCGACGAACAGGCGCTCTACTTCCATCGCTATCCGCGTCCGGGCAAGCTCGAAATCCAGGCGATCAAACCGCTCGGCAACCAGCGCGACCTGGCGCTTGCCTATTCCCCCGGTGTAGCCGCCCCCTGTCTCGCCATCCGCGACAACCCCGAGACGGCCGCCGACTATACGTCTCGGGCAAACCTCGTAGCGGTCATTTCCAACGGTACGGCCGTTCTCGGTCTCGGCAACATCGGACCGCTGGCATCAAAGCCGGTCATGGAAGGCAAGGCCGTCCTCTTCAAGAAGTTTGCCAACATCGACGTCTTCGACATCGAGGTCGATGCATCGAGCGTAGAGCAGATGGTGTCGACGGTCGCCTCGCTTGAGCCGACCTTTGGCGGCATCAATCTCGAGGACATCAAGGCGCCGGAATGCTTCGAGATCGAGCGCCGCCTGCGCGAGACCATGAAGATTCCGGTTTTTCACGATGACCAGCATGGCACAGCCATTATCGTTGCCGCCGCCATCCTCAACGGGCTCGAACTGGCAAACAAGAAGATCGGCGAGGTCAAGATCGTCGCCTCGGGTGCCGGTGCTGCCGCCCTCGCCTGTCTCAATCTCCTTGTCACGCTGGGTGCCAAGCGGGAAAATATCTGGGTACACGACATTGAAGGTCTGGTCTACGAAGGCCGCACCGAACTCATGGACGAGTGGAAGAGCGTCTATGCCCAGAAGAGCGACACGCGCACGCTCGCCGACAACATCGGTGGCGCCGATGTCTTCCTTGGCCTTTCTGCCGCCGGCGTGCTGAAGCCGGAACTCCTCGCACAAATGGCCGAGAACCCGTTGATCATGGCGCTCGCCAACCCGACGCCGGAAATCATGCCCGATCTCGCGCGTGCGGCGCGCCCCGATGCGATGATCTGCACAGGCCGCTCTGACTTCCCTAACCAGGTGAACAACGTTCTCTGCTTCCCCTATATTTTCCGGGGTGCGTTGGATTGCGGTGCGGTCACGATCAATGAAGAAATGAAGATGGCCGCGGTGCGCGCGATTGCCGCGCTTGCACGCGAGGAACCATCCGACGTCGCCGCCCGCGCTTATTCGGGCGAAACGCCGGTTTTCGGACCGAACTATCTGATCCCATCGCCCTTCGATCCGCGCCTGATCCTGCGCATTGCCCCGGCCGTTGCGAAAGCAGCGGCGGAGAGCGGTGTCGCAGTACGACCGATCACCGATTTCGACGCCTATCTCGACCAGCTCAACCGCTTTGTCTTCCGCTCCGGCTTCATCATGAAACCGATCTTCACGGCTGCGAAGAACGCCGAGCGCAAGCGGGTAATCTTCTCCGAAGGCGAGGATGAACGCGTCCTTCGCGCCGCACAGGTGCTGCTCGAAGAAGGCATTGCCGAGCCGATCCTGATCGGCCGCCCGTCAGTCATCGAAACACGCCTGAAGCGCTATGGCCTGCGCATCCGTCCGTTGGCCGATTTCGACGTCATCAACCCGGAAGACGATCCGCGGTTCCGCGAATATGTGGATCTCTATTTCTCGCTGGTCGGACGTCGCGGAGTCATTCCGGAAGCCGCCCGCACGATCGTTCGTACCAACACCACTGTCATCGGCGCTCTGGCGCTCAAGCGTGGCGAAGCCGACGCCCTCATCTGTGGCCTCGAAGGCCGCTATGAAAAGCATCTGCGCGACGTGCGCCAGATCATCGGCAAGAGAGAGAACGTCCGGGATTTCTCGGCTCTCAGCCTGCTGATCTCGCAGCGGGGCGCCACCTTCTTTACGGACACTTACGTCACCTTCAATCCGAGCGCCGAAGAGATTGCCGAGTCGGCGGTTCTCGCCGCAGAAGAAATCAAGCGCTTCGGCATTACGCCGCGCGCCGCCCTCGTATCCCACTCGAACTTCGGTTCGCGTGAGTCTGAGAGCGCGACGAAGATGCGTGCCGCGCTCAAGCTGGTGCGCGAGGCAGCGCCGGATCTCGAAGTGGACGGCGAAATGCATGGCGAAAGCGCGATCTCCGATGCGCTGCGCAAGCGCGTCATGCCGGACACAACGCTGCATGACGAAGCAAACCTGCTGGTCTTCCCAAATCTCGACGCAGCCAACATCACGCTCGGCGTCGTCAAGTCGATGATCGACGGACTGCATGTCGGGCCGATCCTGCTTGGCGCTGCATTGCCGGCGCACATCCTGGCGCCTTCCGTGACTTCACGCGGCGTGGTCAACATGGCTGCCCTTGCCGTCGTCGAGGCTTCACAACCAGCGTGATTTGCCGCCGATCGGGAAAATGCAGTAAGATCTAAGCATAGCCTGCTAACACAGGCGAGCTAACAATGAGGGCGCGGCGGATGCCGCGCTTTGGTCCTTAGTCACCGATGGACGACGCCTTGAACCGCTGGATTCTGTCACTCGCAGCCCTACTCGTTCTGAGCGGTCCGACTTACGCCCAGATGCCGGCAATCTGCGGCGACCTGCGTGCCCGTCTGGCCGATCTGCCTCAAGTCATCGGCACCACCCCCGAAGTGCGCAAGTACGCCAGCGCCGTTGCGGCACAGAACCTTGAACTTCGCAAACTCCATAGCGATCAGCGTCAAAACGGCTGCACGAGCGGCAGCATGGTCGTGATCGGAGATGAAGACGGCTACTGTGGCGAACTCGAGCGCGCAGAAGCCAAGATGACCGACAACATCCGATATCTGCAGCAGCGTCGCGACGAGTTGCGCGGTCAAAGTGACGATGTCCGCACGCGAAACGAGCTACTTGCCGCGCTCGATGACAATGGCTGCGACGAGGAGCAGTGGCCGGCGGACGGTGGCAACGGATACGCACCACCTCCCAGTATCGAGGACCAAGCGAACAGACGCGACACGTTTATACCCTTGGGCGGCGATACCAGTCAGCGCCGCTACGGCCTCTCGGGCATGTGGGCGCCCTCTCATCTCAACACCGTGTGCGTGCGAACCTGTGACGGAGGTTTTTTTCCGTTGAGCTCAAACGCAACCTCGCAAGACTTCGCCCGTGATGCCGACACCTGCTCGAGGATGTGCCCCGGGATCGACACCGAGCTTTTCTATCATGACGTCTCGAGCACGGAGACATCGCAGATGATTTCGGCGGCAACGGGCGCTCCCTACAGTGCTATGCCGAATGCCTTTGCCTACAAGGACCGGAAGCCGGGAGAAAAATCGTCCTGTAGTTGCGATCTCAACGCGTATTACGAACAGATGCGAAAGAACCAGTCGATTAGCGCTCCCCCGCAGCAGGGATCTATCACCACGATTGAAACCAAGAAGCCCGAGACTGAGACAAAGGCCAGTGCGCCGGCGGTGCCGCAGGCGCAGGTGGCCGATCGGCCTTACGATCCGGCAACCAGCAAGGTTCGCCAGATTGGCCCGCAGTTCCTCGCCGGCGACCAGGGCACGATCGACCTCAGGAAGCCAGCAAAGCCGGGCCCGCAGCCGCAACAGCAATAGACCGCCTCAGCCCGGTGGATTGTCCCACTGGTCCATGAAGACGAGTTCTTGCAGCGGCAGGCGCTGACGCCATCCTTTGACCGCCAGTTCCGGTTGGTCATAGAGATGATCGACGTAGCCGACGCAGAGCCAGGCAACGACCTCGACCCGCTTCGGAATGCCGAGTATCGCTTTGATATCGGACTCGTGAAAAATACTCACCCAACCGACTCCCACGCCCTCTGCCCTCGCAGCAAGCCATAGGTTCTGCACTGCGCACACCGTCGAATAGGAATCCATGCGTCGATTATGCGTTCGACCAAGAACCACATCGCCGCAGCGATCCGGATCACAGGTGATGCAGATGCTCAGTGGGGCAGCGCGGATGCCTTCAAGCTTCAGCGACCGGTAAAGCTGCTGTTGCTCCCCTTGAAACATTTCTCCCGCTTCACGGTTGGCGCGATCGAATGCCTGCCACACAGCGTCCTTTATCTGCTGATCGCGCACCAAGATGAAATTCCAGGGTTGCATGAATCCAACAGACGGCGCGTGGTGCGCGGCCGTCAACAGCCTGCCAACAACGTCGTCCGGTATAGGGTCGGCAAGAAACTCCGAGCGCACGTCCCGGCGCGTTGAGATCGCCTTGTAGACGGCGTCGCGCTCCTCGGTCGAAAAGGCTGCAGCTCCCGACAGGGAGCCTGATTGGTCTGGTCGCATCGTCAATCCCCAACAACACAACCGCCCGCCGTCCACGCGGGTCAGTCTATGATGTCGGGCCGGTCTTCTGACTTGGCATCATCCGACTGCCGCGCCTTCCCGGTGCTGGACACCAGTGGCTTGTTGCGGCAGTCGTCAGCCTTACAGCGTTGGGCACGTTCCGGTCTTTCACCGAATTCCCGATTCTCCCGCCTCAGACGGGCACCCGACGGCCATGTCTATGCCGGCAAAAGTCGCTCTACGCAATCCTTTATGCCGCGACCGGATAGTAACGCACGTAAGCAAATTCATCGCCCGATGGCGACCAGTTGGGCACGTTGATCGTTCCCTGCCCGCCGAAGAGGTCGAAGAGCGTCGTCAGATTGCCGCCATCCATCTCCATCAGCCGAAGTCGTACATTGAGGTCGCGCGGATGGTCGAAAACGTCAGGGTCGTAGGAAAGGATCAGGACCTTGTCGTTGTTTGGCGACGGATGGGCAAACCAGTTCCCGTAGTTGTCGTTGGTGACCTGCTCGAGGCCGCTTCCATCCGGATGGATGCGCCAGATCTGCATCAGGCCGGTGCGGCTGGAGTTGAAGTAAATCCATCGGCCATCGGCGGAATAGTCCGGTCCGTCGTTGCGTCCCTCGCCATTGGTCAACCGCTTCTCTTCGCCGCCGCCGACCGGAATCGTGTAGATGTCGAAAAGATCGTTGCGGATACCGCAATAGGCGAGTTCCTTTCCGTCGGGCGACCAGCCGTGCCAGTAGGATGGCTGATTTTGTGTGACCAGTCGCGGCACGCCGCCTTCTGCCGGGAGTAGATAAATCGTCGACTTCCCGAACTCGGTTTTGTCGGAAATAACGATCTCGTGGCCATCCGGAGAGATGCCATGATCATTGTTGCAGGCCGTGGCAAAGCCGGTATCCACCTTCTCGACCTTGCTGGAACCATCAAGCGCCAGGCGATAGAGAAGCCCATCACCGTTCAACAAAAGATAGCTTCCATCGGGCGAAAAGTTCGGCGCTTCCACCAGTTGCGCGGTCTGCCAAACAACGCGCGCCTGGCCTGTCCTTGTGTTGTAGATCTCCACAGAACTTCGCAATCTGAATCCTCCTGACATCAAATTTCGTCAGACCTACGACGGCTCGCCGCTTGGTACAAGCCGGCACACAGCTGCCGAAGATGCGCGGCATGACGTGCATCTCGGGCGTTGGTACCTTATCCACCGATCACAAATGCGGGAAACATAACGGTTCATCTAGCGTTCATGACGAAGATGTGACAGTTCGATGAAGCTTTTATGACGTCGGAGTTTTTCAGTTGATCGCGTTGGTAATGAGGTCCGCAGTGGCAGCGCGTTTTGCGTCGCTTTCCACCGAATTCGGCGGAAGCGGCCGGTCTCCGGCTATACGCACGGCGCTCGGCGTCACCCTTTCTGCCCTGCTTGCTCTCTTGGCCACAGCCGCTGTCGAGATAATTGCCCGCGATGGACTGAGCGACGTGCGCGAATTCCTTACATCTTCGGCGCGCCCAGGTATGACGACGGTGGCGATGCTGACTGTGTTGATGCTGACGCTCGACGCCGCCCTCGGTCGACGGTTCATATCAACGCTGATCATTCTACCGCTCGTGATTGTTCCGGCCATCGTTTCCAACCAAAAGCAACACTATCTTTCGGACCCGCTCTACCCATCCGACGTGCTTTTTGGTCGCCAGATCATGGAGTTGCTTCCGGTCATGGTGCGCGACCGTCCATTGACTGCAGTCGCGATGGTCATCGGGATCGCTCTTTCCGTAGCCGCGATTGTCATCCTCTCGCGGTTTGCCTGGCGCCGCTTTCCGCAATTGTCAAAGGCGTCTCGCGTTCGAAGACTGTGCCTTGGGCTTCCTGTCATCGCCGCCTTCGGTTCGCTGATGGATTATTCCCAGTATTCCTTCATACGGGACCGCCTTCAGGTCGTTCCCATGATGTGGGATCAGAAAGAAAACTACCGCAGCAACGGCTTCATACTCGCGTTCATATTTAACATTCCCATGGCTGACGTGGCAGCGCCTCCCGGTTTCGGCACGCCGGCGCTGGACGCAATCCCGACACGCAACTACGGCTATCTGAGCGGCCCGCGGGAAAAGCCGGACGTCATCATGCTGATGAGCGAGTCGTTCTGGGACCCGACCCGGCTAAAGACGCTCAGCCTGTCACCCGATCCGATGCCGAATATTCGCGCGGAGCAATCCGGCTACGTCTTCTCGCCCGAGTTCGGTGGTATGACAGCCAATGTCGAATTCGAGGCACTGACCGGCTTCTCGAATGCCTTTCTGCCATACGGCAGCATCCCCTATCAGCAGTATATCCGCCGCGATATTCCCTCGCTTGCCACATTTTTCCGTGGCGAAGGTTATGCGGCGCGTTCGCTGCATCCGTTCAGCGGATGGTTCTGGAACCGCAATGAGGTCTACAAGGACTTCGGTTTCGAGCAATTCCGCTCGGAGGAAACCCTGCCCCCAATGGAAAAGAGGGGCATCTTCGCCTCGGACGACTCTCTGATGAAGGAGATCATGAACGAGGCCGATGGTCTTGATCGCCCGTTCTTCTTCTTCGCTGTCACCCTGCAGGGACATGGACCCTACGAGCCGAACCGCTACGCACACAACACCATCGATATACAAGGCAACCTGAACGATGCGGACCGTGCGACGCTCGCCACTTACACACAGGGCGTCAAGGAAGCGGACGACAGCCTCAAAAAGCTGATGGATTGGGCCGAGAAGCGCGATCGCGAAACGATCATCGTGCTCTGGGGCGACCACCTTCCTCCACTTGGCAATGTCTATATGGCGACCGGCTACATGCCGGACCAGGTTGCCACGCGCAAGGCGTCGGTCAGCGTGATGAAGCAGGAACACGAGACGCCGCTCGTCATCTGGTCCAACAAGAAAGGCAGCAAGAAGGACGTCGGGACGATTAGTCCGTCGCTGCTGCCTTATCACCTTTTGAAATTCGCCGGTTTCGAGCATCCCTACTACACCGGCTTCCTTGGCCGCGTGCAGAAAAAATACGACGTCATCGATCGCTATCAGCTCATTGCGCGCGACAACACGCCGTCGCCCGATTGGGTTCTGAAGCCGAAGGATCTCGACCCACTTGTGCGGGACTATCGATACCTCCAGCATGACATCATGTTCGGCAACGCACAGACGCTGGATCGTTTCTTTCCGCAGCATGCCTGGCTTTATCCGCCAGGTAGCTGACAGCGCGGCACAAGCCCGCATTGCAATTTGAAAACATTACGAAATACTGGCGCCCGAGCTAGCTAGCATCCGGAGTCTGCCATGCATAATCTATCCAACTTCATCCACGTTCATTTCGATAAGCCCGTCGATGAGCTCGGCGAGATCGAGAAACGCGTTCTCGCCAAGGCGCACGACCGCAAGGTCATCTCCACGGATATCAATGCCGCCCTGCAGGCCGAATCATCCCTTGGCGAGCGCATGGCGGATTCGATTGCCCGCGTCGGCGGATCGTGGTTCTTCATTGTCGGATTTCTCGTCTTTTTGGTCTTCTGGTGTATCGTTAACACCATCGTACTGTTCAACCGCGCTTTCGATCCCTATCCGTTCATCTTCCTCAATCTGGTGCTCTCGATGCTTGCTGCAATCCAGGCGCCGATCATCATGATGTCGCAAAACCGGCAAGCCGAACGCGATCGCTTCGAGGCCGCGAAAGACTACGAAGTCAATCTCAAAGCAGAACTCGAAGTTCTCTCCCTGCATCAGAAGATAGATATGCGCGTGATGACTGAAATCGCAGCACTGCGGGAAGAAATCGAGCGACTGAACCAACGCCTATCAAGTTGAGAAAACGATCAAAGGCTCATCGGATTTAACTATACGGAGCAATTAATAGTTCACTCACCAAATCCATCATTGAAACAATGCCATAAATGTACGAGGAGCAACTGAAATCAATTCAATCCGATCGTGCAAGACGATGCTCACTGGCCGACCGCATACACGCGATGAAATCCTTTATCACCCGTTGTTTCTGTCGATCGAACGCCAGATCGCGCTCCACCTCATCGGTATTCACAAGCGAGCTCCTCGTCTTGCCCGCCTCGCCGCCTCCCATCAGAAGTGGCTGCTGACACAAACGCTGTTCGCGATGCACGCCGGACGCGATCAGAGCAATCCCGTTTCAGGGCTCACGGCCGGCCGCATGATGCAGGTCGCCAAGGAATTCGACCTTGCGAGCAAAAATACGGCAGCTTCTTTCCTTGCCGAACTCATCGCTTACAAATTTCTACGGGACGCGCCCGATGAAACGCCCGATCGGCGGCTCCGTCGCCTCGAGACCACCGAAGTTAGCGAGGAGGCAATGGCCTCTTGGTTCCAGGGACATATGGCCTGCCTCGATCAACTCGATGGCGGCAATCGTGCAAGTCTGACGGCGGACTTACCTCGGCTTTTTCATCTCGCCCAGCCGCGCGCAGCACGCGCCCTCATCCAGGAGCCGATCTGGAAGGAGCCGCGCAGGAGTATCGGCCATTTCCTCTGGTCCGACGTGGGCGGCCTCGTGCTTCACGATCTGATCAGCCGCCTCCCCGACGACGCACGGAACCATGACCGTATTCTGCTTACTGGTGTGAGTATCAGCGAGCTTGCCAATGAATTCGGCATCTCCCTCACCAATCTGAAGCGGATGTTCAAGCGCGCCGAAACGGATAGCCATCTCGGCTGGGAAAGTCCGCGCAGCCGCGGCGCTTTGTGGCTCTCCCGCACATTCATCGAAGACTACTTTCATTGGCAGTCGGCAAAGTTCGCCGAACTCGACAGCGCTATCCACTGGGCAGCCACTCAGATTCGCTAGCGCTGCCAGAGTGCACCCCACCATGTGAGCCGCCGGCATTCTGCCACCCTAACAAAAAAAGCCCGGCATAGGCCGGGCTTTTTCGATTCCGTGTTCGTTGATCAGCCGTTGACGGCCATCCGCTTTTCGTCGCGACCACCCTTCATGCGCTCGGCCAGCAGGAAGGCGAGCTCCAGCGCCTGGTCGGCATTCAAACGCGGGTCGCAATGCGTGTGGTAGCGATCATGCAGATCCTCTGCCGTCACCGCGCGCGCACCGCCCGTGCATTCCGTCACATCCTTGCCGGTCATCTCGATATGGATGCCGCCCGGATGCGAGCCTTCGGCCCGATGAATCTGGAAGAAGCTTTCGACCTCTGACAGGATCCGTTCGAACGGACGGGTCTTGTAGTTGTTGAGCGTAATCGTGTTGCCGTGCATCGGATCACAAGACCACACGACCTTGCGACCTTCGCGTTCGACCGCGCGGATAAGGCGCGGCAGATGCTCGGCAACCTTGTCGTGGCCGAAGCGGCAGATCAGCGTCAGCCGGCCCGCTTCGTTCTGCGGGTTGAGGATGTCGATCAGATTCAAAAGATCGTCCGCCTGCAGCGACGGGCCGCACTTGAGACCAATCGGGTTCTTGATGCCGCGGCAGTATTCGACATGCGCATGGTCCGCCTGACGCGTACGGTCGCCGATCCAGATCATGTGGCCAGACGTCGCGTACCAGTCCCCGGACGTCGAGTCGACGCGGGTCAGCGCCTCTTCATAGCCGAGCAGCAGCGCTTCATGGCTGGTGAAGAAGTCCGTCTCGCGCAGGCTCGGATTGTTTTCCGAGCTGATGCCGATCGCCTTCATGAAATCCATGGTTTCGCTGATCCGACCGGCAAGCTTGCGGTAGCGCTCGCCCTGCGGGCTGTCCTTGACGAAACCGAGCATCCACTGGTGCACGTTCTCGAGGTTGGCATAGCCACCCATCGCAAAAGCGCGCAGCAGGTTGAGCGTTGCTGCCGACTGGCGATATGCCATCGCCTGCCGTTCCGGATTCGGAATACGAGACTCTTCAGTGAACTCGATGCCGTTGATGATGTCACCACGGTAGCTCGGCAGCGACACGCCATCCTGCGTCTCGATCCCGGAGGACCGCGGCTTGGCGAACTGACCGGCGATGCGGCCGACCTTGACGACCGGCAGCTGCGCACCGAACGTCAATACGACGGCCATCTGCAGGAACGCGCGGAAGAAGTCGCGGATGTTGTCGGCACCATGCTCGGCAAAGCTCTCAGCACAATCTCCGCCCTGCAGCAGGAAACCGTTGCCTTCGGCAACATTGGCGAGGTGCTTCTTGAGACGGCGCGCTTCACCTGCAAAGACGAGCGGCGGATAGGATGCGAGCTGGGCTTCCGTTGCTGCCAATGCCGCCTGGTCCGGATAGTCCGGAACCTGCTGGATCGGTTTTTGCCGCCAACTGTTCGGAGTCCAATTCTGTGCCATCTCACTCACCTGTTTCTCCATCCGGTCTTTCCGGATGTCACGTCCTAAAATGTTGCGCGGCTTATAAACCTTTAGCCTCATCTTGCATAGCGGGGTTTCCGCTCTTTGGTGCTCCGAATCCGTCGGCCAGCACCGAGGGATATAAAGGAACTCGGCGGCCGATTTTCAAACAGCGACGCTGCAATTAACGATAACTAAACCAAGACAGTTTGTATCTAATTCAGGCTTACACCGTAGAAACACCATAAATTCTAACTGCGCGGCATGATGTCCCCGCTTTCTCACCGATGAAATGGTGGAACCGTGGGATTGATTTCGTGCACCGCCTGTACCGTTTCTGCACTGACCGTTCCGGCAACTTCGGAATCCTGACTGCCATCCTCATGGTGCCGCTCGTCGGCTCCGCTGGCCTGGCCGTCGATTTCGCTCATGCCCTGAGCCTGCGCACTCAACTCTACGCCGCCGCCGATGCAGCGGCTGTCGGTGCGATCTCCGCAAAATCGGCTGCCGCCGCCGCTGCAATGAAGATGACCGCCGACGGACCCGTCTCCGCCGGACAGGACGAAGCGCGCAACATCTTCGTTGGCCAGATGCAGGGTGAGCTCCCGGCAAGCGACGTCGCCGTTGACGTTCAGGTGAGCCGCACGTCAAACAAGCTCAATTCGTCGGTCTCTTTCAGCGCGGCCGTTCCAACGACGTTCATGCAGATCCTTGGGCGGAAGAGCGTCGAAATATCGGGCACTGCCACGGCAACCGTCCAGACCGCCTCCTTCATGGATTTCTACATCCTGATCGACAACACACCGTCCATGGGCGTCGGCGCAACACCGACCGACGTCGACAAGATGGTAAGCCTCACGAAGAACAACAAGTCGAATGCATCCTGCGCTTTCGCCTGCCATGAGAGTGGTGCCAACAAGGGCAAGGATTACTATGCGCTTGCCAAGCAAAACAAGGTGACTATGCGTATCGACGTTGTCCGCCAGGCGACCCAGGCGCTGACTGCGACGGCCAAGGCTGACACGGACAATCAATTTCGCATGGCAGTCTACAGCTTCGGCGCAAAGGCCGAGAGCGCCGGATTGAGTGAGATCGTGCCGCTTACAGACAATCTCGATGAAGTGGGCACCAAAGTCTCCGAAAAGACAAAGAACCCGCAATTGGGCGACAGCGAGTATGTCCTCGACCTGATGACCATCCCTCAGCAGGGCTACAACGACGACACGCAGACGAGCTTCGACAGCGCTCTGACCAAACTCAACAACAAAATCCCCACTGGAGGTTCGGGATCAACGTCGGCCGACACCCAGAAGATCATCTTCTTCGTGTCCGATGGCGTTGGCGACAGCTACAAGGCCTCGACCTGCACGAAGAAAACAACGGGTAGCCGCTGCCAGGAACCGATTGACACATCCTTCTGCAAGGCGGCGAAGGATCGCGGCATCAAGATTGCAGTCCTCTACACGACGTACCTGCCGCTGCCGACCAATGCCTGGTACAACGACTGGATCAAGCCATTCCAGAGCGAAATCCCGACAAGGATGCAAAGCTGCGCGTCGCCCGGTCTCTATTTCGAGGTTACTCCGACCCAGGGTATCACGGAAGCCATGCAGGCCCTCTTCCTCAAGGTCATTCGCATGCCCCGCATTACCAGCTGATTGGCATCAGAGACGAACGCCGTCTCGAATGCGATAGCTCGGTGCATACATCGTGACGAGCTCTTCCGCCGCCGTCGGATGCACTGCCATCGTGCGATCGAAATCGTCTTTGGTGCAACCGGCCTTCAGGGTGATTCCGAGGATCTGCGCCATCTCTCCGGCGTCGTGGCCGAGGATGTGCGCGCCGATGACCTTGCGGCTGGAAGCGTCGACAATCAGCTTCATGATCATCTTCTCTCCACGCCCGGACAGCGTCGCCTTAAGCGGACGAAACTGTGCACGGTAGACCTCAAGCTCCTTGTAGCGCTTGCTCGCTTCCTCTTCGGTCAATCCGACGGTTCCGATTTCAGGCTGCGAGAACACCGCCGTTGCAATCGTCTCGTGATCCGGCGTGGTTGGGTTATTCTTGTATTCGGTCTCAATGAAGCACATCGCTTCATGGATCGCCACCGGCGTCAATTGTACCCTGTCGGTGACATCCCCGAGCGCATAGATGCTGGGGACACTGGTACGAGAATACCCGTCAACGACGATCGCACCGCGCGCATCGGTTTTAACGCCAGCGGTTTCCAGGCCAAGACCTTCCGTATTTGGAATGCGTCCAAGCGCCAGCATCACCACATCGGCCGCGAGCGCGCCATTGTTCAGCGTCTCGACCAAGAGGTGGCCATCCTGCTTCGACACCTTCTGCAGCGTCTCCTGGCACAGAATGCGAATCCCTTTGGCGGTCATAGCCTCGTGGAGTCCCCGACGCAGATCCTGATCAAAACGCGACAGAATTTCCATGCCGCGATAGATCAGCGTCGTCTCCACGCCCAGTCCGTGAAAGATGTTGGCGAACTCCACCGCGATGTAACCACCACCTGCGATCACGATCGACTTTGGCAATTCCTGCAGATCGAAGGCCTCGTTGGAAGAAATGCAGAGTTCATTCCCGGGCAGAGCAGCATGTGGATTCGGGCGACCACCCGTAGCGATCACAATCGTCTTGGCGCTGACCGTCTTGCCGGTGTTGACCAGCCGAACCGTATGCGCGTCGACCAATTCGGCGCGCGTTTCCAAGATCTCTGCGTTGGCACCGGCTAGCCCCTTCTTGTAGAGCCCTTCGAGCCGCGCGATCTCGCTATCCTTGGCAGCGATCAACTTCGTCCAATCGAACGAGTTCTCGCCGACCGTCCAGCCGAATCCGGCTGCATCCTCGAAGTGTTCGTGAAACTGAGCCGCATAGACGAAAAGCTTCTTCGGCACGCAACCGCGGATCACGCATGTTCCGCCGTAGCGGTACTCCTCCGCGATCGCGACCTTCTTACCGAGCGAGGCTGCAACGCGGGCGCTTCGTACGCCGCCTGAGCCCCCGCCAATGACAAACAGGTCGTAATTGTAGGACGTCATGTAAAGCTCCGGATGGAATCGGCTAGCGAGGTGAGATTGATATAGTATCCGCTGCCGCAAAAACAAAAGCCCGGACGATGCCGGGCTTTCGATCTCTTATCGATGTCTTCTTACGGCTTCGGCTTTGCGGCCGGCGTCGCTGCCTTCGGCGCGGTCGTTGCTGCCGGGTTTGCCGGATCGGCAGCAGGCGGGGCAGCCTTGATCACCTTGACGAGCTCAGCGCTCGTCTGCTTCTGAAGATCGCGCGAAATGCCCTGCGCCCAGATGTCGGCAGCCTTTACTGTCTCACGAGAGGCAATCGGGCCATCCTTCAGCAGCTTCTTGCCGACCGGCGAGCTGTAGAAGTCGGCGATCGCGTTGAGCTCCTCGACGGAGAATGCCTTGGCGTACGTCAGGGCGGCTTCCTTCTCGAGATCTGCGCGGCGCGGCGCCAGCGCCAGCGCCTGCTTGTCGACCTCAGCGGTAATCGCATCCTGGTAGTTCGGCGAGTCCTGGATGAGATCGGCCTTCAGGCGCTCAGCCAGACCCGGCAGGATGTTGTCGAACTGTGCGGTGGCGCCAATCGCATCAATGGCAGCCCGGGCTGCCTTCAGCTGCTCCGGAGATGCCTCCTGAGCGTATGCGGCGGAACCGAATGCAACGCCCGAAAGAATAACGGTCGCAGCAGCAAAACGGCCAAGACCTGCAAATTTAATCATGAGTTTCAATGCTCCTGTTACCTTTTCGCCCGCAGCGTGCGTGCACCTGCTGGACCTGCAATAATCGCAAGCGCCGCCATATTCAGAAAGAGCCCGTGTTCAACGACTCCGGGAATTGAATTCAGTTCGTTTGAAAGCGCCTCTGCATCAGGAATGCGGCCAAAAGATGCATCAATGATGTAGTGGCCACCGTCCGTCATGAAATCTCCGCCGCCGGATTGACGCAGCGTCAGTCCGCCGCTCAACCCCAGCTTCGAGGCCTTCTTTTCGATTGCAATCCGCGTAGAGACCAGCCCGAACGGATTGACCTCAATCGGCAGTGAAAATGCGCCGAGCGTCGCCACGAGCTTGCTCTCGTCGGCAATGACGATCATGCGCTGAGATGCCGCAGCAACGATCTTCTCGCGCAGCAGCGCGCCGCCGCCGCCCTTGATGAGGGTCAAATCTGCATCAACCTCATCCGCACCATCGATCGTCAGATCAAGTTCCGGCAGTTCATCCAGTGACTTCAACGGAACGCCAAGCTCCAAGCAAAGCCTTGCCGTGCGCTCAGAGGTCGGCACCCCTTCAACCTTGAAGCCGGTTGCAACCTTCTCCGCGAGCAGCCGAACGAACTCTTCGGCAGTGCTCCCGGTTCCGATTCCAAGCCTCATGCCGTATTCGACATGTGAAAGTGCGGCCTCGGCGGCCCGTATCTTCATTTCGCGGGCATCCATGCTCCGCTGACTCCGATTATTGCGTTGGATGTGCTGTTTACACGGCTCGCTTGCCAAACGAAAGCCAAAATAGCGTAATGATTTTCGAAAAGCCGGGGACATTTACAACTAGTCGCCATTGCCGCGAGACGTTGCTTTTCCGGTGCTCATCACCTACTGCCTGATAACATCATTTCTGAAAGGCGGAATCCTTGACCCCTGCCCTCGTTGTTTTCGATCTCGACGGAACGCTGCTCGATACTCACGCCGATCTTGTGGAAAGCCTGAACTATACGATCGCTACCATAGGTGTGGCGCCGGTAAGTTACGACGACCTCACGCATCTCGTCGGACATGGTGCCAAGGTGATGATCGAGCGGGCCTGCAATCTTCACGGACATCCTCTCTCCCAGGACCAGCTTCCAGCGCTGCTCGACCGCTTCATTGCTCACTATACGGACAACATGCCGGGCCATACTGTGCCCTACCCGGGCCTTGTCGCGGCGATGGATCAGCTCAAGAATGCTGGTTGCAAGCTCGCTGTTTGCACCAACAAGCTTGAAGGTCTCGCGCGCAGCCTGATAGATAAGCTCGAGCTCACCCATTACTTCGACGCGATCACCGGCGGCGATACGTTTGCTGTCCGAAAGCCGGACGCCCAACATTTGCTCGGCACAATCGAACTCGCCGGCGGCGACGTCGGCAGGACCGTCATGATCGGCGACAGTGTCAACGATATACTTGTCGCACGGAATGCGGGCGTGCCTTCGGTCGCCGTACCGTTCGGCTACTCCGACGTTCCCGTCGAAACCCTACACCCGACCCGCGTGATCACGCATTTCGAGGAACTAACCCCCGCATTGATTCACGAGCTGATCGAGGATTTTGCCACTGCGACACCAGCTGCGGCGGCCGGCTGAAACAAAAAAGGCGGCTCACTGGCCGCCTTTCTTTGTTCTTTTCGGAGCAATCAGATCTGCGCGCCACGTGCCTTCGTTGTGGCATCGAACGCCTTCTTCACGTAGGCGTCACGGCCGTAAACGTCATCGAAATACTGCACGACGCCATCCTTGTTCGGCCAGGCAGTGAAGTAAGCCACGTATACCGGAATTTTCTGCGGAACCTGCATGGCGTGGTTCTTGCCGGTGGCAATCTCCTTACCGATCTGCTCCACCGATGTATTCAGGACAGCCGCTGCCATGGCCCGCGGCTCGGCAAGGCGCACACAACCGTGGCTGAGAGCACGCATGTCGCGCTTGAAGAAGCTCTTCGAGGGCGTGTCATGCATGTAGATCGCATGGGCGTTCGGGAAAAGGATCTTGAGCTCGCCCAGAGCATTGTCATCGCTCGGCGGCTGACGCACGGAGACGTTGGTCGTTGAGCCGTACCAATCCACGCTGGACGATGCCACGGCGCGACCGCCGACCGTTACTTCATAGCCCATCCGGTCGAGATAGCTCGGGTCCGAGCGCAGGCGTGGCAGCATTTCATTGATGATGATCGATTGCGGCACGCCCCAGAAGGGGTTGAACTCGACCGTCTCGATCTGGTCCTGGAAGAAGAAGGTCTGATGTGAAGGCTGGCCGATCACGACACGCATCGACAACTGTTCCTTGTTGTCGTTGTGGTAGTATACCATGTAGGCTGGCTGATTGATGAAGACATAGCGCGAGCCGAGGTCGGCCGGCAGCCAACGCGCCTGCTCCAAGGCAACGACCAGCTTCTCGACTTTCGACACGTTGCTGTCGCCGCCGATCATGGCGCGGACCGTCGCTTGGCCAACGACGCCATCCGGCTTCAGTCCATGTTCCTTCTGAAATCCTTCGACGAGCGCAACGATCTCCGGCGAGTATTCGGTGCTGCCCGTATAGCCCGAAAGCGTTGCCGCATTCTCAGCCTTGAGCGCGGCCGAGCCGTGCTTGTCGATCGCCTTCACGATGTTCGGGATTTCAGGCGAGTTGTCGCCGGGACGAAGCAGACCGCTCAGGACGATATTGATACGGTCGTCGCTCGCGCCCTCGGCGCGCAGCTTTGCCAGTTCACCCCGGAGCGCAACGAACTCCGACCCATCGGGAGTGCGGCTTCTTAGATAGGCTGCAGCATCCGGGCTCATGCGAGCGAGCTTCAGAACCGGAGCAAGGTTCACGTCTTTACGCTTGAAATCGTGATAACCGGAGAGCTTGTTTGGATCGACACGACCGCGAACGGTATCCTGCACATAGGCGAGCACCTTGGCAGAAAGCTCCAGTTCGAACTGCGTCAGGGCGCGATCGCGGACCGCCGGATCCGGATTTGTCGGATCCTCGCTCGGCAGCTGGACGGCATAGTCGGCCGGATCAAGACCCACCGATTCTGCATCCGCCAGTACGGCAATGACCGCCTTGGCACGATCGTTCACATCCGTTCCGGCGAGCCAGACCAGCGGATTCTTCATGTCGCCGTAGTAGGCTTCAAGCGCCTTGGCGACTTCGACAGGGGCACGCACCTTCGCCTCGATAAGGAAGCGGCGCTGTACCGAAGGCGTCGTCTCGGTCGCGGCCGATGCATCCGCAACAGCCCCAGTCACGACGGGATCGGTAAACTTTCCGGTATCGACGAAACGCATCGCGTCGGGCTGGTATGTGTAGTAGCGCGGGCTTGAAACCTTTGGCAGCGGAGCATCCGGAGCCGACTGAAGGAGTGCCGGAACCGATGCCCTCGGATTGACAATTGTGCTCTGGGTCCGAGCGCGATCCCCACGGATCATATCCATCAAGGTATAAGCATGCGCGGGCGCGACGCCCATCGCCGCCATGCCACAGGAAAGCGCTAGTGCGGAGGCCGCACCTTTGAAAAGGAATGTCATGCTTTTATCCAGTCCCAGTGTCATGCTGTCTTCAAATCGCGGGCGAACCCGCCTCAGAACTCGTTTCATCCGGCGCCAGCGTCACATGGCAGAAACCAGCCTCACCCGCCAGCCTCGGCCAACTCAACTCGAAGTAAGGCATCAAACGCCTTCGCCGACCCCCAGTTCACACAAAATTATGAAATTATTGGTTAATTTTTTACTTTATTTTCGCTCTCAGACACAGTGGCCAAAAAGCCGCTGAAAGATAAAAATTCGGCCGTGTCCAAAAGATCACTGATCGCCGCCAACAACATGAATGTCGCACTCATATTTGCATTCCGAACGGTTTTCTTCAGCGCGTTTCAGACCTATAAGACCGCATCTCTGAGAGACACCCGCGATAGAAAGGCATGGCCATGACCTCCACCCGCACCGAGACCGATACATTCGGCCCGATCGAAGTTCAAACCGATAAGTACTGGGGCGCTCAGGCGCAACGCTCGCTGGGCAACTTCAAAATCGGTGGGGAAAAGCAGCCGCTTTCGATCGTGCGTGCGCTCGGCATCGTCAAGCAAGCGGCGGCGCGCGCCAACATGGCGCTTGGTCAGCTCGATCCGGCGATCGGCAACCCCATCGTCGATGCGGCACAGGAAGTCATCGACGGCAAGCTCGACGACCACTTCCCTCTGGTCGTCTGGCAGACCGGCTCGGGCACCCAGTCGAACATGAATGCCAACGAGGTGATCTCCAACCGCGCAATC
The DNA here is from genome assembly GCA_900466605.1 of Hyphomicrobiales bacterium. Lineage (GTDB taxonomy): Bacteria > Pseudomonadota > Alphaproteobacteria > Rhizobiales > Rhizobiaceae > Rhizobium. The sequence goes on from UBMU01000016.1 coordinate 332,257, forward strand.
GAAATGCTCGGTGGCGTGATGGGATCGAAGAAGCCGGTCCATCCCAACGACCACGTCAATATGAGCCAGTCGTCGAACGACACATATCCGACGGCCATGCACATCGCCTGCGCCGAGGAAATCGTCCGCCACCTGCTCCCGAGCCTGAAGCACCTCCACGCGGCCCTCGACATGAAGGTCACCGAGTTCAGCCACATCATCAAGATCGGCCGCACGCATACACAGGATGCAACGCCGCTGACGCTCGGACAGGAGTTTTCGGGCTACGCGGCACAGGTCGGCTCCGCCATCAAGCGTATCGAGATGACACTCCCGGGCCTTTGCGAACTCGCCCAGGGCGGAACAGCAGTCGGCACCGGTCTCAACGCTCCGGTCGGCTTTGCAGAAAAGGTCGCCGACGAGATTGCCGAGATCACCGGCCTTCCTTTCGTCACGGCCCCGAACAAGTTCGAAGCACTCGCCGCTCATGACTCCATGGTGTTCAGTCACGGCGCCATCAACGCTGCTGCCGCCGCCCTCTTCAAGATCGCCAACGATATTCGCCTGCTGGGCTCCGGGCCTCGTTCCGGCCTTGGTGAGCTCGCCCTTCCCGAGAACGAGCCGGGCTCCTCGATCATGCCTGGCAAGGTCAATCCGACACAGTGCGAGGCCCTCACCCAAGTCTGCATTCACATCTTCGGCAACAACACTGCCCTTACCTTCGCCGACAGCCAGGGGCACTTCGAACTCAACGTCTACAATCCGATGATGGCCTATAATTTCCTTCAGTCGGTACAGCTGCTCGGCGATGCCGCCGTCTCCTTCACCGACAACTGCGTTGTCGGCATCGAGGCCCGCGAGGACAACATCAAGGCCGGCCTCGAGCGTTCGCTGATGCTGGTCACGGCACTTGCTCCGAAGATCGGCTATGACAATGCCGCCAAGATCGCCAAGACCGCGCACAAGAACGGCACGACCCTGAAGGAAGAGGCACTGGCTAGCGGTCTCGTCACCGTTGAGGAATACGACACGATCGTTCGCCCCGAAGCGATGATCGGCCCGAAATAAATCGGCCGCCGAGCCTCATCGAAAAGCCAAACACCGCCCTGCTCACGGCGGTGTTTTCTTATATTTTCCTGACAAAAACAGACAGGTTTTAGAATTATTGCAATTGCGAAGACGCCCGAATAGACCATCTGCGATTTCGGTCCGCATGAAAGGTCCCTCGATGGCTGACGATCTTTTCCCCCTCAGCAAAGACTCCACTCCATACCGCAAGATCAGCAGCGACTACGTCTCCGTCGACAGCTTCAAGGGACAGGACATCCTGACCGTGGAGCCCGAGGGCATTCGCCTGCTTGCAGAAACAGCCTTTGCCGACATCAACCATCTCCTGCGACCCGGCCACCTCAAGCAACTCGCGTCGATCCTCGACGATCCCGAGGCAACCGACAACGACCGTTTTGTGGCTTATGACCTGCTGAAGAACGCCAACATCGCCGCTGGCGGTGTGCTGCCGATGTGCCAGGATACCGGCACCGCGATCATCATGGGTAAGAAAGGCCGCCGCGTCTGGACCGAGGGCGAGGACTATTCGGCACTCGCCAGAGGCGTCATGGACGCCTACGAGAAGAAGAACCTGCGCTACTCGCAGCTGGCCCCCGTAAAGATGTTCGAAGAAAAGAACACCAAGAACAACCTGCCGGCCCAGATCGACATCTATGAGGACGGCACCGACGACTATAACTTCCTCTTCGTAGCCAAGGGTGGCGGCTCCGCCAACAAGACCTTTCTTTATCAGGGCACGCCGTCGCTTTTGACGCATGACCGCATGATCGACTTCCTTAAGGAGAAGATCCTTACCTTAGGGACCGCAGCCTGTCCGCCCTATCATCTCGCGGTCGTCATCGGCGGCACGTCCGCCGAGATGAACCTGAAGACCGTGAAGCTCGCTTCTACGCGCTACCTCGACGATCTGCCGACCGAAGGCTCTGCCAGCGGCCATGCTTTCCGCGATCTCGAAATGGAAAAGGAGATCCACAAGCTTACGCAGCAGATGGGCGTCGGCGCTCAGTTCGGTGGCAAGTATTTCTGTCATGATGTTCGCGTCATACGCTTGCCGCGCCACGGTGCTTCGCTGCCGATCGGCCTTGGCGTCTCCTGTTCCGCCGACCGCCAGGCCAAGGGCAAGATCACGCGTGACGGTATATTTATCGAGCAACTGGAAACGGATCCCTCGAAATACATGCCTGAGATCGACGAGTCGAAGTTGTCGGACTCGATGGTCCGTATCGACCTTAACCAGCCGATGTCCGGCATCCTTGCCGAACTCACCAAGCATCCCGTCAAGACGCGACTGTCGCTGACGGGAACGATCATCGTCGCGCGCGACCTTGCCCATGCAAAGATCCGCGAACGGCTGGAAAAGGGCGAAGGAATGCCCGAATACATGAAGAACCATCCGGTTTATTACGCCGGTCCGGCCAAGACCCCGGCAGGTTATGCTTCCGGCTCCTTTGGCCCAACCACGGCCGGCCGTATGGATTCCTACGTCGATCAGTTCCAATCTTTCGGCGGGTCTATGGTGATGCTTGCCAAGGGCAACCGTTCACGCACCGTGCGCGAGGCCTGCAAGAAGCATGGTGGCTTCTACCTCGGCTCCATCGGTGGGCCGGCCGCGCGGCTGGCGCAGGACTGCATCAAGAAGGTCGAGGTACTGGAATATCCGGAACTCGGCATGGAAGCCGTGTGGAAGATCGAAGTCGAGGATTTCCCGGCTTTCATCGTCACCGACGACAAGGGCAACGACTTCTTCCAGGAATTCAACCTCGGCTGATCGACGTCAATGGATCGCCGCGGTTGCCCGATGGTCAGCCGCGGCGCTGTCGATCTGGTTTGCTATGTCAGCAACACTCAGCACCCCCACCGCCTTCACTTTTGCCGGATCAGCGCGAGAGATCGTGCGATGACGACAGCAACGACCACGCCAAGGTGGGATACGGCCGTTAGCTGGGCCGGAAGACAACGTGCACCCACTCGCCGAACAGGCCGACCAGTCGATGCCGTTTGTCAACAAACCAGGGACAATTGAAGAGCAGTAAGCGTATTTTCTTGCATTTTGTTTGGATACACTCGCGCATAAGGAGCACCAATTCTTATGCTTGCGCAAATTCACAGATAAAAATCAATGCGATGCGCAAATGACGGAGAAGAGGAGATAAATTTCACATGTAATCATTGGTATATCCCCTCTTAATCATTTCCCAATATTTGTAAGCTAATCAATTAAAGACTGCATTTGACATTTAATTGAGGAGTAGTCGCATGACGACGGCCGCAGCGCCAACGAAGGCGCAGGTTCCCGACGTGGCAGGTCAGATCACGTTCGCCATGCGCTCCATGGGCATTGCTCCTATCCCGCGCAACTACGAGCTGTTCTACGAAGCCTACATCGGCTCCAATCCTGCACTGACTCGAGATCTGGCCGCACTCGGCAGCCAGGCGACACAGGAAGAACTGGACGCACTCGGGGCACAATACTTTGCGCACAGCCCTGCCCGCGTATTTGACGATGCTCACGGCCGCATAGCGACTGAACTGGAAACACTGTTGCGTGTCCTGCGCCAGGAACAGACATCGTTGGAAAGCTACAACAAGCTGCTCGGCGAGACCTACAAGCGGATCAGCTCAAAGAACCACACCAGCGTCGAGCTTATCGAAAGCGCCCTCACCCTGCTGACCGAGGCAACCGGCGACACCATGGCGCATGGTGAACGCACGGTTGAGAACGTCGTCCAGCGTTCGCAGGAAATGGATCAGGTCCGCAAGGAGCTCGACGAATACAAACGCATCGCCAACACTGACTCCTTGACGCGCCTTTCGAACCGCCGTGCCTTCGACGACCGCCTGGCGGCCGTCTTCAACAATCCGGCCATGCGTCCCGTCACCGCACTCGTGCTCGCCGATATCGACAATTTCAAGAAGATCAACGACACTTACGGTCATCCGGTCGGTGACAAGATCCTTGCGACCGTTGCCTCGGTCATTCGGGCCAACGTCCGCCGCGACGTTTTCGTCGCCCGTACTGGCGGCGAGGAGTTCGCACTGATCATCGAAGGCAACACGGCCGAGGAAGTGATGGGCGCAGCCGAACGCATCCGTCGGACGCTGGAAACGACCCCCTTCACGAACTCACGCACCAGGATCAATTACGGACCTGTCACGGTTTCGGTCGGTGTGTGCATGGCATCCTACGCCGAAGACGCGGGCGAGCTCTATCATAAGGCCGACGTGGCGCTCTACGGCGCCAAAAATTCCGGCCGCAACTGCAGCATCCTTTTCGAAGATGGCATGCAGAAAGACTTCACGAAGAGCTGGCTGATCTACAAGGGGTAAATCGCGACGGCACAGGTGGGTTGTGACATCACCGCCTTGCCTACGGAGTATCGTCCAGGATTTTCCAGCCCTTTGTGCGTTACCACATGGTCTTGGCCGCGCGCTGCGGCCATTCGCGATCGTAGGTTTCGTAGTCGAAATCCCCGGCTGCCGCCTTGAGCATCAATCCCGGCGTCGGCAGGCTCTTCGGATCGACGAACGTTTCCGGGTTCCATAGCTCCGAACGGATCAACGCGCGGGCGCACTGGAAGTAGACTTCATCGATCGTGATGACAATCACTGTCCGCGGATGCCTTCCCTCCATCTCGAAGCTGGAAAGGATCACTTCATCGTTTGTCACGACACCACGCCCGTTTATGCGCATCGTGGTATTCGAGCCGGGAATGAGGAACATCAGCGCCAGACGCGGGTCGCGCACGATGTTCGAAAGCGAGTCGACACGATTGTTGCCGCGCCAGTCCGGCAGGTGCAGGGTCCGCGAGTCGATGATGCGCACGACACCGCCAATATCGCCGCGCGGCGAACAATCGAGACCTTCCGGTCCAACCGTCGCAAGCGCCACGAACGGAGAAGCCTCAATCATCTCGCGATAGAGTGGCGTCAGATAGTCAGTCACCTTCGCCACGGATGCCTGCGTCAGCCCGCCAGCGTAGATCGCCGCGAGCTCTTCCACCGTCTCGATGATTTTCATGATCGTCCCGCCGTGTTGTCGTGGCGGCCTTTAGCTGCCTAACGTGACGTTACAATGACACGCGCCGGGTAGGAAGAGCCAAAAGCGGAATGATCTCAGCATCTTTGCTGTGATCATTGAAGACAAGAAACTTCGTGATCGCGTCCAGAACCGGTCGCGCTGCGACAATTCGACGGTGCCCGAAGCCATTCGCCCAGTGAAGTCGGACGGCATCGCCTGCCGCTGCATACCGCCGCGCGTGGCAGGGACTAACCTCCTTGTCGTCCTCTGCGTGCACGATCAGTAACGGCCGCTGGATCGCACCGGCCGCTCGGCTCGCGTCGAATTCCTCCAGTCTCCGACCGGTGATACGGTGCACTTCATTCTCCAGCATCTGCTGCGCAGACCGCCCGAGCCGGATCATCCTTCCAAAATCCTTGAAGAGCCAATGCATCTCGCTCGGCGAACCGATCAGCACCAGCTTTTCCGGCAGGACAGCTGCAACGGCCGGCAACATGCCCGCCGCCGCCACCATCAGCGCAGCGCCACCGAAGGAATGGCCGATGGCAGCATCGAAGGCGCCAAACCGACGCTCGGCCGCCGCGATGGTTTTAACCGCCATACCCATGTGAAGAGCTCGCCCGGAGGCACGTCCATGCCCAGGAAAATCGACAACGACGACCTCCGCGCCTGTCGCCGCCAGTGTCTCCACAAGATCGCCCATGTACGCGCTACTCGATCCCCAGCCGTGCGTCACGAGGTAGCGCGGGCGCGGCCCCAACGCGCCGCCGTTCAGCCGATAGGCATGCGCCCTGCCGCCGCCGGCCAGACGAAGCGTGAACCCCTCGGCTCCAGCAAGCTTGGCCAAACCAGCCGCATGTGCGACCTTCGCCTTCTCGCCTTTGGGCTTTGAGGAAGGCGTCAGGCAGAACAGACGGAACGCAACCTTCCCGGCGATACGCGGCGAAACCGACTGCAGCAGCGAAAATCCGAGGCGGGTGACCTTCAGCGTAAAGTTTGTCATAGTGGGAATCCAACAATGTTCAACACTGAACAATAAAGTACAACGATGAACAAAAATCAATCCCTACCCTGGGATCACCCGCGTTTTCGCAGCTGGATCGCCGTCGCCCGCGCCTGCCAGCTTATGCAGCAGTCTCTCGGTCGCTCGCTCGCCGAACTCGAAATCAAGACGCCGCATCTCGACATTCTGATCAATCTTTACCGCTTCGAAGGCATCTCTCAGCAGGAACTGGCCCGCAAACTGCTGGTCGGCCGCTCAAACATGAGCATGTTGCTGCCGCAGATGGAAAAGCGTGGGCTCATCGAGCGGCGCGGCGATGAGAAGGACAAGCGCGTGTTGAGGCTGTTCCTGACGCCGGAAGGCCGCGAGGTTACAGAAAAGGCCATGGTCATCCAGACCGACCTCATCGAACGCGTGCTTTCTCCCGAACCGATTGAGCAATGCATGGCGATGGCCGAGTCGATGGAACGGATCATCCATGTTCTTCAGCAGGAGGATTTGGTCGACGAAGACTGATCTCAGTGAGCGGTCTGACCGACAGTCTGCCCTGCAAGGGATTTATATTCCCAAGCGGCCACGATGATAAGCACGAGCGTCGCGAGTATCCCGGCAAGGTAGACTTCAATGAAAGGCGCGACAAAGGCGAGCAGGATCAACAGCACGAGGCCGGCCAGATGCGAGAGTGGTAAACGCCCGCTGGTCGCCCCCTTGAACCACAGATTGCCTGCAAGAAAGAGCCCGGCGCCACCGAGTACGGAGGCGATCATGCAGAGATTGCCGGTCTCGTGCGGATGCGAAAACATGAACTCCACCGCCACCGCATGGACGATGATTCCCGCCAGGACCGGGATATGGGCATAAGTAAAGGCCTGCCGCGCCAAGCTTCCCGGCGTTTCGTCATGCTCGATGCGGTGTGCCGCCCGCTCGTGGCCGAAGCGGAAATAGATCCACCACATCGCGACGGTCCCGATGAACGCAGTGGTGAACACCACCGCCGTCAGAGCGGAAAACGGCAACTCGGAGAACGTGCGGCCCGAAACAAGGATCGCCTCCCCCAGGCAGATAATGATGAAAAGTGCGCAACGCTCGGCCATGTGTGCACCTGAGACATTCCAATCCGAAACGGTCGACTTGCCAAGGCCGGGCACAGCAAAACCGCTTGCCGGACCGGCATACTCGATCGCAAGCGCGATCAGCCATGAGATCAGTCGCGCTTCATGTTCCAGAAGGCCACCGGCGATCCAGAATACACCGGAAACGATCAGCCAGATGCTGATGCGGAGGAAGTTTCGATAGTTCGAGACACTCACCTCCCTCATCGCATAGGCCGTGAAAAGAGAGCGGCCAACCTGCATCAGCACATAGGCACCGGCAAAGAGCAGCCCTTTGTCGCCGAAGGCTTCAGGAATGGACGCAGAAAGAACGAGTCCGAGAAACATCAGCGCGACGAGCATGCCGCGAACCGGCATCTTCTCCGGATCGAGCCAATTGGTCACCCAAGCCGTGAAAATCCACACCCACCAGATCGCAAAGGTCATGAGGCCGGCCTCGAGAGCACCGAGTGGCGCATAATGAGCCGCCAACGCATGCGAAAGCTGCGAGATCGAGAAAACGAAGACGAGATCAAAAAACAGCTCGAGAAAAGTGACCCGGCTTCCGCCCGGACTTCCCTTGACGCGAAGCCAGTTCCGTTTGCTCGTTCCTACCATGCGTTTCCCCCTGTGATAGCTGTCGTTCAGCGCGGCTTCTCTGACGTGTCGCGATCCATGCCCTTCTCGCGAAGCTCGTCCTCGTAGACGGCAAACAGCGCCTCGCCACCCTCACCAAGTTCACGCAGGTAGGTCCAGGTGAAGATTCCGGTGTCGTGCATATCGTCGAAACCGATACGCACTGCGTAGTTGCCTGTGGGTGTTAGCGAGATGATCGCAACGTTGCGCTTGCCTGGTACGGTTACCTTTTGTCCCGGCCCGTGCCCCTGCACCTCTGCTGATGGCGAAAGCACGCGCAGCATCTCGGCGGAAAGATCGTAGCTTTGCCCATCATTGAACGTCACAACCAGGTGCTGCCGGTCTTTCGAAACTCTGAGTTCAGTCGGCCAGATATCGCTCATGATCCCATTCCCCTTCAAAATCACGAGTAGGCAATGCAGCGTGGCGAGGCAAGTTCAATTTGCCGTGCCCAAGAAGCGTTTCCCTTGACGCGGCAATGGCCTATACGCACATTAGTAGCATTGCGGAGGCATTCGTGAACAGCAACGTCGGAACGACAGGCAACGCATCGCCACTGGTTGCAGAGGCGAAACCGATGATCGACCCCTTCCAGCGGGCGGTGACCTATCTGCGTGTCTCCGTCACGGATCGCTGCGACTTCCGCTGCACCTACTGCATGGCCGAGCACATGACCTTCCTGCCGAAACAGGAGCTGCTGACGCTCGA
>UBMU01000053.1 GCA_900466605.1 Hyphomicrobiales bacterium
CGGGCCACTCACACAGCCTGCGAGCAGAAGCAGAAGTGCCGGAGAGGCGAAGCGAAAAGATGTCATTAAAAATCTTCCTGTAACTCGACCAAATCTATTCTTGTCAGAAGCCTTCATGCTTCGCTATCGGCCGCGCTTCGCTCATACGAGAAACACCATCCCGAAGCAGTTAGCGGCAATGTATCAACGAGTCTCACCTTCTCACAGTGCATTTATACCACACTCACGCTTCATTTTTTTGCGTCCGCGAGAAGATCCGGCGGATGACGACGAAGAACGAGGGCACGAAGAAGATGCCGAGAGCCGTTGCTGCGAGCATGCCGCCGAGCACGCCGATGCCGATTGCGTTCTGCGCGGCGGAGCCCGCGCCGGTTGCGATCGCCAGCGGCACGACACCCAGAATGAAAGCAAGCGACGTCATGATGATGGGGCGCAGGCGCAGGCGCGCCGCCTCGAGAGTCGCCTCCAATAGCCCCATTCCCGTTTCCATTCGGTCCTTGGCGAATTCCACGATCAGGATAGCGTTCTTCGCCGCCAGGCCTATGGTCGTCAGAAGGCCAACCTTGAAGTAGACGTCGTTGGCCTGGCCGAAGAGCGTTGCGGCGGCGAGAGCCCCGAGCACGCCGACCGGCACTGCCATGATAACCGAGAACGGGATCGACCAGCTTTCGTAAAGCGCTGCCAGGCAGAGGAAGACGACGAGGACGGAGATCGCATAGAGCATAGGTGCCTGTGAACCCGACAGGCGCTCCTGATATGAGATACCCTGCCACGCGACGGTGTATCCGCCACCCAACTGTGCCGTGAGCGCTTCCATCTCATTCATGGCGTCGCCCGAGCTTACGCCCGGTGCCGATGCACCTTCGAGCGGAATTGCGCTCACCGCATTGAAGCGAGCCAGCGTCGGGGCACCCTTGACCCACTCGGTGCGGGTGAAGGCCGAGAAAGGCACCATCTCGCCGCTCGAGTTGCGGGCATACCAGTGATCGAGATCGTCGGGCTGCATGCGGAACGGTGCGTCACCCTGCACGTAGACCGGCTTGATCTCGCCGTTCAGCGTGAAGTCGTTGACGTCACGGCCGGTAAAGATGACCGAAAGCATCGAGTTGACCGCCGCGATATCGACGCCCATTGCGCCGATCTTCTCCTGGTCGATGACGATCTTCATCTGCGGCTCGACTTCCTTGTTGTTGCTGCGCAGCGCCACGACCTTGCCGCTGGAGTTTGCAGCCTGGATCAAGCGCTTCGAGGCGGCATCCAACGCGTCTGTACCGTGACCGCCGGTATCGACGAGATACATCGAGAACCCGCTTGATACGCCGAGACCCTGGATCGCCGGTGGCAGCAGCGCGAAAACCTGCGCTTCGCGGAAGGTGAAGAAGGTCTTGAGCGCCCGCGTCACCACGGCCTGCGCGTGCAGGTTCGGATCTGTGCGCTCAGAAAAGTCCTTGAGCTTGGTGAAGACGATCGCGCTGTTCTGGCCAGAGCCATTGAAGCCGAAGCCAAGTGCGCCGAAGACGGACTGAACGGCGTCCTTCTCATTCTCGCGGTAATATTTCTCGACCTTTTCGACGACCGCCTGGGTCTGCTGCGTCGTTGAGCCCGGAGGAGTTGTGACGATGGTCAGCAGAACGCCCTGGTCTTCCTGCGGCAAGAAGGAGCTCGGCAGGCGGTTGAACAGATAGGCGCAACCGACACCGATGAGGAGGAAGACCAGCATGACGCGGATCGGCCGCTTCAGCAGGTAGCCGATGCTCCTGACATAGCCGTTGGTAGAGCGCGTGAAATTGCGATTGAACCAGTCGCCGATCCGGTGCTTCTTATGCTCGTTCACGGGCTTCAGCATGGTTGCGCAGAGCGCCGGCGTCAGCACGATTGCGACGAGAGCCGAAAGCAGCATCGCAGAGACGATCGTCACGGAGAACTGACGATAGATGATGCCAGTCGAGCCGCCAAAGAATGCCATAGGGATGAACACGGCGGTCAGAACGAGCGCGATGCCGACGATGGCGCCGGTGATTTCGTCCATCGACTTCTCGGTCGCTTCGAGCGGCGACAGTTTCTCTTCCGTCATGATGCGTTCGACGTTTTCGACGACGACGATCGCGTCGTCGACAAGAAGGCCGATGGCGAGAACCATCGCAAACATTGTCAATGTGTTGATCGAATACCCCGCCACCGCGAGGATGCCAAAGGTACCGAGAAGGACCACCGGCACCGCGATCGTCGGAATAAGCGTTGCCCTCAGGTTCTGCAGGAAGACCAGCAGCACGATGAAGACGAGAACAATGGCTTCGATCAGCGTGTGAACGACCTTCTCGATCGACAGTTCGACGAACGGCGTCGTGTCGTACGGATAGGTGATTTCCACGCCTTCCGGCAGGCCGCGGCTGATGGTGTCAAGAGTAGATCGCACGCGTGAGGCAGTATCAATGGCGTTGGCGCCGATAGCGAGGTTGACGGCAAAGCCGCTTGAAGGCTGGCCGTTGTAGCGGGAGGAGCCGCCGTAGCTTTCTTGACCGATCTCGATGCGCGCGACGTCGCTGAGGCGGACGGTGGAGCCGTCTTTTTCGACTTTCAGAATAATGTGCTCGAAGTCGGAAACGGTGGTCAGCTGGCTCTGCGCCGTAATCGTGACGTTGAGTTGCTGACCGTCGACGGTCGGCTGAGCGCCGAGCGAGCCGACCGAAACCTGGGTGTTCTGTGCCTCGATTGCGGAGGTAACGTCGCCCGTTGTCAACTGGTACTTCAGCAGCTTGTACGGGTCGAGCCACACGCGCATGGCATAGCCAGAGCCAAAGATATTGACGCTGCCTACGCCTTCCAGGCGCTGGATCTGATCTTCGATGGACGTCGACATGATGTTGCCGAGGTCAACCGAGTTGCGCTTGCCGTCAGTCGAAACAAGCGAACCGACGAGCAGGATACTCGAGGTCGAGCGGGTAACGCTGATGCCGGCATCGATGACGTCGCTCGGCAGCTTGGACTGGACCAGCTGGAGTTTGTTCTGGACCTGCACCTGCGCGATGTCGGGGTCGGCACTGGTGCCGAACGTCAGCGAGATGCTGGCGGATCCGGTCGAGGAGGTTGACGTCATGTAAGTCAGGTCGTCAAGACCGGTCATGCCGTCTTCGATGATCGTCGTCACCGATTTTTCGACCGTCTCAGCGCTGGCGCCGCGATAGGTGGCGTTGATGCGCACGGTCGTCGGGGCGATGTCAGGATATTGCGAAATCGACAGCGTGAAAATTGCGAGCAAGCCCGCGAGCATGATCGTTATCGCGATAACCCAAGCAAAGATCGGGCGTCGGATGAAAAACTTGGCCATTGGCTTACTGTTCCTGTGCGGCTCTGATCACGGTTCGTCGCGATTACTTCGCGGCGGGCTTCTGCGCTTCACCGGATGCGGCCTGATCAGCGGGCACAACGATGCCCTTATCATTGATTTTCATGGGCATTGGCTTGACGGGCATTCCCGCCGTAATCGACTGCAGGCCGCTGACGATCAGCTGGTCGCCGTCCTTGATACCCTCGGTAACGAGCCAGGCATTGTTGGAGGGCGACGCATTTTCGAAGATGCGGGTTTCGACCTTGCCGTCAGCCGAGACGAACTGCGCGGTCAACTCACCATTTGCATTTCGGCTGGTGGCAAGCTGCGGCAGCGCGTAGCCGACCTCTGCCCCGAGTTCGAGAGTTGCGCGCACGTACATGCCGGGCAGGATGACATGGTCTGGATTCGGGAAACGCACGCGGATAATGAAGGTGCCGGTCGTCTCGCTGACGACGGACTTCGACATGTCGAGCGTGCCTTTCTGGTCGTATTCCTTGCCATTCTCCAAAATCAGGCGGAAGGCAGCGTTACTGGCATTGCCCTTGATTTCGCCGCTTCGGATCGCATCGCGAAGCCGCAGCAGGTTGGTGCTCGACTCCGTGAGGAGGATATACACGGGATCCAGCTGGCGCACCGTGGTAAGCGCCGTTGTCTGGTTGGCCGCAACGACGTTGCCGACATTGTATGCCGTCTGGTCGATCACGCCGTCGAAGGGCGCGGTGATCTTCGTGTGGTCGACATCGATTTCGGCGGCGGTCAGGGCTGCCTTTGCGGATTCGACCTCGGCCTGCGCTTGCAGAAGGTTTGTGCGCGCCGTCTCAAGCTCGATCTGCGTTGCGCCGGAACCGACAAGGCGCTGATAGCGATCGAAATTGCTTTGCGCGCTTGGAACGCTGGCTTCTGCCTTGGCAATTGCGGCGCGCGCCTGCGCGGCGGCCGCCAGATAAGGCGCGTCTTCAATCTGATAGAGAACGTCACCCTTCTTGACTTCGCCACCTTCCTTGAAGGGAATCTCACGAATGATGCCGCTGACCTGCGGGCGGATGTCGGCAATCTGAGACGCCTCGGCGCGACCTGGCAGGATCGTCGTGACCGGGAAGCTTGCCTTTGTCAGGGATATGACGCCAACCGGGGCGGCTTGCTGAGCGGCAGCACCAGCTGCGCCAGCCGCGCCCTGCTTGTTACCGCTATCGCTGCATGCGGCGAGCACGCCGCCGATCGCAAGAGCGGAAGAAACGAGGAAAATGCGCCGTATCATAATGAATTCCTTGTGCGGTGGCGTTCGAACCGACGATCTTCATCGACGATGAAGGCCGATCATCGATCCAGAATCAAATGCCACTGATCCGAATTTAAGAAAGTCTTTATGAAGTGACGTAATTTAAGAATCGTCACTTAGCAAGCGCTATTTTGCAGTGCGGCATCGACGAAAGTGACGATTTGTTTTGCACGCTGAACAAGTGTGTCCTTGTCGTCACGGGCGATCAAGACAGGGTGCAGCACGCTTGCCAGGACATCGGCGATCGTCCCTGCGGCATCCTGTGGATTGGCGCAATGATAGCGTCCCTTCTGGACGCCTTCTTTTACGATGTCTTCCAGTTTCTGGACGATGCGCTCCCTATACCGGTTGCCGGCATCGAGCTTCGACTGCACCGTCATCAAGACCATTTCAAAGATATAGGGGTTCTGCTGGAGGTCCTGCAGGTGGCTGTCGAGCAGGCGCAGCACGAAGCGAAGCAACTGCTCGTTGGGAGGCAAGTCCTCGTCGAAGGCTGCAAAGCGATGCGCGACGTTGCCGAGGTGGCGTTCGGCAATGGCATCTACAAGAGCGGCCTTGGAGCGGAAATGCTTGAAGACGTTGGCAGGCGACATGCCGAGCGAGGCTGCTATGTCAGCGATCGAAACTGCAACGAAACCGCGTTGCCGGAACAACAATTCTGCCATCGACAGAATGTCTTCGCGGGTCTCTTCGGCCTTGCGTCTTGGCCTGCGTGCCATCCATGCCCCCGCCGGTCCAAGACCGGCACACTATTTTTGCTGATGCTAGCGCGAACGGTGGAAAGCCTGCAAGCCAATGTTGCAGGCTTCCTGCGCGGCAGTCTTAAGAGAAGTAGGTCGACAGATTTTTGCGGATGCGCTCGACCGGCGTTGCTTCACTGTCGTCGGGAACAAAGCGTTGCGCTGTGATGCTCTCGTAGGCCTTGATGTAGACTTCCGAGGTCTGCATGATCAATTCGACGGGGATATCCGGGATTTCGTCCTTATAGGGATCGCAGCGCTCCGCGACCCAAGCGCGAACAAAGTCCTTGTCGAAGCTTGTCTGGCGGGTGCCTGCCTCGAAACTTGTTTGATAGCTGTCGGCAAGCCAGTAGCGGCTGCTGTCGGGGGTGTGGATTTCGTCTGCTAGAATGATGCTGCCGTTCTCGTCCGTACCGAACTCGTATTTGGTGTCGACGAGGATGAGCCCCCGCTTGGCCGCGAGTTCCTGGCCGCGTGCGAAGAGCGCCAGCGCGTAGCGCGAGAGAGTATCCCATTGTTCCTTGGTCAAGAGCCCGCGCTCCACGATTTCGGCAGGCGTCAACGGTTCGTCGTGGCCGCCGTCGAATTCCTTGCTGGTGGGCGTGATGACCGGTGTGGGAAGCTTCTGGTTGTCGCGCATGCCGTCCGGCAGTCGCATGCCGTACATTTCCCGCTCCCCCTTCTTGTAAAGAGTGAGGATCGAGGTTCCCGTCGTGCCTGCGAGATAGCCGCGAACGACGACTTCGACCGGCAGGATATCGAGACGCTTGCCGACAACAACGTTCGGATCGGGATAGTCGAGAACGTGGTTGGGGCAGATGTCTTTGGTTGCCTCGAACCAGTAACGCGCCGTCTGCGTGAGAACCTGGCCCTTGTAAGGAATGCAGGTGAGGATCCGGTCGAAAGCGCTCAGTCTGTCTGTACTGATGATGATACGGCGTCCGTCCGGCAGGTCGTAGTTTTCGCGAACCTTGCCGCGGTAGTAATTGGGGAGCTCTGGAAAATGGGCTTCGGAGAGGATTCGCACGGGCTCGACCATCCTTCTGCATGTGATCGTGAAGTTCCTCCTGCTCTAATTCCATCACCGGGGATGTCAAGCAAAGCCGCTGCTAAAGCCAGAACAGATAGACAAGAAGTAGCGTCAGACCATAACTCACTACCGTCAGCGGTGCGCCGGCCCTGACGAAGTCGCTGAAGCGGTAGCTTCCGATACCCATCGCCAGCGTATTGTTGTGGTGCCCGAAAGGTGTCAGGAAATCCAGCGAGGCGCCTGCCGCCACCGCGATCAGATAGGCCGATGGCGAGTGATGCGCTGTCGCGGCGAAGGCGACAGCAATGGGGCTCATGACGATCGCGACGGTCGCATTATTGACAAAAGGCGTCAGGAACATCGACATAAAGAGAGCGAGTGCGACCCCTACGGTCGGTTCTGTCAGCGACACCATGGAACCGAGCGTCGCCGCGATGACCTGGGCGGTGCCGGTCGTGGCGACGGCGGAACCTATCGGGATCATCGCGCCCAGCATGATGATGATCGGCCAATTGAGGTCGGCCATTGCCCGGCGGATGTTCAGGTAATTGAGGAGCGCCAGGACAAGCACGACCGCCCCAAACGCTATGTCAGGCGTGACGAGTTCGGAGGCCGTCGCCATCACGCCTGCCGCGAAAATGGCAAAGGGTTGCCAGGAGGATGCCGACATTTGGGACGGCGGCTGCGACGCCAGCGGAAGACACTCGCACTCCTCGAGCGCTTCTGCGATCGCCCTTTGATCGCCTTCCAACACCAGGATGTCGCCGATCGACAGCTGCAGATCGCCGAAGCGCCCCTCGATCCGCGGCGAACGCATCGAGAGGGCCGAGATCGTGACGTCGCGGCTGCTGAACACCTCAAGAGAATGCAGCCGCGAGCCGACAAGCGTGCTTTCTGGCATCACGACGGCCTCGACATAGTCCGGGCCGTCAGTGATCGCGTTCGGATGTCGGTGCGCAAGCAGTGTTCCGGATGCACGGAGTCCGTCAAAGACCGTATCGTCCGCTTCGGCCAAAAGTAGGTCGCCCGCCTCGACAACCAATTTGTCGGGTGTGCCGAAAAGGAATTTCTCATTGCGAAAGAGCGTATGCGGCTGCAGCGAAAACCGATCCGGAAGTTCCGAGAGCCGCGTGCCGATCAGCGAGGAGCCCGCAGGAATATGCCGTTCGGCGATCCTGCGTCTCGGTGATGAGACAGGTTCGGGGGAAAGCGCCTCTCCGTCCTTTTTCGGGAATAGCCGCGGCGCGAGCGATGCAATCATGGTGATGCCGACGACGGCGACCGGCAGGCCGACATAGGCAAAGTCGAAAAGTCGAAAGCCCGTGCCGCTCGCCCCGGCCATGGCATTGTTGACGAGCATGTTCGCCGGCGTACCGATCAGCGATACGATCCCGCCCAAGAGGGCGGCAAAAGAGATCGGCATGATCAATTGCCGCTTGGGTATCGCAAGTGCGGCGCTTACGCGCAGCGTTGCCGGCAAAGCGATCGAAAAGGCGCCGATATCATTCATGAATATGGAGATGAAGCCGGTCGCGCCAGACAATGTTGCGATGACCGCCACATTCGAAAATGCGGCTCTTACGAAAAAATCCGCGAGCTGATCGAAAAGCTGCGCCCGTGCAAGGACCTGCACGATAAGCAGGATCTCCACGACGGTGATCACTACGGGACTGGCAAAGCCAGAGAAGACCTGTTCGGCGGAATAGAGATGAAGCGCGTAGCCGGCAAGCAGTCCGGCAATCGCGACCACCTCGATGCGGAAGCGCTCCAATGAAAACAAGACCAGCATCGCGACCAGGAGGATCAGCAAGGATGCTTGCTCGAACGTCATGGTTTGCCCCGAACCTCAATCCATCGTGAGACTGTAGCGGTTCGGTTCGCTCTGTATAGAGCGAAATATCGCAGTCGGCGTTTCACGCCGATGACGCGCTCAGACAGCAGGCCGGCGCCAGGTGCCGGTCTCCGTCCTCTCCAGCATCGGGGTGGAAAACACGCAAACTGTTCTTTCCCGCCATTGCGATCCTGCAGCATCAAGCGCCGCACACCAGCGGCGTGACTGCAGCATCGCCGCACCGATCACAACAGGTTCGATGCCGCAGCCATCAAGGAGTTGCAGCCCGGAAACGATCGAGGTGCCGCTGGAGATGACGTCGTCGATCAGTGCAACGCGCCGGCCATCAAGCAGCGGCAGCATGCGAGGGTCTAGATAGAGACGCTTCTGTTGGGTGGGGGTTGTAATCGAGGAGAGTGCCACGGACAGCTCATCGCGATACCAGAATTTTCGGGACGTTCCGAGCGGTACGTATCGCCGGTGTCCCAGTTTCTGCGCCACGGTGGCTGCGAGCGTCAGCCCAAGCGTAGGCAGGCCGGCAATAACATCCACCTCAAAAGACTTCAGTCTTTCCGCGAGCGACTGAGCCAGCACATCGAGAACCTCGAAGCTTGCCTGATTGATGATCAGGGACGCCAGCGCATGTTGTCCGTCCGCCAGCACGCGCACCGGCAGGCGAAGCTGGCGCCCGTCGTCCAGCTCTGCGATATACGATGTCGAGAAATCGCCATCGCTCCCAAAGGTGCCCGGGCTGTGTATCTCCTGCCAAAATTCGTGCGCCGCCAATTCTGTCATGCACTCAATTCCGTCTTGCTGTTTCCACGCCGGCGCTCCGGCGCAGTTCCTTTAATTCCGCATCCGTCAACGCGCGCACTGCGCCTTTTGGTAACTCGCCGAGCGCCAGGTTCCCGATCGCAACTCGCACGAGGCGGAGGCATTCAACGTCAAGCGCTTCCAGCATGCGGCGAATCTGGCGATTGCGGCCTTCATCGAGTTCGACCTCGATCCAGGCGTTCTTGTCGCCGCTCCTCAACAGTGTCGCGGATGTTGCCTTCAGAATTTCGCCGTCATGACGGACGCCATAGGTCATCGCAGCCAGCATTTCGCTGTCCATGATCCGGTTGACCTGGACATGGTAGGTTTTCGTCACATGGGTGAGGGGATCAAGCAACGCCTGGGCAAAGAGAGTATCGTTGGTAAAGAGCAGCAAACCCTCGCTGGCCTTATCCAATCTGCCGACGGGCGAGAGGTGCGGCGCCTCGAAGTCCTTGAGACAGTCGTAGACGGTAGGACGCCCTTCGGGATCATCGCGCGTCGTGACCAGCCCGCGCGGCTTGTTCAGCATAAGATAAATCTTCGCCTCGGCGACCACGTCGGCACCGTCGACGCGGATTCTCGACGACGCCAGGTCCACCCAGGCAGAGATGTCGGTGACTTTGCGTCCATCAACCGAAACACGACCTTCCAGGATCAACCGTTCAGCCTGCGTCCGCGAGCAGTGGCCAAGCTTGGAGAGCGCACGCGGCAGGGTTACCCGCTTGCCGGGCACTTCACCGTTCGTTTTTGCGCGCTCGCGCGATTTCTGAGGTGAGCGCCGTTGCCTCACGCTATGCTTCCCGTCCGTTGCGTTGATCAGGTTCTGACACGAACGGTTTCACGATGCCAGCAAGAGGCGGACAAAACGCGGGGAAAATGAAACGCTGAAGGGGGGTGGCGAAAGCTCAAAAAGCAAGACGGCGCTTTGCGCGCCATCCAATTCGTCCTCGGTATAAGCCGCCAAACCTTAGTGACAGGCCATGATTCCAGCGAGCTCCTGGCGGCTGACTACCACACCCGCTGCTGCTTTGGCGGGGTCCGGATGGGTATAGGAGAGGCTCGGCAATTCGGGCAGTTCGAGCGCTTGGCGCATGTTCATGATGCCGACTGCCTTGCGGCCGTTGACGCCATCCACACTGACTTCGACTATAAAATGTGCTCTCTGGCTCTCCATGAATAGTCCTCCCACTATTTTAGCCGCAGCAGTAACGACGAAACTTGGTTTTTCTAAGACCAAAGTATTACGAGCCGCATTGACCTTCAGATCAATGCGGCCCGAGATAAAGGCGAAGCGTCTCTGCCGGCGTTGTCAGCGCCACCAATGGCGTGGCGGCTGCTGGCTGCCGCTCAAGAGATAGCCGGCCAGGAAGCCGATTGCGCCGACCAGTGCCAGCGCGGTTGTGGCTGCGGCGGGATGCTCACGGGCGGCGCCTGCCGCTGCAGCACTTTCCGCCCGGATCTGTGCGACGGCGCTCTTCGCACGGGGCAGAGCGTCTTCATAGGCCTTGCCGGCACGGTCGCGCACTTCATAGTAAGCTTCCGCACCTTGGGCCGAGATCATCTTCTGCAGCCGGGACACCTCCTGCTGGAGTGCGGCGATGTCCTTGCTAACGGACGCCCGGACGTCATCGGTATTGGCAGCCATGTCTTTCTCCTTTTGTCTACACGAACGAGAACACGAAAGAGCTGCGATAGGTTCCCAGGGAATTTGGCTTGGCTAAGGGGCAAATGACCCACTTTGCGTGATTTTCAACCCTCAGGCATGGTTTTTAGGCCGCCGACAATGGGCCGAACACCGCTCGATCAGCGTTTTTTGACTGCCTGATAAAAGAATTTAGGAGCTGGCTGGCAGGCAGTTCGACCCTGTGGATACCGTCTCATTAAAATCGCTGAGTTGAATCAGTGTGTTACAAAATTGTCAAAAAACTTTGTTGGGTGCTGTTGACTTGGAAAAGGG
>UBMU01000086.1:0-290 GCA_900466605.1 Hyphomicrobiales bacterium
CCGAGAAGTACCGCGAGATGGTCGACGACCCGCGCATCAAGAAGACGAAGATCAACGCGCGCGAGTTCTTCCAGACCCTCGCCGAGATCCAGTTCGAGTCGGGCTACCCGTACATCATGTTCGAGGACACGGTGAACAAGGCCAACCCGATCGCCGGTCGCATCAACATGTCGAACCTGTGCTCCGAGATCCTGCAGGTCAACACGCCGACCACGTACAACGAGGACCTCTCGTACGACACCATCGGCAAGGAC
Source organism: Hyphomicrobiales bacterium (assembly GCA_900466605.1). GTDB lineage: Bacteria > Pseudomonadota > Alphaproteobacteria > Rhizobiales > Rhizobiaceae > Rhizobium. The sequence continues at coordinate 255 of UBMU01000086.1, forward strand.
ATCTCCTGCAACCTCGGATCGATGAACATCGCCCTC
>UBMU01000086.1:311-1281 GCA_900466605.1 Hyphomicrobiales bacterium
GTGCGCTCGATCGAAGACGGCAACGACCGTTCGCACGCCATTGGCCTCGGCCAGATGAACCTGCACGGTTACCTCGCTCGTGAGCACGTCTACTACGGCTCCGAAGAGGGCATCGACTTCACGAACATCTACTTCTACACGGTGCTGTTCCACGCGCTGCGGGCCTCGAACCGCCTCGCGATCGAGCGCGGCACGGCCTTCGACGGCTTCGAGAACTCCACCTACGCATCGGGCGAGTTCTTCGACAAGTACACCGACCAGGTGTGGGAGCCGCAGACGGCCAAGGCGAAGGAGCTCTTTGCCGGGGTCCAGATCCCCACGCAGGACGACTGGCGCGAGCTGAAGGCCTCGATCCAGGCGCACGGTATCTACAACCAGAACCTGCAGGCCGTACCCCCGACCGGCTCGATCTCGTACATCAACAACTCGACGAGCTCGATCCACCCGATCGCCTCGAAGATCGAGATTCGCAAGGAAGGCAAGCTCGGTCGCGTCTACTACCCGGCTCCGTTCATGACGAACGAGAACCTGGAGTACTACCAGGACGCGTACGAGATCGGCTACGAGAAGGTCATCGACACGTACGCCGCCGCGACGCAGCACGTCGACCAGGGCCTGTCGCTGACGCTGTTCTTCAAGGACACCGTCACCACCCGCGACATCAACAAGGCGCAGATCTACGCGTGGCGCAAGGGCATCAAGACCATCTACTACATCCGTCTGCGTCAGCTGGCGCTCGAGGGCACCGATATGACCGAGTGCGTCTCGTGCATGCTCTGACCCGCTGACCACCCATCGATCAAGGACACAGGAACGACATGGCTGAGAAGCTGCAGTTGCTGAACCACGTGCAGGCCATCAACTGGAACCGCATCCAGGACGACAAGGACCTCGAGGTCTGGAACCGTCTGGTGAACAACTTCTGGCTGCCCGAGAAGGTGCCGCTGTCGAACGACATCCAGTCGTGGAA
>UBMU01000131.1 GCA_900466605.1 Hyphomicrobiales bacterium
GCTCTTGGCTGCGTACGAGGCCGTGGCCCCGCCGGTGCGACCGTCGCCGGTCGCGGTCACCGTCGCCTCGCCCGCGGGGACGGACGCGGCGCGGGTGGTGAAGGTGTGGAACACCGTCGCCCCGGGCTGGACGGCGGGGATGATCCGCTCGCCCCACGCCGTCGTGAGCGTCACGTCGACCGGCACCGTGTCGGTGTTGGTCGCGCGGGCCGTCACCGATGCCTTCTTGGCCAGGCACTTGACCTCGGCCGAGGCGGTCACCGCGAGGGGGGCCGGCTCGTCGATGTCCTTGACGCGGACGTTGCGGTACGACACCGCCTCCCCACCACCGTGGTTCTGCAGGCCGATGAAGCCCTGCGAGAGGTCGCGAGCGGGATCGGTGCTGGTGAAGTCGTTCACCAGCGTGCCGTTGAGGAAGATCTTGATGGTCTGCCCCTTCACGACGATCTCGTACGCGTTCCACTGGCCGACGGGCTTGAGCGAGGCCTTCACCGCGTCGGCATCCGCACCCTGGAAGGTGTAGATCGCACCGGTGGTGCGATCGGCGGCGTCGGACGCGTCGATCTGGATCTCGTAGCCCTGGTTGACCGCGATCCACGGGTCGTTCTTCGGGTCGGGGAACCCGACGAAGACGCCGCCGTTGTGATCGGCGATGAGCTTCCAGTCCAGCTTGAGGCTGTACTCGTTCAGCTCCTGCGCCTTGTGCCAGAGCAGGCCCATGCCGCCTTCGCCGCGGATGCTGCAGTCGTTCTGTCGACCGAAGCCGCCGGGGCCGGCCATGCGCCACCCGGCGTTCAGGCTCTCGAGCGTGCCGTCGAAGAGCGGGCGGTAGCCGTCCTCGACCTGCGACGGGGCGCAGATGTCGGCGGTGCCGATCGACAGGACGTCGACGTTGATGTTGCCCTTGTTGCCCGTCTCGTACTTCAGCGCGATGGTGTTCGTCCCGGCGACCAGCGGCATGTCCCGCGTGATCGTGGCCCAGGTCTTCCAGTCGCCCGTGGAGGCGAAGTCCCACTTCCCGAGGTTCTGAC
>UBMU01000042.1 GCA_900466605.1 Hyphomicrobiales bacterium
CTGCCGAAGTGCAGTTCCTCGGCCACCGCTTTGAAATAGGAGAGTTGGCGTAGTTCCATGAATGCCTCCCAACCGGCTTCAGAGTTGAACCCGTCTACGACTAATTAGGGACTATCAGTCCGTCGATTGTCAAGCCGTTTATATGTCTTGTGGTTAGATGGACACACGACAAACCATCGGCTGGAATTTGCGCCGCCTGCGGGTTGCGAAAGGTTTGTCTCAAGAAAAGCTCGCTCTCGAGTCGAATATTGATCGTTCATACGTGGGGCGTGTCGAGCGCGGCAAAGAAAATGTAACTGTCGCGACGCTCGAAGCGTTTGCGAGAGTGTTGGCCGTTAATGTCGCCGCATTGTTCGAAGAGATCAATCCAACCGAAAACAAGCCTAGCTCGCTCCGCTCGGGCCGAAAGCGGCGAGTGTCCGACACCCGTTAAGAGTGCCGGTAGTTTTAGCTGTTTACTGGAGGATTAGGTGCCCAAGCCCTTTAGGCTGCACATGCGAAGGTGCTCCATCGACTATTCTTGCGCTTGAACCAAGCCGAGCTGCCGGCCCAGCTAAAGTGAACGGCATGCAACCATCTCCGACTACCTGCTCGCGACCAACTGCCGATCAAGCGATCCATGTTTCTGCTAAGCGCCACGCCTTCACCTCTGACCAGGCCGGCGGCCGTCACCAGGAACAACACCCCGCTCAAAAAGAAAAGCTTGCCGAACGATGAGGTGCGGCAAGCATTCGAAGATAAACCTCGATTTTCGGGAGGAGTGAGCTGTTCCGTCCTCCTCCATCGACGGGATCCTGTGCGATTCCGATCACAGCATCGAGGTCAGATCCCTAGTAGTGGACGGACAAGGAATCGATGCGAACAGCCTTAGGGGGAGCGAACTTTGTCAGATCTATCCCATCAACGGCAGTTCGGTACTCCTCAATGCTCGGCGTGCGGCCAAGGATCGCCGACAGCACTACGTGCGGGGTCGAGGCGAGAAGCGATTCACCCTTCTTCTCGGCGGTGTCCTCAACGACGCGGCCCTGGAACAAACGGGTCGACGTCGCCAGAACGGTATCGCCCTTCTCCGCCTTCTCCTGGTTGCCCATGCAAAGGTTGCAGCCTGGACGCTCGAGATAGAGGATGTTCTCGTACTCGGTGCGGTTCGAGGTCTTGGGATTCAGGTCATCGAATTCAAAGCCTGAATATTTCTGCAGGATTTCCCAATCCCCTTCTGCCTTCAACTCATCGATGATGTTGTAAGTCGGCGCGGCGACGACGAGCGGCGCCGTGAATTCGACTTTGCCCTAGGCTTTCTCGATGTTCCTCAGCATCTGGGCCACGATCTTCATATCGCCCTTGTGCACCATGCACGAGCCCGCGAAGCCGAGGTCCACCTTTTTGGAGCCGCCATAATAGGAAACCGGGCGGATCGTATCGTGGGTATAACGCCTCGACACATCGGCATTGTTCACGTCGGGATCGGCGATCATCGGCTCGTCGATAACGTCGAGATCGACGACGACTTCCGCGAAATATTTCGCGTTGTGGTCCGGGGTTAGTGCCGGCTTTTCGCCCGAGCGGATCTCGGCAATGCGCTCGTCGGCCTTGTTGATCAGGCCCTTCAGCGTCTGCGCCGCATTGTCCATGCCCTTGTCGATCATGATCTGGATGCGCGACTTTGCGATCTCGAGCGACTCGATCAGCGTCTCGTCCTGGCTGATGCAGATCGACGCCTTGGCCTTCATCTCGGCTGTCCAGTCGGTGAAGGTGAAGGCCTGGTCGGCGAGAAGCGTGCCGATGTGGACTTCAATGATCCGGCCCTGGAAGACGTTATCACCGTGCTGCTTGAGCATCTGAGCCTGGGTGGCATGCACCACGTCGCGGAAGTCCATGTAGGGCTGCATCGTACCCTTGAAGGTCACCTTGACCGACTGCGGGATCGGCATGGTTGCCTCGCCGGTGGCGAGTGCCAGCGCGACGGTGCCGCTATCGGCTGCATGTCTTCGGCGGCACAAATTGCTGTCTAGAAATTTTGGTCTGGGATGAGCGCGCGGTCACCGTTGGTCGCAGGTGGAGATCGCACGAACCAGCACCTTTTGGGGTCGGTACTGGTGACCGTACTCAGTGAAAAATCTCGGAATTCGGCGTGGTTTAGAGCAACATCCTGTTGGCAGGATCGGAAAAATCAAACCGAGCGGCCTAAGATCGAGGTCGCGGATCGGCTTCCGGGCGGAAAATCGCGCAACTGAAAGATAGTATTTCAGTTCACCCCACAGCCGTTTAACTGCCCCGTTGCTCGTGGTAGAATCAGAGCGTCGAGAGGGCTGCGATATGAGCACCCCGGGTCCAGAAGATACTCATGTCATCTTGCAAGCTGACGCCGCAAAACGCGCCAGGCGTTATCGTCAGGCTGCGCAGATCCTGGAGGATGCACGACAGGGTGCAGACACCTCGTTTTTTCGTCGGCAGCTGGCGTACACGATCGGCGCAGGCGTAGAGTACCGCCTCCAGGTGCAACATTCTCTTCAGATTGTCATCGATCGTGATATCGTTGGTCGACTTCTGGTCGAACTCGACTATGCCATATCCCTGGATAACACGATTCCCGATCTGCATTGGGATACCGCCGTCATACATGCTCTCTTCACCGGTGATCTGGACACAGCCCAAGCGGCGTTGGATCGCGCCCTTGAGCTTGGAATGCAGCATCCGATGATGGGCTCGCTTTTGGCTATTTTGGCCCGAAAGGGCGAACCGGAAAAACCCGGCAACGGCCCGGCCTACAGGCTACGCAATCTTATTTTCCGTCTGGTCAACGCAACTGCCGACGACACAATCCCCGAATTCGGCGATCCAACGAAAGATGCCGATCCACCGCAGTCCTTCGCCGATTATGTAATGCGTGTGGAAAAGGAAGTTCGCAGCGCAGATCCCGATCCAGGTCCTGGGATCGGCGCGCTGGTGGAGACATGGAGAGCCATGCGAGAGGGAAGCCTAGTGACAACCGCCTCGGCTGATTATGGCACCGAACTCCTCTACCGCGCAGCGGCAGCCAGCACGGACGATGACTTAAAGCGGGCAACGCTTTCCGATGTGGCAATGCTCTGGCGCGACATGTCATTCCAGACCTCGAGCGGCGATCCCACTCCCTCAGACCTGAGAAAAGCCAGACGCATCGCACAGAGAGCCCTCGACATTGTCGCGGGCGCGGAAGTTGATATCGACGCGGACCTCCATGGCGATCTCTGGCTCGCCCTGGGACAAGGCTCAGCAAGACCAGCCGATCTCCAGCTTGGCCCTGCGCTCGACGCTTACACCCACGCACTGCAGCTCAAGCGGATTGCTGGAAATGACGCCGATGTCGTTCGCTTGACCGACCTCCTCAAGAAGATGCTCGACCACGCGATTCAACACGGCGTCGGCGTCAGCTTCGGTTTCGGTGCTCTTGGTCAAGCACGATCGGATTTGGAAGCAGCTTATGCCGCCAGCCGGGTTATAGGCGATCCCAAGACAATGTTTAGGACCGGAATGCATTATGTGCATCTACTCAGTACTCTGGAACAGGCTATCCTCGCGATCAACGTCCTCGACGAACTGCTGGACGCGCACGACTGGAGCCAGGACGAGCGATTTGAGATCTTGTTCGAAAAAGCTATGCGGCTGTCTGAGGCGCGAAGCCAATCTGATGCGCTGGCTCTCCACCAACAACTCAAGGACGACGTTGCAGCGCGTTCGGATCGTGAGCGGTGCATTTTCTGGAATTCCTATTCGAATGTGCTCCGGGATTTGCAGTTCTACGAAGATGCGCTGGATGCAAATCGGGAGGCTCTCGCATCGAGGCCGGCAGTAGGCGCCGGCCAATTCGATCAGCTCGGCTGCATGCTTCACTCCAATCGCGGCATCATTCTTCTGGCACTGGATCGTGTGGACGAAGCGGAAAGCGAGGCGGAGCTCGCGGTCGACGTTGCCGCCCAACTACCAAACAACGACGAACAGATCCATGCCGGCGAGCTTGTCATCCAGGTCGCACTACGCAAGGGGAACTATGCCAAAGCCATTAGAGAATACGAAAAGGTGACTGGCCTGCAGAGCGACAGAATCACGAAAGGGAAACCCGATCCAACGGTGTGGCAATCGGTACTGCACGGATGGAGCCGCATCGAAGGGATGGGGCTGGAAGCAAAGATAAAGAGCGGTGAACCTCCGGGAAAATGTCTCGCGCTAGCAGAGTCCCTGAAAGGAAGACTTCTATGGCTTCTCGGCCAGCTGAGCACCGCAGATGCAAGGGGCCGGTTGACCTCCGAAGCATTTGCGCCGGCTGTTCAACGCTGCCAGGAGTGGGTTTCTGCCGGCGGCGGTAAACGCTGCCTCGTTACGATGTTCGGCAGTTCCAGAGGAATTGCGATATTCTCGATCAGCGGGCTGGATGGAAGCGTTGCTGTGCAATGGATCGACGGGCCAGTCTACGACGAGTTCCGGGACCGCATCCTGAATGTCTGGGGACATGTGACCGATTGTGCACTGGACCAATCCGTACAGATTTCGCTGGCCAGAGCCGGTGCACGACCCGAGCTGCTGTTGGAAAGCACGTGCGCCCTCAGTCACCTGCTTCTCGAGCATACCGGAGCACTTCTGGCCCGGGCGGTCCCGTCGCTCTCTGACGGCGGCACCGCATTGGTTATCATTCCACATCGCGCCTTACGGGCGCTTCCCCTCGCCCATGCACGCCTTCCGGACGGACGGCACTTGTCCGAGGTCTTTGACGAAGTCTCGATAGCGGCGACAATGGATCTGTTCGCTTCAACCCTTGACGTACCAGTCGATATCGGTGAGACGCGGGAGCTGTTTCTCGATCCGGAAGACAATCTGCCCTTCGCGCGACTTGAGGGCGCCATTGCGGCAGCGGCAGAGGTGCGGACTGGCTGGCGGGCGACAAAGCGCGAGTTTCTTCGTGCGCTGAAAGGCTCAGGCGCGGTATTCGTGTCGGCTCACAGTGAGTTCGTCCCGACAAATCCTTGGGAATCGTGGATTGCATTCCACGATGGCCGCCTTTCGCTTGCCGATATTGTCCAAGAGCGTAGCATCCGCCGATCCCTCCTGGTGCTTTCTTCGTGTGAAAGCGGTTCGTCCCAGCAAAGCAATTCGGATGAGCCGTTCGGCTTCCCAACGCTCCTTCACCAGGCGGGTGCAGGCGGTGTCATCGCGCCGCTTTGGAGGGTCGACGACTTTGCGACATTCCTCCTGATCACCCGCCTGCAGGAAGGTCTCGTCGACGGCCTCACACCGGCGCAGGCGCTGGGGCAGGCAAGCCACTGGCTGAGGGGCCTCACCGCGCGGGACGCGCTGCGGCGCCTTGACGATCTCGAGACACGCATGGGCGAGGCGTTAGCGGATCGATCCGTCTGCGATGCCGCTGCCGCGCTCGGCCGCCAGCGGGGATGGTTGCAGGCCGCCTTCGTGGGGCCAGAACGCCCGTTCGAAGCGCCATTGTTCTGGGCGGCATTTCAACATCTGGGTAAGCCTTATGTACCTTTGGAGAGGAGCTTTGGCGATGAAGGCAGACACCATCGTGATCTTTGATCAGGCCACGCCTGAAGCGTCGATCGGCCGACCGACGCAGGCCCGAGGAACCGAATCCCGGCTAGTGCGGGCGGTCGAACTGAGCTCGAATACACTTGAGACGGCGCTAACAGGCTTCATCGAAGCCCTTAGCGGGATGCTCGATAATGTACAGAGCAAATCAGGCGACTACGCCGTGGACACCGTGGAAGTGTCCGCCCAAGTGGGTGCCGACGGCAGGGTGGGCATCATGGGAATTGGCGCTTCAGCCCAAGCGACCTCCAGCCTGAAGATCATTTTCAAGCGAAAGGGGTGATCAGTTTCCTGAACTGATTTGGGCCATTCCTGAACCGATGTGGGCCGTGCATCCCGATCTTTCATCGAGGGAATCGCCGACGCTCAGCCGGTGGCCCAACATCCACACTGGATATGGTCCCCCGATACTAGCGACCAGCAAGCCGGAGGCCCTCGGAGCGGAATTCTCTGCGCCAGCTGAGCCACCCCGGCAGTCCGGCTACCGCTGCCGCGTCGATAGTGGCAGCAACGAGCTTGGCCGATGCCGAGACGCTCAGGACGTGCCATCGGGTTTCGGGCGGTCCGCGGCTGCTTATCCCAACAGCTCGGCAACGAGCGCTGCGGCGACCGAACGGTTGCCACGCGGATCGCCTGACAGCAGGGAATGTAATTCTTCCTGGAAGGATCGCCTCAATGCGGCGACGGCCTCGTCCTTGCCATCACCGGGACCCGAAGAGGGAGGGAGCCCAAGCCCGAAATCATATGCCGCCTGCCTGAGTGCCAGAAGCAACCGCCTGTCTTGTTGGCTAACAGCTGTCTTTCCGGCCTGCGGCACCTCCGCCTTCATCGCGAGGGGCGCGAGATCTGCGAGGCGCAGACGGCCGATAGCAAGCACGGCCGTCATCCGCACACGCCAGTCCGGATCGCTGAGACCGGCGCGGATCAAGGAGCGGACAAGGGTCGAGTTTCCATCGTTGTAAGATGTGATTGCGGCCTGAAGCATATGCCAGCCATGGGTGTTGTCGTGCGCTGACCCACCACTCCGGCGAGGCCGTTTCATCATGGTCGCCCAGCCGCTCTCTGTTGTCTTCAAATGAAGTGCACCAAGCTTGAAGGCCAAGGCTTCGGTCAGCTCTTCCGACCCCTCGCCTCTGACGGCCAACCAAGCCATGCTGTCCCGGCGCTGAAAGTCAACCTCGCGACTGTCGCCCTCAATGCCAGACCAGGAAGCGAAGGTTGGCGTACCGGCCCCAAGCGTGCCACGGTCAGGATCGCGCACCAATTCCTGAAGCTCAATGGCCAAGGCAACGTCTTCGAAAGCCACCTCTCCAAGCACTATGATGCGGTCCGACAACTCATTCATCGCGGAACCCTCAGATCGGCTTTCATTGGCTGCTCGACACCGGGCGTAAAATCATAGGCCGCAAAAAGCAGGGCCTCGGGGTCCTTGATCTCGGAACCGAGAAGAAATTTCAACCAGCAGGCAGCTCGAATGAACTCACCGTCGTCAAGCCACCGCTTTAGCCAAGTGTTGAGGAAATCCCGCCAACCGTCCGGCAGCTTGGATCGTGGCAGCTTGGTACACTCAAGTGCGAATAGCGCTTCGGGTGGCCAACTGGGTTGGGTTGCCCTATCGACCTTGGCGGCCAGTTGCGCTCCCTCACTGCTCTGATCGGCAAGCAAGAAATCCAGTATGGCATCGGCCAAGTTGTATATGGCAAACTCAGCGTGGCTGATCATACTCGATCGCAGCCCCTTTTCTGCGGCCTCACCGGCAGCCCGCCAAAGCCCGTCGTCGTCTTTGCCGTCAGCCATCCAGTGCGCCAATGCAAGCGCCCGCCTGCAATCCGCGATGTCGCTCCACGAGGCGCCGCCCGTACGTGCGAGGGGTTTCTCAGCATTCTCCAACCAGGCTATGGCATTATTCAGGCTGCCCTCCAACGTCGTGCGTTCCCCCACCAGCCATCCGGAAACGATGCTACGAAGCGACATCACCGCAGCATGGACTATCCGATCGGGACGAAACCGTTCGATGTCGCCGTCGGCTGGCAGGATCAGGCCACCATTGGCAATGGTTTGCCGCAGGGCGTGAGGGTCAAACCCAGCAATCATTTCTTCTTCACCTTTGGAGAAGACGGAGGCAGGGCCACGTTGTCACTGTAGACTACCATCTCATGGCGGAACGGACCACCATCCGTATGGGAGGTGATGGTGACGAAGTTCATGTCCTCGAGGTTCTTGATCGCGGCAGCCTTCACGTCCGCGGAAAGGCCGAAATCGCTCTTGTTGAGCTCTGCCTGCGCCTGCGCAATCGCCTTCTTGCGACGACCTTCATTGGAAAATGTCATCGAATCGTCTGGCGCCGCACCAACCGATCGATATTTAGAGTCCCAGAGCGTAACTTCACCTGTCGTCTTGTTGATCGAAATAACGTCAGCGCCATTGGTTCCTGTACGGTCTCCGAAGTGGATGACCTTGTCTACACCATTGCCGGCTATCTCGCTCGCAAGGCGGATTTCAGCCTTGTAGCCCTCTATGTGAGCCCTTGAATGAGCAGGGCTCCAGTCCGAAAGCGTGTGTGGCTGATAGTCCATTCCAGCGACCGGCTTAACGTCAAGATTGGGGTGCAGTGCAACGCCATTGAAGACCCGGTCGGGACCGAGCGCATCATATTCCGCAAGGAGCTGGGCCTTGCGTTGCTCGCCAATGGCTATTGCAGATCTCAGTGCCTCGAGCCGTAAGTCATGCGAAATGATCCTCTCGATGTGCGGCGAGGTCGCATTGAGGCGGTTTACGGCGCGGGCGGGAACTTTGCCGGCGAGGATTTCTGCGAACTCCTTGGAAGCCATCAAGTCCTTGTGGACGGCAACGATTTGGCCGGGCGTAGCATCGTAGCCGAGGGCCAGTACCTTCTTGCTCAGATCCGCCGGCAAACGGTCGGCGACCTTCTGCAAAGCCTCGACATAGTTCTTGGTATTCTCCCTTATATAGTTGGTGGTATCGTTATAGCCGGCATCGTTGTCGAGAATTGCCTGTTCATGCACCGGCCGCACGGCCTCGATGGCACGCAGGTCATCGATGATCCGGACCGATTTTGCCAGCGCCTGTGGATCCATGGCTGGCGCCTGCGGCGCGGCGGCCGCAGCAAGTTTCTTCTTCGATTCTCCTTCGACAGTCGCCGCCTGATCACTTGCTGCCTTGCGCCGGCGCTTCTTGGCGTCACCATCGACCGCCTTTTCTTCGGGGCCCTGCTCGTCTGCTCCGGCCGCTTTGCGGCTCTTCTTGCGCCCTTCGGCGGCAACAAAGCCGACCGAATTGGCCGCATCGCCCATGTCGAAGCGCTTTCGGGCATCGTGATACTGCTTCTCGAAATGGGCAATGTCGGCTTCGATCTCGGCGTAACGGCGCGGGTCCGCTCCCTCCTGTGACAGGCGCCCAATCCGTTCCTCGATTATCCCTGGCAGCTTCTGCAATTCCAGTGCGGCTTCAAACTGCCCCTTCTTCAAAGGTGAAATGACGTCGATACCCAACCGCAGCTGTACGCCTTCGAGTGTCACACGCAGCCGACCAAGAAGGCCAGTGTATTTGCGCATCACATCAATTACGCCAACGTGCTTCTGGATATCCACGGCACGTGCGTTCGGGCCGATCTCGACCTTAACGCCCTTGATATGACCGTTGGGATGATAGTCCGGCACAACGCGCACCGTGTCGCTGGCAAGCGCTGGATTGACCTCGACTGGAACGCGGTTACGCAGGCGTGACGGCATGGCATCCGCCGGATTGACAGTACGCCCAGCGGTACCCGGTTGAACGAGATCGCGTAGCGCCTGGGTGTGAGCGGACGCAGCTGAAGCCGGGGCGCCTTCGCGGATGATGAGCGCAACCTGCCCGTCCTTCACATGGACGATCGCGTCCCCGCCCTTGCCCTTGTTCAGCGCTTTGAACTCGGCCTCGGGAACCCGGATGACCGGCACGTCGGCGAAACCTTTGCGCTCGGCGGGCGGAATATTTTTCAGCATCTCTCGGCGGGCATCCTTGAGGAATTTGGACGTTTCGGCGGAACGCTGCGATTCTACCGCCTGCTTAACCTCCATATGCGTAACGAAATCCGAATGTGGTCTGCCGGGATTCTGCTTTTGCCAGGACTTGAATTCCGACAGACGCACGCCAGCCGGAGTGGTTGATGGCGGGTGCACAATCAAGACATGGCCAAGGCCAAATTTCAGGGCCTTGCTGCCAGCACTCATCCCGAAGCCCTGTACAAGGTTCTCACCTGCGCCCCGCAGGGTGTTCTTGGTGATGTTGACCAGAGGGTTGCCGTTGCGCCAGTTGTTCTCGTCGGCGAGATTGGCAGCAAGCGCCGTTGGCAAGGCTGACAGGAACTCGTGCGGCTGTTCCTTGATAATGCCCTCTATCAGGTTCGCGCCACCCTTGAGCAAGCGAATGGCGAGAGCTTCTTCTCCAGCTTTCGCGCCGAACGAGGCAGCGGCCTTTCCAAGGGCCTTGCCGAGACCTGCCTTCACCGAGCTCGCCATAAGTTGCTTGAGCTCAGCCTTGGCGGCGGCCAGGAGATTGCCACCCTTGACCGTACCGAGCGTGGCAATCGTTACGATGAGGTCAACGGCGCCAACCACCAGATCCGTGGCAATTTCGCCGGCACCATAGTCGGATCCCTTGATTGCCGCCTTTATCGCCATCGAGCCCAGCGTGCCGATGATGGAGCCAGCAATCGCGATGATGGCCGGCAACGCGGCGCCGCCAGTGACAATGGTTGCGATCACACCGGCGACGACAGCGATGGCGCCGACAACATAGGAAAATATTTGCGATGCCATATCGGCAATGGAGTCAACAGCTGCGCGTTGCGCTTCGATCGCCTCCTTGAGGTTCTCCATGCGCAGATCGAAATCGAGGCTCAGCTGTTCGCGCCGTTCCTGCGAAAGGTTCGGATCCTTCATCTCGGCCTGGAGCGCGTCGAGACGCGCCAGTTGCGCCTTTGTCCACGCCGATTCTTCCTTCGAGGCCCATGCCCCGACCGGACCGACCGCTTCCTCGTCCGCTTTGATACGCCGGCGCTGCTCATCGAACTGCTCGGCTACGGTCTCGGGCATGCCGTATTTGTACTGGTCCATCAGATCGCGCTGTTCGCGTCCGCTGGTGTCTCCCTCTATCGCCTCGCCGAGCGTCTCGCCGTCATGATCCTTCTTCCATTGTTCGTTGGCTTCGCCGATCTCCTTCTTGGTCATTCCCGCCATGGTCGTGCGCAGTTCCTCGACATCGGTGCCAAGGCCCTCGATCGAATAGCGAAGACGGTCATAGTTGAATTGCTTGCGAAGCTGTTCTGGTGGATCCGTCGAACGCATTAGCTTTCGGTTTGCGCGCGCCTGGTCGAGGTCGGCGCCGGACATGTTGTTTTCGATCAGATTGTCGAGCGTCGTGCCGTATTTGTGCTGCATCAGATCATCCAGCACAGCGGACTTGGCCTGCGCGGCGACGAGCGCCTTCTCGGACATGGTCGCGTTCATTTTGCGCTCGAGTTCGAGTCGCTTGTTTTGCTCTTCCTCCCAGGTTGCAGGCTTCGTCGTACCAGACTTGTCTTTGCGTGCAGCCTCGCGCCTCTCCATCGAAAACAGGGCGACTTCGCGTTTTACGCCCGCTCGCCGTTCCGGTCCTTCGTCGAGCTGAACCTCGAAGAGTGAACGGTCATATTGGGATCGCAGCACGCGATTGATGACGTCGTCGTCGGCATAGACGCCCTGTCTTTCGACCTGGAGTTTGGCGGCATCGGCCGCAGTCATGTTGTTGTCGGCGAGCGCGTTGTTCAGATCGCGCTCGGCGCGTGTTGCGCCGAATCGTAGTCCGCCTCGCAGTGCGCCCTCGTCGCTGCGATATTGTGGAACGTTCTTGAATTTCTGGTTGAAAGTCGCCTCGATGTCGGCGTTGCGGGCCTGGACCTCAGCCTCATATTCGGAAGAGGTCCATTGTTCGGCCTGCGCCTGCGCCTTTACCTCATCGCGGACCTGGTCATAGACCGCGTGGACGCCCTCCTGATCGGGGATGCCGCTCCACGTCTGGCGCATGGCGGCATCAAGGCCATATACGTCGGCCTCCTTCTTGTCGCCTCGCGCCAGCGCACGCGCTTGCGAAAGCTCGCTTCCTGAAAGATCGCCGGCAAGTGCGGCGTCGAGGGTCTCGCCATGAACCTCAAGATATTTGGCCTCTACTGCTGCGCGCCGCTCCGGCGGCATCGCGCGTAGCGTGTCCATGATCAGCTTCTCATCAGTGCCGGCGCCCTGGATGGCGTAGTAAATGGACGATACGTCCGCCAGTACCGGATCGCCCTTCATCAGGTCCTTGGCGTGTTTCCAATCCTCGCCCGACATCTCGTCATCAAGATCGCCGTAGAGCGTGTGGCCAATATGCATCTGCTGGTAGCGCGTTTTGACGAGCTCCATCTGGAGTTCGTCGAGACCGTTCAGCGCCTTGAATATCTCGTCTTCGTCCGTGCCAAGCTTGGCGACGCCGTACTTCCAGACACGGTTTGCGATATTGTCGGCGTTGAAACCTGGCGATTTCGCCCGGATGATATGCGAAAGGTGCTCGGCATCCTGGTCAGACAGCGAGCGGTTCTGCGCCATTGGGAGGAGCATGTCGAGGACGGCCTTCTCGACCTCGACCTTGCCGGCCGCAGCCACGCGGCGGCGCATGGACAACGCAAGCTGTTCGGCTGGTCCGCGGCCGGCTGTTTCGTAAATGAACCGGCGGCGGACGGAATCGGTATTTTCGAGATAGTCGTTGACGCCCTTGCGTCCGCCCTCCTTTGCAAGCTCTCCGCGCTGCTTGTCGTCCTTGACGCCCTTGTTCTCCTTGAGCGCTCCTTCTTCGCCTGCGATCTGGGCCTGCACCAGTTCATTGATGGTGCCAAGGTCACGCTGCATTTCGAGGCGCGCCAGCTTGGTTTCGGCACTCGCCCAGGTCGTGGCGGTTGAATGAACATCCAGCGCCCAACGGTCGAGCTGACCGGCAGTTTCAAGCCACCAGCTTTCGGTGACGAGGTTCTGTGAGGAGGCCCACGCCTTCAGTTCCGTGTAGGCGTCACCGCCCGCACCTTCGACGCCAAAGATATAGCCTTCGGTTTTCAGCTTGGCTTCGTTCTTCAGGCTGTCTACAGCCTTTCGCACAAGGCCTGATTGTTCACGCGACCAGCGGTGGCTCGCGGCAACCGCCTCACGGGTCTGCTTTTCCTTGGAAAAATTGGAGATCGCGCCTTGCGCCGGCGCGCCTTGCGGCCGCAACGCAACCTCGTCGGCCATGGCGGCGCGACGAAAGGCGGCTGAATATTTTTCCGCAGCGTCGTCGAGGGCGGTGTTGCGGTCTTTCAGCGTAAGGCGGTAGCGGGCAATCGCCTCGCCGACCTTATCCTGGATGCGCTTGATGGAATCCTTCACCTGATCCTGCGCAGTCGGTTTGGGCGGTTTTGTCATCCTTTCCGCCTTTGCCTTTGCGTCCCTAGATGCGGCATCGGCTGCTGCCTTGGCCTTGGCCTGCTTGACGGCGGCTGCAGCAGCTGCATCTGAGCCTGCCTTGCTGGCAGCGTCACCGAGGGTCTTGTCAGCATCCTTGCGAGCCTGTTCGACTTCCTCACGGCGGGTCTTGACTGCCTCGTCCAATGTCTGACCGGCCACTCCCAGTTCGGCCGCAAGCGGCTGCACCGCCTGTGTAAGCGCGCCGGACAATACCGGCATCTCTTCCTTCCTGCCGAGCTCCGGAAGTTGCGTCTCGACGATGCCGCCTGGATACTTCTCAATCTCCTTCTTGATGAGCGACAGCATCTCTTTGGCCTGCCCGTCGAGGTCTTCCATGAGGACCGCAAGCGCAGCGGTGAAGATCTTTTGCTGGGCAGAGGTGATTGACGCTGGCGGCAGAGGTTCGGAGTGGATGACAACAGGCGTCGGCGCAACCGGCACGACGGAGACACCGGCAACGGCAGGGTCGGCAGGCTTCAATATCCCGTCCCGGATCTCGCGAACCCGCTTGATCTGGTCGCGAATATTCTTCGCTTCCTTCTTCGCCTCGTCAGATCCCACGGCATCGAGCTTTTTGGCAGCCTCCTCGGTAAGGCCGGCGTTTTGCAGCGCTGGCTCTCCGAGCAGGATCAGCCGCATTTCAGCTTGCGTCAAAGGTTTGGCCGCCACATCCGGCATGTGATGGCCCGGGCTTTCCTTGACCTCCGGCAAGGTCTGATCGGGCAATGCCTGATTGGCAGCCTTTTCGATTGCCTCGGTTGCCTTGGGGATCGGGTCCGGGGTTTTGGGTTGTGGTAAGACATTGACCGGGACGGGCGGCTTGCCGGCCTTACGCTGCAGGGCCGCAGTGCTTGGACTATATTGGCCGGAACTTGACGGCGGGAATTGCGGAACGTTGCGTTGAACGGCACTCTCGCCGGGGGGCATCTGCTGGGCGATCTGACCGGCGCGCGCCTTGGCAGCTTCCGCTGTGGGCGCACCATCCCCCATGGCCGGTTCGCTCGGCCACTCACCCGCGGCCACTCGGGGCCTTGCTACGCCCGCAGCACCGCCGGGTGACGGCTTGGATGCTCCTGGCTTGGTTTCGGCGAGAGGTTCCTCGGCTGTGGGTTCCGCCCGTTCCTCGGGCGTTGCCAAAGCGCTTGTCGCAGCTTTCTGGTCGGCCACTTTTGGCCGAACGGCCCCTGATTTTTCCGCCACACTGACTTGCTCTGGAAGACGCAGTGCCTGAACGGCCGCATTTCCGGCAGAAGATTGCAGCCCGGCGGCGACCTGAGGCGTCATCCTCGCCTGGCGCACGAGTGGCGATTCCGGTCCGTATTTGGTCCAGAGCGCGCTATAGCGCTCCTCTGCAGGCAGCGTAGCCTCTGCAAGAGGCTCTGCGACCATGCGCGGGGCTGGTAACAACGGACGCATGGTCAAGCATCCGGGCTGGCAAGCAGATGGTAGCTCTCGCCAAAATCGGAGTCGATCGGGGGCCGTCCAATCTTCTCCAATTCGATTGCTATCGCCTGCAGAACGTGGCGCTGGCCGATAGGTTCGTTCCGCGCTGCCGCAAGATAGGCGCTGGCAAGCGCCGCGTTGCGAATATTACCCCCAGTCAGTTCAAAGTTGCGTGCCAATGCTTGCAGGTCGAGATCGGTGGCGATGGGCGCCTCTTGCGGGAACGCTTTCGCCCAAAGCTTGTCCCGCATTACTGCATCGGGAAGCGGGAAATGAACGACATGGTTGAGGCGTCGCGAAAAGGCCTCGTCCATGTTTCCTAAAAGGTTGGTGGCAAGTACAATCACCCCCTCATATGCTTCGATACGCTGGAGCAGATAGGCGACACTCAGGTTGGCGTAGCGATCATGGGCATCCTTGACTTCGCTGCGCTTGGAAAAGAGGACATCGCATTCATCGAAGAAGATGGCGGCGTTCGTTGCCTCCATTGCTGCGAACGTCCGTTCGAGGTTTTTCTCGGTCTCGCCGATATATTTGTCGACCATCGTTGATAGGTCGATTCGGTATAGGTCAAGCCCAATCGTTGATGCAATCACCGAGGCGGCCATCGATTTGCCGGTGCCGCTGGCACCCGAAAACAGAACGATGTTGTTAAAGCCGGCCTTGGTCTTTGCCACGAAATTCCAGTCGTGCAGCACGCGCGGCGCGTATTCGAGTTCGCAGCATATCTGACGCAGGCGCGTCACCTGCTTTTCTGGCAGTACCAGATCGTCCCACTGCCAATTGTGCTGTACCAACCGGGCAAGCGTCGGAACCTCGGCGCGTGTTGCTCGTCGCGCAATGCCGGCGAGCGACTTGAATCTGACAGGCTTCCCAGGATCGAGCGCGACGACTGTCCGCTCAACGGCATCGGGTCCGCACCGCAGTGAAAGCCCAAGGCGCAGTGGAAGTCCTGGCTGACGATCATGGCCCCGTTTCTCCAGCGCCACCTGCCACCAGCCGCCGCGAACATCGACGGTGACGCGCGGCATGGCAATGTCGACAACTGGTGTGGAGCTTGTGAGCCCCCTTGCCGAAATTGAATCCGGCGGTGCGGCGACGAATACCGACGCGCCGGCATGAACCGCTGCTGAAACAGTATCTTCATGACGCCGGTCGGATGCGAGATCGTGCGCGGTTACCAAAAGGGCCGCCCCGTCAAGCATTGCTTCTCGCGCCAGAAGCCTCCCTAGCTCTCTGGGAGAGACAGACGCGGCGCCGGGACTAGACAGATCGGCTGCAATCAGCCCCATGTCCGCAGCGCTGCACGCTGCAAGGGCAAGCTGGCGCTGGCCGCAATCCGCGGCCCCTTCGAGAAGCAAGGCCACTCCGTCCTTGTGATAGCGAAGCGCTGCTGCGGCCCGTTCGACAAGTGCGCCATCGCGCCACGGTACAAGTGGCTCGTTTACGGTGGCGGTGAAAGCAGCGACGCGCTCATCCCCGCCGCAATGCTGCCCGAGCAGTGCAAAGACAACGCGCTCGTCGACGCACATTCCGCGTCCGACCAAGGGCCTGGATAGCTCAGTTGCCGAAAAATGGATCAGACCGCTGCGCAAGAGCCTTGAATGTGTCGAGAAGCTTTGCAGCAACGAAAGCCGCTGCATGGGCCCGTCCGCAAACAGTGCGACCGCCAAACCAACGCTCGGCGCTTTGCGCGACACGTCGTTGTGGGCATAGGCGAAAAGGACTTCATATCGCGGGTCTATCGCAACCGCGGTCGCCATCACCAGGCAAGCCCTCTCAAACTCGTTCAGGCTGAAGTGGCTGGCAATCAGCGGTATCGGCAGGCCGATGCTGTCAGCAAGGCGCGCATTGATCACAGCACGTTTTGAGCTGATGCGGTGGTCATAGTCGAAAGACGGTTCAGTCACCGTCTGCAGCCGGGAGGAGACCTCGGCATCTGAAATGTAGAGCCCGCGCAACGGATCCTCGTTGAACTGCCCGGTCGCACGCAACCAGGCGACATGACGGGCAAGCGTCAGGTCAAGCCAAGAGAGTTCGTCGGCCAGATGCTCGGCTGCAGATCGGTAGGCAACAACGGCAGCTGGCGCGATGCTCATGGTGTTGCCCTCGCCATGTTGAGCCTGATGCTGCGATCGTCTGCCAATCGAAAAACGAAACCGTCCATGCCGGTCATTCGCCAGATGACATCGAATGGCAGCGAGGCAAGATCGACGTCGGCGTCGACGTCGGCATCATCAGGCAGGTTTGGGCGCAGACGACCGATACCGTGAATGGCGTTGCGACCGAGGTAAGCAGCGCTGGACGCCGCAAGGCCCGGAAGCCGTCTTCCCAGATCGGTGTAGGCAGCGCGGGCAAAGAGCATGATTGTCAGCCCCGTCTCCGAGAAGCCATCGGCTCCGGAAAGATAGGCAAGGTCGGGGGCGACAGGCCTGAGCTCGTCGACTGCGCGAGATGTTTCGCTGATGAACCCCTCATCTGGCCTGCCATCTCGCGTGAGCAGGATGTGTCTCTCATCAGGCAGTGGGGTCGTAGCCCAACCAGGCAACTGATCACACAGTTCGGAAGCGATGTTATCGGGCACAAGGATTGATTTGATATCGCAATCGGGGAGGCTTGGGAGGGCGCCGTCGCCCCGCATAAAGTACCAGTCCTGCGTCATGAGATCCTGCAGGATGGTGATGCCGTTTTCCCGAGCCATGACCAGACGCATTGGGCGGGCCGGCCTTAAGCTGGTCAGCGTTCGAAACAGCGCTTGCTGGAGTAACACCGCCTCCCCGCTTGCCAGCGCACCGGCTGCGCAGATATCCGGCTCCTCATATCGGGTCAACCATCTGAGCGCCTCATCGTCTGCTGCGTCGGCTTGTGCCGAGCCAGACAATGCTATTGCCAGGCGGTGACGCCTTGCCCTTGCATCAGCGGCCTCGCATCCTTCGGCCAGCACCGTATCAAGTTGCATCTCGATGATCGAACGCCAAAGCAGGAAGACACCCGCACGCGGCGTCAAAATATCATCCACCGCAGCGCAAACGCTCTTTGCCTGTTTGCGGCCCGGATAGGTGCTTTCAGCCAACAACGTCACCAGTCGCCCAAGCCGGACTGCGCCATCCTCTGGTTCGGGGCGATCGGCCCTGACATCCTCGGTCGACAGGTGCACCCTGGTCCGAAGACCGTCGGGTGGAAGGGATGTCGTTTTGATGCGAGCCGCTACGGCATTCATCGCGCTTAGGAGGACCTCAGGCGGCAAGTTGGTCGCCGTGCCGATCGAGGTAAGCAATTCCAGCCGCTCCTTCGGTCGCATGAGAAGGGAAATTGGCGTTGCCTTCTTCAAGAGAAACTCGCAGACCAAGATCATGGCATCCTGCGTCGGCTCTGTGCCTGTTCTTTCGCCAAGCAAGCGAAGTATCCGTGAGGCTTCTCCCTCACTCAGGCGCATGAGAAACCGTGGCAGGCGCCCGCGCGTGTTCAACGCGACAAGCACGCTGAAAGCACGCCCTGGCTCTGCCTCGAGCACCATGCAGGCTGCAATGCCTGACGGAATGGCATCGAATTGTCGAAAGGCGGAGAAGTACCAGCGATCTTGCGCGGTTCCGTCGGCGAGATCAGACAGAAACTGGGCGAGATAGGTGGCGCGATCAGGAAAACGGATCGCAAGATCGGAAGCCTCGCCCGAGAAAACGCGCAGCAACCTTTTGCGCATTTCTTCTGCAAGCACGTCAGCGGTACAGCGCGACTCCCAGTTTGGCCCCCCAGCCAGTTCGAAGTCCATCCGTGAGATAATCCACACACTTGCGTCGCCTGCATCACAAATCGGGCCCAGAATGTCACCGAGTGCGGCTGCAAAGTCTCGGATGAAGGGTGGCGATGGATCGGTTGCGGGGCCGGAGGCGACAGCCTGCTGATAGGGGACGCGGGTCTCGAGATTGAGCCGGCCAATTCTCACCCGCGACGTGGCGGAAGGATCGTTGGGAGCGGGAAGCATGTCGCTGGCCAGCCCTACTTCCCGCCGGCGTCGTCGAGGCCCGCTCCACTCAATTCCTCAAGCACCTGGATCGCTCCTGCAATGCGCAGCAGCGTATCGCGCGTCTTTGCACGCTCGGTGTCGAGTGCTTCCATGCGCCGTTGTCCCTCGCTCCATTCGGCGCGCAGTTGCGAGAGGCGTTGAACAATGCCCGTTTCCAGGGTGTCAACTGTCGGTTGCTGGACATGCTGGTTCATGAGATGAGCCCCCTCTCGATGGCGCGTTTCAAAATCGCAATCTCGTCTTGGGTCAGCGAAAGGCGTGATGGTTTTTGTTGCTCCGCCAGCTCCTTCTTGCTGAGGGCGATGATCTTCCCGTCGCTGATCCGGTATCTGTCAGGATTCGTCTCGAAACCGTCTGGCGGCTTGACCTTCTTGAAACCTGGCGGGATCGCCGCGCCATCGGGCAGTTGCATCAGGGCCTTGTCTTGAATGAGCCACATCCTATCCGTCCTTTTCAGCCATAGAAGACGACTACGAAATTGAAGGCGAGCAGCTGGCCGTCTGAATCGCCCACCTCGCACTTGATCTGGAACACCGCATTCGAGCCACCGATGATCTTGTTTCCATCCCAGCTCACGGCCCAACGGGCATCGGTGGCGGTATGCTGGTTGCCGATGTCGGCGAGTGCCACCATGATGTGGGCATTCGAGATGTTGGCGATCCGGTTGGTCGAGGCCGCGACCGATACCGTGCCTGTGCCGCCAGACGTCTGTCCGACATAACAACGGCCGGTAACAACATCGATCGCCGGCGGTATCTTGCTGCCGCGAATAAAGAAATCACCGGCAGGAACGTGCACATCGCCATTGTTTAGAACGATGAATTTTTCCTGAAATCCAAGAGCCGTGACCGGACCGACCACAAAGCGGTCATCACCCCCCACATTATCGCCAATCACGACGCGCAGGTCGTTCTGATCCGTTGCTCCCCTGTTGACGCGCATGATCTCCATCGGGTCGGTATCAGTGCCACCGAAGCCGGTAAGAAACTCCACCTTCGTTCCGAGCAGCGAAATGGCCGAATAGCTGGACACGCCACCGGCAACCGACAGCCGGCTATTGGAATCCAGCCACATGGCGCGGGTACCACCGCCGGGATCGAGATAGCCCATGCTTGGACCACCGCCGCGATACCACGCAAAGTCGGAGAGCGAGCGCTGGTAGAGCGTCCTGTCCTGGACACCGAGGCCAAAGGACTGGCCGTTGGCGTTCACATTCAGGACCTGGCGAAAATCGTTCGAGAAATAGAGGCTACCCTGGGCAGACAGCTGCATCAGGCGCACGCCGTTGTTGCCCGGATCGCCGTTGGTATCGCTGTGTTCCCCGTTGAGATGCCAGTAGAAATCGCCGCCGGTTCGGAAATATGTTGCACCGCTCTGGACGCCGATACCGTAGGGAGCAATCGCATTGTCGTCCACGCCCCACAGGTCGATGTGCTGACGCGTCTGCGCGCCGAACCGCAGACGGCCGGTCGGAATGTCGACCTTGTCGTCTCCACGAACGCCAAGCACGATCTTTTCAGTCGCGGTCGTGGCGGGAACCGGCCCCGGGCCAATCGTCAGGCGCGCGTTCTTGGCCGGATTGTCGCCGATATGGATGCGAAGATCCCCGCCACTACCGATGCCAGCTGGCAACCGTTGCAGCCAAAGTGGAATAGTCTCGTCGGAACCGCCAGCTGACTGCAGCGACAGCTTGCCGCCGTGCAGGTACACATCCTTCTTCGCGACAATGCGCCCATCGACCTGAAGGCGGCCTTCGACGGTCGCAAAATCCGCCGCGTCCGGATCGGAAGCGCTCGTTCGCGGAGCGACCCGCAGCGCACCGCTTTCAGCCAAGAGCGAGCTGCCCACGAGGCCGGCATAGCGGCGGCCATCGGTGAGCGTTCCTGCCGCGGCGGGACGAAACTTCCGCACCGTGCCGTCCCAGTGGCACATGCCGAGCCTGACGAGCCAGCGCGTCTGTCGCTCCTCGTCTGGAAAATCCTGGAACGGGATGGATTCGTCTGCCGGGATGACCGTGTCGTCTGGGACAGCTGTTGGCGCAGGTTGTGCGGCCCGACCGGCGACGACGATCTCGTCGTGGCTGGGGTCGATCGTGCCGACTGCGAAGCGATATGTCTCGCGCAGCCGCGCATAGCTTTCAGCGTCGGTGCACGGCGCAAAACCGCCCGTCGCAGTCTGCGCTGCAAGCTCGTCGTAGGCGATCCACAGTTCGAGATGGCGGTCAGTGTTATAGGCGGCAAACAACTCCGCATTGATCTGCACCGGTTCCAGCACGACGATCTCGCGACCGTAGCCATCGACACAAATGCCGGGAAGAACGTAGCAGTCCACAAACGGTGCGTCACCCTCGCGGGGTTTCTCAACGATGGTAAGGCCCGTGACGATGCCCGTGGTGTGCGGACCGAGATTGTGCCTGCGCCGCATGTCGCGGTGATAGGCTTGCTGGGCGAGCAGGTCCTCGGCTCCGAGATACTGGAACTGGAAGTAATTCAATCTCTCGATCGGTTCGGCAGGCATCACATCGCCTCCTTGATTTGGTCTTTGCCGTTCACTTCTGCCGCTTCAGCGCGCGGACTTCCTTGCGTAACTGATCGAGCTCGTTGCGAAGGTTCGTCATCGCGGCGCCTGGCGATCCCACTGGCGTTACTGCAACAAGACGATCGCCACGTTTGTGCAAAACGACACTGTCCCCTGGTTGCACCAGCGGATGGCGCAGCATTTCGTTGACGAGCTTGTCCGCCGCCGCCTCCTCGATCTCGCGTTCTTCGACCGAGACATCAGCTGCCTTGAACATCGCTTTCGCTTGCCTGACCGACCCGCCTGCCTGGCCTGCAGTAACGAGGCCCGAATAGAGACGCGAAAGCAGCTTGGCACCGAAGGACGAGGGATCGAGTGTCTTGGCGATCTGCTCGACATAAAGTCGGGGCAGCCTGAAGTTCTCATCCGTTACGGCGCGCCGCAGCCGGCCGCTTGGATCGATGAGATCGAGCGTCGGGACGAGATCGTTCACAAGAGGCGAATTGCGCCTCACCAGTTCCGGGCGGCAGCACAGGATTGCCAAGAGCTTGCCGATCAGCGGAAGCACAGGAACCAGCGACATCCAGTAGAAGGTGGAGGGAAACGCACCGGCATAACGACGGCAGGAGTGGTTGCAGATGCGAAGGATCTTGTCGCCCTTTACCGTCACGCAGGCGATCTCGACGCGATCGTCGCAAGGATCGTCGTCGCATTGAGGAATGAAGGCGTGGCATACGCAGTCGATGATCAATTGGATCCACACCGCGAGAAGGTCACGCAGAGCTTCACGCGCCTGCTCGGTGTAGCTGGCAGGATCCCTTTCATCGAGCGGCGTTGGCGCTGGCAGGATGATGGTGCCAGCCGTCACACGCATCTGGCATCGGACGGGATGGTCGTCATCTCCGAGCAGGCCCATCACAACCTGTCGAAAGCGCACCACCGTCGTATGCATCTCGGATGCAGACACCTGTGGGTTCGAACCCGAAAACAGCGCGAGAATAATTGTCTTCTGGCGCTGATCGAGTACGGACAATGCGTCGATCTTGGCCTTCAGGCAGGCGACGATGCGGCCAAGAAGGCTATCGTCCGGGATCAGCGCCTGCAAAACCTTTGCAGCGTACGGGGTGCGATCGTCGCCACCGCGCTCAAACAGGGTGGGCATGCAGCCGTGTGGCGATTCAACAATGCCGATGTCGAAGCACTCGAGAAGTCGTCGTGGCGAACAATTGTTATTCTGGGAAAGTGCAGTGGCGGTACTCCCCCATTGCAGGCCTTTTGTGGTCACCGATTGTGATTTCGAGCCGCCGCAGCCACAGCCGCAGTCTCCACTGGGTTTGGATTTTCCACCACAACCGCATCCGCCAGAGCCCTTGGACTTGCCGCCGCAGCCACCCGATGTAGTGCCGCACCCGCAACTGCAGGATTGCGCTGGACCGGGCATCGAGGTGGTCAGAGCCCTCACGTAGGAGGCCTCTACCTCCCTGTATTTCAGAGAGATGCACCAATGCGTCTCAAGGTCCTTGCAGCCGGGATCAGGCGGCGGTGCCCACGGATCGCAGTCGCCGCTCTTCGAGCGCTTAGCGTCGGAGCACTCGCGTATCGCCTTTATGACATCGAAACGCGTATCGCAGGAGACCACAATGTCCTCTCCGCAAGGATCGATGGCATAGCCGGAGCGCACCGTTACCGAGCCCTCGCAGTCGTCGCACACGACCTCAAGGCCGCAAACCACGCCCCAGCCATGAAGGTAGCGGTTGTGCAGACGGTTCTTGCCCTTGACATAGGCCTCAAGGCTGGAGAGGTCGGCGGCACTCAATACCTGGCCGGGAACAAACAGGGGTTGCTCGAACGGCTTCAGGCCCCGGCAGGTCGGGCAGCAGCAGCCGCTGCCGTGATGCGTTTGGACATCCTGTTTCATTGATCTTCCTCCGGTGGCCTGCCGTCTCGATTAATAGTGAACCAGCTCAGGAACCTTCCGCCCTCGACGCGGTCTCCGGTCGGGCAGCGGCGACGGTCGGGGTCGGGATCAGTCAAACCGAAACCGAAATGGTTGCCGTCGAGCGCCGGGAAGATCTTGCGCTTTTCGCCAGGATTACCTGGATCGGAGACCTCAATCATGTCGGCGCCGAGAATGAAGTTGCCTTCGAGCACGACGCGGTATCGTCCCTGCGGAAAGGGGATAGGCTCGCCAATGTACTCGCCGTCTGCACTGCAAGCGCGGAAACGCACCCCGGTCACGAGATTTCCAGGAACGAGCGGAATATCTTCGTCTGGAACATCGAACCGCTCACCGCACTTGGCTTCCAGCTTGAGCCCGCTGGCGCGACCGACAACCTGACAGTAGCACCGTGTGTAGATGTATCGTCGCCCAACCTGATGGCTCTCGGGTTCTTCCTGGAAAAGCAACTGAACGGTCTGCAGGTTCAATGTTTCTGCAAGGATTGGTCTTTCGGGGTCGAAGGCAATGACAATGCCCTCCCGGTCGAGGATGTTGCCGTCCTCGGCCAGGTACCCGTCATGGGGCCAATTGATGCCAACGATGCGCGGATAGTCATCACGCAGTCCCTCGCCATCCTTACCCGGCTCACCGTCCTGTCCTGGCACGCCGTCTCGACCTGGGGCGCCATCCTGTCCATCAATGCCATTTGTGCCGTTTGTGCCGTTGGTACCGTTAATGCCGGGCGCGCCTTGCGGACCGTGTGGGCCCTGCGGTCCTTCGGTCGCCCCGCCGCCCTCACAATCGATCACGCACTGGATCGCCTCAGTAAGGAGCGCCGTTGAGGCAAGCAGCTTGCGGCCGGTGATGTTGTCGATGCGCTGTGTCGTCAATGGGTCGCCGAACCTGTAGTCGACGATTGTCGCCAGCACGATATCGTCACCCTCCTGGCAAGACGGGCAAGCGTCGAGCGATTTCAGCAATATGTCGCCGCAATCGCAGCCACCGGTCTCGAAAATAGCGATTCCGCCGGGAACGCGCGGATCGACAGCGGCCGGACTTCCGTCAAAGGCAAGATAAATGTGCCCCCCCGCGCCATCGACGACGATCTGCTGCGGCTGGATACCGCCTGGCGTGGCCGCGCTCATGAAGGGTGTGAGGTTCAAGGCGCGGCGATCCACCGAAATGATTGTCACAGAACCCTTTTTGTCGGCGGCCGTCGACAAGAGGTAGAGCCACTTGCCACCTTGAGAGAACGCGAGCCCGGCGGGCGCGTCAGTAAGACCAGCAAGTGGCGCGCCGATACTCACCGTGCGATCGGCGGCGTTAGCCGCTTCCGGCAGGGCCTTGAACAGGTGAAGGGCCGAGGCGGTTTTGTCGGCGACGGCGACGAGGTCGGCATTGTCGCGCTGCGAGACGGCAATCGCAGATGGCCTCGCAGTGCCGCCCGCGCCAACATCCAATGTCACGGTTGTCAAGTCTGCAAGCTTGACCGCGACGAGCTTAGCTGCACCGCCAACTGCGATATAGGCAAACTTGCCGAGGGGACCGATAGCGAGGTCGACAGGTCCATCCGCGACAGCGATGGAGGTGGGCGCGGTCGGAGCTGCTGTAACGACATCTTGCTGCCAGACCAGCACCTCATTGTTCTTGGGGCTGGCCGCGAGTACGCGTCCGTCTGATATCGCCAATAGCCGGACCTCGCCGTCATCCGCACCTGATATCGTGATGTCGGGTTGCGGCGGTGCCGACAGGTTTGCCGCGTCGAGCACGCGCAGCACCGCATCACCACCAGCATCCGGTCGCAACACGCAGAAGACATTTTTGCCGTCATGAGAAACCGACACATCGACGCCGGTTTGCCCCGCAAACGAAACCGATGCCTGGATGCTCTTGTTGACAGTATCGAGTGCTACGACCATGGCCGGGCTTTCCCCGGTCAGCACATAAAGTCTGTCCGTGGCATCGTGCAGGGCAAAGCGCCTGGCGTGGTCAATGTTGTTGGTGCACTCCCACTCCAGCTCCTTGACATTGGCCGCCAGTTCCGGCGGCGGGCGATCGAGTAGGGCTTCGAAGGAAAAGCCCTCAAGTATCTTTGACGGTAGGCAGGCAGCCTCGCCGCTGCCGCATCCCTCAAATACCGCCGGTACAGGATCAGTGGGGCACTCAGCGTAGCGCACCACCAGCTCCAGCCGATGCGGTTGGTCGTCAGGCTCGACATTCCTGCCGTTCTTGAGCGTCCAGGCATCAAGGGCGGCTGCGCGAAAATCGAGCATCGCATTGTGACGCAGAAGAATTTCGCGGCCACAGCAATCGATTGCCGCACCAGATGTCACGACCACATATTGCGGGCGGCAATCCGGGTTCGGATGTTCCAGTACCTTCAAGCCGCAAACGGTTCCCCAGCCATGCAGGAGCTGGTTGTGCCGCCGGTCCTTGCCCATGAAGTAATGCTGCTCGTCGAGAAAATCCTGCGCCGACATGATCTTGCCGTCGAACAGCGTGTTGCGCGCCATTTGCGGAATTTCGCACTCGGGGCAGCTGTCGGTGACGCAAACGTGTTTCATCAATCTACCCTCTCACTCCAGAATGGTGTCGTGGCCGATGCGCAGGCCAGCGTTCAGCGCGAACGGCCGGGGCGGCCGTTCCAGCAAGATTTCCTCACCTAGGATGGCTTCATCGATGCGTGCCGGTCTGGTGTGCCGGCCAAGCACTGTGTTGATGCCAAGCACCAGATCGCAGCCGATGACGAAGCGTGGCCGCATGAGACGCGCATCGATCTCGACATGGGCAGGCTTTGCCAGCTCGATGATCGCTTCAAGGGCAGCCAGATCCGCGTCTGCGAAACCATCGCCAGCAGGCACATAAAGCGTCGCGCGATGCGCGAAGGCGTCGAATGGGTCTGTCAGTGGGTCGCCGCTGTCGATCAACTGGAACCTGCCGATTTCGGAATAGGTGTCGAGCTGCAGGCGGCGTACGATCTCCGGCCCCCAAAGTGCGGCGGTATCGCCGAGCCGTCCTTCGTCCAGTGTCAGCCAGCGGCGTAGACGGAAGTGCTCGACGACCTGCGGCTCGGTGCCCGTATAAAGCGCGACATGGCGCTTCAGCCCCTTGACGGTACCGCGTATCCTGAAGAGAGCTGGCGCTTCGGCCACCAGCTTGCGCCGACGTTCGACGGTCCAGTTGCGGTCGAGCGCGAGACCGATCCAACCACCCAGCCAGTCCAGGAAATCCGCCCCTGCCTCGCCGCGCTCTGCCGTAGGGGTAGCCAATGGATCGAAATAGGCGGGCAGTCTTTCCAGCGGATCGAGCGCACCAGAACGGGCGCGATCAAAGATTTCGATGAATCGGGCGAAAAAATCGGCACTTTCCAACCCTTCGGAGAAGACGGCCGGCAGGTATTGCGCCGAAGTCTGTCGCGGCCAGCGCAGCGTTGCAGAACCCACTGTCGGCGTAGCTGCTCCGTCACCTTCAAAAATGAGGCGTAGCCAAAGAAACCGGCCGGGGCGGCTGCGCACGGAGCATTCAAAGTGGCCCTCGCTGTGGCCGGACACTGGCGTGAATGTCCACTGATCGTCGCTTAGAGCATCGACTTCGGTGGGCATGAGGTCGAAATGGCTCGTGGCCGTTGCAATCGACAGCCGTGTACCGAAGGGCGTCGACGCACTGATCTCGACCCTGTCCCACACGCAGCCCGACAGGCCGGAATCGAGCGTAAGGCTCGTGTAGATGCCTGAGATTTCGTGGCGTGTGGCGTCGCTGCGCATCAAGCATGGACTGCGCGCATCGCCGAAGATGGCACGTCCGGCAGTATCAAACGCCAGAAGTGGGCATTCGGGGGGAGTGAGCCGCACTTGTTCGGGCGGCAGGCACTGGCCAGCGCAGGAGCGGCGAACACGGCACACGTCGCCGGACACGCGATCGGATATCCAGATCGTGCCATCCTCATCAACGGCGAGCGCCGGCCGCTCAAAGCGGGAGGCGACGGCATCGACTGCCTCCACACGCTGCTCGATATTCCTCGCACTGTCGATGACGGCGACGGCTGCCCGGCCGTCCTCGACCACATAGAGAAAGCCTTGCCGGTCAACTGTCATTACTGTTGGCGCGATCAGGCCAGCCTGACCGTCCGTTGCCCCGTTAAAGGATGTGAGATAGCGAAATCGCGCACCGAACAGGTGGATGAGATTGTTGTTTTGGTCGCTAATCGCGATCTGCCCATCCGGCAACAAGGCCATGCCGGCTGGGGTCCAGGTCTGCGTGGGAAATATCAACTTGCCGGTAGGAACGCCGGTCAGCGGGTCGAGTTCCGGCTTCGGGTTGATGCGAACAAGTCGTTCATCCAGCCAGCCGAATGGGCCGATGGCGCCGCGCAGACGCCAGTCGGCAGACGACCAGATCTCCACCGTACGGTTACCGGCGTCAAGGACAAGAAGATCGCCACGGCAGTCGACAAGAAGACCTGCCGGATCCCGCTCTGGAAGAGCTCTGCCGCCAGTTCCCGGCAGGCAGGCAACCGGCACAAACGTCTCTGCGCATGCGTCGTAGATGAGGATGGTGCCGGACCGCCGGTCGAGCAGGTATATTTCGCCTGCCCTGCCGAGCGCAATTGTAACCGGCGCCGACAGCCCGGCGAAGCTGCCCGACGCAGAACCGAGTGGCACGACGCTGGCCGGGATCTTGGCGAGTTCAAGAGCGCCACTTGCGCCCGAAATTTGCGCCATAACGGAGGCACGCCAACCTGCCTTGGCGTCCATTCGGAAAGCTGGAACGGGCTTGCCCATCAGCGACCTCCATCCTGTGCCGCAAGAATGTTGAGGTCGTGACCCTCGGCATAGACGAGCTCACCGGGGCACAGCGGAATGTCCCGGCAGAAGGGGGCGGCATCGCCATCGATGCTCATCGTAAGTTGCCCGTCGGCGATACGCAGCACACCGACCGTCTCGAGGATCAGCCGGTAGATGTCAGAAAAGAAAACCGTCCCGCCGAATGGCCAGCCGAGCCCATCCGCCCCCCCGCTTAACGGATGCAGGAATCCATTGAGCCGGGCTTCGAGATTGCGTCGCACGTCCGCGAAGTCGGCGTTTCTAGCCGCCAGCACATCTGCACCGATGCGGATTAGCCTGTAGGCGGGGGCGCGGACATGCACCTCGGTGGTCATCAGACGGTAGTTGTCGAGATGCGCGCAGACGGTGGCGAGCGTCGTGGAATTCGGCACCGGGTTTGCATGGTCGCCATCAGGCACGACAATGACTGTGACTGCGCCAGGGATTTTTGCCCCGGGATAGCGCGGGTGGGTAAGCGGTAAAGCTTTGGCGCGCATGACGCCAGCTTCCAGAGCACGAACCTCGAAGTCCTCGCAGGTAACGGCGCGGCAGTTGCTCTTGATCTCGGCGGCGGCCCGCAACTTGGTCGCGGCGACGCTTTCCTCCTCGCTGCCGCCCTCAGCCGGAAACGGATTTGTGGCACTTTCGATGCCGGGCAAGAACGTCTGGATCTCACTCACTGTGGCTGCAGCAAGCATGCCGCGACGGCCGCCGCCGGTAAGATAATGCCGCGCAACAATGTTGCCGCCGAGACCCGGCGGCTCATAGGCAAGCGGGATGCGCCCATGAACACCGTCGCCGAACTGGATCGCACCCGAATTGCGGTTGAGCAGGTAGTGCGGGTCCGAAGGACCGGAGGCATAGAAGTCATCCACCTCCTGCCATGTCGCAAAACCCTGGCCCTCGTCGACCTCAAGCGTGACACTCTTTATCTGCACGCGCCTGCCGTAGGCGCCGTCGACCCATTCTTCTTCAACGGCAGGCAGGACCGGCCGGCTGGCCAGCCCGAAACTCTGGTCGGGGCGGCCACTGCTGGCACCAGCAATTTCGTCGCGGTGCGTAGCAGCCTGCATTGCGGGCACAGTGTTGATAAGGACGGCGTCGAGCCGTGGCGCCCGTTCGTAATTCGGGGCCTCCAGACGGCAGCGCAGCCAATAAAGCGGCGCGGTCACATCGCCGAGCTTGGCAAGGCGGCAGGCCGCCCCCGGTCCGCGCAGCGTGATATGGCCGTCCTTCAAAAGGCATTGCGTCTCGTCACGCAGCAACACAACTGGTTGCCAGCGAACCAGGTCCCAGTATTCCCAAGTGAGGTTCGCCGGTGCGGGTATGGCGGGCAGTCCTTCGGTCGGTCCCTCGCAGGCAAGAGGCGCCGGCGCCTTGTTGTCCTTGGCCACTCGGATCGCTAGCTCGATCGTGCCTGCAGTCAAAGCGACCTGCGATGCGAAACCTAGCATCAATGCAGCGCCGTCGCGTGTGTTGGCACCGAACGGGTAAAACCACTGGCCACCCGTCGCCGCCTTGGTCGTGTCAACGGAATAGCCAAAGCCGTCGAAGGACTGTACGGCGGCAAGCGTCGCACCGAGGACGGTAAGCGGGCGGATCGTCTCGAAGATGATCGGGCCTTCAGCATCTGCGGGCGCAGCAACTTGGGTGCCCTGCGGCACGAAGATTTCAGCAACGTCCGTTCGAGCCGGCGCGAAGCTTATCTCGGTACGACTGGCCGAGGCCGGACGGCGCTCGACACCGACCATTTGCAGAAACTTTATATAAGCGCGTTCCGGCACTTGGTTCAGCCGCCAGAGCGTAAGCTCGGTAGACCAGGCAAACAGCTTGGCAATCGCCATGCCTGGATCACTGTCGTTGTGGTCCGTCCATTCCGGTGCGTAGCGCGGGATCAGCGTCCGGACCTCGGCTACGAGATCGGCGAAGCGGCGATCGTCCAGTTCGGGTGCGGCAAGCGGCATGGTCATTCACCCCGCAATTCGCCGATGTAGAAGGGATAGACGAGGCTGCCGAGGGCATGGTTCGCCTTCAGTCGGTAATCGATCTCGATGAGAAGCGACGACGGGCTTTCCCCTTCCACGACACGCACATCAGTCAGGTCAATGCGCTTTTCCCATTCCAGCAGCCCCATGCGTACTTGATGGGCTATTGATGCGCGATTGGCCGGGGTGTTGTCGGTAAAGACGTATTCATGAATGCCGCAACCAAACCGCGGGTTCATTTGCATTTCCCCACGCGCGGTCGACAGGATGATCCAGATCGAGCGCTGGACATTGGCCTCGCCGCTTGTCCAGCTGAATCCGCCGCGCGCATTGACCATCAGCGGGAAGCCGAAGCCACTGCCAAGAAATGCGCGTGACTGGTTAAGCAGACCACTCATGGCAACGTCTCCAATATGGTCTCGATGTTGGTAACCACATCCTCGAGGCTCTGGATTGTCTCAGAAAGCGCCGCACTGTCGCTCGCACTTCCGATTGCGGGGATCTTCAATTCGATGCCGGCGATTTCCAGGAAGGGGCCTACGAGACCAATGACATTGATGACAGGCTCCATCGCCTGTTGCGAATGCTCGGCCGAACGCTGAGCGTTCTTTTTGGCACAGCCCAGCGCCCTCACCAGTTCTGTATTTCCGAGCGCCTCTGCATCAGCGATCTTGAGCTCAATGCCTTGCATGATGGCGAGGATCGTCTTCAATTGGCCGACGAGGCACTTGATCAGCTTGATGATGAGCAGCAACAGGTCCTTGAGGAAGGCGAATATCCGACCGCCGGGGACGATCATCAGCAGGCAGTCTTTCAGGCCGTCCACGGCCTTGAGAAAGTCCGGCAACGCCTCTGCAGCCTTGATCGGGTTCGGAGGCACCAGTGCCTGGATGAGCGTTGCCAGCGGCTTGATGACGCCAAGAACCTTCAACAGGCACTCGATCGAGGCCAGAAAAGGCGCAATCTGCAACAGCAGATTGGCGCTGAGTGAGCAGTCGTTGGGTATGCCCTTTGACAGGTCTGCAATGGCGGTGAAGGTTCCGCCGTTCGGCAAGCGTACCTTCAGTGGCTGCGGCTTGGGCAGAGCCAACGCCTCACAGTCGGGCAGCTCGAATAGCTGTTGGAGGTTAACCGAAAGCGGAATCTCGCGTTGCATCGCTCTTTCCCCTCAGATCGGTGTATTGGTGGGAGAGACGTTGCGACGCCAGCCCGGCCCCGCCAGCGAAATCATCGGTGCCTCGATCTCGACCAGTGCAACGCCCTTAAGGTGGATCTTGCCGTTCGAAAGCGTGATCGTGTTACCGTTGGCGTCTTCGATGACGATGGCACCGTAGCCGTTTGGACCTCGTTCCTCGTCAATCAGGCGGATGGTGTGGCCATTGAACGAGCGGATCATGCGCTCGCGCGGATGCGTCGAGGGCGGAGCGTCCTTGCCGTTCCAGGTCGCACCGACAATGATCGGCTGCTCGGGATCACCACCGAGATAGGCGACAATGACCTCGTCCTCCAATTCTGGCATGAACCAGGCGCCGCGACCGCCGCCAGCCATGAGCGAAGCGACAGGTGCCCAGGTGGTGCGGCTGCGCCCGGTTAGCGTCGCGATGTCGACCTTGATGCGGCCCTGCCCGCTTGGGTCCTCCACATTCTTGACGACGCCGACCATCATTCCGTTGTTGCGGCTCATGGTGTTGCCTTTCTCTTCTCGGTCGGCGGCTCTACCCGCCTGGCGGAAAAGCTCGTTCGGTATCCGGAAGAATCGAAACTGTGGGTGGAGGACAGAACGGTGTAGAGACCATCAAACTGGGCACCGGTTCGCTTGATCGAAACGGATTTCCCGGCCCGCAGGTCAGGTAAGCCAATTGTAGTTCCGGTTGCCTCGACCATGCGACCAATCATCTTGGTCAACACCTCGTCAGCACGTTTCCTGGCCTCCTCGACCGTGCGCGCAGGCGGGTCGGTGATGACCTCTTCACGGTTGGCGGCGCGGGCCACCGGAACATGGTCGGCATTGGGAAGAACAGGCTTTCCTGATTTACCGGCCTCTGCCAGCAGATCGTCGAGCGTCCGGCGCTCCTCGATGCGCTTTTTTGCAGTGCGGTCCCAGCCGCAGACCCGTGCAGCAAATATCTGTTGCGCACTGGCGAAGGTTGGATGGAAGGAGACCAGCGACTTTCCCCATTCCAGTTCATAGGTGATATTTCGCAGGGAAACGGTCGGGCCAAAATAGAGAAACCGGTTGATCTTCGGACTTTTGGGCGTGCTGCCCGGCAATTCCTCCTCGCCAACCAGCACCTCGTAGCCGCAGCGACGTGCCCGCTCCATGAGGAAGATGATCGGGAACTGGTTGTTCATGTAGATGTGTGGCAGCAAGGGTTCCTTGGCTGCTGCGTTCTTATCGATCTGAACCTCGATGCCAAACCCTGGTCGTCCGGCCTTCTCGTCGGCCGGCAACTGGAGCCATCGTGCAACTTCGCTGTCGCGGACGCCCCCTTCGTTTCCGTCGTCCGGCCACGACCAGGTGTATTGCTTGGTTCGAAGGCGCTCGAGCACGTTCAGTCCGCTGACGACGAGGCGCGACGAGCCAGCTTCGGGAAACTGGACATCGATGGAGGTGATCATGCCCGTCATCATCAGGCGCAGGTCACCCTGATAGCCCATGAACAGCCTGATTTCGTTGCCCGGGGCAAAAATGCCGGGATCCGCCTCGTGGCCATAGTAGAGCGGTTTTTGGGTGACGGTATTCCAGTTGTTGACGGTCAGTGTGAAGCCATCGATCCGTTCGATGCCGTCCTCGTATCGAATTTCGATCACATCGCGTACGGGGACCTTACTTCCTTTTACGTGCAGTTCGAAGGCCGGCACATAGAAGGGCTGCGCCTCCTGTTGCAGCCGAATGATTTTGGCGGCGGCGTTCATGATCGCTCCTAAAGGGCCGGAACTTCGAGGATTGATCCGGGAACGAGATCGAATGGGTTCTCGATACCATTGTGTTCGGCAATACGGCGCCAGTCTGCGCCGCTACCGGTCGTGAGTTCGGCGATGCGTGTGATTGTCTGACCTGATTGCACCGCATGCGCCTTTGTACGATCGGGCGACAGAAGGCTAAGTTGGGAAAGCTGCTCGGGTAGCGTCTTGTACTCCTTGAGCACCAGCGACAGTACGGCGCGCAATGGCAGGCCGAGCGACGAGAACATGGTGTAGCGCTGGCGGACGCTCTCGATGACCCCTTTAAAACCACTGCGCGCCTGGCTGGCTTGTGCGGGATCCGTCCCGTGACCCGGGAATGCATCACCTCCCCAGGTGAACAGCACGATCGGCGGTGCGTGTGTTTCCGCATCGATCTTGATGAGATTGTAGAAGGGGTCGGTCTTTTCCGTAACCGACTTTGCATCAGCGCCGGTCCCGTTGTCCGTCGAATCGAAAAACAGGTCAACGGTCATTGTCTCGGTCTGCCCGCGTACGAATTGCAGCAACGGCTGGTCGAGTCCGGGTATGGCAATCTCGGCGATCTGATTGGATTTGGCGAGCGTGTACTCGGTGGGATTGTAGAGCACTTCCAGCGCATCACCGATGCCGATACCATCGGCGTGCATCCGTTGGATTTGTGCCTTGGCTAGCCAGCTCATCTCACGCAACTCCATCCGGACGGTCGTAGGCTGTGCGACGCAGGCGTGTCTCTTCCTCGCGCCGTTGCCGCAAACGCTGCTCGTCGTCTATGCGCACCATCACCGTACGCACGATGTCGGCCTGCATCCGGTCGATATCGAACAATGTGACCTTGGTGTTGACCTCTTCGACATGCACGTCCATCGCGCTTCTCCTGACGATAAAAGGGATGTCACGAAAACAGGTTCGAGACGGCCGAAACCAGATTTCCTCCACCCGCACCGGTGGCGCGGATGCCTTCATGTGCAATCTCGATCTCTTCGACCGCGACCTGTGACTGAATTGCGTTGAGCGACGGACCAACCCAGCGCACCGGCAGGCCACGCTTGAACCGCCAGCTTCTGACCGCCTTGCCACGCTCGTCCTGGAGCGTGATGACGCCGTCGCGCCGCTTGCCGTGGCCTTCAAGGAAGTCGTAGTGCCACTGCCAGAGATCCGCTGTCGTTACGATGCCGCGCTTCAGTCGGATGTTCGACCAGGTAGCACGGCCTGTGAATTTCAGCATGGCGCTATTGTTGCCACCCTCGGCATAGGTTTCTGGCTGAAGCGTCACCTCAAGGCCACTGCACTCGCTGAAGCCTGCCTGACGCGGGGCGATGCCCAAGGTCGCCTGGATCGTGGCGCCGGCAGTTGCCGTTTCGACCAGCGAAACAGAGAAGTTGAAACCGAGAACGGGATCAGGACGTGAACGGGCCATCAGGCAGCCTCCCCTTCCTTTTCGGTATCCTCGACGATCTCCAGCCGGTCTTCAGTGCGCGATAGCCTGAGGACGACAAACTCGGCCGGAATGACCGGTGCGACGCCAATTTCAAGGATGAACTCGCCGCGGTCGTAAGCCGCCGGATCAACGATCTGGCGTACATAAAATGCCTCGTCAGCGATGCGGCCCGCCAGCCGACGTTCATCCCATTCGGTTTCGAGAAAACCTTCGACCTGAGCGAAGACGGCGTCATAGAAGATGTTGTTCTGAGGCTCGAACACCGCCCATTGCATGCCCCGGTTCAACGCCCGCTTCAGCCGGATGATTAACCGACGGACGTTCAGAAACCGCCACTGCGGATCACTGGACAGGGTCCGAGCACCGTAAATGCGGATGCCACGCCCCAGGAAAGCGCGGATGCAGTTGATGCCCGCGGGGTTGAACCCTTCCTGCGCGGCTGCGTCGATCGAACGCGCCACACTGGAGAGCCATTGCAATGGCAGATTGGCAGGGGCCGCCTGCGTTCCCCGGGCCGAATCTGTTCTCGCAATACATCCGGCTGCGTGCCCCGACGGCGGTACTTCGCGGGGCTTGCCGTTCGGTAGCGTCAGCGGATCGGTCAATTCGATCCAGGGGAAATAGAGCGCGGCGTAGGAGCTGTCGAAACGCTGCCGCCAAGCCAGTGTGGCATCGGCATCATAGGGATCCGGCCGATCACGCCAGCGTGGCACATCAATCAGTGCGATGCGATCGCCACGCGTCTCGCAATGCGTAACGAGCGTCGATTGCATCGCCACAATGTCGTCCAACGAAAAAACCGGAGCCGCCTCGTTCATCGGCGGCGGGGAAACGGGAAGCGACGGCAAAGTCGGGCAGAGGCAGCATGGGTCGGGCTCCTCCTTGGGCGGAGGCGCTGTCATGAGAGGCGGCATCGCATCGATCATGATATCAGGCACCGCAAGGGTGGCCGGCTCGTCCACGGTCTCGAACACGCGAACACCCCGCCGCGTTTCCATCGAAGGGTTACCCACGATGGCGTCGGGCGTGAGCATGGCGATCCCGTCGCGCCCACCAGAAAGGACACATAGGCCCTTCGACTGCAGGGGCAAAGTTGGATCCGGTTGCGCATAGTCCGACCCGCCCAGACGGGAAATACGGATAAGCTTCGATTGCTCGTTGACCGGCGAAGCATCGGGATGAGCAAGCGTTGGAAGGTCGAGTTCGCCAAATGCCTCGACGAGCTTTCCTTTCAGTCGCACTGCCAAAGATATGACGTGGCGACGTACCAGGATCGGCTTGGTGCCATTGGCAGCCGCAACAAGATCGAATGGCAAGGCCAGGTCGGCATCCCAGAACAGCCGGCGCGCCTTCACGTCGATGTCAGTAATGCGGCGGCGGACAAGGGGAGCGCCGACCTGAATGATCTCAACGATCGAACCCTTGGTAAATCCCGCGCTGGCATCGACCGAGAGCCAATGGGGTTTGTCTGGCTCCAGGCACGGGCGGGAACGGGATTCCAGACCACGCGAGTGACGTACGGAAACGACAAGGCTGTCGCCCCATTGGCCAGGGTTAATTGCTTCGATTGAGATGAGCGGTAAAGCATCCTCGTCATAAATCGTGCCGCTTGAAGCGCCGGCCCCGGCCGCAAAATCAATCGCCTTGGTCTGGTCGAAGGCCGGATCGAGCGCCGCGTTCCAGGCAATCTGATTTGCTGAAACGGACTGCACGAGGCGGGAGCAGCGATGTGAGGTAAAAAGTGTGAACGGCTGCGTGATGTCGACAAGGACATCCAATGGCTCACGCCAAC
Organism: Hyphomicrobiales bacterium; assembly: GCA_900466605.1. Classification (GTDB taxonomy): domain Bacteria; phylum Pseudomonadota; class Alphaproteobacteria; order Rhizobiales; family Rhizobiaceae; genus Rhizobium. Next base: position 35,996 of record UBMU01000042.1, read on the forward strand.
GGATTTCGCTTGCGCCAGAGTTGATGAACACGGGTTGCGCAAAACATGGTCTCTTCCCGGGCTGGCGGATGGTCACCAAACGATGCGCGGCGAATCCGGCGGTGTCAGCAACAGTGGTCGAGTTCCTGTTTGCAGGTTGCGGGCCCGCAGCGGCGGTAGTGATCGTTTGGTCGGCGACAACGAGCGCTCCGGGGAAAATTCCTGCTGCCGACACGACAAAGGAAGACGAATTGTCCGTTGGCTGAATGACCATCGGATCAAGATCAAGGGCAGTACGCACTTCCTTGGCAGCCACGCGCACGACATGGCACCGTAGTCCGCCGTTCTCGAAGTAGGCGCGCACCGAATAGGCGAGGTAAGCGTTCGGCAGGAAATTGCCGAAGATATCGAGAAAGGCTGGCCAGCCGTCCAGTGCAACAGCCTTGTCGACCGGTCCCTTCTCGGCAATACCGACAAAGCCTGCAACGTCCATACGCACCGGGGCAAGCCCACCTTGCACACGCGGATGCTCGACATAGACGCCAGGTGCGTAATGGAGTGCCATGGCCACCTACCCCGTAGCCGTCATTTCGACGCGGTCGACGGCGATTTCGATCATCTCGACAGCGATATCGTTTGAGGTAGCGTTAAAGCCCGGCCCCTCCCATTTGGTGATAAAGCCATTCTTGAAGCTCCAGCGCAGCTTGTCGGTCTGCAGTTCATCGGTCAGGACGACTGCGCCGTCGCGCAACCTTGCACCGCCATTCAGCACCTCCTTGTACCAGTCGTAGAGCTGGCCATCGGTGGTGATCCCACGCTTCAGCTGAATGTTGGTGAACTTGCGCAGCCCGAACGTCTTGCGAACATGCAGGTTCTTCTCGTCACCCTCCCGGTATTCGACCGGGTCGGTCTCAAATGTCAGGCCGCTGCATTCGCGGAACGCCGCGCCGGTCACGCCATCGATCTCGACGCGGAAATTGTAGCCGCGAAATGGATCGGGTCTTTCTCGCTCAGCCATGAGTGGCCTCCTGGGCTATCACACCTCTTCGGTGAAGGAACCGCCGGCCCACTGGCCAATGCGGATGATGACAAATTCGGCAGGTTTGACGGGGCATAGACCTATCTCCATAATCAGCCTGCCGTTATCGATGTCGTCCAAGCTCATCGTGTCGAAGCCGCAATTTATGTAGTAGGCATCCTCCTTCTTCTCTCCGAACAGGGCTCCTTCACGCCAAAGGCCCCCGAGGAAGGAATCGACGCTGTCCTTTAGTTTCGACCAAAGCCGCTGGTCGTTCGGCTCGAGCACTGCCCATTGCGTGCCGATCTCCAGCGAGCGCTCGATGAAAATGAAGAGCCGGCGAACAGATAGATATTTCCAGTCGCTTGCCGAGGTGATGCAGCGCGCACCGTAGATACGCAGACCCCGACCCTCGTTGCGGAAGTCACGGAAGACGTTGATATTATTGGGCTGCGGATTGAGGACCTCGTGCTCACCCTTGGTCACGATGGCCTCGAGATCCAGGATGTTGCGGACTGTCTCGTTGCCAGGCGCCTTCCAGACACCGCGCTCATTGTCGACGCGGGCGCAGAGCCCGGCCATGTGACCGCTCGGGCCGATGGCGCGGCGGTTTCCTGCGGCATCACGCACGATAAGGCGCGGGTAGTAGATGGCAGCATATTTGCTGTCGAATTGCCGCCGCTGTGCCTGAATGTCGTTCAGGTTGGGCGGGTTTCCGCCGCCGACCAACGGATCGAGAAGTGCGACGCGGTATTTCAGTCGCTCACATTGTTCGATGAGCGCCTCCTGGACCGCTTGGTCGCCCCAGCCAGGCACGGCGATGATGGAGATATCTTCCACCTCCTCCAGGGACTTGAGGCCGCTGCGCTTGCCGGGTCCAAGATCCTGCCCGATGACGTCGATAGCGGCCGGCGGCGCATCAACGCCGGGCGTCGTCACTGTCAGCGAAAGACCATTGGCACCGGAAGGGAAGAAGAAGGGGTTGGTGGTGGCCGGGAGCGTGTCGATATGGATCAGCCGCGAACGCGAATTCACCACATCGGTCACGAATTTACCCACGACGTTTTCCAGCGTCAGGCCACGATAACTTTCCTGCAGGGCATCATAGGCGACCGTGAGCGAAAACTCGCAGACAGTGAAGATCGTGCTGGTTGCGCCACCGACAGGATTGAGCGCATTCGCGGCCAGGACTGCTCCGTCTAGTTCCACTATGTTGCCACTGACTGAAACGACCTGGCGGAAGAGCTTTGCTGTTGCCCCGTTGCCGCGGTCAATCTCGACCCAGGCCTTCGGATAGAAACCTGAGGCAGATTTAAGCCGGATGCGATTGGCGCCGAGATTGGCATCGTATTCGCCGCGCGCCCCGTTCGTGTGCGCTCCCTGTACGACGATTTCGCTTCCCCACGCGCCGGCATCAGCGGCACTGAATAGAATGCTGGCCGGGAGCGGCGCGCCTTCGGTCGCCTGCGAATTGTTAAGACTGTTAATGCGGGTGATCACCGCGGTCGACCTCGCCATAAACGAAGCCTTACCGGCCGGCGTGATCGTGATGTTATTGTCCAGTGTCACCTCACCGGTTGCCCGGTTGATGCCGCCGGCCGCAACTTGCAGCACGTTCGAATCATAGGTGACGCCGTCTTCCACCATCTGCAGGCGGATTTCCTTGCCCTGTGCAAGGCCGCGCAGCGTTGCTGGCTTGATGATGTTTTGACCGACCAGCGCATCCGATCCAGCCGCCAGCCGCGTGATCATGCCGCCTGCTGTCTGCGAGGCCGCCTTGACGGCACCGGCACCGACGACACGCGAGACATAGAGCCGCCGTCCGCTATTGGCGAAAAAACCTTCCGCCGCCAGGAACAACTCCTCCTTGCCGAGGACCGCTGGATCTGAGGTGAGCAGAGGACGACCGAAGCTCTGTCGAAACTGCAGCATGTTCGTCACCAACACCGGCCTACCGGTTGTAGGACCGCGGGTCGCGTAGCCGACCATGCCTGTCGTGCTTGTCGAGACGCCTTCAATGGATGGCGGCTTCAGGTCAACTTCCTCGAGGAAAACGCCGGGCGCTAGATACTCGGGCATGGGCTGGCTCCTTTAAAGGAGGTGGCGCGTGTCATGGTGCCATCCTCCAGTCGAGTGTGGATAAAGGCTCGCTCCACCGGATCGGCACGGTTCGCGTAAGTGCATTGAAACCGGCGGCGGTAGCGCGAAGGACGGGTCTGCGCAGGCGACTAAGGCCCTGGATCAGGTAACGACCGCTGGCGTCAGAGACCACGCCCCGGCCGTGGAAGGCGGGCGGCTGGGCGGCGTCGGTGATGTCAAGGACGTCACCGACCGGCAGCGCATCGAGCACCAGCACGGCTTCGCCAGCATATGCCTGGCCGACAGGGCTTGCGCTAACTCCTGCGGGGGCGCCAAGCGTGAAGGGAGCTGCCGGATCGTCCACGCGCACACCGCGCGCGAGCGGCGCGGTCAGCGTCACCATGCCTGGCAGTGAAAGGTTTGCCGGGCTCGGAGATACCGACTGGATCTGAGCGAAATGTGCCCGGTGTTCCGGCCCGAACCGCAAAAGCTGGTTCGCAGCCAGGTCCTCCCGATTGTCCAGTAACATCTCATTAGCCCCGACGGGAGTTTCCTGCTTGACGGCCTTGATCGGGGCTGCGGAGGCTACGGGAGTGAGCGATCGGCCGCGCACGGAGGCGGTCGCGCCAAGCGACCGGGCCAAGGGAGAGGACAGCAGGATCGCAGTTTGCGGGTTAGTAAGGGTTGGGCCGACCAGTTCAATGCGGGTTCCTGAAACCGGAATGCCCGTGGCAAGCTCGATGACACGACCAGACAACCCAACCGGAAGGCGACGCAGAGCGGTGTCGATCATCTCCACCGGAAAAACCGGCGAAACAGGAACGTTGACGGTTAAGTCCAGATCATGAAAGCCGGAGGACACTATGCCGACATCCAGAGTGTAGGGGATAGTGTGGTCACTGAGAGCGACATCGGGATCGCCGGCCAAGGCGAAGTGCCCCACGTGACTGGACGCGCGCAAGAGAGGTTCGTTGACGGTGACCCTAAACGGCGCGGCAACCGGCAGCGGCTCGTCTGCGCAGTCATCAATTACCCCGCCAAATACCATCAGCTGCCAGATCGTAGAGCGCTCGTTGATTACATCGTAGACATGGCCGTTGCTAAGAACCTGTGCGTCCATGGCCCGCCCTCACCGAACTGTTTCAATCGCGGTGTAGCGATCGGTCTTGACGAGGACGGGCGCGCCTTCAAGCACCTCGCGGCGCGAGGCGACCGGCACATATTGGACAACGTAGGTCGCGGAAAGTTCGTATGGCTCCTGCAGTGCGTGCCAGATGCGCGTCAACTCCTCGAGCGTGTGGGGTTCCAGGTGCAGGGACAGGGAATGCAAGCCACTGTCGATCAACTGCGGCACTAAGAAATCAGCAGTGAGAAGCGCGTGGTCGTGCATGGCCTGCATCGCCAGCCCCAACAGACGCTGCTCTGTAAGGGTATCGCGCGCGAGAGGCGTAACAAGATAGGTAAGGTTGAGTGGTAGCGGCCGCTGCACGATGCCAGGCGCGATACGCACTGGTGGTGCGTTGACCAGGTCCTCTACGCGGCTGACCTGATAGAGCCAGAGTGAGACGACGCTCTGCTGCACACCGGCAAGACGGATTTCCTTTGGCGACCTGAGGTCGATCTGCGTGCCGGCGAATGGACCGACATCGGTAATCACGGAGCGCAACAGGTTCTGCAGGCTCTGGCTGACGAAACCGATCCCCGACGCGTCCGCCATCGTCACGCCTCCATGCCAAGTCGGCCCTGCGCCTGCAACAGTGCGGTGCGCATGGTGGCCGAAGACAGGGGACTGATGTCTTTCACATAGGGCTGCAGCCAGTGAACGAACGCCATGCCGTGATGCGGCGTAATTGCCAACACTCGCATTGTCGGCTGACTGATGAGCAACCGCTCGAAGCGCGAGGGCGCATTGTCATGCTCCTCGTTGATCACGATCACCATGTCGGGGATCTCTTCCGTCACGCCGGCCTCGAGCGACACCTGGTCGGCCTTGCGCTCGACGATCTCGCATGAAGGATCGAGGGGCAGGATGCCCTTGACGATACCGCTCATGATGTCCGGTACGTCGTACATGAGGATGCGAACGGGTTTCACGCCAGTTGCCACTTCCAATTTGAGCCGTAGGCCCGCTTGAACATCTGACAAGAATAGGCGGCGATAGAACGCACTGTGAATGGATCGCAAGGTGCGTTCGATGGGCCGGTTCGATTGGTCCACCGGAGCCACGCTGAGACGGCTATGCATTCGGCAGGACATATTGAGCCGCGATCTAGACCAAATGGGCTATGGGAATTGGTGTACGACCGTTGAAAAGCGACAACAAAAAACGCCCCGTTTGAGAACGGGGCGTACGCGGCAATTCTGCAATGGATCTGGCTCGCCTAGATCGGCACGTGGTCGCCATCCCCTGCCTGGGGTTGTCCGCTCATCAGTGCAGGGACTTGCGAGCGACGGCGCACGGAGAGTTTTTCCAGTATATTGTGAACGTGGTTCTTCACTGTTGCTCCGCTGATGCCCAGTCCTCGTCCGATCTCCTTGTTCGAGAGGCCACGCTGCATGAGGCTAACAATCTCGCATTCACGAACCGTCAGCCGTCCCGCCAGTGGGTGCTGCGATGGCGTTGGGGCGGCACGCGCCACTTGTTCCAAAAGGAACGCCGCGAATTTCGGGGAGCAATAGAGTTCTCCACGCGACGCATGCAGAGCGGTCATGATGATGTCTTCGATCGTGCCGTCCCTCGGGATGTAGCCGCAAATACCTGCCTTGGCGCAGGCCACGATCTCTTCGTTGAGATCGGAGACCGCGAAAGCAACGACGCGAACTTCGGGTCGATGCTCGCGAATGCGACGGACGATACCAAGGCTGTCAGGCATGGAGAGGTCCATGATTATGACATCCGTGTGAGCGAACTCACGCGTCGAGATTAGGTCGGGAGTTGGAGGACCAGCACCGGTCAGTTCAACCCGGCGGTCCTTTTCGAGCTGACGTGAGAGACCTTCCCGGTAGAGAAGTACGTCACTGAGGACGAAGACTTTGACCTGACAATCAAGCACAGCGGGCGTTTTCATGAGAATCTCTCTCATTAACTCTTTTGGGCGGATCGCTTTGCGCGCAAGCGGCTAAAAAGTTCCCCTCCCGCTCAACGAGCGGGATACCTGCGCTATTTTCAATCTGCCGTCGGATCTGCCCCCTTGGTCGCCCCTCCTGCGATACGGCATTTCCCAGCCCGCGCCGCACGCCGATAAAATGAAAAAGGAAAAACCAATTCGCCCGCGCCGCCGCAAAGTGCGACCGCCGGAGAAGGCACACTGCCACTTTCAACCATAAGATGCTACGAAGGCTTTCTACTTTACGTAAAGTACCCTTTGCGCGGGTTCCGATCAAGCAGCAATATGGGTTGTGTCGATAAGTAATCGTCCGCCAAACGGTCCACGCCCAATTTCCCCTCAGCTGACAGAAAGCACCTCCCGGATTAAGGTGATTGAAGCGCGCCATTGACGGACGGGCGGCGTGCGAAATTTGGCATGGCAGAGGCTGCCCCACACACGCGCGCCCCCACATATCGGTTCAACTGCACTTTGAGACATTTCTAGGAGAACCCGAGCGCGCTCCAGCGCTTGCGCTACCCTAGAAATCCCGGATGCGGCGACAAGCGTTCTGAAGGTCTGTGAAAATCTCATATCTCTTGTTGTGAATCTCACCCAAGGCGCCACTCACCGGCGAGTGAGTACCGGCAGCGCCGGAGAGACTGCTCATTGCCGAGCCCACGTCGGAAAAGGCCCCCGCTGCGACCGCACCAAGGATCGCTGAACCGAGTAGGACTGGCTCGTCGGACTTCGGTGCCACGACAGGCCTGCCACACGCATCAGCAAGGATCTGGCGAACAAAATCGTGCTGCCCGGCCCCACCGCTGATCACAACTTGCTCGACGTGGGCGCCAGCCGTAGCTTGAGTGTCGATTATCTGCTTGAGGCCGTAACCGATCCCACAAACGCCGGCCACATAGAGCGCCACGAGACTTTCGAAGTCCCGCTCCATGCCGAGGCCGGCAATGATCGCACGCGCATGCGGGTCGGCAAACGGCGCGCGGTTGCCGAGAAACTCTGGAACGACATGGAGACCTGCGGCGAGCCGCACGGCATCCGACAGATCGTTGACCTTTTCAGCGGCAGCATCCGCAAGCAGAACCGGCAGCGGGACACGTCGCTCCGCAGCGTTTCGAGCGGCCTCCGCCGCAGCTGGATGGAACGCCAGGAGCTGGTCTATGGCTGCGCCGGCCGCGCTTTGCCCGCCTTCGTTCAACCACATGCCAGGAACCATGGCCGAATAGTACGGCCCCCAGACACCAGGCACGAAGACCGGCTCGGACGTCGACGTCATAGTGCAGGACGACGTACCGAAGACATAGGCGAGATTTCTCTGAGGCTGACCACCAATGCCGACCGTTCCTATGCCACCTGCGTGTGCGTCGATCATACCGGCAGCGACCGCCGTCCCGGGCTTCAGGCCCATGGCTGCTGCTGCCGTCTCCGTCAGTCCATTTCCCAAGGTCGTACCTGGCTCGACGATGTCTGTTCCGATGCGCATAAAACCCTCGTCCGCCAGAACGCCGAGCCCAATCTTATGGAAGTAAGACGGATCCCAGCGCTGTTCATGCGCCAGATAGGTCCACTTGCAGGTCACCGTGCAGATCGAGCGAGCGAGCGCGCCAGTCGACCGCCAGGTCAGGAAGTCCGCTAGGTCGAAGAATTGCCAAGCCTTATCGAACACCTCCGGCCGGTTTTCCTTCAGCCACAATAGCTTGGGGGTCTCCATTTCCGGTGAAATCCGACCGCCAACATAGCGCAAAACATCATGGCCAAGCGCGTTGATGCGTTCGGCCTGATGAAGGGCGCGGTGGTCCATCCAGACGATGATATCGCGGCTCGGATCTTCCGAGGGACCAACGGCGAGCGGCTTTCCGCCCTCGCCGAGAACAACGAGAGAGCAGGTCGCATCGAAGCCGAGGCCGATCACAGAAGCCGGATCGACGCCGGCAACCGACACAGCCTCACGAACGATCGAACACACAGCCTCCCATATTTCGGTGCTCGATTGCTCAACCATGGCGCCCGGTTCACGAAACAGCGCAATGTCTCGCTTGGCGACAGCAAGCATCCGACCATCAAGGTCGAAGACGCCCGCGCGGGCACTTCCGGTGCCGACATCGACGCCGATGACGTGGCTCGCGCCTTTCGGCGCTGCCGTGTTCGGTGTGGTGCTCATGGTCTTTGGCTCTTCTTGTGTCTTTAAATGAGGAACCGGCCGCGGCCGATTGGTCAGTCTTACAGATCGACGCTGTTCGGTAGTATGACGAGATCGCGGATGGTGACGTTACGCGGCCGCGACAACATGAAGAGGACGGCTTCTGCCACCTCCTTCGGTTGCATCAGACTGCCGTTGGCGAGGGCCTCGTCCATCTTTGCCTTCGGCCAATCGTCGAGAAGCGCCGTCACCACGGGTCCCGGCAGAACAGCACCGACGCGGACGCCATACTGCGCCACCTGCCGGCGCGTCGAATGGACAAAGGCCTGCACTGCAAATTTCGACGCAGTGTAGATCGGCTCCCAAACAACGGGCACGACGCCGGCAATCGAGCTGGTGAAAAGAATATCGCCTGACTTCTGTGTGATCATGTGCGGCAGGACGGCATGGACCGAACGGAAAGCCGCATTGATGTTGAGGTTGAGCATGCGGTCCCAGGCGTTCGGGTCGCCTTCAGCGACAGCGCCCCCGATGTAGGCGCCAGCGTTGGCGTGGAAGATATCCAGCCGGCCGGCCAACTCCAGGATGCGCGGCAGCATGCCAGATACCTCTTCGGGTGCCAGCAGGTCGACGACCAGCGGCTTGGCCCGATCCCCGAGTTCGCGGCAAAGCGCTTCGAGCCTGTCCTTGGCCCGATCGACGAGGACAACGGTTGCACCTTCGGCAATCAGCGTGCGCGCGCATTCGAGCCCGATGCCGGAAGCGGCACCTGTGATGGCGGCGACTTTGCCCTTCATGAGTTCAGCCATAGTATAGTTCTCCTGGAATGTTGGTTTAGGCGCGACCGTGGCTGACACGGGAACGGCGAGCAAGCGAGTCAACGATAACGGCGATCGCCAGAACCGCACCAGTAATCATGTAGCGCAAGGACGAGCTGAGATTGAGAAGGGTCAGGCCGTTCGAAATCGCCTGGATGACGATGATACCCAACAGCGCGGAGTAAGCGCTGCCCCGTCCTCCGAACAGGCTGGTACCGCCGATGACGGCCGCTGCGATGGCATTGAGGTTGACGTCGCCAGTGCCTGCCTGCTGACTGGATGAGGCCAGGCGGGATGCCGAGAGAATGCCGCCGAGCGTTGCAAGCGTCGAGCAGAGCATGAAGGCGCTGAGATAGATGCGGCGAACATTGATGCCGGAGCGGCGGGCTGCTTCACGATTGCCACCGACGGCAAACAGCGACCGGCCCCATTTCGTCTTGGTCAGTGCATAATTGAGGATGACGACCAAGGCGACGAGCAGGCCGAACATCCACGGCACGCCGCGACCGAGGTTAAGATAGTAAGCTGCGAATTCAAGAGCGACGGTGAGCACGAGCGCCTTCACAACAAGGGCCCCAAGCGGCTGCGAGGACAGGTTCACTGCCTGACGGCGCCGGCGCGTGATGATGCCGGCGATGATCATGACGAGACCGGGCAGCAGAGCCAGCAGATGCGAAGCCCAATGTGGCATGACCATGATCTGGCCGAAACGAACCAGCGGTGAGGCATAGGGCAGATTGATGCTGCCTGTCGGGCCGAGAATGTAGAGCTGCAAACCAAGAAGTGCTAGCAGGCCGGCAAGCGTGGCAACGAAGCTCGGCATGCCAAGACGGTTATACATTACCGCATAGAGTGCACCGACCGCCGCACCACTTGCTAGAGCGGCAAAAATGGCCGCGAGAATCGGCCAGCCGGAATTGACCCAAAGTACACCGATAATAGCCGACGCAAGACCGCTCATCGAACCAACGGAGAGATCGATCTCGCCGAGAAGGAGCACGCAGACGATGCCGAGCGAAATGATGCCGACAGTTGCACAATCGAACAGCAGGTTGACGAGATTATTCGGCGCAAGGAAGATCGGGTTCAGAATACTGAAGACTGTCGAGATGACAATGAGACCGACGACAACGGGCAGCATGCCGAGATCGCCGGATCGGACACGATCGATGAACGCGTGCAGGATGTCGGCAATGCCTTCGTTGTGTTTGACGCGTACGTCGCTGCGGTCGAGGGCCTGGCTCTGCGACGTCTCGGAGATTTTCTGGGTCATGCGGCACCCCCGCTCAAATCATTGTGCTGGCCTGCCTTGCGATCAAGGCGGCGCGATACGGAATTCTCAGTCGCACCGGTAATCGACGCGATGAGCTCCTGGTTGGACGCATCCGGGGTGAAGACCCCGTTGTTACGGCCAAGGCGCAGGACAACGATCCGGTCAGCAACCGCACGCACGTCTTCCATGTTGTGACTGATGATAATGACCCCGAGCCCGCGCTCACGAACGCGTTCGATCAGGTTCAGGACCTCCGCAGTTTGGGCGACACCAAGGGCTGCCGTCGGCTCATCGAGCATGATGATCTTCGGATTGAGCAGGAGCGAGCGCGCTATGGCTACCGTCTGCCTCTGACCGCCGGAGAGAGAAGCGATGGGCTGGCGAACCGAGGGAATGCGCGCGGCAAGTTCCTTAAGCAGTGTCCAAGCCCGAACTTCCATCGCGACCTCGTCGAGACTCCAGGGCGACATCTCGTGACCGAGGAAGAGATTGGCAACAACGTCGAGGTTTTCGCAAAGCGCCAGGTCCTGGAACACGGTGGCGATACCGAGTTCGAGCGCCCGGCTCGGACTGTCGAGAGAGACCTGCTGACCACAGAATTCGATCGAGCCTGAGGACGGCTGATGCACGCCTGCAAGCACCTTGATGAGAGTGGATTTACCGGCACCGTTGTCGCCGACCAGGGCAACAACCTCGCCGGCATGGACCTCGAGGTCGATATCGGTCAACGCCGACACGGCGCCGAAATTTTTGGATACACGGCTTAGCCGCAGAATGGGACTGCCCTTTTCCGGCATCGCACTAACTTCTCGCACCATGGCTGAACGCCCTTTTGCAAATTGAGATGTGCCCGGCCGGGCAAAGCCCGACCGGACACCTTGGGAGGTACTACTTGGTAATGCCGAGCTTCTTGCAACCGTCGGCATACTCGCCGGTGCAAACTTCCTCAGGCGTCTGGATCTTCTTGTCGAAGATCTCGGCCTTGATGTTCTCGGCAGTAACAACGGCTGGAATGAAAAGCTCAGAAGGCGTGTTGTAGAGCGTCGTTTTCGGCGCCGGAGTCTCCCCCTTGGCCAACTGGACGGCGATCTTGGCAGCCGCGGCCGCAACGATCTCGGAAGGCTTGGAGATCGTATTGTACTGGTCACCGGAGATGATCAGCTGCAGGGCTGCGATCGTCGCGTCATTACCTGTCACCGGAGGAACCGGCTTGACGCCGGCAGCCTTCAGGGCTGCGATAGCCCCGCCACCGGTACCGTCATTTGCTGCAACGATACCCTTGATCTGGTCGCCGAAGCGCGTGATCTGACCGGCAGCCCATTCCTGAGCCTTCGGCGGCGCCCATTCCGGCGTATCGAATTCCGCCAAAGTCTTGTAGCCGGAATCCTTGAGACCGCGGTGGATACCGTCACGGATCAGGCCGGCGGCAGCATCCGTCGGAGAGCCGTTGATCTGCAATACGCCCGAACCATCGGCGACGCCGCCCGCCTTCAGGTGATCGACCAGCGACTTCGCGATCGCGTAGCCGATACCTTCGTTGTCAAAGGATACGTAGTAGTCGGCTGCCTTATCAGGAATTGGACGGTCATAGGCGATGACCTTAACGTCCTGCGAATGAGCGATCTCAACGAGGCCCGCAGCTGCTGCGGAATCGACTGGGTCAAGCACGATCACCTTCGCACCCTGTGCGATCACCGAATTGAACTGCTGCTGCTGCAGGGCAGCATCGGCATTGGCGTTCTGATAGATAACGGTGCAGCCGGCGCAGAGCTTTTCCATCTCGGCCTTGAAGCCCGGAAAGTCGTGCTTTTCATAGCGCGTGGACGCCTGATCAGGCATCAGGAAAGCAACGGTCGATGCTTCTTGAGCGTGGGCAGCGCCGGCAAACATGGCAACGACCGCAGACGTTGCCAGCAACATATTACGATATTTCATTCTCTCCTCCTTATTGAGCGAAAGCTCTCTTCGAGAGACGTCCGCCGGTTTTCGTTCCGAGTCTCCTGCCCGGTTCCTGTCGAACCGGACGCGCAATTCACGGCACGAGATCGATTTCCATCGATCGCGGCAATGACGTAGGGCCTACTCGGACGCCTCCCGGTCGACTCTCCTAAGTCAACCACCTTCATCGATTGCGCAAGCTTGCTCAATCGATGAAGCAACAATTGCCACCTTCGGCCAATGATGTCAAGCTGCGTTCGACATGGAGGCACGTATTCGTGAATCAACCCAAGCAGACAAAAAAGACGACGATCTATGATCTGGCTGAGCTTGCAGGCACATCGGCAAGCGCGGTCAGCGCGGTTTTGAACGGCAATTGGAAGAAGCGCCGAATCAGCAGCCAGCTGGCGGAGAAGATCACCCGACTGGCCGAGGAGCAGGGTTACGCGCTTAATATGCAGGCGAGCCTTCTGCGGCGGGAGAAGTCCAAGATCATCGGCATGATCGTGCCCAAATATGATAATCGCTATTTCGGTTCGATCGTCGAAGCCTTCGAAACCATGGCGCGCGAGCGCGGATTGTTCCCAATCATCACCTGTACGCGCCGCGATCCGGAACTGGAAATCGAGGCCGCACGGGCCATGCTTTCCTACCAGGTCGAATGGCTGGTCGCGACCGGCGCCACTGATCCCGACCGCATCACCGATATCTGTGCGGCATCTGGAGTGCGCAGTCTCAATCTCGACCTTCCCGGCTCGCGGGCACCGTCTGTAATATCGGACAATTTTGCCGGCGCCCGCGAGTTGACACGGCGCATCCTCAGCAATTGCCAACGCAAGGTCGGTCGCGTCGAACCACTTCTCTTCGTCGGCGGGCGAGGCACCGACCACAACACCTCAGAGCGCGTCCGCGGTTTCCGTGCCGCCCACGCCGATATGGGAATGACTGTCAACGACAACCATATTCTGACATGCGGGTACGCGCCCGAGAAAGCTGAGATCGCGCTCCAGGCCCTTGCGCAAGCGGAAGGAAACCTGACCAGAGGTATGTTCGTCAACTCAACGATCTCCTTCGAGGGGGTCATGCGCTGGATCAAGCGATCCCACCACTACGACGGCCGGCCACCGATCATGGGCTGCTTTGACTGGGATCCCTTCGCCGCCATGCTCGGCGATGACATCGAAATGGTGCGCCAGGACGTGCCAGGAATGCTCAACGCGGTCTTTAACATTATCGACCACGGGTCGAGCAAGATTGAGCGTATCCAAATCCCGCCGTTGTTTCTCGGCCAGAGCTGACTGGAAACAGGTAGGAGGCAGAACAGGAGCAGTTTAAATCCAGCAAAAGGATCGAAATACGCGTTGCACGCCGCCGGCTGATCGATATCCCTGTACTATTCGTTCTTGTTTTCGCAGCGGCAGGTGAAGGTTTCCCACTCGACTGTTGAGGCGGCGGCATTATCGCGGCGCGCGCTAGCGCATCTCTTCAGCACCGCGTCTTATTGTGTTGACCATACCGGAATCCGACGCGCATATGTCGGATTGGACAAGTCATAGGTACTTCAATGTTTTTCTTATCTGTCGCAGCAATCTGGACGATTGCCTGTGTCACGCCCGGTCCGAACACACTGCTCGTCATCCGCTATTGCCTAACTTCGCCGCGCCAAGTGGGTATCACCGCTGCTTGCGGCACGGTGACGGGCACGTTTATCTGGGGCTTGGCTGGCTGGCTCGGTATCAATGTTCTTTTTCAGGCAGTACCTGTCGCCTATGTTGCGCTAAAGATCGCAGGCGGCCTTTACCTAGTCTGGCTTGGCCTAAAAGTATTTCTTGATCTGCGCAAGCCGCGTACCATCTCTGCGGAGATCACGGTCGCACGCGACAAAGTACGATTAAAGACAGCCTATCGCATGGGGCTCGCAACAAACCTCGCAAATCCGAAGTCTGCACTTTTCGTCGCTTCGCTCTTCGCAGCGACAATGCCATCAGGAACCCCCTTCTTTTACGGCTTAGCGGCAATCGCTGAGATGATGGTCATCTCAAGTATCTATTATGCCTGCCTGATCGGCCTTATCACCCACCCAACCGTAGCTGCAGCCTATCTGATGGCGAGACGCAAAGTCGATATCGGTGTGGCGACGGTCTTCATCGCCTTTGGCACAAAACTCCTCCTACCACTGCGATAGCGCGCGACCAGGAATGCGTTAATCGGATTGACGCTGACGGAATACCTAAACTCTGGGGAAGGCGACTTGTCGCGTCATAGCGCCGGGCAGCCTTTCCCCCGGTCGAGTCATTTGCCGGGCACCCCGTCGGCGCACGACATGTTCGATGCAGGCTGGCTTCGCAGATCATCGCCTTCCCGAAGCCGTCCAAGACCATAAAGGCCAGTAGCAAATTCGAGCAAATGCTGTCGTGCCGACCTTGGCGCCGACGCATCCGGCCTCGGGTTGCATCGGCGCAAGACGCAATCGACCGAGTAAGCAAACCGAGCCAATCTTAGGCAGAGGTTTTCATGGCGAGGGCCATCGTCGCCAGCAGCCGTTTCCTTGATATGCCATCGCACGCCTGCACCGACCACAGGAACGCCGATCTGCATCTGTCCGTTACGCTTACGACCCCGGCGGCATTCGGTAATGGCCGGAACTCAAAACAAGAAGCCTGCCGCACGAGCAGGTGCGGCAGGCACAGCGTTTAGAACCCTAGTATTGAACGGACAAGGAATCGATCCGAGCAGCTTTCGGTGGAGCGAACTTTGTCAGATCTATCCCATCAACTGCAGTTCGATACTCCTCGATGCTCGGCGTACGGCCGAGGATCGCAGACAGAACCACCAGCGGGGTCGAGGCCAGGAGCGATTCACCCTTCTTCTCTGCGGTATCCTCGACGACGCGTCCCTGGAACAAACGGGTCGAAGTCGCCAGAACGGTATCACCCTTCTCCGCCTTTTCCTGGTTGCCCATGCAAAGGTTGCAGCCCGGACGCTCGAGATAGAGGATGTTCTCGTATTCTGTCCGGTTGGCGGTCTTTGGCTTCAGGTCATCGAATTCGAAGCCCGAGTATTTCTGCAGGATTTCCCAATCCCCTTCGGCCTTCAGTTCATCGATAATGTTGTAGGTCGGAGCGGCGACAACCAGCGGCGCCTTGAACTCGACCTTGCCCTCGGCCTTCTCGATGTTCTTCAGCATCTGGGCGACGATCTTCATGTCGCCCTTGTGCACCATGCACGAGCCCACGAAGCCGAGGTCGACCTTCTTGGTGCCACCGTAGTAGGAAACCGGGCGGATCGTGTCGTGCGTGTAGCGGCGCGAGACGTCGGCGTTGTTGACATCAGGATCCGCGATCATCGGCTCGTCGATAACGTCGAGATCGACGACGACTTCCGCGAAATATTTCGCATTGGCGTCGGGGGTCAGCGCCGGCTTCGCGCCGGAACGGATCTCGGCAATGCGCTCGTCGGCCTTGTTGATCAGGCCCTTCAGCGTCTGCGCCGCATTGTCCATGCCCTTGTCGATCATGATCTGGATGCGCGACTTGGCGATCTCCAGGCTCTCGATCAGCGTCTCATCCTCGGAGATGCAGATGGAGGCCTTGGCCTTCATCTCGGCCGTCCAGTCGGTGAACGTGAAGGCCTGGTCGGCGAGAAGCGTGCCGATGTGGACTTCGATGATGCGGCCCTGGAAGACGTTGTCGCCGTGCTGCTTGAGCATCTGCGCCTGCGTCGCATGGACCACGTCGCGGAAGTCCATGTAGGGCTGCATCGTGCCCTTGAAGGTGACCTTGACCGACTGCGGGATCGGCATGGTTGCTTCGCCGGTGGCGAGTGCCAGCGCGACCGTTCCCGAGTCAGCACCGAAGGCAACGCCCTTCGACATGCGGGTATGGCTGTCGCCACCGATGATGATCGCCCAGTCGTCCACGGTGATGTCGTTCAGCACCTTATGGATGACGTCGGTCATCGAGTGATAGACGCCCTTCGGATCGCGGGCGGTGATGACGCCGAAGTTGTTCATGAACGACATGAGCTTCGGAATATTGGCCTGTGCCTTCTTGTCCCAGACGGATGCCGTGTGGCAACCCGACTGGTAGGCGCCGTCGACCAGCGGCGAAATGACCGTTGCCGCCATCGCCTCGAGTTCCTGCGCGGTCATTAGGCCGGTCGTGTCCTGCGAGCCGACGATGTTCACTTTCACGCGAACGTCTGAACCGGCATGCAATACCTTGCCCGGTGTCACGCCGACGGCGTTGCGATTGAAGATCTTTTCGACAGCAGTCAGTCCCTGACCTTCGATTGCAATCTCCTTGTTCGGGGCGAAGACCGGCGTCGGCTCGACGCCCAGCGTTTGTGCCGCGAACGTCTGGAGCTTCTTTCCGAAGACGATGGCATAGGAGCTGCCCGCCTTCATGAATTCCATCTTCTGGGGCGTGAAGGCTGCCGCAACATCGACCAGCTCCTTGCCGTTCTCGTCGCAGAGCTTCTTGTTCTTTGCGTCGATCTTCAGCACGGTACCGGTCTCGACCGAGAACTTCTGCTCAAGGACCGGGTTGCCGTCGTTGTTCAAGATCGGCTTACCGTCCTCGCCAGTCTTTTTGACCCAGTTCTTGAGATTGATGCCGATGCCACCGGTCACGTCCACCGTGGTCGCAAAGATTGGCGAAATGCCGTTGGTGCCCGCGACAACAGGGGCGAAGTTGACGAAGGGCACATAGGGGCTCGCCTGCTTGCCGGTCCACAGCGCTACATTGTTCACGCCAGACATTCGCGACGAGCCCACACCCATCGTGCCCTTTTCGGCGATCATCATCACGCGCTTGTCCGGATGCTGCTTCTGCAGAGCCACGATTTCCTGCTGCGCTTCGGGGGTGATCATACACTGGCCGTGCAATTGGCGGTCGGAGCGCGAATGCGCCTGATTGCCCGGGGACAGAAGGTCGGTCGAGATGTCGCCTTCCGCTGCGATGAAGGTGACGACCTTGATCTCGTCCTCGACATCCGGAAGCTTGGTGAAGAACTCGGCCTTGGCATAGCTCTCGAGAACATCCTTGGCGAGGGCATTACCCGCCTTGTAAGCATCGCGCAGCCGGAACATGTCAGCGTCATAAAGGAAGACCTGCGTCTTCAAGACTTCAGCCGCCTGCACGGCAATCGCGGCGTCGTGCCCAAGTGCGACGTCGAGTAGAACCTGGATCGAGGGTCCACCCTTCATGTGCGACAGCAGTTCCAGGGCAAATGTGGGCGTGATCTCTGGAACGATCGTTTCCCCAAGAATGATCTTCTTCAGGAACGCCGCCTTCACGCCAGCCGCGCTGGTCGTGCCCGGCAGCGTATTGTATATGAAGAAATTCAGGGCACCTGCCCGATGCTCGTTACCGGTATCCTCAATCAGAGCAATGATTTCACCGACGAGACCGCCGTCGTCGATCGGTTTTGGGGCAAGCCCCTGATTTTCTCTGCTTTTGATCTCGGCCAGGTAATCTAAGTAAAGGTTCATCTCAATCCCAACGTCATTAGGTCTGTGGCACTGAAGCGCCGCGCCACCAACGGCAGTGTTATTCGGCCCGAGGTCATACCGGTTTTGAGCGCGACAACCAAGCCCGATTGACGTGATATCGCACTTCATTAGAGAAGTGATATTTAATGTTCAGGTTTAATCAGCTAGAAATGAGGTCGATGCTGCTTGAAAGGCCTTGAGAGCCGAGCTCGTTGATCTCACCCCCGATAGTTCCCTGCCTACATCCTTGTGAAAGCTGTTCCTTTGTCCATTGATCCCCTGAAACGCTATTCGGCTTTCCTCTTCGACATGGACGGCACTATTTTAAGTTCCGCTGCGGCTGCTGAGCGGGTCTGGGGAGAATGGGCGCGGCGACATGGTTTGGTCCCTGCGGAATTTCTGCCGACGATGCACGGCAAGCGTGGCATTGACACCATCAGTCAGCTTGCCCTCCCCGGGATTGATCCGTTGGAGGAAGCCGCCGCGATCGAGCGTGCCGAGTTGGAAGATGTGGAAGGTGTGATTGCCATCCCAGGGGCTCGCGAATTCCTTGCCGCCCTACCGCCCGAGAAATGGGCAATCGTGACGTCTTCAAGTAAGGCCCTGGCATTACGTCGCCTTGAGGCTGCTCGCCTTCGCGTACCTCAATTTCTTATAACAGGCGAAGACGTCAAGATCGGAAAGCCCAATCCGCAGGGCTATCTGCTTGGCGCGAAGCGGCTAGGGGTCCCGCCTGTCAAATGTCTCGTCTTCGAAGACGTAGAAGCTGGGGCTAACGCCGGGATCGCCGCCGGATCGTCGGTCATGATCATCGAGCATGCCGGGCACAAACTCGATGTGGCCGGAAGTCAATCCATCCCCGACTACGCGAGAGTTGTTCCCGTCGTTCATGACGATGGGTCGATCTCCATCTCTGAGAAAAGCTAAGTCCGCCACCCCATCCTCGCGACTTCACCGAGATAAGGCGTCATTCCCTTTATGTGGGTGCCTTGTCGGCTCTTCGAGCAATATCGACGGGTCATATCGGGCTTGTCGGCAGCGGATCGGTCGGTTGACAACCATGATGCCATCGGGACGGCGAGCTGAACCGTAACACGACTTACAGGGTGGCCGGAGCATCGCGGCGGCAGTCTATGCAGCGATCGGTTCCGATATCTTCATATCCGTTTCACCATCGCTACTCCATCCGCTCCGAACCGCACACGTGCTGCCGACGAAAGAAGCAGGCTGTTACAAAACGCGGCTGCGACCCCATGTCCGACAAGCCCAAAGCGGCAAGGTGCAGAATTTTACGATAGCGTTCGTTTGATACTTGGAAATGTCTGATTTCCAGTGCCTTCAGTCCAGGAAGCACGGCAGACTGCGCCACGACCGAGCACGGCTCGTCTGGAACAAATAACCGACAATAGCATTTTGTAGATCAGAGGCGGTTCGCTTCAACCTTTCCAAAGTTCCAACGCCTGCTCCCTCAGGGGCCACTTTGGCAATGGCAACAGAGTTCTCTTAAGGGAGGATGTTGTGATGTCTCGTAAAATCGCTGGTCGGCATGATGAGCCGCTACGTTCTGACGATCTCCGAAAGTGCCACATGGTCCTGGATACAATCTGTAGAGATTTCGGGATCGAGCCGGGATCAGAGGAAGCTGATCGTATAGCGGCGATCACTATCGAGCTCTATCAGCAGGGTGTGCGAGATGTTAGCCAACTGAAGCATATTGTCGATGCCGCGCGGGGCCTTGAGCTCAAATGAGTGAATGCAATGGACAGAGCATTTTGCCTTTCGCTCAATTAGCGTCCTCTCCGTTCCGGTTCAGATTATCCTCGAAGCTTTGAGCTGCAATCGGGCGATACCTTTTCATTTCCAGGCCATACTAGCGAGGGATGTTTTGAACGTTTCAGCGAGGCAGCGCCGCTGAAACGCGCTATCGAAGCTTCACCGGTTCAAAGGGCCTGTCAAAGGGTCTGCGGCTAACAAGTGGCGGCGGCTCGCCTAGGAACGTCCAAGCCAAATGCGACCTCTGAACCGTCACCTTGCCAGCCACCCACCATCGACGGGCAGAACGATGCCGTGAACATAGTCGGACGCTCTTGATGCCAGAAAGACTGCTGCGCCGCCCAGTTGCGCTGGATCACCCCAATGACCAGCTGGGATGCGGGCAAGGATGCCGGCGCTGCGCTCAGGATCCTCCCGAAGCGCGGTGGTGTTGTTGGTCACGAAGTAGCCTGGCGCAATAGCATTGACGTTGATGCCCTTACCTGCCCATTCGCAAGCAAGGAGACGCGTCAGCCCGGCAAGTCCACTCTTCGAGGCCGTGTAGGATGGAATGCGGATGCCACCTTGAAAGGACAATAGCGAGGCGATGTTGATGATCTTGCCGCTGCCTCGGTCCAGCATATGCCGGGCGGCAGCCTGCGACAGGAAAAAGACGCTTTTCAGATTGGTGTCCATGACTGCATCCCAATCGGCCTCGGTGAAGTCGATGGCGTCGGCACGGCGGATGATGCCGGCATTGTTGATGAGGATGTCAAGCTTGCCGAACGTCGCAACCGTTTCGTCAATGATATCCTTCGTCGGCTCGATCGAGCCAAGATCGGCCTTGATGGCGTGAAAGCCAGCACCGGCCTTGCGAACCGCAGCTTCCGTTTCGTCCATCGATGAGCGGCCAACGCCAACGATTGAGGCACCGGCCGCAGCCATTGCTACGGCAATTGCCTGGCCAAGGCCGGTATTGGCGCCGGTAACGACCGCCACTTTGCCGGAAAGGTCGAACATGGTCATCTCAGGCTCACTTCAGAAATTCTGCACGGTGCGGCGTGAAGGTATCAATCAGCCGACCCTTTTCCAGCGCCTTCACGCCATGCACGAGATTTGGCGGGACGATGAAGCTTCCGCCCTGAGCAAGGGTTTCGGTGCGGCCATCGATCGTCACCTCGAATGAGCCCTCCGCCACATAGCTTGCCTGAATATGCGGATGCGAGTGCTGTGCACCGACTGCATCCTTCTCAAAGGCAACCTCCACCATCATCATCTCCGGTAGATAGGTCATGATGCGGCGGGTGACACCCGGTTCCGGGTTGACCCACTCGGCACCGCTAGCCGATACGAAAAGATCACTCGCTGTCATCGTGCATCCTCACTTCAGATCGTCGATGGCAACGAGATCGACGTCGGTATAGTCGACATTGTCGCCGGCCATTGCCCAGATGAACGTATAGCTCGACGTGCCGGCCCCGGAATGGATCGACCAGCCAGGCGAAAGAATGGCC
Source organism: Hyphomicrobiales bacterium (assembly GCA_900466605.1). Lineage (GTDB taxonomy): Bacteria > Pseudomonadota > Alphaproteobacteria > Rhizobiales > Rhizobiaceae > Rhizobium. The sequence continues at coordinate 57,102 of UBMU01000042.1, forward strand.
TCCTCGTTCTTGACAATAAGGTGGCGCGTCTCCTGCGGCTCGCCCATCAGATGCAGAACGCGAGCCTTTTCCGGCAAATCGAAGTAGAGATAGGCTTCCATGCGCCGGTCATGGACATGGCAGGGCATCGTATTCCACACCGAGCCTTCCGCGAGCGTCGTCATGCCGACGACGAGCTGGCAGGTCCTGACGCCGTCTGGATGGATGAACTGAAAGATCGAGCGCTCATTGCTGGTTGCCTGAGAGCCGAGATCAACCCGCTTGGCATCAGAGATGCCTATATGCTTTGCAGGGTGGCGGACATGCGCCGGAGCGCTGAGCAGGTAGAATTTTGCCGGCTGCTCGGCCGACACGGACCGGAATGTTACCGAAGCCCCCATACCGGCATAGACCATGTCGCGGGTGCCAGCCTTAAACTCTTCCCCATCAACGCTGACGATGCCGGCACCACCAATATTGACGGCAATCAGCTCGCGCCTGGCTAGAAGCGTGTCGGTGCCGGCAGGCTTGATCGTTTCCAATGAGAGCGGTGCAGACGTCGGCATTGCGCCCCCGACGATCATCCGGTCGTAGTTGGTGTAGTGAAGCTGGATGCGCTCCGCCACGAAGAGCGGCGGCAGCAGAAAACTCTCGCGAAGTTCCTCGGTGCTGAAGCGTGCCGCCGTCTTCGGATCGATTGCAAAGCGATTGGTGAAATCCGTGTGGCCCATAAGTGTTCCTCCTTCCGTCCATTTTTTGCTCACCGTCAGTGACACACTGACGGTACCGCTTGTTATCTGCGGTGCGGTGCTACCAACTTTTCGAGCATCGAAACCTCTTCCGCTGTAAGATCGGTCAAGGGCGCGCGCACTGGACCGCTGGCAAAGCCCTGGAGGCGCACGCCTGCTTTGACCGCTGATACGGCGTAACCCTTGCGGCGGTTGCGTATCTCCATGAACGGGAAGAAGAAGTCGCGCAGGATGCGGTTCGTGGTTTCCGTCTTCCCAGCCCGTAGAGCCGTATAGAACTCCTGTGCCAGAGCCGGCACGAAGTTAAAGACCGCCGACGAATAGGTAGTTACACCCGCGCCGAGATAGGCATCTGCAAAGAGCTCTGCAGTCGGCATGCCGCCGAGATAGGTGAGCCGGTCGCCGATGGTTGCAGTAATCTGTCGTACCAACCCGATTTCGCCAGAGCCATCCTTGAAGCCAACGAGGTTGGGGCAAACCTCGCAAAGCCTTGCAAGGGTATCTGCCGACAGGATGGCGTTGTCACGGTTATAGACCATGACGCCGATGTCGACTGCGTCACAAACCGCCTTCACGTGTGCAAAGAGGCCGTCCTGGCTGGCATCGATGAGATATTGCGGCAAGAGCAGGATGCCGTCAGCGCCCGCCTCTTCTGCCAATCTGGCGATCCGGATGGCCATCTTCGTACCGTATCCGCATCCCGACACGATCGGCGTTGTGCCTGCAGACGCCTTGGCCGCACGCACCACCTCCGGGATTTCGTCAGGCGTCAGCGAAAAGAATTCCCCGGTACCACCGGCGGCAAAGAGAACGCTCGCGCCGAAACCTGAAAGCCAGCCGACATGGTCTTCGTAGACAGGCCGATTGAAGCGATCGTCAGCGTTAAACGGCGTGACGGGAAAAGAAAGAAGGCCCGCGCCAAGAGCAGCCTTCAAAGCAATAGGGTCCAGTGCCATGGATATCCTCCGGACAGAGAGAAAGTCGATGGCAGTGAAAGTAACAGAGATATGATGACTGTCAACAACTCATCATACAATAATTGAAATCACTTATCCGCGCTTGATGAAATTCCGGTAGCGCTGTTGGCTTCCCTTCAGGTGGAGACGCATCGCCTCTCGGGCCGCGGCCTCATCCTGATCCGATATCGCCCGGGCAATTCGCAAATGCTCAGCTTGGATCTGCAGGAGGTACTCCTCCGAGGACCGCTCTGCACCACCCTCGGCCAAGACGCCTCTTGGAATGATTTGCTTGCCGACCAATTGTAAAAACTCGCGAAACCGGGGATTGCTGGTGGAATCAGCTATCGCCAGGTGAAAGGCCCTGTCTGCCTCGACCGTCGGCTTTTGATCCTGCTTAAGTCGCTCGATCTCGTCATAGGCCTCAAGAATTGCCTCCTCCTGGGCCGGAGAACGCCGCATAGCAGCAAGGCCGGCAGCTTCGATTTCGATCGCAGCCCGCAGCTCCAGCATTTCAAGCAATGAGGAGATCTTATTGGGATCGGCGCTTTTAAACCCATCATAAGCGCCAGCCGGAGGCGTCAGGACGAAGACGCCGACCCCGTGACGCGCTTCGACCAGCCCGTCGGCGCGAAGAGACGCGATCGCCTCACGGATCACTGTGCGGCTGACCTCGTATTCCTGCGTCAGGCCGCCTTCCGTTGGCAAGCGATCGCCAGGCTTCATAGCGCCTGACGTAATCGACTCGCGCAGGCGGCGCGATACCATTTCCACCAACGTTTCACCGCTTTTGCGTTGCTCCGGCCCCGACTGCTGAACCACACTGCGCCCCATGTTTATCCCCGTTCTCTGTCGATCTAGACATCCCGAACGACGCCTGACTGTCAAGGGACTGGAAGAATCCGATTGACCAGAACGCGTCAGACATATTATGACATTACTGACGCCGTATTACAAGCAAGCATGCTTAGGCCTTCGGCGAAGGATTCGCCACGCGCGTCAGCGACCGAAAAGTCCGGTCGATGAGGCGCAAGAACTGCGGATCGAACCTTCGACATTGCCGTATCCGGCCATTGGCCGGACACAGAACGAACCTGGAGGAGAACACTTGAAGATCGTTGATATAAACGTGCGCGTCTTTGCCCACACGACCTATCGCCACGCCGACACGGCAGGACATGCCCATCCCGGGCCGGCTCACAAGGTCAACCTTGCGCTGCTGACTGTTGTCGCGGACGATGGCACCGAGGGATACTGCTTTTCTCCGCCCGAGATCGTTCGTCCGCATGTTCTCGACAAGTTCATCAAGAAGGTACTGATCGGCCAGGATCCGTTCGATCGCGAACGACTTTGGCAGGAACTCGCCCATTGGCAGCGCGGCAGTGCTGCGCAACTCACCGATCGGACCCTTGCAATCGTCGACTGCGCGCTATGGGACCTCGCCGGACGCAAGCTCCACATCCCCGTCCACAAACTTATCGGCGGGTATCGCGACAAGGTGCGGGCCTACGGGTCGATCATGTGTGGCGATGAGCTCGAGGGCGGCCTTGCGACTCCGGAAGATTACGGGCGCTTTGCAGAAAAGCTGGTGAAACGCGGCTACAAGGGCATCAAGCTGCATACATGGATGCCACCGGTCTCATGGGCACCCGATGTGAAGATGGATCTTAAGGCTTGCGCGGCCGTTCGCGAGGCCGTTGGTCCCGATATCCACCTCATGATCGATGCGTTCCACTGGTATAGCCGAACCGACGCGCTCGAACTCGGCAAGGGCCTGGAGAAGTTGAGTTTCGACTGGATCGAAGAGCCGATGGACGAGCAAAGCTCCGCCTCCTACGCTTGGCTTGCCGCCAATCTCGACATTCCCGTTCTGGGCCCCGAAAGCGCAGGTGGAAAGCACTTCAGTCGCGCCGAGTGGATCACGTCGAATGCCTGCGACATTCTGCGGACAGGCGTGCACGACGTCGGTGGCATCGGCCCTGCAATGAAGTCGATGCATCTTGCGGAGTCCTTCGGCATGAATTGCGAAATTCATGGCAACGGCGCTCCGAACCTGATCGTTGCCGCATGCAGCAAGAATGCCAAGTGGTACGAGCGCGGCCTCTTGCATCCGTTCCTCGAGTATGACGACGGCTTCGAATATCTGAACGCGCTCGTCGATCCCATGGACGAAGACGGCTATGTCCACCTTTCCGACAAGCCTGGCCTTGGAGAAGACATCAACTTCGCCTTCATCGAAGCAAACTTGGTGGCATGAACATGATGGGCTGGCGAAGTGTCCTTTGTCAGCCCTTTAGCACTGCATCGAGCCAGTTGAGCGCCGCGTCCTGTTCGGGAACGGGAAACTCGTGACCGCCGTGCCAGATTGCCGTCGTCAGATTTTGCGCCCCCTGCCCCTCAGACCAAAGCTCATGCAGTCGGGCGAAGGCCGTCTCGACGACGGCTGGCGGGAAATGCCGGTCCTGGCGCCCACTGAGAAAGTAACCTGGCTTCGGTGCGGCAAGGCCGGCAAAGTCGGGATAGTCCAGTTTGCCGGCGACTTGTGGATGCAGCATGTAGAATGCCGACTGCCCGCGCAACTGGTTGCTTCCCGTCTGCATAAGCCCGTTCAATGTGCCCATCCAGCTGATTGCACAGAAGGCGGCAATATCGGCAGAAAGCGCAGCGACCTGCCAGGCCCGGTAGCCACCAAAGGAAAATCCGAAACTTGCCACGCGCTTTTCATCAACCTCTGGAAGCGCGCCAAGAAATCGGGCGGCTGCGATATCCTCCATGGCAACGACTGAGGCAAGTGAAACACCGAACTGCATTAGGTTGGCAGCCAGTGCCTGCTGCGCGTCGTATCCGTTGCCGCAACGGCTTGACCAGCCGAGCGCATCGACGCTGAGGACGACATAACCGCGCCGCGCCGCCTCCTCTGCAGGAAAGCGCCCGCCGTAGAAACGATCTGCCCACGCCCGCGCCGCCTTCCGCATCGGATTATCAGATGGCGGGGGGATCACCTTTTCCTTGCCTATATCAAAGGTGGCACCGTGATCATGGAACATCAACAAGGCTGGAGCAGGTGTCCGTCGGTGTGGCAGGAGAAGATGGGCCTCAGCTACCTCGCCATTGGAAAAGCGGAGGCTCAGACGTTTGCCGGCATAAGACGAGCAATCCCACTGCTCCATCATTTCGACGTGGTCGACGTGGCATACGTCAGGATCGATCGATTGTACGACATAGGCGAATGTCGAGGAACGCCACGTCGCAAAATCGACTGCAGCGGCTCCAAACCTCAACGGAAATCCTGACGCGTCGCGATGGCGTCGAGCGATTGGCGCGAGATTGTCACGATCGATCATCGGCCTTCATTCGCATGCCGGGACATGCGAACCCTTCAACGATTGCGCCGCTTGGCGCCAGTTCAAACCGCCTGATCGTATTCGACACTGGCCCGGATCAATTCCCTTGCGTAGGGATCGGTAGCCTGCCCCGTCGAAAGGACCTCGCGGTCCAGGATCTCGACGATGCGTCCATGCTGCATGACCGCCAGCCGGTCGCACATATGGTCGACCACCGCGAGATCATGCGAGACGAAGAGATAGGTCAGCCCCTTGCGCGTTCTCAGCTCGGAGAGGAGGTTTAGGACTTCGGCCTGAACGGAGACATCAAGGGCCGAGGTTGGCTCGTCAAGAAGCAGGACGGAAGGATCGAGGATGAGTGCGCGTGCTATGGCAACGCGCTGGCGTTGCCCACCCGAGAGCTCGTGCGGATAGCGCTGCAGAAAGGCCGGGGTTAGCCCGACGTCGATGAGAGCCCGCTCCATGCGCTCTTGATGGCGATCCATACGCTGAATACGCAAGGGCTCCCGCAGTGCGGTTCGGATCGACTGGCGCGGATGAAGTGACCCGTAGGGGTCTTGAAAAACCATCTGGACGGTACGGCAGTACTCGTCCTGAGGCGTATCGCGGACGGCCTTGTTGTTGATCGCAATCCTACCATCCCACGCATTCAGCAGGCGGGCGACACACCGCAGGACTGTCGATTTGCCGGAGCCCGATTCTCCAACGAGCCCGAACGATTCACCCTTGTCGACGGTGAAGTTCACACCCCCGAGAATGCGCTTTGCGTGCACGCCAAGGCCGAGCGAAATGGATAGGTCCTGAATCTCGATCGCGCTCATGGTGTAGCCTCCACTGTTGCGACATTGATGGTCTGGCCGCGGCTCAAGACAGGCAGCGGGCGGCGGTCACCGCCGATGTGGGGCTGTGCTGCCAGCAATCCGCGCGTGTAGGGATGCTCGGCGTTCTTCAGATCACGCGCCTGCCGTTCCTCGACAAACTCGCCCGACCGCATTACCAGAACGCGGTCACAGAAATTGCGCACCAGGTTAAGGTCGTGGCTGATCATGATCAGCCCAATGCCCTTACTGATCACCAGGTCATTGAGGATCTTCAAAACCTGCATGCGTACGGTAACATCGAGCGCCGAGGTCGGCTCATCGGCGATGATCAGCTCAGGCTCGGGGATCAACATCATCGCGATCATGATGCGTTGTCCCATCCCGCCCGAAACCTCGTGCGGGTAAAGACCGAACACCCGCTCAGGATCACGGATCTGCACCGCCTCCAGCATTTCCAGCGTGCGTTGCTTGGCCGCGCTGCGTGAGGCGGAGCTGTGTATGCGATAGGCTTCCGCAACCTGATCGCCGACCCGGTGGACTGGATTGAGAGAAAATTTCGGGTCCTGCAAGATCATCGACATTCGGCGGCCGCGGACCTGCAACATCTCTTTCTCGCGGCAGGTCAGCAGATCGGTTTCACCGAATTGCATCCGCTCGGCGGTAATTTTGGCCGTCGGCAACAACTTCAGGAGCGCCCGACCGATGGTCGATTTTCCCGATCCGGATTCACCAACGATGCCGAGCCGCTCTTGCCCGAGCGAAAACGAGATTCCCTTGACAACCGGGTTGTCACCTTTGCGGCCGCGGTAGCTGACATGCAGATTGCGGACATCGAGGAGATTGGCCATGTGTCGTTCCTCACTTCTGCTTCGGGTCAAGCACGTCGCGAAGACCGTCGCCCAACAGGTTGAAAGCAAGACTGACGACGAGGATCGCGCCGCCTGGAAACGCAACGAGCCACCAGTTGTCCAGCATGTAGCGTCGACCTGTCGCCATCATTGCACCCCATTCCGGCAAGGGGGGCTGTGCGCCAAGACCGAGAAAGCCAAGGCCGGCAGCAGTAAGGATGACCGTCGCCATGCTCAACGTAATGCGGACAAGAACCGAGGGCAGGCACATGGGCATGATCGACTTTACGATGATGCGCAGCGGCGAGGCCCCTTGCATACGCGAGGCGGCGATATAGTCCGCTCCGCGGAAGGTCAGCGTTTCGGCGCGCGCCAGGCGGGCAATCGGCGGCCAGGCAGTAAGCGCAATGGCAACGATCGCGTTTTCGAGGCCCGCACCCAAAGCAGCGACAAAGGCAAGTGCCAGGATCAGGCTCGGGAACGACAGGAAGATATCGGTAATGCGCATCATCACCGTGTCGCACCAGCCACCGAAATATCCGGCCGTCGTTCCGACCAGAAGTCCAACGGGGCCAACGATGATCGACACAATGAAAATGAACGTCAGGCTGATACGGGTTCCATAGACGAGACGGCTGTAGACGTCCCGTCCCAGTTCGTCCGTTCCGAACCAATGGAGGCTGCTCGGTCGGCTCAGGGCATTTCCGAGGTCGACAACATTTGGGTCATGGCTGGCAAGGACCGGGGCCAGCAGTGCCGTGAACAACAGTATCGCGACGACAATGACGCCGAAGGCAGATGTTGGGTTCGTCAAAAGCTCGCCGATGATCGTGGCAAACCGTCTGGCCGCCATGACAACAGGTCCGTTACGACGCTCAGTCAAAACAAGATTTCCCATTTCAAGATGTCCTGATGCCATGTCACCGCGTCCTTGGATCAAAGATCTTGTAGAGTGCGTCTGAAAGCAGGTTCAGCGCGATGAAGATAACGCCCACCAGCAGCACGCAGGTCATGACCGCGTTCATGTCGCCGATGAGCATGTTGTTGGTGATGTATTGTCCAAAGCCCGGCCAGGAGAAGACCGTCTCGATCAGCACCGCGCCTTCGAGCAGGCTGCCATATGCCAGGGCAACGATGGTTACGAGTTGAACCCGGATATTGGCAAAGGCGTGGTGCCAGATCGTCCGGCCCTTCGACAATCCCTTCACTCGCGCCGTCGTAACGTACTCCTGCCCAAGCTGGTCGAGCATGAAGCTGCGCGTCATCCTGGTGATGTAGGCCATCGACGAGTAACCGAGAATGCTGGCGGGCAGGATGAGATGGTTGAGGGCATCGCCAAAGACCTCCCAGTCGCCAGCAATCGCCGCATCAATGAGCATGAAGCCGGTCGTCTCCGGCACAAGGCCGATATAGTAGTCTGAAATCCTCCCGCCGCCGCCCACGAGGCCGAGCACCGCGTAGAAAACAATGAGGCCGATCATACCTGTCCAGAAGATCGGCATTGAATGTCCAATCAGCGTCAGGAAGCGGATGATGTGATCGGCAGGACGATTGCGATTGATAGCCGCGAAAATACCGAGTGGTATGCCGAAACCCGCCCCACCAAGAATGGCGAAGGTGGCGAGCTCGATCGTGGCCGGCATGACATGAGCGATGTCGCTGATTACCGGCTGTCCCGTGCGGATAGAAACTCCGAAGTCGCCGCGCACCACATCCCCGACGTAGCGGATGAACTGTGTGTGAAGCGGCAGGTTGACCCCGAGCCGCTCTGCGACCAACTCGTAGGTGGCGCGATCCGCCTCTTCCCCGACGATCGCTCTCACCGGATCCACCGGCATCAGACGACCGATGCAGAACGTCAGGATGAGGAGGCCGACCAGTGTCACCATAATGGTGCCGGCCTGCCGCGCGGTGGCAAAGATGCGATCATGGCTCATTGCTGGATCTTTCATAGTCGCGGAATGGCGTATGCGACGGGACAGGCCCGTCGCACATTTTTCGGCTTAGCGATCCTTGGTAACCGTACGCAATTGCGTCGACCAGGAGGGATTAAGCGCAAGCCCTTTGATATCGGCGCGCACGCCTACAGTATCCACCACCTCGGAGAACGGCTGGATCGCCGGCACCAGATCGGCATAATACCCCTGGATGTCGCCGTAGAGTTTCGTCTGCGCAGTCTTGTCGCCTTCAACCTGTGCGGCGTCGATCATGCTGTTCAGCTTCTCGTCGAAGAACGACGTGCGCCAACCTTGGAAGTTTGTAAGCTTTGCCTCATCCGAATTGTTCGGATTGTAAGCGATGGCGCGCAGGTTGGAGTCGGGGTGTGGCAACTGTCCGCCGCCACCGCGACCGACAAGCAGCTCGAATTTCCGTTCGCGCATCGCTCCGTAAATCTGATCGCCGGACCCGGTGATGACTTCGGCCTTGATGCCCGCCTGCGCAAGTGTTGCCTGGAGAGCAGTTGCGAGGTTCAGGAACGGCGCGTCCGAAATACCACGGAGCGTCGTCGAAAAGCCGTTCGGATAGCCCGCTTCGGCCAAAAGCGCCTTTGCCTTTTCCACATCGAGCTTGTAGCCAGCGTTCGGCTCTGCACCGAAGATGCCGCTCGGGATCGGCCGATCACGCAGCTTGCCGAAATACGGCAGGACAGTCTTGTCGAGACCTTCATAGTCAATGAGATAGCGAAGCGCCTCGCGAACCTTAGGGTTCTGGAACTTCTCGTCCTTCATCGACACTGCGAGATAATAGAAGCCACTGCCGCCGATCGTTTCTATCTTTACGTCCTTGTTGGCTTCCAGGGACTTGAGATCGGCCGCCGACATCGAGAAGGCAATGTCGATATCGCCCTTCTCCAGCATCAGGCGCTGGCTCTGCGATTCTGCCAGATGACGCATGATGATGCGGCGCATGGCGGGCTTATCACCCCAGTATTTTTCGTTGCGATCAAGAACAACACGCTCGTTCGAGCGCCATTCGCCGAGCACGAACGGTCCCGACCCCGCTGAATGCGTCGTCAGCCAGGCGGCACCCTTGTCGCCGTCCTTTTCATTCTCCAGCACAGTCTTGCTGTCATAGATCGAGCCCGGGCCAACGATGCCCAACGTCATGATGATAAGTTCCGGGTCAAGCTTCTTGGGAAGCGTGATGACCACGGTCTTTGCGTCCGGAGCGGTGAAGCTTTGTTCTGCGTTTTCGGCGGTAAACCCATGTGTCTTTAGAAACGACGCCTGCGCAAGGTTCAACGTCATCAGTCGCTTCAGCGACCAGACGACATCTTCGGACGTGACGGGGTTGCCCGAAGCGAACGTCGCCCCGTCTCTCAAGGTGAAAGTAATCTTCGACTTGTCGTCGCTGACGACCCAACTCTCCGCGAGCTGTGGAGTGACCTCCGATCGCTTGACAGGGTCGAGTGAAACCAGGTTGTCGTATATGTTGGCGAGAACCTGCACTGTCTCCTTGCCTGTAATGGCGGCCGGATCCAATGTCAGGATATTGTTCATCGAGAAGCCGACAACAAGCATGTTTGGCGGCGTTTCGGCATGAAGCGGCGCGCTCCAGCTTGCTGCGCCGATAACCGCTGCAGCAATCATTGCCTTCAAGTGATACATCGAAAATCCTCCTTTGCCGACCTCCGATCGACTGGTGATACTATCTGTCATAATATCTCATTAGTCAAGTTGTATGATATGCCGATGCAGCGGGATTCGGGGAGTGGATTGGAATCGACCAAAAAGCCAGAAGCGCTCTTGCGAAATTATACAGCACGCAAAACAAGCCGAGGCGCGGCCATGGACAAGGAGACTGTCCCTCCTATGCGGTCGTGGCGATTGCCATGGCGCCGCGGCTGTTCAAGGGGCAAGATTTCGGGCAGACGGTCGGTCCAGCAAGTGTCGAGCTGCCACAACAGCGTGACACGCGAACTGGGCGAGTTGCTCGGTTGTTTGAGTGACCACTCAAACAGTGCAGCCCTTGGCCGACTGCTGCCATTCGCCAATATGTCATTGGCAACAAAGGCAGAAGGTACCGAGGTCATACGTTCTCTATGGGCCTAGAAATCGCCGCGTCATGGTCGTGCGACTGGCTGCGCACTTTCTCACAGCATGCCTCGCGTCACCATCCAGCCTAAGATCATTCCATCAAGCGATAGTAGATGCCCATCGCGGCACTTGCAGCGGCGAGAAAGTGGCTGGACCACATCCGAGTTTTGCTTCACCGATGGCCAAATAGAGCCTAGTTGCCTTCGGTTCGCTGGAAAGATAGCCGTCACTCCGTCCGTGTAAGGATAACAACGAGAGCGGTACGGCGCGAATGATCCGTGTTGCCTCTTATCCAGTCCGGGCAGAGAGAGCGTCTTATGGTTCCTCGCCGCAACTTTGAGCACGTCGGCCACAGTCTGACTGCTTGCGGCACCTGAACCTGGGAAACCTCTCTGCAAGATCATTCCCGGCGAAACGATCACTTGCGGAAAAAAGGAGACGCGAGGACTTTGTACGCTCGATCACCGCTGTAGTGATCGTGCCGGTTCCGATAAGACCCCTAGATCCTCTTCAGGCGACGGCTTGGGCGCCCGTGATCTCCACCAGGGACCCGCACATGAATGCGGCCTCATCGGACGCCAGGAACGCGACCAGCGCGGCAACCTCGTCAGGTTTGCCGATACGGCCGAATGGGACCAGTTTGTCCAGATCGGCGATGGTGCGACCTGCGCGCTTCACGCCTGCTTCCAGCATCGGCGTATGGATCTCGCCTGGACAAACCGCGTTCACGCGTATCTTGTCCGGAGCATAGTCACGAGCGAGGTTCTGGGTGAAGGCAGCGACCGCTGCCTTCGTCGTGTTGTAGGCAATGTGGTTCGGAGCGGGATAAAGGCCCCACTGCGACGCGGTGTTGACGACTGCGCCGCCCCCACCGGCTATCATATGCGGAAGGGCCGCCCGGCAAAGGTGGAACATCGAGTCTAGATTTACCGTGAAGCTGATGTCCCAGTCTTCGTCGGATAGCGAAAGAAGGTTACCACGTCGGTTAATTCCTGCATTGTTGACGAGAACGTCGATCCGCTCGTTGAGCGCGAATGCTTTCTCTACAAGTGCAAAGCACGAATCCTTTTTCGAAATATCAGCGGCAATGACTGTAGCCTCGCCGCCGTCCGTCTTGATTGCCTTGACTACTTCGCGAGCGGCCTCTTCGTTGACGTCGGTGACGACAACCAGCGCGCCCTCGGCCGAGAGGCGGCGTGCGATGGCAGAACCGATCCCGCCTCCAGCACCAGTGACGATTGCAACTTTATTCTCAAACCGTTTCACCAGGTTTCTCCTTCTATCTGATGTAGCTGCCGCCGTTGACGTCCAGCGTCGCACCGTTGAGCGACACCTGCCCGCGCCGTAGGACGAATGCGACAAGCTCGGCGACTTCGCTGGGTGTGGCCATCTCGCCAATGGGAATGTCCGCCACCGCTGCAGCTTTTCCATGTGATGCGATGAACTCTTCTGCCATGTCCGTTCGTACCCAACCGGGTGCAATTGCTACCGCCGTCACACCATCCGCTCCGAAGCTGCGAGCGATAGATTTTGTCAGATTGACGAGGGCCGCTTTCGCGGACCCGTACGGCATGGCGTCGGCCGAATATCCACGCTGGCCCGCCCGGCTTGCCATATTAACGATCCGACCACCGCCGTTCGCTTTGAAGTGCCGAATGGCCTCCTTGCATAGGTCGGCGGCTGCGAAGAAATTGATCTGAAACTCTCGCTGCCACGCAGACTTCCATTCCAGGCGCGATGCTTCGATGGAAATCTCGGTGCGAATCCCGGCATTGTTCACGAGCGCATGGATACGTCCCGCCGCCGCAGCCAGCGACCTCTCCCAGAGTTCGAACGGACCTTCGTCCGACGAAAGATCGGCTTGCACGATCCAACCCTCGCCGCCGATTTCGGACAGCAATGCCTGCGCGCCCGCCTTGTCCCGGCCATAGTGGATAATTGGTCGGGCGCCTTCAGCTGCAAGCTGTTTGACGATAGCCGCACCAATGCCACCTGAGGCACCCGTCACCAGTATGGATTGCCCTTCGAGCATGTTGGTCATGTCCTCACCCTATTTCAAAAGGCCGACCTGCGGCCCCCAGGTATCCGATAGCGCAAAGCCCGTTATGAACGGATCATCGTTTTGAACTCGCAGTTCGGTACGACCGTAGACATAGCCACGCCCAGTGAGACGCGGAAGAACGGCCCTGCGCCCTCCAATTTCCGTTACTCCGATCGCTTCGGCTAGAAACTCACGCCCGATGATCGATCTGGAAATGCGGGCCTCGCCTACGCTGAGGAGACCGCGCGCATGGAGCGTTGCAAGATTGGCGGAACTTCCGGTTCCGCACGGAGAGCGGTCGACTCGTCCTGGCTGGAGCGTGGTGCAGGTACGCACAGCGCCATCCGGCTCATTGCTACGGAACATCACATAGGCGATCTCGTCGACGCCTGGCAGCGTCGGATGAGAGACCTTGACCTGTTCGGCGATAAGCCGTTTCAGCTCGATCCCGGCCTCTGCTAGCCCACGCGCATTTTCGGGGGCGATCGTCAGGCCGACCTGGCTGACATCAACCAGCGCGTAGTAAACGCCGCCGAAGGCGATATCGACCTTGATGCGGCCCCACTCGAAAGTTTCAATCTCGTGGTCGAGCAGTTCAGCGAAGCTCGCCACGTTGTCGAGGCTGACACCGATGCAGTGGCCGTTTTCGCACCGTGCTCGGGCGACAATCAGTCCCGCAGGCGTATCCAACCGGACGGTCGTCTCGGGCTCGACCATCGAGACAAGCCCGCTTTCCAGGAGAGCTGTCACCACACAGATGCAATTGCTTCCCGACATCGGATGTGCGCGGTCAGCCTGCAGAACAATGAAGCCAGCATCCGCATCCGGCCTCGTCGGTTTGACCAGTAGATTGACAGACATGGCGGCGTTCGCACGCGGCTCGAAGGTGACGAAGCGGCGAAGACTGTCATCCACGTCGTTGATGTGGTTCATCTTGTCCAGCATGGTCGCCCCCGGAATTTCCGGGGCACCGCCCACCAGAACGTGACCGAGCTCGCCCTGGCAATGGACCAGCAGGAGTTCGAGGTGCTTTCCCGAGCCCATATCCGTGCACCTCACTTGATGTACCAGCCCCAGGGCTTGTCGGTCACGTATTTCGTGATCTGCTTGGTCTCGAGATAGTTGTCGAGACCCCAGCGGCCGAGTTCACGGCCGATGCCGGACTCCTTGTAGCCACCCCACGGTGCTTCCGTGAATGTCGGCTGCGAGCAATTGATCCAGACGATGCCTGCTCGGAAGGCGGCGGCTACACGCTCGGCGCGGACGTCGTCCTTCGACATGACCGCTGCCCCGAGACCGAAGCGGGAGTCGTTCGAAAGCTCGATCGCCTCCTCCTCGGTCTTGAAGGGTCTGACGCAGACGACGGGCCCAAATATTTCCTCGATCCAGGCGTCGCTGTCCAGCGGAACGTCGGCAAGAATGGTGGGCTGCAGATAGTAGCCCTTGTCGAATCCTTTCGGTCTCTCGCCCCCGTATGCGACAGTAGCCCCTACCTTCCGAGCGCCTTCGATCGCAGCGACGACATTCTCGTGCTGCTTCTTGGAGACCAGCGGCCCGAGCAGGACGCCTTCGTCAAGACCACTGCCTATCTTGATCTTCTTTGTTTCCTCGACCAGACAGGCCATGAACCGGTCGTAGATCGTATCCTGGACCAGAACACGCGACGTACCAGAGCAGACCTGTCCCTGGTTCCAGAAGATGCCGAACATGACCCACTCGACAGCGTCGCTAATGTCGGCATCCTCAAACACGACGAACGGCGACTTGCCGCCGAGTTCGAGGCTGACGCGCTTGATGTCACGCGCAGCGGCAGCCATGATTTTGGAGCCGACAGGACCGGAACCTGTAAATGCCAGCTTGTCGACGCCCTTGTGGTCGATAATGGCCTGCCCTGCGACCGAGCCAGATCCCGTGAGGATGTTCAAAACGCCTGGCGGAAGACCCGCCTCGTCGGCGACCGCTGCAAGCTCCAGCGCAGTCAGCGAGGTCAACTCGGCAGGTTTGAGAACCATTGTGCAGCCCGCGGCAAGTGCCGGCGCCACCTTCCAGGCTGCCATCAGCAGGGGGAAGTTCCAGGGTATGATCGCACCAGCGACACCGATTGGCTCCTTGACGGCCTTCGAGGTGAAGCGGTCATCAGGAAGCGAGATGATTTCTTCGGGATTGTTGTCGAGTTGCTCGGCCAGGCCCGCATAGAAATCGAAGCAGCCTGCCGCATCTGCGACATCCCAATCAGCTTCAGGAAAGGGCTTGCCATTGTCGAGGACTTCGAGCCTTGCGATTTCCGACTGTCGGGCACGGATGCCTTCTGCGATTGCGCGCAGATACTTGGCGCGCTGCCCCCCTGTAAGCTTCGGCCAGCCATCCTTGTCGAACGCCCGGCGGGCAGCTTTGACGGCGATGTCGACGTCCTCGGCGGTGGCCGACGCAATGGTCTGGATTACCTCCTCGGTCGCCGGGTTCGTTACGGTGGAGGTGCCCCCCTTGATGGGTTTTACCCATTTGCCGTCGATGTAGAGTTCGCTTCGCATTGTCACTTCCCTTGCTTTCGTTGATCGCACCCGGCTCAGAACCGATCGACGCGATAGGGTTTCATGTCGACGGGCGGCGTGGCGCCCGTAATGAGATCCGCCATCAGACGGGCAGTGGTCGCGCCGTAGGTCAGGCCGAGGTGACCATGTCCTGTCGCGTACCAGACGTTGCTGCGTTTGGCCGACCGTCCCATGACGGGGACGGTATCCGGCATCGCTGGGCGATGGCCCATCCATTCCGAGGTGTCCTCGACCTTCAGGTCAGGCAGCGCTTGCTTGGCGCGCTTCACCAGCACCTTCGCTCGACGGTAGTCCGGGGCAGCATCGAGCCCCGCCATCTCGACAGTGCCACCGACGCGAATGCCGCCAGCCGTCGGAGTGACCATGAAAGCCTTCGCTGGCCAAATTAGCGAATGGCGCATAGAGACACCCGGAGCCTGGATTTGTGTGTGATAGCCGCGCTCGGTCTCGAGCGGAATCTGCTCCCCGAGCATTGCAGAGAGCCGTCCAGTGAACGCACCAGCTGCAAGGACCACCCTGCCCGCATCCAGTTTCCGGCCGTCGCGAAGGTGCACTCCCCTCACGCCCGCGTTGTCTTGTTCGAAGCCAACAACCTCCCCTGTCACGATGGACCCGCCCAGACTGCGGAACTGATCGGCGAGTGCGAGAACAAGAAGGTAAGGATTGGCGATAGAGCGGTTGTCCGGGAACAGCACCGCTTTTCCGATCTTCCTCGTAATTGCAGGTTCAAGATCACGGATCGCGTTTCCGCGAAGAACCTCGTAACGAAACCCGAAGCGATCCAATATCTCGATATGCTCATGGTCGGCCTTGAATTCGGCCTCGTCGGTGTAGACACTGAGGCACCCTTCGGACGAGATCATGTGCTGAAGTCCGGTCTCGGCAAGCAGCGCATCCAGGTCTTCGTAGACGCGACGGCAGAGCACTGCGCCTGCGGCTTCGAGCTGTCGCAGCTTCGAAGGACGGCTCGCTGCAACGAAGCGCAGGAACCAGGGAATAAGCCTCGGCATATATGAAGGCCGGATGCGAACTGGTCCTTGCGGATCGAGCATCCATCCCGGCATCTGCGCCCAGATCCCCGGACGCGACGCGGGCATGAACTCCGTGACAGCAATGCTGGCCATATTGCCATAGGACGCGCCTTTTCCGGGCGCATCCCGGTCGACAAGGACAACGGACTCACCGCGGCGCTGAAGCTGATATGCGATCGCAGTGCCGATGATGCCGGCGCCGACTACAATGGTCTGGACCACTTCAGTTCCTCAATTTGGACGCGGCCGGACGAGAAGTTCCGGAAGGCCATTCGTTACCAGTTCAAGATCGGCTGCATTGCTGCCTTGAATTCGGCCTTCTCTTCGGCCGTCAGCTCGCCGAGAGGGGCGCGTGCCGTTCCGACGGGAAGCCCCTGAAGTTCGCAGCCGTACTTCACCTTCTGAACAAACTTGCCGCTCTCAAGGATGTTCATGGCTCGGTACAGGACAATCATCTTATCGCGCGCCGCCTTCAAGTCGCCCGATCGGAACGTGCGATCGAGATCCACGCATGCCTTTGCCATGCAATTGGCTGGACCGCAGATCCACGAATCCGCGCCCCAGAACATGAAGTCGAGCGCGATGTCGTCAGAGCCGGAAATGAGGTCGATGCGGCCGTTGTAGCGGGCATGGATGTCGATTGCGCGCTGCAGCGATCCGGAGCTTTCCTTGATGCCGATCACGCGCGGATCATCGGCGAGCGCATCGAGAATATCGAAGCCGATCTCGACGCCATCCTTATAGGGGTAGCTGTAGAGGACCAGATTGACGTCCGCTTCCTTAAGCACCGTCTGGAAGTGCGCGAGCAGCTCGTCCTGGGTCGGTCGGGTGTAAAAGGGAGTTGCCAGCAACACCGTATCGTAGCCAATTTCCTTGGCCCTAAGCGTGTTCTCAATAACCTCGCGAGTTGCGGGTGCGTTCGTACCGGCGATCAGAAACTCGCCGTCGTTGGCGAAGTCCTTTACAAATTTCAGGACCTCCAGCCTCTCCTGATTTGACATCGCCGAGTATTCCCCTGTCGAACCCATCGGGACCCATCCGGTGACACCAGCAGCGCGGAGCGCTGTCAGGTGCTTTTCGTAGGCTTTGAAGTCGACCTTTCCATTCGCATCGAACGGGGTAATGAGAGCGGGCATCACGCCTGAGAGTTTCATTAATTCAGTCTCCTGTAGCTTTGCACTAGATCGCGAGTTTCTTGAGGATCCGTCCCTCAATCAGCGTAACTGCGCGGGTGATTGGAAAAGCGATGACGAAGTAAATCAACGCGATGACTGTCAGAACTTCGACAGGACGGGCGGTGTTGTTGGAAATGTTCTGCCCGACGAACATGAGGTCAGCCATCCCGACAGCAGAAACGAGAGCGCTCTCCTTGAACAGGCTGACGCAGTTCGAGAGCAGTGTCGGTACTGCGCGAAGCACCGCTTGCGGGAGTACGACGCTGATAATCTGCACGCGTGGGGGAAGACCAAGTGCCACGCAAGCATCCCTCTGCTCCGGCCCGATTGACCTGAGACTGGCGCGGAAGGTTTCGCTGGTAATAGCCCCCATGTAGAGGGTCAGAGCAATGACGCCGGACGTGAAGTTTGAGAGTTCCACGCCAAGGATCAATGGCAGGCAAAAGAAGATCCAGAAGAGCTGGATCAACACAGGCGTGCCGCGAAAAAACTCTACGTAGGTTCCGGAAACAAGACGTAGCGCGGTGCTGCGCGACGTTCTTGCCAGCCCCACAACGAACCCTAACGAGCAGCCGAGAAGGATACACAGACCGGTTAGCTGCAGCGTCGTCAGGAGCCCTAGGAAAAGGGCATGTTCGAACCGTGCGAGAACGGAAAAGTCGAGCGACATGGCCACCTCCTCCTAGGACGCTAGCATTTGACGGCGGCGTTCCAGTAGGCCCACGATCTGGGTCACGGGGAACGATACCGCAAAGTAGATGAGAGCCACGACCGTGAAAGTCTCGATCGGTCGATAGGTCTCCGTGGCAAGGGACTTGCCCTCGTACATCAGGTCAGCGATCGCCACGATTGCTACAAGCGCGCTCTGCTGAAAGATGACGATGCCATTTGTCAGGAGCACTGGAATCGAAGCGCGGAAGGCTGTTGGAAACACTATGTAAAGAACGCGTTGCCAGGGATTGAGACCGAGCGCGATGCCGGCGTCTATCTGTTCCTTCGGAACCGCTTGGATCGATGCGCGATAGGCCTCCGCGTTGAAAGCAGTAAGGTTGAGGCCAAGGGCCATCACGCCCATCGTGATCGGATCCAGGAAGACATCAAAGATCATCGGGACGCAGTAGAAGATCCACACAATCTGAACGATTGCTGGTGTGCAGCGAAAGAACTCCACGAACAGGACAAATGGCATCCGGATGGCGCGGTAGGGGCTCATCAACAGCAGGGCCAGGCCAAAGCCGGCAACAATACCAATGACGTTTGCCGCCACGGTAAGTTCGAGCGAGACCACGAGGCCCCTCAAGAGCGGTGCCATGGAGACGGAGTTGAAATCGAACGTGTAGTTCATGACACAGCCGCCTATTGCTTGATGTGGAAGACGCGGTCGATGAATTCCTTGGTGCGCTCTTCCTTTGGAGCACCGAGCACTTGCTCGGGAGGTCCGTCCTCGACGACCACTCCGCCTGCACAGAAGATCACGCGAGAAGCGATGTTCTTCGCAAACCACATGTCATGTGTAACGATCATCATCGGCATGTTTTGCGCGGCCAGTTGCAAGATCACTTGCTCGACCTCGCTGACCAGTTCCGGATCGAGCGCCGATGTCACTTCGTCGAAAAGCATCAGCTTGGGATCGAGCATCAATGCGCGAGCAATCGCAACGCGCTGTTTCTGTCCCCCCGACAACTGTGCCGGATAGGCCTTTGCTTTTGCACCAAGGCCGAAGCGCTCGAGCAATGCTTGCGCCCTTGCCTCCGCTTTTGCCTTCGGCTCTCCCCGGACCTTGCATGGAGCAAGAACCAGGTTCTGGATGACGTTCAGATGAGGAAAGAGGGTGTAGTGCTGGAACACCATGCCGATCGAACGGCGAACGTCGGTGTCGATGACGGTTTTCTTGCCCGCGCCTTCAGAGGATATGTAGGCCTTCCCATCAAAGCTGACGGTGCCGCTATCGATCTGCTCAAGGCCCATCATGACGCGAAGCAGCGTGCTTTTGCCGCCACCGCTCGGGCCAATGACGACGACCCGGTCGCCGGGTTTCATTTCGATATCGATGCCCTTGAGCACCTGGATTGCACCATCGCCGTAGCTTTTATGGAGCGCTTGCATCTTCACGAGGGGTAGGCTGAAAGACATGGTCATGGCCGTTCTCGAATCGTTGAAAAAGGAGGGGACTGCGCCGATAGGTGCTACCGGCGCACCCTTCGACTAGTTCGAACCCTTGAGAACCTGGTCGACGGCCTTCTTGATCAGGTCGTCGACGTGTCCCGTCGCGACTTTTTCCTCGAGGAAGATGTTGGCGACTTCGACGTCTGCGGCAGACATATCGTGTGGCAGACCGAAGGACACACCCTGCTTGGCCAACGCCGGCGTCGGGTTCAGAGCAACAGCCCAGTCGGGGTTTGCTTGCGTCAGAAGCTGATTGGTGTCCGAGGCGTCCACCAGGACGTCTGCGCGCTTCGAAGTCAACGCAAGGCGGGTTTCGTCATTGCCCGGAAGGCGCATGATAGTGGCATTCTTAACTGCGCTGGATATGGCCTTGTCCTGGGCCGTTCCCGACATGACGGCGAGCGTCACGCCTGCCTTGTCTATGTCCGCAACGGAAGAAGCGCCCTGCGGAATCTTCGGGTTGTTCTTGTTGTAGGCAAGAGAGATCTGATATTCCATCGCCGGGATCGAGAACTGTACGGCCATAGCGCGCGCCGGGGTCCGGTTCAGGGCGAGTGAAACGTCCCATTTGCCAGCCTGCAGACCAGCAACGATGTTGTCCCACGTCGTATCGACGAACTCCGGCTTGACCTTCAGGACGTCAGCGAATTCCCGGCACAGATCGGCGTAGAAACCCGAGTATTCGCCAGTTGCTGGATCACGCATGATGTAGGGTGGCGCGACGGCGGCGCCGCACTTCAACACGCCAGCCTTCTGAACGTTCTGCCAATATCCGTCCGCGGCTTGAGCCACGTTCAAATTAGCAGCCAGTCCTGCCAAAAGGGCGAGCGCAGGCATCGCCCGACGAGCGGGCGTCAAAAACTTCGACAGCATTGGTAGTCCTCCGATTTTAAAAAGGCGCCCGTGGCGCAGTTCCACCTGTCGACCGGAGTGTTAAGAGGCTTCTGATCGTGTCGCCTCCGTGTCGACTGACAGATAAATGTCAACAGGCTGTCGACAAAGTCAAGCGGAAAAACTAGATTGTAGACGAGCTGTTTTTCTGGCCCAATACGCCGTCTGGAATGGAAGGGGACCTAAGTGTCTGACGAAACTGAAGTGAAGCGAGTTCGGGGAACGGGCTCAAGAAGCGTCTATGAAACGCTCCGAAACGAGATCCTCGCGCTAACTCTTCCACCCGGCCAACTTCTGGACGAGCAGACCTTGGCTGAGCGGTTCTCGATGTCCCGTGCGCCAATTCGCGAGGCGCTGATCCGACTCGGCGCCGACGAGCTCGTCGTAACTCTGCTGAACCGGAGCACGATCGTCGCGCCGATCGAAGTGGCCACTTTCCCCAAGTACGTCGAGGCTCTGGATATTGCCCAGCGCATGAATACGCGCCTTGCGGCCGAGTTGCGGACAGATGAGGACCTGAAGGCTATCACGAAACGCGAGAAAGCTTTCGTCGCAGCCGTCAAGACAGGCAACCACCTGGCGATGTCAGAAGCGAACAAGGACTTCCACATGGCAATCGCCCATGCGGGAAAGAATCCTTACCTCGCCAACTTCTATGGCAAGCTTTTATCGCAAGGTCAGCGGATGCTGCACATGCACTTCGAGTATCTCGAGCGGACACACGAGGGCTACCTGCTCACCGACGAGCACAAGGAAATGGTCGATGCAATCCGCGACAAGAATGTCGACTTGGCCGATGAACTCGCCCACGCACACACCCGCCAATTCCAGAGCAACTTCATGTCATTCATGCAAGAGAACTACACCACGGATGTCCCTCTCGGCCGGAAGTCTGCAGCCGAGTGAAGACTGAAGAATGAGGCACCTGTAGAGGGATGATAGCGCCGGTTAGAACGTTGGCGGCGTGCAGGCACTGATGACCTCGCACGGTGTCGGGCCAATGCAGCGGAACCGGTGCGGGCGCCTGCTTTCGAAGTAGTAAGCGTCGCCGGGGCCAAGAATTCGGCGATCCTCGTCCACCGTCACCTCCAGCCGCCCGGAGAGCACGATACCGCTCTCCTCTCCCTCATGGACGAGGGGTACCTTCCCGGTGTCTGCTCCCGGCTGGTAGGTCTCCTTGAGCATCTGCAGGCTCCGGCCGAACATGCTCTCGCCTACCTGACGGTAGGAGATCCCTCCCTTTCCAATCTCGACCAGTTCCTCGGCTGAGTAGAAGGCCTTCTTAGGGGTGTCCGGTTCGAGGGAGAAAAACTCCGCGAGCCCGATCGGAATGCCATCCAGAATGCGCTTGAGTGCGCCGACAGACGGATTGGAGCTGTTCGATTCGATCAACGAGATCGTTGAGTTGGGAACGCCTGTTTTCCTCGCCAGTTCGCGCTGAGAAAGGTTATGGGCGGTTCGCACGTAGCGCAGCCGACTTCCGATATCGATTGATGACATTGCCGCTGTTCTAGTTGTTCAAGATAAGCAAAACCCTAATGCCTGATGACTGTCTTTTCAATAACTTACAACACCAAAGAAAAGGACTTGTTCGCCTTGTCAAAATCACTGAAATGTCCCCCACGCCGAAGGAGGGCATGATGGACCAGTTCAACCTGAAGAACGAACCCGTACTCGACAATTTCTGGATGCCGTTCACGGCGAACCGCCAGTTCAAGTCTACACCTCGCCTGCTCGCGTCCGCGGAGGGGATGCACTACACCGATATTGACGGCAACCGGGTTCTCGACGGCACCGCTGGCCTCTGGTGCTCCAATGCCGGACACGGGCGCAAGAAGATTTCCCAAGCAGTCGAGCGCCAGCTTTCCACCTTGGACTTCGCTCCAACGTTCCAGATGGGGCATCCGATCGCGTTTGACTTTGCTGCGAAGCTTGCAAAGATCGCCCCGGGCGGGCCCAATGCCAAGCTCGACCGGGTCTTCTTTACCGGTTCCGGTTCTGAGTCTGTCGACACCGCGCTCAAGATCGCCATCGCCTATCAACGCTCGATCGGTCAGGGAACGCGCACCCGCATCATTGGACGTGAAAAGGGCTACCACGGCGTCGGATTCGGCGGGATCTCGGTCGGCGGCCTGGTAAACAACCGTCGCGTCTTTCCGCAGATCCCAGCCGACCACATGCGCCACACACTCGATATAGAACGCAATGCGTTCTCGAAGGGCCTACCGGCGCACGGCGTAGAACTCGCCGATGATCTGGAGCGTCTGGTCCAGCTTCATGGGGCCGAGACGATCGCCGCCGTAATCGTCGAGCCAATGTCTGGTTCCGCGGGCGTGATCCTCCCTCCCAAGGGCTACCTCGAGAAGCTACGTGCTACGGCCGACAAGTACGGCATCCTTTTGATCTTCGACGAAGTCATCACCGGGTTCGGCCGCCTCGGCACTCCATTTGCTGTCGACTACTTCGGCGTCGTTCCGGATCTCGTCACCGCGGCGAAGGGCCTGACGAACGGCACCATCCCGATGGGTGCAGTCTTCGCAAGCCGGAAAGTCTACGATGGGCTGATGGTTGGGCCGGACAATGCCATCGAGCTCTTCCATGGGTACACCTACTCCGGACATCCGGTAGCCTGCGCTGCTGGCATCGCAACGCTCGAGATCTATGAGGAGGAAGGCCTTCTCACGCGTGCTGCCGAACTGGCAGAGTACTGGCAGGAAGCACTCCATTCGCTAAATGGCCTCCCGCATGTCGTTGACATCCGCAACCTCGGCCTCGTTGGTGCGGTGGAACTGGCACCGCGCGACGGCTCACCGGGAACGCGCGCCTACGACGCCTTCGTCGATTGCTTCAAGAAGGGTCTGCTGGTCCGCGTGACCGGCGACATCATCGCGCTATCGCCGCCACTCATCGTCGAGAAAAGCCAGATCGACACCATCGTCTCCACGATCGGCGACGCCCTCAAGCGGGTTGCCTGACAGTTCGTGCGGGCCGAAAACTCGGCCCGCACGAACCTCCCGACACAACATGAAGTGATATCGCGTTCCTCGCTCATCCGCCGCTTCAAAACGCCGTCGCTTCTGTCCGACCTCGACTAGCCGTGACGTGAAGCAGGCAGGACAACCTGCGAGGAGCGATAGCCTTCGACAGGCAAGCTGCTTGCCCATCTTCCCGCCATGGCATCTGCCCAGACATCGGATTGACATTGACCGGGCCGAGATCACACTCGTCGCCGGGAGACACTGGCCACCCACGATTTAGCCCTGCCCGGTAGCCTGACGCAGCTCCGGTTTACTGGATCAACTTGGGCGCTCCCGGAGCACGAGGCAGCCTAAGAGATTATTTTCTAGAGGAAATCGTCCCGTCTTGGTGTGAAGGTGTCGATCAGCAACCCCTTCTCCAGAGCGACGACACCGTGCACGAGGTTGGGAGCGACGATGAAGCTGGAGCCCGTATCAAGCCGGGTGGTGACACCATCGACCGTGACGTCGAAGGCCCCTTCAGCCACATAGCTGACCTGGGTGTGTGGATGTGAATGAGGCGCGCCGACGGCACCGGGTTCGAAGCTGAAGGCAACGAGCATCATTTCCGGGCGGTGCGAAAGAACGGCGCGCCTGTTGCCTGGCGCGACCTCCGTCCAGGTGATGTCATCGGGAAGCGTGTAGTGATCGGCCATCATAGTCTCCTATCGGGCGAGCCAGCCGCCGTCGACCGGCAGTACCGTCCCATGAACATAATCTGAGGCTCTTGAAGCAAGAAAGACCGCTGCCCCCGCCATATCCTCTGCCTTGGCCCAACGGGCCGCAGGAATGCGCTTCAAGATATCCGCGCTTCGCTCCGCATCCGCACGAAGCGCCTGCGTATTGTTTGTCTCGACATAACCAGGCGCGATAGCATTCACATTGATGCCCCTCGATGCCCATTCGTTCGCCATCAGCCTGGTGATACCGGCCAGCCCGCTCTTCGACGCTGTGTAGGACGGTATGCGAATGCCGCCCTGGAACGACAGCAGCGAGGCGATATTGATGATCTTCGCCGGCTGCTGCCGAAGAAGCGCCGCCTTGGCGAAGGCTTGGCAAAGGAAGAAAACGGATTTCAGATTGGTGTCCAGCACGCAATCCCAATCCTCTTCCGTGAACTCGAGCGCATCGGCGCGGCGAATGATGCCGGCATTGTTGACAAGGATATCAGGAGAGGCGCCGGCGGCAATGGCTCGGTCGACAACCGCCTTAGCCTCGCTTGTTGCGGACAGATCTGCCGTCAGCGATACGAACCGGCGCCCCGTCGATGTAACCGCGCTCGCGGTGTCATCCATGGCAGAGCGGCCAACACCGACAATATCGGCACCGGCCTCCGCCAGGCCAACCGCGATGGCTTGGCCAATACCGCCGTTGGCACCGGTGACGATTGCCCAACGGCTGGTGAGATCAAAGAGGGTCATCGCAGCGCTTCCATCGGCACCTTGTCCATGTCGGTGAAGCTCATATTGTCACCGGCCATTGCCCAAATGAAGGCGTAGCGGCCCGTGCCCGCGCCAGAATGGATGGACCAGCCTGGCGACAAGACCGCCTCGTGGTTCTTAAGGACCACATGCCGCGTTTCGCCGGGTTCCCCCATAAAGTGAAAAATCCGCGTCGCCTCCTGCATGCCGAAATAGAGATAGACCTCCATCCGCCGATCGTGAACGTGTGCCGGCATTGTGTTCCAGACCGAACCCGGCTCGAACATTGTCAGCCCCACCAGCAATTGGCAGCTTTCGCAGACATCGGGATGAACATACTGATTGATGGTGCGCGCGTTGGATTCCTCGGCCGAACCCACGCTCACCTTTTTGGCCATTTCGCGGGTAATGAGGACTGTTTTGCAAGCGCGATGGGCGGGCGCGCTCAGAAGATAGAATAAGGCCGGTTCGGCCGGATCGAGGCTGGTGAAGCTCAAGTCGCCCTCACCCATTCCAATATAGAGCGCCTCCTGGAAACCAAGCCCGTAGCGCTTTCCGGAGACGCTGACGGTACCGGCGCCGCCAATATTGACGACTGCGGCCTCCCGCCGTTCCAGAAAGCGTTCGGTACCGGTCTGCGCAATAGTGCAGATCTCCAAGGGTTCATTTTCCGGCACGATACCACCGACGATCATCCGATCGAGATGGCTGTAGGTGAGATTGGCTTCGCCAGGGCGAAACAGTTCCTCGATCACGAAACCATCGCGCAGACCCTGCGTGTCGCGCTTTGCGGCATCCTCGGGTCCGACCACCTGGCGTACTGATACTGAAATTGTCACGGCTATGCCTCTTGCATCTGGAGAATGGGATCAGGTGAGCACGACATATTCGGTTAGCTGGTTGATTGTCGTGTCAGCCTTGTCGACATCGAACACCTTGGTCCCGTGGCTCATGATCACGAAGCGGTCGCAGACCTGATAGGCGTGGTAGATATTGTGCGTTACCAGCACGCTGGAGACGTTCTCCGCCTTGAGTTTCAGCACCTGGTTCAAAAGCGCCTCCGTTTCGCGCACCGATAGCGCCGAGGTCGGCTCATCGAGAAGAAGCACGCGCTTCTTGAAATAAACCGCGCGAGCGATGGCGACGGCCTGTTTCTGCCCGCCGGACAGATTGCCGACCAGCGTATCTGGAGAATCGATGCCCGAAATGTGGACGGCGTTCTGGAGCACCTCCATCGCGATCTCGCGCATCTCGCACTGCCTGAGGAAGCCAAAACGATCGGTTAGCTCGCGCCCCATGAAGATGTTGCGGGTGATCGAAAGGGAATCGACCAGCGCCGTGTGCTGATAGATCGTTTCGATACCGGCGTCAGCTGAGTCCGATCGGCAGCTGAAAGCCGTCTTCCTTCCATCGACACTGAGATAACCTTCCGTCGGCTTATGGATGCCGGAGATCAGGTTGACAGTGGTCGACTTGCCAGCGCCGTTGTCGCCGAGCAGCCCCACCACTTCGCCTTCACCGATATGGAAACTCAGATTGCGCAGCGCGGTAAGCGCGCCGAAGCTCTTCGAGATGTTGTGCAGTTCAAGAAGATTGGGGGCCGACATCACGCAAGACCTCGCCGCTCGATAAGGTGGTTGAAAATGGCAGCCAGCACGATCAGCGTCGCGATGAACATGTCGAGATAAAAGCCCGGCGCGCGCAGGAGCAGCAGTACGTCGGTAATCGTGTGGATGAGGAGCACGCCGAGAAAGATGCCGATGATAGATCCGCGGCCGCCACGCAGCGATAATCCCCCGATAACGCAAGCAGCAATCGCCTGAAGCTCCAGCCCGGCGCCCTGCCCCGGCTGTACGCTGCCGACGCGTGATGTCGCAAGGATGCCTGCCGCCGCCGCCATGCCGCCCGCAATTGCAAATGCTATGAGCTTGACGCGGTTCGTGTTGATGCCGATCGCCTCCGCAGCACCACGATTGCCTCCGGTCGCAAAGACATGGTTGCCGAAGCGATGACGGTGAACGAGGTAGTGGAAAGCGACGACGAAGAGAACGATCCAGATGAAGGCCGCATTGATGCCAAGAAACGTGCCGGAAAACAGGCTCGTGAAAATCGGCTCCGGGTCAAAGCGAACCTGGACGGCGCCATTATAGAGCAGGACCGCGCCGCGCCAGAACAAGAGCCCCCCCAAAGTCACGATGAAGGAGGGCAGCCCGAAGCGCAGCGTGAGGTGACCATTGAGCAGCCCAATCATGATGCCGGCCAAGACACCGAGCGGTGCGGCGACGAACGCGCTCAAACCAGCCCCTACGAGGCTCGCCATCAAGATAGCGGTGAAGGTGTAGACGGACCCGATGGAAAGGTCGAATTCGCCGGCGATCATCAGCACGCCGGCGCCAAGCGCCAGGCAGCCAAGCACCGGGATCGCCTTCATCAGGATCGTCAGGTTTTGTGGCGAGAGATAGCGAAACTGGTCGGGATAGAGCAAGGCGCCGGCGATGCAGACGATTTGCAGCGTCATGAAGACAAGGAAGATCGCGCCGGCGGGCATTGCCATGATCTGCCTGAGGACCGGTTGTTTTTGCGTGCGCGACCGGGGCGCGGCACTTTCTGCAAGAATTGGTGTCACGGTGTGGTACTCGATCGATTGAAGGCTGAGAACCTGCCGACATCGCCGGCAGGTTCCGCGAAACGCGGTTAGCGGAAGCTGCCAATCAGCGGCTTGACCGAGCTGATGCGAGACTTGTCGAGGAAGGCGCCCTGGCCTGTGTCGACGTCGGTCGGTGTCAGCCCGTACTTCTTCGAGAGCGCAATCTGGGCGATCGGATAATAGCCCTGGAGGTATGGCTGCTGGTCCATGGTCGCAAACATCGCGCCGTTTTCGACCGCATTGACGATCTCGACTGCCAGGTCGAAGCCACCGAACGGGATGTTGACGCCCGCGTCCTTGATGGCGCCTGCTCCAACGGTGGAGGTAACAGAGCCCGTGCCAAACAGCGCCTTGACGCCAGGATTGGCGATCAGGAACTGCGCCATGATGTTCTGCGCCTCGGCCGGATCGAGACCGGCGCGAACCGTCTCAACCTTGATGCCGTTTTCCTTCATCGCCTTTTCGATACCGCCGCCGCGCGCGACAGCAAAGCTCGCCTCGGGGATTTCGCGAGGATTGAAGACGACGTCACCCGACTTCAGGCCGAACTCCTTGATCATCCGGTTGCCGAGCTCGTAGCCGGATGCGAACTCGTTCATGCCGACATAGGCCTGGCGGCAATTGCCCTTGGCGCCTTCCAGGTCGTCGTTGTTGAAGCCGATGACGACGATCCCGGCCTTCACCGCCGCGCAGATGCTTTCGTCGAAGGCGTCCGATGAGGAGATGGCGACGGCGATGCCATCAACACCGCTTGCCGTCGCGCTCTCGATCAGGTCGTTCTGGCGTACCGGATCGTTGTTGGCGTACTGCACGTCGAGATCGACGCCGAACTGCGCGGCTGCGTCCTTGGCGCCCTTCACCACAGGGTTGAAGAACTGGACACTCGGATCGAGATAGATGATCATCGTTGCCTTGACGTCCGCGGCCAATGCCGTAGATGTCATCATGGTGGCGAGACCCGCGGCAAGTGCTGCGGTTTTGAACCTGGTCAATTTCATTTGCGTATCCTCCCTTTGGATGTGCAATACGGGTCGAAAGACCCAAGTCTCGGCTGGCGGGCTCCGACCAAAGATCACGCCGGCCGAGATTTTCCTCCCAGGCGCTCCGCCTTCTCCCAAAAGCGGAAACGCCCTTTACTTTTATTCCTCCGCGACGCCGTGGCGCTGTTAGGCGAACCAAGGCGCCGGGCGCCCGAACGTCACGTGTATGCCCTTGAACTGGGAATATTCATCGAAGCCGTAGCGGCCGAGTTCGCGGCCAAGGCCGCTTTTCTTGTATCCGCCAATTGGCAGCTCCGGCGTGCCATCGATTACACTGTTGATCCAGCAGCGCCCTGCGCGAATACGGCGAATGCTCTGCAGCGCGTTTTCAAGATTGGTCGACCACACCGAGGCGGAAAGACCGAATTCGCTGGCGTTGGCAAGCGCGACCGCTTCGTCCGCGGTCTTGAAGGTCATGGTCGACAGCACCGGCCCAAATATCTCCTCGCGGGCGATCGACATGTCAGGCTTCACGCCTGCAAATACGGTGGGTGCATAGTAGATTCCGGCGTCCTTCCCGACACGCTCACCGCCAAGCAGCAATTCAGCACCGGATGCGATGCCGGCTTCCACGTAAGAGTGAACCTTCGTGGCATGCGCTTCGGATATCATCGCCCCGATTTTGGTGCGATCGTTCAAAGGGTCACCGAAAGTCACCTTGCGCGAGATATCGAGCAGGCGCTCCATCAATGCGTCGCGGATTCCTTCCTGAACCAGAAGCCGGCTGCCGGAGATGCAGCACTGGCCAGCATTGTGATAGACACCGTAAGCGATACCGTCGGCCGCAGCCTCGAGATCGGCATCGGCGAAGACGATTTGCGGCCCCTTGCCGCCGAGCTCCAACCCGACACGCTTGACGCTGCGCGCGGCGATCTCGCCAAGCTTGGTGCCGACACGCACGGAGCCGGTAAAGGCAACCATGTCAATACCGGGATCCTCGGCGAGCACCTGCCCGGCCGGATCGCCGTAGCCGGTTACCACGTTGAAAACGCCATCGGGAATGCCGGCCTCGCGTGCCAGTTCTGCCATGCGGATGGATGTTCCCGAGGTAAACTCGGACGGCTTGAGGACGACAGTGCATCCCGCGCCGATCGCCCACGGGACGCGCTCCGATGCAATAATGAAGGGGAAATTCCACGGCGTGATGATCCCCACGACACCGACCGGCTCGCGCAGCACCAGACCGAGGCGATCGTCGCCGATGTTGTTATGCGCCTGACCTTCGAGCGCGCGCGCCTGTCCGGCAGCGTAGGACCAGAGATCAGCGCAGAACCCAATCTCGCCCCGCGCCTGAGCAATCGGCTTACCGACCTCCAGGCTTTCGATCAGCGCCAATTCCTCCTGTCGTTTAAGGATCAGGTCCGCCACCTTGAACATCAGGCGTGAACGCTCAGCACCGGACATGCGCGGCCAGGGGCCGGTATCGAAGGCACGACGAGCCGCTGCGATCGCCACGCGCACGTCGTCGGCCGAGGCTTCTGGCCAAGTACCGACCACGACACCGGCATGGCCTGGGCTCACACGGTCAATCGTGCGACCTGAGGCGGCATCCACCGACTTGCCATCGACAAGCATCTGGTAGCGGGATTTAATGTTCAGCCTTGGATCACTGGAATCAGGCGCAATGAAATTGGACAGCACGTTACCCATCAAGCCGACACATCGTGCCGACCCCTCCCTTGTGCCCGGTGTTGAGCCACCGGATTTATGTTGCGTTTGAATTGTATGGTACTGTATGGTGGTTTAAATTGGATGTCAACGCATGACGGCTTTGAAAGATATGAACCTAGAGTCACTGAAGATCGAGACCGGCGAAACGGCTGCGGCGCAGGTCGAGCGCGACCTGCGCGAGGCGATTATCAAGCTGGAACTGGCGCCGGGTACGCGGCTTTCAGAGCAGGAGATTGCGACCCGAATGGGCGTATCGCGCCAGCCCGTGCGTGAAGCACTCATTGCACTCGGGAAATCAAAGCTTGTCGATGTCCGGCCAAATAGGGGCACGGTGGTCGTCAGGATCTCGGCTCGGCAAATGATGGAGGCGCGCTTTGTGCGGGAGGCGCTCGAGACTGCTGTTGCGCGCCGCGCCAGCGAAAGCTTCGACAACTGGACGCGTCGCCGGATTGATAACATTATTTCCCGGCAGAGAACCGCGATGGAGGCCGGTGACCATAACGCGTTCCGGCGCGAAGACGAGCAGTTCCATATTGCGATCGCGGAAGGCGCTGGCTGCACCCTCGCCTGGAACGCCATTGCGGATATCAAGGCTCATATGGACCGTGTCTGCAATCTACAGCTTCGCCACCCAGATTCCATGATGCGGCTGATTGCCGAGCACGAGGCGATCATCACGGCCATCGACAGTCGCGACGCCGACGCCGCCGCAGCCGCCATGAGTGCGCACCTCAACGGCATCCTGTCGGAGCTGCCACAAATCGAGGCCGATCATCCCGACCTGTTCGAGTAATTTCCCCCACCAACGGTTTTCGTTGTTCGGATTGTGTCGACCGATATCTCGGAAGAGAGCCGTCAGTATCGTTTGGGCAACCCCCACTGCCAACACGCGGCGTCCAAGCCTGAAAAAGATCGAACGGGGCAAAGGCCCGACCTTCGGATTTCAACGACCTTTCGGCTCGAATGCGCGAGATGCGCAAAGCGATCTGGCCCGAATAGCGACTTTAGAGAGCCTGAGCTAAAAGGCAGATATGTTACGCCCCTGCGCCAAGAGAGATGAGGAGTTCATCCAATTGCGCAAACTGCTCGGGCATCGCATCTTCCATGCCGACGAACGCCTCGTCGAGCGCCTCTTTCGAGGGATAGAGCTCTTGCAGCACCACCAGGGTTCTCCCGTTTATTTCCTCGAACGTCACCGTTGTGACAGCGCCGTCATCGCCTTCGTCATTGGTCCACACGAGGCGCGATGGCTCCGACACTTCCAGATACTTGCCGTAGAAGGACATGCCATCTGAGGGACCATGTCCGAACGTGAGGCGATAGTTGCCCCCGGTGCGAACATCCATCTCGCAGGAAAGCAGTGGGACGCCGCAGGACTTCGGCGCCCACCACAGCTTGAACAACTCGGGCTTGGTCCATGCGTCGAACACAAGGCGAACCGGGCCGTCGAATGTGCGCGACACGACAAGTTCGCGCTCTGATCGCCGCTCGACCGCCGTGCGGCCGTCAGAAGCTTTATTGCCCATCAACTTCTTCCTCCCGTTTCAGGGCCTCGACGACGCCGTCCAGCGCGTCGAAGCGTGCATTCCAGATCTGGCGGCGCGCTTCAATCCAGGCCGCCCCTTCCTCGAGCCCGCTTGGGCCGAGCCTGCATGTCCTGACGCGGCCGGCCTTCTCTGTCGTAACAAGCCCCGCCTGCTCCAACACGCCGACGTGCTTTTTCATCCCCGTCAGGGTCATTTGGAACTTCTGTGCAAGCTCTGTGATCGAAGCATCCGAGCTTCCGAGCTCTTCCAGGACACCACGGCGAGTGGCGTCCGAAAGCGCCGCAAAGCAGACGTCAAGATGAGATGTCGAAAACTGAACCATATGGTTCAGTATCTAGCACGAGGGTCAGACCCGCGCAAGGGCGCGCCTCGCGTAGGCGGGCGCGCCAGGTGAGAAAGACCCCGGTTGGCCGTTTATCATCTTGATGAGCTGGATAACCAATCCAGGACAACGCTCGCAGGACGTCTTTCCCTGGCGGACAAGATGTCGTCGCAGAAGACGTTGGGATCGTTGGAGGCGACACATCGCCCCCGAGGCATTGGTCACTAGCTATCTAACGTTTTCCACCAGGCCCTGACCTATCAAATTTCTGGCAGTATCAATTTCGCTCAACGCACTCAAAGTAAAGTTTTAAAATGCACCCTAACCATTTTCTAGTTAGGAAATCGCGGACTTGATCCTATACGCGAATATAGCACCAAATCATCTTCCATTTTAATACTACCGCATTTCGCCAAATATCGAGCTTTAATTTGCGTTTTTCGTTTTTATCGAGTATTTTTCTTGTCGCCATCATGAGTTGATGAGCTTGATTACATTTGATTGGGGGCTGGTCGAATGTACATTTTTAGCGATGCATCTAGAATCCGGCAGAGAGAAGCGCAGCTTGCGCGAGAAAATCGCGCAGAAATCGTTAGGGCGCTAAATCAGGAGCAGGTCACCCGGCGAGAATTGCTGCGGTGGGGCATATTTACCGCCGGCGGCTACCTGGCCTGCAAGAACGGACTTAGTCCGTTTGCAAAGAGCGCCTATGCGGCGGTGCCGACGGGCGCGCCGCGGACACCGTTGTTCGGTATTCAGAAGTTTACCCAGCCCATGCACAGGCTGAACCACCTGAAACCGCTCCCTATGACCCGCACCGCCGAAGGACACGCGGCTTTCCCGGCCAGCCTTGGCGAACGGCCCGCCAAGCGCCTTTCCTACCACACGGATTTCTCCGCCAATCCGACCAACAGGGAATTCATCAATCCGCTCACCTATCGTGGACCGATTGAAGGACGGCCGCCCGGCGAGGTTTTTGCCCATCAGCGATGGGACGAGTTGTTCCCGAAGGTCGGTTACATCATGCGGCTTGGTCAGGTCGCGCAGGGATCGGGCGGCTATTTCCATGACAATTTTCCGCTCCAGTATCCAAATAGCTGCTGGACCTATGGAGCAGGAAGGAGCGGAGGGTGCACTCTGCCGCCGTTTTTAATCAAAGGACGTTATGGCGAGCCGATCGTCACCAGGGTCTACAATGACTTGCCGGCCGACCGGGCGGCAAATAATGGCTTTGGGCGCAACGAAACGCAGCTGCATTTCCACAATGCCCACAACGGTGCCGAAAGCGATGGTGCCGCAAA
>UBMU01000020.1 GCA_900466605.1 Hyphomicrobiales bacterium
CGCCTTTTCCACGATACACCTCCGATGAGTCATTTTGGACCGGTGTTGTGGCACTGTCTGGCTCAAACGGCAAGTTCGATTCGGCTTCGAAACGGCTTGTATTGCCCGCATTGCGAACTAAGCCATATTCCTTTTAAGTCTCGCAGGAAGAGAGCCAATGAGCCGCGCAGCACCACATGGGGACACCGTTCTGGCCGCACGCGCGGGGCGATACGAAGAGTATCTGCCCTCGCCTGTGCTTGGCGCGCATTTCTGCTGCCTTTGGTCACATGATATCCATGACGGCCCCGATCAAAGGATCGCGATCGTGCCAGACGGCTATTGCGACATCGTCTGGACGGGACGCGGACTTGTGGTCGCCGGGCCGGACCGCAGCAGTGCGTTTCCGTTCCTTGCCGGCGGCGAGAGGATAGTGGGGGCCCGATTCGCCCCAGGTGCAGCCGCCGAGTGGCTCAAGGTTCCGATCTGCGACATCCTCGGCCAGTCGGTTCCACTGGAGGATTTCTGGGGCGCGGCGGCGCTGAGGTTGGACGAGTTGCTGCACGCCTGCGCCGATCCGAACGATCGGCTGCAACAGTTAAAGGCAGCACTCGAGCACGAGGCCGTCAAACGCGCAGCACCGGCAGGTGACATGGCCGCGGTATTTGCGCACGCAAATGACACGTCGCAGTCTGGCGACGTCGCCGATGCGATGCTCGACGGCCTCTCGATCGGCGCGCGCCAGCTTCGCCGACGTTGCCACACCCATTTCGGCTACGGACCGAAGACTCTCGCCCGAATTCGCCGGTTTCAAGGCATGCTTAGGCTTTGCCGTAGCAATAAGCCTCTGCCGCTGGCAGAGTTGGCAGTGGCGGCAGGCTACGCCGATCAGGCGCATATGACCCGCGACGCACGCGAAATTTCCACGCTGACGCCTATGCAGCTTCAGCAGCAAATGGCCGGTTGAACGTCCGTTTTCTTCAATACCAAACTTTCTGTTCTGGTATCTCCATTTTGGCAAATACAGGAAATCGCCATGTCTACGCTGCCCGCAAGGATCATCCACCGCTCTATCGACCGGAATTGGCGCGACGTCTATGCCTTTGTCGGCGCGCCCGAAAACATGCCGCTCTGGGCGTCCGGATTGGCCTCAGGCCTGGAGCGCAACGGCGATGACTGGATTG
The DNA here is from genome assembly GCA_900466605.1 of Hyphomicrobiales bacterium. Classification (GTDB taxonomy): domain Bacteria; phylum Pseudomonadota; class Alphaproteobacteria; order Rhizobiales; family Rhizobiaceae; genus Rhizobium. Next base: position 1,164 of record UBMU01000020.1, read on the forward strand.
CCACGGGGGCGCTCGGGACCGTGAAAGTCAGCTTCGTGCCGCACAACGAATTCGGCGTCATCGACCATACGGTGACGATCGAGAGCGGGCTACGCGTCTATAACGCACTTCGGATCGTGCCGAACGGGAGCGGCTGCGAGGTCATGTTCGTGCTGCTGCGCATCCCGGGGATGACGGATGAGCAATTCGAGGCCGATGCGGCCCATGTCGCGAAAGATCTCACGGCGTTGAAGACCTTGATGGAAGGATAGGAAGCAACATGACTGCATCAACGAATGATCGACGCATCGACTATGTCGAATTTAACGTCGGTAACATAGAAGCCGCCAAGGCATTCTATGGCCAGGCTTTCGGCTGGTCTTTCACTGACTACGGCCCCGAATACTGCGAGTTCGACGACGGACGATTGAAGGGCGGCTTCACGACGCAGGGCACTCCGAGACCGGGCGGACCCCTCGTTATCCTTTATGCGACCGATCTGGAAGCTGTACTTTCAAGCGTAGAAGATGCGGGAGGAACCATCATGCAACCCATCACAGGCTTTCCCGGCGGCCGCCGCTTTCACTTCAGCGACCCGGACGGGTATGAACTCGCCGTTTGGACAAAAGGCTGATCAGGCGACGACCGTGGAGGCCGCAGCTCCCGCGTGCTGGAGAATGATCAAGGCACCGATAACGCTGCCCGAGGTATCGCGCAGTGGCGACATCCGGCAACGAACCGTCCTGACGGTCCCGCTGTCGCCGCGTTCATAAGCGTAGTCGCTCACTCGTCCGGCAAAACAAGCGTCGAGCTTTGCCTTTGCGCCGTCATGAAAACGCTTCTCGCCAATAAACTCGATCAGGTGGCGCCCAATCATGTCGATCGGCTTCCTGCCGAGGTAGTTTGAATTCACAGTGTTGGAGTAGAGATAGCGATAATCCCTGGTCAGCACCGCGACGCGATCCGGTATCGCATCGAGAATTGCGGCATTCAGGAAGTTGCCATTGTCTACATTAGGAGTGAACGCGAAGGGATCTGCCAGAGGCAGGCGCTCTACGGGCGGCATACGCCAGCGGGGTACAGCGCAGCCAAAGTATTTTTCCAAAAGCTCGGAGAGAAGGGCCACATAGCCTCGGACGCACTCGCTGTCTTCCGCATACTGCTCGATAAGGCAGCCGACGAATTCCAGCTGCATATGAACTTCGAGAATACTCGTGGCAGAATGTCCGAGGATTGCATCGACAAGCGGTTCGATCGAACAATCGAGCATAGTCACGCGCGCGTCGTCACCGACAGCGATTGCCGCGTCGATCTGCGCACAACACAATGAGAACGCCCGAAAAAGCCCTAGCAAGACGCCTCCAAAAGCATTCCGTACGGAAATGCGACCCGAGATCGGCTGAGCTTTGCGTTACGGAAGTTGAAGCCGCGGACGCCCAGCTGCTCGCCTTGATGGCAATCGGTAACATGACGCACGTTCACTTTCAATGAAGGCGCGCCCCTGTTTTTCAATGATAAGATGTAGTTATCGGCGCGTATTTGCTACAACACGTCGTGCTTTATTTTCCAGCGATCATGATACCAGAGCCACTGTTCGGGATATTCCCGCACCCAGCTCTCCACCTTGTCGTTTAGAAGTTGTGCCGTGGCCACCATATCGAGGTTGCCATTGGCGTCCCGAGGCATATCGAGCTTCGGCTCGATTTCCAGCCGGTAGCGATTTCCCGGAAGCCGTATGCAGCGTGCGGGATAGACCTCGCAGTTGAATTGACGGACGAGCTTTCCGAGCAACGGATTGGTTTTGACATCAAGCCCGAAGAACTTGGTCTTCAGACCCTTGCGGAACTTCTGGTCGACCAAGACGCCCACGCCCTGCCCGGCCTCCAGTTGCCGCGCCAGCGCAAAAGACGAACCGGCGTGAGACGGCACGAGCTTGCCCATCCGGGCGCTGCGGAAATCGAAAACCTTCTGCGCGACATAGGGGTTGTTTGGCGGCCGGAATAGCACGGATACATAGAGGCCAAACGCTGCGCCGGCCACCGGCAGCAACTCGAAATTGCCGGTATGTCCTGTGAAGACGATGAACGGACGCGGATTGTCCTTGAGGTCAAGGAAGGTCGGTATGCCCGAGACTTCCACCCTGCCCGGTTCGTCACGCTCGGGATCAAAATCGAAGAGCCGGTCGAGGAAGACGTATTCAGCGGCAAGCCGCCCCATGTTGCCCCAGCTTGCTAGGGCAATCTCCTCGATCTCCGCATCACTCTTCTCGGGAAAGGCATTGCGGAGGTTCGCAAGCATCAGCCGGTGGCGCTTCATGCGCGGCCCCAGCTTGCGCGTCAACCAATCAGCAAAGTTGATAGCGCCATCGGCCGGAAACAGCTTCAGGAAGTTCAGAAAACCGAACATCGTCTGGGCGATCAACCACTGGCGAAAGTGGAGGAGCGCCAAAACGATACGAGTGATGAAGAGCTTCAAAGGCTCAATCCATCTTGAGAATGATCTTGCCGAAGATCTGGCGCGATTCCATGCGCTCCAGTGCCCGGTCGATGTCATCAAAGCTTACTTCGGTGTCGATGACCGGATGAACCAATCCGCGCGCCATTTTCTGCATGGCGTCAGCCATGTTCTCCATGCGGCAACCAAAGGAGCCGAGCAGCTTCAGCTGCTGCTGGAAGAGCATCATCAGGTTCATCTCTGTCGACACACCCGATGTCGAACCACAGGTAACGAGGCGACCCCCGCGCTTCATGCAGAGCATCGAGCCCGCCCAGGTGTCCTTGCCAACGTGCTCGAAAACGACGTCGACCCCCTTCTTCTTGGTGAGTTTGCGGACAACACCTTCAAAACGATCGGTGCGGTAGTTGATGACATGATCGGCACCGAGCGCCTTGGCCTTCTCGATCTTGTCGTCGGAGCCTACGGTCGTGATGACGGTGCAGCCGATCTTCTTGGCCAGCTGGATCGCCGCCGTGCCGATGCCGGAACCGCCCGCGTGGACCAGAATGGTTTCACCCGGCTCCAGCTTGGCGTTGTCGAACAACATGTGCTCGACCGTCCCGAAGGTTACAGGAGCCAGTGCGGCGCCAATCGCGTCAACGCCCGGAGGGGCCGGCACGAGCAGGCGCGCAGGCAGGTTCACCTTCTCCTGCGCGAAGCCATCGAGATGAAAGCCATGGACGCCGGAAACATGTTCGCAGAGATTGTCTCGCCCTTCACGGCACGGACGGCAGAGACCACAGGTGCGAGCGCCGTAGATCGATACCAGCTGTCCCGGCAGGACATTCGCAACGCCGGGCCCTATTGCCTCGACAACGCCCGAAGCCTCTGCGCCGATCACCAAAGGCATCTTACGCTTCGCAAACGCCATGCCGCGCCAGCCCCAGACGTCGATGTGATTAAGAGCCACCGCCTTGACGCGCAGTGTAACCTCGCCTGCGCCCGGAGCTTCGGGTTCGGGCAGGTCGGTGATCTCAAGCTTGCGGTCGTCAATCAGTTGCAAAGCGCGCATGGCAAAGTCCTTCGCCGCGAGGGCGTTCTGTATCGATATTCTGTCGGGAACCGATTAAGCCGGTTCGAGCGCCATGACAAGGCTGGCGTTCTGGCCGCCGAAGCCGAAGGAGTTGGAAAGCACGGCACTGACCTGGCTCTCCCGCTTCTTGTTGGGCACCACGTCGATAACGATCGATGGATCGGGATTGGTGTAGTTGATTGTCGGCGGCAGCGTGCCGGTCAGCATCGTCTGCAGCGAGAACACCGCTTCCACGGCCCCCGCGGCCGTCAGCGTGTGGCCGATCATCGACTTGTTCGACGACAACGGAATGGACGCCATTCGCTCGCCGAATACTGCAAGCATGGACGCGTATTCCATCTTGTCGTTCTCAGGCGTGGAGGTGCCGTGGGCATTGATATAACCGATATCGCCCTCACCCATGCCGGCGTCGGCCAACGCCGCGCGAATCGTGGCAATCGCCGGCCCGCCATCCGGAGATGAACGGGTACGATGAAAGGAATCCGCCTTTTCGCCAGCACCCTTCATGATGCCGAGAACCTTTGCACCACGGGCGACAGCAGCCTCGAGTGACTCCAGCACCAGCGTGGCAGCACCTTCAGCGATGACGAAACCGTCGCGATCCTTGCTGAATGGCTTGGAAGCTTTGGTCGGCGGGTCGTTCTGCGTAGAGAGAGCCGAAAGCAGCGAGAAGCGGATGAGTGCCTCTGCGCTTACCGAGCCATCGGTCGCAACAGCGAGAGCTCGCGACGTGCGGCCCTGGCGAATTGCTTCGATACCGAGCTGGATTGCAGTCGCGCCGGATGCGCAGGCGGTCGAAAGCGTCACCGGCAGGCCGCGCGTGCCGAAGCGATCAGCCAGGCGCTCAGAAATTGCACCAAACAGCGACGCCTCATGAAAGGCGGCGTCGGGGCGCTGACGCATGGCAGCCAGAAAGCGGTCGTAAGCATCTCCGGCGTGGTCGGCGGGCGGCGAACGGTCTGCCAGTTCGAAGCGCGCGCTCCATTCCGGCTCGATCGGCGGCGCCGCCAGGAACAGCGGCCCATTGAAGTCGCCGGTTATGTCGGCATCGGCGAGCGCTTCGATCGTGGTCTCCCGCGCAAACGCATAGGAGCGCTCCACGGCATTGGCGACCGGAATATCGATGAAGTCGACCGTGCCGGCAATCCGGGTGGAAAGCCCCTCGGTGGGAAAGCGCTTGATTGCATGAATGCCAGAGGTGCCGGCGGTCAGTGCCGACCAGTTGTCCTTCAGGCCCTGCCCCAGCGAGGTGATGATACCGACACCTGTCACCGCGACGATTGGGCGACCGAGATGATCCTTGTAAGCCGAATCTTTCATTTGCACACTCCTCACGCTTCCGCGGAAAGAACCGCGACGCCTTCGCCGCGCTGATGACCGACTGTTGTGACGATGGCTGCTTTGGTCGCTGCTGCCATCGGCTTTTCACGGGCTGTGTCGAAGACCGGAACCTTCGCCTTGCTGTCGACAGCCAGTGCCGCCAGCGCCAGACCCAGCGTGAAGTGCGCTTCAAGGCCATGGCCCGTAACACCGCCAAAACCACGGACAGCAGCACCCGGCAGAAGATGTTCAAGGACCGCTTTCTCGCGCACCGCAAGCTCGGGAATGCCCGTCGAGCCGGAGAAGACTGCCGTGCTTTCCGGCGGAAGGTCAGCCGCAGCTTCCAGCAGTCGCTCGAGGCGTTTCTCCAGATTGCCGGCATTGCGATTGCCGCGATCACCCTCGATCGACGACATCGACGCATAGATATGCGCGCCGCGTGCCTCTGCATGCGCGCGCGATTCCAAAACAACGAAGGCGCCAAGCGAGCCCGAAATCACGCCACCCCGATCACGTGACCAAAGGGGCTGCCATTCGTCGCGGGTGTGAACATTGATTGCTTCGAACAAGAGCACCATGTCGAGACGCTCTGCGGAGAATGCTCCGCCGACCAGCGCGTGCGTCGATTCACCCGACTTGATCCGGTAGAAAGCTGTTTCAACAGCAGAAATACCGGCAGATTCCTCGCCCATGAAAGTGCGTGAAGAGCCAGTCACTTTATGCACAATGGAAATGTTGCCTGCGAGCAGATTGGAAAGCTGCGCAAGGAACAGCGTTGGCCGCAGCTCCGTCGTCAGCTTCTCGTTCAGGAGAACCTCTCGGTCGTTGCGCTTCAGGCCCTCGTCGACGATCAGAGTATCGACGTTGATGTCGCGCTCGCCGCCGCCAGCCGCGACGATCATGTCCATGCTGCCGCAAGCGTCCGCATCATCCTTGAACCCGGCATCATCGAGTGCCAGACCGGCTGTGAAGACACCTATGCGCTGCCAGTTTTCCATTTGCCGCTGATCGCCGCGCTTGGCGATCTGCTGCGACCAGTCGATCTCCGGAAGCGGATGAACGGGGTACGGCTTGAACTTCTCAAGCTCGACCACTGTCTGCGGCGCACCCTCGGCGTTGAGCAGCGCGATATGCGGCTCCTTGCCAACGCCTTGGCACGTTACAATGCCGACGCCCGTGATCACGACATCATTCTGAGCCTTGCTCATCAATTCACTCCCTGCGCAGCGATCGCATCCATCAGACCAACCTCAGCGGCACGCTTTTTGACGATGTCTCCAAGCGGAACTTCACTGAAAGGCATGGTCCGCAGCTTCAGCTGCGCATCGCAAACCTTCTTGCCAGCGCTTGTGATCTTCGCCTTGGTTACCGCAAATCCAGAGCCGTCATGCTCCAGAAACGCCTCGATATCGAGCACCGCTTCCGGTTCCACGAAGGTACGCATCTTGGCGCCGTCGACGGACATCAGGAAAGGCATGGCAGCAAAATCGGTAGCCGCCAGCACGAGCATGCCGGAGGCCTGCGCCATCGTCTCAATCAGCAGCACGCCCGGAACCAGGGGCATACCGGGAAAATGACCTTCGAAGACTGGGCTTTTCGCCGGCACGACAGAGCGCGCCTTGAGCGTCCCCTTCTGAAGGTCGACCGCCTCGATGCGGTCAATCATCTGGAAGTATTCCAGTAGCATCGAATCCTCCGGCCACAAGGACACCTTGCCCGCGGCTAGGCCTACTTAGGAACAAAACCGCCCGGCCGCCATGGTTAACAGCGGCAGGGCGGAGAAAAAGATGACGGTGCCGATCAGGCCTTGGCGGCGCGCAGCTCGTCGATCTTGGCACAGAGGTTCTTCAGCACGAAATACTCTTCCGTGGAAACCTTGCCTTCGTTGACTTCCTGCGTCCACTTCTCGAGCGGGATCTTGATGCCGAATTCCTTGTCGATCGCAAAGACGATATCGAGGAAGTCGAGACTGTCGATACCGAGGTCGTCGATCGTATGGCTCTCCGGCTTGATCGTATCGCGATCGATCTCGCTGGTTTCTGCAATGATGTCGGCAACTTTATCGAATGTAGCGGTCACGCCTTTACCTCTTGAAATGACGATTTAACCCTCCTCATAGGCAAATCCATTTCAAAAAGCCAATGCTTTCCGCCGTCTCGGCACGCACTTTGCAGGAACAGTGTTGCTTAAACAGCAAAGCACAACGGGCCGGTTGTCCGTGGCGCCCTACGCAAAACTCTCAGAGCAATACCAGGAAAAGGAACAAAGCGGCCGCCGCTAGGATTGAACAGCTGGCGTAAAAGACCGAAACGCCATCTTCGATATCAACCACAGTCGCCGTTTCACGCCCGTCACCGTTAATCATCGGCTCCATGACGACGATCCCGGAATAGACACGCGGCCCGGCAAGCTGAACATTCAGCGCTCCGGCCATCGCCGCTTCCGGTCGACCGGAATTCGGCGAACGGTGCAGACCGCCGTCACGAGCGGCAACGCGCAGTGCCTCCCGGAAGGCGGTACGCCCGCGCCGCAGCCAGGCTCCAGCAGCAATCAGCAGAATCGAAAGGCGCGCGGCCGGCCAGTTGGCGAGATCGTCGAGACGTGCCGCCGCCCAGCCGAAATCGGCATATCGTTCGGACTTGTGGCCGATCATTGAATCCGCCGTGTTCAACATCTTGTAGGCAAACAGACCAGGCAAGCCCAAAACGGCGTACCAAAGGGCGGGAGCAACCACGCCGTCGGAGAAATTCTCGGCAAGACTCTCGATCGCCGCACGGCAGACCGCGGGTTCATCCAGCGTTTCCGGATCACGCCCGACGATTCGCGACACGGCCAGTCGCCCACCCGTAATGCCGCCGGTTTTCAGCCCTGCGGCAACGGCCTCAACGTGATCGGCGAGGCTCTTCTGAGCCATGAAGACCGCAACACAAATGACCTCCAGCAGGATTCCGGCGAGACCGAATAGCGAGAAGAACCAATGCAACACAAGACCAACGACGGTACTGAGAATCAAGAGACCGGCGATAGACCAGACGCCGTTGCGCCGGCGTTCGCGCTTGTGCAGTTCATCTCGATTGAACATCCGGTCGACGCGGGAGATCGCGTTTCCGAACAACACAACCGGGTGCTGCAGCCGCATCCACAGGGCGTCGGGATCCCCCACGATCCGGTCCAGCAAAAGCGCCAGCACAAGCACGAGAAGGTTATGGTCAAGCGTCATGATTTATAGCTCTGCAATGCATTCAAAAGCCGGCGGTCGCCAGCGACATCGGCGGCAAGACCGAACCGCAACCAGCGCGGCTCATAGTCGAATTTGCGGACCAGAATATGGTGCTGGCAGAGATGCTGATGCAATTGGCCAGCCTGCTCATTGTCGACAAGCGCAAAAAGATCAGTCCCGCCGACGATGCGTAGACGACGATGCTCGAGAACGACGCGTAGCGCGCCAACTCTTTCGGATATCCGCCCTTGTATTGCGGCAGGATCAGAGGCGAACAGGTCGGTCGCGATCGAAAGGGCCGGACCCGATACCGCCCACGGCCCGAGCAGTTCTTCGATCCGCTTCGCAATCGGCTGTGCGGCCACGACAAAACCCAGGCGCAACCCAGCGAGCCCGAAGAACTTTCCGAAGGACCGAGAAATGAGAACGTTCGGCAGCCGCGCGGCAAAGGGGGCAAGGCTCATCTGTGGGCATGTATCCCCGAAGGCTTCGTCGACAACGACAACACCTCCGCTCGCCTTCATCTCTTCGCTGAATGCGATCAGCCTCTCCGGAGCGTAGACGCGACCATCAGGGTTGTTCGGATTGACGATGACAACAAGTGCGTGATCCGCTCCGACGTCATCCAGGCCGGCGACCAGATCAACGGAATGGCCTGCCATTCTGAATGCGCGCTCATACTCGCCATACGTCGGAGCCAAAACAGCAACCCGCCCGGCAAGTTCAAAGAGCCGCGGCAAAAGCTGAATGACGGATTGCGTGCCAGGAACTGGCAGAGGGAGGATGTCGCCGCTGCGATAATAAGTTTGCGCAGCAACGCGCGCCCGATCGATTAGATGCCTATCGGGCAGGCGGTGCCAGGTGCGAACCGGGACATCGGGCAAAGCAACGGGGCAAGGATTGATACCCGTCGAAAGATCAAGCCAATGCTCTACCTCGCCGCCATAGATTGCGGCCGCAGCCGTGATACCGCCTCCGTGAACGATCGGAGCGTTCATCTTGTGCCCTCGGCGAGATCAATAAGGTGCATGTAGGATCCGGCGATCTGTCCACGCTGGAGGCCGGCTTGCCCGAGGTCGTTGTCCAGAGCGTCCGTCACTTGAAATAGACGATCGGCCTCCCCCTCGGAAATCACGGCCGAATAATGAAACTCGTGTGCGGTCATGGGTTGTTCGAAGTAGGCCGCGTTCAACGGCTTTACACGCCGATAGCCCAGATGACGTTTGCGCTCCTCGTAGCTTGTGACCACAGGCAACAGACCCAGCATCTCGTGGCGCTCGCCGGTACCGTCGATGAGCCCTTCGCCGAGGACCATGTATCCACCGCACTCTCCATAGATTCGCACCCCCTTGTCCGCGGCATCGATTAGTTTTGCCCTAAAATTGCTTGCTGAGGCGATCCGGCCGGGATGAAGTTCGGGGTAGCCGCCAGGAAGATAGATCGCGTCCGCCGTCGGATCCGGGGCCTCATCGGAAAGCGGTGAGAAGAAGGTGATTTCCGCACCGCGCCGACGCCAGCCGAGCAACATATGCTCGTAGGAAAAGGCAAAAGCGATGTCGCGTGCCACAGCGATCCTGCTACCGAGCGGCGGCAACCGGGCGATGTTCGCGGTAGACGGGCGATTGAGCCCCTGGCGGGCAATCCGCAGCAGGAATTCGAAATTGCATTCTTCGGATACCGCATCCGCCGCATGTTCTATGAAGCTCTCGAGCGTCTGATGCTCTCCCGCCTGGACGAGACCGAGATGCCTTTCCGGAAGGGCGATGTCATTGTCACGACGGACAACGGCGACGATCGGCATGCGGATCGCGTCGAGCGCCTTGCGAAGCATCATCTCATGGCGTTCGCCGCCAACCTTGTTGAGGATCACGCCGGCGATGCGGACATCAGCCCGGAAGCCCGCGAAACCGGTTACCAGCGCTGCCACTGATTGCGACATATGCGAGGCATCGACGACGAGCACCACGGAAAGACCAAGCATCGCGGCAAGATCGGCTGCTGTTCCCTTCCCATCGGTCGCGCCGTCGAAAAGCCCCATCATCGCCTCGATTACAAGGAGGCGGTCGCCCGATCGATGAAGGGACGCATTGGCCGCGATCAGTTCCGGGCGCATCGCCCACGGGTCGAAGTTGAGACAGGCAACGCCGCTCGCCGCCGCATGAAAGGCAGGATCGATGTAATCCGGTCCGGCCTTACCGGGAGCGATCGCGATACCGCGCTTGCGAAGCGCGCGCAAAAGTCCCAGCGTCACTGTTGTCTTGCCCGAGCCGGAGGAAGGGGCCGCAATCAACAAACCGCTCATGCCGTCTCCCTGCTGGCCGAGCCCCGGAAGGGATCGGGCCGCAATCTGCGTCCTGCTAGCGCGCCCAGCCAATCAAGCGATTGCCTGAGCCGCACCACCTCGCCAACCACCACAATCGCCGGCGGCTCCAGGCCGGAGGCCGCAACAGCGGAAGGCGCTTCGCCAAGTGTCGTCTCGAGCACCTGCTGATCGCCAGTCGATGCGTTGCAGACGAAGGCCACCGGTTCCGTCCGGGATCGGCCGGCCGCAATCAGGTTCTTGCTGATCTGCGCGATATGCTTCATCGCCATATACATGACAATCACAGGCGAGCCCTTGCCGATGGCTTCCCAATTGATGGCATCCGGCACGATGCCCGAAGAATCGTGCCCGGTCAGGAATGTCACCGCATGATTGACATCCCTGTGCGTGACCGGAATGCCGGCATAGGCCAGCCCGCCGATGCCGGCGGTAATACCCGGCACGATGCGAAACGGGATATTGTGCTCAACCAGCGTCAACGCCTCTTCGCCCCCGCGCCCGAAGACGAATGGATCCCCACCCTTGAGACGCAAGACGCGTTTTCCCGCGCGGGCGAGTTCGACCAGCCGCAGCGAAATGTCGCGCTGCTTGGCGGATGGCTTCCCACCGCGTTTTCCCGCATATTCCAGCAAGACGTCGGGCCGCGCAAGCTTCAGGCAATCCGCGTTTACCAGCGCATCGTGAACCACGACATCCGCCTCCGCCAGTCCCTTGGCAGCAAGAAGCGTAAGCAACCCGGGCTCGCCCGGACCCGCACCAACAAGCCAGACGCTGCCCGGCTCAAGAGCCGGCAGATGTGAAAACGCAGCTTCGATCATTGGGATGATCTATGCTCCGTCGGAGGCAAGGTCAACGTCGCTGATCGGGCAAGCGACAGATGTGAAGGCACGTTCTCTCCCCCCTTCCCAGTCCGACGGGCACAAGAAATTCACGCCCGACAGCGATGCCGCCGGGCGCCAAGTTCTCAGACGCGCAGCAGCGCGGCGCGTATGAGATCGATCACCTTTTCGGAGTCGATGCCGGTGCAGACGACTTGGCTCGGCAGACCGTCCCAATCGCCCGGCGGGAATCGGCGGCCGTCCGGCTTCACGATCGTCTGTCCATCGGCAATTCCACCGCAGACGACGCGAACCGGGCCGTGGATCGTCGAGAACAGCTCAGGTGCGACGACATAGACGCATGCACAGCTGTCATGCACCATCATGCCGTCTTCGACAGCGTGCTTGTAGAAATCAATGTAGTCCTGCGAAAGATCGTTCAGCAGCTTCACGGCGCTGTCGCCCTTGGCCGCAACGTCAGCGAGGTAGCCGCGGCTCATCGTCGTGATCGCGGTAACGTCAAGACCAATGACGGCAACCTTCCAGGGTGCAGTCAGAACAATGTCAGCGGCCTCGGGATCGCCATGAATGTTGGCTTCGGCGACCGGCGACACGTTGCCCGGTACGTAGAAGTTGCCGCCCATGATCACGACGTCCTTGACGAGGCCGGCTATGTCAGGATCTTCCTTGAGCGCCATCGCGAGATTGGTCATGCGACCGACGGCCACCAGCCTCACCTCTCCGGGATTGGCGCGGACCGTATCGATGATGAAGCGATGCGCGGGACGCGGATCGAGCGGGAGATCGACCGTTTCGGGCACCTCGATGTCACCAAGACCGTTCTCGCCATGCACGAAGGTCGGCCATGCACCCTCCTTGCGAGTCGGATCGATCGTGACGCTGGCACCCTTGGCGACGGGCGCAGGAATGCTCCATTCGCGTTTGAGGAACAGCGCGTTGCGTGTCGTCGTCTCGACCGATGCGTTGCCGAAAACGGTCGTGATACCGATCAGATCGATGTCGGGATGGCGATGCAGGAAGAGCAGTGCCATTGCATCATCGACGCCCGGATCCGTGTCATAAATGACCTTGTGCATGAGTGTGCCTCTTTTGGTTATTGTCGCAGGGCAGCCGGACGGCGCCGCGAAGTCGGCGGCCACCATAACGCCCGCTAATCTTTCTGCAACAGGGCACAGGCAATCGCTGCGGTGGCATGTCGTGACTTGATCTTCGGAACGGTGAGCTCCGCATGCAGTCCGATCGCTGCCAGCGCCGCGGATTCGGCGACTCCGTGACACCCCACCCGAGCGAAAACGATCGCTGAAGGATTTTTCAGCCTCGGCGTTTCCTCCTCAAGGCGCATCGCACTGAAGAACACCGGCATCACGCCGAATTGGCGCGCTACGGCAAGGATTGCGGGTTCACTGCTTCGGGTATCAATGGAGGCAATGGCGGCCAACTCACCCAGGCCGATCCCCGCCGCAGCGAGCGCCGAGGTGGCCAGTTCGATTACCTCGTCTTCCGGGGCTCCACGCTCACAGCCGAGGCCGAGCGCGAAACGCCGCGTTCTATCGAATACAATTCCTGTCACGTGCGACAACGAAACCCCGCCCTGTATCCCGCAAGCCATTGCAGCATGGGCACAGAAATGCAACATGCGCCGCGTACCGCAGTCCAGAGTTTCCCTCCTTGTCCGATCTTGCCCCTCACCTGCTCTTCATGCTGGCCGCAGCCGCCTTTCTCGCTGGATTCGTCGATTCCATCGCAGGTGGTGGAGGCTTGATTACCGTCCCGGCCATGCTGATTGCAGGCATCCCGCCGCTGCAGACACTCGGAACCAACAAGGTGCAGTCGGTATTCGGAGCAGCCTCGGCCACCATCGCCTATGCCCGCAAGGGACACGTGCGCCTGCGCACGCAGCTCCCGATGGCGCTGATGGCCGTCTTCGGCGGCGCGCTCGGAGCCGCTTTGGCAACGATCGTGCCGGGTGACGTCCTGCGGGCAATCATGCCGGTCCTTCTTGTGGCGATCGCGCTCTATTTTGCTCTGAAGCCGAATCTCAATGACGTCGACAAGCATCGCCGCATGACACCCTTCGTCTTCGGTCTGACATTGGTACCAGTCATCGGATTTTACGACGGCGTGTTCGGTCCGGGCACTGGCTCGTTCTTCATGCTGTCCTTCGTCTCGCTCGCAGGCTTCGGTATGCTGAAGGCAACGGCGCATACCAAGCTCTTGAACTTCGGTTCGAATGTGGGCGCGCTCACGATCTTCATTTCATTTGGCGCGATCTTGTGGAAGGTCGGGCTGATGATGGGCGTCTGCCAGTTTCTCGGCGCTCAGCTTGGCTCGCGGCTGGCGATGCGAACCGGGGCGCGCCTGATCAAGCCTCTGCTCGTCATCGTCTGCGTCGCCTTCACGATCAAGCTCCTGGCCGATCCGGCCAATCCGATCCGCGTCTGGCTTGAAATCTGACGCTGCGTCCGATTACCTCCGGCGTAATTGATGAGGCGCGGACGCTTCTCCATGATCGCGATGCCTGGACGAACTGGGCGCTAACAGGAGATGATGCAAATGACCGATGCGAACACCAAAGCCCAGCGCTACATCGCGATCTGGAACGAGACGGATGCGGCCCGCCGCACCTCGCTAATCGCTGAAGGCTGGCACGAAGCGGCAACCTATATCGATCCCTTGATGCGCGGCGAAGGCCACGAGCAGATCAACGCACTGGTCGAAGCCGTGCACGCGCGCTTCCCGGGTTTCAGTTTTGAACTTCTCGGCCCCGCCGATGGTTATGGCGACAACCTGCGCTTTTCCTGGGGCCTTGGACCTGCAGGCGGCGAACACCTCATCAAGGCCACAGATTTCGCCATGCTCGAAGGCGGAAGGCTGAAGGCCGTGCACGGCTTCATAGACCAGCTTCCGGAAGCCGCGTGATGATGACATCTGCCCGCTCCCTTGGAGACTATCTCCGCGATTGGCGACAGAAGCGCCGAATGAGCCAGCTCGACCTCGCTCTGGAGGCCGAGATCTCGCAGAGACATCTGAGTTTCATCGAGAGCGGGCGTTCGATCCCCAGCCGCGACATGCTGCTGCATCTGGCTGAGCGGCTCGGGGTGCCGCTCAGAGACCGTAATCCGATGCTGCTTGCCGCAGGTTTTGCGCCACTGTTTTCCGAGCGCTCGCTCGACGATCCGGCGCTCAAACCGGCGCGGCAGGCCGTCGATATGGTCCTCAAGGGACACGAGCCCTACCCCGCACTTGCAATCGACCGACACTGGACGTTGATTGCCGCCAACGACGCGGTCGCTCCGCTTTTTGCCGGCGTCGAAGATCGGGCGTTGCTTGAAGGCCCGATCAACGTTCTCCGCCTTAGCCTGCATCCGAATGGGCTGGCTCCGAAAATCGCCAACTTGCCCGAATGGCGCGCGCATCTGCTGGAGCGCCTGCACCAGCAGATTTCGGCCACAGGAGATCCAATTCTCGGCGAATTGCTGAAGGAACTGTCCGACTACCCGCTACCTCGGGAGCAATCAGAGGGAAGCGGCAAGTCAGACTATGCCGGTATCGTCGTCCCTCTCGAACTGGAGACGGACGCAGGGCGCCTGTCCTTCCTCTCCACAACCACCGTCTTCGGGACGCCCGTAGACGTGACCCTCTCCGAGTTGGCGATCGAATCCTTCTTTCCCGCCAACGAGCAGACGGCAGCGATCGTCAGGCAAAAGGCACGGGCCAACGCCTAGAAAAGCGCGAGCAACAGCGCCCCGCCGGCGATCAGGCTGACGCCGAGCCAGTTCACGAGATTGAGCTTCTCGCCGAGAAAGACGACGCCAAAGACCGCGACGAGAACGATCGACAACTTGTCGATCGGCGCAACGCGTGCGGCATCGCCGATCTTCAGTGCGCGGAAGTAGGCAAGCCACGAGGCGCCGGTCGCCGCTCCCGAAAGGCAGAGGAACAGCCACGTCTTGCCCGAAATGCTGGCGAAAGGCTGCCATTGCCCGGTGGCCGCGACAATGGCGCTGATGATGCAGACGATGACGACGGTGCGGATCAGGGTGGCCAGATCGGAATTGATGCCGGCGACGCCGATCTTCGCAAAGATCGCCGTCAATGCAGCAAAGGCCGCCGAAAGCACCGCCCAGAAAATCCAGCTCTGCGTCATTAGAACTCCACGCCCGGCTGCCCCTTGATGCCCGAGCGGAACGGATGCTTGATCAGCTCCATCTCGGTCACGAGATCGGCGATCTCGATCAGTTCATCCTTGGCGTTGCGGCCGGTCAGAACGACATGAGTCATATACGGCTTCTCGTTCTTCAGGAACTCCACCACCTCGTTGATATCGAGGTAATCATAGCGAAGCGCGATGTTGATCTCGTCGAGCAGGACCATCGAATTGCGCTCGTCGCGGATCAGCTCCTTTGCCTTCTCCCAGGCAGCACCGGCCGCCGCCACATCGCGAGCGCGATCCTGCGTCTCCCAGGTGAAACCCTCGCCCATCGTGTGGAACTGGCAGATGTCGGAGAAGTGCTTCTCGATCAGGTCGCGCTCGCCGGTCCACATCGCGCCCTTGATGAACTGCACGACCGCCGAAGGCTTGCCGTGCGCAATGTGGCGGAAGATCATCCCGAAGGCGGATGACGACTTGCCCTTGCCCTTGCCGGTGTGGACGATAACAAGGCCCTTCTCATCGGTCTTTGAAGCCATGATCTTGTCGCGGGCGGCCTTCTTCTTCGCCATCTTCTCGGCGTGGCGGGCGTCGTCGTGGCCAGCGGCTTCGGTGGTTTCGTCGGTCATCTCAATGTTCCCCGGATGCAAGCTTGCCCTGAAGCAAGCCGAATGTGTCTGAAAGGTCGAACCGCGCCGAATTGCTGCGCGGTGTCCAGAGGCTGCGATCAATCGCCTCCAGCAACCGTTCCTTCATGTCCGCGAAGGCGGCCGGATTCTTCTCTGCCATGAAATCGCGAACCTTCGTATCGGCCACGAAAGCCTGGTAGACGGCTTCGAAATGATGATTGCCGACCGCACCCGTCGTCGCCGCGAAGGCAAAGAGGTAGTCCACGGTCGCCGCGATCTCGAAGGCGCCCTTGTAGCCGTGTCGCATGACGCCGTCGATCCACTTCGGATTGACGACGCGGCCACGCACCACACGCCCGATCTCTTCCTCCAGAGACCGGATCACCGGCTTCTCGGGCCTCGAATGATCGTTGTGATAGATCGACGGCCGATCGCCTGCCAGCATTTCAGCCGCAGCCGCCATGCCGCCTTCGAACTGATAGTAGTCGTCGCTGTCGAGAAGATCGTGCTCGCGATTGTCCTGGTTCTGGACGACAGCCTGGATCGAGCGCAGGCGTTCTTCGAAAACGCCACGCTCCGCCCGGCCTTCCTCGCCGGCGCCGTAAGCATAGCTTCCCCAAACGAGATAGGCCTCGGCCAGATCGGCCCGGCGTTCCCACCCCTTCTCATCGATCAACGCCTGCAGACCGGCACCATAAGCGCCGGGTTTCGACCCGAAGATGCGATAGCCGGCGCGGCGGCCAGCCTGGGTGGCATCCAGTCCAGCCGCCTCAAGACGGGCGGCCTCGCCACGCATACGCTCGGCAATCGGGTTGTCCGCGGCGTCCTCTTCCAGCGCGCCGACGGCGCGAATTGCCTTGTCGAACAGTGCGATCTGTTCCGGAAACGCATCCCGGAAGAAGCCGGAGATGCGCAACGTCACATCGACACGCGGCCGAGGCAGTAGCGCCGGCGGAATGATTTCATAGCCGGTGACACGGCGCGAGGTCATGTCCCAGACCGGCTTCACACCGATCAGGGCGAGTGCCTGGGCGATATCGTCGCCGCCGGTCCGCATGTTCGAGGTGCCCCAGGCGGTCAAGCCGAAGGATACCGGCCACTCGCCGTGATCCTGCACGTAGCGGCGGATCAGCAGTTCGGCCGACTTCTTCCCGAGTTCGTAGGCCGCCGGTGTCGGCACGGCCCGGCTGTCGACCGAGTAGAAATTCCGCCCTGTCGGCAGCACGTCTGGTCGGCCTCGTGTCGGGGCGCCGGATGGACCCGGGGCCACGAAGCGGCCGTCGAGGCCGCGCAGCAGGCCTTCGATCTCCGCGGTACCGCAGGCGAGAATGGCAGGCTTGAGCCGCGTTTCGATCTCCGCAAGCACGGCGCGCGTGGCCGGCCAATCGTTCGGGCAGCCCACCTCGCCGGCGACGAACCGTGCAGCAAGCAGTTCGATCCGCTCGACGGTATCGCCGTTCGTGCGCCAGATCGCATCCGTGGCGCTTGCAAGAACATCAGGAAGCGGCCCGATCCAAACTTCCGCCATATCGCAATCGAGCGGGTCGAACGCCAAGCCGAGGTCCGCGGCAATAGCGCGCTGAAGGCTACGGTCGCCGCCCTGCCCGAGCCCGCGCGGAACCCGGGCCAGCGCAACCGTCAGATCCGTCAGCAACCGACCCTGCGGCGAAACGCCGAAGACATGCAGACCGTCGCGGATCTGCATCTCCTTGAGATCGCAGAGATAGGCGTCGAGCTTCTTCAAAGCCTCCGTCTCGCTCTCGCCCTTGTCGATGCCGGCATCGCGGTCGAGGCCGATGTCGGCCACGAGATCGAGGATCTGCTTGCTAAGAAGCCGGATTCGGCGCGGATCACCGCCCGACGCCTCGTAGTATTCGTCGACCAGCGCTTCCAGATCCTTCAGTGGCCCGTAACTTTCGGCGCGCGTCAGCGGCGGCGTCAGGTGATCGATGATGACAGCACCAGTTCGGCGCTTCGCCTGTGTCCCTTCGCCGGGATCATTGACGATGAAGGGATAGATATGCGGCATCGGGCCAAGGATGGCTTCCGGGTAGCATTCCTCCGACAAAGCCAGCGCCTTGCCGGGAAGCCATTCCAGATTGCCGTGCTTGCCCATGTGAATGACAGCGTGAGCACCGAACTCGTGGCGAAGAAAAGCATAGAAGGCGAGATAGCCATGTGGCGGCACGAGATCCGGCGAATGGTAGCTTTCCTTCGGATCAATATTGTAACCGCGCGCCGGCTGGATCCCGACCAGCACCTCCCCCAGCCGCATGAACGGCAGCGCAAAGGCGCCATCCACGACATAGGGATCGGCCTCCGGCGCCCCCCAGCGCGCGCCGATTTCATCCTGAATCTTTTTCGGAAGCTTTTCGAAGAAGGCCTCGTAACGACTCAAGGAAAGCGATTCGCGGATAAGCTTGCCGTCGCTACCGGAATTTGTCGGCCCCTCCATCAGGCGCCGCATCAGCTGATCGCCATCGTCAGGCACATCCGCGACGACGTAACCGGCAGCACCCATGGCTTTCAGCACCTCGACAGTGGCTGCGGGTGTGTCCAGCCCGACGCCATTGCCGAGCCTGCCATCCCGGTTCGGATAGTTCGCCAGCACAAGCGCGATACGCCTGTCGCCAACGGCCGAGGTGCGCAGTTTCGCCCAATTGGCCGCAAGCCGGGCGGTATAGCGCATCCGTTCCAGATCGGGTTCGCTCCCGACGATGTTGGCCTCGACTCTCGCATCGTAGCGGGCGGCCGATTTGAAGGAGACGGCACGCGACAGGACCCGGCCGTCCACTTCGGGCAGCGCGACGTTCATGCCAAGATCGCGCGCCGAGAGCCCCTGCGAGGACGCGGCCCAGGCCTCACGCGAAGAGGCCGAGAAGATCGCTTGCAGCACGACGGCATCGTTGGCCTCCAGCACGGTCGGTGAGCGATCCGCGCCCGGCGCGGATACGGCAAAGCCTGTCGTGTTGATCACCACCTCCGGTTTGATGACATCGAACACGCTTTCCAAAATGCCCTTCGACACAGGATCCTTGAGACTGTAGGCGAATACCGGCAACGGCCGGATACCCTCAGAGAGCAGCGTGTCGACAAGCGCCTCGACCGGCCTTGTCTCGCCGCTCTGCACGAGCGCGCGATAGAAACTGATCGCGATAGTCGGGCGTCGCCCGTCTTCCCAATCGGCCCCAAGCCGCTCTCTACAGGCAGCCTCCCACGCGTCGACGCCGAGGACGCCCTTACCCGGCCACCATATGCCCGCCTTCATTAGCGGCGAAGCCGCTTCCGGCTTTTCCGCGCCTGATAACATCGCGCCTGCATAGCCAAGAAACGCCCGCGAATTACCGTCGCCACCCTCGATCAGGTAGGCCCAAAGCGCATTCAGATCTTCAAGCGGAACATTCGAAAACGGTGTCAAACCCGCATCCGGCTTCGAATCTCCCGGCAGCACGGCTATCAGCGCGCCGGATCGTGCCGCCGCCGCATGAAGCGCCTCCAACGCATAGTGGAAGTAGCTTGCGCCACCCAGCGCCCTGACGACGATGAGCTTCGCATGCCGGGCTGTCCGCTCGACATAGGCATCGACCGACATCGGATGCTTGAGGCTCATCAGGCTTGCCAGCCGCAACGAGAAACCAGCCGCCGCTTCGTCGTAAGCGGTGGCGATCGCCGCAAGCTCTGTGTCGGCGGCCGACAGCAACAGGACGTCGCCGGGAGACTGACCGAGATCGATCGCCTCCTCGCCGTCGCTGATCGTTCCCTGCTGTGCCAGAAGCAGATGCATCGGACTGCCTTATGCCAGCGCCTCGATCGCTTTGCGCACCGCCACTTCGTCCATCTCGTGCAAGCCGATGACAACAAGGCGGGTGCCGCGTGCTTCGCCGGGCGCCCAGGCGCGATCGAAATAGTGGTCGATACGGCTGCCGACCGCCTGCAACTGCAGACGCATCGGCTTGCCGGGAACATCGACGAAGCCCTTGAGACGCAGCACGTCATGCTCGCCGATGATACCCTTCAAATCATCCACGAAGGCAACCGGATCGGCGACTGGGCCAAGTTCCACCACGAAGCTGTCGAACTCGTCATGATCGTGCGGAACACCGTCCTCGTGCTCGAGCTCATGGTGGGACTTGCGGTTGACCACATCGTCTTCCGTTCCGACGCCGAGGCCGAGCAGCACGCTTGCCGGAACCTCGCCATTGCGCGCCTCGATCATCACAGGCTTACGGGCGATACGGGAGGCAACCTCGTCCCGCACGCGGGCAAGGCCGGCGGTATCGAGAAGATCAGTCTTGTTGAGCACGATCAGATCGGCGCAGGTCAGCTGATCCTCAAACAGTTCCTCTATCGGGCTTTCATGGTCGAGCGACTCGTCTTCCACGCGGCGGGCCTCGACGGCATCGTGATCGTCGGCAAAGCGCCCGGCGGCGACGGCCGCGCTATCCACAACGGTAATCACACCATCGACGGTGACCTGTGTGCGGATATCAGGCCAGTTGAACGCCGCAACGAGCGGCTGCGGCAGCGCGAGGCCGGAGGTTTCGATGACAATATGATCCGGGCGCTGTTCGCGCTCCAAGAGCTTCGTCATCGTCGGAATGAAGTCGTCGGCCACCGTGCAGCAGATGCAGCCGTTGGTCAGCTCGATGATATCATCCTCGGTGCAATTCTCCGCACCGCAGCCCTTCAGCACCTCGCCGTCAACGCCGAGATCGCCGAACTCGTTGATGATGAGCGCGATCTTCTTGCCGTTCGTATTGGAAAGCAGATTGCGGATCATCGTCGTCTTGCCGGCGCCGAGGAAGCCGGTGATCACGGTCGCCGGAATTTTCTGCTGGTTCATGAAATTCAACCCTTCATCTTCAGCGGCAGACCTGCCGCGATAAAATACACTTCGGCGGCCTCAGCCGCGATCATTTGATGCAAGCGGCCGGCGTGATCCCGGAAATCCCGTGCCATGCGGTTCTCAGGAACGATGCCCAGACCGACCTCGTTGGAAACGATGACGAGCCGCGCGCGTGCTGTCGGCAGGTAGGCCGCAAGCGAGGCGAACTCCGTCCCCATGTCGCGCCCCGCCATCATCAGGTTGGTGACCCAAAGCGTCAGGCAATCGACGAGGATCCCCCGTCCCTCGCCGTCGATCGCCCGCAGGCACCCGACAAGATCGAGCGGTTCTTCATGGGTATGCCAGAGATCGCCACGATCGGCCTTGTGCTTATCGATCCGGGCTCGCATCTCGTCGTCCCAGGCCCGGCCCGTCGCCACGTAATGACGCTCCAGCTCGCTTGCGGCGACCAGCTGCTCGGCAAAACGAGATTTACCCGAGCGCGCGCCGCCCAGGACGAAGGTCGCACCGGATGATATCGGGCTCATGCTAGATCATATCCGATCTGCGGAACGCTGCCGCAAGGGACCGGAATGGCTGCAGGACGCAGCCGAAAACTCTTCTGTTCAGCCATGACAACCTCCGTGCTGGCAGCGGGCACAAGCCCAGGAATGGGCTTCTCGCCCGGCACGATTGGCAGGTCTCCTGGCTCGCGGGTGTTGGCCGCGATCGGGGCAGACCGAAAACCGGTCGCCCCAGATCGTGCCAGCAGATCTTCCTCGTCTTCCCGGCTGCATTTCATGAAAGGGCGGACGATTCGTAGACGTAAGAGGCGTCCTGCCCCGGTTGATCATGATGCACTGCCAGTGACTTTTCCGTCGCCGCTTTCTTGTCACCCGCCTGCACCATTGCAAGCTGTCAGCCACAAGAAACCAACGCCGGACGGAAAACCCTGACCGCTCTACAGTCGCGGGGTCGGCTATGATGACGGTGCCCGGATTGGGTCCACCGCTTCACATTCCCTTTTCATCCGCACCGATTCAACCGGTCCGGAACCATCCGTTATGAATTCATCGTTAGGCAAGCCCATATCGGAAGTCAATCGAAAGCGATTTTCGGCCAAGCGAGAGAAACTATCCCAAACCACGTTAAGACGACCTTCTCTACAATATTTGTCGTCTTTTATCAGCTACTTACGTCATAAATAATTGTTGCGAACGCCGGTCTTTTGCCGCAATTGCATCGCAAGCGGATCGCGCCATTGGTTTGACCGTTCCACAACGCACTTGATCGCGCCTGCACCTGCCTAGTTTTCCTGTCATGCTCCTGAAAGTCGATATCCGCCGCTTCGGCCCGCTTCATACCCTTCTCGACGTCGGGCGGATGCGCGCCCTGCTGCGACGCAGCGAGATGGGGATGATTATCGCCGGAGCCATCGTCGGGGTAATCTCCGGCCTGGCGGTGGCGGGTATGAGCCTCATTTCCCGCGAAATGCACAGCCTGATTTTTGGCATCAGCGAGGTCGAGCGGCTGAGTTCCTCGCAGATCGACAACAAACTCCTGCTGCTGACGGCGCCTGTCTGCGGCGGCTTGCTGCTCGGTCTCCTGCTATTCGTGCTTACCAAGACCCGCAAGAAGCCGATGGTGGACCCGATCGAGGCAAATGCGCTGCACGGCGGTCGGCTATCTCTCACCGACAGCATTCTGGTCGCAGTTCAAAACCTGATTTCGAACGGCTTCGGTGCCTCCGTCGGCCTGGAAGCCGGCTACACACAGCTGGCGGCGGGGCTCGCCTCGAAACTTGGTCTGAAGCTGCAGCTACGTCGCTCGGACCTGCGCGTTCTTGTCGGATGTGGAGCGGCGGGAGCGATCTCAGCAGCCTTCAACGCGCCGCTGACGGGTGCATTCTACGCGTTCGAGCTCATCATCGGCTCGTACACAATTGTATCGCTGACACCCGTGGTCGTCTCGGCTTTGGTATCGACCCAGATCGCGCGACTGCTGGCCGGTAGCGATTTCCTGATCGACGTCGGAGACTTCGGCGCGGTTATGCCGGCGGACTACGTACCGGCGCTGCTCCTTGGCGCGTTCTGTGCCGGTGTCGGTATCCTGATCATGCAGGGCGTCGCCTGGACCGAGGAGCTGGCTCGCAGGAGTTCCATCGCCATGCCGTTGCGCCCTGCCCTTGGCGGCATCGTCGTCGGTCTCCTTGCCCTGATCACGCCGCAGGTACTGTCGGCAGGCCACGGCGCGCTCCACCTCAATCTCGGACGCGACGTCGCCATTCCAGTGCTTGTCGGTCTCTTCCTGCTCAAGGCATTCGCGTCCGCGATCTCGATTGGCTCTGGCTTCAGAGGCGGCCTGTTCTTCGCGTCGCTCTTTATGGGAGCGTTGGTGGGTAAATTCTTCGCCTATTCGGCGCCCTATTTTGCCCATGCCACGCTAACCCCCATTATCTACTCCGTCGTCGGAATGAGTTCGCTTGCGGTCGCTGTGATCGGCGGGCCGCTGACGATGACGTTCCTTGCGCTCGAAATTACCGGCGACTTTCCGATCACGGCACTCGTGCTCGCGGCCGTGATCACCTCCTCGCTCGTTGTGCGCAGCACCTTCGGCTACTCCTTTGCAACATGGCGCTTCCATCTTCGTGGCGAGAGCATTCGTAGCGCTCACGACGTCGGCTGGATTCGCAACCTTACGGTTGACCGGCTGATGCGCGCCGATGTGAAGACCGCCAACGTGTCGCTCTCGATCGACGAATTCAAGGAGCGGTTCCCGATTGGTTCAACCCAACGCGTCGTCCTGGTGGACGACACGGGCAAATACAGCGGGCTGGTGCTCGTGCCGGAGGTTTACGCGAGCCTCACCGACACCGACGACACCGGCAAGGATCTGAGCGAATTCATCCGCTACAAGAACGATTTCCTGCAGCCCAAAATGAACGCCAAGCAGGCAGCTGCCATCTTCGACAAGACTGAAAGCGAAGCACTCGCCGTCGTCAACAATCTGATCGAGCGGAAAGTTGTTGGGCAACTGAGTGAGGCCCACACGCTGCGCCGCTACAGCGAAGAACTCGATCGTCGAAGGCGAGAGATATCGGGCGAGATCTAGCCGAGGAGTTCGCCTAGCCAACGCCCATCGAGACACGACTCCAACTCGGCCGCAATGTCGTCTAGCGCGCTTTCCACACCGGCACGATAGTTGTTCGCCTCCCCGGCAAGACCGAAACTCTGCAACAGGCGGGACCGATAGCTGTCGCTGGTAAACAGCCCATGCAGATAGGTGCCCACAATCTGTCCATCTGCCGATACGGCACCATCCGGCTTGCCATCCACGATCGCGAAGGGCCTGCTGCAATCCTCTCCGGCGGTGACGCCGAGGTGGATCTGATAGCCTGCAAGCTGAGCACCGCCGTCTACCGTTGTCGCAACACTGTTCCGCACAGTCTTTTCCGGCGCCATCTCGGTCTCGACCTCAAGCAGCCCTAGGCCGGCTGTCTCTCCTGCATTCCCCTCGATACCCAAGGGGTCGCGGACCTTGCGTCCGAGCATCTGATAGCCGCCGCAAATGCCGATGACCCGCCCGCTCCGCTTAACATGAGCCAGTAGATCGACATCCCAGCCCTGCGCCCGCATGTCTGCGAGATCGGCGATGGTCGATTTCGAACCGGGCAGGATGACGAGGCCCGCGTCCGGCGGCAGCCGCTCGCCTGCTCGAACGAAAACCAGATCGACGTCCGGCTCGGCCCTTAGCGGATCCAGGTCATCGAAATTCGCGATACGGGAGAACACCGGCACGGCGATCTTGAGCGCACCTTTGCCGTGGCGTGCCAGGTTCTCCAGCGCGACCGAGTCCTCGGCCGGCAATCGGGAGGCATGCTTGAGCCACGGCACGACGCCGAAGCATGGCCATCCGGTAAAGCGTCGCACCGCATCGATGCCCGTATCGAAGAGCGATACGTCTCCCCGAAACTTGTTGATGATGTAACCGGCTATCATGGCGCGGTCCTCATCAGACAGGATGGTGTGTGTACCGACCAACGAGGCGATCACACCGCCACGATCGATGTCACCGACGAGGACAACGGGCACGCCGGCGCGGGTCGCAAATCCCATATTCGCAATATCGCCCGCCCTGAGATTGATTTCGGCGGGTGAGCCGGCACCTTCCACGATCACAAGATCAGCGCCAGCCGAAACCTCGGAAAAGCTCTGCATCACATGGTCGAGAAGTGCCGGCTTGAGCTTCTGGTAATCACGTCCCTTGGCCTGCCCCCAAACCCTGCCCTGAACGATGATCTGGCTGCCATACTCGGATTGCGGCTTGAGCAGGACAGGATTCATATGGACCGACGACGGCACCCGAGCTGCGAGCGATTGCAGCCATTGCGCCCGACCGATTTCGCCGCCGTCGTCAGCCACGGCTGCGTTGTTCGACATATTCTGTGGTTTGAAAGGACGAACCGAAAGGCCGCGGTTGGCGGCAAGCCTGCAAAGCCCAGCAACAAGAACGGTCTTGCCGACATCCGAGCCGGTACCTTGTAGCATTATGGCCTTGGTCATGGTTGCGGAACTCCGGCGAACTCCGTCCGGCCTACAACGCCCCATCAGCTCCGGTCAATCGGAGGTGCCAAAAATGCGAAGGCCGCGTCAACCGTGAAGGTTGCGCGGCCTGCCGAAATACGCTGGCACATTCGCCCATACACGGCGAAGCTCACTTTCTCCGGGACGCACTACCTTGATCCGGAGAAGCAGCGGTGTCCCCCGCTACGCAACAAGAGATAGCGCCACATTGTTACCGGAGGGTTAGCAACTCCTTAAGCAAAGATGAATTTTGGCATTTTCTAGCTTTTATTCTGGATCGAACATTCCGGACACGTTGCCTGCACGACCGCCGAAACTGCGCTGGAACCGTTTTAGTAAAACAAGTATTAATAGCTTCAAATCAGTCTCTTACACCTGCAACCTCATGCAAGAATGCAATTGATTTCGACGGCCGAACGCGTAGGCTGCTTTCCAAGGCGCTAGGACGAGCGCCACAGCAACAGTCAGTGCAGACAGCAAAATGGTCATTCGGCGCGACCATGCTGTGGCCGCGACAGCAAGAATGGGAACGCAAGATGAGATTTCTCCGCACGTCAATCCTGCCGCTCGCCGCAGGACTCTGCGCCGGCGCCGGGTCTGCGCAAGCTGCCGAATGCGGCAACGTCACCATCGCTGAAATGAAATGGGCTTCAGCCGGTATTGCCGCCAACTTCGACAAGCTGATTCTTGAAAAGGGTTATGGCTGCTCTGTCAAAATCGTTCCGGGCGATACCATGCCGACCTTCCTCTCGATGAACGAGAAGGGGCAGCCTGATATCGCTTCCGAGTTCTGGATCAATGCGGTGCGTACCGAACTCGACAGCGCAGTCAAGCAAGGCAAGCTTATCCAGGCAGCCGAAATCCTCTCGGACGGCGCC
Organism: Hyphomicrobiales bacterium; assembly: GCA_900466605.1. Classification (GTDB taxonomy): domain Bacteria; phylum Pseudomonadota; class Alphaproteobacteria; order Rhizobiales; family Rhizobiaceae; genus Rhizobium. The sequence goes on from UBMU01000020.1 coordinate 27,439, forward strand.
GTCGAGGGCTGGTGGATCCCGAAGTTCATCGCCGATGCCAATCCCGATATCCGCAGCGTTGAGGACGCCCTCAAGCACCCCGAACTGTTCCCAGCACCCAGCAGTGCATCCCAGGGCGCCGTCTATAGTTGCCCCGTCGGATGGAGCTGCCAAATCTCGACCTCAAATCTGTTTCGGGCACTGGGAGCCGAGAAGCACGGGTTTCAACTCATCGAAACCGGCAGCCCCAGAGACCTCGATGATTCGATCGCAAAGACATTCCAGAAAAAGACCGGCTGGCTTGGCTACTATTGGGCCCCGACAGCTGTTCTCGGCAAATACGATATGACGCGCCTGAGCTTCGGCGTCAGCCATGACAAGGCAGAATGGGATAAATGCACATCCGTACCGGCCTGCGCCCGACCGCAGCCGAATTCCTATCCCGTCTCCCGGGCTTATACGATCGTGACCAAGGCGTTCGCCGATCGCGCAGGACCCGCCATGGACTATCTGAGGCTCCGTTCATGGGACAATACAACGATCAATGAAGTGCTTGCCTGGCAGGATGAGAACCACAAGAACAACGAGGAAGCCACGATCTATTTCCTCCAGAATTATGCTGCGCTGTGGACAAAATGGGTTCCTGTAGATGTCGCGGAGAAGGTTGAGGCCGGGCTGTAGGGCGAGCAAGGCGCACGCGCTCATCTGCGCCATCCCCGCACGAAAGCGAACACGCGACGAGAACATCTTCCCTGTGGCGGTATGGGTTTCCTATAAGCAGCCGCGGTTTGCGCGACCGAATCGGCCAAGCCACGTGCCCACAGATGAGGAAAACAAAGATGACGCCTGCTCCATTTCCCGATCGAGACACAATCGCCTCGAAGTTTGCCAGCCTTGAAGAACAGGAAAAATCCTACGTCGTCCTTCTGATGGAAAATGCAGCTCAGGACGAGAACGTCATCGACGGTCTTCATCGTCACCTGGACAACGCTGCGAGTGCACCGTTCCTAAATACGCTGAAACTCGAGAATCTTGGAAATTGGATCGGCGAAGCTGCGCCAGCCCGCCTGCAGATACGCCTCACCGAAGCCGCTAAATCAAGCCAGCATCCGGCCTACGCGGCATTCCGAAAAGGGCTTTCACGCTCCGGCGGGCTCGAAAAGGCGTACCCGCCGGCAGCAATCTGACGGCTATCTCGTGGCCGCGCGGCCGACCGAACGCCCGGCGTCCTGGGTCGCGTTTACGGCATTTGCCGTATCGCGACCGATGCCGCGGATCGTATTTCCACATGAGGAAAGCACGAGTAGAATTGCTAGGGCGGAGCCGATTTTGGCCATTGTCGTCATTGCGAAATCCTCTTTCTAGATCGTCCGGGCTCAGCGCTGTACAAGCTAGGCGCTAAACGCGGAGGAAGAAAAGAGGTCGCCGCAAACTTGTCAAGCGGCAACGGCCTTGGCTTTTTCTGCGAAAGCAAAACGGATGCTCTCGGCGACGGCCCGCATTGGATTATTCATCTGTGAAGCAGTTAGCAACCGGATGTCGAAGGAACCGAGTTCGGGCAGCCCTTCCTGGACGCCGAGAATTGTCATCTCGTCGGTGACGTAGGAGCGCGGCAGTGGCGCAATCGCGAGGTCCGAAATCACAGCCGCTCGCTGCGCCATGGTGTGCCCACTCAGGAATGCGACGCGGTATCCGCGTTTCATGCGGTCCAACTGTGACAAGGCCTCGGAGCGCCAGATGCAGCCATCTTCCCAGATCGAGATCGGAAGCGGATCGCGACGGTGCGCGGTGCCACACTTTGCACCGGCCCAGACCAGCCGTTCGCGGAAAACGATCTCGCCATCTGTTGGCAAGGGTCGCGTCGCGCAGTTGATCAGCGCAAGATCAAGCCGCTGCTCTTCCATGCGCTTCCGAAGACCGAGGCTCATGTCGATGGTGACATCGACCATGATGCTCGGAAAGCTCTCCGCGAAGCTCTTCAAGATGCTAGGCAGCAGCCGTTCGCCGATATCCTCCGGTGCGCCGAGGCGCACCACGCCGCTGAGTTCGGGCATGATAAACCGCGAAACCGCCTCGTTGGACAAGGCCAAGATGTTTCGCGCATAGGAAAGAAGGACCTCGCCATGCTGGGTCAGGCTGACCGATCGCGCATCACGCAAGAAGAGCGTGGCTCCCAGCTGTTCCTCCAGCTTCTTGATCTGCATGGAGACAGCGGACGGCGTCCTGTAGACCGCTTCCGCAGCCGTGGAAAAATTGCCCGTTTCTGCGATGGCAACGAACGTGCGCAGCACGTCGTTATCAAGCAAAGGAATGGGACGGCGAAAGGGGATGCTCATCGTCTCATCTTTCAATTTTTCTTAATCAGACTTCCATATCATTTTGTTTGATTGAAAGTCAACCGGGCAATATCCTTTCAACCTAGCAGCCAATGCTGCTGAAAGGAGACCGTCATGATCACTCTCAACGCCATCTTCGACATCTTCTTCGCATTCAGATCGCGTCAGATTTCGCGTCTCACACGCAATCGTACGCGCAGCCAGCTGGCGCGACTACCGGGGCATCTCGTCGACGATCTCGACCTCCATGGTTTGGGCATGACCGAGCCTCACTGAGGATGAGAACCGCATTGCCTGCGCTGACTGCTGCCTTCAATCGTCCGTTGAAACGTTCTAATATATAGGTCATGGCATAAGCTCCGGAGCGAAACGGCGATGACGACCAATGACGCGCGCTTCCATGGCAACATCCCCGCGACATATGACCGGTACATGGTACCGATGCTGTTCGAACCCTATGCGGTCGATTTAGCTCAGCGCTTGGCAAAGAACCGCCCTCATCTAATCCTTGAAGTCGCTGCCGGCTCAGGCGCTCTTACGCGAGCCATCGCGTCGGCTCTCCCTCTCGCAGAAATCATCGCTACCGATCTCAATCAGCCGATGCTTGATGTCGCTGCGTCGAAGCAGATTGCGGGGCATGTCGTATGGCGGCAGGCTGACGCGCTGAGCCTGCCCTTCCCCGACCGGACTTTTGACGTCGTGACAAGCCAATTCGGCGTCATGTTCTTTCCGGACAAGAAACGCGCCTACCGAGAGATTCTCCGCGTACTGAAGCCGGCAGGCACGTTCGTTTTCAACACCTGGGATTCGATCGAGAGCAACGCCTTTGCGAAGGCACTGCAGACGGCGATCAACGCCCTGTTTCCAGATGATCCCCCGTGCTTCATCGAGCGAACGCCGCATGGCTATTTCGATCCCGGCATTATTCTGATGGAGCTTGAACAGGCCGGTTTCCATTCGGCGACGTTTAGCAAGGTCGAAAAGACCTCCCGCGCCGCGTCGGCAGCCGACGCCGCCACCGCCTACTGCAGGGGCAGTCCGCTGCGGCTGGAGATAGAAGCGCACCAATCAAAGGAAGATGTGTTGGCGAGCGTAACGAGCGCATTCGAGCAAGCTTTCGGCAAGGGTCCGATCGAGGGGCGAATGTCCGCACTTGTCTTCACCGCTGAGGCGCCTCACCAAGCATAGTCCCGTACCCGGGTGCGGCCACCATCATTCAATAACGCTGATGGTATTCATAAAATCTATTCGTTTGATTGATGGGAGTAAAACACCCATATTTTAGTCATGAAAACAACGCGTCATCCGACGAGGAAAGGAAACGGAAATGACGACGATCACCTTCAGGGACACAAAGACGTCTTCAGGCGAAACCCATCTGCATATTGCTGACTATGCTCGCAAGCTGGTTCACGCATGGCACCAGTGGCAGGCTGCCCGCGAGATCGAGGCGATGCCGTTTGACATGCGCAAGGACATCGGCTGGCCTTCGGCGGATGCCACGGACGAGCGCAAGGTTATGTAATGAATGCGACATACCTCCCCGCGTGAAAGCGGCGCCTTGCCTTCGGGCAGCGCCGCTTTCTCCGTTTTTGGGGTGACCTTATTAAATCTTGAATTTCAGACACATATATTTTCCGCGGCACCGCATTCGCAACTTGTGCAGGCAGCGACAGCCGTTTGACCATTATCAATTTCAGCAATGTCGCAAATTTGCTCTTTGCAGCCGCATTTATCCATGAGAATGTCGCTTTCAGGATATCCAAGCGACGCATTCCAAGCAACGAATAGTGCATTCGCACCTCCAGCACGGATTTGTCTCATGAACAAGATGTCGCATAAGCAACGGTCACTTGTCTTCTTCATGGTTCCGCAGTTTACGATGCTGCCTTTCTCGGCGGCGATCGATACGTTGCGCATCGCCAACCGCATGCTCGGCTATGCTGCCTATAGTTGGCGCCTGACCTCCGTTGACGGGCAGAAGGTCTATTCGTCCTGCGGCATTGGCGTTGAAGCAAACAGCTCGCTTGCCGATGAACGGCGCAATCTGGGTGGCGAACATCGCCCCAGCATGGTGCTGGTCTGTTCCGGCATTGACGTCGAGGAGTTCAACAATAAATCGGTCAGCGCTTGGCTGCGCGAATCCTATAATCGCGGCGTCGCCGTCGGGAGCCTCTGTACGGGCGCACATATCCTCGCACAGGCGGGGCTGCTGAACGGCAAACGCTGTGCGATCCACTGGGAAAACCTTCCCGGCTTCTCGGAAGCTTTCCCGCAGGCCGAGGTCTATGCCGATCTCTATGAAGTGGACAGCAATCTCTATACCTGTGCTGGCGGCACTGCTTCGCTAGACATGATGCTTAGCCTGATTGGCGAGGATTTCGGCGAAACGCTGGTGAACCGCGTCTGTGAGCAGCATCTGACCGATCGCGTGCGCAGCCCGAACGATCGTCAGCGCCTGCCGTTGCGCGCACGCCTTGGGGTGCAGAATGCGAAGGTTCTCTCGATCATCGAACTGATGGAGGGCAACCTCTCCGAACCGCTATCGCTTCTGGAAATCGCCGATGGCGTCGACCTATCGCGTCGGCAGATCGAACGATTGTTCCGCCAGGAAATGGGACGTTCGCCGGCCCGTTACTACCTGGAAATCCGGCTGGATCGTGCCCGCCACCTGTTGGTGCAGTCCTCCATGCCCGTCGTCGAAGTGGCTGTTGCCTGCGGCTTCGTTTCGGCCTCGCACTTTTCGAAGTGTTATCGCGAACTCTACCACCGCTCACCCCAGCAGGAGCGTGCCGAACGCAAGATGACGATGGCAACGGCACGCCAGGCCATCGCCGCTTGACCATAAGGAAGCGGCTATTGAGCCGCCTCCTCCGTCATACGCGCGTCGGAATAGACCTGATTGCGCCCCTTGTGTTTGGCCATATAGAGAAATTGGTCAGCGGCATTCAGATAGTTGTCGAAGGTTTCGTAGTCGGAAATTTCGGCAACGCCGATCGAGACGGTGACGGAAAGCTCCTCGTCATCCGCCATAACCTTCAAGCGTGAGATATCCGACCGGATCTCGTCACACAGCTTGGTCGCGGCAATCGAATCCATCATTGGGAACAGGATCGCAAATTCCTCCCCGCCCAGGCGCGAAAGCAGGTTGTCGCTTCCATCGAAGATCGTCGCAAGCCGATCTGCTACCGCTTTCAGCACCTCATCCCCGATCTCGTGCCCGTAGGTGTCGTTCAGGCGCTTGAAATGATCGATATCAAGGATCGCAACGGCACTCGCAGCCTTCTTACGGAGGCAATCATTCGCCAGCTTCGGCCCGAGATCGTAGAAGTAACGGCGATTGTGGAGCCCGGTCAGGTAGTCGCAGGCCGCCGCTGCGCGCAGCTGCTTCAACTGCGTCAAGGTCTCCACGTTGTTGGCGATCCGGCATTGCAGTTCTTCGGCCACGAACGGCCTGTAGAGAAAGTCTGATGCGCCGGCCTTCAGGAAGCTCGCAGACAGCATTCGATCATCCGAAGATGAAACCCCGATAATCCTCAGCCTGTCAGAGCCGAAGCGCCGCCGTATTTGCCGCGTCAATTCGTAGCCTGTCATGTCGGGCATATGGTGGTCGGTGACCACAACCTCGATATCGTCATAGGCTTCGAGCGCTGCGAAGGCTTCCAGTCCGGAAGCGGCTTCGACAACCATATACTGCTGCGCTTGGAGCAACCCGACAAGGATCTGCCGCGCTGAGGCCACATCGTCGACCACCAGGACCCGCGTCTTCCTGTTGGACAATACCCGTCTGACACTGCCGACAACGCTGTCCAGCGCGAACGGATTGTCTTTCAGCACGTAATCGACAACATTGCGCTCCATGATCCGGTTGCGCGTATCGACGTCGAAAGTGGCGGTAAAGACAATGGTGGGAATGCCGGCCTGCATGGTGCAGTCCAGCGCCTCGCCGTAAGGAGCATCCGGCAGGTTGAGGTCGACGATCGCCATCATGTACTCGTTCGGCGACTGGGCTATCGTCTCGTTCAGTACTTTGAGGGAGGAGCATGGCTTGACGTTCAGCCCGAGTTCGGCGTGCAGCCGATGGCATAGAACGACAGAGAACATCCGGGAATCTTCAACCAGGAGTATCCACTGGCCGCCAAAACGCGGCCCGGATCCGTCCCGATGGAGATCCTCCTGGAAAACCATTCACTCCTATCCCCCAGCAAGCCGTAGCGATCCGAATCGACCATCTTCTCAGCTTTTGTGAAGATAACTCACAGAAACACGCGCGTGAAGGTATCAAGACTTGGCAATACCTGAAATTGCAAAAATCTTTACTTGAGTCTCGTGAAATCACCTCCGGCTAACATCGCCGAGCCGAGGCGGTATATCAGGCGACGGCGCGCTCTTTGCGCATCGACTGGATCTGCAGCAACGTGTCCAGGTTTTGATTGACCCGGCAGTAGAACTCTTCGTCGATGAACGGTCGCAGCATGAAGTCGTTGCCACCGGCTTTGAGGAACCGCGCAGACAACAGCCGGTTCGACGATGACGATACCCCAATGATGCGCAGCTCGTGCGAGCCGATGCTGGCGCGGATGCGTCGGGTCAGCTCGAACCCGTCGATATCAGGCATATTGTAATCGGTAATCATCAGACCGATGTCCCGGTTCGCCTTGAGGATCTCCAGCGCCTTGGCGCCGCTGTCTGCGGTGCTGACCCGGAAATTGTAGCGCTTGAGACGGCTCGACAGCAGTGCGCGGGCGGTCGGGCTGTCGTCAACGATCAGAACGTGATGACGATGGTTGGTCAGAAAGCGGCAGATCGATTCCGCGAGCAGATCGACAGCGAAGACGTTGTCCTTGAGAATGTAGTCAACGATGTCTTTCGCCATCAGCTTGTCACGCATCCCCTCCTGGAAGGTACCGGTGAAAACGACGGTCGGAATGCTGAGATCAATCAGGTACTCCAGTGCCTCGCCATTCTCTGCACCCGGCAGATTGATGTTGGAAATGGCAAGCGTGATCGGGTCTGTGGATTTGTCGTAGGACAACTGCAGCTCTTCGAAGTTGCGGCAGATTTCCACATCGATATCGAAGAGTTCCTTGAGCCGCTTTCCGACCATCGACGTAAATACGTTCGAATCCTCCGCCAGAATAATGCGCGCATCGGCAAACATGCCTCCGGAATACTGCATTCCCGAAATACCCAAAAACGCCATTTCAGAACCTTTTTATGAAATTCCTGTCCCGGTAAAATCGGTACAGCACGCGTTTTGAATAAGTATTAATCGGCCGGCTTCGATCGAGAACAAAAAAGGCGGCCACGAGGGCCGCCCTGACGTTCTTCAAAACATACTTAAAAGACTATGCGCGCAGGGCAGCATTGTCCGGATCAAAGGGGCTCTCGCCGACAACAGTGGCATTGTATGTGGTCCCGAGGATCTTGATCTTGAGCTTAGTGCCTTCCTTCGCGTAGTCCGGTCGCAGCATCGCCAGCGCCAGCGAGCGGTTGATACGGAATCCGAAGGTGCCGTTCGTCGCGCGGCCGACAAGCTCGCCAGCTTCGTTGTAGATCGCCTCCGAACCGCGGGCATCGACATCGTTGCCGGTCTCGACGACGAGGGTCGCGAAGTTCCACTTAAGCCCCTTGTCCTTGTAGGCCAACAGCCCGTCGCGGCCGAGGAATTCCTTCTCCGGCTTGATGAAGCGGTCAAGGGCCGATTCATAGGCGTTGTACTCGATCGACATCTCGCGCGGAATGAGGCGATAGGATTTCTCGACCGACATCGACAGCATTGCGCGGATACCGAAGGGCCTGATCCCGAATTCGGCACCGGCCTCCATCAGCTTATCGAAGATGTAGTTCTGCATCTCGATCGGATGATGCAATTCCCAACCGAGCTCGCCGACGAAGTTGACGCGCAGCGCATGTGCGCTCGCAGCACCGATCGAGATTTCCTTGCCGGAAAGCCAAGGGAAGTCCTTGTTTTCGAGGCTTGTGCGCGTGAGCTTCTTGAGCAAGTCACGGGACTTCGGACCAGCAAGCACGAGCACGCCGAGCCGCTGGGTGATCTGCTGCAGACGAACAGAGCCGTCCTGCGGCGCCAGCTTACGGAGATAATCATGATCGTGCGCCTCGTAGGCACCGGCGGAGACGAGATAGAAGCGGTTCGGCGCCCACTCATAGACCGTGAACTCGGCCCGCACGCCGCCATGCACCGTCAGCATGTGGCAGAGTGCAATGCGGCCGCGCTTCTTCGGGATGGCGTTGGCAAAGATCGATTCCAGCCAGGCGCGCGCACCGGGGCCAGAGACCTCCATCTTCGCGAAGGCCGACATATCAAGAACGCCGACATTCTTGCTTACGTTCATCACCTCGTTACCGACATGCTCGAAGTAGTTCGAGCGACGGAACGACCACCTTTCGAGGATGCGGCCGTCTTCCTCAGGCGATGAGTGGTTGTGGTTGGTCAGGACATCCTCGCCGACGCCGATCTGGTCTTTCGGCAGATCGTAACCCTCGGGCGCAAACCAGTTGGCTCGCTCCCAGCCGTAGACGGAACCGAAAACGGCGCCCAGCTTCTTCAGACGATCGTAAACCGGCGTAGTCTTCAGTCGACGGGCAGCCTCACGCTCTTCGTCGGGATAGTGCATGGTGAAGACGTTCGCATAGGCCTCTTCGTTCTTCGCGATGAGGTATCCTTCGGTTGCGTAAGGGCCGAAACGACGGGGATCGACACCCATCATGTCAACAGTCGGCTCGCCGTCGACGATCCATTCCGCCAACTGCCAGCCAGCGCCGCCGGCTGCGGTGATGCCGAAAGAATGTCCTTCGTTGAGCCAGAAATTGCTGAGGCCGGGTGCAGGACCAACGATCGGGTTACCATCTGGCGTATAGGCAATGGCGCCGTTGTAGACCTTCTTGATGCCGACTTCACCAAAGGCTGGAACGCGGGCAATAGCAGTCTCGATATGCGGCATCAGGCGATCGAGCTCTTCCTGGAAGAGTTCGTATTCGCTTTCATCCGACGGACCATCGACATAACAGACTGGCGCGCCGTGCTCGTAAGGGCCGAGAATGAGGCCGCCATTTTCCTCGCGCATGTACCAAGCGCTGTCGGATTCGCGGAGCACGCCCATCTCGGGCAACCCCTTGGCTTTGCGCTCGAGGATGGCCGGATGCGGTTCCGTGACGATGTACTGATGCTCGACGGGAATAACCGGAATGTTGATCCCGACCATCTCGCCGGTCTTGCGGGCAAAGTTGCCGGTACAGCTAACGATATGCTCGGCAGTGATCTCGCCCTTGTCTGTCGTCACCTTCCAGAGACCGTCGGGCTGCTGCTCGATCGCTGTGACCGTGGTGTTGCGATAGATCGTGGCGCCGCGGTCACGGGCACCCTTGGCGAGCGCCTGAGTCAGGTCGGCGGGCTGAATATAGCCGTCATCCGGATGCTGGATCGCGCCGAGCAGGCCGTCTGTCTCACAAAGCGGCCAGATTTCCTTGACCTCTTCCGGCGTCAGCACGTTGACCTTGACGCCGATCGTTTCTGCAATGCCCGCGTAATACATGTACTCGTCCCAGCGGTCCTTGGTCCGTGCTAGGCGGATATTGGAGACCTTGCTGAAACCGACATTCATGCCGGTCTCCTGTTGAAGCTCCTGATAGAAGCGGACAGAATACTTGTGGATCTGACCAACCGAGTAGCTCATGTTGAACAGCGGCAGAAGACCGGCGGCATGCCATGTCGAACCGGAGGTCAGTTCCTTGCGTTCGATCAGGACAACATCGTCCCAGCCCTTCTTGGCAAGGTGATAAAGCGTCGAAACGCCAACGACGCCGCCGCCGATGACCACTGCGCGCGCATGTGTCTTCATGGAGAATTACCCTCTGTTCTACTAGCCTGTCCGACGAATGCCGCCGACGGAAATCGCCTGCACTAACTATGCAGCGAGGCCGGGCTTGCCAAATGCCTGTTTACGACATGCGAAAAGCTTGCCGCGACTGCATGCAAATAGGCAAGCCGCAAAAGCCGTTTGGCCGAAAATCCATGGACACAAATTGCGATCAGAGAGGACCGTCGTTCACTTTACGACGGCAGATCCCTTGATGATGTCGATCGTTTCACCGCCGTCGAGGCCAATCCGATCGCCGTCAGGCGCGGTGATAAAGCAGCCCGCCGAGCAGAACGTCTCCGATGCGCCGGGATCGAGCACGAGCTGAATCTTGTTGCCGCCCTCAGTAAGGACGATCACAACCGAAGCGGCGTCTGTGTTGGTAATGGAAGCTGCGTGTGTCTGGCCTGCGGCCATGAGTGAAAGAAACAGTACGACGGCAAATCTTGCCATACAGTGCGGCGCGGCTGCGCCCTCCCTTGGAGTGTCTCGGCGCTGCTGCCCCCAGCAACGAAAACCCGATTGCAGGCGTTATACTGCGACCGCTCTGAACGGCCGCTGAACAACGCCCTTACCCCTTGAGATTGCCATCAGCCGCCTTGCCGCGCAACCGGCGCACCGTCCCGGCGTCTTCGTCCAGTTCGCTCGCCGACGAGACGTCTTCGACCTTGGCCGGCGTCTTGCCTGCCGTGGCAGCGGTTCCGACCTGGTCCGGCTGGCGATGGAACACGACATCGCTCTGTGGTAGAGGGATCTCAACCCCCTCTTCCCGAAACCTTTTGAGGATCGCGATGCGCAGATCGTTCCGTACCTTCAGACCATCGCCCATGTCGGCAAGCATGAAACGGAGCTCAAAATCCAGCGAATACGGTCCAAAGCGGAGGAATTCCACATGCGGCTCGGGATTGCGCAAGACCACCGGCACGGCATTGACGAGCTCGAGCAGGATATCCATCACCTTCTGCGGATCAGAATCGTAGCTCACCGAAACCGGAATTTCAGAGCGTCCCATTCTGTTGCGATGGGTCCAGTTGCCGACAGACGCATTGATCAGTTCGGAATTTGGAACAATGATCGACTGTTTGCGGAACGTCTCGATTTCGGTGGCGCGGACGGAAATCCGTTTCACGATGCCTTCAGCGGCGCCCGAGACCACATGGTCGCCGACCTTGAACGGGCGCTCGACCAGCAGGATCAGGCCGGAGACGAAATTCGACACGATGTTCTGGAGACCAAAACCGATACCGACCGAAAGCGCCGACGCGACGAGTGCGAAGCTCGAGAGGTCGATGCCCGCAGCGGAAACGCCAACAATCGCTGCAAGACCAACGCCGAGATAGCCGATACCCGTCTTGACCGAATTCCGGACGCCGAGGTCGACATGGCTGCGCGCCATGACGTTGCCGTCAAGCCAGCGCTGGATCCAGCGGGTCAGCAGGTAACCGCCCGCAAAAAGCAGGACGCCGGTCATGATCCCGACCAGCGAAATGCTGATTCCGCCCAGCCTGACTTCGGTGAGAAGGCGATAGGCGATAAGTTCGAGATCCTGGATATGGAAGCCCCAGAGGAGCAGTACCAGTGGAATGCCAACCATCAGCGCGATGGCGGAGATGCACATCCCGACCAACAGCCCAGCCTGATCGATGGCGACCGGGCCAAGTTTGAAGCGCTTCTGGAGGAACCGACCAAGTGATGTCTCGCCGAAGGTTTCGCTGCGCGAAATCGCCTTGCCCGACAACAGACCGATATAGGTCGTAACGATAATCGCACCGGTGATGATCAGCTGCGTTGCAACGAAACGCGCAAGCCCGACATAACCGGTCAGCGCCGTTATGATCAGCCCCGCCCCCAGCACGCGCAGAATGATCGCCATGCCGCGTGGCCAATGCCGCCCCGGCGCATCAGGGTCCCCGTTTTTCGCCAGCATCGGCCGGCCGAAAGACGCCGCGATCAGGATGAAACCGATGATCAGGGCCGCGATCAAACTCTTAACGACGGTCAGTACGAGCGGAGAGCCCATTGCCTCGCTGATGCTGCCGAAGAGGTAGTCAAGCGCATTGACGATGGCCATAGCAAGCAGGCAGGCGCCGATCGAACTCGCCCCACGGTTGGAAAGCTTGACGAGACGCCAATGCGGTTCCTTCGGGGCAAACACCGCATTGGTGAAACGCCTGACGAAATAGATCAGCCCGCTCGCACCGAAGAGCGCACCGATGATTGGTGCAATATCCGGCCTGAGGACATTGAAGCTGTTGAGGAAGAAGTACGACGTCACCAATAGCGCTGCGAGCGCGAACGTCCGGATCAGCGTCGACCAGAAAGCAATCGACAGACGGTTGATGTAGGAGGGCTGCTCGTCCGTCTCCTTGCGCTGAAGGTAGCGGCCGAAGATACGGTAGCCCCCGGACAGGAGCACAAGTGCCGTCGCCAGCGACATGAAGATCGCCGCAAAGAACGCGAAAGCCTTGAACTTCAGCACGAAGCCCAACCAGCTCCCAAGCGCCTGGATAAATTCCGTCCCCTCTTGCACGAACGAGCGCGCCGCATCATCGAGAACAGAAAACGAGACATCGGTACGCCGCAACAAGGTAGCGGCAAAGAGCTGACGGCGGGTTTCAGCAATGCGGTTGCCAAGCTTGCCGATGGAGGCGGACAGCGTTTCGGCATCGCCGGTGACGGCGTTGATCTGGGCGCGCTCGGCGGTCAGGGCGTTGCGCTCGGTCGTAACGATTTCGGCTTCGGCTGGCTGGCCCTCTTTCGGCGGATCACCGAGCTCTGCAAGACGGTTCTTGATCTGATCGAGCCGCGGTCTGAGGCCAACGGAAATGTTCAGAACCGATCGACCAAGTTCGTCGGTCTTTCCGGCAAGCGCCACGAGCGCGTCGTCATCATCGCCCTTTTGTTTGACACCATCCTCGAGTGAGGCGAGATCCTGCTTCGCTTTCTCGATCGCCTTCGCAGCCTGCTCGATCGGACTGTCGACAACGGACGCCTGTTCCGTCGCTTGCTGCTGAGTCTGCGGTTCGGGGACCTGCGCGCTCGCGAGGCTTGCGCCGACGGTCGCCAGAGCTGCTACTACGAGAGTGCGAAGCAAGAGTTGGGTCAGCCGCAAAATATCCCCGCTCGGAGTTTCTGGATTAAAATTGGATTCCAGCTTTTCATAAGAAAGAAAGGCGACAGAAAGGCAACGCGGTCAGAAGCCCGCGCCCGGCTGTGCAAGGTATTCCAGTTCCGCGGGGGCCGATGGCCGTCCGACGACTACGTTCCGATGCGGAAATCGACCGTAGGCTGCAATCACCTCCCGGTGACGAAGCGCATAGTCGATATATTCCTCGTCACCAAGCGACCTGAACAAGGCCACGGCGCGATCCTGTTCGTCCAGGTCCTCGCAGTGTTCGAAAGGCATATAGAAGAATGTGCGGAACTCCGGCCTGACCTGTTGATCTGCTCCAGCCTCCAGCGCAAGCTTTGCCTCGCGCAGCGCAAGCCCGTCGGTGGCGAATGCGAGTGGTGTGGAGCGATATATGTTGCGTGGAAACTGGTCGAGCACGATCACGGCGGCAAGCCTGTTGCTCGGCGTGGAGCGCCACTCCTCCGTCACGCCGCGCGAAAGCGCCAGGTGGGTGTCGCGGAAGCGTCCGCGAATATCCCGATCGAGGTCAGCCGTCGCCTTAAACCATTGATCGCGCCCGCACTCCTCGAACCAGAAGTCGAAAACCTCCTGCGGCGTGCAGACATATCCAAGTTCCATACTTCCTCCTGATAAGCGTCGGCCAATGGCCGCTATTTTATGCCAACTCTGTGACCGGACACCTCGGCGCCCGCATCCCGCGCCAGCCGCAGGAAGCGCAGTGACGATATGATGCCGATTGCTCCAACGACAAGAAACGCCCAGCGAAAATCGACAAGCCCAGGATCTTCAACGCCACGCAGCGCAGCAGAGATGTTGAGCACTGCTGCCGCGATCGCCACGCCGAGCAGCATCGAAACCTGCTGCAGCATGCTCGAGAGCGTCGAAGCCGAGCTGCGTTGCGCCGAATTGATATCGGCAAAAGCCAGCGTATTCAGCGCCGTGAACTCCATGGATCGCGAGAGACCGGCAATCATCAACAACGCATAGGTGATTGCGCGTGGCGTCTCGGGCACGAGAAAGCCACATGCCGCAATCGACAATGCGGCGATCAAGCCATTGAAGAAGAGTACGCTGCGAAATCCGAGCCTGGCGAGCAGCGGCGTCGTCACCGCCTTCATGCCTAGATTTCCAAGAAAGTAGACCAGCAAATAGGCGCCCGCCTCGATCGAGCTCAATCCGAATCCGAGTTGGAAGAGAAGCGGCAAGAGGAAAGGCGTTGCATTGATCGCGACACGGCTCGCCGTCCCAGCCGAAAGAGTTGCGATCGCATAGGTCTGAACCCTGAAAGCCGAGAGATCGAGCAGCGGGTTGCTGACGCGCAGGAAGTGTCGTGTCGCCATGACGGAAAGTACGGTTCCGGCCACAAGCATCAGCAGAATTGGCAACACGTCACCATGCCATTTCACGGACAGCTCGAGCGCGGCCAGAAGGAAGGTCAACCCGCCGGCACTAAGAACGAATCCAAGCACATCCAGCCGCCCGGCGTCCTCTTCCCGCTGCTCCGGCACAAAGCGAAGCACTAACGCCATGCCAAGCATGCCGATCGGTAGATTGATGAGGAAGTTCCAATGCCAGCTTGCATAGGTCGTGATGAAGCTGCCGAGCAGCGGACCGATAACGGGAGCCGTCAGCGCCGGCCAGGTAATGAGTGCGATCGCTTGCACGAGTTCCGATTTTCGCGCGTTTTTGAGCACAATGATCCGGCCGACCGGCGTCATCAGTGCGCTGCCCGCACCCTGTACCGCGCGGGCGACGACGAACTCGGCAAGGCCATCGGAGAGTCCACAGAACAATGAGGCGATCGTGAAGACGGCAATGGACGCCATGAAGACACGCCTTGCACCATATCGGTCTCCCAACCACCCCGAAAGGGGGATGAAGGCTGCCATCGTCAGCATGTAGACGGTGATTCCGATACTCATCGATACCGGTTGCACGCCGAAACTCGCGGCCATCTGCGGCAGTGATGTGGTGACGATGGTGCCGTCAAGAATCTGCATGAAAAACGAAACGGCAACGACCAGCGCGACAATCTTTGCCCTGCGGATGCTCTCCGCATCATCCGTCTCTGTCGTCTGCATAGCTGTCATTGATCTGCCGATATGATGTGAATTGTATTCATCCGGATGGAACGGGCATAGAAGCCGGATCCGAGGCGCGCCGAACGGCACTGTTGCTAGATAGGCCGATCTGCGCGGTGCGGAAAGGGAAAATCCCGAAACCACGTGAGATTCGATCCCGGCAACGTCAATTGGGCGGACCGAAGGCAACTCGCTGGACGCGAATTCCCGAACCAAACAATTTGACAGCTATGTCGTGTCCCGCCACCGTAGCGGCGGCGAAGGTCTACCGACGAAGCGACGTCATTATTCTTTTCCCGTGCCGGACTGGGAGCACCAATCGATGATCGACACGCTGCTTGTTCTGAACACTGGCTCATCGAGTCTCAAGTTTCAAATCTTTGAAGATGAAACCCTGGACGTGCTGATGAGCGGCAAGGTCACCGGGATCGGTGACACACCTCAGATGCGCGCCAAACTTCCCGGTGGACAGGAAACGCAAACCTCCCTGCCCCAAACAACCGATCACGGCTCGGCCCTGAGCGCAGTAATGGACCTCATCGGCGGGCACGACCACGCCTGGCGCGCCGCAGCGGTTGTGCACCGCGTCGTGCATGGTGGGCCGGACTTTACAGAGCCTGTCGTTGTCACCCCTGAAGTGATGCGTCGCCTCGAAGCGCTCATTCCCCTGGCGCCTCTCCATCAGCCGCATAACCTCGCTGGCATCACTGCTTCGGCGCGGCTGGCAAGCGGAGCTCCCGATATTGCCTGCTTCGACACCTCCTTCCACGCCGGGCACGACAGATTGACCACCAGCTTTGCCTTGCCGATGGACGTGCGCGACAGAGGAATCCGGCGATATGGCTTCCATGGGCTTTCCTACGAATGGATCTCGCAGGTTCTCGCTAGGGACTACCCGGACATCCACGAAGGTCGGGTCGTCGTGGGCCACCTTGGCAACGGCGCGAGCCTCTGTGCGCTGAAATGCGGCGTCAGCGTCGATACGACAATGAGCATGACTGCGCTCGACGGCATTCCAATGGGAACCCGTAGCGGGTCAATCGATCCAGGTGCGGTTCTCTATATGCTTCACGATCTGAAGCTGGGTGTCGAGGCCGTTCAGGATATCCTTTATGAACGTTCCGGCCTGAAGGGGCTTTCCGGCATCAGTAACGACGTCGAAGCACTTCTCAGCAGCAGCGATCCGCAGGCCGCGTTCGCCCTCGAGTATTTCGCGCTGAGAACGGCCCAATATGCTGCGATAATGGCCGTTTCCATGGGCGGAATCGACGCGTTCGTCTTCACGGGTGGGATCGGCGAGCATGCAGCACCCATCCGTGCGGCAATCCTCGAAAGGCTCCGCTTCCTCGGTGATTTCAAGGCACTCGTGATCCCGACAGACGAGGAACGCGTGATGGCAATGCACGCGAAGAAGCTCCTCCGCGCAGCGGCATGAGGATGTGTCCGGTCAGGAGAGACTCAGCTTGTCGATAAAGCCGCTGACACCCTTGACGTTCTCCACCAGCACTCGGATGGCGCGGCGCTCCAACTCGCTGGAAACAGTCCCTTCGAGCACGACCCTGGAATCCTGAACCGATACGTGGATTGCATCGGTGTCGACGCCGAGATCGCCCTGCAATCGCGCGCGAATGGCCCGGGCAAGGGCATCGTCACCGGTTGCCGTTCTCTCTGCCGGCGCTGCCACGATACCCTTGAGGAGATCGATTCGGCTGACGATGCCGCGAAGCCGCTTGCCGCTGACAACTGGAACACGCTTGATCTTGTGCTGGAACATCACCTCGGCAACAGCCGCCGCCGGCGTCTCCGCCTCGACGCTGATCACGCTCGCGGACATTACGTCCGAGACCCGCCAGCTGCGGCTGCGGATATAGTCGTCGAAATCGACGAGCGACGTCGCATCAGGGTTACCAGCCGATCTGCCGCCACCGAACTCGATGCGCCGCATCAAGTCTCCCTCTGTCAGCAGGCCGCAAAGGTTGCCATCATTGTCGATGACAGGCAGCCCACTGATATCCTTGGCAACCATGAGGTCGATTGCTTGATGCACGCTGCTGTCGGCACTGATCGTCGTGATCTCGGTGTTCATGATGTCTTGAGCAAGCATGATAGTCCCATTGCACTCTGGAGGAAGCCGAATGGTCTCGATGCGCTGCCTCGCACAACTGGCAGACGCTCCCGATGCCGCAAATATTGCGCAATTCGGCTCGCGTGTCGATCAACGATCGAGAACGTCATTTCAACCTGCGAGATCAGCCTTCGGCAAAAGCACAAGGATCCTTAACGAGCCGGTGGCAGCAGGTTACCCCAGAATGTTCCTGATAGCCCGCATGAACACCCGTGAGCCGATAGCAATCAGCTCGTCGGGAAAGTCGTAGTCCGGGTTGTGCAGCTGCGGATGATCTTCGCCGGCCCCGAGAAAGAACATGGCGGAAGGCGCCACAGTCCGGAACAGGCCGAAATCCTCGGACGCTTTCATTGGCAGGTGGCTGCTCGCGCTGTCGTAGCTGACGCCCTCGTCCTCGAGCGCTCGCTTCAGTTCGTCCACTGCTTCGGCGGAATTGTAGCACTGGCGGAACACGTCCTCATAGCTGATCTCCACCTTGAGCTGCCCGGCGTTCGCCTCGGCGTGAACAAGCTCTTCGGCGCAGGAAACCAATGCGGCCATCGCGTCATCAGTCAGCGTCCGCAAGGTTGCCCATATGTGCGCTTCACCGGGGCTTATCCCAAACGCCGGTTCGCCCAAACGTGCATGGGTGACCGTCACCAGCGAATAGTCAGGCCCCAACGGGCCATTATTCCCCAGTGCCGTCAGCTCGCCAAGCAGCCGCGCAGTTGCGAAAGTCGGCGCAACACCATGCTCCGGATAAGAAGCGTGCGATGTCTTGCCCTTAAGAATGATCTTCATTCCACGCGATGCGCAATTCACCGGTCCTTCCCTGAGAAGGACGTGGCCAAGCCGGACGCCAGGAAAATTGTGAAGCGAGAGCGACATGTCAGGCGTCAGCATCGCAAACTTCGGATCGGCAAGCACTGCGGCAGCGCCGGCACCGTTTTCCTCCGCCGGCTGGAACATCAGGATTGCCCGCCCTGCTGCCGGCCGCTTTTGTCCCAGCCCCGTGGCGAGCGCCATCAGGATGGCCATATGGCCGTCATGGCCGCAGAGGTGGCCCTTACCTGGTACGCGCGAGCGGTGCGCGAAGTCGGAGGTTTCCCGGATCGGCAAGCCGTCTAGCTCCGCCCGGATCAAGACCGTGGGACCCCGCGCCTCACCGTCGTAGACGGCCGCCAAGCCGTGCCCGCCGATCCCGACAACGATGCGGTCGGGCCGCGTGAGAGCCAGCTGGTCGTTGACAAACGCAGCGGTCTGCGCCTCCTCCCCCGACACTTCCGGATTTTGGTGGAGCCTCCGCCGAAACGCCTTGATCTCACCCAGTTCTACGTCCGTCAGAAACATCACCCAAACCCCGGAATACGCATGATCTCGTCGCGCGAGGTGCGCTGCGCACGAACCTAACGCGGCCGCCAGATATAGTCGACGGCGAAGATCGACGCGCAAGAAAGTGCCTGCCGCGTCCCCCGGCAACTTCCGCTTTTCGGTAATTGGACATTTGTATATGTATGACGACATTCATAGGAGAAGCAGATGGAAGCCGACGACGCCGATCGTTACCGTGCCCCGGCATTGGACAAGGGGCTTGATATCCTTGAGCTTCTGGCTGGTGTCGAGGAAGGGCTGACCCAGGCCGAGATTTCCAAGCGTCTCGATCGCAGTCCCAACCAATTCTATCGCATGCTCGATCGCCTTGTCCGACGCGGCTACGTGACCAAGCTTGAGGGTGATCGATTTACTCTCACCCTCAAGCTGTTCGGACTGTCGCAACTCCACGCGCCCACGCGCAGGCTGGCGTCGCTTGCCACACCCCTGATGCGCGACCTCGCCCAACGCAGCAAGCAGGCAAACCATCTTGCCGTCTTCGACCGCGGCTCGGCTGTGGTAATCGCTCAGCACGAGGCGCCAGGCTACTGGGGCCTCTCCATCCGCGTGGGATCCCATATCAGTCTCTTCGACACGGGCTCCGGCCACGTTCTCCTCGCCTTCCGAAGCGACGAAGAGCGCCGAATGATGGTCGCCGAACATGCGCGCAGCCGCGAGGACATCGACCTCGGAAGTGAATTCTACGACCGCCTCGCGGACATTCGCGAGCGTGGCCACGAAATGATGGCCAGCGCGCAGACGGCAGGCGTCTACAATCTTTCTGCACCGATCCTTGGCCCGGACGGGCGCGGCATCGCAGCGCTAACCTGTCCCTATATAGCTCTCGTCAACGCTCCGTCTGCGCCTGACATCAGCCAGACTATCGCCATGGTTATGAAGACCGCGAACGCGCTTTCGCTGCTCGCTGGTTCCGATGTCAAGATGCACGAGTAAACCAAGGCGCACGCCGGCCTACATGAATTATCTGCTCTTGGATGAGGCGGCCTCCGACCGTTTTTGAGCGCAGTCGCCACGCCCGCTTAAGGTCATTGTCAGCTAACAATCCCATTGTTTGCCTTGGCGACGCAGCCCCTCGCCGCAAGCTGAATTGTCAGGATGACGAAGCATGCTGCCGCGGGATGTGGCAAGCAGCAGTGGAGATGATGTGTGAACGTATTGCTGGTTGAGGACAATGTTCTTCTGGGAGACGCAGTGCGCGATCACATCGCTGCAGACGGTCATTCAGTGGATTGGTGCCTCAATCTCGCCCAGGCTACCGAAGCAGCCGGAACTGGCAAATACGGCGTCATACTTCTCGACTTGCGCCTCCCAGATGGCAACGGCCTTACTCTTCTGAAGACGCTGAGAACCCAAGAGAATTCCGTGCCGGTCATCATCCTGACAGCGCACGACCAGACCTCGGATCAAATCGAGGGCCTGCGAAGCGGTGCAGACGATTTCCTGGTGAAACCGTTTGGGCTCTCAGAACTCTCACGACGGATGAAAGCGGCAAACAAGCACTGAGACCTGTATTTGGTGTCGAAGGCGGCGCGCCAAAGCAAGGGGAACAGCCTCGACTTGCGTTGTAACTGCTTGCCGAGGCTTATTGTTTCATCGCTGAATACTTGCGACCTTGTCTGGTTGTCGGCGGCATGCAGCGAAAACATCCAGATGCGGATCATACACTGTGGTCGCCACGTCCATGAGCCCAAGCACACTGTGGAAGAGATTGTCGTGCGAGTACTCCCCGTCGGCCTGCTTGGCCATGCAGGTCACATCGAAGCCTGCGGATTTTGAGAGGTCGTCACTGACCCATGCCAGGAACGGCACGTGCGTCTGCTGCGATGGCGCCACGATGTACGGCGCACCATGCAGATAGATCCCGTTCTCGCCGAGCGACTCTCCGTGGTCCGACACGTAGAGCGCAGCCCCCGCAATCGTCGTGGAATGCTGCTTGAGCTTGTCGATGACCGCAGAGACGACATGATCCGTGTAGAGGATCGTGTTGTCGTAAGCGTTGGTGACCTCCTCCGACGTGCAGCTGCCGAAATCATTTGCCCTGCAGTCAGGGACGAAGCGCCGGTACTCGTCAGGGTAACGGGCGAAATAGGCCGGCCCATGGCTTCCAAGCTGGTGCAGCACAAGAACGCTGTCGCCCTTCACGTGGTCAAGCCAGTCGTCGACCTTGTCAAGAAGGATGGCGTCGAGACACTCGCCGTCCTTGCAGAAGCGCGGGTCCGCGGACTGCGGCAATGAGGCATAGGCGACGCGGTCGGTCACATGATAGCTGCCGGTATCGTTGTCCAGCCAGGACACATCGACCTTGGCGTGGCTCAGCACGTCGAGAAGGTTCTCGGTCGCAAGCCCTTTTCGATGCGTGTAGGCTGTTCGCGGATATACGGAGAACATGCACGGGATCGAGATTGCTGTCGCCGTGCCGCAGCTGGTCGTATTTGGAAAATAGACAACATTCTGTTTTTCAAGTTCCGGATTGGTCTTGCGCGAGTAGCCACCGAGCGAAAAATCGGCAGCGCGTGCGGTCTCTCCGGCCACGATGATCGTCACGCGCGGCTTGTTGAGACCTGCCACATTCACCCGATGCGCGTCGGTGCCAAGCGGTTCGGCAGCGATGTTGGCGTCCTCTCCCGATGAAACGGCGAAGCGAATGGTACTGGTGATCGGAACAAACGGATTGAGCCGGTCGAGGAGGTCTCGGTGAGCGCGCCCGACGCCCGCAAATGCGCGATAGTCACCGAGTCCTACCACCACGAAGACCGCTAGGCACGCCAGGATCACGGCGGTGTTGTGTGCGAGCTTGGACAGCACCGGACGATGCCCGATACGGACCCAAGCGATGAGAAATGACGGTAGTATGCCGACCAACAGCATATGAAATGCGAAGCGCGGCGTTATCAGATGCCCTGCCTCGGCGCCCGTCGACACTGCCGCGTTGCGGATCATTTCCTTGTCTACGATCACACCAAACTGATCGGTGAACCAGGAGCCGGCGGCTGCCGCGAGAACGAAGAAGATCAGAAAGGGCTTGGTAACGTATTTGGCGGAGAAGGCCGTCATAATTGCCATGCTGGCGGCCGAAATGCCGATCACGAAGAGCACGAACGACAGGTGATCAGCGGCAAAATAGCCGTAAGCGGCGGTCCAGAACGAACGATTTGTCACAAAAAGCAGGTAGAGAGTCGTAATAAGGCAAAGCGTAACGCTGCCGACGACAGGCCGCCGTGCGAACCGGCGGGCTTTGGTGGCATTATCTTTCAATTGGTCGTCTCCGCATCCAAATTTGGCGTCGACGGCACCGCGATCGAATCACTGATAATTCGTGGCCGTCAATAATTCTGCCAGCCATGGCCGCCTTTTCTGACGGCCACCTGAACGGCCTCCCGGAGACTTCCCACTCGTCGGCTAGCCCTCGATCCCGAAATGCCTTTCGAGCGCGCGCCAGCTCCTGTCCATCGCATAGGTCCCTGAGAGGTAGGGAATTGCAACGTGACCGTAATAGACAGAGAGCTGGCGTTCGGCGACGTCCTCATCGATGCCGCCCACTTGTTGGCTGTAGAGGACGGAAACGA
This sequence comes from Hyphomicrobiales bacterium, assembly GCA_900466605.1. GTDB lineage: Bacteria > Pseudomonadota > Alphaproteobacteria > Rhizobiales > Rhizobiaceae > Rhizobium. Next base: position 49,910 of record UBMU01000020.1, read on the forward strand.
GGCCCGTGCGATCGGCACCCGATTGACAGTGGATGAGAATAGGCTTTGGCGCAGCTTTCATGATTGCAAGCAACTCTTCGGCGCGTTCAGGGGACAATACCTTGGAAGACGACATTCCGAAGTCGATATGCTGGACGCCGAGGTTTCTCGCGGCCGCGATCTCGTCGGTGTACCACTTCTTGTCAGCGCTCGCTCCGCGCAGATTTATGATCGTCTCGATACCATGATCGCGTATATAAGATGCCAACTGCTCCGGTGAGGGCTGCGCAGAGCGATAAAGCTGGTGGGCGATGACTGCGTGAAAGTTTCCGCTCGCCTTGAGATACACAATATAGCCGCCGAGCGCAGCACCGATCGTCAACGCGCCAATCAGGCACGCTTTACTCAACCAAGAATTCCACAAAGCCTTCATGCCAACCTCGTTGCATATTTCGCAGCGAGCTGGCCCATGACACTTCGGCCTGACAGCCACCTGAAGGGCAGCCATTGTCAATGAGTTAGCTGGATATCATCAGGTCACCTGACTATTGTATTGTGCGCCCGACAACGTGCGGGACACCGCATTGCGCCAGCCGGCGATCTTCGTCTGTCGCTCCGCCTCGCCCATGCAAGGCTGAAACCGTCGGTCAAACGCCCGGGCCTTCCCGAATTCTTCACTATCCGGCCAGACCCCTGCTTTCGACCCGGCAAGCCAAGCCGCACCGAGCGCCGTCGTCTCGAGAACGGCTGAGCGGTCAACGGGATTTCCGACGACATCGGCGAGGCGCTGCATGGTCCAGTCGGAACTTGCCATACCACCATCGACGCGCAAGACCGTCTCGATATGGTGCCCGCCCCAATCCTTCCGCATGGCGATCAGGAGGTCGAGCGTTTGGTAGGCGACGGATTCGAGCACCGCATGAGCAAGCTCCGCCGGACCACTGTTTCTCGTCAAGCCGAAGATGGCACCCCGTGCCTCCGGATCCCAATAGGGCGCACCCAGCCCTGTGAATGCGGGCACGAGATAGACTCGTTGATTGGGATCGGCTCGCGTTGCGAGAATGCCACTCTCCGACGCCTGTGAAATGAGACCAAGACCGTCTCGCAGCCATTGCACGGCTGCGCCGGCTATGAATATCGAGCCTTCGAGCGCATAGGTCGTCTTGCCACCCAGCCTATAAGCGATCGTCGTAATCATTCGGTTGCCGGAAGTCACGCAGTCGGACCCGGTATTCAGCAGGGCAAAGCAGCCCGTCCCGTAAGTCGATTTCATCATGCCTGGGCTGAAGCAGGCGTTGCCGATGGTTGCCGCCTGCTGATCACCGGCGACGCCGAGGATCGGGATAGGCGTCCCGAAGATATCCCGATCAGTGACGCCGAAATCGTCCGCGCAGTCCTTGACCTCCGGAAGCATCGATGCCGGAATCCTGAGCAGGGCAAGAAGCTCTTCGTCCCACCGGCCCTCCGTTATATTGAAAAGAAGCGTACGCGACGCGTTGGTGGCATCCGTCGCATGGACACGTCCGCCGGTCAGATTGAAAATCAGCCAGCTGTCGACCGTGCCGAAGCAGACCTCGCCTGCCTCGGCGCGCTCCCGCAATCCGTCGACGTTGTCGAGCAGCCAGCGCAGCTTGGTGCCGGAAAAGTAAGGGTCGAGCAGCAAGCCGGTCTTGGCACTGAAAAGCCTCTCGTAACCGTCGGCTTTGAGACTGTCGCAAACCTCGGCCGTCCGCCTGTCCTGCCATACGATCGCCTTGTAGAGCGGCCTGCCCGACTTGCGCTCCCAGACAACGGTCGTCTCACGCTGGTTGGTGATACCGATCGCTGCGACATCCGCAGCCGCAATGCCGGCGTTTGCCAGAGCCTGCCTTGCCGTGCTGACGGCGGTGGTCCAGATCTCGCCCGGGTCATGCTCGACCCAACCTGGTTGGGGATAGGACTGCCTTATCTCTTCCTGCGCAGAGGCGGTAATCCTCATCCCGGCATCGAAAACGATTGCGCGCGACGACGTCGTGCCCTGATCGATCGCGAGAATGTAGCCGCTCATTGCCGTCTCCGACTGCAATAGTTCGCCGCGCCGTCGCGGGTGCGGCAGCTCGTGCGAGATGTTTTTCATGAAAGTGGTTGGTGGCGACGGCGGCGTTGCTCGCCGTCGGCATTGCTATTGGTCGGGCCTCGTACCCGACCAAAGGCCGCTGATCAGTTGGACTGCCAGCTCTTGACCAGTTCGTCGTAGTTGACGGTGACCGGCTTTTCCTTCTCATTCTCGATCTTCAGCTGGGGAGCGAGGTTGCCCTTGGCGACTGCGTCCTTGTTCCAGTATTCGAGATCATGCTCTTCGGCGAGCTTCGGACCGATATCGCCCTGCACCTTGGCGCGCTCGAGGCGTTGCAGGACCTTTTCCTGCTCCGCGCAAAGCGAATCCATGGCTTCCTGCGCGGTCTTGGCGCCCGAGGATGCATCGCCAACGGCCTGCCACCAAAGCTGTGCCAGCTTCGGATAGTCGGGAACGTTGGTGCCGGTCGGCGACCACTGCACGCGGGCCGGCGAGCGATAGAACTCGATCAGACCGCCGAGCTTCGGAGCGCGGTCCGTGAAGCTCTTGTCGCGAATGGTGGATTCACGGATGAAGGTGAGACCGACATGGCTCTTCTTCACGTCCACCGTCTTCGAGGTCACGAACTGCGCATAGAGCCATGCAGCCTTGGCGCGATCGTCCGGCGTCGACTTCATCAGCGTCCAGGAACCGACGTCCTGATAGCCGAGCTTCATGCCGTCCTTCCAGTAGACGCCGTGCGGGCTTGGAGCCATGCGCCATTTCGGCGTGCCGTCCTCGTTGACGACAGGCAGGCCTGGCTTGACGGCATCGGCCGTAAACGCGGTGTACCAGAAGATCTGCTGGGCAACTTCACCCTGCGCCGGAACCGGGCCGGACTCGGAGAAGTTCATCCCCTGTGCTGCCGGCGGTGCATAGGCCTTCAACCAATCCAGGTACTTCTGGATCGCATAGACAGAGGCTGGGCCGTTGGTGTCACCACCGCGCGCAACGCACGAGCCGACCGGACGCGAGTTTTCGTCGACCTTGATGCCCCATTCGTCAACCGGAAGGCCGTTCGGCAGGCCCTTGTCGCCGTTGCCGGCCATCGAGAGCCAGGCGTCAGTGAAACGCCATCCGAGCGACGGATCCTTCTTACCATAGTCCATGTGGCCGAAGACTTTCTTGCCGCCGACTTCGCGGCCGGTAAAGAATTCGGCGATATCCTCGTAAGCGGACCAATTGACCGGCACGCCAAGATCGTAGCCGTACTTCGCCTTGAAGTCCGCCTTGTTCTTCTCGTCGTTGAACCAGTCGTAGCGGAACCAGTAGAGGTTCGCGAACTGCTGGTCGGGAAGCTGGTAGAGCTTCTTGTCCGGTGCCGTCGTGAACTTGGTGCCGATGAAGTCGTTGATGTCGAGGCCGGGATTGGTAACGTCCTTGCCTTCCTTCTCCATCCAGTCGGTCAGCGAGCGGGCCTGCTGGTAGCGCCAATGCGTACCGATCAGGTCGGAGTCGTTGACATAGGCGTCGTAGATGTTTTCGCCTGACTGCATCTGCGTCTGCAGCTTTTCGACGACGTCACCTTCGCCGATCAGGTCGTGGGTGATCTTAATGCCAGTGATCGCCGTGAAAGCAGGCGCCAGAACCTTCGATTCATATTCGTGCGTCGTCAGCGTTTCGGAAACGACCTTAATGTCCATGCCGGCAAAAGGCTTGCCTGCATCAACGAACCATTGCATTTCCTTTTCCTGGTCAGCGCGGGAAAGCGTCGAGAGATCGCCGACTTCCTTGTCCAGAAACGCCTTTGCTTCGTCCATGCCAGCATAGGCGGAGCCCGCCATGGCCAGCAGCATGCCTGCTGTTGTCGCTAGTAGATGCCTTCGCATAATATCCTCCCAGGGTTTGCGATTGCAGTCTTCACGTTTCAGGCGGCCAGTACCCCCGGCCATCTGTCTTTCCTTGCCGTCACACGTAGCGGAAGACGCCGATGGCGTAGACTACGGAAAGGGCAAGAGCCCACCACAGGTTGGGCCCAACAAGACCCAGCCATGCGAGATGAATGAATGCTGCGCCAAGCAGCGATACGAAAAGCCGGTCTCCCCGTGTGGTCTCGAACCTGAGTATCCCCACACGCGGCGAACCGCCCGGTGCGAGATACTCCCAGACGCTCATGCCGACCAACAGCATGAGAATCGTCAGGAAAAACAATGCTGTCGGTAGCGTCCACGCCATCCAGGAAAAATGCATGAGTGGTCCTCCCTTGTCAGACGCGACCGAGCGCGAAGCCCTTGGCGATGTAATTGCGTACGAAGTAGATGACGAGCGCGCCAGGAATGATGGTGAGCACGCCGGCTGCTGCCAGCACGCCCCAGTCCATGCCGGAGGCAGACACCGTTCGCGTCATGATCGCCGAGATCGGCTTTGCGGCCGTCGTCGTCAGCGTGCGCGCGAGAAGCAGTTCCACCCACGAGAACATGAAGCAGAAGAATGCCGCGACGCCGATGCCCGAAGCGATCAGGGGCATGAAGATCTTCACGAAGAAGCGCGGGAACGAATAACCGTCGATATAGGCTGTCTCGTCGATCTCCTTCGGCACGCCCGACATGAAGCCTTCGAGAATCCAGACCGCCAGTGGCACGTTGAACAGGCAGTGCGCGAGCGCTACGGCAATGTGCGTATCGATAAGGCCGAACGCCGAATAGAGCTGGAAGAACGGCAGCGCAAAGACAGCGGGCGGCGCCATACGATTCGTCAGCAGCCAGAAGAACAGGTGCTTGTCGCCCAGGAACCGGTAGCGCGAGAAGGCATAGGCCGCAGGCAATGCCGCCAGCACAGAGATCACCGTGTTCATGACGACGTAGGTGATCGAATTGATGTAGCCGTTGTACCAGGACGGATCGGTAAAGATAACCGTGTAGTTCCTGAGCGTCGGGTTAAGCGGCCAGAGCGAGAAGGTGCCGGTGATCTCGGCATTCTCCTTGAAGCTCATATTGATCAGCCAGTAGATCGGCAGCAGCAGGAAGATGATGTAGATCGTCGAAACGACCCAGGAGAAGTTGCCCGCAGGCTTGTATTTCGTAGTCTGAGCCATGGTCCTCTCCTTTCTCACGCGTTCTCGTCGCCGATGGTCATCACGGTGTAGAAGATCCATGAGAGCAGCAGGATGATCAGGAAGTAGATGATTGACATCGCAGCGGCCGGACCAAGGTCGAACTGGCCAACAGCCATTTTGACGAGATCGATCGACAGGAACGTCGTCGAGTTGCCGGGGCCGCCGCCGGTGACGACGAAGGGCTCGGTATAGATCATGAAGCTGTCCATAAAGCGCAGCAGCACGGCGATGAGCAAGACGCGCTTCATCTTCGGCAACTGGATATATCGGAAGACGGACCAGCGTGACGCGCCGTCGATCTTTGCCGCCTGGTAATAGGCATCCGGGATCGAAACGAGACCGGCATAGCACAACAGCACGACGAGGCTTGTCCAATGCCAGACATCCATAACAATGATGGTGATCCACGCATCAAGGGGGTCGCGGACATAGTTGTAGTCAAACCCCATTGCCTCAAGCGTATGGCCGAGCAGGCCGATATCGACGCGACCGAAGACCTGCCAGATGGTGCCGACCACATTCCACGGAATGAGCAGAGGCAGCGCCATCAACACCAGGCAGACAGGCACGCCGAGCCCCTTCTTCGGCATGTTCAGCGCAATGAAGATGCCGAGCGGGATTTGCAACGCGAGGATGATCAGCGAGAAGGCGAGATTGCGCTGCAACGCCGCCCAGAAGCGGTCGGAATGAAGCGTCTGTACGAACCAGTCCGTACCCGCCCAGAAGAATTCGTTGTTCCCGAACGTGTCCTGTACCGAGTAATTCACAACGGTCATCAGTGGAATGACGGCCGAAAAGGCAACCAGCACAAGCACCGGCAGCACCAGAAACCAGGCCTTGTTGTTCCAGGTCTTTTCCATGCTCAGCCCTCCCTGCCGACGCGCCAGGAATTGGCGTAAATATTGATTGCTGCAGGATCGAAGGTCACCCGCGCATCGGTCGGGATTTCGGAGTCCTCCGTCACGACGATGGCGATCGGCTGCCCGGCAAAGGTCGCGCGCACGATCTTCTGCCGTCCGATGTCCTCAACTCTGTTCACGGTGACCGGCATGCCTTCGCGGCCGAGATTGACGAATTCCGGACGGATGCCAAGTTCGGTCTTTGCCCCAGCAGCCGTCTGCGGTGCATAGTCCAGCGATAGTGTTTCGCTGCCGATCCGAACAGCATTGCCCTGCAACTGCACCGGTAGGACATTCATACCCGGCGAGCCGATGAAGTAACCGACGAACGTGTGGCTCGGCCGTTCGAAAAGCTCTGCCGGCGTACCGATCTGGACGATCTCCCCCTCGTACATGACGACGACCTTGTCGGCGAAGGTCAGCGCTTCCGTCTGGTCGTGGGTCACGTAAACCATGGTGAAACCAAACTGCTTGTGCAGCCGCTTCAACTGCGAACGCAAGACCCACTTCATGTGCGGGTCGATAACCGTCAAGGGCTCGTCGAACAGGATCGCGTTGACGTCGTTGCGGACCAGTCCGCGGCCTAGCGAAATCTTCTGTTTCTGGTCGGCCGTCAGGCCTTGCGCCTTGCGCTTTGCCATTCCGCCAAGATCGATCATCTCGAGAATGTCGCGAACGCGGCGATCGACTTCCGGCTCGGCAACGCCGCGATTGCGCAGGGGGAAGGCCAGATTGTCGTAGACGGTCATGGTGTCGTAGATGACTGGGAACTGGAACACCTGCGCGATGTTGCGCGCCTGCGTGGAAAGGTTCGTGACATCTTTGCCATCAAACAGGATGCGACCATGCGAGGGCTGCAGAAGGCCGGAGATGATATTGAGCAGCGTCGTTTTTCCGCAGCCGGACGGACCGAGAAGCGCATAGGCGCCACCGTCCCTCCATTCGTGGTCGACTTCGCGAAGCGCATAGTCCTTGTCGGACTTCGGGTTCGGTCCGTAGGCGTGGCGGATGTGGTCGAGCGTGATGCGTGCCATGTCCTTCTCCCTTACGCCGTTGCGCCGGTTGCGATTGCGCGACCGTCGGTGCCGAATGCCATGACGTGACGCGTGTCGAGATAGATGTCGACCTCAGTGTCCGGATCGATGTTGTGAATGCCGTGCGCGAGCATAACCCAGCGCACACCATCGAAATCCAGATGAACGAAGCTCTCGGAGCCGGTAATTTCCGAGATCTGTGTGCGAGCCTGCAGCCGTGCCGCCACCGATGTCTGCGGCGAGAGAGCGAGATGATGCGGATGGAAAGCGATTGTTACCGGACCATCGGCTACTCCGGCCAGGTGCGCGGGCACCGGCAGGATATCCGCTCCCTGTCTCTGGAACGCCCTGCCAGCCTTCGTGACATCAATGAAATTGAGCGGCGGGTCCGCAAAAGTCTTTGCCGTCACGAGATCAAACGGATTTCGATAGACAGCAATCGTCGATCCGAACTGCGTCACGCGCCCTTCGGAAAGCGTGGCAGTGTTTCCGCCAAGCAGAAGCGCTTCCGAAGGCTCGGTCGTGGCGTAAACGAAAATGGCGCCGGATTGCGCAAAGATCCGCGGCAGCTCGGCCCGCAATTCCTCGCGAAGCTTGTAATCGAGGTTCGCCAGCGGCTCGTCCATAAGCACCAGACTGGCATTCTTGACAAGCGCACGGGCGAGCGCGGTGCGCTGCTGCTGGCCACCGGAGAGATTGAGCGGCGTCCGGTCCAAATAGGGTGTGAGACGCATTAAGTCGGCGGCCTTGCGCACTTCCCGGTCAATCGTCGCCGCATCCTTGCCTGCAATACGCATCGGCGAGGCGATGTTCTCGTAGACCGAAAAAGCCGGATAGTTGATGAACTGCTGGTAGACCATCGCGACATTGCGTTTCTGCACCGGCATGCCGGTCACATCTACGCCGTCGAAATGGACCGAACCGCTTGTCGGGCGATCTAGCCCGGCCATCAGTCGCATCAGCGATGTCTTGCCGGATAGCGTCGGCCCCAGCAGCACATTCAGCGTGCCTTTTTCAAACGCAAGATTGGTGGCGTGGATATGATACTCCCCGCCCACCATCTTCGCGGTGTTCCGCAATTCAAGCATTCCTGTTCCCGTGCCTCCTCAACAGCGGGGACATTACCGCCTCAACCAGCCATTTGTGCCGGTCGCGCGGCCATGTACTCCTCCAATAGCCCAGCCTGCTCCTTGGTTAGGCGCAGGCCATCCTTCGTTCTTCGCCAAAGCACATCATCTGCGCTTCTGGCCCATTCGTAGTCGATGAGATAGCGAACTTCCGCTTCGTAGAGTTCGCCACCAAAACAACGCCCGAGGTCCTCGATGCTGTCCGCCTGTCCAAGCAGAACCGATGCCTTAGTGCCATAGCGGCGCACCAGTCGGCGCGCATGCCGATCGGCCAGGAATGGATAGCGGCCCTTCAGCTTAGCGACTTCCGCCTCATAGCCGGTCGCCGCGAAATCGCCGCCCGGCAAATGGCTCATCGCTGTCCAAGGAGCGCCTTTGCCGCCGATCGCCGCTCCGATCTTTTCCAGCGCGTGCTCGGACAGCCGCCGATAGGTCGTGAGTTTACCGCCGAATACGTTGAGCAACGGCGCGCTCTCACCCTCGCCTTCGATTTTCAGCACGTAGTCGCGGGTCGCCTCCTGCGCCTTGGAAGCGCCATCGTCAAACAACGGTCGTACGGCCGAATAGGTCCAGACGATGTCTTCCGGCCGCACCGGCTCCTTGAAATACTCGCTCGCCGCGTTGCAGAGATACGTCGTCTCTTCCTCGGATATTTTCACATCCTTCGGATCGGCCGAATAGTCTCTGTCGGTGGTACCGATCAGCGTGAAATCCTGCTCGTAGGGGATCGCAAAAATGATGCGGTTGTCAGGATTTTGGAAGAAATAGGCCCGCGGATCCGCGAACTTCTTCTTCACGATGATGTGGCTGCCCTGCACGAGGCGTACATGGTGAGCCTCGTTCTGCCCGAACGCCGCACGAATGACGTGATCGACCCATGGGCCGGCCGCATTTACCAGCATCCGCGCCTGAAAGCTGTTTGCTTGCCCGCTGACGGTGTCGACCGTGTCGATCGACCACACCCCGCTCTCGCGCCGCGCCGAAACAACCTTCGTCCTCGGCATGATCAGCGCGCCGCGGTTGGCGGCATCCCGAGCGTTCAGCACGACCATGCGCGCATCATCCACCCAGCCGTCCGAATATTCGAAAGCCTTTGTGAAGAGCGCCTTCAGTGGCTTGGCGGCCGGATCCCGGCGCATGTCGAGAACCGCGGTCGGCGGCAGCAGCTTTCGACCGCCGAGATGATCGTAGAGAAACAACCCGAGACGGATCAGCCAAGCCGGTCGGATACCGCCCTTGTGGTAGGGCAGAACGAAGCGCATCGGCCAGATGATGTGCGGAGCCATCGCCCAGAGCACTTCACGCTCCATCAATGATTCACGCACGAGCCGAAACTCGTAATGCTCGAGATATCGCAAGCCGCCATGGATGAGCTTGGTCGCGCCGGAGGATGTGCCCGACGCGAAATCATTCATCTCCGCAAGCGCTACGGAATAGCCGCGTCCAACCGCATCACGCGCGATCCCGCAGCCGTTGATGCCACCGCCGATGATGAAAAGATCGTGAATCTGACGGCTCACGTTCCCCCTCCGAGCCAGAATATACCGCAACGCAACATGCTTGCGCATTTGCGAAAGTGAATGCAGTTAAAGCGAAGAATATTCGAATGTCAAACGAATGTTTTTCGAATTTTTGAAATTCACAGATTTTCCGTTAACGTAAACGTCACAATGCGCTCGACGCGACTACCGGGCATATCCGCCACAAGCAAATCCCCTGCTGGAGAAGGCCTCAGTATTGCTCGGGCGTTTTGAAATATGCGCGCGGAGCAGCGCCCAGCATCCGCCTGAACATGGTGGTAAAGGCGGCCACACTGTCATACCCGAGGTCGAGAGCAACGGCCGTGACGGCCTCCCCGGCAGCAAGACGTGGTAAGGCCGTAAATACCGCCGCCTGCTGGCGCCACGTCGAAAGACTGATTCCCGTTTCTTTGCGAAAGAATCGGGTAAACGCACGACGGCTCATCGCGAGCCGCTCTGCCCAGTCATCGATGACCATGCGCGTGCTCGGTTCTTCGATGAAACCGCGGCAGAGCGCAGCCAATCGCGCGTCCGAAGGGAACGGTAAGCCGAGCGGCCGGTCGGGAAGCTGCAGGACTTCTTCGAGCAACAGGGCCATGACGAGATCGTGCCGCCCGCTCGTGGTTCCGGAAGGCGATGTAACGGCTTCGATGATCAGCGCGCGGGCAAGATCCGTCACGGCAACGACGCGTATGGCTGTCGGCGGATCCGCCAAGGCATTGGGTGCGACATAAGCGGACAGCATCGTGACGTCGCCCAGCATGTCGACCGTATGGACGAGACCTGCCGGTATCCACAGCGCGTGCTGCGGCGGCACCATCCAGCGACCCTGCACCGACGAAACCATGACCACGCCCGATCGCGCGTAGACGAACTGCGCGCGACTGTGGCTGTGGGGCCTCACGTGATAGCCGGCTGGATATTCGGAAGGAATGGCATAGACCGGCTCGGAAGCAGCCTCGATGGCGGCCAGCCGCTCTACATGAAGTTTGGCCAGTTCGCTGGCCAACAATCTCTGCGTGGATTTTGTCATTCTGGCCCACTCGCGAAACAACAAGACCAAAACACGAAAGCGGGACAGCAGCAAGTCGGCTATCTCCGGGATCGTCAAGGGACGGAGTAGAATCGTGACAAACAGTGCAATGACGGCAGAGAGACACTCTGCGGAACAGACGGTTTTCGGCATCATCATGGCGGTGAGCTTCTGCCATCTCCTCAACGACACCATGCAGTCGCTGATCCCCGCCCTCTATCCGATGATCAAGGATGGCTACGGTCTGGATTTCACCCAGATCGGTTTCCTTGGCCTCGTATTCCAGGTCACTGCGTCGCTCCTACAACCGTTTATCGGCATATACACGGACAAACGTCCGCTGCCCTATTCGGTGTCAATCGGCATGGGCTTCACGCTGATCGGCCTTTTGCTGCTGGCCTACGCACACGCCTACTGGGTACTGCTCGTCGGCGCAGGCGTGGTCGGCTTGGGCTCGGCCGTGTTCCACCCCGAATCCTCGCGCGTTGCCCGGCTGGCATCAGGCGGACGCCATGGCCTTGCCCAGTCGCTATTTCAGGTCGGTGGCAACTTCGGCTCCGCAATCGGTCCGCTTCTGGCGGCATTCATCGTGCTGCCGCGCGGCCAAACCAGCGTTGCATGGTTCTCGCTTGCAGCCCTGACCGGTATGATCATACTTTGGCGCGTCGGTGCCTGGTATGCCAACCACCGCAAGAGCAATGTCGGCCGCATGGCAGCGGTCCCCGCAGTACACCTCCCACGCAAGAAGGTCATCGCAGCGATCGGTGTCTTGGCAGTGCTGGTGTTCTCGAAATACGTCTACATGACGAGCCTTTCGAGCTACTATACCTTTTACATGATCGAGCGCTTCGACGTGTCCGTGCAGCATGCGCAGATCCTGCTCTTCGTATTCCTCGGCGCCGTCGCCGTAGGCACTGTTGCCGGCGGACCCATCGTCGACTGGTTCGGCACCAAGTTCGTGATCTGGTTCTCGATCCTTGGCGCCTTGCCCTTCACGCTTGCCCTGCCCTACGCCGACTACAACTGGACCGTCTTCCTGACCTTCCTGATCGGCCTGATCCTGGCGTCCGCCTTCTCGGCCATCGTCGTCTTCGCGCAGGAACTGGTTCCAGGTCGCGTTGGCATGATCGCCGGCTTGTTCTTCGGCTTTGCATTCGGCATCGGCGGCATCGGCGCCGCTGGGCTCGGCATGGTCGCGGACCATATGGGTATAGCGTTCGTCTATCGGATCTGCTCGTACCTGCCGTTGCTCGGCCTGCTGACGATCTTCCTGCCCGATATCGGCAAGGGCCGCCGCCATACCGCGAAAGCAGGCAAATAGGCGAGCATGCCCAGAAACTAACGACACGGGCCGAGATCGCAATCTCGGCCCTTTCGATTCTATGGCCGACTAGATAGCGGTGAACCCGTTGTCGACGAAAAGATGAGCGCCATTGACGAACATCGATTCATCGCTGGCGAGGTAGAGCGCGGCACGCGCCACGTCCTCAGGCTCGCCGATCCGCCCCTGCTGCGCGGCAATGGCGGCATCCGACACGTCGACGCCCAGCGCCTGCAGTTCGCTTACCTCGCGCAGCCCATGCGGTGTGCGGATGAAGCCGGGGCAGACGGCATTGCAGCGAATGTTGCGATCCCGGAACTCCACTCCGATCGCCCGCGCGAACATATGCACTGCGCCCTTCGTTGTGTCGTAAAGCACCTCCATCGGCGTTGCGGCCACAGCCGAAATCGACGATGTGCAGACGATGGAGCCGCCGCCGGCCGCAATCATTCCCGGCAACACGGCTCGCGTCATCAGGAACATGGATCGCACGTTGACCGCATGCAGCCATTCCCACTCGTTGAGCGTCGTTTCCAGAAATGGCTTGATGACGATCGTTCCGGCATGGTTGAAGAGTACCGTGACAGCGCCGAACGTCTCCTCCACTCCTTTGACCGCCTGAATGACAGCAGCCTCCTCGGACACATCCGCTATCCAGTAGTCCGCCACATGACCGGCCGCCCGAATCTCCTCGGCCGTCTGGCGAGCCGCCGCTTCGTTTCTATCGATAATCGCCACCTTGGCGCCTTCGGCTGCGAAGAGACGCGAGGCCGCTCCGCCCATACCCGTCGCGCCACCAGAAATGATTGCAACTTTGCCCTTCAGCCGATCGACCATGACTACCCCTCTGTTCTGTTTGCTCCGACACCACCCGCTCTTCTGCGAGCGAACGCTTCTTGCACCAGTGTTGAAGAGAGTCCTGACCGATGTCCAGACCGCACGGCGGACTGCCGGTAACCTTACCAAATAACCAACAAGACAGCTTTCGGTTGTCTCATCGTGCGACATTGGGCATTTATGTTTTCAGCGGCTCACCATCAGCCGCGGTCCGGAGGGGTCCGGATCGATAGAGCCCGCCCCCGCGGGGCCTGGGGCGGGCTTCAAAAACATAACAAAGACATAAGCGCCGACGGCAATGCTATGCGGGCCATGCCACGCACGCTTGCGCCACGGCCGGGAACGACTCCGGCCGATGCACGCAAAAGCTGATCAGACCATCGTCTTCACGCGACAAGAAAAGCTCGGAAATCGTTCACGTTCGTGCCCGTTGGGCCCGGCACGAAGAGATCTCCCGCGAGATTGAAAGCCGACCACGCATCATGACCCGCGAGAAAGGCCCGCGCGTCGCCGCCCGCGCTCCTGATACGCGCCACCGTCCGCCCATCGCAGAACGCACCCGCATTGTCTTCCGAGCCATCGATTCCATCGGTGTCCGCAGCCATCCCAACAACGCTGTCGACACCTTGTAGGTCGATCGCCGCAGAGAGGAGAAGTTCGGAGTTGCGGCCTCCCTTGCCGAAAGTGCCGCCTCCGATACTAACGGTGGTCTCCCCACCCGAGAGCAGCACGAGCGGCGTTGGGGCCGGAGACCGCGCCGCGAACTCGCGAGCGAGCGCCGCGTGCATCCTGCCGATATCCTTCGCCTCCCCTTCGATCGAATCCGAAAGAATGAGCGGGTGCACGCCAAGTGATTTCGCGCGATCGGCAGCCGCCTCCAGGGACACCCGTGCCGAGGCGATCACATGAACTTCGTGGTTCGCAAATACGCCGTCGTCAGCGGCTGGCGCTCTAGCATTCCTGATGCAGTCGATCACGCGCGCCGGGAGGTCTATTCGGTAGTCACGGATCACGCGTAGCGCCTCTTCCGCATTTCCGTCGTCCGGAACCGTTGGACCGGAAGCGACAAAGGCCGGATTGTCTCCCGGGACGTCCGACACAACAAGGCTGACAACCCTTGCCGGATGCGCAAGCGCTGCGAGCCGCCCTCCCTTGATGCGCGAGAAATGCTTCCTGATCACGTTCATTCCGGAAATTGGAGCGCCGGACGCCAGCAACGCCTCGTTCAGAGCTCTCTCGTCCGCGAGGGTGAAGCCGCTCGGCGGCGCCGGTAGGAGTGCCGACCCGCCGCCCGATATCAGCGCGATGACCAGATCGTCCGACGTCAACCCATGCAGGTGGTTCATCAGCGCTTCAGCTGCGAGGAGACCTGCTCTGTCCGGCACCGGATGGGCCGCCTGGAGAATTCTGGTCGATCGGCACTCAGCGACCGGCCCATGCCGCGCGACAACGAGACCTTCGAAGGGATGAGACCAGGCGCGCTCGAACGCAGCTGCCATTTGGCTTGCAGCCTTGCCGGCTCCGACAACGATCGTCCTGCCCTTTGGTGGATCAGGGAGATGGCGCCGCAACGCCTCGTAAGGATCGGCCGCCTTGACCGCCTCTTCAAACAACGTTTGCAGGAAAGCTCGTGGATCAAAATTCAAACCCTGCTCCATTCTCGAATGTACGCCGCACGAGTAACACCGACCTAGCGGACGACTGCCCGCGCTCTCGGCCGCGTTTCGTTGCGCTCGTGAGCAAAGATTGCTGCAGGCAGCGGCGGAAGTCCCCGTATGATGTCGGCCCCTCGTTCCCCGACCATGATGGTGGGCGCGTTGGTGTTGCACGAGGGGACCCGCGGCATGACCGACGAATCGCACACGCGAAGTCCCTCGAGACCATGGACCTTGAGATCGAGACCGACAACGGCTTCCGGTCCTGTTCCCATCTTGCAGGTGCCGACGGGGTGATGGTCGGTCTTGGCATTCGCACAACCGTAATCGAAGAGCTGCTCGTCGGTCATGACCTTGGGGCCTGGCAGTCGCTCGGCTAGAACGTAGGGCTTCAGCGCGTCCTGCTGCATGATCTCGCGTGCGATCTTCAATCCCTCAAGCGACATCGCCTTGTCATGAGGGTCGGACCAGTAGTTCGGATCGATCAGTGGGGCAGCACCAGGGTCCGCCGACGAGAGCCGCACCGTTCCTCGCGAGCGCGGATGCAGGTAGGCTGAGTTCAACGTCACACCGGCGTTCTTAAGCCGCTCGACCCCGGCCTCGATCCCGGATCCCAGGCCGAGATGGAACTGAATGTCAGGCGACCGAGCATCGGGATCGGCATACCAGAAACCGCCGGTCTCAAAGAGCGAGGAAGCAACCGGGCCCGTTCGGAAAAGGACATACTGAACTCCTGCCCAGATCGTCCTGTGGAGCTTGGCCACCCCATCATAAGTATGGTCGCCGGTGCATTCGGAGATGACGAAGAGGTCGAGGTGATCCTGCAGGTTCCCGCCGACGCCCGGGAGATCATGGTGGATTTTGACCCCGACCGATCGGAGATGGTCGGCTGGACCGATCCCTGACTGCAAAAGAAGCTTGGGCGATCCGATTGCGCCAGACGATACAAGCACCTCTCGTTCGGCCCGAACGATCTCGGAGCCACGCTCGGTGACGACCTCGACGCCGACAGCGCGCTGCCCCTCGAGGACGATGCGCGCGACCCGCGCGCCTGTCCGGACTTCCAGGTTCTTTCGTGCCTTTATCGGAGAAAGATACGCCAGCGATGCTGACGATCGGCGACGGTCGCGCTGCGTCAGCTGATAGAAGCCGACGCCCGCCTGCTGTTGGCCGTTGAAGTCATGATTGTAGGGAATGCCGAGTTCCTGGCCTGCCCGGATGTAGGCATCGCAGATCGGCAAGGGTGAGACAGGCATCGATACGCCCAGGGGGCCGCCATAGGAATGGTAGTCGTCGGCAAAGCGCTGATTGTCCTCGGCACGCTTGAAGTACGGCAGTATGGAGCGATAGTCCCAGCCCTCGCATCCATCCTCGCTTGCCCACAGATCGTAATCGGCAGCGTTGCCACGGGTATAGAGCTGGGCGTTGATCGATGAACCGCCGCCGATGACCTTGGCCTGGGTATAGCGCAGCACCCTGCCCTTCATGTGTTTCTGCGGGACCGTTTCCCAGCCCCAGCTCGCAACACCCTTTGTCATCTTCGCGAAGCCCGCCGGCATATGGAAGAGCGGGTTCCAATCTCCCCCGCCAGCTTCAAGCAGCAGCACATTGACGTCAGGATCTTCGCTCAGCCGATTGGCCAGCACACATCCCGCTGGGCCTGCTCCGGTGATGATGTAGTCAAAACGCATTTCTCTATCCTGTTACAAGCGAGGAATGGACAGGCCGCCATCGGCATCGATCACAGTGCCGGTTGCAAAACCGAAATCGCCCGAAGCGAGGGCAGCGCAGATTTTCCCGAGGTCTTCGGCCTCGCCCCACCGTTTCATCGGCACCAGGCCGCTTTCGATGAGGGCGTCGTATTTTGACGTCACACCCGCAGTCATGTCGGTTCTGATGATGCCGGGTCGCACCTCAAATACCGCGATTCCGGAATCCGCCAGCCGCAGGGCAAGCCCCTGCGAAAAGGCAGCAAGACCTGCCTTACTGATGCAGTAGTCCAGTCGCTCCGGTGAGCTTGCGTCGGCAGAGACAGATGTGATGTTGATGATCGATCTCGGATGGGGAGCCGCGCCGGTGACGAGCATCGCTTTCACCACAGCCTGCGTGAAGAACACCGTGCCCTTGAGGTTCGTCGCCATGATCGTGTCGAAATTTTCCGGAAGTAGGCCCAGAAAATCCCCGCGGACGACTGCGGCCATGCCGGCGTTATTGACGAGGCAGTCGATGCGACCGAGCTTCGAAAGGACGGCGCGGACAGTCTCCTCGTGCCGGGAGACATCTGAGATATCAGCCTGCAGATAGACCGCATCCACTCCAAAGGTTCTCAGTTCGTCGACCGCGTCCTGACTGCCTTGTTGAGCGCCCACACCTGTAATCGCGATATCGTATCCAGCTTTCGCCAGCGCGCGGGCGATCCCAAGACCGATGCCACGACGCCCCCCGGTAACGATGGCGACTGGCCTTTCAACATGCTCAGTCATGATTGCAAATCCTTCGATGCGATGTGGTCGGCGACGCGCAACGCCTGACTGGCAACAGTGAGAGCAGGATTCACCGCGGCCGAGGTCGGCAGGAAGCTGGCATCCACCACAAACAGGTTCTGGTGATCATAGGAGCGGCAGTAGGGGTCGAGCGGAGCATTCGCCGGGTCGTTACCGATCCGAACGGTACCACACTGGTGAGACGGCGTGCGCTTGTCGAAGGGTTTGGACAGGACGATCGGAAAGCCAATCGACTTGAGTATCCCCCTCAACTTCGCGACGAGTGCGAGATGCGCGTCCCAATTCGTGCGCTGCCACTGAAGGACGATGCGATCCCCATCCACCCTCACACGGCTTTCCGCGTTCGGCACATCTTCGCTCATCGCATAGAAGTCGATCGCGTGGCTGGTAATGTGGTGCAACAACCATTCCGGGGCCAAGGGGAGCGACCCTTTCAGCACCTTCGCCGAGATCCTGCCGAGCAACTGCACGTTTCCCAGTGGCGGGCCACCGTTTCCATCAGACAAATAGAAGTCATTGAATCCGAAAGTCTTCTGATAGACGGACGTGTTTCGGTATGTCGGCGATATCGCAAGCACCGCCGAGGAATTATGGTTCATGAAATTTCGCCCGACCTGATCGGAGGAGTTCGCAAGCCCAGTCGGATGGCGCGCGTCGGCCGACCGCAACAGCAGAACGGCAGATTGCACAGCGCCTGCCGAAAGAATGACGAGCTTTGGGGAGACGGCAAGGTCCTCGCCGTTCTTGCGGTAGCAGACGCGTTCGATCCTCCCGTCTCTGCCGACCTCGAGTTTCGTCGCCTTCGCGTTGGTCTCGAGACGCACATTCGGATATTCGAGGGCCTTCAGGAGAGCCGCGGTTTCCGCATCCATCTTACCGTCGCGAGAATTGGGATGCGCGTCCCAAGGTGTCCGGGCCTTCGACAGCCATGCATCAACGTTCACTCCCAGGGGCAGCGAGAACGGGTGCAGGCCTTTCGCCTTCAGTCGCGCTCTGACGTCGGCGATCGGCGGCTCGTCGGGAACGGCGGGATAGTCGTAGTCGCTCGAGTGGGCGGGCTCCGTCGGGTCATCGCCGAGCCTCCCACGGACTTGATACATCTGCTCCGCGCGAGAATACCAGGGCTCAAGGACCTCATAGGGAAATGGCCAGGCGGGCGACACGCCTTCACCGTGATGGATCTCTTCGAAATCCTCCCGGCGATAGCGCGAAAGCACTGCGCCGTAGAATTTCGAATTGCCACCGACATTGTAATAGTTGCCTGGGTTGAAGCCGGTCCCGTCGGCCTCATACCAGGTTTCCTTCGGCCGAAAATACCCGCGCTGGAAGATAGCTCGTTGGTCCCGGTTCTCGGGACGATCGGCAATGAAATCACCCGCTTCAAGGATGAGGATGTCGGCGCCGCTTGCTGCCAATCCGGCAGCAACGGTCGAACCACCCACGCCCGACCCTATGATGACGATATCAGGAGTGCTGTTCATATCAAGAATCCGGCCACCTGACTAAGCGATACGCGTCTGACTTTGCGGATCGAAGAAAACGGCCTTGTCGAGATTGAACGCCAGTCGAGCGTGCTGACCGGCCTGAATGCGAGCGTCCGCACGCAGGCGCGCCACAACCTCCTTTCCGCCAAGTTTTGTGACCGCAAACGTATCGGATCCCGCCGGTTCGACCACCTCGATCAGGCAATCGCTTTCAGCCAGAGCCTTGGCGTTCCGATCGGCACCATCAGGATCGGTTAGCGCTTCGGGCCGGATACCGAACACGATCTCACGACCCGTATGGGCCTCAAGTGCACCGCCCGATGTCACGGGAAGCCGGATCGGCTCTCCATGCGGACGCGCCAGCGATACTGTCAGTCCCGAAGCCCCCTTCTCTATCGTACCCGACAAAAGGTTCATGGCCGGCGAGCCCATGAAATCGGCAACGAACATGTTGGCAGGGTTGTTGTAGATTTCAGCGGGCGTTCCGAATTGCTGTACCTCGCCATCCCGCATGACGGCGATCTTGGTTGCGAGCGTCATCGCCTCGATCTGGTCGTGGGTCACGTAGACGATCGTCGTGCCGGTTGCCTGATGAAGCCGCTTGATCTCGATACGCATGTCGACACGCAGCTTGGCGTCGAGATTGGATAGCGGCTCGTCGAACAGGAAGAGCTTGGGATCGCGCACAAGGGCGCGTCCCATGGCAACACGCTGCCGCTGGCCGCCGGAAAGCTGGCTCGGCTTGCGATTGAGCAGATGACCGATCTGCAGCACCTTGGCGACCTTATCGATCGCCTTGTTGCGCTCCTCGACAGGTACACCGCGCATCTCCATGCCGAAGGATATGTTTCCGGCAACCGTCATATTCGGATAGAGTGCGTAGCTCTGGAACACCATCGCGATGTCACGCTTCGACGGATGCAGGTCGGCAATGCTTCGACCCTCGACGCGAATATCGCCCTCGGTAATCGATTCCAGGCCGGCGATGGTGTTGAGCAATGTCGACTTGCCGCAACCGGAGGGGCCGACCAGAACGAGAAAACCGCCTTTCTCCAGTTCAAGGTCTATGCCCTTGAGGATTTCCAATGCGCCGAAGCGCTTTTTAAGACCTGAAATTTCGAGGAAAGCCATTGGATTATCCTTTGACAGCGCCCGCCATCAGACCACGCACGAAGTAGCGGCCGGCGAGAATGTAAACGAGAAGGGTTGGCAGGGCCGCGATCATCGCCGCCGCCATGTTGACGTTGTATTCGACGACACCCGTGGAGGTGTTCACGACGTTATTGAGGGCTACCGTCATCGGCATGGAATCGCCTGTTCCCGCATAGGCCGAGGCAAACAGGAAGTCGTTCCAGATATTGGTAAACTGGTAGATGACGGTGACGACAATGATCGGCAGCGAGTTAGGCAGCATGATGCGGCGAAAGATCTGGAAGAAGCTTGCGCCGTCGACCTGTGCCGCCTTCACCAACTCGGTCGGGAAAGCCTCGTAGTAGTTGCGGAAGAAAAGCGTCGTGAAGCCGAGACCGTAGATGACGTGAACAGTGACGAGATTGACGGTCGGATTGCCGAAACCCAGCGACACACCGATTTCGTTGCGCAACGTCGCGCCGAACCGGCCGAGGCTGCCAAGGATCGTCGCCATGGGCAGGAGCACCGATTGAAACGGGATGAAGCAGGCAAACAGCATCAGGCCGAAGACCAGCGTGTGGCCCGGAAACCGCCATTTCGTCAGCACATAGCCGTTCAACGCACCGAGGATCGTCGAGATCGCAACTGCTGGAACCACCATTTTGATCGAGTTCCAGAAGTAGCCCTTGATGCCCGCGCAGGTCAGACCGACGCAGGCCTCGCCCCAGGCTTTGAGCCAGGGATCGATGGTCGGCGACTTCGGCAAGGCCAGCATGTTGCCATTCTGGATCTCGTCCATGGTCTTGAACGAGGTAACCAACATGACGAACAGCGGCATCAGGTAGATGATCGCGAATATGCCCAGCAGGCCGTAGATGAAAATCCGGCTGAATAGTCTGGAGCGAGCCACGCTGGCCGCATCGGAAACATTCGAGGTGACAGCGCTCATCGCGATTTCTCCCGAAGTTCGGAATAGAGATAGGGAACAATGATCGCCGAGATCGTCATCAGCATGATCACTGCGCTGGCCGAACCGACCGCCATCTCGTTCCGCTTGAACGTGTATTCGTACATGAAGTTGGACGGCAGCCAGGCTGAGCCGCCAGGGCCGCCCGATGTCAGCGCCACGACGAGGTCGTAGGACTTGATCGCCATGTGTGCGAGCACGATGAACGCCGACAGGAAGATCGGCCGCAGCAGCGGGATAATGATGCGTCGATAAAGCTGCACCGTCGTTGCGCCGTCGATCTGCGCCGCCTTCATGATCTCGCTATCGATGCCGCGAAGCCCCGCAAGGAACATCGCCATGACGAAACCGGAGGCCTGCCAGACGCCGGCAATCACAACAGTGTAGATGACGAAATCCTTGTTCTTGATCCAGTCGAAGTGAAAGCTCGTCCAGCCGAACTGATGCAGCGTCTGCTCGAGGCCCAGTCCCGGATCGAGAAACCACTTCCAGGCGACGCCGGTTACGATGAAGGAGAGAGCCATCGGGTAGAGGAAAATGGGTCGCAGCAAGCCTTCGCCACGGATCTTCTGATCCAGCAGGATTGCCAGAAACAGGCCGAGAGCGAGGCAAATGCCGATGTAGAGAAAACCGAAAATGCCCATGTTGGTGATCGAGGTGTACCAACTGGATGGCGGGTCGCTTTCGAACGTCCAGCGCCAGAGCCGTTGATAGGCACGCGGCCCCGTCAGGGTATAAGACGGGAAGGTTTTGGAATTGGTGAAGGACAGATAAACCGTCCAGATGATGAAGCCGTACACGAAGACAAGCGTGATGGCGAAACTAGGCGCGAGCACGATCTTCGGCAGCGCGTCCTGCAGGCGCGTGCGGATTGAAATGGGCGTTCCCCGGTGTGGCGTGAGAACGGTTTTATCTGTAGCGATGGTGCTCATGGGTTCATCCCCTCCAACGATGTCGTCCGTTGCGGAATCTTCCCCGCCACGAAGGCGGGGAAGACCGTGGGAGGCCGTGATTACTTGGCGTCCTCGATTGCCTTGACGAGTTCTTCGACCGCCTGATCGGAGGTCTTGATCTGGCCATGCACGAACTTGGAGACCACGTCCTTATAGGCGTTGGCGACTGCCGGAGGAGCGCCGTAGCCCTGTGCCAGCGAGCCGAACAGCGTGCCGCCTTCGTTGGCAGCCTTCAGGTCGGCGATGCCCTTCTTGCCGCAAGCGTCGAAGTCGGTATCCGGAACGTCGGTACGGGCGGGAACGGAGCCCTTGACGACGTTGAATGCTGACTGGAAGCTCTTGGAGAGCGTTGCCGTTGCAAGCGCGACCTGGGCCGCCTTGCGATCTGCCGGCACATTGAACATGCCGAACATGTCGGAGTTGTAGATCACGCTGCCGTCAGTGCCGGGGAAGCGGTAGCACAGGAAGTCCGTGTTCGGTGTCTTCTTCGCCGCTACGAATTCACCCTTCGCCCAATCACCCATCACCTGGACAAGTGCATCGCCCTTGATGACCATCGCCGTTGCAAGGTTCCAGTCACGTCCGGAGAAGTTCGGGTCGACGTAGGTGACGATCTTCTGAAGATTGTCGAACGACTTCTTCATCGTATCCGACTTCAGCGACTCCTCGTCGAGATCGTTCATGGCCTTCTTGTAGAACTCGGGGCCACCAGTCGACAAAACGATGGAGTCGAACATTGTCGCTTCCTGCCAGTTCTGGCCGCCCAGCGCGAGCGGAACGACACCAGCCGCCTTGGCCTTGTCGAGGAGCGCGATCAGATCGTCGAAGGTTTTCGGCTCGGTGCCGCCGATCTTTTCCATGACCGCCTTGTTGATCCACAGCCAATTGACCGAGTGAACGTTGACCGGAGCAGCAACCCACTTGCCGTCATAGACAGAGAACTTCTGCAGGGCGGCAGGAACCGATTTGTCCCAGCCTTCCTTGACGGCCGTCTCGGTAAGGTCGCCCATGACGCCGGCCTGTGCGTAGTCGAGAACGGTGTAGCCGAGCATCTGGGATGCCGTCGGATAAGTGCCTGCAGCGACCATGGCCTTGAGCGCGGTCATTGCCGCGTCACCGCCGCCGCCTGCGACCGGAACATCTTTCCAGGCGAATCCTTCCTTCGACAAATCCTCCTTGAGGACGTTGAGGGCTGCAGCTTCGCCGCCCGACGTCCACCAATGCAGCATCTGCACTTCCTTGACGTCGTCAGCGCGCGCCAAGCCGCCCGCCGCGCCCATTGTCAATGCGACCACTGCGGTCGCAGTAAGAAACCTGCGCATGTTAAACCTCCCAGTTTACAAGTATGGAACGGAACCCATTCCCGCTCCAATTCCCCACCCTCCTCGAGCGTGGTCCCTCCAGCCAGCTAAGCCAGCTTTTCTTTCTGCGGCATCCACCAACTAGACCGGCTGCCGATATGCATGTTGAGCGTCTTTGTCTCGGTATAGTCCTCCACCGCGTGGCGGCCGAGTTCCCGTCCAAGGCCAGACTGCTTGTAGCCACCGAACGGGAGCTCGGAGGCCCCGTCCATGAACGTATTCATCCAGACCGTGCCGGCGCGCACCCTGCGCCCTATGGTCAGGCACGTATCGAAATCGCGGCTCCAGACGCCCGCCGAAAGACCGTAGTCAATTCCGTTCGCGATCTCGATCGCCTCGGCGGTGGTCTCGAACGTGAGGACGGACAGAACAGGACCGAAGACCTCTTCACGCGCAACCGCCATGTCTGGCGTAACGGCATCAAGGATGGTTGGCGCCATGTATTGCCCCATTCCGAAGTCGAGCTTTTCGCCACCATGTGCGACCTGCGCACCGCTGCTTGTCGCGCCCGCTACATAATCGGCAATCTTCTCCAGATGCTGCGGCGTGATGATAGCACCAACTTGCGTTGTTGGATCGAGGGGATCGCCGACCTTGACGTCCTTGGCGAGCTCAGCGACCCGTTTAACCACATCGGAAGCGATGCTCTTATGCAGGATCAGGCGGGAGCCCGCATTGCAGCATTCGCCGGCGTTGAAATAGGCACCGAAAACCGCCGCGTCGACGAACGCATCGAGATCCGCATCGGGGAACACGATCTGCGGGTTCTTGCCTCCCAGCTCCAGCGAGACTTTCTTCAGCGTCTGCGCTGCATTCGTCATGGTGAGCTTGCCGACACCGGTGGAGCCTGTGAACGAAACCATGTCGACCTCGGGATGAGAGGTCATGACCGCGCCGACTTCCGGTCCCGTACCGGTGACAATATTGACGACGCCGTCCGGTACACCGGCCTCCTGCAGGATTTCACCCAAGACCAATGTGGATCCCGAGGTCAGTTCAGACGGCTTGACAACTGTCGTGCATCCCGCGGCCAACGCAAAGGGAAGCTTTTGTCCAACGATAAGGAAGGGGAAATTCCATGGTGTGATGATCGATACCACGCCGATGGCTTCCCGCAGCACGACGCCGAGCGTGCCGTCTCCGAGCGTGTTGTAGCTCTCACCGTGCAAATCGCGGGCAAGCGCGGCCGCATATCGCCAAATATCAACGGAGCCGGCTATTTCGCCCCGCACCTGTGAGATCGGCTTGCCGGCTTCGATCGCGTCCAGGAAGGCAAGTTCTTCAGCGCGGGCCGAGATCAGATCCGCAGCCTTGAGCAAAACGGCAGACCGCTCCGAGGCAGTCATCCGCGGCCACGGCCCATGATCAAACGCTTTGCGGGCCGCATGGATCGCCCGCTGGGCATCCGCTTTGCTGCCGGCCGCAAATCGGCTGACAACGACGCCATGGCTCGGCGCAATACGCTCGATCGGCTGGGCGGACCCGGATTCCCACTTGCCATCGACCAGCATCTTGAAGTCACGGGTCTTGTGATCGCTAAGCGCCTTGGGGTTTACCAGAACCGTCATTACCATTCTCCCTTGAATTTAGCCGGGCGCTTCTCGCTGAAAGACGCGACCCCCTCTTTGAGATCTGCGGTCTTCGCGACCAGGATCGATCCCAGGGCCTCGACGGCCGTCCCGTTGTCCTCGCCGTTCGCCGAAGCAATCATCAGCTTCACGATCTCAAGCGCGGCGGGCCCCCTTGCCGCAACCCTTTTTGCATAGTCCTTCGCCGCATCGACTGCGTTTCCGCTCGAGGTGACCGCATCCACGATGCCGAGCATACGTGCTTCCTCCGCAGCGAAAATCTCACCGCCCAACGCCATGCGACGCACGACCTGTGCACCGAAGCGCTTGACGAGACGCTGCGTGCCGGACCAGCCCGGAACCATACCGAGGCCCGTTTCTGGAAGTCCGATCTTGATGTGCTCTTCAGCGATGCGAATGTCCGCGACACCGGCAAGCTCCAGGCCGCCACCGAGAGCATGGCCGTTTAGAGCCGCGATGAGCGGCACTCTGAGGGTCGCAAGTCTTTCGAAGACGCGGTGCCCGTGGCGCACCCAGGCATGGCCGAATTCCTGCGGCTGCATTCCGCCCCAGGCCTTGATATCACCACCCGCCGAAAACCCTTTGCCCTCGCCGGTGAGGATGGCCGCGCGAACGTCGGCATCGGCCTCGACTTCATCGGCGGCGTTCGTGAGTGCCTTTAGCATGTCCAGGTCGAGCGCGTTCAACTTCTCCGGCCGCGATACCGTCATGATCGCGACGTGATCTTCGACATGGACCCTGACGGTGCCGCTAGCCATTGAAAACGCCCTCCAGAACGCGAACGCTCTTCTTCGGCAAAGACAGGCCTATGGTTGCTTCCCCAAAGAGCTTCGCATCCATGACCTTGAGGTCCTTCGCGACGATCAGCGGGAACTCGGATTGATCGAGGATATGGGTCTGCAGGTCGATGCCCGGCGCAATCTCCGTGAGAGCGACGCCCTCAGGCGTCAGCTTCATCACGCACCGCTCGGTGACATAGGTAATATCCTGCCCCTGCTCGATCGCCCGCTTGCCGGAGAAGGTAACGTGCTCGACCTCGTTGACGAGCTTCTTCAGCTTACCTTCCTTTTCGATGACTAGTTTGCCATCGACGATGCCAAGCTTCGCCCCGGCATTGAACATACCTGAGAATACGATCTTCTTGGCGCGAGCCGTGATATCAACGAAACCGCCGGCTCCGGCCGTGACGTGAGGGCGGAACGAGAGCTTCGAGACGTTGACGGAACCGTCCCTGCCGATCTCGAGGAAAGACAGAAGCGAGGCATCGAAGCCAGCGCCCTGGAAGTAAGTGAACTGGTATGGCGAGGGCATATAGGCATCTGCGTTCGAGGCGCAGCCGAATGCGAAATCCAGCAACGGAACGCCTCCAACGGCCCCCTGCTCGATGACCCAGGTAACCGAGCCGTGCAGTCCTTCCTCAAGCAGGATGCGCGGCACGTTGGCGGATATGCCGAAGCCCAGATTGACACAGCTGCCGGCCTGCAATTCCTGTGCAACCCTGCGCGCAATGACCTTCTGGATGTTAAATTCCGGAACGCGGAAGCTTTCCAGCGGCCGGAAGATTTCGCCGGAGATGGCCGGGTCGTAGAGTGTCTGAGTGGTTTGCTTCTGATCCGGATCGACGATCACATAGTCGACCAACATGCCGGGCACGCGCACGTCGTGCGGCTTCAGCGAACCTTCCTTGGTGATGCGTTTGACCTGGGCGATCACGATGCCGCCGTTGTTGCGCGCGGCAAGTGCCTGGTCCAGACCGCCGAGATAAGCGCCCTCGTGTTCATAGGTAAGGTTGCCGCGCTCGTCCGCGGTTGTCGCACGGATGATTGTGACCTGCGGCACGATCGACGGGAAGAACAGCCAGTCCTCCCCTTCGAACAAGACGCGCTTGACGACCGGCTCCTCGGCTCCGAGGTCGTTCATTGCGCAACCCTGCCTCTTCGGATCGACAAACGTGTCGATACCGACCTTCGTCAGGACGCCGGGGCGTTTCGCGGCAGCCTCCCGGTGAATATCGAACATAATACCCGAAGGAATATTGTAGGCCGGAATCTCGTTGTTCGTGATCATCTGCCAGATCAGCGGCGGCTCTGCAGTCGATGGTCCCGACGGATACGAGCCGCCGATGATACGCTTGAGCAGTCCCTTCTTGGCAATATAGTCGACACCCTTGATACCGCTCATGTCTCCCGCCGCGATCGGATGCAGCGTCGTGACATCCCGCGGATGACCTGTACTGTCAAAACGCTCGCCAATCGCCTTCAGCATCAAGTCAGGGCAGCCGAGGCCACTGGACGACGACACCGAGACGATGGCTCCGTCGGGGATCAGTCCAGCAGCTTCCGCTGGGGTGATGTGCTTGCTCATTGGGATCACTCAAAATCCTGTTTCGATTTTCACGGCCGAACCGCTTTTGGCGGCCTCCACGACGGCCAGCCCGGTCGCGAGCGACCAGATGCCATCATCGGCTGTCGCTGAAGGTCGCCCCTTGCCGGCCACGGCAGCGTGGAAGGCTCTCAGCGCGGTTTCGTAGAGGTTCTTCCCGCTGGTCGGCAGCTGTTGCTCGCCGTTGGCATTTTTCAGCATCACCGTTCCATCAGGACGCTGCGTCATCACGTTCCGGCCGATGAGCGAGCCTTCGGTGCCATGCACTTCGAACCCGGTTTCAGCGTATTTGGTGGTGAAGGCATCGTGAAACTGCGCGAGGATACCGTCTTCGAAACGCATCACGCCCATGACGCCGTCTTCGACGCCTGGCTTGCCCATCCCCGCCGCCTGCGAAAATGCGACCACCTCCACAGGATCACGCCCAAGGACAAAACGCAGCGTATCTGCGTCATGGACCGTGATATCCAGAATTACGCCTGCCCCGGCCTCCGGCCTGTCCAGCCGCCAGCCCTGGAGGTGGCCCGGTAGATAGACGGCATGAAAAACCCGAGCGGCGAGTGGCTTGCCGATCTTGCCTGAAGCGATGGCATCCCTCATTGCAATGTGCGTCGACGCGTTGCGCAGATGGTGGTTGGTGGCGAGAACGACGCCGGCTTCCTCTGCCGCCTTCGCCATCGCGTGCGCATCCTGCAGCGACATCGCCAACGGTTTCTCGCAAAGGATATGCTTGCCTGCGCGCGCCGCCGCAATCGCCTGGTCACGATGAAGTTCGTTCGTCGTCGAAATGTAAACGGCATCGACGTCAGGATCGTTCACGAGGGCATCGACGTCAGTGACGTGCTTCGGGATCCCGTTTTCCTCCGCATAGGATCGGCCTCGCTCTGCGCTCGAGCTCATAACGGACACGATTTCTCCACCGGTCGCTCGGATGGCACCGATCACCCATTCACGCGCAATGGTGCTCGCACCAATCAGTCCCCAACGCACCGTCATGCCATCTTTCTCCCTGTCTTTTTCTGGGCGGCTCCACAGCTCTCGCGAACAACGAGCCGAACGGCGGTCGTCACGCTTTCGGGCTCCGCCTTGCCGGCATTGATCTGCTTGAGGAGAAGCTGTGCCGCACGCCTGCCCATGCTTTGCGGGTCGACGGAAATCGTCGTAAGTGCCGGTACCGCAGTTTGCGCCTCGATCACGTCATCGAAGCCGATGACAGCGAAATCTCGCCCTGGTTCCAGGTGACGCGCGCGCAGGCCATCACAGACGCCGAAGGCGACGGCATCGTTGAAACAAACTGCCGCCGTTGGCCGATCGCTCATTGCCATTGCCCGCCCGATCGCATCGGAACCGCCTGCCCTGGAAGGTGCCGAAGAGACCACCAGTTCTTCATTGAAGCCGAGACCAGCCACAGTCACGCCATCGACGTAACCTGCTAGGCGCTCCTCGAAGACTGCCGTGTCGGGAAATCCACCCAAAAACGCGATCCGCGTATGTCCAAGGGACGCCAGGTGCTCGACCGCCGCGAAGGTCCCTCCTTGGTTGTCGGAAACAATTGATGAGACCTTCGTCCCAGGCAGACTGCGAACAACGACGACAACAGGGATATCTGCCGCGACAAGCGGCTTGAAATCGGCCGCCTCGGTTGCACGCGCCGGCGAAACGATCAGCCCCGAGATGCCATGCTCCCGCATGGACGCAATGACTTCACGCTGCCTGTCGATGCTCTCGCTGGTATTTGAAAGGAACTGTACGAAACCCGCAGACTGCACGACCATGTCGACACCAACGGCCAACTCCGCAAAGAAGCTGTTGGTGAGGTCATTCACGACGACTCCGATGATCTTTGACTTCGCACTCGTTTGACGAAGGTTCGCGGCTCCGCGGTTATAGACGTATCCAAGCTCACGCATCGCCGCATTCACTTTGGATCTCGTCCCCTCGTTCACGAGCGGAGACCCCTGCAACACCAACGAAACCGTCGACTTCGAAACGCCGGCAGCCTTCGCGATGTCAATGACGGTCACCCGCCCCTTCGTCATACTATCCTCCCAACCAGCCTCAGGTTGAAAACGTATTAGTTGGAACGTTCCAAACTTGTCAAGCATAATCTTACGGAAACCACAACGCTGAAGCCTAGGCCAAAACAGCATTCAAGCCGTTGTTTATCCTAGCCTTAAGAGAAGGATCGAATTGCATTCCCACATACCACCCCTTGAAATTATGGGATTCTAAAAAGGCTATTGCAATTTGGAACGATCCAAATTATTGCGTCATTCACCTACCGAGGAGGATTGCAATGAGCTTGTCTTTAATTCTGCCGAACACTGATGACTCCGCCGCAGAATACCGGCTTGTCGGTACACCCATTGGACGCCCGACCACGCCGCCCAAGTTCAACCGGATCGCCTATGCAGCGGCCCACGTCGTATCCGACCCGCGAAAGGACCAGGACCCCTGGGGTCGACCGGCAATCGACTGGGACGCAACGATCGCCTTTCGCCGACATCTGTGGAGCCTGGGCTTCAAGATTGCCGAAGCGATGGATACCTCGCAGCGCGGCATGGGGCTTGATTGGGCCGGCGCACAGGAACTGATCCGACGATCGCTGGAAGAGGCCCGCTCTGTCCAGGGAGCGGATCTTGCCTGCGGCGCAGGCACAGATCACCTCGCGGCTTCCGATGCGCGATCGATAGACGATGTCATCGCGGCATACGAAACTCAGATCGAATTTGTGGAAAAGAACGGCGGCCGTGCCATCATGATGGCGAGCCGCGCCCTCGCCCGCGTGGCCACTTCCCCTGATGACTACGCGAAAGTCTACGGCAGAATTCTCTCCCAGGCGAAAGATAAGGTCGTCCTGCATTGGCTGGGAGAAATGTTCGACCAGAACCTAGCCGGCTACTGGGGTAGCCCGCAATTCGAACTGGCGCTGGATTGCGTCCTGAGCATCATCAACGACAACAAGGACAAGGTCGAGGGGATTAAGATTTCGCTGCTCGACAATGCGAAGGAAGTGCAGCTCCGCAATCGGCTTCCAGACGGCGTCCTGTGCTTTACGGGCGACGACTTCAACTATGCAGAGCTGATCGAAGGGGACGGCGAGCGCTACAGTCACGCCCTGCTCGGCATCTTCGATGCCGTCGCGCCTTCGGCGTCAAAGGCTTTGGCATCGCTTGCCGCGGGCGACCCTGCCACCTTCCGATCCGTCATCGAGCCGACCGTTGCGCTTTCCCGCAAGATCTTCGAAGCGCCGACGCAATACTACAAGGCCGGCGTCGTTTTCCTCGCCTGGCTCAACGGCCATCAGGGCCATTTCAGCCTTCCCGCCGGGTTGCAATCGGCGCGCGGCATCAATCACTACGCCGATATCTTCCGGCTGGCGGACAAGGCAAACGTTCTGGACAGGCCGGAACTTGCCGTCACTCGCATGAAGCACCTCGTGGGCACGTTCGGGATCTACTGAGCGTCCGACCTCGCAAAACAAAGCCGGCCCGTTGGCGTAAGATCGCGGGGCCGGAATTTTATTACTTTAAGCAACCGCGAAATCATGCGTCGAGGCCGTTTTGGCAGTCTTCCGTCTCGACACTAAGATTGAAGCGATGTCCGTTTGTGGCGCAGAGCAGTCGACAACCGCTAACCGTCAAGACCGGACACGACGTACGAGCTACAACTGTTGCGTTTGGCCACTCCATGCGATCTCAAGATGGGCACCCTCTTGATTGCGAGCAGTTCGTCTGCATTGCATCGCCCACGCGAAACTGCCTTTGATAAAAAATGCGGACTGACAGGAGCACCCCTATGATGAGGATCGCCACCCCTGCCGCTTCCATTACACTCGGCCAGCGTGCGTGAACGATGAGGCCGCCGATAACCCCGAAGGCTGTTTCCGAGACGATCAATTGCGCGGCCAGCGCGACGGGCAAGCTTCGCGACGCGACATTCCACGACCACACTCCGCATACAGTTGCCAAGAGCGCGAGGCATGCACCCCACAGATAGAGAGAGCCAGCCACACTCCAGCCGAATCCGAGTTTGGGAAGCTGGAAGAGGCCCATCGCTGCGCCGGCCGGGTAGAAGGCCACCATAAGGATGCCTCCGCCGACCAGTATGAGCGCGGACCACACACCCGAGGGCATTCCAGGTCGAGCGGCCAGCGCAGCCTGGTTGGCGATAGCGAACCAGACCCACAACACCACGGCTGCGAGTGCCAACGGAACTCCGATCAAGAACGAACGGACGCCAATCCCTCGGCCGTGAGTGCTGTACTGTTGACGAAAACAAGACCTATCAGCACCAACATGAGAGGCATCATCAGGAATCGCCATGGCAATGATTCCTGCCGCTGGTTGCCGATGACCATCAAGGCGATCGGAACAAGCCCGAGAAAGGCAGGAGCGATCACCGGTCCTGCAAAGATGGCCGCGCCTGTCACCGTCAGAAAGTATCCGACATAGCCGATGAAGGCGAGCCAGATCGCGGAAAGACAGTTTCGCAGCGTGAGATGCTGCGTGACCCCTTTCTGAGAAAACATAATGCACAGACCGACCAAAGCCGAAACCACGTGTCGGACAAGGGCAAAATCAAAGGTGGAGTAGCCACCAATGATAAAGGGCACAACGAAGTTGAGTGAAAAGGCAAAGGCCGCGAAGAGTGCTGCAAGCACGCCTATGAAGAAACGTTTGTCCATGGACGGTCCGGGGTGTTTGAGTGGTTTCTCAACGTCGGCAGCATCCGGAGCAGGCATTGTTCCGGCGGGGCCTGCAGCCGTCGAGATATCGCGGTCGGCAGGCAGCGTTGCGGCATGTGCTTTCATCGCTGTCGGCGCGGCTAAGTCCAGTGTTGAACGGACGCGCTATTTGGAGCGCATGGCCCTGAAGCCGGCCCTGATCTCTTCGCTGAAGAGGTCCGGCTCTTCCCAGGCGGCGAAGTGACCGCCTTTCGAAACCGAGTTGTAGTAGACGAGCTGCGGATAGGCCTCTGAAAGCCACTTCCTCGGCGGCCTGTAGACTTCTCCCGGAAAAACACTGACGGCAACGGGAACCTTGACGGCAGTGAGCTTTGCACCCGCCTTGACGTTCTCCCAGTAGATGCGCCCGCTCGATGGGCCTGTATTGGTTAGCCAGTAGAGCGTGATGTTGTCGAGGATATCGTCTTTGCTCAGGGCCTGTTCGGGGTCGCCGCGGGTGAGCACCCAATCGCCGATCTTGTCATAGAGCCAGGCCGCCAGAGCGACCGGAGAATCCGCAAGCCCGTAGCCGACGGTCTCCGGGCGCGTGCTGAGGATCGCGGCGTAGCCGAAACCGTTGTTCAGGAAGTCGCGGACCTCGTCGAAGACCTTTTTCTCGTCGGCCGACAGTTCATCAGGAGCCGCTCCTCCGTTCCTGAGCGCCTTCGCGGCGTCTGCAGGAAGCGTGGTGGCGCGCTCAATTCTGTTCACGTGGATGCCGAGCAATCCTTCCGGGGCCTGACGCCCGAGGGCATCGCTGATAATCGCGCCCCAGTCGCCGCCTTGGGAGACGTAGCGATCATAGCCAACACGCTTCATCAGCGTGTCCCATGCCATTGCGATCCGCTGCACGTCCCAACCTGTTGTCGTCGGCTTCTGGGAAAAGCCAAAGCCGGGGATGGACGGAATCACTAGGTGGAACGCGTCTTCGGCTTTGCCGCCATGGGCGGTGGGGTCTGTCAGCGGCCCGATAACGTCCAGCAGTTCGAAGACAGAACCCGGCCAGCCATGGGTCATGATCAGGGGCAGCGCGTCCTCATGGCGCGAGCGTACGTGGATGAAGTGGATGTCCAGTCCGTCGATATTAGTCAGGAACTGCGGGAAGGCATTGAGCTTGCGTTCCGCCTTGCGCCAATCATAGGTGGACTTCCAGTATTCCACGAGATCCATCAGCTTCTGCGGTTCGACACCCTGGGAACGGTCGGTTACGGTCTCGCCGTCCGGCCAGCGCGTTGCCGTGAGGCGTCGTCTCAAATCGACAAGCGCCGCCTCGGGGATATCGGCCTTGAACGGCCGGATGTCACCCGTGCCTGTCGTTGATTTGAGCTTATCTGCTGCGGCAGCGGTCATCGGCAGGATCGCTGCGGAGACGCCGATCGCCACGCCGCCAAACAGAAACGCGCGTCGCGAGACCTGCCCGTTTTCGCTTTTGTTTGCCTGTGTCATGTCACAATTCCTTGTCGGAGATGGTGGATGCTCATTGTACCGGTTCGACTAGGGCGCTTCCCTTAGTGACGATGTACGTGGCGAGTTCGGAGGCCTTCTCGCCACCGACATTGCGAGCCGAATGGGCGACACCGTAAGGGATGAAGAGAGACTGGCCCGCGGTGAGGGTGATGGCCTTGCGACCCTCGAGTTTGTATTCGAGGGTACCCTCCAGGACGTACGCGATCTCCTCGCCAGGATGGCGATGATTGACGGCAAAGGCGCCGGGATCGAAGTCGACGCGCACCTGGAGGGATTCCTTTCCGGAGACGACGATGTCGTTTTTCACGAGGTCGGTGCGCTTGATGCCTGGCTGCTGAGCCGATGCGCCATTTATCGCCAGGAGACTGAGCAACACGGCGGCGGATGCGATAGAGAGGATTTTCATTGCTTTTACCTTCTGGTCGAGGGGAGCGCTTTCGAGCACTGCCCTCGACCCCTTGTTCATCGGGATGTCAGACCTCGTCAGGCCCGGCGCGGAATACGAGGAACTTGTTGCCTTCCGGATCACGGAAATAGGCGCAGTATGGCCCGTCGCCATTCGCTCCCCGCGGGCCAGGGGCGCCTTCGTCGGAGCCGCCGGCTTCCAATGCCGTGGCGTGGGCGAGGTCCACCTGCGTTCGTGAACGGGCTTCGAACGCGATCATATTTCCGTTGCCTACAGCGGCCTCTTCGCCATTGAAGGGCTTGGTCACGCCGAATTCCAGGGTGCGATGCCCGTAATACACAGCCCGACCGGGTTGCTCGAGCACGCGGCCGATCCCAAAGACTGCAAGCAGCTTGTCATAGTAGGCGACGGCGGCATCCAGGTCGTTCGTGCCGACTGTCGAATGACCCGAAAGCCCTCTGACCTTCTCCGGCGCCTCTTTATACTGGCGGGTTGCTACATGGTTCATGTTCATCTTCCTTTGATGGCGGGCGATCGAGTTCCCCCGCTCGGGTTGGACGCGGATCGCGTTTCGACCAGCGATCCGTGAATGGGGAGAATCTACGAACGGTACCTGGCGGGCGGTACTGAGCGAAATTGAGAGCCATCCTCTCGCTCCGGCGAAGGGATCGATCGCGGCGCAGCAGAGATTGGTGACAGGCGCCCGTGAAGTTGCGACATGGCGTTGGATCGCTTCACAATGAAGGCAGGCCATCGGGTCACCTTTTGGCACCCGCTCGCTTCAAGAGGATCCCTCTCGGATTTTCCAACTACCGGCCGCCAGCACGATATTCGATCTTCTCGGTACATCCAACACGACCGAAAGGACGGCTGCCATGCCTATCTCACCATTTAAAACCCTTGTCGCTGCGGCCGCCGTGGTATCGATGCCGACGGTGGGCGGACAGGCCGAGACGGGCGCCTTGCGGGCGGAGCCGAAGATCGACTTCATCAAGATCGATGAGCATATCACGCTCCGCCGGATGATCTCCCATGCCGATGATCCCAAGGGCACGGTTCTTTTCCTGCATGGTTTTCCGGAGACCTTGGCCGTCTGGAAAGAAATCTCGCGTACGCTGGGCAAGGAATATGAGGTGCACGCCTTCGACTGGCCTGGCTATGGCCAGTCTTCTCGCCCCTCGCCGGACAAGTTCTCCTACTCTCCGAAGGACTACGCCGAGGTTCTGAAGGTCTACATCGAAAAGGCAGGCATCGATCAATCGACCTTGATCATTTATGCCTCGGACATCGGTGGGCTTCCCGCTCTCCTCCTCGCCTTGGACGAACCCGCGGTCGCAAAGAAGATCATTGTCGGCGACTTCGCCCCCTTCAACAGGCCACAGTACATGTACGAGAGCCTGCAGAACCTCAAGGCGGAGCCGACGGCCACCCCAACACGAGCCTACATGAACAAGACCAGTGACGAGATCCTGCAAAACGTGCATCGGCGAGGGCTCTCGAAGGAAGCGCAATACGATCTTCCCTCCGACGTGCAGGAGGATATGAAGCACTCGTGGACGCTTGACGGCCTGACGACCGCCGATGCCTTTGCCTTCTACTATTCATATTTCAATCGGGATGAAGACTATCTCGAGGCCAATCTCGGCAAGCTCAGGACGCCGGTGAAGGTGATATGGGGCGACAAAGACATCTACATCACGAAGGAAATGGGCCGTGAGTTCGCGGATCGTACAGGTTCGGAGTTCGAAATCCTGCAAGGGATCGGGCACTTTCCGCATCTGCAAGATCCGGCATGGACCGTTGAAGAGGTCAGGGCTGCGTTTTCAAGCTAGACGTCCATGGCATCGCCTCGCGCTGAGACGGCACGAAGCCGTGGTAGGGCCCAGTCGATGAACGAGCGTACTTTCAGCGTAAGTAAGCCTTGGCGGGGGTAGACGATGTGAATCGGCCTGACAGCGCCGTCGAAACGCTGCAAAACGGGCACGAGGGAACCGGAAGCCAGTTCGTCGGGAATTTGATAGTCGAACAGGCGGGCGATGCCTGCCCCGCCGACGGCTGCTGCCACGCAGTTGGCTGCGGTGTTTACCTCAAGGCGGTTTCGCGGAATCGCTTCGACAGGTTGGCCGTCGACGTCGAACGTCCAGAAGAACGCCCGCTTGTTGAAGTGAATTCCATCGTGACGTGCCAGGTCACCTGGGTGCTCCGGCACTCCTCGGCGCTGCAGATATGCTGGGCTGGCACAGGTCAAAAGGCGGAACTCACCCGCCTTGACGGCGTGGAGCGAGCTGTCTGCAAGATCGCCCAACCGGATTGCGATATCCACCTGCTCGTCCACCAGATGCACCGTCCTGTCGAGCGACAGCAGGTTGAGCGACACCTCCGGGTATTTTTCCATGTAGCTGAGGACGATCGGCAGGACGCGGCGGGCACCGAACTCCACCGGCATGGTGATCGTCAGCGTGCCCCGTGGGGTTTGGTATTCGCCGGAGGCCCGCCGCTCTGTTTCCTCCAGGTCCACCATGATCCTGCGCGCCGCCTCGACATATTCCCTCCCGGCGTCGGTGAGCTGGAGGTTCCGGCTGGTGCGCACGATCAGATTTGCGCCGAGGTGCCGTTCGAGCTCGGCGACCTTGCGGCTGACGCTGGGCAGCGGAGCATTCAGCTTCCTGCTGCCTGCCGAGATGCTCCCGGCGTCGACGACTGCCAGCAACATCCTCATTGCTTCGAGACGATCCATACAAACCTGCCTTCGACATTTCCGAAGATGCCTGGAGGTATTTCCTACTGAAACTGGGCTTGCGTCAATCGATAGGCGGATAGCCGCACCTCACCCCCGTGTTTCCATGCGCGGTGGCGCAGGTCAGGGCCACATTCCTTAGATGACAATGTCTGCTTATGGCGCAAAGCCGTCTGCCTATAACCACTGTCAATCTAGAGCAGCCATCGGAATCGCAAAAGACGCAGAAGTTTACCGTAACGTACTTCCATTGGTGTCTCCAAAGGCAGCATGTCCATATCGTCGTCAGTACGATTATCGACATGAAACTCTGCGTTCGAGGGAGGACGATCTGATGTCGGATAAGTGGATTTACATGGCTTCCGTTTTCGTCCCTTTGTTTGTCGGAGCAACAGCAGCTCGCGCAGCAGATGATCCAATACCTATCTCTCCAGGTTTCCAGACGGCGATGCCCTCCGCCCCCGATACCCGCGTCAAAATTACGGAAGAGTACGCCCGTCATGTTGGCAAGGACACCTACTTCTGGGTCTGGCCAATGGCGAATATCTACAATCGACGACTGTCGTTCAAAGACGTACCGGAACCGATGTTATCGGGTCCTGCGCCGATCGCACCGCTGAACACTATCGCCATGTTGACGGACTATGTCGCTCCGGAAGAGAGGCTGGTCGCCTGTCCGAACCAAGACGTGGTATACGGAGCAGGTGCTTTTGCTCTAGACATCGAACCCGTCGTCGTTCAGGTGCCAGACTTCGGTGGTCGCTTCTGGGTCTATCAGATGGTTGACCTAAGAACCGATAGCTTCGTCCAGCTCGGCAAGATGTATGCCACGACACCAGGCTTCTATCTCCTCGTCGGTCCAAACTGGAAAGGCGACGTGCCGAAGGGCATAACCAAGGTGTTCAGGTCACCGACCAATACCGGCTTCATGGCCCCCCGCATCTTCCAGGACGACACTCCAACGGACAAGAAGGCGATTCAGTCTGTCCTGCGGCAGGTGATGGCCTATCCGCTTTCAAAGTTCGGCGGAGCAATGAAAAGCATGGACTGGGCCAAGATGAAGGTCTTGCCTGAGCCGGAGGGCGGCGCGGCTGAGTCCCGGTTCGTTTTTCCTGAGAAGCTGTTCGATCAACTCCCGGCCATTCTTGCCGACGCACCGCCCTTGCCTGGTGAGGAGGCTAGATATGCTCAGGTGATGGCCGTTGTCGCGGCATCGGAAAATGATGCAAAGCTGAAGGCAGCCCTGATTGAAGGCGCGAAGGAAGCCGAAGAACAACTTGTGACGCCCCTTTTCCAGTTTCGGAATTACGGCCAGCAACTACCGCACAATTGGAGCACGATCTCCAACGAAGCCGAGTTCGGAACCGACTATTTCACCCGCACTGCGGTAGCGAAATCCAACATCCTGGTGAATTCGCCGAACGAAACAAAATATTTCTATCAGGACCTTGATTCATCCGGCGCGCGGTTGAACGGCAAGAGTGGGTACACCGTCACATTCGCTAAGGACCAAACTCCGCCTGTAAACGGCTTCTGGTCACTCACCCTCTACAACGAGCACCATTTCTTCAACCCCAACGAACTGAAGCGCTACTCGCTTGGAACGAAGAACAAGAATCTTCGCTACAACGGGGACGGGTCGCTGACGATCTATGTCCAGCCCACCTCCCCGGGCAAAGACAAGGAGGCGAACTGGCTGCCTTCTCCCCTGAACAGCGATTTCTCGCTGTATGTCAGGGCGTATTGGCCAAAGTCTGAGATTACCGAAGGTTCGTGGACACCGCCCGCAGTCAGCCGAACGCAATGATTTTGATTAGCGGCCCCCGGCGGAAGACAATTGGCTGCAATGAGCAGCGACGACGACGCTGTTGGCGCGAAGCTGCATGAATGCGTCACCCACGCTCCGGCCAGTGAGAGCGTGGGGGCAATTGCGTCCCGAAGTCCTTTCAGATCGAGCTGCTTCAGCCCTTCTCGAAATCGAAGAAGCTGTTGTGCTGTTTCCGCGACGCCGGTCTCAAATTGCCGACGGGAACAAGCCAGTGATCTTGACGGCTAAGCGATGAACCTGACGCCAAAGACGTCAGGAAACGCTCCTTTCTCAACTATCCTCGCCGCTGCCGGTGCTTGGCAAATATGGGGAAGAAATACCTTCCGACGGTCAGCTAAAGGTTATCGCGCGCAACGTCCGGTGCTCGCTCCGCGTTTCGAAAACGCCCGTGAACTGTATAGCCACGCGTGACTCTACCACTAATATATGCGATACATCTAATGTACTCTATCAGAGGGGGAGTAGAGATGCGGAACCTGTTCGTTGCGGCGCTGGGATTGGCAGCGCCTTTTTTCCTATGGAACTATCCGGCAAGTGCTGACGAGTGTGAGATTAAAGTCACGCCAGAACTGCTAAACCCCGAAAGTCGGAGCCAAAACACTGATCTGGGGAAAGCGATTGTGTGCGTGGCCCTACCGATCACCGAAAATGCCAGTACTGGCAAACCGTCGCCTGACGATGCCGCCGCAGCAAAGGCAATCGTAATCCTTGCAAATAAAATCATCGGGAACGGCTCGCCCGTTGCGTCAAAAACCCCAAAACTATTGACCCCTGCCCCGGCAAAGACTGCCTCCATGGCAAGTACAACGTCCACCGCCTCAGGTGGCGCCTCTCGCCAGAAAAGGGTCGCATCGGATCAAACCTTATCACTAGCGACGATGATCAAATGCCGCGCACTTGCCTTAGCCGGCGACAAACCGGCTTCATGCGCGTCCGCCGATTGGAGCAAGAACGAGGTTATAGTGGCAGGCATAATTATTGGGAATGGCTAAACCCGGATCGAAGCATAAAAGCCTCAGGTGGAGAACGTCGCTCCCATCGCAGATCTGGGATGGCCAAGTCCCAGGCATGCGTACAGCAGCTCGAAACGAAAGGGAGGCAATTGGACTGCAAAGAGAAGCGTGACCCGCGTGAACGATCGGGCCGTCAACGATCACCACAAGGAGCTGGGCCAAAGTGGCCGATCAGAGAAGCGGTCATTGGCGTGGCGTTACCCACACCTCAGCAGCAAGGCCATTCGGGTTGAGTGGCATTCATAGAGCCGAGACCCGGTTGCGACCGGCCCGTTTCGACTGATACAGGCCCTGATCAGCGCGTTTCAGTATGTCGCTGGAAAAGCGATCCGGCGGGCCGAATTCGCTAACGCCTCCGCTGATCGTGAATTCGTGACGCAAGGTTTCCCCGAGAACGATTGGAACATGCTTGCGCAGTCCCTCTGCAATATCCAGCGCATCACGACGGTGGGTACCAGGCATCACCACCACGAATTCGTCACCGCCGAAACGGGCGATCACATCACTTTGGCGCAGATGCTGACGGCATACGCGTGCTACTTCCACAAGGGCCGCGTCGCCTGCATGATGCCCCATCTCGTCGTTGAGCCGTTTGAAATTGTCGAGATCGAAGACTAGCACCGAAGTCTGAGCCCTTTCTCGTTCAAAGACTGCCAGTCGTTCATCCAAGGTCTCGATCAGCTTGCGGCGGTTGTATAGCCCCGTCAGGGCGTCCGTTTCGCTCAGTCGGCGCAGCTTCGCCTGAACCTCGTTCTTGTCGGTGATATTGCTCGCCACCCAGACAACTGCAGCCTCGCCATCGACCTCAAAACTCAGCGACTGAACACGGCCTTCGAACCAGATGGAATGACTAGGGCCGTCCCCGGCTCCCTTCACATCACTGCCGCTGAGTTCGTATTCGACGATATGAAGTACGCCGCTTTCCAGGGCTCTTTCAATTTCGGCAGCGAACCACCGTGCCTTCTCCTCTTTCAGCACGTCAAACATGCTACGCCCTATAAGGCCGCTACCGTCATGATAGTGTCGAAGGTCTTTCCCTCCGAAGATAGCAGCATAACGGCCACTGCGAGTGAGGATGAATGCAGGGTCTGGAAGGGAGGAAAGGATCGAAGTCAATTGCTGCTGCGTAAACAAGAAATCACTGTCCCACATTACCTAACGACACGGCCCACCACATAAAACCGCCCGCTAGGCGCTCGCGCGCGGCGCGTATTTCATTTGCAATTCAGCCTTCTAGTCCCGCCAAGTTGCCACAACAGCATTTCATTTTTCTAAATGCACAATTGGGGGGACGCGGAAGGCATTCTCGACTGTCCTCGACCTCATTGCCGCTTTGCTCGCGGCAGATTGCGGCTCCAAAGCGGACATGAGCGGCCGCTTCCTAGCATCAAAGGGCCAATCGCCTCTTTCGTCTGGACTCGTTGCGGCAACGCGCATTCGTATTTTTTTGAGCAATACTCAGACGGCGAGGCAGGTCGTGGAGCGAGACTACGAAATTGCCGTTGCAAATCGTTCGCAACTGTTCGGCGGAGTGGAGCGGGTATATAATTTTGCGCCAAATTAGCCTGGGAGGGACCGATGCGTGGGCTGATAGGAAGCGTGGCGATCTATTTGAGCGCTCTAGCAATGTCCCACGGCGGCCCGCTTCACGATGCCGCCAAGAGCGGCGATCTGGCAGCGCTCGCGGCGTCGTTGGATGCTGGAGCCGATATTGAGGGACAGAACAAAGGAGCCACGCCTCTCGTTGTCGCGGTGCGTAGCGGCCATCCCGATGCAGCAGAACTGCTGATTAAG
Source organism: Hyphomicrobiales bacterium (assembly GCA_900466605.1). Lineage (GTDB taxonomy): Bacteria > Pseudomonadota > Alphaproteobacteria > Rhizobiales > Rhizobiaceae > Rhizobium. Next base: position 90,807 of record UBMU01000020.1, read on the forward strand.
CGTGGGGCCAACGTGAATAAGGAGTCAGCACTCGGGTTGCCTCTTACCGCGGCCGTCCTGACGGCGTCTCCCGACCTGGTCCGGCTGCTGGTGGGACACGGTGCCGATCCCAATGCCGCCGCGCGTGGCGAGCGCATGTTACACTTCGCGGTCGCCGGCAACTGCCTCGATTGCGTCAAGGCACTCGTTGAAGCTGGGGCAGACGTCAACGCCATCTGGGTGCGGGGTGACCCTAAACGCAACCCCTCTATCATAACGGCTTACCACCTCGCGAAACATGACGATCGTACAGACATTGCCGACTACCTGCTGAGCCACGGCGTCACTATTCAGAAACCCTCGCCGATCTCAGCGAAACTGGCGAACGGCGATCCGGCAAAAGGGGCATCCTTCTTCGCATCCAATTGCACCAGCTGCCATGTCATTGGCGTGAAGGACGCGCCAAGAAGGGGCCCGAACCTGTGGAACGTCGTAGGGCGCAAGAAGGCCTCGACACCGTTCGGCGGCTACTCCAAAACGCTGATGGGCTGGCCAGGTTCTTGGACCTACGAGGACCTCAACATCTTCATCGCCGGCCCTACTCTTACAACACCAGGGGTAGACATGGACGTCCGTGGCGCGCCCGACGAGGCGGATCGTCTGAACGTGATCGCCTATTTGAGAACATTAAGCGACTCGCCCGTTCCACTGCCCTAAGCCGCATCGAATGGGGAGAATAAAATGTCCTGGTTGAACACATCAATGTTGCTCGCTGCGCCTGCTGTAATCCTGGCAGCCGGCACGGTTTCTGCGCAAACTATGAAGAGTCCGGAGATCAAGGCGACGCTGGAGGGAAATTCGATCAGCAACGAGGATGAGATTCAGTATTTCAATCCGGACGGAACGACCATCTACCAGAAAGGCAGCAAGAGCGAGAGTGGACGCTGGAGGATCGAAGGTGACAAACTCTGCTCTGACGTGAGCACGGATGTCCGCCTTCTGGACTCCAGTGACAAGGGCGCTGCATGGCAATGTCATGCAGTCATGGGCCACAGGAAGCGTATCGCCTTCCTCATCGACGGCCACGCATATTCTTGGACAGTCTCCGAAGGCAAGAAGGTCAAGTAGTTGCAGCGATATCGGTACGACGCGGATTGGCAAACTATTCGCGTTGCGGAACCACAAACAGTTCTACGCTGACGTAACGGAATGCTCTTCGTTCGCCTTGTTGCGTAGCGACATGCCGCCGTCAATAAAATGGCGACCCCTGCAGGAATCGAACCTGCGACAACCTGCTTAGAAGGCAGGTGCTCTATCCAGCTGAGCTAAGGGGCCGCGTGACCGGAACGCTGTGCACCGGTCAAATTGGCTTGGCTGAACGCGCGGCTCAGTGCGTCCAAGGCTGCGTCCGCGTATAGCGGAAATTATCAGGATAGGCCACCATCTGCCGCTGCGGATCCTTCGGAGCAATGACCCGGTAATCGATGCCGTTGCGCTTGGCATAAGCCTCTGCAAGTTCCTGCGTTTCGAAGGTCAGCTTCAGCTGCTGGCGCATATCCGAAGACGACGTATAGCCCATGATCGGATCGATCGTGCGCGGCGTCTCCTGATCGAACTCAAGAACCCAAATGTTTGTCTTTGCCTTGCCGGACTGCATCGCGGTCTTGGCTGGACGGTAGATCTTGGCAGACATTGCTGCAACGCCTCCGAATTAGCGGGCTTTCACACTCGACACTTCATTCTGCCCACAGCCGGGCCGTTCTTCATCCGAAGCATCGCACGAAGAGATGAATTTTGCTTAGCGGCGAATCCCTCTCTTTTCAAGAAAAAAGCCTCGGTCGACAAGGCCGCATCTTCAGCCGTTTCCGGCTGCCTTCTTCGTTCCGGCGCTGGTATCTCGGCATGCTGAGAAGAGATCGAGCCTGGCGTCGTACAGATCGGTCGCAATATCCATCAGCCCGAGAACGCTATGAAAGATGTTGTCATGCGAGGCAGGTTCTGCCGACTTTCGCGCAAGGCAGCCGCTATCGATCTTGGAGGCAGCGCTGAAATCCGGCGCGAACCAGGCAATAATCGGTACCTGCGTCTGCTGCGACGGCGCGAAGAGATAAGGCGCTCCGTGGAGATAGAAGCCGTTTTCGCCGAGTGATTCGCCATGGTCCGACACATAGAGCATTGCAGCCGAAACGGAATCGCCATGACGCTGCAGCGTATCGATCACCTTGGCCAAGACATGATCCGTGAAAAGGATCGTGTTGTCGTATGCGTTGACGATCTCCTCTTGCGTACAGGCGCCGAACTCGGCCGTCCGGCAATCGGGGATAAACCGCCGGAAGTTATCCGGGTAGCGCTGATAATAGGCCGGGCCGTGACTGCCGTTCTGATGGAGAACGAGAACGGTGTCGCCTTTGACCCGCGATAGCCAGCTATCCAGTTTATCGAGCAGTGCCGTGTCCAGGCATTCGCCGTCGCTGCAGAAACGCGAATCAGCGGCGTCGGGCAGGAAGCGATAGGCGATGCGGTTGGCAACACCGTAGCTGCCGGTATTGTTATCCCACCATTCCACTTTCACGTTGGCATGCCCGAGGACGTCGGCCAGATTGTCGGTCTCCAAACCCTTGCGATGGGTAAATTGCTGCCTGGGATAAGCGGAAAACATGCACGGGAGGGAGACCCCGGTCGTCGTGCCGCAACTCGCGGCGCTGGCATAGTAGGCTATCCCCCTCTCCTTCATCTCGGGATTTGTCTCGCGCGAATAACCCCCGAGCGAGAAATTCTGCGCCCGTGCGCTCTCCCCGATCACGAGGATAGTCACGCGCGGCTTGCCGGAATTCGATGCACGCTGGTGAGCGTCCATACCTAGAGCGTAGCGCATGACGCTGCGGTCATCTTCGGACGAGAACAGATAGCGGGCAGCACTGCCGATCGGGATGAACGGGTTCAGGGTAAGCATGACATCGCGATGCAATCGCCCGACCGCAGCATAGGTCTGCGAAAAGCCAAGCCCGGCCGCCGCGAACACCGCCACGCACGGCAGAATGATGGCCATGTTCCAGGCGAACTTCTCCGCAAAAGGCCGATGCTCCACCCGAACCCATAGGATAAACAGCGATGGCAGGATACCGGTCACGAATATATGCCAAACAAAGGCCGGTGTGATGATATGCGCGGCCGCGGGCCCGGACGCAACTACGGCATTCCGGACCATCTCCCGATCAACGATGATGCCATATTCATCGGTGAACCAAGCTGACGTCACCGAGACCAGCACGAAGAAAATCAAAGCCGGTTTTATGAGATATTTGACCGAGAAGGCCGTCATCGCCGCAATGGTGACAGCGCTGATGCCGATGACGAAGGCAGCAAACGGGAACGGATAGGCGGAGAGATGGGTGTAGGCCCGTGTCCAGAAGGTCTGGTTGGCAACGGCAAGGATGTAGACGGCAGTAAGGATCGACAGCGTGACACTGCCGAGACACGGCCTCAGACCTGACCCGCGGGGCGTCTCATCGAAATCATCCAATCCGCTCTCCACGACTTGTCTGAGAGCCGGCGTCATGGTGGCCGCTCGGCAAGCGCCGCTGATGTCAACCTTTCCTGACACCAACCTGAACGAGGCAACGCCACAACGAAGCATGGGGACAAGTGATTTAGATATTGCGGGCGCGGGGCGAACCGTGTATTGCCCTCCCTCGTCGGCACGGAGTGTAGCGCAGTCTGGTAGCGCATCTGGTTTGGGACCAGAGGGTCGGGAGTTCGAATCTCTCCACTCCGACCACTTTATTACTTGGCAGGCCTTGCAAATGGCAGCCTGAACAATCCCTACAATTCATCGCCAAAATGGTTTTCCGCCAGCCTATTCGGCTGGCTACTTCGGCACTAAAGCCACGTGGCTCTGCCCAGGTCGAAGACAATAATCTTTCGCACCGTTGCAGCGGGCTGCGCCAAACGACTGGGCAGCCCGCTACATTGCATTATTGTCCTGCGCCCTTGGCGGCCGACTCGATGAAATCGGCGACGAGTTCCGGCTGCGAGGCGAAGACGGCGTGGCTTCCCTTAACCTCCGTCACCTGGCTGTTGGCACGTTTGGCCATATCCCTTTCCAGTTCCGGGTTGATCGAACGGTCCTCCGTAGCGACGACCGCCCAGCTCTTCTTGGATTTCCAGGCCGGGTCGCCGACCTTGGCGGAGAAAGCTTCCTTCGAGGCGAAAACCTGAGATCTAGCCCAGAAGGCAACCTCTTCTTTCGGAAGATCGGCTGCGAAGTCGTTGGCGAAAGCGGCAGGGTCGAGATAGAGATACTTGCCGTCCTTCGTTTCGCGAATATCCATGCTTCCCGCCGGCTTCGAGCTTGCGAGGCTCAACAGGCTCTCGCCCTTATCCGGTTGGAAGGCGGCGACATAGACAAGACCTGCGACGTTAGGATTGTTACCGGCTTCCGTGATCACCATTCCCCCATAGCTATGCCCCACAAGAAGCGTCGGCCCGTCCTGCAGCGCGAGGACACGGTCGGTCGCCGCCACATCATCTTCCAGCGACGTTATCGGCTCCTGGACGACGGTGACATTGAAGCCACGCTTTTCGAGAATGTCGGTTGCCTTGCGCCAGCCGGAGCCGTCCGCCAGTGCTCCATGGACGATTACAATGTTCTTGACGTCGGCCGCTTGGGCCGCGAAGCCGACAACGCTGGCAGCCAAAGCAAGGGCGATCGTCGAGAGAGTTTGTCTATTCATGTACTTACTCCTTTGTTTACATGAAAGGATTGAGCTCCGCCCTCAGCCGAAGGTGAAGGCATAGGCTTTGACGCCGGGAGCGAGAAATTGAATTTCGAAATTATGTGCTTCCACGTCGCCGGACTGCCGCACCAGCTGGTACAACTTTGTGGAGGTTACGGTGCCGTTCCCTTCAGCGTCGGTATCGGTGCCGTGATTGGCTCCCGGAACTTTGCCGTCGATCGTGACCTTGAAGCGGACGGGCTTACCGTCCGAGCCCGGGCCGAGCACGAGATGCAGGTCGCGGGCACTGAACCGGTACGTGATGCTTCCGCCCGGTTGGTCGAGCGTGGCCTCTTCGGCTCCAATCGTCCAGGTTCCAGAAAGCCCCCACTCATTGAGGCCCGGGGACTTCACCGTGTAGTTGTGAGCGACATCGCGGACGGCATCCTGAGAGATGAAATTTGTCGCCTGCTGGTAACCGATGTATGTCTCGCCCGAGCGCATGTCCTTTAGATCCGGACTAACTTCCGCTCCTTGAGCGTGCGGCGTTACCGGGGCGGTCGCGACCGTCTTGCTGCCGGCCTCCCGCAGCAAGTCCTGAATGGCCTGCTCGGTCTGGCCGTAGTTACCTTCGCCGAAATGGTGGTAGCGGATCTGGCCGTTTGCATCGATCAAATAGCTGGCAGGCCAATAGTTATTCTCGAAAGCTCGCCAGATTTTGTAGTCGTTGTCGATCGCCACGGGATAGTCGATCTTCAAGTCGGCCACCGCCTTCTTGACGTTGTCGACGTTCTTCTCAAAGGCGAACTCCGGTGAGTGCACACCGATCACCACCAGTCCCTGATCCCTGTATCTTTCCGCCCAAGCGCGGACATAGGGAATGGTGCGGATGCAGTTGATGCACGAGTAGGTCCAGAAGTCGACGAGCACCACCTTTCCACGCAGCTGCTCCATCGACAGCGGCGGAGAATTCAGCCAACCGACAGCTCCCTCCAAAGACGGCGCACGGCCTTCCACAGGCAAGTCGCTGCGGAAAGGTCCTTTCGCGGCGGCAGCAGCAAGCATCGTACTGTCGGCGGCCACCTCGGTTTGCGAGCCTGACGCGGCATTGATGTCGACCCGATCCAGCACGGCCTGTTCGAGCGAAGTCGTGCTGGAATAGGAGAGCCGAGCGAGAAGGGTCGTGTCCAGCCCAAGACCAATGACAACCACCCCCGCAAGCACTGCCACACCTGCCACCTGGCGGATTCGTTCGCTCACTCCGAGCGATCTCTTCATGCCCGCAAAGACCTTCCCTCCGATCACCAATGCAACTGCGAGCGATGTAGCCGCGCCCGCCGCGTAGGCCAGCAGAAGGAGGGTTGTTTGGAGGTTCGCCCCTTGCAGGGCAGCTCCGGTCAGGACGAGACCGAGAATGGGCCCGGCGCAGGGTGCCCACAGCAGCCCGGTCGCGACCCCCAAGATGAAAGAGCTCACGATAGATGGAGCAGAGCCGGAACCGCCGAAAGTGTTCGCCAGCCGGTTGCCCAGGTTAACCAGCGGCCGACTGATGGTGCTGGCCACACGTGGCGAAAGCAGGCTGACGCCGAAAATGGCCAACAGCAGTATCGCGGCGAGCCGGCCGTATGCGTTTGCATGAACGGCCCAACTTCCGCCGACCGCGGCCAACGTCGCGACCAAGGCAAAGGTCGCGGCCATGCCGATCAGCATCGGGAGCGTGCTGCGCAAGAACGGTTGGCCGGCACGCGCGAACACGAAGGGAAGGATCGGAAGGATGCATGGGCTGAGGATAGTCAGCGCCCCTCCCAGATAGGCTATGACAAGAAGCGTCATCATCTTTCCTTTGACGTCGAGTTGTCGAACTCTGGTCGCGACATCACGCAACCGACGATGAGCCTAGTCTGGTCGTGGCGATGTATCTCGGCTGTGTCGGATCTGGGCCATAAATGTACCAGAATGTAGAAGCGCTCACCGATCGGAGCGGCCAACTTTGCGCCGGCGCGCGAAGGAGAGTCGGCTCCGCTTTGAGTGCCTCACTTCAGACGACACACCGCGGATAGATCAGAGCCTCTTGGCTCTGCAAGCTATTCAGACTGGGGGATGCTCATATCAGATGAAATTAATCATCGGCGCCGCGCCTGTTCGATGCGGCCTCCGTGAGCGCGGTGTCATTTGGTCTGGTCAAAGGCTGACAGCGAATTTAGCACCGACCGTGCTGGGAAAGGGCCGGTTTCCGCACTGAATTGTTGTCGGAAATTCCCTTAGCGTTTCTCGGGCGTAGCGAGAGTGCGCCTACTTTTTCTTCGTGGTCGTCGCACTCATTACCTTGTCACCAGGCTTGATGCCGAGCCTTGCCGTCACGCCGGCATTCAGTTCGATGACATACTTTACCTCCGTCATCGAATCGATGATGTCCTGCGAATACGGCACTGCATTCTGCTTGATGCTGCGGATCGTGCCCGTCGAATCGACGAAGAGCATATCGAGTGGCAGGATGGTGTTTTCCATCCACATCTGCACCCGCCGTGAAGCGCCGAAATCGAAGATCATGCCGGCATCGTCGGCCATCTCCTTGCGATACATCAGACCGCGTTGACGCTGCTCGTTGGTGTCGGCGATTTCGACGATAAAATTCAGCCGCTTGCCGGACGCCGTCTGAATGATCAGCGGTTCCTTGTCGAACGTCATCGGCTGCTGGGAGAGTGCCGGAAGGGCGATTATGAAAAAAAGCGCCGCAAGGGCGCTTCTGATCCAGTGGATAGCCGAGATACGCATCAGTGTGCGCGGCTCACCGGGCTTGGAACGTCTGGATGGATCTCAGCAGCCATCAAACCCTTGTCGCCATCGCCGTAGCGTACGAGAACAACCTGCCCCGGACGCAGCTCGGTGAGGCCGAACCGGCGCAACGTTTCCATGTGGACGAAGATATCTTCGGTGCCTTCGCCGCGCGTCAGGAAACCAAAGCCCTTGGTGCGGTTAAACCACTTGACCAAGGCCCGCTCCAGTCCGCTTGTCGCTGTCACCTGCACATGCGTGCGAACCGGAGGCAGCATCGAAGGATGTACGGCCGTCGACTGGTCCATGGACAGAATCTTGAACGCTTGGTAGCCGCGTTCACGGCGCTGGATCAGCGCGACGATCCGCGTGCCTTCGAGAATTGTCTGGTAGCCGTCTCGTCGCAGGCAGGTCACATGCAGAAGGACGTCCTGCATCCCGTTGTCAGGGATGATAAAACCAAAGCCCTTGGCCACGTCGAACCACTTGACAACGCCAGTGATTTCAATGAGTTCGACGGCTTCCCCCCCGAGTTGATCGAGGTCGGTGAATTCCTTCGATGAAATCCTGTCAGCCATATCGCCAGTCCCTCAATACGCGTCACACTGTTACGGTTAACTGATTCTTGCGATCAAGATTAACATGTTGGTAACGGATTAGCGCAAGTCCTACTTTTCGATTATTCCCAGTTGCCAATCATACCCCGCTGTCTTGCCCGAAGCTGGTGTTCCACCACATAAGAATCCAACGCCCAGCATTAGAGAGGAAATAGAATGCGTTATCTCCACACCATGGTCCGCGTGAAGGATCTGGACGCCTCCCTGCATTTTTACACCACGCTCTTCGGCCTCGAGGAAGTCAGACGCACGGAGAACGAGAAGGGCCGCTTCACGCTCGTCTTTCTTGCCGCCCCGGGCGACAGGGCCGAAGCTGCCGCCAAGGGCGCACCGTGCCTGGAACTGACCTATAACTGGGACACCGAAGACTACACCGGCGGCCGTAATTTCGGTCACCTCGCCTATGAGGTCGACGACATTTATGCCACCTGCCAGAAGCTGATGGACAGCGGCATCACGATCAACCGCCCGCCGCGCGACGGCCATATGGCCTTCGTGCGCTCCCCGGACGGCATCTCGATCGAGATTCTGCAGAAGGGCGGCAGCCTTCCGTCCACCGAACCTTGGGCTTCCATGGGTAATACAGGCGCCTGGTAACCCCAGGCTTTTGCGAGGCTTGCGGCTTTTGCGATTTCGGGCCTGCGTGTCCGCATCGCGCTTGCCGCAGCCGGATGGCGCGGGCACTCTCCAGCCGACTCGAGGCGAACGATGCGTTATGGCGCAGCTTTTCGCCGCACCCCTGGAGAATGCACGCGTGCTCGCTGTTGAAAAGCGGATAGCTATCGGACCTGCCGTTTTGATCGCCACATCAGCGCTGCTGCTTAGTGGTTGCGTGTCTGACAAGAAGGCTGCTGACGCCATGTCCGTCGTAGCCCCGGCCGAAGCAGCGCAGCACGCTGCTGCAGCAGCCGCGCCGGCCCAACCCGGCTATCGCGATCCCATGGTCGCGAATGCATTGGGCTCTCAGCCCGCGCAGGCCCCGAATTTGCAGCCGATGGCGGCGGGGTCAGCAGCCTCTGTTCCCGCCAATATCGGCGGCCTGGCGATGCAGTCAACCGGCATCAACGCGCAGGCGATGAGCATCTTCTCGATCCGCACCCTGCCGCAGAACAATCCTAGCTCCACCCAGCTGCAACCCGCTGGCGGGAACGCCTACGCGCCGGTTGGCGTCAGCCCCACACGCTCGAGCGTCTACAGCAGCCAAGTTCCGCTCGATCAGGCCCAGCCAACGCAGCAGGGCCAACCCGTGTTGCCACAGCAGCCCTCTCAGAACACGAGCACGCAAAGCGCGCCGGTCCAGAGCGCCTCACTCGCGACGGGAGCGCTGTCGGGCCAAACGATGAATGCGCTCTACAGCGCGCCGAGGCACAACCTGCTCGGCAGTCTTTCCGGACTTCTGCAAAAAGCCTCCCTGCCCGGCATGACGCGAATTGCGCCCAACGGTCTGCATCTTCAAAACGACAAGGTGGAAGTCGGCTGCTTCAAGCCGAATCTATTGAATGTGATCAAGGCGGTCGAAACGCACTTCGGCAAGCCGGTTGTCGTTACGTCAGGCTACCGCGACCCGAACCACAACCGCATGGTCGGCGGGGCCGAAGAGTCCATGCACAAGACCTGTGACGCGGCAGATATTCAGATCGACGGCGTGTCGAAATGGGACATCGCGAGCTATATCCGCTCACTGCCTGATCGCGGCGGCGTCGGCACCTACTGCCATACCGACTCTGTCCATCTTGATACGGGAAAAAACCGCGACTGGAACTGGGGTTGCGGCGGCAGGACGGCTCCGGCGACGATCGCTCGCGCCTTGTAGCGCCCCACTCCGTCGTTGATAACGCAGCGCCAAGTCTGCATCGATTATTGTCAACACCGACAAATACCCCATTGATTCGGTTAACATAAACGCGCTTTCGCTCCCGCAAAAAAATCCTGTCATTATTTTGAGAAAAATCGAATTTGCCGCTTGCGGGATTCA
>UBMU01000010.1 GCA_900466605.1 Hyphomicrobiales bacterium
CCCTTTTCTAAGTCAACAGCGGTTTTCAAAAAAAACCAGATTTATCGCATCACGTTGAATTTCAACGCTGATTTCCAGAGAGCCGGATTTCTGCCCTGTCCTCGCGCTCAGCCCCGGATCATTTTCACAAAAATAGGGCGCCAAAACGAAACGACGAGGTCCCTCGCCCTCACATCTTCACAATCGGATGGTCTCAAGGGCAGATGATTTGGGCACGCGCATGCCGCCCATTTGACTTCTAATGCCAAACTATGCACTTTTCGGCGCCAGCCAGAGCTGGCTGAAGAGGGCTACCGAAAGGACGCGGATCCACCTGCCATGATGACGGAGAAGATGATGATCCGCTCGTTCGGCAACGAGCCGCCGCTTCTCGCCGATGGCAGACGCGCGCCCGACCGCCGCGAGGTATCACTGCGCTGGCTTTCGGGTACGTTCCTCACTGGCATCACATCGAGCGTGCTGATGGGTGTGGCACTTTTTGCGGCGCTCGACGGTCGCCAGCAGCTGGCGATCCCCGCCGAGGCCTACGCCAATATCAATGCCGACACCAACGCCGATACTGATGTGACGCGGGGCAACCGGCTGATTGCCCCTGCGATTGCCGCCAAGCCATCCGACCGCAAGATCATGGAGGTCTCGACCCTCGTCCACGAGGGTGACAAGGAGGTCGTCCGCCGCCAGCCTTTCGCGCGGGTGAAGATGACGCTTGCCGCCAATCACGTGGCGACCGAAGACTATCCGAGCTTCAATCCCCTGACGATCTTCTCGGCGGACGAGCCCGACGCACAGCCGACCGTTCGCACCGGACAGATCTACGGATCCGACGTGGAGTCCGAGGTCAGCCTGAAGACGGTGGCATATCCGACGACAAAATCCGATCTCCAGGTGGCGCCCGGCATGACGCTGGACGAGATCGAGGAGAATGTACGCTCCAACGGTTCCGTTCTTACCGACGGCGCAGCGCAGGTAGCAGCGCTCTACTATGTCGACCCGCGCCGCTTCTCCAATGACGACAACGACGTCGACCTGACGGCCGGCCTGACAGCGCGCGTGCTCGAGCAGAACATGACGGTGTCCGCACCGGAAACGATCACGCCGCAGACGGAAGAGTTTGCCGACGACATCATCCCTGTGCGCCAGGCAACCTCGATCATCAAGGCGATGACGGCTTCGGGCTATCCCGAACCGCAGGCCAAGGGCCTGTCCGCCTATCTATCGCCGATGATCGGATCCGACAGCCTCGCGAAGGGCGATGTCCTGCGCATCGGCATCCTGCAGAAAGGCGAACAGGCCAAGATCATCCGTGCCAGCGTCTATCGCGGCACACGCCATCTGGTCACCGTGGCGCTCGACGATCACGATCGGTTCGTGGCCGGCCACGAGCCACCGCAGATCGACGCAGTCACGACGGCCTTCGACGACAATTCGACATCGGTTCCGTCCAACCAGAACCTGCCACGTGTCTATGACGGCATCTATCGTGCAGCGCTCTCCTACGGCATGACCAAGGACATGACCGCGCTGATCGTCAAGCTATTGGCGAGCAGCGTCGATTTCCAGGCAGAGTTGCGTCCGACCGACACGCTGGAAGCTTTCTTCTCCGTTACCGACTCCAGCGGGCAGGCAACGGCAGCTTCCGAGCTTCTGTACGTCAGTGCGCGCTTCGGCGACACGCAAACCCGCTTCTACCGCTTCCAGGATCCGGAAGATGGTTCGATCGATTACTTCGATCAGGACGGCAAGAGCATTCGGCAATTCCTGCTGCGCAATCCGGTTCCGAACGGCATTTTCAAATCGGGCTTCGGCATGCGCCGGCACCCGATCCTGGGCTTTGCCCGCATGCATACCGGCGTCGATTGGGCAGCCCCGCGCGGGACCGCGATTATCGCGGTCGGCAACGGCACGGTCGAAAAGGCTGGCTGGGATTCCGGCGGCTACGGCAATCAGACGATCGTCCGCCACACCAATGGTTACGAATCCTCCTACAATCACCAGAGCGCTATCGCCAAGGGTGTCGTTCCCGGCGCCAAGGTGCGCCAGGGCCAGGTGATTGGCTGGGTCGGCACGACAGGCGAATCCACCGGCCCGCATCTACATTACGAAATGATCGTCAACGGCACCAAGGTCGACCCGCTGCGCGTGCGTCTGCCGGGCGGCAAGTCGTTGAAGGGCGAAGCACTGGCAAAGTTCGAGGATGAGCGGCAGCGTATCGATACCCTGCTCGGCAATCAGCCGCCGCCGCAGGTCGCAAGCAAGTAGCAGCATCAACAAAAATGGCGGCCGGAGCCGCCATTTTTCTTTCTGACTATCGCGCGCATCAGGCCGCTTCGTTGACCGCAGAATTCCGTGTCCGGAACAGTAACCGGTCCGAACCGCTGGTGATCTTCACCGTGGAGCCGTCAGGCACCTGCCCGGAGAGGATCTGTTCGGCGAGCGGATCCTGCACGTACTTCTGGATCACCCGCTTCAGCGGCCGCGCGCCATAGACTGGATCATACCCCTTGTTGGCGAGCCAATTGCGGGCGTCGTCGTCAAGTTCGAGCGTGATCTTTCGTTCGGCAAGCAGTGCCACCAGACGCTTCAACTGGATATCGACGATCGCCCCCATTTCCTCGCGCTTCAGGCGATGGAACAGGATGATCTCGTCGATACGGTTCAGGAATTCCGGACGGAAATGACTGCGCACGACGTCCAGCACCTGCTCGCGGATCTCATCGGTGTCATGACCGTCGGGTAGCTCCGTCAACATCGTAGCACCGAGGTTCGACGTCATGATGATCATCGTGTTGCGGAAATCGACCGTCCGACCCTGGCCGTCGGTAAGGCGGCCATCGTCCAAAACCTGCAGCAGCACGTTGAAGACATCCGGATGCGCCTTTTCGATCTCGTCGAACAGCACGACCTGATACGGCCGGCGGCGAACGGCTTCCGTCAGCGAACCACCTTCCTCATAGCCGACATAGCCGGGAGGAGCGCCGATCAGCCGGGCCACGGAGTGCTTCTCCATGTACTCCGACATATCCATGCGCACCATCGCCGTCTCGTCATCGAAGAGGAAGCGGGCAAGCGCCTTGGTCAGCTCCGTCTTGCCGACGCCGGTGGGACCGAGGAAGATGAACGAGCCGAGCGGCCGGTTCGGATCCTGCAGGCCGGCGCGCGCGCGGCGCACCGCCCGCGACACCGCCTGAACCGCGTCGCCCTGGCCGATCACCGATTTCGCCAGCTCGTCTTCCATCCGAAGCAGCTTCTCGCGGTCGCCTTCCAGCATCTTCTCGACCGGAATGCCGGTCCAGCGGGAGACGACATGCGCGATGTTGTCAGGGGTGACGACCTCCTGCACCATGGCGCTGCGATCACTGTCCTGTGCCTCGGCCTCCGCCAGCTTTTTCTCGAGTTCCGGAATGACGCCGTAGGTCAGCTCGCCGGCGCGCTGGAATTCTCCCTTGCGCTGGGCGATCGCCAGATCGTTGCGGGCATCGTCGAGTTGCTTCTTCAGGTCGGCGGCAAGGCCAAGCTTCTGCTTTTCCGCCTGCCAGCGGGCCGTCAGCGCATCGGCGCTTTCCTCGAGATCGGTGAGCTCTGTTTCAAGCCGCACCAGCCGGTCGGCGGACGCCGTGTCGGTTTCCTTCTTCAGCGCCTCACGTTCGATCTTCAGCTGCATGATGCGGCGATCGAGTTCGTCCAGCTCCTCAGGCTTGGAATCCACCTGCATGCGCAGCCGCGCTGCGGCTTCGTCCATCAGGTCGATCGCCTTGTCGGGCAGGAACCGGTCGGTGATGTAGCGGTTGGAAAGCGTCGCAGCCGCAACCAGGGCCGAATCCGAGATACGGACCTTGTGATGCTGCTCGTATTTTTCCTTCAGACCGCGCAGGATCGAGATCGTGTCCTCGACCGTCGGCTCCTCGACCATGACAGGCTGGAAGCGGCGGGCAAGGGCCGGATCTTTTTCGACGTGCTTACGGTATTCGTCGAGCGTGGTCGCGCCGACGCAGTGCAGTTCGCCGCGGGCAAGCGCGGGCTTCAGCAGGTTGGAAGCGTCCATCGCCCCATCCGTCTTGCCGGCACCGACAAGCGTGTGCATTTCGTCGATGAAGAGGACGATCTCGCCGTTTTCGGCCTGCACCTCATTGAGCACAGCCTTCAGGCGCTCCTCGAACTCGCCGCGATATTTCGCACCCGCTATCAGCGCGCCCATGTCGAGCGCCATCAGCTTCTTGTCCTTGAGCGATTCAGGCACATCACCGTTGACGATGCGCAGCGCAAGGCCTTCCACGATGGCGGTCTTGCCGACGCCTGGCTCGCCGATCAGCACCGGATTGTTCTTGGTGCGGCGCGACAGAACCTGGATCGTGCGGCGGATTTCGTCGTCACGACCGATGACGGGATCGAGCTTGCCTTCACGGGCTTCGCTGGTCAGATCGCGAGCGTACTTCTTCAGTGAATCGAAGCCCTGTTCGGCATTCGAGCTGTCGGCGGTGCGCCCCTTACGGATTTCGTTGATGACCTGATTGAGCGCAAGCGCGGTCACACCGGCATTCTTCAGCGTCGTGGACGTTGAAGCCGAAGATTCGATCGCCAGTGCCTGCAACAGGCGCTCGACGGTGACGAAACTGTCACCGGCCTTCTTCGCTGCCTCTTCGGCAGTCGAGAGAACCTTGGCAAGCGGCTGCGCAAGATAGATCTGCCCATTGCCGCCTGAAACCTTCGGCAGCTTGGCGAGTGCGGCATCATTGGCGAGACGCGCAGCCTTAGGATCACCGCCGGCGCGCTCAATCAGCGAGGCGGCCATGCCCTGATCGTCGTCGAGCAGCACTTTCAGAACGTGTTCGGGCGTGAACTGCTGATGCCCCTGCGCCAGCGCATAGGTTTGTGCGGATTGAATGAAACCGCGCACCCGCTCGGAGTATTTTTCGATATTCATACTGTACCTCCATGGATCGCCCTGCCCTTATAAGGCACAGGCCGATGACTGAGATTGAGCTCCCTCAAGTGGCAAGCTCATTGTTCCGCCGCGTTTGGGATTTGCGGCTGAAGAACTTGGGCTGGATATGGTGGAGGATTTGAAAAGTTTAAAGGGGCGCCGGGGCGAAAAACCCCGGCCATTCGACCAGCGGTTTGCCGAGCACTACGCGTGACTTACATCGGATCCATGCTGACGACCCGGCCGGAACCGGAGACCGTGCATTTGGAGGTGTACTGGCCGGTTGCCATGGTCAGGACCCAGTTCGCTCCGGAACGAGCAGCGCCGTTTACAACGCTCGTGCCCTGCCGTGCATTCTGGAAGTCGTCCGCACGCTGCATGCAGGCATTGAGAGCCGCCTGCGGAACATTTCCGGAAGCCGCCGCGGTATTGCCGGACCCACTGCCCTGGCACGCCGGATATTTGTAGCGGTCCGCCTCGGAAACGTCGGGCGGGCAGCTGCCCGAAGCGGAACTGCCGCTCTTTTGCCCGCACGCGCTCGGCTGCAGAGTGTCGATTGCCGAATAGCGGCCGTTCGATACGCGAACCCGCACACAGGTTCCGGTGGCAGCATTCCACCAGATATTGTTCTTGACGTTGTCGTACCCCCTCGCCTGGATCTCCGACTCCGCTCCTGCCGCTCGCGCACCCACGAGGTCAGCGATATCGGCGGCGGACTTCGCGGATGCGGGCACAGAAAGGATTGCCAGAAGGAGCATCGTTGTCAGATGGCGGTTCATATCGTGTCCTCTCCACATTGTAGTTCGATGCCGCTTGATCGCCTGGGGGTCATCAACGACTTATTTGACCTCTTCTATGTCATTAGGCTTCCAGGAACCATCAAAGGCCGGCTGCGTAGGTCCGTAAATGCGAATGTAGCTGAACCAGCCCCGACCAGGCTCGGTCTTGATCCACCGACCTTCGCCATCCCTCGGCGGCGTGGGGCCGAAATAGAGGTCGACCGGCTTCGATGTATCGATATCCTTCAGCTCGAAAAGAGAGCGCAAGGCCGCCTTGTTCTGATCGGTCTGGACCTCCGAACGCGTCTGCGCATCGTAAAGCGTTACAGACCAGAACAGCTTGCCGGGAACAGGCTGAGGGATAGTCAGCTTGTAGTTCTTGCCGCCATCCAGAAACGCGCCGCTGCCATCCCGGACGCCGAGCCAGTACAGCGAGCCGGCGCCGGCAGACCGCCGGAACATTGCAGGCGACGTAACGATTGCCTGTGCGAACCAGCGATCGCGTGCCTCCAGATCGACGCCCATTGGCGTTTCGAACTGCGCTTCGTTGGGAACGAGGCCGACCCACTCCCACTTTCGGTCCGGCCATGCGAAGCGATCCGGTCGATCACTGTCGAACGCGGACACGATGAGCTGGTCCCTACCGGCCTTCGCAGCCTTTTCAAGGATCGACCTCGTACGGGCTTCTGGAGCAAATGGCTTGCCCTTTTCGATGCCAAGCGTCGCAAGTAGCCCGTACATTGGCGTGAACTTCTCCACCAGCGGTTCGTCATCGACAATCCGCTTCAATATCTCCCAGAACTGGATATTGTCCTCCCATTTGAGAGATGTGCTGTCCATTGCCATATCGGTTGTGTCGATGATCGCCATTGGCTTCGGCTTCTTTGCCGTGCTTAGCGGATAGATCCTGATCGCATGCAGCGCTTTCAGCGCCTTGTCCTGATCGCCGCCGACAGGCAGTGCACGCACGGCCAGCAGGATCTTGTAGGTAGCGGACTTGCCTACGTGGTAGCCCTTAGGCACCTTGCCCTTGTAGTCCGGCGGCAGGACAAGATGCTTTCCACCCTTGCCGCCATCCGGGCCAGGGATGCCCATGTCGAGAACCCAGCTTTGGTTGTGATCGTTGATCAAGCCGATATATGCGCCTGGCGGCAACTCGACGACCATCGGGCCGTCCTTCAGGTCAAGGGTTGCCGATCCGTAGGGCGTGTCGGAATTGAGTGTGAAACCTACCTGACGCGGACCGGCGGCGGCAACGCCAAGGACTCCATTGTCCTTGATCCCGGCCACGCGGTTGCCGTTGAAGATGCCCTCGACCGATACCGTAGGATACCAGAAACGGTAGGCCGTCACTGCCCGTTGAAACAGCGCGTCTTCGCGTGCCCTTTCGGTGGTCTCTACCGTCGGAAAGCCCTTGTCGAAGGCATAGCCTGCTTGCAAGCCGTCCTGCGCCGAGACCGTGGAACTCATGAGAAACGCAGCGATCAGTGAGGCGCTCCACTTGGCTTTCATGACGACATCTCCTCTTGTCATACGCGGAGTAGCGTCGAAGCGGCTGCAAATTCCAAGTACGTTACAGTAACAGGCACACCGTTTACGCAATGATTTACGCGATAGTCCATAGAAGGAAATGGTCCGCGCCGAACCGGCGCGGACCTCTATGAGGCAATCATTGCGGGGCAAGCCGTTCAAGTTCGTTCAGTCGTTTCAGCGCAGCCTGCTGTCTAAGCATACCATAGTTGATCCCGCTCGCATTCAGCGTACTGCCCTCCTGATAGGGGAACTTGTCAAAGTCCGAGAAGAAGTCCTTGATCTTACCTTGAACAGGAACGAGCAACCACATGTTGCGGGCAAGGAAGTCGATGGCGCCGCCGCCCTCCTTCATTCCGCGCTCGTAGGGATCCATGCGCAGGTTTGCGATGTTAGCCCAGGCCGGTACTTCACGCGTCGCGGTGGCGATATTTCCTTCGCTGTTGATCGCAAAGCTAAGCTTCCAGTCGTTCCAGCGGATGGCGTTGAGATTGCCACCCTGGTCGAAATAGTAGACTGCGTCACGCGGGCCCGTCTGGACTTCGCCCTTTAGCAGCGGTCCTAGGTCGTAACCATCCAGGTGCACTTTGAAGTCCTTGGTTCCTGCCTTAAAACCTGTCTTCATCTGCTCCTTGAGGTCCGGTATTCCGGCAACGCTTGCGAAGGTCGGCATCCAGTCCATCAGCGTGACGATATCGTTTATCTCGGTTCCGGGTTTGACCACACCCGGCCAGCGAACCATCATGGGTATGCGGAAGCCACCCTCCCATGTCGTGCCCTTCTCACCATGGAACGGCGTCATTGCGCCATCGGGCCAAAGCGCGATCTCTGCGCCGTTGTCGGTCGTGTAGAGCACGATGGTGTTGTCGGCGATTCCGAGTTGATCCAATTGATCGAGCAGCTGACCCACGTGACCGTCGTGCTCAACCATGCCGTCGGCGTGGATGCCCTTGCCGGTCTTACCAAGCGAGTCAGGCTTCAGATGCGTGAAGACGTGCATGCGCGTTGAGTTGAACCAGACGAAAAAGGGCTTGTCCGCCTTCACCTGGCGATCGATGAAGTTCTTGGCTGCTCCAAGAAATTCTTCGTCGACTGTTTCCATGCGCTTCGTGGTGAGCGCCCCCGTATCTTCAATTTTCCCATCGGCGCTCGACTTGATCACGCCGCGAGGCCCGAACTGTCTGCGGAAGGCCGGATCCTTCGGGTAGAAGTAGCCTTCCGGCTCTTCCTCGGCATTCAGGTGGTAGAGATTGCCGAAGAATTCGTCGAAGCCATGTTTGGTCGGCAGGTGTTGGTCCTGGTCGCCGAGATGGTTCTTGCCGAATTGCCCGGTCGCATAGCCCTGCGTCTTCATGACATCGGCAATAGTCGGCATCCAGTCCTGAATACCATGGGGATCGCCCGGCATACCGATCGTCAGCAATCCTGTACGGAATGGTTCCTGCCCGAGAATGAAGGATGCTCGGCCTGCCGTGCAGCTCTGCTGCCCGTATGAATCCGTAAAGATCGCGCCTTCCTTGGCAATGCGGTCGATGTTTGGCGTGCGATAGCCCATCAGCCCCATCGTGTAGGCGCTGATCTGCGGAATACCGATGTCATCGCCGAAAATAACTAGGATGTTCGGCTTTTTGCCGGAGGTTGCCGCAGTCTGTGCCTGGGCAGCGGCGGCACCGACCATGCTGGCCGCCGTCACGGCTCCGGCAGCAAGGGCCGTCGAACCAATCAGCAGATTGCGCCGAGTGAGGATGTTGGCATCGGAAGGCGATGCTTTGATATCATCGTGGCAAGCCATTTCGCGTATCTCCCAACTGAACGTTGACCTGATGCAATATCGCCCCTCATAAGAGGCATTGGCATCGGCAGTCAGGCACACGGACGGTATGGTCGTAAGTACGTTACGGTAAATTACGTTGGCTTTGCTGGCGCAGTGCGCCGACCGAAGCATTGGAATGCCGGACGAAGTTGGCCGAAAATGCGAAAGCGGCCGAGCATTTGAGCTTCCCCGGCAGTGCTCGCGCTCAATCGAAGTCCACGACCTGATTGTTAAGCGGCAACTGCTTTTCATGCCTGCCCACAAGCCTGCTGTCGATCGCGGCCGGCTTGCCTTGTTCGACATCGTCGTCACCACCCGGCGCAAGGACACCGGGGCTGGAAAAGCGCGTAAACACGTAGGGAAGTCCGTTTGCGTCCAGTGGCGAAGGGCCGTCCATCACGTGGAAATGCAGGTGCGGGGCCGTGGAATTACCGGTATTGCCGAGCAGGCCGATCACGTCTCCGGCCTTGACGCGGTCGCCGAGCTTCGCTTTCAGGCTGCCGCGTTGCATGTGGGCATAGAACGCGAATGCGCCGCCACCGATATCGATCACCAGCATGTTGCCACCGACATTCTCGGCCGTGATGCCCTTGGCATTGCCTCCGGGCACCTGTTCGTCGGTCGCGTCGTAGAGATTGACCACGACGCCATCCGCTACCGAGTGCACTGGCGTTCCGTAATAGGCATAACTCGCCAGCTTCGAGATGTCCCCGGTAAACAAGAGACCACTGTCATCTAGCTTGACCCAGTCGATGGCAAAACGCTCGGGAACCCTCAATTGCCCATTGATCGTCAGGATGGCGCCACGATGCGATGTGATGCTATCGCAGCACCCGTTCACGGCGACCCAGCCCTTCCCCTTGAGTGGCGGCTCGACGACCACTGCCGCCTTACCGACACCCACACTCGCAGCGGTAAAGCTAAAGATTCCCGGCAGCGGACTGTCCTTAGGCATATCAACCTGCTTGCCGTCTGCACCTGCCGTCTGTCGGGTAGCAGTCACGCGCGCCGAGATTTCGGATGGAGGTTTTTCGTCCTTGTCGAAGCTCACATCCATCAGCACGGCGGCAGATCCGCCGGGCGATAGCATACGCCCCTTGCCCCCATAGGTCTGCGTCATCTCGCCAAGGCGGTCGCCTTCGGTCGCCGACAGGCTGCGTCCCGCCGCACCGATCGCCTCGACCTTCTCGAGCGTCACGAAAAGCTTGCTCGGATTGGCCACGAACAACTCATAGGCAAGGTGCACACGCCCGTCCGCTCCGAGCACCGGGCCAGGCTCGCTGATCGGGCGAACGGCGATTGAGCTGATGATTTCGTCAGATTTCAGCGACTGCGCATATACCGCATGCGCAAGAAGAGGTGCCGCCGAAGCGGCAAGTATCAGCA
The DNA here is from genome assembly GCA_900466605.1 of Hyphomicrobiales bacterium. GTDB lineage: Bacteria > Pseudomonadota > Alphaproteobacteria > Rhizobiales > Rhizobiaceae > Rhizobium. The sequence continues at coordinate 10,430 of UBMU01000010.1, forward strand.
AAAAGCGCATGTCCCCTCACCTCAACTTCATCGTCGTTGTCACCGATGATGCGGCGTTCCATCGGGCATACCCCCGCTGAATAGAATGCCTTTGACGTGCCTGGAGCGCAAGTCGCTCCCGCGTTCGTACCTCTCGCGAATTGGTCGCCCGGCATTCACGCGACGTTTTGGAGGAATGCAGCAGGCTAGCATGCAATCTCAATACAGCATCGGCCCAATGAGCTAGGAGATGGCCGTCGGGAACCAGTCCAGAAACCAGCGACACATCATCCGTCCGGCGTTCCGAGCCAGGAACGCAAAAGGCCGCTCCAATGGAGCGGCCCTTTGTGCTTTCTCAACTTGCCTCCTTTGCGAGAGACAAGGGGACGCTCATTCCGAAGCGGCATCCGCCAGAACAGGAGTGTCGCCGGAACCGGCACCTTCACCCTCGGCCGGAGCCTCGCCTTCTGCGCGACGCGGGCGGCGCGGGCGGCTGCCGGTAGCGCGGCGACGCGGCTGACGCTCGCGCGGCTGGGCTGCAGCACTTTCCTCGTCCATCGAAACCTCTGCCGGGATACCTTCAATCTCGGGCTGCGGACCGCTGCCATCGATGACCTCGGGCTGCGGCGCTGCAGCTACGGCTTCAACCGGAGCTGGCTGCTGTTCCTGACGCCGCGGCTGGCGCGGTTGCTCGTCGTTGCGACGCGGCTGCTCATCGTGGCGACGCTGTGACTGCTCGTCCGAACGGCGCTGCTGATGCTCATGCTGCTGACGCGGCGGCTGGACGATCACGACATCGTCGTTGTCGACGCCGTCGACGTCGTCGCCTTCGCGCTCGGCGCCTTCACTGAATTCGTTTCGGTCGTCGCGCTGGAAGCGCTCCTGCATCTGCGCCTGTGCGGCGGCAATGATGCGATTGTAGTGTTCGGCATGCTGCAGGTAGTTTTCTGCGATGACCCGATCGCCCGAGCTCTGCGCGTCGCGACCAAGCTGTGCATACTTTTCAGCGATATGCTGCGCAGTACCACGGATCTTAACGTCTGGGCCGGAGCTGTCGTAAGTCCGGGTCAGCGGATTGCCGCCCTTACGGTTGAAGTTGTTGTTATTGTTATTTCCACCACCGCCGCCGCCGCCGTTGTTATTGCCACGCCCGCGACCGCGCTTGTTCTGCTGTCCTGGCCTCATAGATCGTTCACCTGAATTCTCTGTTTGTTGTGGAGTTATGGCACCAACTGCCGTGGCCGGTTCACCGGCTCAGAGCCCTCGTGCCGCAAGCATACTGCGCTTTCGCGCCAACCTGCCGCTTGTTCTCAAGTCAGTTTGACTGATTCACGCATTGGGTCGTTTTCAACCTTTGAAACACTCGTTTAAAAGAGCGGACCCCCGAGGCCGAGCTAGTATCGAACGACTCGCCGTTCTGTCCTATCTCTCCAACGCGTGGGGTCAACCTATATTGCTTCCCGAGGGAATCCAAGCCTTTTCTTCGCAATGACACCAATGTCCTGTTCAATGCTTTAAGTTGTCACGCATCACTTGCGCGCGAACACAAGCGCCCGGTCATTCTGGCCGTAATCCTTTACGGATTCCAGAAGCTTGAAGCCCTCAGCCTCGAAAACGTCTGTTACGTCGCTTCGCTGGTCGTAGCCGATCTCAAGTCCCACAACGCCGTTCGGCTGTATGAACCTCGCCGCATCCTTGGCGATCGTTCTGTAGGCGTCAAGCCCATCCGCGCCGCCATCCAGTGCGGCAGGTGGATCAAATTTCGTCACTTCGGGAGCAAGAGTGTGAACAACTTTAGAAGCGATATAGGGCGGATTTGAGACAATCGCATGAAACGCACCGTGGATGTTTTCAAACCAACTGGACTGAATGGCTTCGAACCGATCCCGCAATCCGTTTCTTTCGGCGTTTGATTTTGCCGTCCTTAGGGCATCGGCCGATATGTCGCTGCCGACGCCTGACGCTTCCGGACATTCGCTCAACAGCGCGAGGCATATCGCCCCCGTTCCGGTTCCTAGATCAAGAATATGGATACGGCCCTCGGTACTTGCAAGATCGCGCAGATAGGGAAGCATCGTATCGACGAGAATTTCCGTATCAGGCCTGGGTTCGAGGGTTTCGGCAGACAATGATAATGGCAGGCCGTAAAACTCGCGCTCGCCAAGAATGCGGTGAACCGGCTCATGCGCCAGACGACGTTCTATCGCTTGCCCGACCGCTGCCGCCTGTTCCGCGCCAATGGTCTCACCACCCCGCGTCACGATAGCTGTCGTCGACAGCCCAAGCAGTCCAGCGACCAGCAGGCGGGCATCCGCAGCAGCACTCTCGATCCCGGCCTCGGTAAACCGGCGGCGGGCCGCGGCTAGGATTTGGGAAACCGTAGGCTCCGCCTGTTTCCCGTTTTCGCTCATAGCTGTTGTTCACCGAGCTGCGCCAACTGGCTCGCCTGGTAGTCGGCCATTAGCGCATCAACGATCTCGTCGATTTCGCCAACCATCATCCGGTCGAGCTTGTAAAGCGTCAGGTTGATGCGGTGGTCGGTCACTCGCCCCTGCGGGAAGTTGTAGGTGCGGATGCGCTCCGAGCGGTCGCCGGAGCCGACCTGGCTCTTGCGGTCAGCAGAGCGCTCACTGTCGGCGCGTTGACGCTCGGCGTCATAGAGCCGCGAGCGCAGAACCTGCATCGCCTTGGCGCGGTTCTGGTGCTGCGATTTCTCTGAGCTGGTAACGACGATGCCTGTCGGTAGGTGGGTGATACGCACTGCGGAGTCGGTGGTGTTGACATGCTGACCGCCGGCGCCGGAGGAGCGCATCGTATCGATGCGAATGTCTTCCGGCCGGATCTCAATGTCGATCTCCTCCGCCTCAGGCAAAACCGCAACTGTCGCGGCCGAGGTGTGGATACGCCCGCCCGCTTCCGTTTCCGGCACGCGCTGAACGCGGTGGACGCCGGATTCGAACTTAAGCTTGGCGAACACGCCCTTGCCGGTGATTGTCGCGATGATTTCCTTGAAGCCGCCCGCTTCGCCTTCGCTCGACGACAGGACTTCCACCTTCCAGCCGTGGGCAGCGGCATAACGCTCATACATCCGGAACAGATCGCCGGCAAAGAGCGCCGCTTCCGAACCTCCGGTGCCCGCGCGGATTTCCAGAATGGCACTCTTCTCGTCGGCGGCGTCCTTCGGCAGCAGTAGGATCTGAATTTCCTGCTCCAACGCTTCCAGCCACTCCTTGACGTCGGGAAGCTCCAGCTCGGCCAGATCGCGCATCTCGCGGTCCACCGACTTGTCGTTCAGCAGTGTTTCTAGGTCCACAAGCTCGGCAATCGCCTTCTCATAGGCGCGGATTTTCGCGACGACCGGCTGCAGCTCGGAATATTCGGAGGCAAGCTTGACGTAGACGTCGGCGGCAGGGCCGGCCGACATGCGCGCCTCGATCTCGCCAAACCGGCGTTCCAGTTCGCGCATCTTTTCAACGGGAAGCTTCGCCACCCTTCACTCCGATTCTGCTTGTCTTCAACTAAAGAGGAATATTGTGAGCGTCGGCGAAATGAGCAAGCAGCTCGCGTATCGACGTTGCCGTCTTCGTATCGTCCAGCGCTTCGTTCAACACCTTCGCAAGCGCCTCGGCGTCAAGGCCGAGCAGCATCGCCTTAACCGGACCGATCGACGCCGGCGACATCGATACCGAACGGAAGCCAATGCCGAGCAGCGCCATCGCCGAGATCGGCTTGCCCGCAAGCTCGCCACACAGCGTGACCGGCGTGTTGTTGCGCTCACCTGCTCGCACGATGTCGCGCAGTATCCTGAGGAAGGGCTTGCCGAGCGGATCGAAACGGTCAGAAACCCGCGCATTACCGCGATCGACGGCCATCGAAAACTGGAAAAGGTCGTTCGACCCGACAGAGACGAAGTCGACCGCCGCCATCAGCTCATCAAGCTGCCAGAGCAGCGCCGGCACCTCCAGCATCGCGCCGAACTGAAGCTTGCGCGGCAGGCCGTGGCCGAAGCGGGAGAGGTGTTGCACTTCCTTCTGCAGCAGTTCGCGCACTGCGGCGATCTCGGAGACCTCGGTCACCATCGGCACCATCAGTTTCAGCTCGAGACCGGCAGCCGCTTTCAGCATGGCCCGCAATTGCGTGCGCAGCAGGCCTGGGCGGTCGAGCGACAAGCGGATCGCCCGCCAGCCGAGAGCCGGGTTTTCTTCCTCATGGCCACGGAAATAGGGAACGACCTTGTCGCCGCCGATATCGAGCGTGCGGAAGGTCACGACCCGTCCGCCCGCCTGCTTCAATACGTTGCGATAGAACAGCTCCTGCTCTTCCGCCTTTGGCATCGTGGAGGCGATCATGAACTGCAGCTCGGTGCGGAACAGGCCGATGCCTTCGGCACCCGAATCCGAAAGCTGCGGCAGATCAACCAGCAGCCCGGCGTTCATCATCAGCGATACGCGCTGCCCGTCCTTGGTGCGCGGCTCGACGGAGCGCAGCGCGCGGAACTGTTCCTGCCTCCGGGCCCGGAACCGTACCTTTTCCTCATAGGAGCGCTGGTGTTCCGGCATCGGGCGAAGATGCACATGCCCACCGTCCCCATCGATGATCACGGCATCGCCGTTTTCGGCAAGCGCAACCACGCCGGCGGCCTGGCCGATCACGGGAATACCCATAGCTCGTGCGACGATCACCACATGGCTCGTCACCGCGCCTTCTTCCAGCACGAGGCCGCGCACATTGGCGCGCGGATAGTCCAACAGCTCGGCCGCGCCCATCGCACGCGCCAGGATGATGGCGTCGCTGGGGAAACCGTCCCCCGCTGTGCGGCCGGTATAGCCGGTCAACTGCCGCAGCAGGCGGTTCGCGAGATCTTCGAAATCATGCATCCGCTCCCGCAAATAGGGATCGGTCATGCGGATCATGCGCGCCTTGGTGTCGCTCTGCACCTTCTCGACGGCGGCCTCCGCGGTCAGGCCGTTGCGGATCGCCTCCTCGAGCTTGCGCACCCAGCCCTGATCATGGGCGAACATGCGGTAGGTTTCGAGAACCTCGCGGTGCTCACCCTCCATCGAAACGTCGCGCTGGGAAAGGAGGTCATCGATCGAGATGCGCAGCGACCCGAGCGCCTCGCCCAGCCGCCTGATTTCCTTCTCGGAATCCTCGTTCAGCAGATTGGTGACGACGATGCGCGGCTCGTGCAGCACGACATAGCCGAGGCCGATACCTTCGTTATAGGTGTCGCCGTCGATGGTCACCGAACGCGTCAGGTCGAGTTCGAGACCGGGCTTGGTGATCTTCTTGAGCTCGCCGGTAGCGATCATCTCGGCAAGCACCATCGCGGTGGTTTCGAGCGCTTCGAGCTCTTCTTCGCGGTAGGTGCGGCTTGCCTTGTTCTGCACGACCAAAACGCCGAGCGAACGGCCCGTGCGCAGGATCGGCACGCCGAGGAAAGAATGATAGATCTCTTCGCCGGTTTCCGGCAGATAGCGGAAGGCTGGATGCGATTGCGCGTCGGAGAGGTTGAGCGGCTGCGCCGATGCAGCGATTGTGCCGACCAGACCCTGCCCCATCTTGAGTTGGGACAGGTGGACCGCTTCCTTCTTCAGACCTTCGGTTGCATAGAGCTCGAGGACCCCGTCGGCGCGCAGCACGTAGACGGAGCAGACCTCCGCCACCATGTTGCCCGCAATCTGGCGAACGATCCGATCGAGACGCTCCTGCGGCTCCAGCGGCTCCGCCATCAACTCGCGTAGCCGCTTGAGCAGCACGCGCGGACCGCCGGAAAGGTCTCTCATTGCGTCTCAAGCTCCAAAACAAACATCAAAGTCTCACAGCCAAATAGCCGCGTGACTTCTCAACTTGAACGCGCGGCAGGCCTGTTCAGAATCAGTTCTTATCCAGACCGTAGCAGGAATGCAAAGTCCTGACAGCGAGTTCCGCGTATGGACCGTCGATCAGGATAGAAATTTTGATCTCCGACGTCGTAATCGCCTTGATATTGATGCCCTTGTCAGCCAGCGCCTTGAACGCGGTGGCTGCAACGCCGGCGTGGCTACGCATGCCGATGCCGATGACCGACACCTTCACCAAGCCCGATTCGTTCTGAACAACGTCGTAGCCGATCTTTTCCTTGTTCTCGCCAAGGACCTTGATCGCCTTGTCGACGTCACCCGACGGAACCGTGAAGGTCATGTCGGTCTTCGAGCCATCCTCGGAAATGTTCTGGACGATCATGTCGACGTTGATGTGGCTTTCGGCCAGCGGTCCGAAGATCGCGGCGGAAACGCCAGGCCGGTCGGCAAGACGGCGAAGCGAGATCTGAGCCTCATCCTTGGCATAGGCGATGCCGGTGACTACTTCCTGTTCCACGATTTCATCCTCGTCACAAATCAGCGTTCCGGGCGGATTCAAGAAGTCACCCATGCCCGGAGCATCGGGATCTTCGAAAGAGGAGCGCACGAAGGTACGGACCTTGTGCACCATGGCAAGCTCGACGGAGCGAACCTGCAGAACCTTGGCGCCGAGCGAGGCCATTTCGAGCATTTCCTCGAAAGCGATCTTCTTCAGGCGGCGAGCCTGCGGCACGATGCGCGGGTCCGTCGTGTAGACGCCGTCGACGTCGGTGTAGATGTCGCAGCGATCGGCCTTCAGCGCCGCGGCAACGGCAACGGCAGAGGTGTCCGAACCGCCACGACCGAGCGTCGCGATGCGATTGTCCGGACCGATGCCCTGGAAGCCGGCGATAACGGCAACCTGGCCTTCGCCCATGCGCTTGACGATGTCGGCACCATCGATTTCCTGAATGCGCGCAGCACCGTGAGCATTGTCCGTGCGGATGGCGATCTGCCAACCCTGCCAGGAGCGCGCATTGATATCCATTGCCTGTAGCGCGATCGACAGCAGACCGGCTGTCACCTGCTCGCCTGATGCAACGACAGCATCATACTCGCGCGCATCATAAAACGGAGAATTTGCGCCGACGACTTTCGGCATGTTCTGCACCCAGCCAACGAGCTCGTTGGTCTTGCCGGACATTGCGGAGACGACGACCGCCACTTCATGGCCGGCATCGACTTCACGCTTCACATGGCGGGCAACGTTCTTGATGCGGTCCAGATCAGCGACGGAGGTTCCGCCGAATTTCATTACTATGCGTGCCATATGCCTCTACCACAGCAAACCGCCGGGATAGACGAAAGCCAGACCCGGCATCACGAGCCCTGCATGGCGCAGCAGGGCTGAAGAGCCAGGAATTGGGAGTCTCTGGAACCCTTCTAAAGCCTTGCGCCCCCAGGCCCAAGTTGCCGCGTCTCTTAGCGAGTTTGCAGGAGGGTGGCAAGGTGCGGAAAGGAGATTGAAGGCATGATGGACGTGGCGGACAAACAACGGGCGGACAGCTGGGCAGCTGACCACATCATTCCGGCGCTTCGGTTATTCAAGCCCCGCCCTTTCCCCCTGAAGTCGCAGATCTCGCCTCCAGCAGCGTCACCTGCCGAGTGGCATCCTACGCGGACATCTTATGCGTGCAAAGATGTGTTGATTCTCGCGTGAGATTAGGACAATGTGTTCACAAGTAGAACATAGCGATTTGAAGGGCAGCATGGCTTTTGTTCTAAAGACCTTTGGCCGATTACAGTTGATCGACACAGAGGGAAACACAATTGTGTTTCCCGAAAAGGGTCTTCTGCTTTTCGCATATTTGCTGACAGCCGATCAGGGATCGGCGGATCGAGCGACAATAGCTCGCTTTCTGTGGGGCGACGCCGATGGCGAGGCCGTGCGAACGACCCTGCGAAAGGCCATTTCGAGAATCATGGCTCGGCAAAATGAGCTTGGAATAGTCGCTCTTTCGTCCAAGGACGGGATGATTTCCATCAACCGGGAGACGGTGTCTTCAGACCTTCCGTTGGAGGACAACGAGGAGGCGATCGAGCCTTTCGTGCAATTGGGCCATCTCGTGAAGCTGCTAAACCGGCCCTTTCTGGGCACGGCGCACTGCCACAGCCGCGAGTTTCGCGCGTGGTTCAGTGAACGCGAGAACCACCATGCCGCTCTCCTGAAAGAAACCCTAAGAAGAGCATCGCGGTCGGCAGAAGCGAAAGAGAAATCCGATCTCCTGAGAAGGGGCGCCACCATCCTCTCTCGGCTGGATCCGCAAAATCCGGACACAACGCGGTTCATAATACAAATTTTCAATGCAGAAGAGGAAGTGGCCTCCCTTAGAGACCGTATCGAGCAACGAAGAAATTCGATTGTTACCGGTGCAGTTCGCCTCACCGCCGATAATGATGAGGGAAAGTCCACTTTCCGAAACTTGGCGGCAGCACCGCAGGAGCGCACAAGCGTATTTCCCGCCGACATCGAAGAGCTCAAGATTGCAGTTCCTCGTCTCGCGCTGCTCCCACCCCGCAATCAATCCATACGCCCGGACGCCGGCTTTCTGGCCGCATCCTTGATAGAAGATATCACCATTGGCTTTTGTGCCTTTGATAGCGTGCAGGTCATCGCTCCTTACTCCGCAGCTCAAATTGGCAACGACGTAAAGGCACAGTCAGCATTCTTTGAACGTCATCGGGTCAACTATGTCCTGGACACGCGGGTCAGTGGCGAAGGTGACGACGTAACGCTCTTTGCTCAATTGGTCTTCTTCGATCAGAATCAGGTTATTTGGGCTGAGCGATTCAGCCTTGATCATATGGCCCTTGCCAAAGACAGGAGAGCAGTTTCACGGCAGATTGCTCTTTCCGTATCCAGTGAAATCGAGCGCTATGAGGCACTGCGGGAGGATCTGAACCCCGTCGCGTATCATCGATATCTTGTCGGCCGTCGGTATCTCGTGCGGCTGACGCTTCCGAACTTGCGGCGGGCCCGCACGGAAATGAAGGCAGCCCTCAATGCCAGCCCTAACTTCGCACCGGCGCAGAGTTCGATGGCGCGGACATACTCCAAGGAATGGCTGCTGACTGCGCGAGGTGATGTCGAGCTCTTGAAGACAGCGGAAGACCTGGCAAAGCAGGCGAGCCAAACGCGTCCAGACTTTGCCGATGGTTTCCGCGAATTGGGCGTCGCCAGGCTGTTGCAGGGCAAGTTTGATGAAAGTGCCGAGGCAATGGAAGTGGCGGAAAGCTGCGCCCCACACTATGCCGACGTCATTGCCGATTACGCGGACACGCTCGTTCATTGTTCGCTTCCCGCCATGGCGTTGCAAAAGATCGAGCGGGCAATCGAGCTCAACCCATTGAGTCCGGATACCTATCTCTGGACTGCCGCGGGCGCGAGTTATGCCCTCAGCGATTTTGAAGCGTCCCTGGACTACATCGGGCAAATGGCCGATTCCAGTTTGGCGGATAGGCTGTCGGCAGCAAGCTGGGCGATGCTCGGCCATCAGGACAAGGCGCGGGCCTTCGTGCGCAGATTTCGCGAAGTCAATCCGGATTTCGATGTCGACCGGTGGCTTTCCGCGGTTCCGAGCAAAGAGCAGTGGCATAAGGACCTCTACCGCGAGGGCCTGAAGAAGGCAGGATTTTAAACCGCAACCATTGAAAGGGGCAGAGACATGGCGAGAGTTGTTGTTATCGGCATTGAGGGCGAGGACGAGCTCTGGGTGGCTGATCTGGACGCGAAGACCCTGAAGTCGCTCGGGTCTCCCAAGGCCGGTGCGTTGAAAAGCGTGGCCGACCTTCGCGCAACCGGGTCAACGGTGACCAAGGGTGTGAATATAGCCGTGGTTGTCAAATCTGCCGAAGCCGCTTTTTCGGGTCACTACGAAGGCTAGCCTCGCGGCACGGCCAGTTCGATCCCTAGGGCGGCTGTCGCAAGAAAAGCCTCATAAAGACCATCTGAAGGCAGCTGCGGACTTCTGGGCCGAAGAACCCTGAGTGGCGCAAATGAGGCGGCGACTGTCCCGTGTCAGGCGACTGTCGCAGACATTCGAGACCTGAGATCGCATATGACGCGTGCGCAGCAAATCGGCGTTATCATTGGCCTCGCCATTGTCGCGGCCTTCACGCTGCTGCGCGCAAGCGATCCACCGCTTCTGGGGCAGATCCGCGACATCACCTTCGACGAATACCAGCGCATCTCACCGCGCGCCTTTGAACCGACACCAGTCCGCATCATCGACATCGATGAGGCCTCGCTGAAGGAATTCGGTCAGTGGCCCTGGCCTCGCGACCGGCTCGCGCTGCTTGTGCAGCGGCTATCAGATCTTGGGGCAGCCGCGATCGCCTTCGACGTGTTGTTTGCCGAACCCGACCGCTTGTCGCCGCGCACCGTCATGCGTGATGTCGCCGGCGTTGACCCCACGTTGCTCGGCCGGCTGCCTGACAATGACGAGCTCTTTGCAGAGGCGATCGCCGGGCGCCCCGTGGTGCTCGGTTTCGGCCTGACAACCGAGGGCAACTATCGGCCGCCGGTCAAGGCAGGCTTTGCCTTCACCGGCGAAAACCCAATCAACGCCCCGCCCCGCCTCGACGCTGCAACGCCAATCCGCCCGCAGCTGCAGATCAATGCCGCAGGCCTTGGCCATATCAGCCTCAACCCCGGCAACCCGTCGGCCGTCGTTCGCAAGGTTCCGCTCCTGCTCAGCGATGGCGCACAACTTTATCCAAATCTGGCGATCGAGGCGCTGCGAGTGGCCCAGGGTGCTTCGACCTATGTCTTGGCGGCAGCTCCCAACGCTCCCGATACGCTGACGTCGGCCAAGATCGGCGAGTTCGTGGTACCGGTGACAGCAAGCGGCGAATTGTGGCTCTATACCAGTCCCGACGTTGCCGAACGCTATATCTCCGCCGGCAAGATCCTTGCTCCGCAAGGTGTGGCGCCGGAAGTCGCCGCGGCTATAGAAGGCAGCATCATCTTTGTCGGCACCTCGTCAGCCGGCCTGCAGGATATCCGCACCACGGCGCTCGGCCAGAACGTCCCCGGTGTTTCCATGCACGCCCAGACCGTCGAGCAGATCCTTACCGGCCATTTCCTCTCCCGGCCCGATTGGGCGGATGGAATGGAAATCTTGGCGATAGCCGTGCTTGGTACGATCCTCGTCGTGCTGACGACCTTTGTCAGTCCGGCCGTGGCGCTCGCCTGCGGCCTTTGCATCACGGCGTTGGCGCTGGCGGCCTCATGGTTTGCCTTCTCCACTTGGGGATTGCTCATTGATCCGCTGGCCCCGATCATCGCCGGCTCGATCATCCATTTCGCGGCCACTTCGTTTCGCATTCTCGTCATCGACCGTGAGCGGCGTGAAGTTAGACGGGCCTTCGGGCAGTATCTGTCACCTTCGCTTCTCTATCGGATAGAACACACCCGCGATGCGATGCGACTGGGCGGCGACGACCGCGAATTGACGGTTATGTTCGTCGACGTTCGCGGCTTCACCGAACTCAGTGAACGACTGCAGCCAGCCGAGGTCGTCCGGTTTCTCAATACGTTGCTCGACGCACTGAGCCGCCACGTGACGACCAATGAAGGCACGCTCGACAAGTTCATCGGCGACTCGATCATGGCCTTCTGGAACGCCCCGGTGGATGTCTCGAACCATCCCGCCAAGGCAGTCCGGGCGGCTCTCGCCATGCGCGAAACGCTCGCATCGCTAAACGCATCCGATGCGTTCGGCTTCGGTCCGGCCTATCAGGTCGGCATCGGCATCGGCATCCACACCGGGCTTGCCTGTGTCGGCAACATGGGCGCGGAGACGCGCTTCAACTATTCCGCCGTCGGAGATGCCGTCAACGTCGCGGCGCGTATTGAATCCGCTTGCAAGGAAGTCGGTTTCGATATCCTCGTCTCGGAGACGACGGCCAGCGAATTACCGCATTTTGCCCTCCTCGACGCCGGGTTGCTAGGACTGAAGGGCAAGAGCAGCAGGGCACGGCTTTACGCCGTTGTCGGCGGTGAACGGGTTCGCAGCTCGAGCGCCTTTGCCGAAATGCAGCACACTCACACGGATCTCATCGCGGCGCTCCGCGCTCATTCGCCCGAGAGCCGCAAGTTGCTTAACATTGCCAAACTCAAGGCAGCCGAACTGAGCTCGGTTCTGTCTCCGTTTTACAGCCGTATCGGCCGACGGGCCGACCATTTCCGCGACACACCCGGCAGCGACGATGACAATATTCGCACGGGCTAGTCGCGCGAAGGTTAGCCTTGAGCCCTAGTTGTCGCTACGGTGTCTATGTTCGCGATTGGAACGGTTGTCGCGATCACCATCGTCATCGCCTCGGTCGTGCCCACGATGATCGCGGTCATGGTGGTCTCGACCATGCTTATCCCTGTCATGATGACCATGATGACGATCAGGCTTACCCGGCTTGTCGGGTGGATCTGGCGTGTCCGGCGTGTCGGGCGACTGTTGCTGCGCCTGTGGAGCCTGAGGGGCCTGCGGTGCCTGTTGCGGCGCCTGTGGCGACGGCCGTTCCTGCAGTTGTTGCGGCTGCGGTCGATCTTGGCGATCCTGGCGCAAAGATGCCAGCCCGCAGCTGGTGCGAATGCCGCCGAGGGCGCCGGAAAGCTGCTGATCTCCCGAAAGGAATGGCAGTGCCCGGGGATTGCTGAGCGTCCGGAGGGTGCTGCGATCGACCTGGCTCGGATCGGTCATCCTGCCGCCGCGGGTTGCGATCACGCAGTCGCATTGCTGGCGCAGTTGCCTGCATCCCCCAGGGCCGCAAAAACTGGCCGAACCGTTCAACAGCACGATGGCCGTCGTGCCGTTCGGGCCGACGTAGAAATCGAAGGCCGTACCGCGTACGCCGATGGTCCCGGCCGGTGTCACGATCGAATAGGCCGAGGAGGCCGAATTGCCGCTGATCCAACGGAACGTGCCCTTCGCGGCCTTGATCGACAGTCGCTTTACGGAAGCTGAATCGTCATACACGAATTTGTCGATTACGACAGTCGAGCCCGCGCCAACCGCGAGTTTGGTGCCATCCTTGAAGATGAATTGTCCAAGGCCTGATCGAGAGGTTCGAATACGCTCATCGCGGTGGACTGGCGATCGGACGACCAGCGGGCCGGTTTCACCTGTCACCTCCGTGCGTATCAATGTCGCCTGTCCAACCGGCTCGGCTGAGAACGCCTGTATCGGTCCGAACAACACAGCAAAAACACCTGCAGCGATAGCACCACAGAAGCGAGACATGGCGACCCCCAACAAAACACCACGTATATTAGCATATTATTAATATTAACGTCTTCTCATCTTATTGGTGTAGTTTCGCCAAAACTCGCTGCATCAGGGCGTTACTTGCCGCTGCGCACCGGCTGTCGCCCCTTGACTTCCTTGACGCTTCGTCCGACTTCACTGAGGACGAACGCAAGGAACGGCAACATGAGCGAAGCGGCAAAGAGCACTATCGACCAGGACGAGGTGGACCGCTTCTCCGCCATGGCGGCGGAATGGTGGAGCCCCACCGGCAAATTCAAACCGCTGCACAAGTTCAATCCCGTACGGCTCGCCTATATCCGCGACAAGGCGGCTGAGAACTTCGGTCGTGACGTGCGTAGCGCAAGGCCGCTGGAAGGCCTTCGAGTGCTCGACATCGGTTGCGGCGGCGGCCTGCTGTCCGAGCCGGTCGCGCGCATGGGCGCGAGCGTGGTCGGCGCCGACCCGTCAGAGAAGAATATCGGCATTGCCTCGACGCATGCGAAAGCCTCCGGGGTGACTGTCGACTACCGTGCGCTGACGGCTGAGCAACTCGCGGAGGCCGGCGAGACTTTCGACATCGTCCTGAACATGGAGGTCGTCGAGCACGTTGCCGACGTCGATTTCTTTCTGGCCACCTGCGCCAGAATGGTCCGCCCCGGTGGGCTAATGTTCGTTGCCACGATCAACCGGACCATGAAGGCCGCAGCACTTGCCATCTTCGCGGCGGAGAATGTCCTGCGCTGGCTCCCGCGCGGCACGCATCAGTATGAGAAATTGGTCCGCCCCGAAGAGATCGAAAAGCCCGTAGCGGAAAACGGCCTCTCGATCATCGATCGCACGGGGGTTTTCTTCAATCCGCTGTCCAACCAGTGGAACCTCTCGAAGGACATGGACGTCAACTACATGATGCTGGCAAAACGCGCCGAGTAGGCAGCACATCGCCCTGAAATGTGCGCATCAGGCGATTTCGCGGCGCCCGCGCCGCGAGCCACAGCATTCCTTGAAAGGCTTGCCCGAGCCGCAGGGGCAAAGATCGCGGCTTCGCCGTTGCAGGCGACCGATCAACGGCACTTTCACCGCCGCTGGCAATGACGATGCCACAAAGGCGACCAGCTTTGCTGAAAGGCCCGGAACCACCAGACGACGGCCGGACCGGAACCCGCGCCAGGCGCACTCGGCGACATAGTCCGAGCTAAGCTTGGGCAGTATCTTGAAGAGAGCTGCACGCCCTGCGCCCGAACGCTCCAGGAATTCCGTCGACACGGGCCCTGGCGCTACGCAAGTTACCGTTACCCCGGTCGATTTGACCTCTTGATGTAGCGCCTCCGAAAACGAGCGGACAAACGCCTTGCTGGCATAATAGAGCGCCATGTTCGGACCTGGCGTGAACCCGGCAATCGAGCCGAGATTGAGTACGCCGCCGCGCCCTCGTGCCACCATTCCCGGCAGGAAATGCAGCGTCATATCCGTCAGCGCGCGGATATTGAGGTCCACCATGCCGAGCTGGTCGCCAATCGGAAGTGTCGTGGCTGGACCGCGCAAGCCATAACCGGCGCTGTTGACCAGTACATCGCAGACCAAACCGTTGACCGTGAGAAAGTCCTTCAATCGCGTCGAAGCGTCCCTTGCCAGAAGGTCTAGGGGCAGTGTGAATGCTTTGCCGCCGGCCACTTTCACATCATTGGCAGCCGCAGCCAGTCCGTCCAACGATCGCGCAACGAGGACGACGGTGGCGCCATCTCGGGCCGCAACCTTAGCAATGGCCCGGCCGATGCCGCGGGATCCGCCGACCACGACGACGGCCGGATACAATGCTTCGCGCTGTTGATCGTTCATGATCTTGTCCCCGGCACAGCCGCGCCTGCCTCTGTCTCAGGCGAAGCCACGCCTCGGGCTTCATCGGCGATCGCGCCGTTCAGGATATTCTCAAAGCGGATCAGCGCCCGGGCCACGTTGGCACCGTCCATCACCCGATGATCGTAGTGGATGCGGACCGTAACCGTTCCGTCTTCGGAAATCGGGCCATAGTTGAAAATGGTGGTCAGCGGCGTGAGCGGGTTCAAGGATTCTGCCCCGAGACCCGAATAGACAGAAAGCTGGAAAGTCCCGAACCGGCGCCCACGCTGCCGTCCAAGGTTCAGTCCGAGCCACATCAGGAGCCAGCGGATCGGACCGGGCGCGCGCGCGAATTTCAGCGCCCTGCGGAACTGCTTGATTTCGTGAATGGGCTTTGATCTCGCGGCGAGAAACAACGCCTCGATTTCAGCAAGCGGGCGGCGCTCAGGATCCTCGATCGTGCTTAGGAGCACGATCCGCTCGCCTTCATGCTCTCGTTCGTGGGCGACGGAGGCGATGCTGACCGGATATTCATAGAGCTGCGGCCGCGGCAACTTGACATAGGCGCGCCGCAGGTCCGGCACGTCCTGGCTGAGAAGCGCATAACCCTTCAGGAACAACACGGTCCAGGATGTCTTACTCTGCTGCGCCATCCTCGCTTGTTGCAACGGCGCGAGATTCATCTGCCGCTGCACCGTAACGCGCGGCACACCGATCGAGAACCTCATCAGATCCCCGACCAGACGTCGTGATGGTGAAAGCTTGATGGCGCGTCCCCGCATCGTACGTCCTCTAGTAGATGTAGGGGATAATGCGCTTCGTCCGGTCCATGTAAGTGCGATACTCGGGGCCGAAAATCTCCAGCATCATGCGCTCCTCCTTGTCCACCCGCAAAAAGAAGAGAATTGCAAAGCCGATCAAGCCAGCCAGCCCCACGACCCAATTTGCCAGCAGAAACGCCTGCCCCAACGCCATCAATAGAAAGGACGTGTACATGGGATGACGAACAAGTGCATAGGGACCATGGGAAATCAGCTCGTGCTTCTCGCGAATCTGCAGCGTGATGGACCAGTTGCGTCCGAGCGCCTTGTGCGTCCTGCGGAAGACCCACATCGCCGCCCCAAACAATATCGCACCGAGAATCACCGCCCAAAGATGCGCCGTATAGTCGGCAGCCTTAGGCATCCCGGTCGCGACATAGAAGCCTGGAACAAAGGCGAGCCCGAGAAGCGCGGCCGAAAGTCCGACCGCTTCTACTCCCGAGCGACGATCACTGACGACCCTCGTTCGCCTCGCGCGGCGTTCGGAAGGATAGCGAATTGCGTACCAGGCAATGATGCCAAGTACCCACACAATTTTGCCAATGAGAGCGACGCTCAATTCAGATCACCGGAGCCCTTCGTCGATCATGCGGAAGAGATGACCCGACGGGCTCGCTCCGCATTCACGTATTCATCTCTCGAAGCTTTGTAATGAACTCTTGCGGGCGAAGCCAGATGCTGGGCGTCTTGTATCCCATGGAACGTGCGATCTCACCGACAAAATTGTTGCAATTATCGACCGTGGCCTGCCACAGCTTCGATTTCGCCTGCAACTGACGAATGAAAGCAACGGTCTTGTTGTATTCGGCCTCGGTAAGCAGAATACGCCAGCTTGCCGAACGATAGGCTTCCTCAAGGTCTCCGTCCGTCGCCCCTGTCGATGCCGGAACGGGGATGAAATGCCCGAGCACGTAAGGAGCGGCGTCCTCGGAGGCGGGCGCCAGCCCGGCAACCTGCGGATTGACCATCCCGCCAGCCTTATTGAGGCGTCCGAACACCGCATAGGTATGGCCATAGGTCAGCGCATAACGGGAACGGAACTCGATGAAGTATTGACCTTCGCGCTGCGAGGCTTTTCCGACCTGTGCGCCGTTGGCATCCGAAGTGAACCTCGGTTGCGGTGGCTTGTCGTCCGATTGACAGGATGTGAGCGCGATAGCGATGAGAATCAGAAGAGATAGGCGGCCTTTTGCAAGCGTCATAACTACGCTTCATCTCCAAGATCGAATGAGCACAGACACTCACGCAAAAATGCCAGCCTAGGGTTGCGCATTTGCGCGTAGGCAGCCTGGCTCCGACAAAGATTTGGGGGAGGGGCCACAAGTCCCTCCCCCTTACTCAAAAGTCAGATGTCACTTGGTGATTGGCGCCTCTGCTACTGGCGGCGGGGCTTTGCCCTTGCCTTTACCGACTGATCCGCAGGCCGTCAGGCTCGAAACGGAAAACAACGCAACAAGGCACATGATTAGGATTCTGCTCATCAAGTAGTCCTCTCCGTTAGCATGGAATAGGTTATCGAAGGCAACGATTCTACTAATAGCGGTAAAATAGCCACAAGCCAAGTGCAGAAAGGGCACAGTGCTGCTGTCGCGTCGCGCAAGCGAAGCGCAATGCTAATAGACGGTGGCAATATCCATACAAAATGTAAGTATCATATGACCAAAACGCTGGTCCCCACGGGCGCGCGACCATAGAGATGAACGATGTCCTCGTTGGTCATGCGAATGCAACCGTTCGACACCGCTTGGCCTATCAGCCACGGCTCGTTCGTTCCATGGATACGGAAATAGGTATCCTGTCCGCCCTGGTAGAGATAAAGCGCAGCCGCCCCGAGGGGATTGTTCTCACCTCCGGGGACGCCGCCTGCGTATTGTGCCAGACGCGGTTTGCGCTCGATCATGCTCGCTGTTGGCGTCCATGACGGCCACTCGGCTTTGCGGCCAATGACGGCGTTTCCCTTGAGAGTGAGGCCTTCCTCACCGACCGCAACACCATAGCGCGTCGCACGACCTTCGCCCTCGACATAGTAGAGATAGCGTTCATAGGTATTTACAACGATGCTGCCCGGCTGCTCGCCGCCCGAGTATGCAACCTCCCGTCGCCGGTTGCGGTAACCGGCACCTGTCGAGGAAAAGGGATAGGCTATCGGCCAACTCGTCGTGGTGCATCCAGAGGCCATCAAAGCCACACAGCCCAAGATTAGGCCACGGCGCGTAATATGGTCGTTATCCATCGTTACCTGCTGATAATGGTGAGCCCTATTGTCTTCCTTTAGCACCCTGTGGTTTTCAGGCCAAGCCATCGGGAGGCCACTCGAGGGTTCTTCTGTGCAGAAACCTCCCTATCGTTGTATAAGTTCTTCATAATGTCATCCCTACCGAGCGTACCTCTTGCAGGAACAAGTACGGCAAAGCTACGGTCGGAGCGGTCTTGCCCACGAACGCGAGGAGGGACCACGGGGATTTAAGGGAGGCGGCAACTGTTCACGTTTGCATTTGTCTTGCCGCAGGGGAGCATCAGCAAGAAACGATGAAGCTTGGTTTCGAAGGAAAAGTGGCGATCGTCACCGGTTCCGGTTCTGGTATCGGTGCAGCCATCTCGCGGCAATTGGCCGAAGAGGGTGCGGAAGTTGTCGTCGCCGATATCAATGTCGAAGCGGCCGAACGCGTTGCCGCCGAGATTCGCGAGAAAGGGGGCAAGTCTCACCATTTTGCCGTCGACGTGACCGATGCGGCGGCTGTTGAGAAGCTGGTTGCGGCCGTGGTCGAAACCTGCGGCGGCCTGCATCTCGCGGTCAACAACGCCGGCGTCGATGGCGTGCGCAGGGCAACCGGGGACTACCCGCTCGACAACTGGCATAAGCTGATGGACGTCAATCTGAACAGCGTTTTCTACTGCATGAAGTACGAGATCGGAGCCATGCTGTCGGGCGGCGGCGGTGCGATCGTCAACATGTCTTCGGTGCTTGGCGCCGTCGCATTGCCGATCGCATGTGCCTATACAGCAGCCAAACACGGCGTTGTGGGACTGACGAAGGCGGCTGCAATCGAATATGCGCGCCTGGGTATCCGCATCAATGCAGTCGGACCCGGCTGGATCGAAACGCCACTGTCGTCAGAACACCGCGATATTGCAAGCAGCCGACGCATGGAGGCACTGCAGCCGATGGGCAGACGTGGCACGCCTGAGGAAGTGGCAGCACTTGTCTGCTTCCTGTTGTCCGAGCAAGCAAGCTTCATCACTGGCAGCTACCATCTCGCGGATGGCGCCTACAGCGCGCACTAGTTCACATCGTCGGGCAGAACCGGCAACGCGGCAATCTCGATGCCCTCGTCGAGAAGCGCTTTTGCCTCGTCCAAGGTGGTCTGCCCGACAATCCCGCGAGCGTCGCTCTCGCCGTAGTGGATCTTGCGCGCCTCCTCGGGAAACCGGGTTCCCACATCCTCGGAATTCGCCTTGATCGCTGTAATGGCTTCTTTCAGTTTCTGGAATGCGTCGCGCCGCACCGTATCCATTGCGAGCGTCTGCATTTCATCTTTTCTGCGCCCCGTTGAGACGGAGGGCGCCATCAGAAGCTTGGAGATAGAGGCGGAATTGCAGACGGGACAGGTTAGAAAGCCTGATGCGACCTGACGATCAAAATCGGCACTTTCGGAAAACCACCCTTCGAATTCGTGGGCATTTTCACAGCGCAGGGAATAACGGATCAAGCGGCAACGCCTCCAGTGACGGCACCCGCAACCTTTTCGATAGAGAAATCACGACCGTTCTTCAGGTTCGGAATCTTGTCATGGGCAGCCTTCACGGCTGCAGTATCGATGTCAGCGACGATGATTGCCTCACCTTGAGGGCCGGCCGACGCCAGAACCTTGCCCCAGGGATCGATGATCATCGAATGACCAAATGTTTCGCGCCCATCCTCGTGGAGGCCGGCTTGCGCAGCGGCAACAACGAAGACGCCGTTCTCGATTGCGCGCGCCCGCAGCAGGATTTCCCAGTGCGCTTCACCTGTCTGCTTCGTAAAAGCGGCCGGTACCGTCATCACTTCGGCACCGGCGACGGCCTGGGCACGGAAAAGTGACGGAAAGCGGACGTCGTAGCAAATCGCAAAACCCATTTCGGCAAAGGGGAGCGACAATACCCGCGCCTCTGATCCCGGACGGTATGCTGCACTTTCACGCCAGCTCTCGCCGTTGTCGAGATCGACATCGAACATGTGGATCTTGTCGTAGCGATTGAGGATCTTGCCATCGGGGCCGAAGAGATAGCCGCGATTGGCAAGCTTTCCGCCATCCAACGCGATCGCGGTCGACCCCACGTGCATGAAGATGCCAAGCTCTCGAGCGAGCTCCGAACCGGTTCGAACGATGACGTCGTTGGCTTCGTCGCGCAGCAGCGCCTTGGCAGCTGTCCGGTCCCGCTGCAGCATCCCTGTCATTTCCGGTGTCTGAACATATGTCGCGCCCCGGCCCGCAGCCTCGCGAACAAGGCGCGCCATCGCTGCAGCGTTCCTTTCAGGATCGACACCGGAACACATCTGAATGGCGGCAGCCTTGAACGTCATCGCTCTTCCTTACGCAGCAAGCAGAGAATCGAGCTTGCCGGCTCGATCCAGCGCATAGAGATCATCACATCCGCCGACATGTTGCTCGCCAATGAAAATCTGCGGGAACGTCGTGCGACCGTTGGACTTTCCGAGCATCTCTTGACGGAGTTCAGGAGCAAAGGTCGCATCATGCTCGACAAAATTGACGCCCTTTTCGGACAGCAGCGATTTGGCGCGCGTGCAATAGCCACAGGCTTGGCGCGTATAGATGGTGACGGGTGCCATTGGGACTCCACACAATACAGGTTATCTTTCCGTCATATAGTTTCTCAAAGGGCCCTTGCAAAGGTCAAAACCGTGATGTCGGCCGCCCCCGCTTTGCGCAACACCTTTGCCGCTGCTGCAACGGTCGCACCGGTCGTGTAGACGTCATCAACGAGAACAAGCCGCTTGCCGAAAACCTCGTTGTCCCGCCCCGGGCCGAGGGCGAAAGCACCACGAACATTCTCCTGACGCGCCGCCGCGCCGAGCCCCACTTGCTGGCGCGTGCGCTTGATGCGAACCAGCGTTGCGGGCAGGAGCCCCTTGCCGGACTGCTGCGCGATATGACGCGCAAGTTCCGCCGCCTGGTTGAACTTGCGCGAGAACATGCGGCTTGGATGCAGCGGAACCGGCAGGATGCCGTCGCAACGCTCGACCATCCCGTCGCCCGCCCGCAGCATCCACTTGGCCATCATCGGCGCAAGATCGGTTCGGTCACGATATTTCAGGCCGTGCACCAGTTGGCGGATCGGCTCATCATGAAAGGCGGCGGATCGCAGCCGATCGAATGGCGGCGGATTGGCAATCGCCTCTGCGCTGAGAATGCCGGAACCAAGATCGTGAGAGAACGGTGTGCCGAGAACCTCGCAGTAAGGCCGCTCGATGAAACGCAGGCCAGACCAGCATTTTGGACAAAGGCCGCCATGGCTGCCGGTCGCGACGCCACAGACCACACATCCCGGCGGATAGACAAGATCAACCAGAAGCCGGAAGGGATGCGCCAGGAGCGCCCCTTTTAACTGCATGGACGATCGTAATCTCCTAAGGCCCATTCGCTCCTCAACCGTACCGTGAAAGACTAGCGCGTTTCGCCTCCAAGGAAAATCGCCTTGCCGCACCTGCCCTGCAGGATTATTCACTGCGCCATGGACATGATCTTCGACCGGGCCCGCATAGCGGCAAATCGCCATCGCGCGCTTCGCAACCACGACCCAAAGGCATCGTTTCTCCTTGATATTGCCGCCGAGGAACTGGGCGAGCGCCTTGCCGTGGTCGAGCGTACCTTCGAACATGCAGTCGAACTGCATGGTGCAACGGGCGCCGCGGCGCGTGCCGCGCTGGCGACCGGCAAGATCGGGCAACTGACGCGTGTCGAGAGCGAGCAAGGCTATGCAGACGCGAACGAGCCCTTTGTCGAGGCCGCTCTGGAAGAGGTTCCCCTGGAGCCGCAATCCGCCAATCTCGTGCTGGCACCGCTAAGCCTCCACCTGACCAACGATACGCCCGGCGTTTTCATCCAGATCCGCCGCGCGCTGAAGGCGGATGGGCTATTTCTTGCAGCGATTCCCGGGGCGGGCACATTGCAGGAGTTGCGCGAAGTGCTACTGGCGACGGAAATCGAGATGACCGGAGGCGCCAGCCCTCGGGTGATACCCTTCGCTGACGTGCGCGACGTCGGCGGCCTTATGCAGCGTGCCGGCTTCGCCCTACCTGTCATCGACGCCGAGACCTATACGGTACGCTACGACTCAATCTTTCCGCTGATGAAAGACCTGCGGGCGATGGGCATGACCAATCCGCTGATCGCACGCAGCCGCAAGCCTTTGACACGCGCCTTCTTTCTACGCGCGGCCGAAATCTACGCCGAACGCTATACCGATCCGGATGGACGGATCAGGGCAACGTTTTCAATCATCTATGTCTCGGGATGGGCCCCGCATGAAAGCCAGCAAAAACCGCTTCGCCCCGGCTCGGCGAAGGTCAGGCTCGCCGACGCGCTGAAGGTCGAGGAGCATAAGCTGAAGCAGTAGAATCAGCCTAGTTGGGGAACTGGCCGGCGATATTGGTCAAGAGGCCGTTGATATCGCCACCAAGCACCTGCGCCCCGCCGATGAGAGCGACGGATATGAGGGCCGCGATCAGGCCGTATTCGATCGCGGTTGCGCCGCGGATGTCTGCCAGAAAAGCCCTTACTACTCGCATACCCACCTCGGTGCAAAAGCGGCAGTCTTCCATCACGTTGCCTCTGCCGCTGCAGCAACGCCAGTTTCAGCAGCCAACTCCGCTTCCGTATCCCTGAACAACGCAAACCGAACCCGGTGTCTCCTGAAGGACGCTCCGGCGGATCGTATAGCGCTTGCCGTTCTCGGCCTTTGGAATTGAGCCAGTCGTAATCGTGTCGAATTCGGACGGCGCGCTGGCAAAGACGCTCGACTTGGATCGGTCGGCAAGCATCGGCGTCAAGATCAAGGTCAGGGCAACCACGGCCGTGCCGAACAACAGCGCGATGTTCAGCACCCCCGTCCTGCTCGAGGCAGTCGAGGCCTGTTCTTTCTCTCTCACAGCTTTCCAGAAATCGTCGTCCATGCGTCAAGCCTTCTACACACACGCCAGTTGCTTGATTGAGGCCGATATTTGGCAGAAGGTGTTAAACGATCGATTAATATCCACACCCAAATTGAACGCTGGCCGCATAATAATCAGAAGATTCTAAAGTAGGTCCTGCAATACCGGAATGAGCGGCTCGTCAGCAGGCGGCATCGGATAGTCGCGAAGAGCCTGCGGCTTCACCCATTTCAATGCCTGTCCTTCCTTCCCATGCGGAATTCCTTCATAGCGCCGGCAAACATAAAGCGGCATCAGGAGATGGAATTTTTCATAGGTATGACTCGCAAAACTCAAGGGCGCCAGACAGGCGATCTTGGTCGTGATCCCGAGCTCCTCATGAAGCTCGCGCACCAGCGATTCTTCCGGCGTCTCGCCCGGTTCGACCTTTCCGCCCGGAAACTCCCAGAGCCCGGCAAGCGATTTTCCTTCGGGGCGTTGGGCCAAGAGAATGCGCCCGTCGGAATCGATCAGCGCACAAGCCGCAACGAGAAGGATGCTCCGGGCGGGAGTGGCGCCGCTCATCGCGACGGCTCCTGCCGCCAGTAGGAATAGCGATAAGCCTCATGGAAGCCGAGCCGCTCGTAGAGCGCCAATGCTGGAGCATTCGTCGCCTTTACCTGCAACCACGCGGAACGGGCGCTTCGCATCCTCGCCCAGCGCAGAGCAGACGTCAGGATCTCCAAACCAAGTCCCTCGCGGCGACGTTCCTTGGC
Organism: Hyphomicrobiales bacterium; assembly: GCA_900466605.1. GTDB lineage: Bacteria > Pseudomonadota > Alphaproteobacteria > Rhizobiales > Rhizobiaceae > Rhizobium. The sequence goes on from UBMU01000010.1 coordinate 34,103, forward strand.
GACGGAGAGCGACATGATGCCTGCGAGGTCATTGTCCTGAACGCAGAGAACGGTCGCCAGTGGTCCCGTCTGCGCATCTTCAATCATGAAGAGACCGGATGGCGGCTTGATCGCATTGATGATCTCGGCGAGCGCCGGCTTGAGCTTGGACGATACGCCATCGGTGGCCAGATTGGCATCCACGAAGCGGCCGATATCGTGGGTCGGCAGGTGGTCGAGCGTATCCGGCAGTTCCGCATGAGCAAGATCGCAGGTCATCACGATCGTCTCGTCGAACTGCGCCCACTGCTGCTCCCGTACGAGCTGGATCAGAACCGGCGAGGCAAGCGGCGTCTGACGCAGAACGGCGGGTCGACCGTAGGCTTCGAACTTGCGGCTTGCCTTCGCAAGCCGGATCTCGACGTCACGATGATCCGAGGGATCGAGCGGCACGATCGAGTTCAGTCGATTGGATGGATGCCCCGCGGTCAGCCGTACCTGCCAGCTGCCGTCATACTGGATGGACGAGGCCGGCCAGGCCCGGAAGCCGACGGCCTCCAGCCTGCGAACGAGCGGCAGATTTGCCTTTTTGGGTAATGCTTCAGTCAATGAGAGATCAGCTCCGGTAGTCACCGTTGATGGCGACATACTCCTTTGTGAGGTCGCACGTCCAGACCGTAGCGGTGCCGTTTCCGAGACCAATATCGACCTTCACAGGAATATCCTGTTTCTTCATCACATTCGATGCGGCCTGCTCGGAGTAGCCGGCATCGCGTTCGCCATTGACGGCAACGCGCACATCGCCGAACCAGATGGCAAGCCGGTCGCGGTCTGCCATTTCGCCCGACTTCCCGACAGCCATGACGATGCGGCCCCAGTTGGCATCCTCGCCGGCAGCGGCCGTCTTGACCAGCGGCGAATTCGCAATCGACAGCGCAATCTTCTTGGCCGCGGCATCGCTTTCGGCGCCCGTGACGGTAATTTCGAGCATCTTGGTCGCACCTTCGCCATCGCGTACAACCTGCAGCGCAAGATCCTTGAGGATATCGTTGAGGGCCGCGCGGAACGAGGTCAGGCGCGCGTCGTCGGCGTTTTCAATACGGGCCTGACCGTCTTCAGCGGCCGCACCCGTTGCAAACAGCATCAACGTGTCCGAAGTCGAAGTATCACTGTCGACCGTCATCGAATTGAAGGTCGGATCGACGCCCGCAGACAGAAGCGACTGCAAGACCGCGGGAGCGATATCTGCGTCTGTAACAACGAAGGAGAGCATGGTCGCCATATCGGGCGCAATCATGCCGGCACCCTTGGCGATCCCGTTGATCGTCACCTCCACGCCGCCGATCTCCGCACTGCGGGTGGCGACCTTAGGATAGGTATCGGTGGTCATGATCGCCTTGGCGGCCTCAAACCAGAAGTCACCGGTCGCATCCTTGTGCATCTGATCGAGAACGCCGGAGAACTTCGTCGCGTCCAGCGGCTCGCCGATGACACCGGTGGACGCCAGATAGACCTCGTTCTCACTACATCCAACAGCTGCAGCTGCCGACTTTGCTGTCAGGGTCGTGGCCTCGCGGCCCTTCAGACCGGTGAAAGCATTCGCATTGCCGGAATTGACGACGACGGCGCGTGCAGTGCCATGCGGCAGGTTTGCACGGCAAAAGTCTACGGGAGCCGAGGGGCACTTCGAGCGGGTAAAGACGCCGGCAACGGCGGCCGGCTTGTCGAATACCATCATCAGCACGTCGGTGCGGTTTTTGTACTTGATGCCGGCTGAAGCGGTGGCCATGCGAACGCCGCGCAAGGCTGGCACGGAGGCATAGGATTTCGGAGCGAGCGGAGAAACGGAACCGGACATGGCGATAGACCTGGTGACTGGAAGGAATTTCAGGGCGAAGTATAGTCCGCCTCGCCCTGCGGAAATGCGGCAAGTCTCACAATGAAGGGCCCGGAAGAACCGGGCCCAACGTTCTGGATCTTACTGCTGCGGCTGCGCGGCGGGCGCATCGCCCGGCTGCGGCTGCTTGTTGGCGTCGTCGTAGCCCTTGCGCAGGGCCTCGTCGGTGATGTCAACCTTGGACTTTTCCTTGGCAGCGGCCAGAAGCGCAAGATACTTGTCGCGCATCACGAGCTGGCGCACCTGATCCTTGACCTGATCGAAAGCCGGCGGAGCAGCGTCGCGCTTATCCTCGACGAGGATCACGTGATAGCCGAAATCGGTCTTCACAGGGGTTTTGGTGTAGGTGCCCTTGTCGAGCGCAAAGGCAGCGTCTTCGAATTCCTTGACCATACGGCCCTTGGTGAAATAGCCGAGATCGCCACCGTCAGCCTTGTTCGGATCGGTGGACTTTTCCTTCGCCAGGTCAGCAAAGTTCTTGCCGGCCTCGAGCTGCTTGATGACTTCCTTGGCCTCGTCCTCGGTCTTCACGAGGATGTGGCGGGCGTGCACCTCTTCCTGCTTCGGCAGGGCGGCGACTTCCTTGTCGTAGCGCGCCTTGACTTCCGCGTCGGTGACGGTGTCCACGACATGCTTCTTGAAGTACGCATTGTGCAGTTCGCGATCGGCGAGATACTGCATGCGCTTCTTGAATTCGGCGGTCTGGTCGAGCTTTTCAGCAACGGCGTCTTGAGCCAGCAGCTTGACGTCGATGGCCGCGGACAGGGCGGCAATCTTCTTCTGGTCGTCCGGCAGCTGCGCGAGCTGCGGATCAAGATTGGCGACGGCCAGATCGAGATCGGACTGATGAATCTCGACATCGCCGACCTTGGCAACGACGGCGTCCGGCTTGTCTTCAGCACGAACAGGCGCCTGGAACGCAACAAAGGTTGCGAACGCCATCACAGCGATTTTGTTGTAGTTCAACATCAAATAACCCTTCACAGTTACACCCACCGGCTTCAGCTTCGTGAATTCAGCCTGAAACAGCCATCAACACTGGAATGTGGCCTTTCTATATCAGCCAAATCCGTTGACATCATTCGACCCCCCTCTTATCTGTCACGCAACCTCGCGTCCAGAACAGTTTCCTGGCGTTTCGAGACGTGTGCCTGAAATTCGGCTGGGCAGCGGATTAAGAAAAGCCGGGGAATATTATTGAGAAAGGACCAGTCATATGGTCAGCTTTGGCGGTATAGCCCGCAAAATATTTGGCTCTGCCAATGATCGCCGCGTGCGGTCCTTCCAGCCGAAAGTCGCAGCCATCAACGCCATCGAAGAAAAAACGAAGGCTTTGAGCGACGAGCAGCTGGCTGCCCAGACAGTAGAATTCCGCAAAATGCTGGCTGACGGCAAGACGCTGGACGATATCCTCGTTCCGGCTTTTGCTGTTGTGCGCGAGGCCTCGCGCCGTGTTCTCGGCATGCGGCCTTTTGACGTCCAGCTGATCGGCGGCATGATCCTCAATGACGGCGACATCGCCGAAATGAAAACTGGCGAAGGCAAGACGCTCGTCGCCACGCTGCCGGTCTATCTGAACGCACTCGCCGGCAAGGGCGTGCACGTCGTAACCGTGAACGACTACCTCGCCCGCCGCGACGCCGCCACCATGGGCAAGATCTATGGCTTCCTCGGCCTGACCACGGGCGTCATCGTCCATGGACTGTCGGACGAAGAGCGCGCCGCCGCCTACAACTGCGACATCACCTACGCCACCAACAACGAGCTCGGCTTCGATTATCTGCGCGATAACATGAAGTACGAGAAGAACCAGATGGTCCAGCGCGGCCACAACTTCGCGATCGTCGACGAAGTGGACTCGATCCTTGTGGACGAAGCGCGCACGCCGCTGATCATCTCCGGTCCGCTCGACGACCGCTCCGACCTCTACAACACCATCGACGCCTTCATCCCGCTTTTGTCGGAAGGCGACTACGAGATCGACGAGAAGCAGCGTTCGGCCAACTTCTCGGAAGACGGCACTGAGAAGCTGGAGAACCTGCTACGTCAGGCCGGCCTTCTGAAGGGCCAGTCGCTCTACGACATCGAAAACGTGGCGATCGTCCACCACGTCAACAACGCGCTCAAGGCCCACAAGCTATTCCAGCGCGACAAGGACTACATCGTCCGCAACGACGAGATCGTCATCATCGACGAGTTCACCGGCCGCATGATGCCGGGCCGCCGTTATTCGGAAGGCCAGCACCAGGCGCTGGAAGCCAAGGAAAAGGTGCAGATACAGCCGGAAAACCAGACGCTAGCCCAGATCACCTTCCAGAACTACTTCCGCATGTACGACAAGCTCGCCGGCATGACGGGCACCGCGCAGACGGAAGCGGAAGAATTCGGCAACATTTACGGCCTCGAAGTCGTCGAAGTGCCGACCAACCTGCCAATCCAGCGTCTCGACGAGGACGACGAGGTCTACCGGACCTTCGACGAGAAATTCAAAGCGATCATCGCCGAGATCGCTGACGCGCAGAAGCGCGGTCAGCCGGTGCTCGTTGGCACCACATCGATCGAAAAGTCCGAACTTCTCGCCGAGATGATGCGGAAGCAAGGCTTCAAGGACTTCCAGGTTCTCAACGCCCGCTATCACGAACAGGAAGCCTACATTGTCGCCCAGGCCGGCGTACCGGGTGCGGTGACGATCGCCACCAACATGGCGGGCCGCGGTACCGACATTCAGCTCGGCGGCAACCTCGAAATGCGCGTCGAGCGCGAGCTTGGCGAAGTCGAGCCCGGTCCCGAGCGTGACGCCCGCATTGCGGCGATCGTCGAGGAAATCAAGGAACTCAAGCAGAAGGCGCTTGCGGCTGGTGGCCTTTACGTCATCGCCACGGAGCGCCACGAGAGCCGCCGTATCGACAACCAGCTGCGCGGTCGTTCCGGCCGTCAGGGTGACCCGGGCCGCTCGAAGTTCTACCTTTCGCTTCAGGATGACCTGATGCGCATCTTCGGCTCCGACCGCATGGACTCGATGCTCACGAAGCTCGGTCTCAAGGAAGGCGAAGCGATCGTCCATCCCTGGATCAACAAGGCTCTTGAGCGTGCGCAGAAGAAAGTCGAAGCCCGCAACTTCGATATCCGCAAGAACCTCCTGAAGTATGACGACGTTCTGAACGATCAGCGCAAGGTGATCTTCGAACAGCGCCTCGAGCTGATGGAATCGCCGAACATCTCCGAAACCGTCTCCGACATGCGCCGTGAGGTTATTGAAGACCTGGTTGAGAAGCACATTCCGGAGCGCGCCTATGCCGAGCAGTGGAACGCTGTCGGCCTGAAGGAACGGACCGCCGCTCTCCTCAATCTCGATCTGCCGATCGAAGACTGGGTCAAGGAAGAAGGCATCGGCGAGGACAACATTCGCGAACGCCTGACGGAAGCGTCGAATGCGGCCGTCACCGAGAAGGCCGAGCGCTTCGGTCCCGATATCATGCATTATGTCGAACGCTCGATTGTGATGCAGACGCTCGATGCCTTGTGGCGCGAGCACATCGTCAATCTCGACCATCTGCGCTCCGTCGTCGGTTTCCGTGGCTATGCCCAGCGTGATCCGCTGCAGGAATACAAGTCGGAGGCGTTCGAACTCTTCACCTCGCTCCTCAACAATCTTCGCGAGGCAGTGACCGCGCAGTTGATGCGCGTCGAACTCGTGCAGCAGGCGCCGGCAGAGCCGGAACCGCCGTTTATGCAGGCGCACCATATCGATCCGGATACCGGTGAAGACGATTTCGCGCCGGCGTATTTGGCCTCCGAAGTGGCTGTCGCTCCGGAAAACCGTAACCCTGCCGACCCATCGACCTGGGGCCATGTCGGCCGCAACGAGGCCTGCCCCTGCGGCTCCGGCAAGAAGTTCAAACACTGCCACGGCGCGTTCGCGCAGGCTTGAGAGTGACAAGAGCCAATGTTCTGAAAATGCCGCCTTTGGGCGGCATTTTCTTTTGTGGAAAGCGCGCTTCGCGTTAAGCACCCGTTCGTTGCTACAACCGTTTCTTAACGCTGTTCTGCCAAGACTTCCGCTAGGATTTGCCTGAAGAGTTTTGCGTGTTGTGATGGCGGTCATTGAGACGGCGGAAAAGATGCTGCCTGCGGGTCTGCGCCCGGCGGGTCGTCGTATGCTGCGTTCGCTCACCACCGTCTTGACGGCGCGGGGCGAAAAGGCCGCTGCCCAGCGTATGGCATTGACCGCCTTCTCGATCCGTATTGTCAGCGCTGCCCTCGCCTTTCTGTCGCAGATCGTTCTCGCGCGCCTGATGGGCGAATACGAGTATGGGATCTTCGTCTTCGTATGGGTGCTGATCGTCCTCTTCGGCGATCTCTCCTGCCTCGGCTTCCACACCGCCATCGTCCGCTTCCTGCCGCAGTACAAGGCGGCAGGCGCGCTCGAGAAGATCCGCGGATTGACCGGCACCGCCCGCATCTTCGGATTGGTTTCAGGCACTGCCGCTCTCGCCATAGGCATGATCGCCCTGCATGTCTTCCGCGACCGAATCGAGAGCTATTACCTCGTACCGATCTTCCTCGGGCTAATCGCCATGCCGATGATCGCCCTCGGCGATATTCTGGAAGGCACCTCGCGCGCCAACCACTGGCCCGTCATGGCGTTGAGCCCCGCCTACATCGTCCGGCCTGTTCTCATCATTCTCTTCATGCTGGCAGCGATCGGCTTCGGCGCGCCACATACGGCCGTGACGGCGATGCAGGCGGCGCTCGCGGCCACCTATGTCACTGCCGTTGGGCAATATGTCGCAACTCTTCTGCGATTGCGCCGTCACTACCAGGAAGGTCCGCGCGAGGTCGATTTTCTCGGTTGGCTCGGCGTCGCCTTTCCGATCTTCCTCATCGAGGGCGTCGGCTTCCTCCTGACCAACTCGGATGTGGTCGTGGTCGGCATCTTCCTCGAACCGCACGACGTCGCGATCTACTTCGCCGCAGCCAAGACGATGGCGCTGGTCCACTTCATCAATTTCTCGGTGAAGGCGGCATCCGGTCCGCGCTTCTCAAGCCTGATCGCAGAAGGAACACGCCAGCAACTCGCCGTTGCTGCGATCGACGCTGCCAGATGGACCTTCTGGCCCGCGCTCGCCATCGGCCTTGCCGTTGTCGCCGCCGGTCACTTGCTGCTCTCCCTCTTTGGCGGCGCGTTCACCGCCGGCTATGTCGTGATGGCGATCCTGCTGGCCGGCATTCTTGCAAAGGCGCTGGTAGGACCGGCGGAAACGCTGCTGATGATGGCAGGCAAGCAGAACATGTGTGTTCTGCTCTACGCCGGAGCACTCGCAGCGAATGTTAGCCTCAACTTGCTCCTCATCCCCAGACTTGGCATCGAGGGTGCGGCGATCGCCACGGCCTCAGCCATGGGCGTGGAAGCCGTCCTCTTGCATTTTGCCGTCCGGCGCGCACTTGGCATCGCGCTTTTCGCATTTGCCACGCCTCCCGCGGCCAAGACAGACATGGAAGCTTGATACAATGGTGCGCAATCCTCCAGCTACCGAAACGACCGACGTCACGACGAACCGCATGGTTCACGAGCTTGCGGCGCTCGATTTCGACACACCACAGGCGGATGCGCGCGTTGAAGTCGGCCGCGCGGGTCGCGAACTGTGCCTCTATTCCGGCAAGCTGGGCTACGAACTGCAGGAAGAGTTGGATTTCCTGTCCAACCGCGCAATGGAGCCCAATGTCTTCTTCACCGGCCGCTTTCTCGCACCCGCCATGCCGCGGCTCGACGACAGAGAGGTGAATTTCGCCCTGTTGCGCGATCAGAGCGACACACGAAGCCGCATGCGCTTCCTCATGCCGTTCTCCGTCGAAAAGCCCGGCTTCGCCGTCGGGCCATCGATCGTACGCGTCTGGTCGAACAGCTTCGCGCCGCTCGGCACTCCGTTGATCGATGCCGAGGACGCAGGCGAGACGCTCGACAACCTCTATGACGGCCTGACGCATCGCGACCTGCGCCTACCGCAGATCCTCGTGCTGCCGGATGTCAGGCTGAACGGCATCTTTGCCCGTATGGCAAGGGCAGTCGCCATTAGCCGCAACCTGCCGATCACCATCACCAATCCCTATCAACGCGCCATGTTGCAGAGCGAAGAGGATGCCGTCGCATATTTGCGCAACTCGGTCTCCTCCTCGCATATGCGCGAAATGCGCAGGCAATGGCGTCTCCTCGAGGAACAGGGCACGGTAGTCTACAGCGTCGCCCGTCAGCCGCGCGACGTCCACATGCGCTTCGAGGAGTTCCTTGCGCTGGAGGCCGGCGGCTGGAAAGGCAAGAAGCGCAGCGCGCTCGTGACCGACCGCTATCACACCGCGTTTGCTCGCGAGGCGGTTTCCAATCTCGCCGCCGTCGACGCCGTGCGTATCCATACGATCGACTTCAACGGCAAGGCCATCGCCGCCACCGTGGTTCTGATGATGGGTGGCGAGGCCTATACGTGGAAGACAGCCTATGACGAAGCCTATTCCCGCTATTCGCCGGGTAAGCTGCTAATGGGCGAGTTGACGGAATGGCACCTCGACGACGCCAACATCATGCGCTCCGACTCCTGCGCCATTCCCAACCACCCGATCATGGATCGGTTCTGGCAAGAGCGGGAAGACATGGGAACAATGGTCATCGGGCTTAGCCAGAACGGCGACCGCGACGTGCGCCAAGTCGCCGTCCAGCTTCATATGTACAGCAGCACACGCAGCGTCGCGAAGAAGCTGCGACAAAAGATCATGTCGCTCGCCCGACGCGGCAAGTCTCCTCAATGAGCTGCGGTCACGTCAACCGTCTTAGCCGGCGCTAGCTCGCTCTCTCAGCAGGCGGCGGATCACCTTGCCTGTCGTCGTCAGCGGCAGCTCCGGAACAAACTCCACTTCGCGTGGATATTCGTGCATCGAGAGCCGCATTTTCACCCAATCGCTGATCTCCGACGCCAATTTTTCGCCTGGCTCGAAGCCGGGCGCCAGAACGACATAGGCCTTGACGATCTCGGTGCGGACAGGATCAGGCTTGCCAACGGCGGCAGCCAACTGCACGGCCGGATGTCCGATCAGACAGTCCTCGATTTCCGCCGGGCCGATCCGATAGCCCGAGGACGTAATGACATCGTCGTCACGCCCGAGGAAGGTCACGTAACCCTCCGTATCCTGACGCCCAATGTCGCCCGTCAGAAGCCAGTCACCGACGAACTTCCGCTCGGTTGCCCCAGTATCGTTCCAATAGCCGAGGAACATCACCGGATCCGGCCGCTGGATGGCGATCTGCCCGGCGTCGCCGACCGGAAGCTCTTCGCCGGACTCGCCGACAATCGCCACACGATGCCCAGGCACCGGCCGGCCGATTGCACCTGGACGGCTGATACCGAGCGCAGCGCTCGACGACAGTACGAAATTACACTCCGTCTGCCCATAGAACTCGTTGACGGCAATCCCGAGTGTCCGTTTGGCCCATTCAAGCGTTTCTGCACCCAGAGACTCACCCGCCGAGCCGATCGTGCGCAGCACGAGGTCATACTTCGAACGCGGATCGGGCACCGATTTCAACAGCCGAAGTGCCGTCGGCGGTATGAAGCCGTTGCGCACCTTCATTTCGGCCATGATGCGATAAGCCATGTCTGCATCAAATTTCTGCGCTGGCGACGAGACGACGGGGACGCCGAGCAGCAGGCTCGGCAGCAGCGCATTCAGCAAACCGCCGGCCCAGGCCCAATCTGATGGCGTCCACGCCTTGTCTCCGGGCAGCGGAAAGCCTTCATGAGCGAATTGCATCCCAGGTATGTGCCCCGCCAGTACCCGGTGACCGTGAAGCGCTCCCTTGGGCGGACCGGTCGTTCCCGAAGTGAAGATCATCAGGGCCGGATCGCGGGGCGTTGTCTTCGCGACCTCGAAAACCGGCGGATGGCTTTCCACCAATGCAGCAAAAGATCGCACCCCGTGCCGATCGCCATCAACACAGATCACTTCGGCGAGGTCGGGCAGTCGTTCGCGAATATGGCTGATGCGGTCAAGGCCGAATCTATTGGTGATGACGGCGGAAGCGCCCGCCGTGCGCAGCCGGTATTCCAGCGCCTCGACGCCGAAGAGCAAGGCCAGCGGCAGTGCGATCGCGCCCATCTTGTAGATCGCGACATGCGCAATGACGGTTTCGAAGGATTGCGGCAGAAGAAGCGCAACGCGATCGCCTCTTTTCAAACCCATCGATACAAGGGCGTTGGCGAGCGACGACGACCGATCGGCCAGTTCGCGGCAGGTCATGGAAAGGTGATTGCCGTCGGGACTGAAATGCTCCAGGCAAACGCGCTCCGGCGTCCGATCGGCCCAGTCGTCGCTTACCGCCCGGCCGATGTTGAAATCCGCAGGTATTTCCCACGCAAAATCGCGGTAAAGGTCTTCGTAGCGATCGCGCTGCGGCAGTCTCATCGGCGGCAATCCAGTCAAATGCTGCAGCAGCTAACACCCGGAGGTCCAGATAGGCAAGCGCGGCAGCCGCGGAGGCGCCCGGCTCGGTCACAAAACTTTTGTGTGAGTGAAAGACACTTTCGTGTTCGCCGCACTAGTTCAAAGGGCGCGCGGGGTAGCGTTTCGATGTTTGGAGCAATTTCATGGACTACGTCAAATTCGGTGGCACTGGCTTGGAGGTGTCTAAGATCTGCCTGGGCTGCATGACCTTCGGCGAGCCCGACCGTGGCAATCACAGCTGGACGCTAGGCGAAGAAGAAAGCCGTGCACTGATCAGGCAGGCGCTGGATCTCGGCATAAACTTTCTCGACACCGCCAACACCTATTCGGATGGTTCCTCGGAGGAGATCGTCGGGCGCGCGATCAAGGATTTCTCGAAGCGGGACGACATCGTGCTCGCAACCAAGGTCTTCAACCGTATGCGCCCGGGGCCGAACGGCGCCGGCCTCTCGCGCAAGGCAATCTTCGACGAGATCGACAACAGCCTGCGCCGTCTCGGCACGGACTATGTCGACCTCTACCAGATCCACCGGTTCGACTACACCACGCCGATCGAGGAAACGCTGGAAGCGCTGCATGACGTCGTGAAGGCAGGCAAGGCGCGCTATATCGGCGCATCCTCCATGTATGCCTGGCAATTCGCCAAGATGCTCTACACCTCGAGAGAAAACGGCTGGACGCCCTTCGTCAGCATGCAGGACCATCTCAATCTGCTCTATCGCGAGGAGGAGCGTGAAATGCTGCCCTTCTGCCAGGATCAGAAGATCGCCGTGATCCCCTGGAGCCCGCTCGCCCGCGGTCGCCTGACGCGTGACTGGGATGAAAAGACGGCGCGCAGCGAAACCGACGAATTTGGCAAAACGCTCTACAAGCAGGCGGAAAACGCCGACCGCGCCATCATCGGCACGGTCGGCAAGCTGGCTGGAAAATATGGAGCCTCGCGCGCCCAGATCGCCACCGCATGGATTCTCCAGAAGAGCGAAGTGACGGCACCGATTATTGGTGCGTCGAAGGCCAACCACCTGACAGATGCGGTTGCGGCCCTTGCGGTCAAGCTGACCCCGGAAGACGTCGCGGCCCTTGAGGAACCCTACGTTCCCCACCGGGTCGAGGGCTTCAAGTAGAGCAACAGTTTGAAGGATAGCCGGCTCCGCGGAGTGGGCCGCGCGGCCGGCAAACTTCAATGCGCGCACCTTTCTTCAAGGATTACAGCATGACGACCATCCCCTTCGAGGCACGCCGCTTTCAGTCCACGGCCGCCTATTACACGCGCTATCGCGTGTCCTATCCCGACGAACTGATCGAGCGCGTCGCCGAACGCACGGGTCTTGCGGCCGGTGAGCGCGTGCTTGATCTCGGCTGTGGACCGGGGCAACTCGGCATCGCCTTTGCGCGACTGGCCGGCGCCGATGTCACAGGGCTCGATCCCGAGCCGGAAATGCTGGAGGCTGCGGCCTCAGACGCAGCCTCCGCCGGTGCAAAGGTAAGCTTCGTCAAAGGCTCGTCATACGATCTCGGGCCACGGTTCGCGCCGCTCAAGCTCACTGTCATGGGGCGCTCGTTCCATTGGATGGACCGCCCGGCAACACTGAAAGCGCTCGATAAGATCACCTTGCCGGGCGGCTGCGTCGTTCTGTTCGGCGACCGGCATATCTCTTCAACGCCAGACTGGCAGCAGGCCGTAAACACGCTCGCCGAAACCTATGCGCCGGAACGCAATGCCGATCGTGAACGACGGAAAGGGCCGGATTGGGTCGAACACGAAAGCGTCCTGCTTCACTCCCACTTTAACGTTCTTGAACGGGTTTCGGTCATCAGGGAGCGCAAGCTCGGTCTCGACGAGATCGTCGGCCGTGCCTTCTCGACCTCGGTGACATCGCCACAGGCACTTGGTGAAAGGACGGCGGCCTTCGAGGTTGAGCTTCGCGCGACGCTCCTGAAGCTCTCGCCAGAGGGGACGTTCTCGGAGGTGGTGGAGATCGGTGGCTTGATCGCACGTCGAGGCTAGGCGTCGGCCCTGCTGGCAAGGGAAAGTGCGTCGCGCGTCGTATAGAGAAAGCTGTCGGAGAGCTCGCGACTTTCGACTGCGCGCGCCAAGATAACCGCGCCCATCATCGCTGAAAGTGTCGCAAATCCCTTCTCGCGCCGCTCCTCACGCGTCTTGCCGGGCACGATCTCCGAAAGAATATCGACGAGCATTGAAAGTCCATCGTTGAAGGTCTCGCGCACTGCCCCACGACTGCGGCTAACCTCCTGGGCAAGCGAGGCAAAGACACAGCTGCCGCCTGGATCGTCGACGCTGCAACGCGACAGATAGTGATTAAGCAGCGCGTCGAGCGGGCGCTCAGGCGCCGAAGCGACAATCTCGTTCCAGCGGATCTTTACCTTCTCGATCAGCGCCCGGCTCACCTCGAGTGCCAGCTCTTCCTTCGATTCGAAATGCCCGTAAAAGCCGCCATGCGTCATTCCGGCTGCCTTCATGATGTCGGCGACACCGATACCGTCGAATCCCTTTTCGCGAAACAGCACGCCTGCGACCTGCAGGATCTTCTCGCGATTCTCGGCAAATTTCTCTCGGCTGACCCGCATTCGCTTCTCCGCAATTAGCAGCTTGACAATTTATATGACGTCCATCATCAATACGCAACAAATATGATGACCATCATCTAAATCCTTCATTGTCTCCGACAACCCCAGACGGAACACTTCCATGGTATCGACTGCACTTGCCTCATCCCTGGCGCGACGCAACATCCACTATGGATGGGTGGTCGTCGCCGCAACCTTTCTGACCATGCTGGTTACGGCCGGCGCCATGGGCGCCCCCGGCGTCCTCATCAAGCCACTTCAGGACGAGTTTGGCTGGGAAACCTCGCAGATATCGTCGGCGCTCGCCGTCCGGCTGATTCTCTTCGGACTTATGGGGCCCTTCTCGGCTGCCTTCATGAATTACTTCGGCGTTCGCAAGGTCATCGTCTTCGCAATGGCCCTCATCGGCAGCGGTTTCGTCGGTTCTCTCTTCATGAGCGAGCTCTGGCAACTGCTTTTGCTCTGGGGCGTCGTCGTCGGCTTCGGCACCGGATTGACCGCAATGGTGCTTGCCGCAACCGTATCGGCCCGATGGTTCACCAAGCATCGCGGCCTCGTGGTCGGTATGCTGTCGGCGAGTTCGGCAACCGGGCAGCTGGTTTTCCTGCCGCTGATGGCCGAACTGACGGAGCGCTACGGCTGGCGCGCAACGGTCTTTTTGGTATGCGGCATGATCATGTTTGCCGCACTCATGGTGCTGGCCTTCATGCGCGACCGCCCCTCCGACCTCAATCTCCCGGCCTACGGCGAAGACCAAATCACGCCGCCGCCACCGGCACGAGGCGGCCTACTGGCGATGCTGGTAACGCCAATCACTGTGCTGAAGGAAATCTCCGGCACCTCGACGTTCTGGATTCTCTTCGCCACGTTCTTCATCTGTGGTCTCAGCACCAACGGTCTTATCCAGACTCATTTCGTCACGCTTTGCGGCGACTTCGGAATCATGCCCGTGGCTGCAGCCAGCGTTCTCGCCGTGATGGGCATCTTTGATTTCTTCGGCACGATCGGCTCCGGCTGGCTGTCGGATCGCTTCGACAATCGCTGGCTGTTGTTCTGGTACTACGGCTTGCGTGGCCTCTCGCTGCTCTTCCTGCCCTTCAGCGATTTCAGCTTCTACGGCCTGTCGATCTTTGCTGTCTTCTATGGCCTCGACTGGATCGCCACCGTGCCGCCCACGGTCAAGATCGCCGCCGATCGCTTCGGCCGCGAGAAGGCCGGCATGGTCTTCGGTTGGGTGTTCGCCGGCCATCAGTTGGGAGCCGCAACCGCTGCCTACGGCGCTGGCTGGTCGCGCACAGAACTGGAGAGCTACTTGCCCGCCTTCTTTATTGCCGGCGCTTTCTGCTTGCTTGCATCGGTCCTCGCAATCACGCTGAAAAAGTCCGGCCTCCATCAGCCTGCCGCTGCTTCCGCCCATTGACGCGTTCCCGGCCGCAGTTTGCAGGCCGGAAACTCCAATAAATCAAGCCGAGAACTTCGCCCGCCGTCTTGCGCGCGCGGGCGAACGCATGCTAGACAGCCGCCTCGTCGGTATCCGTTGCCCCATTGGCGGAATTGGTAGACGCGCTCGACTCAAAATCGAGTTTCGAAAGAAGTGCTGGTTCGACCCCGGCATGGGGCACCACCGACAGAAAATCCAAAGCATCACCGCACCAGCCGCCCCCGTGTTTCGGACGGCTCGCAGCGTGCTTCAGTGGAAACTCCCGGCGAAAACGAGCCCAAGCGAGACAAAAATCACGGCCCCGACGAGCGCCGTCAGCTTCATGATTGCACCGGGAACTTGAACACCCGCCGCATCGACCTTGAACGCCAGATAGAGCGGAAACGCAACGAAATAGATCGAGATCCACTTCGGACGCATCAACGTCGCATCGACAGCGATCATCAGCGCAAAGACCAGAATCATGCTGATGACGATCATCCGGCCGATAACCCGCGTCCATTCGCTGCTCGCAGCGAAGATGGTCCGGAGGTGAGCGCGATAAACGACAGCGAAGATAGCGAGCGTCAGAGCGGAGCATTTGACGATCGATTCCACCAACTGGCAGGCGGCCATCAGCTGGCTGAAAGCCTCGTGGCTCGCGACTCCCCGCATTTTCGTCAGCGTGTCGCCTGTTGCCTTATCGAGATGGGTCACGACCCAGTAGACATGCGGCCCTGCGACGGCGAGGCCAACAGCGTTGGTTACCATCAGCCGCCAGTTCAGGACCAAGCGCCGCATCCCCGGCTCGAGCAGCAGCGCCACGACCGCCGCGACCGGAATGATCGCAAAGTTGTACTTTGCAAGGAATCCTATGCCTGCAGCCGCTCCTAGAAGCCCATAATTCTCCGCCGACGGCCGTTCCGCCGTCAGCGCCAGCACGTCCAGGAAGAATGCCACAGCGGCGAAGGCGCCAATGCTGTGGGTTAGATCGCGCTGCGCGAGCAGAAAAACCGCAGGCAGGCTCAGCAGACAGAGGACGGCAATCCAGGCGGTATCTCGGCCTCCCACGACTTTGCGGGCCGACAGCCCCAGAAAGACGCAACTTGCCAGCAGCGTGGCATTCTTCAAGAATGCGAGCGTGTCGATCGACACGCCGAAGGCCTTGCTAAGACAGTAGAACATCCAGTTGTAGAGTGGTGGCTGGTCGCCGTAGCCCAGCTGCAGGGTGTGTGCGAGCCTGATCTGCTCTGCCTCATCGGACCCCAGATCCCCGCCACGCAAGAGCCTGAGAATGAAGCTCGCGGCGAAGTACGTTACCAGCAGAGCGATGGGCAGGAATGCGTTTGTTCGCGCGGCACGCCGGACAGAAACATATGAGCCGTCGGAAATATTATCAGTCAATTCGCCCCACATGCGCTCGCTTTGAACGGATCCGGGAACATGCAGTTCTTCTGATGGACTGTATAGCGGTTCACCCTCCATTTCAGGGACTTGCCAGCATCGTTCCCAAAGCGGGTGTTGCCTCCTCGCCACGCCTCCGCGCGTGGTCGCTCCCAGTATTGCTGCCGCAATCGGGTGCCACCGGCCAATCGGTCGCACATTGCAAATCAACTGTTTAATTTCTCGATCGTTTCGGCCAAACTGCGCCCGCCAAGAGGGAAGACGCACGCGTGCATCAGGAAGTATCGCTTATTGCTACAGTTGCCGTCAGTTTCGTCTGCGCGGCGATATTTGGTTATGTCGCCGATCGGCTGCGTTTGCCGCCCCTTGTCGGATATTTGATCGCTGGTATCGCCATGGGGCCGATGACGCCCGGATTTGTCGCCGATGCCGCGCTTGCCAGTCAATTGGCGGAGATGGGCGTAATCCTCCTGATGTTCGGCGTTGGGCTGCATTTTTCCACCGCCGATCTGCTGGCCGTGCGCGGGATCGCCGTCCCGGGAGCGATCGCGCGGATCGTCATTGTTACCCTGCTTGGCGTCGGCCTTGCCAGCTGGTGGGGCTGGAGCCTGGGCGCGGGGATAGTCCTTGGTCTTAGCCTGTCGGTCGCGAGTACCGTTGTGCTGTTGAAAGCTCTCGAGGAGCGAAATCTGCTCAACTCTGCGAGCGGTCGCGTGGCCGTCGGCTGGCTGATCGTCGAAGACCTTGCGATGGTTTTGGCATTGGTGCTTCTGCCTGCCGTCGCTGAATTGCTTGGGGGCAGTGCCACAAGCGGCCTCACGCACGGCGCTGGGCTACCGCTGCCGCTGACGATTGCACTGACGCTGTTGAAAGTCGGTGCTTTTGCGGTCATGGCGATCTTTCTCGGGCCGAAAATCGTTCCCTGGCTCCTGACGCTGGTTGCCAGGACCGGTTCTCGCGAACTCTTCACGCTGACAGTTCTCGCCATAGCTCTGGGCATCGCGTTCGGCTCCGCGGAGATCTTTGGGGTCTCGTTTGCGCTGGGCGCCTTCTTCGCCGGCGTGGTCATGAGCGAATCCAACCTCAGCCATCGGGCCGCTGCCGATTCGCTACCGCTTCAGAATGCCTTTTCAGTGCTGTTCTTCGTGTCCGTCGGCATGCTGTTTGACCCTTCGATTCTGGTACGCCAGCCGATGGCTGTGATCAGTGCGCTGGCGTTGATCATCGTCGGCAAGACCATCATCTCTTTTCTCATCGTGGTCTTGCTGCGCTATCCGATCGGAATGGCGCTGACTGTTTCCGGCGGACTGGCGCAGATCGGCGAATTCTCGTTCATTCTCGCCAGTCTGGGCGTTACGCTTGGATTGCTGCCAACTGACGGACAGGACATCATCCTCGCTTCCGCGATCATCTCGATCATTCTCAATCCGCTCGTCTGTGCCGGTGCCGAAATGTTGCACATCCGCGTGCACGCCAAGTGGCCGGGCGTCAGCAACCACTTCGGGCGCCGCCGGCAAGAGGCACTTGGCCGCGAACTTGAAAAGATTCGTGCAAGCAACGAAGCCCGCGAGCACCAGCATCAGCTCGAAATGCAGGAGCTGATCGAAACCTTCCCCCTGTTTGCCAAAGTCGACGAGGATTCACAGGAGGAGTTGCTGCTACTCTTTCGTCCGAAATCGGCGCTGCCCGGCGAGCGCGTGATCCGCAAGGGCGACCGGGGCGATGGCCTCTATTTCCTGTCTTCAGGCGCAGTCGAAGTGCAGCTTCCGGGTGGACCGATCCCGCTGGAACCCGGCGCGTTCTTTGGCGAAATGGCACTCCTCAGCGGCGGACGCCGCACGGCGGATGTCGTGGCCGTCGATTTCTGCCAGTTCTTCGTGCTGGAAAGGCGCGACTTCAATATGTTTGCCGCCAAGCATCCCATTCTGCGCCAGGCTGTCACCGAAATGGCCCGCGAACGCACCGAGATGAACGTCATGCGCCAAAAGCGCGATGAGCCCTCCACCATCGACTCCTGAGCTCAGCGTCTCGATTCGATCACGAAGATTTTTTCGAAACGTCACCCTACGAAGGCCACACCAACCATTTACAGCCGCGCCGACGCCCCATAAAGCTCATGCGCTCGAAGCGAAAGGATTGGAATGCTCCGCAGACTCTACGACTGGACCATGTCTCTCGCAGGCCGGAAATCGGCCGAAGTCTGGCTCGCCGTTATCGCCTTCGTCGAAAGCTCTATTTTCCTGGTTCCCGCCGACGTTCTCTACCTGCCGATGGCGCTCGCAAAGCCGGAACGTGCCTATCGTTACGCGCTGGTCGCGACCGTCGCCTCGGTGCTCGGTGGCATCGCTGGTTGGGCGCTCGGCTACTACGCCTACGACGCGATTGCGCGTCCGGTTCTGGAATTCTATGGAAAGCTCGACGCCTTCGAGCAGCTCAGGGTCTACATCCACGATGAGTGGGAAATCCTGCTGCTGTTGCTCGTCACCTCGGGCCTGGCGCATCTGCCCCCGATAAAGATCGTGACGATCCTCGCCGGCGTCATTCACATGAATCTCGGCTTTTTCGTCATCTCCGCAATAGTGGCACGCGGCGCACGCTTCTTCTTTCTCGCATGGCTGCTGCGCCGTTACGGCGAACCGATCCGCCATTTCATCGAAAAGCGCCTTGGGCAGGTTGCGGGCATCGTTGCCGCCGTCGCCATTGCCCTGGGGATTGCTTATAAACTACTTGCCCACTGAGCTATTTGCGCGGAGTCCCCACATGCCTGCCTCGTTTTCCTTTGCTCGCCCGGTCGTCGGCTACGCGCTTGCGCTCGCACTCGGCATGGCGGTCGTCGTCGGAACCGCGCTCGGCTTCCAGTATCTTGGTGGGTATATTCCGTGCGCGCTCTGCCTGCTGCAGCGCCAGCCTTACTACTACGGGATTCCGATCGCAGTTCTCGGCGCAATTTCCTCGGCAATCGGCCTTCCCAGCTGGATCGGTCGTTCATTCCTGCTCGCCGCCGGCATTCTGATGATCGTCGGCGCAGGCATGGGCGTCTATCATGCCGGTGTCGAGTGGCAGTTCTGGCAAGGTCCGGCAACCTGCTCCACGACGGCAGGCAGCATGACGCAGAACGCCGGCGACCTGTTGGGCGAGCTGAACAGTATCAAAGGACCGTCCTGCACAGATGCCGCCCTGCGCGTCCTCGGCCTGTCCTTCGCGGGATGGAACGTGATCGCAAGCGTGATCCTTGCTGCCTTCGCCTTCATCGGCGTTCGCAGGACCGCTTAAGACTGACTGACGGAAAGACCAATCAGGGCTGCAGTTCGCTATCCCAATAGAGATAGTCGAGCCAGCTATCATGCAGGTAGTTCGGCGGGAAAAGCCGGCCGTTGTTGTGCAGGTCCTGTACCGTTGGCTGATACGGCTTCTGATGCGGAAACATGCCGGCCTGCTTCGGCAGCTTGCTGCCTTTTCTCAAATTGC
The DNA here is from genome assembly GCA_900466605.1 of Hyphomicrobiales bacterium. Classification (GTDB taxonomy): domain Bacteria; phylum Pseudomonadota; class Alphaproteobacteria; order Rhizobiales; family Rhizobiaceae; genus Rhizobium. Next base: position 53,350 of record UBMU01000010.1, read on the forward strand.
AGGGTGAGCATGCCGCAACAACGTTTTGCCACGTGGTTTCGCCACCATGCGCCCGCGGGATGACATGGTCGAAGGTCAGATCGTCGTGCTCGCCGCAATACTGGCATTCGAACTTGTCTCGCAGGAACACGTTGAAACGCGTAAAGGCGGGATTGCGGGAAGGCTGCACGTAAGTCTTTAGGCAGACGACGCTCGGAAGCCGCATCGAAAAGCTCGGAGACGAAACCGAGTGCTCGTATTCTGCAATGATATTCACACGGTCGAGAAATACCGCCTTGATCGCGTCCTGCCAGGACCAAAGCGACAAGGGGTAGTAACTCAGGGGCCTGTAGTCAGCGTTCAGGACGAGCGCTGGCAGGGCCTGTGGGGAGACTGCAATCGTCAAGGGACTCTCCTGATCGATTCGGCATCTGCCCTCTTATATTAGGCCGGTTGTGACGGCATTGTGAAGTCCAATAAATTCAATCGCCAACCCCGCTGTTCAAACTATCGTCGCTCAGTCGATCGGCAACAGGCCGCGTCCGAGCTTGACGGCGTAATATGCCCAGAAAAGCCTTGCCGCGACGGACCGCCACGGCGACCATACGGTGGCCAAAGACGAAAGTTCGCGGGCCGGCGGGCGGGCACCGAGACCGAATGCCGCAGCCACTGCGTTTTGCAGTGCAACGTCGCCGGAAGGGAAGACGTCCGCGTGACCACCGCAGAACATCAGATAGACCTCGGCGGTCCAGGGACCGATGCCCTTGAGAGCCGTCAGCTCGGCCAACGCTTTGTCAGGCGGCAAAGCAGAGAGCGCGAGAAGATCGAGGCGACCTGACGCAACAGCCTCGGCAATGTGCGAGAGCGTATCGGCCTTGGCGCGCGACAGGCCGAACTGCCGCCAGGCCTCGGGATGGAGAAGCACATAGTTGTCCGCGGTCAGCACGCCTTCGGCCGGCTGCATCCGCCTCCAGATCGCTTCCGCGCTGGCGCGCGACACCATTTGCGAGACGATGATATGAGCGAGACCCCCGAAACCCGGCTCGCGCAATCGCAAGGGAAGCGGCCCGACCTCGGCCGCAATGGCAGCAAGTCGCGGGTCTAGGCGCAACAGGTTCTGCAACCCCTCCCTCACATCATCATCGCTGCGAATGATCAACACGCTTCCTCGCGATCCCATCGAATTCGTGGCAGAAGAAAGCATGACCGCGATTCCCCGTCAAAAGCCTGTCTTTCGTTTTGCGCCGAGCCCGAATGGCCCGCTCCACCTTGGCCACGCACTCTCTGCCCTTTTGAACCAGGACATGGCGGTATCGGCAGGAGGACGCCTCCTCCTGCGCATAGAAGACATCGACCTGACGCGCTGTACACCCGAATTCGAGGCAGGCATCTATGCCGACCTCGAATGGCTCTCCATGGACTGGGAACGGCCGGTGCGGCGGCAATCAGAGCATTTCGAGGCGTACCAGGCAGCACTTGACAGCTTGATAGCCCGAGGTCTCGCCTACCCATCGTTCATGACGCGGGGTGAGATCAAGACGTGGGTTGCCGCCGCCGAAGCGAATGGCATTCTCTGGCCGCGAGATCCCGACGGTTCTCCGCTCTACCCTCCGAATGATCGCGAGCGCTCGCATTTCGACCGGCAGCATCTGCTCGCTTCGGGCATGAAACACGCGTGGCGGCTCGACATGGGCAAGGCCCTGGAGGCAGTGGGCGAGGCCCTTTCTTGGGAGGAAACCGGGGATGGCGACCGTGGTCGCATCGCCGCAAATCCCGGCGCCTGGGGAGATGTCGTGCTGTCGCGGTCCGATGCACCGTCGAGTTACCACCTGTCTGTCGTTCTCGACGACGCGCTTCAGGGTATCACCCATGTGGTCCGCGGCCTCGATCTCTTTCACTCGACCTCGGTGCATCGCTTGCTGCAGGCCCTGCTTGACCTATCGGCACCGACTTACCACCATCATCGTCTGGTAACCGATAAGGACGGCCGCAAGCTTTCCAAGAGCCAAGGCGACACGGGGCTTGCCGAGCTCCGCAACGGCGGCCTTTCACTGGCCGACATTCGCTGCCTTGTCGGGCTTTGAAGTCTTGTTTTGCCCACCGCCCAGGAAATTGTTCTTGAAGATCGCACGCACCCGAAACTTCAGGAGGGCGGCATTGATTTCCGCGCCGATAATGAAAATGACCCCGACCATATAGAGAAAGATCAGAACGATCATCACCGATGCCAGACCGGCATAGGTCGCCGTGTAGTTGGCGAACGTCGCCAGATAATAGGCGAAAATCAGGGCGCCCGCCAACCATAGCAACAGCGTAACAAGGACACCCGGCACGACGTCAAAAACACGGCGTCGCCCCGCCGGCAGCCACAGGTGAACGACGAAGAGGCCGACGGTCAGCATGAACAGCGTGCCATAGACGCGCCAGCTGAACACCACCTCGAGCGTATCGGCAAACAGCGGAAACCACAGGCGCGCGTAATTAAGAGCGAGTGGAACGGCCACCAGCAGCACACTGACGGCTGCGAAGATGACCACGGCTATCAGAACGTAGCCAAGGCTTGCCAGGCGGGTGATGTACCATGGTCGCGTCTCCTGGACGCGATAGGCCCGGTTAAGCGATATCCGCAGCGCCTCAACTCCGTTCGACGCGAAGTAGGCCGCAGCCAGAACGGAAACAGTAAGCAGCCCGCCACGCGGCACCGTCAGAACCTCGATAACCTGGTCGACCAAAGGCTTGGCGATCGCTTCCGGCCAGGTATCGAAGATCAGATGTATCGCCCGGTCCGAGAATTGATCCGCCCCCAGAAAGGTAGCAAGTGTTGTGCCGAAAATAAGGAATGGAAAGACCGCCAGAAGCGTAGACAGTGCGACATGGCTCGCCATCGCGAAACCGTCGTCCTCTATAAGGTGGCAGATAGCGTCGTAGACCACATCATAGAAGATGCGCATTATCTTCGGCATTCCGTCTCCCGGCTTTCATCGTTGTATCGCCCGTTCGAATATGGGAAACCACTCCCATTTTGTACAGGAATCATTCCATGTCGGATCAGCGCACCATCATCGTGACCGGATGCTCTTCCGGCATCGGCGCACACTGTGCCCGCGCGTTGAAAGCCGATGGTTGGCGCGTCTTTGCCACCGTCCGCAAATTCGATGATCTGGCGCCGCTGGAAGCCGACGGCATCGAGGCCTTCCGCATGGACTACACGCGCACCGACACGATCTCGGATCTCGTGCGCGACGTAACGGCGCTGACCGGCGGACGCGTCGATGCACTGTTCAACAACGGCGCCTACGGACAGCCAGGCGCCGTCGAGGATCTTCCGACCGAGGCTTTGCGCGCTCAATTCGAAACGAACGTCTTCGGCTGGCACGAGTTGACGCGCCAGATCGTTCCTCTGATGCGCAAGCGTGGCCAGGGCCGGATCATTCAGTGCTCATCGATCCTCGGCATCGTTCCGTATCGGTTCCGCGGTGCCTACACCGCCTCCAAATTCGCTCTCGAAGGTCTCAGCATCAGCCTTCGCATGGAGCTGCAGGGTAGCGGCATTCATGTGAGCCTGATCGAGCCGGGCCCGATCGCCTCCCGCTTCACGGCAAACGCGCTGGCAAAGATCAACGAGTATATCGACGTCAAGAATTCGGTGCATGCGGCAGATTACCGCCGTCAGCTTGCACGGCTTGACGGATCAGGCCGTCCCAATCGACATAAGCTTGGTCCGGAGGCTGTTTATACCGTACTGAAGCATGCATTGAACTCGAACAATCCGAAACCACATTACCCCGTAACCACGCCTGCAAAGCAGGGTATGGTGCTGAAGAGGCTGCTGCCTGCTGACCTTTTCTACCGCCTGATGCGCTGGGTGGACTGATCAAGAAAGCCAAAGCCAGCATGTCCACGGTCACCTACATTCTCGCGATCATCGTTATGGGCATCGTCGCCCTGGTCCTGATTCGTGGTCTCTTCAACATGTTGAAGGGCGGCGATCCGAATCTTTCCAACAAGCTGATGCAGCTGCGCGTCCTGCTGCAGACGATCGCGGTGATCCTCATCATGCTGACGCTCTGGCTGACCGGTGGCGGCCGCCCTAGCTAAGTCAGAAGTGAGAGGGGGATAGCCATGGTAAGGCTCAACAAGATCTACACGAAGACGGGCGACGACGGCACGACGGCGCTTGTTTCCGGCCCGCGCCGTCTGAAATACGATCTGCGCGTCGAGGCCTTCGGCACCATCGACGAGGCGAACTCAGCCATCGGCGTCTCGCGCCTTCATATGCAGGGCATGCCCGTCTTGGACCGCATGCTGATGCTGATCCAGAACGACCTCTTCGACCTTGGTGCAGACCTTGCAACACCTGATGATGGCAAGCCACCCGCACACGAGCCCCTACGCATCGTCGATAGCCAGGTCGCGCGCATCGAAAACGACATCGACGAGCTGAACGCGGACCTGCAGCCCTTGAAGTCCTTTGTGCTGCCGGGCGGGCACTCGGCTGCGGCTCACCTTCATCTTGCCCGCACAATCGCACGCCGCGCTGAGCGGTTTATGGTCGAGCTTGCCCGAACCGATGGCGAGATCGTTAGCGACGCCGCACTGAAATATGTCAATCGTCTTTCGGATTTCCTTTTCGTCGCCGCCCGCCACGCCAATGACCGCGGCCACGCGGATGTACTTTGGGTTCCAGGAAAAAACAGATAGGCTCCGTGACGCGAACGCCAGGGGCAGGCTTCATGTTCATACCGCTGCACGATGCCAATACACTGAAGCACATCAAGGTCCAGTGGGTCACCATGGGGCTGATCGCGCTCAATGTCGCGGTATGGCTGTTCACCGGTGTCGTCGCCAGTCCATCGGCGTCGCAGGCAACGATCGTCGGCCTCGGCTACATCCCGGCGGTTGCCTTTCACTATGCGACGCTGGAGCCGGCACTGGCCTTCACCCCGGAACCGCTGACCTACATCACCTATTCCTTCGTGCATTCCGGTTTCTGGCACCTCGCACCGAACATGCTCTTCCTTTGGGTCTTCGGCGACAATGTCGAGGACGCGATGGGGCACCTTCGTTTCCTCGTCTTCTACCTGCTCTGCGCCGCCGCCGGGGCTCTCGTCCACGGCCTGGTGGGCACGACATCGGAAGCGCCGCTTGTGGGCGCCTCCGGCGCGATCTCAGGCGTGGTCACGGCCTACGTCGTCTTGCATCCGCGCGTGAAGGTCTGGGTGCTGGTGCTGATGCGCGTGCCTTTGCCGCTACCGGCCTTCGTTCCGCTGCTTCTCTGGATCGGCCAGCAATTCGTGATGTTGCTGCTGGAACCGGATGGCAGCATCTCCTGGGGTGCGCATGTCGGCGGCATCATTGCCGGCGGCCTGCTGGTTCTTCTCATGCGACGCCGCGGCGTCCCCCTCTTCGATCGCGAAGTCGTCACCCCGAGGGCCGTCAGGGACCGCCCCATGCCCAACCCAAATATGGTCGCGGCGCCCGGCCAGCAATTGCGCCCTCGCCTTCCCTGGGATAAGCAATAACTCCAATATTGACGTGAACGTAAACGTAATATATTCACGGCTCAATTTGCCTGTCTGCGTCATGGAAGCGTTGTGTTTGGAGGAAAAACGCGTATCCATGTCGCCATTCGACAATCGGAGCAGCGCCAAAACGCGCATTTTCTTGGCGAAAGAGTTGAAGGAAGGACCCCATGAAAATTCTCGTCCCC
>UBMU01000034.1 GCA_900466605.1 Hyphomicrobiales bacterium
TTTGCGGCACCATCGCTTTCAGCACCGTTATGGGCATTGTGGAAATGCAGCTGCGTTTCGTTGCGCCCAAAGCCGTTGTTTGCGGCGGGGTCGGTTGGCAAATCATTGTAAATTCTGGTGACGATCGGCTCGCCATAACGTCCTTTGATCAAAAACGGCGGCAGAATGCACCCTCCGCTCCTTCCTGTTCCATAGGTCCAGCAGCTGTTTGGCGCCTGCCGCGGAAAACCATCATGGAAATAGCCGCCCGTCCCAGCCTGGGTGATCTGGCCAAGTCGCATGATGTAGCCGACCTTCGGGAAGAACTCGTCCCATCGCTGATGGGCAAAAACCTCGCCGGGCGGCCGCCCTTCGATTGGTCCGTGGTGAGTCAATGGATTGATAAATTCGGCGTTTCCGGGATTGGCGGAAAAATCCGTATGGTAGGAAAGGCGCTTGGCCGGCCGCTCGCCAAGGGCTGCCGGGAAGGCCGCATTTCCCTCCGCCGTTCGGGTTATCGGGAGTGGCTTTAAGTGGTTCAGCCGATGCAACGGCTGTGTGAATTTCTGAATGCCGAATAGCGGCGTTCGCGGCGCTCCTGTCGGAATAGCGGCATAGGCGCTCTTTGCAAACGGACTGAGTCCGTTCTTGCAGGCCAAGTAGCCGCCGGCGGTAAATATGCCCCACCGGAGCAATTCTCGCCGGGTCACCTGCCCCTGATTGAGTGCCCTCACAATCTCGGCTCGATTTTCTCGAGCAAGTTGCGCTTCTCTTTGGCGGATTCTAGACGCATTTGTAGAGATATACATTCGACCAGCCCCCAATCAAATGTAATTAGGCCATCAATGTGTGATGACAGCGCCATAATACGCCTAAACATTTTAAGAGCAAAACACTAATTGCAATAACTTCATTCGCATTCAGTATTTTTCAAACACAAATGACGCTTTTCCTGTTTTATTTATAGTAAGATCATTGAGGTTTACCTCTATTTTTTGTATAGTTAGCCATCAGTTATTTAAGGTCAAAGAATTCGAACAGATCGATACTGCATCCTTTTTCGACACATCAGGGGCGATGTACGTGCGATGCCGAACTTCAGGTACCGAGCGGTTGATCTCTCGGGGCAGATGCTCGAGGGTGTTTTGCAGGCAAACTCCAGCGCGCTGATGGCCGCGGAGCTCGAGCGTCGATCCTTGCTTCCAATTGACATAGAGGAAGTAAGGCGCACTGGCACCGGACTTGGGCTGTCATTCCAATCGGCTCCGTCGTTCGACGACGTCACAGCATTTACCGAAGATCTCGCCGCGCTCATTTCTGCAAGCGTGGCACTCGATCGGGCGCTGCAAATCATCCATCAGTCGACGAAGCGCCATGCGTTGGCGAGCATGACGCGTTCACTTTGGGAAGTTGTCTCCAAGGGACACAGTTTTGCCGAGGCGATCACGGCCTACCCGGCGGCATTCCCGCCGACCTACGTCAAGATGGTTGAGGTCGCCGAGGTTGCCGGCAATCTTGACGTGACCCTTCAGGTGATTGCACAGGACCGCCGACGCGGGCGGGAGCTGAGGCAACGCCTGACATCAGCGCTCGTCTACCCGGCATTTCTCGTGCTTGCGGCAGTTGGCGTCCTGTTCTTTGTCCTGACGGTTGTCATTCCCGAATTTGACAGGGCGCTCATTGGCATGGGCACCACAGCGAACGGATCGAGCTCGGTCGTCTTTGCGCTGTCGCGGGCAACCGCAGCCCACAGCACCCTGATATCCGCCATTGGTGCGGCGGCTCTGTGCGCTATTCTGTTTGCCAGCCGCAACAGAACGACAAAGTCGATCCTGATTTCGCTGCTCGGGCATTTGCCGGGGCTCGACACGCTGTTGATGCAGGAACGCGCCGTCGTCTTCTGTTCAACATTTTCCATGCTGAACAAGAGCGGCGTCGACCTTCCAACATCCCTTCGCCTCATCCGGGGCCTTATGCGTGACGAGCAGTCTGCCGGTCTTGTCGCAGACGTTCTGGCAAGGGTGAGAGATGGAAGCCCGCTTACTGACGCGCTTTCGCAAGTCGCATTCCTTCCGCCCTATGGCCTGCAAATGCTGCGTGTCGGCGAGACCACCGGAGATACCGGCAAGGCTGCGCTCAGGGTGGCGACCTACTACGAAATGCGGCTTGATCGCCAGATTGCACGGGCAACCGCGATCATCGGCCCTGTCGTTTTGCTAACTGTCAGTGCGCTGATTGCCTGGATCATCGTCTCAGTTATTACGGCACTGCTCAGCCTGAACGAATTGTTGCTGTGATCGCCATGAAGAGGTCCTTCCAACACCGACTGCCTGCCAGGCGAAAGCCTTCCCAGCACGGGAGGGACAGGGGCGACGGCGGCTTCACGCTCTTGGAACTTTTGGTCGTACTCGTGATCTTGAGCCTGGTTGCAAGCATTGCCGCGCCGCGGGTACTTGGCTACCTCTCGGAGGCCCGCGTACGAGCGGCAAGGCTTCAGATCGAGGCGCTGACCTCGGCTTTTGATCTTTTCTATCTCGACACATCTCGTTACCCAACGGAACGCGAGGGTCTCACAGCATTGGTCAGCGGTAATGCGATCAAACGTTGGAAAGGCCCCTACATTCAGCAGGCCTCCGTACCACTCGATCCGTGGGGCCACGAGTATCAATACCGCATTGGTGACAAGGGGCGACCCCAGATTATTTCCTTTGGTGCCGATGGCGTTGAAGGGGGGGCCGACAATGGCGCAGACATCGCGATCCAGTAGCCTTCCCACCAACGACGGCGGCTTTGCCTTGCTGGAACTTCTGGCAGCGCTTGCTATCATTGCCTTCGTGGCGACGATGGCTTTGCCGTATGTGATCAACACCGGACAGGCCATGGAACTGAAGACGCAGGCTGCCGAAATCGCAGCGCTCTTGCGCCAGGATCGCAATATCGCGATGACCAAAGGCCGGACTGTTGTCTCGAAGATCGACGCCCGCCATAGCACGGTTCTATCAGGGGCCTCCGCGCGAAGGGTTGTCCTGCGGGAAGGTTCAGCTATCCGCATGCAGCGCGTCTCGGCAGTCGTGTCGTTTCAGGCAAACGGTCTTTCATCAGGAGGGACATTCGATGTTGTGGGACCACGGACAACGTTCCGAATATCGGTTAACCCCCTAACCTCGAGCATCGTGCTTACGACGGTCGAGTGAGGCCTCTCATGCGCGCGAAGTTCAAGCCGGGACGGATGCAGAAGCGCCAGCAAGACGAGGGGTTCACACTGCTTGAGGTTTTGGTGGCAGTCGCCATTCTCGCCGCCCTTCTCTACGTCGTGCCGAGAAGTCTGGTGATCGCGCGAAGCTCGGTCGTACAATCCCATGCCTGGCTTGAGGCCCGACTAGTCGCTGAGGAGGTTCTCGCCGAGGAGTTAACCGGCGCGAACCTCCACCCCGGTACTTTCGCAGGCGTCACTCACGGACGGCGATGGCGCGCGGTTGTTTTGCCATCTCCAATTGCCAGTGGCCGTGGACCAAAAGGAGAAATGCTGCTCGAGGCAAGGCTTTCCGTCAACGTGTCACCCTCCCGAAACCTGGCAGTCGATCGGCTGTTGGTCGGGGTGGCAGAATGAGGACGACGCCGGTTGCAAAAGACGGAGGCTTTGCGATGCTGGAGGCATTGGTTGTCCTCCTGCTTAGCGCGCTTATCTTCCAGGCGCTCCTTTTGTCTGCCTACCTCGTGACCCGATCATCGGCCGCAACCACCCGGGAGGTCCAGAATGTGGAGCGGCTGGCGACGGGGCTTACCGCCCTGCGCCGCGACCTGTCGGAAATTGCAGCAATCAAGACAAGTGAGAGACCCGGTGCTCCATTGCTTTTTTACGGAAGTGAACAGGCCATCGGGCTGGCGACCGGATCCGCGTCCGATCAACTTGTGTGGATATCAGTCCGATCGGGCGACCTCGTCCGGTCTTCGACCGCGCGGCTTCCTTCAACAACGGGCTTTGAACAGGCACGGGCGGCCAACCCGACAGCGGTCTTGCAGGGCAAATGGGACTATCGCTTCTCCTTTGCCGAAAACACCGAGAAGGGCGTGATATGGACAAGCTCCTGGTTCGATCGCCCAAGACTTCCCGACATCATTCGCCTGCAGATAGCGACGAGATCGAATGCAAGACAGGCGCCGTTGACGCTTGTCGTTTCCCCGCATGTCGACCCGCCTCGCCTATGCCCCGAGGGCGAGACCTGCGAAGGAGAACCAGATGCGACGTGACGATGGATATGTCACGCTGGCGACCCTCATCATGTGCGGCGTGCTAGCGGCAATCGTATCGACACTGGTGCTGTCGGCGCAGCCGACACTAGTGCTGACCCGGTTGGGTGTTGATGATCTCGTCACTGAAAACCTGCTCGATAGCGGCGCAACGGCCGCCTCCTACCTGCTATTTACCGAAGGCAAGGATCATTCCTTAGTCGATGGGCGCATCATCAGCCTGGCCACCGGAACCGTTACCCTGCATGTCGTGGGTGAGGCAGGCAGGCTCGACCTCAACGCCTCTCCACCTGACCTTTTGAAGGGGCTTTTCCGGGAGGTGGATGGCCAGTCCCTCTCTCCCGACGCCTTTGCGGCACGCGTCGTCGACTGGCGCGACGAAGACGACAAGCGCATGCCCGAAGGCGCTGAGCGCCCCGATTATCAGGGCGCAAGCGGCTTACCGGCGAACGCGAAATTCCAGTCTGTCGGCGAGTTGCGCTATCTGCGTGGACTGAGCGACAATGACTACATGAGACTCGAGTCGTTTCTCACGGTGTATAACCGAACCGGCATGCTTGATCCGCAGGCGGCGTCCCGAAAGGCTCTGCTTGCGATCCCCGACATGAGTGAGGCGGATGCCTCCGCGCTGGCAGAACTGCGCGGCGACAACGAAAGCCAAGAGCGCCAGGCGCTCATACAAAAATATCAAAGCTTCCTCACCGAGGAGAAGCCGACGGTCTATCGGGTTAGCCTGGTTGCCCGTAGCAAGAGTGGGCGAACCGGAACAGCCGAGATGATTGTGGGTGGGTCCAAAGACAGGCCGAAAGGTTATGTCGTCTACGCGTGGAACCTTACTGGACCGGTGGTTCATTGATGAGGGGGGCAATTTAATGACAGGGCTGACCACATCGATCAAACGCAGCTACTTGGCGCTTTTGGCCGAGATGGTGTCCTGGCAGGCGGCAGCAGATATTCCACACCGCAACCGTGGGACATACCTCGTTGTCGAGGATACGGAGAAGCTCACCTGCTATCGCACCTCAAGGGCCGGCCCGGTCCACAAGGCCGAGGGACCGCGCGACGATCTGACCTGGCTCAGCAAGATAGTCGGAACACAGCCGGTCGAATTGCGTCTTGGCGCCGAGCGCGCAGTGGTTCGATCCCTGAGGTTGCCAGCGGCCAGTCGGCATCACATCGATGCGATTGTCCGTCACCAGCTCGAACAACTTGTACCCTGGCCCGCCGACAAGATGGCGTTCGACTATGACCTGCCAGACGGTGAGGCGCCAAACGCAGCCGGTCAACTCCAGGTACGTGTGGTTGCCGTGTCGCTCTCGGCAATACGGTCGGCAACCGAGCCCTTCAACGCAGCGGGCATAAAGCCTGTCGTCGTCGGCCTGGCGGCCGACCCACTTTCGAAATCCAGCACGATAAACCTGCTGCCGGGTGCCAAGGCGGCGCTTTCGGCGAGGCGATCGCGCATCGCACTCGTCTCACTTTATGTCCTTGCCGCCATTGGGACGACCATGATCACCGTCCCGGGTTGGCGGCTTTACCAGGAAAGGCAGCAAGCCCAGCGGATTGATGCCTCACTTTCCGGTCTTCGCGCCACGATCAACAAAGCCCGCGAGAAAGCAGAACAGGCCGACAGCTCCAGCCTGAAGCTTGCTCGAAAGTTTGATGCTGTTCCGATGGTGCTATTGATGGATGAGCTATCCGGGATCATCCCGGAGACCACCTTTCTCAGCACTCTTGATGTCGCCGACAAGGACGTGCGGATCGCAGGGTTTTCTTCCGATGCGGCCGGATTGATTAAAGTCATCGAAGGATCGGACATGCTTGAAGGCGCAAACTTTTCCGCGCCAGTTGTCCGTGATGGCGACAACGGCAAAGAGCGATTTGAAATCCTCGCCCATCTTGCAGGAGCAAAAGCCCCATGAGCGCCAGAAAGCCAACCGGCAGCAATCGCAAGATAGCCACCATCTCGTTTCTTGCGGGGCTTCTTCTGGTACCCGCCGCGATCGGTGCCTGGAGCCTGAACGAAGCACGCAGTCTTTCGATTGCGAATGCTGAACACCAACTTTCCCTCGAAGCCCTGAAGGCCAAGCTTTCCGCGCTTGAATCCGGCAGCGAAAGCAATCCAGGCGGGGATGGTGCCGCAACCTTTTTGCCGGGAGACACTTCGGCGGTCGCCGGAGCCGAATTGCAGCGTCTGATGACCGAGGTGATTGGCCAGACCGGAGCAAAGATTGCACAGTTTGAATTCGTGGGGCAGGCAGATAGCGAACCCGACGATGGAACCGTTCAGATGCGGGTGCTCTTTGAGACAACAACGGAGCCGCTGCAACAGATCCTCTATTCGACCGAGAGCAACAGGACAGCTTTGATCTTCAAGTCGATCACCATCGAGAGCGCACAGTCGAGCGTTGACAGCAAGGAACCACCGGCCCTTCGTGTATCTGCATCCGTCGAGGGTTATTGGCGAAGGAGCAAACTGTGACCGCCCGCGCAATATCGACGGTGTTGGCAATGGCCACCATGCTTGCTGTCGCGGGGACGGCCCTGCCCCAGTCGGCGCCTGACATGCCTGCTCCCTGGCTGAGCGGCGTTACCCTAGAAAAACTTGAAGCGACGCGACTTCATCCGCTTTTCTCGCCGTTAAGACAACCGCCCGTCGCCGATGTGCCGGCGGTCGAAGCCGCGCCTGTCGTTACAGCGCAAGAAACGTCCAGCTCCCCACCGCAGGTGAAACTTGTCGGTATAATCTTGACGAGCGGAAGTCGCCTGGCGCTTCTCCAGGACCCCGCAAGCGGACAGATTGCTCGCCTGAAGAGCGGTGATAAGCTTCAAAACTGGGTGGTGTCCATCGTCGACAATCGCACGGTCAAGCTCGAGCAAAACGGACAACGCCAGGACTACCGGATGTTTGCTCCGAGCCAATAGCGGTTCTTAGACCGTGACGCGCAGGACCTCCTCGATCGAGGTCATGCCCTTCCGGTACTTCTCAAATCCGTCGTCGAGCATCGTGGTCATGCCCGCTCGCACCGCCGCGGCCTGGATCTTTTGCGGATCCACGTCCTCGCGGATCAAACCACTCAACTCGCCATCGACGGGCAGGACCTCGAAAATTCCAACGCGGCCGCGATAGCCGCTTTCCCCGCAATAGGCACAGCCAACCGCACGAAAGCATGTGTCACCAGGATGCGAGACGAAGCCACGGCGTGCAAGGGCGACCGCCTCGACACCTGCACCGTCGGACACCGGCGACCTGCAGCGTTCACAGAGCCTCCGCACCAGTCTCTGGGCAATGACACACCGCAGGGCCGACGCCAGAAGGAAGGTTTCAACGCCGAGATCCATCAGCCGGATAATGGCATCGGCAGCACTGTTGGTATGGAGGGTCGTCAGCACCAGGTGGCCTGTTAGAGCGGCCTGGATGCCGATTGACGCCGTCTCGCTGTCGCGCATCTCGCCGACCATCATGATGTCGGGATCCTGGCGCAGAAATGAGCGCATGGCATTTGCGAAGGTCAGGTTGATCGACGGCTTGACCTGGGTCTGGCTGATGCCCGCGATCTGATACTCGATGGGATCCTCTATTGTCATGATCTTGCGCTCGGGACTGTTGAGGCTGGTCAACGCTGCCGTCAGCGTGGTCGTCTTGCCGCAGCCGGTCGGGCCTGCAACAACAATCAGGCCATGCGGCTCCTGGACCTGAGTGCTCAAGATCTTGAAATCGCGCGTCGCCATACCGAGGCGCGAAAGATCGAGTGCTTCGGCACCCTTGACGAGGATGCGGGCGACAAGCGCTTCGCCATGCAGCGTTGGCATCGTGGCCACACGAAAATCGGCGCGAGTGGTATTGATGGTGATGCGAGCCCGCCCGTCCTGGGGCAGCCGGTGCTCTGCGATGTTAAGGCCGGCAAGGATCTTGATGCGAGAGACGACACCACGCGCAATGTCGCTGGAAAGCGGCTGCATGGTTCTCAACATGCCGTCAACCCGCATCCGCAACCGCACGCCATCGGCTTGTGGTTCGATATGGATGTCTGTTGCAGACAAGTTCAGCGCTGTCTCGAGCAACTGGTCGACAGCTCGAACGATTGGTGCGCCGCTGGCAAGATCGTGAAGCCGATCAAGGTCTTCGTCGGCTGTATTTTCGGGACGTGCGACCACGTGATCTGCCGGTGCCACGGGGGCCGTTCGATCGCGCAAAAGTAGGCGTTCGAAAAGCATCGCCATTTCTTCGAATGTCGCGAGCTTCATCTCCACGCGCCGCCCGAGTGCGGCAATTGCCGCCTCGATGGCCTCCTTGCGTGCCGGGTCAGCAACGACGAGCACGTGTTCGCCCCGGTCTATCCCGGGAAGTGCCCATGCGGTGCGTAGAAAACGCGGCGACAGATCCTCGGTGAGTTCGGGGCGAAACTCGATCTGATCGATAGCTGCGCGACCAAGCCCATGAAATTCGGCAATCGCTTTGGCCAGCTGGTCTCCCGAAAGAACGCCGGTTTCCCAGATTCCACTGTAGCTTGCGGGTGGATCCTTAAGCATTTTCTCAAAGGAGAGCCGTTCGGATGGCCCGATAAGGTCATCGTTAATCGTCAGGTATCTGACAAAGTCCATCAAGGTCGTTGCGGTCGCCATCTCGAGCTGTTGCCCCGTCTCACCCCGGCATCTGCGATTGTAACAGATTCTGCGAAATCGAATTGCAAGTCCATGCCGACCTTCGTGGTAGGGTCCAGCGCAGCACTACTGGAAGATGTGTGCATAGCGATCGATATACGATCGTCCACCCCCTGAAAAATGCTAGGCTCTCTCACTGGAAGCTAGAGAATCAGTCGAGGGGAGATGAGACCTAGCAATACATTTACTCGGGCAGGTCTGCTTCTTGGTTGGTGTCTGTTGGCCACTGGATGCGTGTTGCCCGATCACGGCTCGATGGATAGTTCCACATCCATTCTTGGATCCGTGACGAATGCAGACCTTTCGGCCCGTTCGCCCCGTCCTGACGGAGTGGCGGCAGCGAGCAATGGAGGCGGTTCCAACCTTGCCCAGGGCGTCACCTATGTGACCCCGGGTGACGGGGTTGTTGATCCCATGCATACCGGCCAAACGCCGGCGGCCACCGGAAATGAGGTCAACCTCAACTTCCAGGGAGCCGACCTCAAGGAGGTTATTCAGGTCATCCTTGGGGATACGCTCGGGCAGACCTATACGATCGATCCCAAGGTATCGGGCAGCGTGACGCTGTCGACCGCCCGGCCCGTCGCGAAGGGCGAACTGCTGTCGATCCTTGAAACCCTTTTGAACATGAATGGTGCCGATCTCGTCAAGCGCAACAACGCCTACCAGATCGTCGAGGCGGGTTCTGCGGTCTCTGGCCAGACAAGCATGCGAGGAAGCGGCCCAGGCTTTGGGATAACAATCATTCCGGTCCGCTTCATCGGCGCACAGACCTTGGCCCGATTGATCGACGGTTTTGGCGCGAGGCCGGGTGCAATTCGCGTGGAGACAACGGGGAACCTGCTGGTGATCGGCGGCAGCGGTGCCGATCGTCAGGCGGCGCTTGAAACAGCAAGTGCCTTCGATGTCGACTGGATGAAGGATCAGGCCGTCGCCATTATACCTCTGCAGAATGCTCGCCCCGAAGCGGTCATCCCGGAACTGGAACGCATTTTTGCTGCCAAAGGCTCGGAAAACGGCGCGATCCAGTTCATGTCCATGCCAAGGCTTCGAGCCGTTCTGGCCGTCACCCAAAGTCGAACACTCGCCGAACGCGCGCAGACCTGGGCTCGCCGGCTGGACCGGGAAAATCCTGACCTTGGTCAGAGCGTCCACGTTTATCGAGTGAAGTACCGAGACGCGACCAAGATTGCCGATCTATTGCAAAAACTGTTTGCAAGCGGCGACGACACGGACAGCGAGGAAAAGCCGGCAGGGACTGAAGCGGGTGGCGAGACCGCCGATGCCGCCGCTGCACCAACGGATGCGAATAGCGCCGCGGGAACCGGAAGCGGAACAGACACAGCCGAGATCGACCCTGCACGCTTTGGAGCTCCCGCTTCAAACGGACTGGGCGCTGACGCCGTGCGCATCCGCGCTGATCCTTCAAACAACTCGATTGTGATTTACGGCGATCTCGAAATGCGACAGCGGGTTCTTGGCGCATTGACGAGGATCGACGTGCCGCAGTTGCAGGTCGCAATCAGCGTGACGATGGCAGAGGTCCGCCTGACCGACGACATGCGTTTTGGCGTGCAGTACTTCGTCAAGAGCAAGTCGGTCAAAGCTGGCACGGACCAGGGATCATTCGGTCTTTTCAATGTTCTTGCTGACAATATTGCCCGTGAAGTCCCCGGCTTCAATTTCGTATTGGGCACCGAAAGCAGCCCTGACATCATCATCAGCGCACTTGATGCCGTAACTGACGTCCAAATCCTCTCGTCGCCATCGCTGGTCGTTCTGGAAAACGAGGTTGCGCGGTTCCAGGTCGGCGACCAGATCCCGATCATCACACGCACCGTCACACCAGTTGATACAGCCGACGCACCGGTCAGCAATCAGGTCGAGTATCGCGACACCGGCATCATCATGAACGTGCGGCCGCGGATTGCCGAAAATGGTGTGGTGGCGATGCGAATTGAACAGGAGATCTCCTCGTCGTCTTCCCCAAACAGCCTGACGCCGACGATTTCCAACCGCAGCATTTCGAGCTCGGTATCCGTGGTCGACGGCCAGACGGTCCTGCTCGGCGGCCTGATCAGCGAACAGGCGCAACGAGGCAAGGACGGGATCCCGGGTCTCAATCGCATGAAGGTTGTTGGCAATCTGTTCGGCAGCAAGAACCGCGCCAATTCGCGGACCGAGCTGTTGATCATGATCAGACCGATGGTCATTCGCGATGGTCGCGATGCGCAGAGCATTGCACAGGAACTTCAATCGAAGATGTGGGGCATGGGCGGGCGCAAGATCAGATAGTGTTGTCGCAAAAAACCATCATAGCTGATCTGGTGGCCGTGGCCATTGTGTCACTGGCAGCGATGTTGGTCGGATTGGTAACGCTGCCCCTGTCACGTGCGGTCCTTGGCGCGGTGCTTGCCGCACTGATGACATTGATTGTGATTGAAGACTGGCGGAACTTCCGCGTTCCAGACCTTGCAAACGCTGCAACGGCACTGGTTGGCGTTGCGGCACTCCTCTTCGGGATCGACCCCTTGGCTCCAGAGGCGATGCGATCATTTCTGGCAGCAGCTATCGACGCAGCACTGACCGGCGGCGCTCTTTTGCTCGTGCGGGAAGGCTATTACAGGTTCCGTCGCATAGAGGGGCTGGGCCTTGGCGATGTGAAGCTCGGTGGAGCCGCAGGAATATGGGTCGGTTGGCAGCAGTTTACCTTCGTCGTCCTCATTGCCACGCTGGGCGCTCTCCTCTTTGTTCTCGTCCGAATGCGGCATCAGGGCCATTGGCCGCCATCCGCCCGAATTCCCTATGCGTCGTTCCTTGCGCCAGCAGTCTGGGTTGCCTGGTACTTAGGGCAATGGGGTGAGATCACCGTCCCGTGAATGGCGGCCGCGTGATTTCTCTGAAGGTCAGCCTCCCCTGATTGATCCCCGCCACACAAGCTCAGCATGAAGCCGGATAGATTGCTCTCCGTCGTCCGGGGTCATGTTCGCGAGCCATGCAACCGCCTTTGAAGCAATTGCCACAACCGGCTGGGCGAAGGTCGTCAGATCGTAGGAGGACCAGGACGCCTGCTCGATATCGTCGAAACCGGCAACGCACAACTGGCCGGGAACAGAGATGGAGAACTGGTGGCGGGCAGCGTCCATAAATCCGCATGCCAGAAGGTCGGTAGCACAGAAGACGCCATCGGGGCGTTGCGTGCGTGTCAGCATCCGCTGGGCGAGTACTCTTCCCGCGTCGTAACCGGTCCAACCATAGCGCTCGACCGAAACCTCCATCCCAAGCGCGCGCGCTGCCGTGACAAAGCCACGCTCACGCGCCATCAAGCTTGGAGTTCCTGCTTCCGAATTGGCGAAAGCGAGCCTCTGGCACCCTGCCCTGGCGAAAGCGGTAACGACACGTCCAGCCGCCTCTTGGTCATCGAGATTGATCTGCAGCGTCCCCGGCTGTTCGTCATCGCGATTGATAAGAACAAGTCGTTGCCCGCTGCGCAGGCAGAGTTGGGCGATGGATTTGTCGGGCATACCCGAAAGTATGATGGAGGCATCGGCGCGATAGCGAATAGCCTGGCGAAGAGCGCGGTCAACGCTGCCGTCTGAGCGGTCCGTGCTGATCAGCATAGCGACCTTGCCCGCATTCTGCAGCATGAGCGTCAGTTCGCGCAAAAGCGCAGATCGGTAGGGCGTTGCCACATCAGAAACGATCAGGCAGACAATACCGCTCTCATTGCGCATGAGACCGCGTGCAAGCTCATTGACATGATAGCCAAGGGCCTCAGCTGCTTCCATGACCCGGCGCCGGGTCTCTGCCGAAACGCTGGCACCGGGAGTGAACGTCCGCGACACGGCGGAGCGCGAAACCCCCGCCCTGTCGGCAACCTCTTGAGCACTGACGAAATCTCTTGCCGACACATGGGCCTCCCTGAAGCATCCTCACACTTTTTTGCAAAAGCGTGCAACCGACATTCTCTATTGTCGGCGAAGCTTTTGTGAACGGGGCTGTGGAAAGGTTGCGCTTTCTACACATACACTGCACGCCATTGCAATCGGCAATCAGGGTCTTACGGACCCGTCAATGCGAGCGAATCAGTTCAAACACGTCCGAATGCCTCTGAACCGACATGATGCACGTCGAAGTAGTGTTGAAGGGCAGTGGTACTTCCACCTGGAATGCATCAATCATCCTATCGGGGTAGGCCCTCTGATCCCAGATACTGCTGATTGCTGTCGTTCTCTCTCAGAGCAAACATGACAGGATATCTCCTCTGCACAGCTGTCGCGTTGCGAATGGGGGGCATACTTCATGCTGAGGATAAACATAAAAAACCGCGATTTTTTAAGCGCGTATGGCGGCACCTCAAGCGTTTACAGCTCAGTCTCCGCAGGTAGTGCCCTTCTCGTCAGCACAACCATGGTTTCGCGGATCGGAGGTGATCGGCCAGTCGATCCGACGACCGTCGGGTCGGTGAGCATCACCCCATCGCAATCGACAACCTCGACGTTATCTCTGACGAACGATGCCATCATCCAGCCCGTTTCGGCGACAGGCAGTTCTGCTGCGGCGGTTGAACCGACAAGCGGCGTCAACGTTGCCCTGACCACCACACCGGCATCGACGGGACCCTCGCAATCAGGCGACCCCCAGTCGACGGTTCAGCCACGTACCGTTCTGGCACCAGACGTTTCAACATCGTTCGTACCTGTCTCCGTTCAACCCGTGTTGACGGACACTGCCGTGGCACCCATCACGGTTGCAACGTCCACGCTGCCGGTGGCAATCACCACCAGTCTGTCGAGCGCGCCGGTCTTTCAGCTTTCCACCGTGTCAGATGACGCAGCAACGAGCCAGGACGGCTCGACTGTATCGACACCAACAGCGGTTTCAGGGGCGAGCCAGGCGGCGCTTGTTACGACGGCGGCAGTAACCGCGGCACCGGCCCTGAACAAGATTGCCCTCGAAAACCAAAAACAGGGCAATCCGATCAGTGAGTGGGGCATCGAGGGTGATGGCGATGGAAATATCCAAGGCTTCGCCACCGAGATCAGCACCAACATTGGCCAGACCGTCGACTTCAAGATCGCAACGGACTCAACTCACTACCGCATAGATATCTATCGCCTCGGCTACTATGGCGGCGATGGAGCACGCAAGGTCGCCTCTATCGACAAGTCATTGACGACGGCACAGATCCAGCCACACCCGATCGTCGACATGTCGCTCGGCCTGATTGACTGTGGAAACTGGTCGGTCTCGGCGAGTTGGGAAATTCCTGCTGACGCTGTATCGGGCGTCTATTTTGCCAAGCTGGTTCGTGAGGACGGCACATCAGGGGAAAGCATCATTCCCTTTGTCGTTCGTGACGACGCCTCAGCCAGTGACATCGTCTTCCAGACCTCCGACACGACCTGGCAGGCATACAACGCCTGGGGTGGGGCAAGCCTCTATTATGGAGAGGTCCCTGTCGATCCGGCGAACATGATCGGATACTTACCGCCCAATTGCAGTTGCGGCCTGACCGCGATCGGGCGCGCCTCGGCGATCAGCTACAACCGCCCAATCATCACTAACACCAGCCCGACTGGCGGCTCGCACGACTTCATCTTCGGCGTCGAACACTCGGCAATCCAATGGCTGGAGCAGAATGGCTACGACGTGTCCTATATTTCGGGCGTCGATGCCTCCAGGAACGGAAATCTCCTTCTCAACCACCAGGCATATCTGTCGGTCGGCCACGATGAGTACTGGTCTGCCGAGCAGCGCGCCAATGTCGAGGCTGCTCGTGACAGTGGTGTGAACCTTGCCTTCTGGAGCGGCAACGAGTGCTACTGGAAGGTTCGCTGGGAAAGCAGCATTGATGGCAATGGCCAGGCCTACCGGACGATGGTCTGTTACAAGGAGACCTGGGGAACCAGTACTGATCCGAGCGACATTGGGACAGGCACCTGGCGAGATCCCCGCTATGCGGATCCGGGTCAGGAGCCAGAAAACTCGCTGACCGGCACGATGTTTACGGTCGACAGCTACCGGCTGGATACAATCTCCATCCCTTATGACTATTCGAACCTTCGTTTCTGGCGCAACACCGACGTCGCCAACCTCCAGCCCGGTGAGACTTACAATCTGGTACAGAACCTCCTCGGATACGAATGGGATTCCGACGTCGAGAACGGCTTCCGGCCGGATGGCCTGATAAACCTGTCGCTATCGAGCGTCTCGGTAAGCAGTTACCTGCGCGACTACGGGACGACTATCGGCGATGCCGTCGTCGAACACAGCCTGACCATGTATCGTGCGGAAAGCGGCGCACTGGTCTTTGGCGCAGGTACGGTATTCTGGTCCTGGGGTCTCAACGACCAGCATCAAGGCCCGTCGACCCCAACAGATCCCAACGTCCAGCAGGCAATGGTCAACATGTTCGCGGACATGGGGATCCAGCCGACAACGCTCGACGCCAGCCTGATTTTGGCAACGCAGTCGACCGACACGACAAAGCCGACATCGGCAATCACCTCTCCCGTCATTGGTGCGAGCTTTGTCGAAGGACAACGCGTTACGATCACGGGTACGGCTGTAGATTTCGGTGGCGGCATCATTGCCGGCGTCGAGGTGTCTACTGATGGCGGGCAACACTGGTTCAAGGCGACAGGCCGTGAGAACTGGAGCTACAGTTGGAATGTCCAGGCAAGCGGCACCTATACCATCATGTCGCGAGCTGTCGATGACAGCGTGAACCTGGAGACGCCTTCGACTGGCAAACAGGTCACGGTGGTTCTGCCGGCAACATCAAGCCTCTGGACGCTCGCGGCAAAACCGACCGTGGAGACCGCCATCGATCGCGATCCCGTGGAGCTTGGCGTGCGCTTCCAGGCAACAACCGGCGGCTTTGTACAGGGGATCCGTTTTTACAAAGGTTTCTATAACGCCGGAGAGCACGTCGTCAGTCTTTGGACCAGCACCGGAACACTGATTGCAACAGGGATTTCCGTTAATGAAACACTCTCCGGCTGGCAGACCGTCATGTTCTCCAGCCCGATCGCAATTTCGGCGGGAACGACCTACGTCGCGTCTTACCATAGCAACGGTTTCTTCTCCTACACCGAGAACTATTTTGGTGCGGCAACATACAGCAATGGAGCGCTGAAGGCTGTCGATGGTGGAGGTGTTTACACCTATAGCACGGCAGCCAGCACTTTCCCGGGCAACAGTCCGGGAGGCTCCAACTATTGGGTTGACGTCATTTTCGATGCAGGACCCAACAGCGTGCCTGTTGCCACCGATGACGGTGGTTTTTCGATCTCGCGCAACGGCACGCTGACGATTTCGATTGCTTCGCTTGTTGCCAATGACACCGACCCGAACGGTGATGCCCTGACCATCTCTGCAGTGGGCAATGCGTTGCACGGTTCGGTTTCGCTCGACACACAAACCGGCAATGTGATCTTCACACCGGATGCGAACTATACCGGCCCGGCGAGTTTCACTTATACACTTTCTGACGGGCGAGGAGGAACCGACCAGGGCGATGTGAGCTTGACTGTCGCGGAAGGACCGGTTGGCCAGACCCTTTTCCAGGCGGGCGATGGTCCAAGCAGTGCTGGCGTAAACGATGCTCCGGTAGAGCTGGGTATGAAATTCTCTGCCTCGACAAGCGGTACACTTACTGGAATCCGCTTTTACAAGGCTGCCGGTGATACCGGCGCCCACACCGGCTCAATCTGGACCTCGGACGGAACGCTGATCGCTACTGTCGCATTCTCAAATGAATCCTTAAGCGGTTGGCAGACTGCAAATTTCTCCTCGCCGATTCAAATTTCTGCGGGCGTAACATATGTTGCGTCCTATCATTCGACCGGAACCTACGTTGCAACGGCCAACTATTTCTCGACGGCCCACACAAGCGGCGCGCTCACCGGCCTGTCGAGCACTGCCAGTGGCGGAAACGGCGTATTTTCTTACGGGTCGGGGACAACCTTCCCCACCTCCAGCTACCAGGCAGCTAACTACTGGGTGGATGTCGTATTCAATCAATCGACGGTCAACACCGCGCCGGTTGCTGCCAACGACAACGGCTTCACCACCTACTCAAACACTGCTCTGTCCATTGCAGCTGCAAGTCTGCTTGCCAATGACACCGACCCTGACGGCGACGGCCTGTCGATTACTGGAGCAACCAGTGCAACCAACGGAACCGTAATATTTGATAGTCAGACAAATTCCGTCATTTTCACTCCAACGACAGGTTATGTTGGCGGCGCAACGTTTAACTATACGATCTCGGATGGTCGCGGCGGGAGTTCGACGGCGACCGTTTCCCTTAACGTTGGCGGTACTCAGCCGAGCGCCACGGGCTTGTTTGCTGCGTCAGATGCGCCTGGCGTCGCGGCAGCGAATGATGCCTCCTCCGTGGAACTCGGCGTCAAGTTCATAGCATCCGTGGGTGGCGAAATCACCGGTCTGCGGTACTATAAGAGCGCTCAGGACACTGGTACCCATGTCGGCTCGCTCTGGAGCAGCACTGGCCAGCTTCTCGCATCGGCAACTTTCTCCAACGAGACGGCAAGCGGCTGGCAGACAGTAACGTTCTCACAGCCTATCGCCATCACTGCAGGTGTGACGTACGTCGCAAGCTACCACTCAAACGGATACTACATTGCAACGCCTGACTATTTCACTACGAGCCACACCAGCGGCGCGTTAACGGCTCCTTCCACTTCTACTAGCGGGGGCAATGGCGTCTACGCATATGGTACGGGCAGTCTATTTCCCACGGCCAGCTACAGTTCGGCCAACTACTGGGTCGATGTACTCTATCATCAGTCAGCCCAAAATGGCGTCCCAACCGCGCTCAATGATAATGGGATCTCGACAAGTACGGGCGTGCCGATAACGATCCAGGCATCGACCCTCCTTGCAAACGACAGTGATCCAGACGGCGACACGATCTCGATCGTCGGGATCAGCAATGCTACCAATGGTACGGTTGCACTCAATACTCAGTCGGGTGCAATCACGTTTACTCCGTTGGCCGGCTATTCGGGCCCTGCCAGTTTCGACTACACGATCGCGGACCCTCAGGGAGGGACGTCCTCGGCAAGTGTTTCGCTGACGATCTTCAATCAGGGAAGCGAACAGAATGTCTTTTCCGCCGGCGCGACCCCGACGGTTGCCTCGGTCGATGATAGTAACCCGGTCAATCTCGGCATGAAGTTCCAGTCGGACGCAGCGGGTTGGATCACCGGGATTCGGTTCTACAAGAGCGAGGAAAACACCGGACCGCACACGGGTTATCTCTGGACGGCAAGCGGCACCTTGCTTGCAAGCGCGACCTTCACCAACGAGAGCGCAAGTGGCTGGCAATCCGTCAATCTCTCGCAGCAGGTCGCGATCGATGCGGGCACCACCTACGTCGTGTCCTACAGCACGAACGGAAACTACTCGGCGACAGGCAACTACTTCAGCGACACGACGACAAACGGCAATCTGCAGGCCATGTCGTCAGCGCTCAGCGGTGGCAACGGCGTCTATGGGTATGGCGCAAGCGGGCTCTTCCCGACAAGCACATACAACAGCACGAATTACTACGTGGACGTGGCATTCAGGCAGCAACTCGCAGCGTAACGGCGAGTGGGGGAGTGTAGATGACAGGTGGCGACAAGCGCCTCCCAGTAACGGTTTTGGCGGGTTTCCTCGGCGCGGGAAAGACAACCATCCTGAACCATGTTTTGCGTAACCGGGAAGGACGCCGGGTTGCCGTCATCGTCAATGACATGAGCGAGATCAATATCGATGCGGAGCTCATTCGTGACGGCGGCGCCAATCTGTCGCGCACAGAGGAAACACTTGTCGAACTCACCAACGGGTGCATCTGTTGTACGCTGCGCGACGATCTGTTGAGCGAAGTGCGTCGACTGGCTAGTGACGATCGCTTCGACTACCTGCTGATCGAGGGCACCGGCATCGCCGAACCGCTTCCGATTGCCGCAACGTTTTCCTTCCGTGACGAAAGTGGACGTGCTCTTTGCGACGTGGCCAGGCTCGATACGATGGTTTCCGTCGTCGATGCGGCAAACCTTTTGGCAGACTATTCGAGCGCAGATTTCTTAAGCGATCGCGGCGAGACCCGTGACACCGAGGACCAAAGAACCCTTGTCGATCTCCTCGTGGAGCAGATCGAGTTTGCCGATGTCGTCGTGATCAACAAGATTTCTGAGGTCAGCTTCGAAAAGCGTCACGAGGTGCGCCAGATCGTTGCTGCACTTAATCCCGATGCCCGTGTCGTCGAGACCGACTTCGGTCACCTGCCGCTCTCCACAATTCTCGACACCGGTCTTTTCAGCGAAGCCAAATCGGCCCGTCATCCCTATTGGCACAAGGAACTCTACGGCTGGGGCGACCATGTGCCTGAGACCGAAGAGTACGGCATTTCGAGCTTCGTGTATCGAGCACGGCGCCCCTTTGACCCCGCAGCGCTCGACCGCTTTCTCACACAGCAGTGGCCGGGCCTTATTCGTGCCAAGGGGCACTTCTGGCTGGCGACCCGGCCAAACGAGATTGGACTGCTTTCCATTGCCGGCACGCAACAGCGCACTGATACCAAGGGGTTTTGGTGGGCGAGTGTGTCAAAAGCACATTGGCCGCGTTATCCGCAATTCCGCCAGCTTATCGACCGTCACTGGGACGAAGCCTGGGGCGACCGCCGCCAGGAGCTGGTGTTCATCGGTGCCGGCCTCAATCAAGCGGCGATCAGCGCTGCACTCGACGCATGCCTGGTTGGAAAAGAGACGAGCTTTGACCCTGATCTCGGCAGAGATCTCATCGATCCTTTCCCGGTCTGGCAGCACGCGCAGCATCATCATCCATGATCACTCATCAAAGCGAGGAGACGACAATGAGCAATGAACTCTATGCAGACGGAATTGGCGAAATCACGGTCACGGGCACCATCGTGCGGATCGATCTGATGTCGCTGTCAGCCACGGAGCGCGACGCGAGCAACAATCCGAAGCCTGTCTTCCGGCAGCGGATCGTCATGCCGGTCGATGCTTTTGCAAACGCAGTCGACCTTATGCAGAAGGCACTCGGCGGACTTGTCGAGGCTGGTGCGGTACGCCGCGTGAGCGATCTGCCGGGCAGCCCCAAGGCTGAGATCATTCAGCCTTCAGGCACGTCAAACGCGTCGCCGAATTTCAACTGACGATCAATCCGTTTTTCAACGCAGACGCTCGGGTGGGCCATGAGTACGTTTTTGCACACCAATCTACACTGCCTTTCTCTCGTCGCGCGCCATCACGGCGTCGATCTGTCACCTGAGCGCCTGCAGCACGACTATGCAGTCGACGATCGGCCGGTCGAACTCCGGCAACTGCTGCGCATGGCCAAGGATGCCGGTTTGAGGGCCCGGCAGATCAAGCTAAACTGGAAGTCGCTGCTCCAGCTGGGAGAGGCCTACCCCGTTCTGGCCGAGCTTGAGAATGGCAACTGGGTGGTCATTGCCGGACCGGCGATGGGGCCAGAGGAAGAAAAGCTCAGGGTTCTCGACCCACTGGCCGAACGGCCTGACTTCATTCTCCTCAACGAGGAGCAGTTCACCAAATCCTGGCAGGGATCCGTGGTGATGCTGAAAAGGAACTACGGCATCAACGACGCCGACCAGCCGTTTGGCTTCCGTTGGTTCATCCCCGAGATCATCAAGCAGCGAAGCTTCTTTCGCGATGTGGCCCTTGCAGCGATCGTCCTTTACGGCCTTGGCCTGACGACGCCGATCTTTTTCCAGCTCGTCATCGACAAGGTGCTGGTCCATCAAAGTTATGCAACGCTGACCGTCCTGTCGATCGGCATCGCCATCGCCCTTGTCTTTGATGCTGCCTTCAGTTTCCTGAGGCGCTATCTGTTGCTCTACGCGACAAACAGGATTGATATCCGGATTGCGACGCGCACTTTCGGCCATCTCCTCAACCTTCCGATTGCATTGTTCGAGCAGGCATCGGCAGGCGTTCTCGTCAAGCACATGCAGCAAACGGGCCGCATTCGCGAATTTCTGACAGGGCGCCTCTTCCTCACACTTCTCGATGGCATTTCGCTGCTTGTCTTCATTCCGATCCTGCTTCTCTACAGCGTCAAGCTCACACTCGTCGTGGTGGGTTTTGCGGCTCTTGTCGGCCTCGTCGTCATGCTGCTCGTTGGCCCCTTCCAGCGTCGCCTTCAGGCCCTTTACAAGGCCGAAGGCGACCGACAGGCGCTGCTTGTCGAGACGGTTCACGGTATGCGCACTGTCAAGTCGCTGGCTCTTGAACCGCGCCAACGTCGCGTCTGGGATGACTACTCCGCGCAATCAATTTCCGTGCGCTTTCGCGTCGAGAAGATTTCCACTGTCGCTCAATCCATGACTGGGCTTCTTGAGAAGCTGATGAGCGTCGCCATTATCGGCCTTGGTGCGCTTGATGTCTTCAGCGGTGCGATGACGATTGGTGCCCTCGTCGCATTCAACATGCTGGCAGGACGCGTCTCAGGACCGCTCGTCCAGATCGTGACGATGGTGCACGAGTACCAGGAAGTGGCTCTGTCGGTGCGCATGCTGGGCGAGATCATGAACCAGCGTCCAGAACAGGCCGGTCGCGGTCGTGGTATCCGCCCGCATCTTAGAGGCAACATCGAGTTCGACAAGGTGACATTCCGATACGGCCCAGATGGTCCGCCGGCACTGGACGACGTCTCCTTTAGCATTCCCGCAGGCTCTGTATTCGGGGTTGTTGGCAAGAGTGGCTCTGGCAAGACTACGATTACCCGTCTCATCCAGGGGCTTTATCAAAACCAGCAAGGTATCGTTCGCATGGACGGCTACGACAGTCGCGAAATCGACCTCGTACATCTCAGAACGAGCACTGGCGTCGTGCTTCAGGACAACTTCCTGTTCCGCGGAACCGTTCGGGAAAACATCGCGGCAGCAAAGCCGGATGCAAGTATCGAAGAGATCATGGAGGTGGCACGCATTGCCGGGGCCGAGGAATTCATCGAACGCCTCCCGCGTGGCTTTGACACGATGCTGGAGGAAAACGCCTCGAACCTTTCAGGCGGGCAAAAGCAGCGCCTGGCAATCGCCCGTGCGCTGATCACTGATCCGAAACTGCTGATCCTCGACGAGGCGACGAGCGCGCTTGATCCGGACAGCGAGGCGATCATTCGCCAGAACCTCAGCCAGATTGCGGCGGGGCGAACGGTGGTTATTGTTTCGCACCGCCTCTCCACGCTTGTCGACGCTGACGCGATCCTGGTCGTCGAACGCGGGAAGATCGCCGATATCGGCAGGCATGATCAACTGGTGACGCGCTGCATGACATACCGTCACCTGTGGTCGCAGCAGATGAGGCAGGTAGCATGAACGCGCGCGCTGAAAAACCAAGAGAGAACCTGCCGGTTCCAACCACTGCACCGGTTACGCAACCCGCCCTGAGGCGTTCGCTTCCTTCCGCAATAGCAGAGTTTCAGTCCGATGCCGTGGAGCTAGAAGAGCGCGCTCCGCCAAGGATTGCCCGCATGACGCTCTACGGCATCACCGCGCTGATCACGGCGGCAATCGTCTGGGCGTCCGTCTCGTCAATCGACGAGGTGGTTGTCGCACCGGGCAAGCTGATCACGACGCAGCCAACGATCGTTGTGCAACCACTCGAGACATCGATTATCCGCACGATCAATGTAACCGCCGGAGAAATCGTCAAGAAGGGCCAGGTTCTCGCCACCCTTGATGCGACATTCAGCCAGTCTGATGTCGATCAGCAACGCGCCAAGTTCGCGGCCCTTGACCCACAGGTCAAACGCCTGGAGAGCGAGCTTGACGGCACCAAATATAACAAGGTGGCTGGAGCTTCGCGCGACGAATTGCTGCAAACGCAACTGTTCGAGCAACGACAGGCCTACCGTGCGGCGCAACTGCAGAACTACGATCAGCAGATCGCAGCGCAAGCGGCAACGATTGCGTCCAGCCGCAACCAAGAGGCGGTGCTTACAAACCGACGCGAGACCTTGTCACAGATCGAAGGAGCCAGAGAACGGCTCTACGATCGCGAGAGTGGTTCCCTGATAACACTTCTGGGATCGCGCGATGCTCGTCTTGACGTGGAAACCAGCCTTACGGCTGTCCAGGGAAAGGCGGATGAAGCCGAGCACACCCTGGCGAAGCTCAAAGCCGATCGACAAGCATTCATCGAAGACTTCCGGCGCGCAGCCATGGAGCAACTCGTTGATCTGCGCGGCCAGCGCGATACTGCGGCCGAGGAACTGAAGAAAATGGAGCTCCGGCGTGACATGGTCGCACTGGCGGCGCCAGCCGACGCCGTTGTTCTCGACCTTGCTGCGCGCTCGGTTGGCTCGGTGGTTCGCGAAGCGGAGCCCATCGTGACGCTTGTTCCGCTTAATGTACCGCTGGAGGCAGAGGTGTCGGTTAACACGCGCGACATCGGCCGTATAACCACTGGAAAAGAGGCGCGGATCAAGTTCGACGCCTATCCATTCCAGAAGTTCGGCACCGCCTCTGGTACTGTCAGAACGGTGAGCCGGGATGCGTTCACACCGTCTCAGCAAGAGGCCGCAACCCAAAGCGCTGCTCCGTACTTCAAGGCACGTATTCCTCTTGAAGATCCAAGGCTGAAGGGCTCGGATGAGCCTGTGAGGCTGCTTCCGGGCATGACCGTTTCAGCCGAGATTATGGTCGGCAGCAGAACTGTCATATCCTACTTCCTCTATCCAATACTGCGCGGACTGGATAGCGCAATTCGGGAACCCTGATTGGGCGGACGCTGCCAACGGCGGGCCCGAAATCAGAAATTCATCCCCGTCCTGATAGTGGTGCCCCCATCCAATGATGGGGGTGCAGGGGCTTGCCTGATATGGTAGAGCGCATCGCCACGATCCAAGGAGGTGTCGGTGACGGCGGCGACCAATCACTCTGATAAGCGGGCAAGCGACGTCATAGAGAGGATTCTTGCCGAGAGCCCTCTGAAGGCGGCGAGCTTCATCGTGACGATTTATGGTGATGTCGTCGAGCCACGCGGTGGCATCGCATGGATCGGAAACCTGATCGAGACCTGCGCGTGCGTCGGTATCAGCGAGACTCTTGTTCGAACGGCCGTGTCAAGACTGGTTGCTGCAGGCCAACTATTGGGTGAACGCGAGGGTCGACGCAGTTACTACCGACTGTCATCTTCGGCCGGTAGCGAGTTTTCGGCAGCAGCACGCGTCCTGTTTGGCGCTGCAGACGAGAGCGGCTGGCAGTTCGTCCATGTCATGGGCGAGGCTGTCGAAGAGGCTATGCAGACGCTCAAGCGTGCCGGCCATGCGCGTCTTTCCAGCCGTCTTGCAGTTGGTCCAGATAGGACACTGCCGGTGGCAATTCCCGGTCTCAAATTTCGTGCCGATGTCCCAGTCGATCGGGAGGCGCTGCAATCTTTTGCGGCAGAGTATTGGGATCTGGCCACCCATGCTGGCGCATATGAACTGTTCCTGGAACAGTTCCGCTCTCTATCCGACCCGAGCGAAGCCTCCGGACTTTCCCCTTCGACAGCGCTTATAATTCGGCTGTTGCTCGTGCATCGGTTTCGCTCTGTTCACCTGCATGATCCAAGGCTGCCCTGGGCCGCTCTTCCCGACAACTGGCCGGGGATAGCAGCACGAAAGCTGTTTTCCGGGCTCTACAGGCGCTTATCCTGGGCCGCCGATGCTCATGTTGCCGAAACCTTCCTGGCGGCAGCCGGCCCATTGGCGGTATCCACACCGGCCACGGATCTTCGTCTTCAGATGCTGGGCGGCGAGGCCTCGTAACGATCTCTCCTATTGGTTTTCGGCTCAGGCACGAGCTTTTCGTGTTAAAATTATCCTGCGAACATTAAACATCACACATTCGCGTAAAAAACACGTTGATCTGTGACATATCACGTGGTAAATACATGACCGATCGGTCGGTTAATCTATATTGGCCCGACTGGCTTGTGGGAGCAGGAGGAAGTAGCGCATGTCGGAAGCATTCATCTGTGATGCCGTTCGTACACCGATCGGCCGCTATGGCGGCGCCCTTTCGACAGTGCGCGCGGACGACTTGGCGGCCCTGCCCCTTGCGGCCCTGATGGAACGCAACCCTGATGTCGATTGGAGCACGGTCGACGATCTCATTTACGGCTGCGCCAACCAAGCAGGTGAAGACAACCGCAACGTCGGACGAATGGCCGTGCTGCTTTCAGGCATGCCGATCACTGTTCCGGCAACCACGGTCAACCGCTTGTGCGGATCGGGCATCGACGCCGTTGGAATGGCGGCAAGGGCAATCCGTGCCGGCGACTGTGACTTCGTGATTGCCGGCGGCGTTGAGAGCATGAGCCGCGCGCCCTTCGTGATGCCGAAGGCAGATAGTGCGTTTTCCCGCGCCAATGCGATTTATGACACGACGATCGGCTGGCGTTTTGTCAACCCGAGGATGAAAGCCCAGTTTGGCGTCGATTCCATGCCGCAGACAGCCGACAATGTTGCTGCCGATTTTGGTGTCAGCCGCGCCGACCAGGACGCGTTCGCCGCCCGAAGCCAGGCACGCTGGGCCGCCGCCCAGGAGGCGGGCCTATTCAAAGACGAACTGGTCGCCGTCAAGGTTGCACAGAAGAAAGGCGATCCAGTTGTCGTCGATTGCGACGAGCACCCACGCAAAGGCACGACCGCCGAGCAGCTTTCAAAGCTCAAGGGTGTCAACGGCCCCGAGCTCAGTGTTACCGCCGGCAACGCATCGGGCGTCAATGACGGTGCAGCCGCCCTCGTAATCGCCAGCGAGACAGCTGCAAAGGCGCAGGGCCTGACACCGAAGACGCGCATCGTCGCAATGGCGGCGGCTGGCGTCGAGCCACGGATCATGGGTGTCGGTCCAGCACCTGCCGCACGTCGGGTGCTTGAGCGCGCTGGTCTTTCGATCGGACAGATGGACGTGATCGAGCTGAACGAGGCATTTGCCGCACAGGCCATCGCCGTGCTGCGCGATCTGGACCTGGCCGACGATGCGCCCCATGTCAATCCAAATGGCGGTGCAATCGCCATGGGCCACCCCCTCGGCATGAGCGGCGCCCGGCTGGTGACGACGGCAAGCTACCAATTGCACCGCCAGGGCGGCCGCTACGCGCTTTGCACCATGTGCATTGGTGTTGGCCAGGGCATAGCAATCATTCTCGAGCGCGTTTGACGCGCGAAGGCAAGGAGACGAACCATGTATGCACAAATGGTCAAGACCGACAGCGCCCGCGTCAAGACACTCGACGAGATGGACCCGGTCGAACGCGCATTTCAGGAACGTATCGATGCTGGCCAGAAAATCGAGCCGAAGGAATGGATGCCCGAAGGCTATCGCAAGACACTGATGCGCCAGATCAGCCAGCACGCCCATTCCGAAATCGTCGGCCAGCTGCCGGAAGGCAACTGGATCACACGCGCTCCGACGCTTGAGCGCAAGGCAATCCTGCTTGCCAAGGTACAGGACGAGGCTGGTCACGGGTTGTATCTTTACTGTGCTGCCGAAACGCTTGGCGTCAGCCGGGACGAGATGTACGAGCAGTTGCACAGCGGCAAGGCGAAATACTCCTCGATTTTCAACTATCCGACCCTGAGCTGGGCCGATATCGGCGCGGTCGGCTGGCTGGTCGATGGTGCCGCCATCATGAACCAGGTTCCGCTGCAACGCTGTTCCTACGGCCCGTACGCCCGCGCCATGGTCCGTATCTGCAAGGAAGAAAGCTTCCATCAGCGACAGGGCTTTGACATCCTGATGAAGATGGTCAAGGGCACGCCCGCCCAGAAAGAAATGGTCCAGGACGCCTTGAACCGCTGGTGGTGGCCGTCACTGATGATGTTTGGCCCTTCCGATGATGCGTCCGTGCACTCCGCCCAGTCCATGTCCTGGAAGATCAAGCAGAACTCCAATGACGAGTTGCGCCAGAAATTCGTCGACCAGACGGTGCCGCAGGCCGAATATCTCGGGCTGACGGTGCCTGACCCTGACCTCAAGTGGAACGAGGAAAAGGGTGGTTACGATTTTGGCGAGCCTGATTGGACGGAATTCTTTGCCGTTATTGCCGGCAACGGCCCCTGCAATGCTGAACGCCTCTCGGCCCGGCAGAAGGCCTGGAACGATGGCGCCTGGTTCCGCGATGGTCTGGTTGCCCACGCCGAAAAGGCGAAACTGCGCCGGCCTGCTGGGCGCATCGCCGCCGAGTAGTGCCTCCGCGCTGAAAGGGGGCAGCATCGAGCAGCCCCACCCGCAACACATACGCGATCTTCGGGTCTTGGATCTGTGACAGACGCGAACAGGGAGAAACATCGATGTCAAGCGAATGGCCCCTTTGGGAGGTTTTCATCCGCGGCCAGCACGGCCTCAATCACCGCCATGTTGGCAGCTTGCATGCGCCCGATGCCGAAATGGCCGTCAACAACGCCCGCGACGTCTACACCCGTCGCAACGAGGGTGTGAGCATCTGGGTGGTGCGATCCAGTGACATCACGGCAAGTGCGCCATCACAAAAAGGGCCGCTGTTTGATCCATCGAACTCCAAGGTCTACCGCCACCCGACGTTCTTCGATATTCCCGATGAAGTGGGGCATATGTGATGACTGCGCCCTCCAATACTGCCGTTAGCGATACGGCACTCTTCGAGTTTTTGACAAGGCTTGGCGACAATGCGCTGATCCTCGGCCACCGCGTGTCCGAATGGTGCGGGCATTCACCGGCACTCGAGGAAGACATCGCGCTCTCAAACACCGCGCTTGACCTGATCGGCCAGACCCAGCTTTGGCTCGGCCTTGCGGGGGAAATCGAAGGACGGGGTCGCAGCGCTGACAATCTTGCCTATCTGCGCGATGCGCGCGACTTCCGCAACGTTCTGATCGTGGAGCGCCCGAACGGCGATTTCGGCAAGACGCTGATGCGTCAATTCCTGTTTGACGCATGGCATTTCCTGATGCTGAAAGCACTATGTTCGTCGACCGACAAACGCATCGCTGAAATCGCCGAAAAGGCCGTCAAGGAGGTCGCCTACCACCTTGATCGCAGCCGCGATCTGATCATCCGGCTTGGCGATGGCAGCCCCGAAAGCCACCGGCGCATGCAAGAGGCGCTCGATGAGCTCTGGGCATATACCGGCGAACTTTTCATCGGTGACGCCATAGACGCCGAGCTTGCTGCATCAGGCATCGCACCGGAACCTCAAAACCTGAAAGCTGGTTGGGACGAACTGGTTGGTGAAACTCTCAGCGAGGCGACCCTAAAGACGCCAACCGATGGTTTCATGCACAGGGGCGGCAAGCGCGGCCTTCATACCGAGCACATGGGCTTCATTCTGGCGGAACTGCAGTTCCTGCAGCGCGCCTATCCAGGCGCGAGCTGGTAACGGAAGGAGGCGGTTATGGTGGCCGCAACTTTGCCTACTGCCGCCGATGTCTGGCGGTGGCTTGGGGAGGTCCCGGACCCGGAAATCCCGGTTATCTCCCTTGTCGATCTTGGTATCGTCCGCAATGTCACCTTTGAGGATGACACCCTGGTTGTGACCGTTACGCCCACCTATTCCGGCTGTCCGGCGACGTCGATTATCAACCTCGATATCGAGCGCGCGTTGCAGGAAAAGGGGATCGAAAAGCTGCGGCTCGATCGACAGCTTTCCCCTGCCTGGACGACGGACTGGATCAGTGCCGAGGGCCGCGACAAGCTGAAAGCCTACGGCATTGCCCCGCCGGTGGACGGTACGGCGATAGACGGGCTTTTACGCCAGCGGATCGACCGGTTGTCCGGCCGGTCCAACCTGACGATCGCCTGCCCGCGCTGCGGATCGACGGACACCGAAAAGATCAGCCAGTTTGGCTCGACGCCTTGCAAGGCGAGCTATCGCTGCACCGACTGTCTGGAACCATTCGACTATTTCAAGTGCATCTGACCCTTTGCCTAGTGAGGTCCGCAAATATGGCACGTTTCCATTCTCTTCAGGTCACCGACGTCAGGCGTGAGACGCGCGATGCGGTTGTCGTCACGCTCGCTCCGCAGGACGAGGACCGCACAACGTTTGATTTTACCCAGGGCCAGTACCTGACATTTCGTCGCAAGTTCGACGGCGAGGAGCTGCGCCGCTCCTACTCGATCTGTGCGGGACGCGACGAAGGGGTGCTTCGTGTCGGCATCAAGCGGGTGGACGGGGGCTGCTTTTCCACATGGGCGAACGAAGAATTGAAAGTCGGGGATACCGTTGAGGCAATGCCCCCGATGGGCGCATTCTTCACGACAATCGACCCTGACATTTCGAAGAACTATATCGGCTTTGCCGCCGGCAGCGGCATCACGCCGGTGCTGTCGATCATCAAGACCACGCTTGCACGCGAGCCACGTTCGCGGTTCACGCTCGTCTATGCAAACCGCCAGATCAGTTCAATCATGTTCCGTGAGGAACTGGACGACCTGAAGAACAACTACCTCGGACGCTTGTCCATCCTGCATGTGCTTGAAAGTGAAGCACAGGACATCGACCTCTTTACCGGCCGGATCGACACCGACAAATGCGCGGCACTATTCCGGCACTGGGTCGACCTGAAATCGATCGACACTGCCTTCATCTGTGGGCCCGAACCAATGATGCTGACAATCGCTGCCGCCCTTCGCGACCACGGCATGCGCGAGGATCAGATCAAGTTCGAGCTTTTTGCATCCTCACAGCCCGGGCGCGCACGCAGCAAGACCGAAAGCGCTGCCGTGTCGGATCGGGGAGCTGCATGCGAGGCGACGGTAACGCTCGATGGTGCGACCCGTGTTTTCAAGATGGCAAAGCAGGGACAGACGTTGCTTGAGGCGGCTCTCGAAAACAGCATGGACGCGCCCTATGCCTGCAAGGCAGGTGTCTGTTCGACTTGCCGGGCCAAGGTGCTCGAGGGCGAGACCGAGATGGAGGTCAACCATGCACTGGAGGACTACGAAGTGCGGCAGGGCTATGTCTTGACCTGCCAGTGCTATCCGCTGAGCGACCGCGTCGTGGTCAGCTACGACCAATAGTAGCGGCAAAGCCAGGGAGGAAATGCTCATGTCCGATACGATGCCGATCGAGGAATATCTGCAAAAGGGTGGCGTGCTGACGTCGCCAGACAATGCGACACCGCGCTATCGCGGCGAGCTTTTGCGCCTGATGGCAAGCTTCGTCGACAGCGAGCTTGCCGGGGCTGCCGGCTTTGCCGATACGATCAACGATGCGCCTGGCATCAAGGAACGCATCGCGTCTGCCAAGATCGTGCTTGAAAAGACCGATCATGCCGGTCGTGTCTTGGAAATCATGGGCAGTTTTGGCGCCGATACGGGACGCTATGCCGTTCATCATCCCTGGGATGCCCGGCTGACACGCGAGGCCGATATCGGCGCGGCACGCCAAGCTGGCGACATGCGCCTTTCGGTTTTTCACTATCCCCTGCAGGGCTGGATAGACGCCGTTATCATGAACGTGCTGATGGGCACTGCTGGTACCATCCAGTTGCGTGAACTCACCCACGTCTCCTACCAGCCTCTTGCAGAAGTGTTTCGTGCCATTCTGCCGAAAGAGACCCATCACACAGAACTCGGCATCGAAGGGCTAAAGCGGATCGCCGGCAATGAAGAAGGAGCGACCGCAGCGCGCGAAGCCATCGTCTATTGGCGTCCACGTGTTGCCGCCAGCTTCGGGCTATCGGCCTCGACCCGCTTTGAAACGCTCGCGCGTTTCGGACTTCGCCATACCCCCAACGAGGCGCTGCTGTCTGAATGGCAGGCAGCGGTCGATGTGCAGCTTGCTGCGCTCAATTTGAACTGACCCGGAAGGATTAAGACAATGAACGTTCTGGTAAATCCACCGCGTCGCCTCGAAAGCTACGTGTATGGCCGCTGGGTTCCCGGCACGCAGGATGGCACTCGGCTACTCGACGCCTCGACGGGCGTGCCGGTGGCAACCATTGATTCCACCGGAGTCGACTTCGCCGCATCTTTGGCCTACGGCCGAAAAACGGCCGGTCCAGCTCTGAGGCGCATGTCCTTCCACGAACGCGCGGCGATGTTAAAGGCGCTTGGCCAGGCCCTCATGGAACGCAAGGAAGAATTCTACGCCCTTTCGTCGGCAACCGGGGCTACAAAGGCAGACAGCTGGATCGACATTGACGGAGGCATTGGCACTCTCTTGTCCTATGCCTCGAAGGGTCGACGCGAACTGCCGAATACACGTGTGCTCGTCGATGGCGATGTGGAAACGCTTTCGCGCGATGGGACCTTCGCGGCTCAGCACATCCTGACGCCCCTGCAGGGTGTTGCCATTCACATCAACGCGTTCAACTTTCCGGTCTGGGGCATGTTGGAGAAGCTGGCGCCAACCCTGCTTGCCGGCATGCCGGCGATCGTCAAGCCGGCAAGCCAGACGGCGTATCTCACTGAACTTGTTGTGCGCCGCATGGTCGAGACCGGCCTTCTGCCCGAAGGTGCCGTACAATTAGTGTGTGGCTCAGTCGGAGATTTGCTCGATCACGTCGACGGACAGGATGCTGTAACCTTCACCGGTTCGGCTTGGACAGGCCGCAAGTTGAAGACTCATCCGGCTATCATCGAGAATTCCGTGCGGTTTACCATGGAAGCAGATAGCCTCAACGCGTCGGTGCTCGGCCTCGATGCCGGTCCAGGCAGTGAGGAGTTCGACCTTTTCGTGAAAGAGGTTTCCCGAGAGATGACGGCAAAGGCCGGCCAGAAGTGCACGGCCATCCGTCGCGTCATCGCGCCACGCGCCTACTGCGACGCCCTCATATCTGCCCTTGGCGAACGTCTTGGCAAAACCGCGCTTGGCAATGCGAGCGATGAAAACGTCCGCATGGGCCCCCTTGCAAGCTTTGCTCAGCGTGACGAGGTCCGGGCACGCATCAGCGATCTCCTTGCCGACGCCGAGATCGTCGCCGGCGATCCGGACAATCCGCGTATCGTTTCGGGTGATGCCAAAGCCGGTGCCTTCCTCAATCCCGTGCTCCTTTATTGCAGCAAACCGTGGGAGGCGACGGCAGTTCACGATATCGAGGCTTTTGGTCCAGTCAGCACCGTCATGCCCTATGACAGCGCTGAAGAGGCTGTCGACCTTGCCCGTCGCGGCAAGGGAAGCCTCGTTTCTTCTGTCTTTACCAATGACCCGGGCTTTGCCGAAGAGGTTGTGCTCGGAATGGCGCCGTTCCACGGTCGCGTACTGATTGGCAATCGCGTAAGCGCCAAGACGTCGACTGGACACGGCTCTCCGCTTCCGGGCCTTGTGCATGGTGGTCCGGGACGGGCCGGGGGTGGCGAGGAGCTGGGTGGGCTTCGCGGCGTCAAGCATTATATGCAACGCACTGCAGTGCAGGGATCGCCGACGCTTTTGTCGGCCGTCACGGGCCGCTGGGTTTCGGATGCCAAGGTCCAAAAAGACGGTGAACATCCCTTCCGCAAATCGCTTGGCGAACTGCACATCGGAGACCAGCTCGTTACTGGCACGCGAACCGTGACACTGGAGGACATCGAGCATTTCGCCAACTTTACCGGCGATACCTTCTATGCCCATATGGACGAGGAAGCAGCCCGCGCCAACCCGTTCTTCGACGGGCGTGTTGCGCATGGCTATCTGATCGTTTCCTTTGCCGCGGGCCTGTTTGTCGACCCGGCCCCTGGCCCCGTCCTTGCCAATTACGGGGTCGACAACCTGCGCTTCCTGACCCCGGTCAATCCGGGCGATACGTTGCAGGTGCAGCTAACATGCAAGGAAATCAATCCGCGCATTGGCGCCGAACACGGTGAGGTGCGCTGGGACTGCCGGGTGACGAACCAGAACGGCGCGACAGTTGCTCAATACGACGTGCTGACGATGGTCGCAAAAACCAGGGACGGACTTTGATGGCTCAGGTCTATTCCTATGATGGCGTGGTCCCCGTCATCCATCCGGAAGCCTTCGTCCATCCGGCTGCGGTTGTCATTGGTGACGTCATGATCGGTGCTGCCTGCTATGTCGGACCGTGCGCGGTACTGCGAGGTGATTTCGGGCGGATCATCCTGGAACGTGGCTCGAACGTTCAGGAGACATGTGTAGTTCACAGCTTTCCTGATCTCGAGGTCGTTATTGGCGAAGACGGCCATATTGGCCATGGCGCTGTGTTGCACGGATGTCGTATTGGTCGCAACGCCATGGTCGGGATGAACGCCGTCGTCATGGACGAGGCCGTAATCGGGGAAAATTCAATCGTTGCCGCCATGGCCTTCGTCAAGGCCGGCGCGGAGATCCCGGCAAACAGCCTCGCCGTCGGATCACCCGCCAGGGTTATCCGGGAGCTCAGCGAAAAGGAGATCGCCTGGAAGCGGCAGGGAACGGGCGTCTACCAGCGCCTCGCACTTGAGGCGAGAGATAAGCTTCAGCCTGCCGACGCCCTTAGCGAGCCGGAGGCCGACCGCCGCCGGATAAAGGCCCCCAAATACGATCCATTGATCCTGGAGCGCTTGAAATTCGGGGATTGAGGGCCTTGCTTAACGTACCGCCTTGACGCCCTCAAGGATCAGGGTGGTGGCAATGTCGGCATATTCGTCGCGACTAACGGGCCCGCCGGGGCGAAACCACATATAGACCCAGTTCATCATCCCGAAGAGCGACATTGTCACGGGCATGAGCAGCGGCTTGTTCGAATTGAGATCTGGATTTATCTCAATGATGGTGTTGGAAAACCGCTTGACGATCCTGCGCTCGATGGCCCTGAGCTCGTCGAGCTGTTCGGGTGAAAGCGCACTTGTGCCGTTCAGCTGCACCTTATGCTCGTTGTCTGCACCGCGATAATTTTCGAGCACCTGGCCAACAAGCAGGCGAAGCCGCTCCTTGGGTTCAACATCGGGCTTGTCGGCAGACGCAACGCCTGCATCCAGATCTTCCAGATGGTTTCGAATGATATCGAAGATCAGAGCGTCCTTGCTCGGATAGTAGTGGTAAAGCAGGGCTTTGGAGACATTGCTTCGCGAGGCGATATGGGCCATTGAAGCCTTCTCCATCCCCATCTCTGCGAAGACGGCAGCGGCGCTGCTCAGGAGGCTGCGTTGTTTTTCTTCGAAGTCGATCGCGCGCGTTCTTGCCATATTTTTCCTGCGTTCCTGTTCTTCCTCCGCGCCCTCCACGCGATGAGCCTAAAGAGCTCCTGATACGCGCTTCCCGCAATGATCAACATTGCGGGAAGCAATCGCATTATTCCTTTGGTCTGTTGTCGACGACACGCTTTGCCTTGCCTTCGGACCGAGCGACTCCACCGGGGTCGCGAATCTCGATCTTTGTGGTAACACCAACCACGCTCTTGATGTAGTGGCCAAGGGCTTTTGCCGAAGAAGCGCGCGCAATTTCGTCAGCCGCCTCGGGGGTGCACTCCACGTGCACGGTCATTGTGTCCATCCGACCAGCACGGCTAAGCTCTATCTGGAAGTGAGGGGCAAGGCCCTGACACTTGAGGATCTGCTCCTCGATCTGGGTCGGGAAGACATTGACGCCGCGAAGGATCATCATGTCGTCCGAACGGCCGGTGATCTTTTCGATGCGCCGCATGGAGCGTGCCGTGCCTGGCAAGAGACGGGTCAGGTCGCGGGTCCGGTAGCGGATGATCGGCAAGCCTTCCTTGGTGAGGGTCG
The DNA here is from genome assembly GCA_900466605.1 of Hyphomicrobiales bacterium. Taxonomy (GTDB): domain Bacteria; phylum Pseudomonadota; class Alphaproteobacteria; order Rhizobiales; family Rhizobiaceae; genus Rhizobium. The sequence continues at coordinate 34,571 of UBMU01000034.1, forward strand.
TGAAAACGAGCTCGCCCATTTCGCCATCCGGGAGAACCTCGCCGGTGGCCGGGTCAATGATTTCCGGATAGAAATGATCTTCCCAGATATGGAGCCCGTCCTTGGTCTCGACGCACTCGCTGGCAACGCCTGGCCCCATCACTTCCGAGAGACCATAGATGTCGACTGCGTGCATGTCGAAAGACTGCTCGATCTCCTGACGCATCGCGTTCGTCCAGGGTTCGGCGCCAAAGATCCCAACGGCAAGCGAGCTCTCGCGTGGGTCTATGCCCTGCCTGCGGAATTCGTCGAGGATCGAAAGCATGTAGGAGGGCGTTACCATGATGATGCGCGGCTTGAAATCCTGCATCAGCGTGACCTGCCGTTCCGTCATCCCGCCAGACATCGGCACCACGGTACAGCCGAGCCGCTCAGCGCCATAGTGGGCGCCGAGCCCACCGGTGAAGAGCCCATAGCCATAGGCGACATGCACCATGTCCCCTGCCCGGCCACCGGCCGCACGTATCGAGCGTGCGACCATGTCAGCCCAGGTGTCGATGTCTTTTTGTGTATAGCCGACAACGGTCGGCTTGCCGGTGGTGCCCGAAGATCCATGGATGCGCGTCAGCTTCTCGCGCGGCACGGCAAACATGCCAAAGGGATAGGTGTCGCGAAGATCCTTCTTGGTCGTGAACGGGAATTTTGCCAAATCCGCCAACGACTTGAGGTCTGATGGATGAACGCCTGCGTCATCGAAACGAGCACGGTAGAAGGGCGAGTTCTGATAGGCATGGCTGAGTGACCATTTCATCCGGTCAAGCTGAAGCGCTGCGATCTCGTCGCGCGAGGCCGTCTCGATTGCATCGAGATCGCCTTTGCGGGGTGATAGGTCTTCCATGTGTGTCTCCTCCGAGATAAGCGACCGGCGGCTCTAGGCCTCCGGCAAAAGGGTGCCCTTTACGGTGCGCGAATGGCCGCGAAACTCCGCGATGTGCTCACCATTTTGATTGGTTACGTTGATATCGTAGATGCCACCCCGGCCACGTCGCGAAACCTCCTTCGCGGTCGCCGTCAGCCGGTCACCGGCAAAGCCCGGCGCAATGTAGGTCACCGAGCAATGCTGCGCGACGGCGCGCTGATTATAGGTGTTGCAAGCAAAGGCGAAGGCAGAATCGGCCAGCGTGAAGATGTATCCGCCGTGACAGGTTCCATGACCATTGGTCATCTCAGGCTTGATAACCATGGAGATTATCGCCATGCCCGGCGCGACACGCTCCATCTTCATGCCCAGATGACGGGTGGCGTTGTCGTCGCGCCACATGCACTCCGCACACGAATCTGCAAGCTCTTGCTCTGTTAGAACGAGCCTGTCTGTCATTGCCCCTTGAACTCCGGCTTGCGTTTTTCGAGGAAGGCCGCGACGCCTTCGGCATAGTCCGCACTGCGTCCGGCCTCACGCTGCAAATCGCGCTCGAGTTCAAGTTGCTCGTCGAGCGAATTGGTTGCTGCGGCCTGAATGGCACGCTTAGTCATGCCAAGCCCCTTTGTCGGACCGGTTGCGAGCCTGGCAGCCAGCGTATTGGCCTCATCGAGAAGGGTGGCATCGTCCACGACCTTCCAGATAAGGCCCCAGCTTGCCGCAGTCTCTGCATCGAGGGGCTCTGCGGTGAGTGCAAGCGCCTTTGCACGGGCTTCACCAAGCAGGCGGGGCAGGCTCCAGGTTCCGCCGGAATCCGGTACCAGTCCGATCTTCGCGAAAGCCTGAATGAAGCGCGCCGAGCGCGCAGCGAGCGTGATGTCGCAGGCAAGTGCGATATTTGCACCCGCCCCTGCTGCAACGCCATTCACTGCGCAGATAACTGGCTTTTCGAGCGTCCGAATGAGGCGGATCAGCGGATTGTAGAAGAGCTCGATCGTACGGCCGAGGTCTGGAGCAGATCCGCCCTTGCGCGGATCGCGGTCACCGAGGTCCTGCCCGGCGCAAAAACCTCGACCTTCGCCGGTCAGCAAGACGGCCCGCACGGCCGGATCGCGGTGCGCACGCTCAAAACCTTCGCGAAGCGCCATATGCATCTCTTCGTTGAAGGCATTCAGCTTGTCAGGGCGATTAAGGGTCAGCGTAAGGACGCCTTCGGCAAACGCCGATAGGACGGTGTCGGGCACAGACATGTCTCCTCCAGTTCCGCCAGGATCGGGCGGTTCATGAAAAAACTCTTGCATAAACCGACCGGCCGGTCAATTATAAATCCACAGCATGAGAGGAACATGTGATGGATGCCCTTTTCGACCGCCACCAGCCGACCCTTGCCGCAGCCCTGAAGGCAGTGCAGGACCGTGGGTATTGGTCGGCCTACCCGGAAATCCCAAGCGGCAAGATTTACGGCGAAATCGCCAAGGACGATGGCCTGGCATCTTTCAATCTGAGGCTCGGCAAGCATTTCGATCTGCCTGGGCACCCGGAAAAAAGCGGGGTCGGGTCAGAAGTCTCGCCATACGGGACCACACTTGAGATCACCTACCCTGCTGCTGATGCTGACACGCTGGTTGCCGCTTCGCGAGCGGCAGCGCCTGGGTGGGCGGCTTCGTCAATTGAGACCCGGGTCGGCATCTGCATTGAGGTTCTGGCCCGTCTCAATCGCATAAGTTTCGAAATGGCAAACGCCATCATGCATACCACGGGCCAGGCCTTTGCCATGGCATTCCAGGCCGGCGGCCCCCATGCCCAGGACCGCGGCCTTGAGGCGGTTGCCTATGCTTTCGCGGAAATGACGCGCACTCCGGCTGAGGCCGTCTGGAGCAAACTTCAGGGCAAGGCCGAACCGATTATTTTGGAAAAGCACTGGCGGACTGTGCCGCGCGGCATCTCGCTTGTCATCGGTTGCCAGACTTTTCCGACGTGGAATAGCTATCCTGGCTTGTTTGCAAGCCTTGCAACCGGCAACACCCTGATTGTTAAGCCACATCCGGGCGCGATCCTGCCGCTGGCAATGACCGTTGCTGTTATTCGCCAGGTGCTTGGCGAAGAGGGTTTTGATCAAAACATCGTGTTATTGGCAGCCGATGGGTCGGGCGCTGAAATCACCCGCGATCTCGTTGAGAACGATGCGGTGTCGATCATTGACTACACTGGCTCGTCGGCCTTTGGCGCATGGGTGCGAGCCAACGCTGGCGAGGCGCAAGTCTATACGGAAGAGGCTGGCGTCAATTCGATCGTTATCGCGGCAACCGACGATTTTGCCGGTATGTGTTCAAACATTGCCTTCTCCCTTTCGCTCTACAGCGGTCAGATGTGCACTGCTCCGCAAAACGTTTACGTGCCTAGCTCTGGCATTGAGACAGACGAGGGACATAAGAGTTTTGACGATGTCGCAGAAAATATCGCCGCTTCAATAGACGCGTTACTGGCTGACCCGGTACGTGCAGCCGGCGTCTGCGGCGCCATTGCCAATCCGGCGACATTGGCTCGGGTCGCAGCAGCCCAGACCCTCGGAAGGCTCGTGCGCGCTTCTGCCCCGATCGAAGCCCAGAATGCCCGCACCGCAACGCCGCTGATCCTGGCCGTTGATTCAGAAGAAACTGACGTGCATGAACAAGAGTACTTCGGGCCGATCACATTCATCGTCGCCGTTGCTTCTTCTACTGACGGGATTGCGCAAGCAGCGGCACTTGCGCGGAGCAAGGGTGCCATCACCGCAGCACTTTACGATACGGACGAGGGCCGCATCGACAGCGCTGTCGATGCCTTTGCCACAGCCGGCGTCAATCTGTCGATCAATCTCACTGGTGGCATCTACGTCAACCAGAGTGCTGCATTCTCCGATTTCCACGTCACCGGCGCCAACCCGGCGGGCAATGCCAGCCTGACTGATACCGCCTTCGTGGCCAACCGGTTCCGCACCGTCATGTGGCGTCGCCCGAAGGCGGCGTGACTGTTTTGACCTAACCTTTGTTCTCTTGGGAGGAGACTGACATGAAATTTGCAATGACGACCGCGCTCGCGGGCACCCTTTCGCTTGTTCTTGGCTTCGCCGGCCCGGCCCTTGCCGACATACGCATCGGCGCCACTGTTTCGGAGACTGGTCCCGCCTCATTTCTCGGCGATCCCGAAGCAAAGACGTTGAAGCTCTTGGTCGATGAGATCAATGCCGCTGGTGGCGTTTTAGGTGAGAAGCTCGAGCTCGTCATATACGATGATGGCGGTGATCCCAACAAGGCCAGAACCTTTGCAACAAGACTGGTCGAAGACGACGAAGTGACCGCTGTCATCGGCGGCACCACAACCGGCACCTCAATGGCGATCATACCGGTTGCTGAAGATGCAGAGATCCCGTTCATCTCTCTTGCAGGCGCAATCGAAATCATCGATCCGGTAAAACCCTATACCTTCAAGACGCCGCACACTGACCGCATGGCGTGCGCAAAGATCTTCGACGACATGAAGAAAAAGGGCTTCACTAAGATCGGCATGATCTCCGGCTCCGACGGCTTTGGCGCCTCCATGCACAAGCAGTGCCTGGCAATCGTTGGCGAGTATGGCATCGAAGTTGTGGCTGACGAAACCTACGGGCCAACTGATGCGGACATGACCCCGCAACTCACCAACATCAAGAACACCGCAGGCATCCAGGCAATCTTGAACCCGGGCTTTGGCCAGGGTCCGGCCATCGTCACGCGAAACTATGCACAGCTTGCCGTCGGCCTCCCGCTCTACCAGTCGCACGGTGTTGCCTCAAACGGCTTTATCGATCTTGCTGGTGCAAGCGCTGCTGAAGGTGTTCGCCTTCCGGGCACGGCCCTCCTGGTGGCTGACCTCCTGCCCGAAAGCGATCCGCAGCGCGCTGTTGTTGCCGCCTACAAGAAAAGCTTTGAAACGGCGACCGGAAAGCCCGTATCGACCTTCGGTGGCTATGCCCATGATGCGCTGCGCATTCTGGTCGACGCCATAAAGCGTGCCGGCAAAGCCGATCCAGCTGCCATTCGTGAGGCTATCGAGACGACTAATGGTCTTGTCGGAACGACAGGTACGGTCACGATGGCCGCGGACGACCACCTCGGCCTCGATCTGACCGCATTCCGGATGCTCGAGATCCGTGACGGCGGCTGGAAGATCGTCGACTAAGCGCTCAGCCGCTGCCGTCGGGAGGGCAAGGCCCTCCCGACCCCGCGCGCAGCGCAATCGGAGGCACCCATGGCCGAGTTCATGCAATTTCTCATGTCCGGGGTGACGGTCGGCGCGGTCTACGCACTGGTCGCACTCGGCTTCACCATCATCTATAACGCATCAGATGTCGTGAATTTCGCGCAGGGCGAATTCGTCATGCTCGGCGGCATGATCACCGTTTTTGCCTACCAGGCGGGTATTCCCCTGCCGCTTGCTGCGATCCTGGCCATCCTTGTCACAGCTGCAATAGGTGTTGCGCTCAACAAGCTTGCGATCGAGCCGGCGCGAGGGGCACCCGTCGTGTCCCTCATCATCATCACGATTGGCGCATCGATTTTCATTCGCGGTCTGACGCAGATTGTGTTCGACAAGCAGTTGCATCGCTTTCCCGCCTTTTCGGGCGATACACCGATTGCCATTGCCGGCGCGACCATCCTGCCACAAAGCCTTTGGGTCGTTGTCGGTGCGCTGGCAGTCTTCATCGGTCTGTGGCTGTTCTTTACGAAGACGTTAACGGGCCGGGCCGTGCTCGCGACGGCGAACAATCGCATTGCCGCCCAACTGGTCGGCATCAATACCCGCTACATCATGACGCTGAGCTTTGCGCTTTCTGCCGCAATTGGTGCGCTTGCAGGTGTTCTTGTGACGCCGATCACGCTGACCAGCTACGACGTTGGCATCTCGCTCGCGTTGAAAGGGTTTGCCGCTGCTATGCTGGGTGGAATGGGCAACCCGAAGGGCGCGCTCGTCGGTGGGATCCTTCTTGGCGTACTTGAAGCAATGACGGCAGGCTACATCAGTTCTCAGTACAAGGATGCTGCAGCCTTCATTGTGATCCTCGCCGTCCTCTTTGCCATGCCGCAGGGCATCTTTGGCCGCAAAGTCACAGATCGGGTATGACGATGAAGCTTTCTTCGAAAACGACCACTTTGCTGGTGCTGGCATTGATTGTCGTGGCACTGCCATTCCTGTTCCCATCTTCCTACTATTTCCGCGTCGGGTCACTGATTTTCGTTAACGGGCTTGCCGTCACCGGCCTCGTCATACTCACGGGCTATGCGGGACAGATCAGCCTCGGGCACGCCGGCTTTGTCGGTATCGGTGGTTACAGTTGCGCACTTGCTCCCATCCATCTGGGGCTTCATCCAGCCCTTGCTGCCATTCTGGGTGCGGCCGTTTCTGCCCTGGTCGCGTGGCTGGTTGGCCGCCCGATCTTGAGGTTGAAGGGATACTATCTTGCCGTTGCAAGCCTTGGGCTCGGCGCATTGGTTGCCATGGTGCTCGCCAACGAAGCCAGCTGGACGGGTGGCCCCGATGGCATCGCCGTTGCAGACCTTGGACTTCGCGCGCTGTTGAAATCACTGGGGCTCGACATGTCGAACCCGGTCTTCTGGTACGCCTTTACCGGCCTGATCATGCTGATTGGCGCCTGGCTGGCACTCAACCTGTTTCATAGTCCGACCGGTCGGGCGCTGCGCGCACTTCACGGTTCTGAGGTAGCCGCGCGCACGGTTGGTGTTGATGTCACCAAATACAAGCTGCGGGCCTTCGTGATCTCCGCTGTTTACGCGTCGGTTGCAGGTTCCCTGCTGGCACTTCAAAACAAGTTCATCACACCGGATGTTGCGGGCTACATGCATTCGATCGAGTTGGTCACGATGGCCGTTCTTGGTGGTGCTGGGTCAGTAGCCGGCGCCATTTTCGGCGCTGCGATCCTGACAACGCTGCCGCAGGTCCTCACCGTCTTTCAGGAGTACGAGCAACTCGTGCTCGGTCTCATCATGATGCTTGTCATGATCTTCATGCGGGACGGTTTGCTTCCGAGCCTGGCGCGCCTGATCAAAGGGAGGGATCAATGAGCCTGCTTCAAGTCGAGGGCCTGGGGATCGACTTTGGCGGACTGCGTGCCGTCAATAATGTGAGCTTTTCCCTGAAGGCTGGCGAGATCGTCTCGGTGATTGGCCCAAACGGGGCTGGCAAGACGACGCTCTTCAACATGATCTCCGGTGTCTACCTGCCTGGCCGTGGGCAGATACTGCTTTCAGGCGAGGACGTCACCGGTCTCGGACCGCATCTTTTGGCCGAACGAGGATTGTCCCGAACGTTTCAGAATTTGCAGATCTTCCAGACGATGACCGTGCTTGAGAATGTCGCTGTTGGCCATCACCTGCATGAGCGTGGATCCGTTCTGGGTGATCTTCTGGCGCTGCCGGGGTCGCGACATCGAAGCCGCGCATCAGAGCTGAGCGCCTATTCCCTTTTGGAACGGGTGGGCCTTGCCCAGGCGGCTGAAAGGACTGCCGGATCGCTTTCCTACGGCGCCCTGAAGCGGCTCGAAATTGCCCGCGCGCTCGCGCTGCAGCCGCGCGTCCTGCTACTCGATGAACCGGCGGCCGGCTGCAATGCCGTCGAGACTGAGGAAATCGACCACCTGATCGCAGAGGTCGCCAGCCAGGGCGTCTCCATCCTTCTTGTGGAGCACGACATGAAGATGGTCATGCGCATATCGAACCATATTGTGGTGCTGGACCACGGGGAAAAGATCGCGGAGGGCGAGCCGGCTGCTGTTTCGCGCAACCCGCGGGTCATCGAGGCCTATCTCGGTGCTCAGGGCGTGGAGGCGGCCAATGTTGACGGTTGAAGGATTGCGCTCCCGATACGGCCGCATCGAGGTGCTCCACGGCATCGACCTGGAAGTCGGCTCGGGCGAGATCGTAACAGTTGTCGGTGCCAATGGCGCCGGCAAGACGACACTACTGCGATGCCTGTCGGGTATTCAGCCGGTTTCGGCAGGCGCGATCGTGTTTCGTGGGGAACCCCTGAACAATGTTCCTGCTTATCGCCGTCCCGCTCGCGGTCTCTCGCAATCACCGGAGGGACGCCAGATCTTCACGAACCTTTCGGTCGAAGAGAACCTGCGCCTTGGCGCATTCCTGTTTTCAGATGCCAAGGTCGAGCGGGACATGGAGGATGCATTTGCAATGTTCCCTGTGCTTCGCGAGAAACGCAATCTGGCTGCCGGAGGCCTTTCTGGTGGCCAGCAACAAATGCTTGCAATTGCTCGCGCGCTGATGGCCCGCCCGTCCTTCCTGCTACTCGATGAACCGAGTATGGGGTTGGCGCCTATCCTCGTCGCACAAATCTTCGACGTCGTTAAAGGACTGCGCGCCCTTGATGTCACCGTGCTGCTCGTTGAACAGAACGCCTTTGGGGCGCTCTCCATTGCCGACCGTGGCTATGTGATGGAGACCGGCCGTATTACAATGTCGGGACCAGCTCGAGAGCTGATCGCTGACAAGAGAATTCGTGAAGCCTACCTGGGAATATGACCTCATGACCGTGACCGTCAAACGCGACGGCGACGTTGCCGTCGTCACCATCGACAACCCACCCGTCAACGCGCTATCGCAGACTCTGCGGCAGGATCTGTGGAATGCTGTAGAGACCCTGGACGCCGACCCAGCAGTTCGCGCCGTGGTCCTTGTATGCGAGGGCCGCACATTTATCGCCGGTGCTGACGTCAACGAATTCGGCAAGCCGCCGATGTCCCCTCACCTGCCGGACCTCGTGGCTCGCATCGAGACTGCTGCCAAGCCGTGGGTTGCGGCAATCCACGGCAACGCGCTCGGTGGCGGATTGGAAGTGGCGCTCGGCTGTCGTTTCCGTGTCGCCGTTCCAACGGCAAGCGTCGGGCTGCCCGAAGTGCGCCTCGGCATCGTTCCAGGTGCCGGTGGCACCGTACGCCTGCCACGGCTGATCGGACCGGCACTTGCTGCCGACATGGTGACAACCGGTATTCCGGTCCCAGCGACAAAGGCGCGTTCGCAAGGGTTGATAGATGCTATCGTGGAGGGCGATCTCGAAAGGGGAGCGATCGATTTTGCGCGCGCGGCATTGGATCAAACCCTACCGCTTCCGCTCTGTGAGCGTAGCGTGCCCAATGTGGACCTGACCTTCTGGGAGACGACGCGAAAGGCAGTCGCTAGCCGCGCCAGGAGAGAGGAGGCGCCGCTTCGCGCCCTTGCCTGCGTGCGCATGGCAGCCGAGGCAGACTTTAACACAGCAATGGCGTTTGAGCGTCAGACGTTCCTCGATTTGCGTGGCTCGTCGCAGGCCGGTGCGTTGCGCCACGTCTTCTTTGCCGAGCGTGCGGCGCCAAGGCCCCCGGAGCTTGCAGGCATTGAACCCCGCAGGATCCGTTCTGCGGCCGTCATTGGTGGCGGCACAATGGGTGCCGGGATTGCGGCGGCACTTTGCGAAGCGGGCTTGCCATTGACGCTCGTAGAGCGCGACAGCGAGGCCGTCGAACGTGGCCTTTCCAACCTGCGCACGATTTTCGATGGCTCGGTAAAGCGCGGCAAGATCAGCTCCGAGACTGGAGCGGCGCGCCTTTCGAGCGTAACAGGCACCACCGACTATGGACAGCTTGCCGGATGTGACCTCGTCATCGAGGCGGTGTTCGAGGATCTTGACGTCAAGCGCGAGGTCTTCAGCAAGCTGTCGGCAGTTTGCCGCCCCGACGCACTCCTTGCCACCAACACGTCCTATCTCGATCCCGAGCAGATTGCGGTGGGGATCAGACATCCAGAGCGTTTTCTCGGACTGCATTTCTTCAGCCCGGCACATGTCATGAAACTACTTGAGATCGTGCCGACGGCTCGTACCGCGCCTGCCACACTTGCGACCGGCTTTGCGCTTGCGCGCATGCTGAACAAGATCCCGGTAAGATCCGGCATCTGCGATGGCTTTATCGGCAACCGGATCTTGAAGGTCACGCGCGCGCAGGCAGAACGCCTTCTCCTCTCGGGAGCAACACCACAGGCGGTGGATGCGGCTATGCGTGCCTTCGGTCTTCCGATGGGGCCCTTCGAGGCTCAGGATCTCGGCGGTCTCGATATTGCCGCATTCCAGCGTCGGGCAGCACGGACCCGCGGTGAAACCCCGTTTGCGCCCGTCGCCGAACGGCTTTGCACGCTCGAGCGCTTCGGTCAAAAGAGCGGCGGCGGCTGGTACGATTACGCAAAGGGCGACCGGACGCCGAAATCATCTGAAACAGTCGCCAACATTATCGCTGAGGAGGCTGCCGGAACTCCGCAAAAGCCTTGGGATGAAGCCAGCATAGTCGACTGCATCGTGTTGCCGATGGTCAACGAAGCGTCAAAGATCCTGGGGGAGAAAGTGGCACTGAGGGCAGCCGATATCGATCTCGTGGAAATCCATGGATATGGCTTTCCACGCTGGCGAGGGGGTTTGATGCACTATGCTCAAGAACGCGGTCTGGACGAAGTCGCAGCAAAGTTAGACGAGCTCGCTTTACAAGGCTTGGCCGATACTCCCTGCGATCGACTTGTGAACGCGGTACGCGCGACCTCATACGGGGATGAGCCGGTGTAAAACGCGGCTTCTCCTCGTTAGTACCCGTATTGCTCCTGAGTGTACTGGCTCTTGTTGAGTACGACGCCCAGCATGTTCGTCTTTTCCCGAAGGCTCTGCTCGCAGACATCCACCTCCCTCACAGTGCTTTCATCGGACGCGGCAATGAGGATAACGCCATCCACATTTGGCAAAAACGCCAGCACGTCATCGGTCGAAAGCATTGGAGGCAGATCGTAGAGGATAACGTCCGGCTTAATTTCCTGTCGCATTTCTTCCAGCGCTCGCGCCGCGGTGGCACTTTGAAGGAGTTCGGCCGAGAAGTGTACGGGCTGCCGGTTTGCGGCGATCGCAAGATTGTCGCCATACCGGAAAAATGTCTCACGCAAAACAGCATCGCCCTTAAGGAAGCTCTCCATTGAACCTGCATTCTTAATAGCAAGAGTCTTGCCGATCTGAGGGCGCCGCAGGTCGAGATCCATCAACACCGTGCGACAATCCTTCTGATTAGCAAAACTGAAGGCAAGGTTGAGCGCAATACATGTTTTTCCGCAGGCCGGCGTGGGCGACGTAATGGCAACCGAGGTCCAGTTGTTTTCTCTAAGCACACGAAGCAACTTCGTGCGCATCATATCAAAGGCTGCGTGAGCCTGAGACGAGCGGTTCAAAGTGATGACACGGTTGTTGGCTGCGACATCATGGTCAAGGATGAGCTGGGGTAGCCCCTCCCAAGCGCCTCTCACAATTTCAAGCGATTCCGGCAAGACCGGACCTCGATCGTCCATTTCGGATCCTCTACTACGCGACGATCTGCCAACATGTTCCATTAAAAGCCCTCAATGACCGCGTCGAACGTTGACGCTACCTGGATTCAATCCGCGCCCTTTACATGACGGCGCAGATTATCTCTTCACACAACATCAGCGGTACTTGAGCACCCGCGCGACGCTGTTCAGTTTCCTTTTCAACGGGGGGGTTCGCGCCTCGTAAGGCGTGGCGATGAACGGGATAACTGCCAACGGCTGGGCCTCAAGCATCTGCACTAATTCCATCGGCCGGCGAATGGTCTTATTCAGCATTTCAAGCAGGGCGATGATGGCGAGGCTAAGTGCGACGCCCGCCATTGCTCCAGCAAGCACGATAAGGCGTCGTACTGATCGCAGTGGTGATTGCGGCTCAGTGGCACCTTCAAGCAACGAGAAGCGCCCGCCGTCCGAGCGTGTTTCAACTTGCTGGCCCAATGATGCTTCGGCGCGTCTCGCAATCGCGGTGTTGTATTGTGTTTGCGTATTTGCCAGGGTCCGTTCGAGCACGCTTAGACTAGCATCCGTGGACGGTGTTGCGCCAATCGACTGCGCGATGGTCGCGATCTTCTGTGTAATCAGTGCGCGCTCCTTCTCGATGGCAGCAATTCGCCTGTCGACATCGGAAACCTGAAGGTCCAGCCCCGATTGAGCTTTATTGTCGCCGGTTGGTTCTTTGTTCGGAACCACTCTCGCTCGTAGGCTCGCTATGCGCGCTCGAAGCGCAACAATGTTGGGGCTTGTCTCCGAAAACACGGCAAGCTGGTCTGCAAGGGCCTTGTTGAGGTCCAGAAGCATCTGCTGTTCAGCAGTAAGGGGTTCGCCTGTTGGATATTTGCCGGTGACCATGTAGGTCTCGACGAGCAGGCTTTTTCTGGTGCGGAGATCCGATTCCTCTCGTTCGAGGGATATCAGGCGTTCCTGCAGACTGCTTTGCTGATTGCGCCGAAATTCCAGGCTCTCGGGCAGGCTATCCTTGTTCTCGGTCTTGAATTTCAAAAGATCCCCTTCGATACGATTGAGTTCTGCGTCGAGCCTTTTCACCTCTTGATTGAAGAACTCCAGCGTTTCGCCTGCCCGGTTTGCTCTTTGCCGCTGGTTGCTGGTCAAGATCGACGTCGCGAGTTCGTTTGCAACCTTTGCCGCAAGCGCGGGCGTACCGGCCTTGAACGCCACTGTGACGACCGATGCACCATCGTCGCTGCTCAGTTCCTGCTCCTCGAAGGTTATACGTCCCCGCATATCGCGAACAATGGAATCGGCGCGTGGCTTCTCTTTTTCGGCTCCATAGATATTGAGCCTAGAGGCGAGGTCGAGAAGGTTGTCCCGTGTTGTCAGTTGCTGCTGAATTATCTGCAGTTGACCGAATGATGTCGTGGGAACAGTCGATCGGACGAGATTGGCCGGCATCTGTGGCGCTTCCACCAGTATCTTCGCCGAAGATTGATAGGTCAGAGGAAGCAGCAAGGCCACCACTACCGCAATCGCAGTCGTCACCGTTACGCATACCAGAATATATGGCAATCTCCTCAACAGGATGGAAAGGTAAAACCGGACGTCGATATCTGCCATTGCGAGATCACCCGAACTTGAGACCATGGGCGGTGTGCTAGGAGGTCAGTTTCCGACAGTTTGGAAGGCCGCGATAGTTCATCGATAGTGGGTGTTTGACGAGGCCCATACTAGTCCCTTTGGTGATGGTCGCTTGATGCTCATCGCTTTCTCGCGCCAGCGCCTGATCTCACCTATACCACGCCCATCATCAATATTGCTAAGACCATACACCTTGCGCCACTATAGAAAATTCAAGATAAATCGCCTGTGAAGCTAAATCTACTTAGATTTCAGGAACTATATAAAAACACTACTTGTTCTTTGCTATTTCAGGGGATTGAACTGTCTAGTGAGACGGAGTTGGAGAAATGCATGCGTAGGCCTTCCCTTGGGTTACCACTCTGCCAATTTGCAGCGTTCCTTTTCTTCGCGGCCATTGGCGTCACAGTTACCAATGACGCTGCCGAAAGCTCTCCGCTCCTGCCAAATACGAAGATCCGATTGACGATCGTTCAATGGATGCCGACCAAGGGCATCTACGAGAGCTGGGCCGCAGTCAGCGGTGAATACACGGTCTCCGACGAGGGCGCGATTTCGATACCTCTGCTGGGGCCTGTTGACGTCGGGAGCAAGGACGAGACCGCACTGGCAACGGACATTGCACAAAAGCTCAAGGATAAGGTGGGCCTAATAACTGAACCGGCAGCAACGATCGAGGTCTTAGGTTTTCCAGCTGTGTATGTTGTCGGTGACGTTGCGAAGCCGGGAGAGTATCAGTTCCACCCGGGGCTAAATATTCTGCAGGCGCTGGCCATGAGTGGTGGTGAAACCCGCGCTGAAGCTACTTTGCAGACATCTCTGGACGTGACGAAACTGGTCGGAGATCTGAAGGAAGTCGATGACGCCATCATCCGGGCCAGTGCCAGAATAGAGCGCCTTGAGGCGGAAATGGCCGGTGAAACGTCACTGCGCATCGAGCAGCAGCCCAACAGTTCGGATCCCTTTAAAACCGCAATATACAAGCAGGAAGAGGCAATCTTCGCTGCTCGCGCAAATGAGATAGGGCGTCAAACTAAGTCGATCTCGGAGCTACGCGACCTGCTTTCTGAGGAGATTTCGGTTCTTGAACAGAAAACGGCGAACGCGGACGCCAATATCAAATCGATGCAGCAACAGCTTCAAAGTACGATCTCGCTGGTTGAGCGAGGTGCGCTTGTGCCAACGCGCCAATCCGAGGTCGAGCGTACATTAAGGAGCTTTCAGACCGATCGGCTCGACCTCGTTGTTTCGATCATGCGCGCGCGACAAGGCATAACCCAGGCAACGCGCGACCTCGAAGGGCTCTACGACAGACGTCATACGGAGGTCGCGACCGACCTTCAATCCGAGCGCGCGGCCCTTACTCAATTGAAGTTCAAGCGGGAGACCAGCCAACAGTTGCTATACCGCAATCTGTCTTCAGTCGGCCCCACTAAGACGGATGAGAAGCCGACCCTGAAATTCGTCATTGTAAGGCGCACCGATGGGAAAGACACCGAACTTGATGCTTCCGAAACCACCGCGATGGTGCCTGGAGACGTTTTGAAAGTCACCTTGCGGGCTTCATCCCAAGCGTCCTCGTCGAATGCGATCGGAGCAGCAGAGACAACTCCGCGCTCATTCAGCCAATGATCGCCGTCCCTACCAGCTGTAACGCCAATTCCGGTGAAACCCGGTCATTTCAGGTCTTTCAAAAATGACCCCTGGCCTCGGTCAAGATAGCAAGAGCTACACACAAATTATCAAGTCCACGATGCTTATCGGCGGATCGTCGGTCATCAACGTGATGTTCTCGATCCTGCGGAACAAGGCCATGGCGCTCCTCCTTGGGCCCGAAGGCATGGGCGTAATGGCTCTCTACAACTCGATCGTGGATATCTCCCAGACTGTGGCTGGGCTCGGTATCAATGCAAGTGGCGTTCGCCAAATTGCTGCCGTCCAGGCTGACGACACCAGACGCGTGTCCGAGGTCGTGACGGTGCTGCGCCGTGTATCGTTGCTTCTGGGCCTTGTCGGGGCTGCCCTTTTACTGCTGCTTTCCGCGCCCGTGGCTCAGTTCACCTTCAAGGACGGGCAACATACGCTGGGCGTTTTGATCCTGTCGCTGGCTGTTTTCTTTCAGGTTGCAGCCGGAGGGAGAGCGGCCCTCATCCAGGGCATGCGTGATATACCGAGCCTCGCCTGGATGAGCGTGCTAGGGGGCCTGTTTAGTGTGATCGTGGGGGTTCCCATCATCTATCTTCTTGGCGTGCCCGGAATTGCAATTTCACTTTCGGCAGCCGCCTTTGCGAGTTTCCTTGCCTCCTGGTGGTTCAGCAGGAGGATCGACATCCCACCTGTTTCGCTGTCGACGCGCCGGGCGCTTCAGGAGACCAGCGCGCTGTTCAAGCTTGGCATTGTATTCATGGCAAGCGGCTTTCTCACGATGGGAAGCGCGTACGCCATTCGTCTAATCGTTTCTTCCGAAAGCGGTTTGCACGCAGCCGGGCTTTACCAGGCAGCGTGGTCACTCGG
Source organism: Hyphomicrobiales bacterium (assembly GCA_900466605.1). GTDB lineage: Bacteria > Pseudomonadota > Alphaproteobacteria > Rhizobiales > Rhizobiaceae > Rhizobium. The sequence continues at coordinate 49,994 of UBMU01000034.1, forward strand.
CGGGCTCTATGCCGGCTTCATCCTGCAGGCAATGGGTACCGACTTCTATCCGCGTCTCACCGCCGTTGCCAACGACAATGTTGAATGTAATCGGCTCGTCAACGAGCAGACGGAAATCAGCATCCTGTTGGCCGGACCTGGGCTGATCGCCACGCTTACCCTTGCCCCGGCCGTCATGGCGCTGTTCTATTCCACCGAGTTTCAGGGCGCAGTTGAGATACTACGCTGGATCTGCCTTGGCATGATGCTGCGAATTGTGGCCTGGCCGATCGGGTTCATTGTCCTTGCGAAAGGAGCCAAGGCAATCTTCTTTTGGGTAGAGGTTGCGGCTGCGGTCGTACATGTGGGATTGGCCTGGCTTTGTGTACCGGCATTCGGCGTGGCAGGGGCCGGCCTTGCATTCTTTGGTCTCTACGTTTGGCACAGCATCTTGATGTACTGCGTTGCTCGACGCTACACTGACTTTCGATGGTCGTTGACCAACCGCAGGCTTATCACGGCGTATCTTCCGATATCGGCACTTGTCTTTGGCGCTTTCCAGATCCTACCGCTCTGGCAGGCGACGGGGTTTGGACTCGTGATCGCAACCCTTGTCGGCCTGCTTTCTTTGAGGACGCTTGCCGCGTTGCTTCCACAACACGCATTTCCACGCATTATTCGGCCTCTTCTCAATCTGAGGGCAAGTTAGCATCGAGGCGATATTGGTTCTCTGTCAACCTATGACGCAGATCGTTTTCAATGCTAGAGCTCGCGCGTCCGTTTGGTCGAATCGTGCGGCGTTTCCCCTGGCATTTCGCCCAATGCGATCTGCAGCGACAAGCTCGCTTATGCCGGCGTGGATCCCGTTAGCAGTTGCTCGTCCCATCAACCTTGCACCTGCAGAATTTGCCTAGGGTGAGGCAGAGCAGGAGCGGTCACAGACTCTGTTCGTGGCCAGACCACTTCGAATTCCTGGTTGACCTTACGACCCGGACATCTTGGCTGGCCGGTGAAACGGGCAATACTCTAGTCGCATACGGCATTCTCTTCGGGTTCCATGTTCGAACTCGGAACGAGCCAGAAGTATAGCGCGCATGGTGCAACCGATACCATCCCGATCAAACTTCGCTGCGACCGGCAACTGCACAGGTGACTGTTCCAGGCGTGCCTCTTAAATCCGCGTCTGGCAATGCAGGTGTGTCCAGATCCAAATGTAGCGAAGCTTGAGTTACCCACACATCTGCGAGTAGCGGCGAACTGCAACTTTCTGTCACCATGGCTCATCGCAATCGCCCGGCGAGGAGCCGGCAGGGAAAACGGGAAAGTAGCATGCAACGACGATCGATCGAAGAACGCCTGGCGCAACTGGAGGCACAAAAGAAAACACTGCAAATGCGGCTGAACAAACAGGAGCGCACCAGCGATACGAGGCGCAAAATCCTACTTGGGTCGTTCTTGCTGCACCGTCTACAGGAGGAGCCGCATGGAGATTTCGTACGCCGCCTTGGGGCATGGTTGCGCCAAGATCTACCTGAATTCTTAACCCGCGATGCAGACCGGACCCTGTTTTCCGACCTTATCCATTCGAGACCGGGCGATAGCAATCCGGTCCCTCATCAGGAGCCGGACACATGATTACTATCGCGCTGCCGCGATCGCCCTTGTAAACATGCTCAAGGCTGCCTGCCCGGCAACGTGCGCGAGCTGCGCAACCTTGTCGAGAGGCTGCATGTACTTTCCCCGACGGGACTGTGCGGCGACAGGATCTTCCTGTCGATGTCCTCGATCCAACGCCAGGCAGTTTTGAACGCACTTCAGGCCGCAGCCGAACTGCACAGCGTCTTGGCATTTCCCGGCCCACGCTCTACCGCAAGCTAGAGCATTTCGGTGTCCGGCGCGGCTTCCTCTGATGCCTGATCCCGAGTGTAACCTTGGGGTTCCGCTTCCTCCCCCGGCCGTTGACACTAATCAGCGCAAGCGGCGTCTCCATGCTCGCCCATCGCCGCGATTGCGGCGACAGTCGAGTGGCTTCGTCTCAGGCTTGCTTCTTGAGCGACGCAAGCAACTCTTTCGCCAGCGGCCCTGCAGAGGCGGGGTTCTGGCCGGTGATGAGGCGCCCATCGACCACAACATGAGGCTCCCAGTTACCCGCAGATGAGTAGATGGCGCCCTCCGCTCTTAACGCGTCCTCAAGCTCATAGGGAACATCTTCGCGGGCGTAGTCGAATTCCTCCTTTTTCGAGAAGGCCGTAATCTTCTTACCCCGCACGAACGGCGTTCCGTCGCCGACGTCCACGCCGAGTAGGGAGCACGGACCATGGCAAACGGCGGTGACGATCTTGCTCGTTGTCCATGCTCGCACGATAGCACTTTGCACCTCGGCATTGCGCGCAATATCGACCATCGGCCCTAGACCCCCGGGCACCAGAATGGCGTCATAGTCTGCAGCGTCGACGTCGGAGAGCTTTCGGCTGCGATTCAGTCGGCGAAAGGCCTTACTCTGGAAAAACGCCTTTTGGGCTGCGTCTTTTTCGTCATAGGCATCGTACGGCGTCCACCCGCCCGAGGGTGACGCAAACTCGACTGCGATCCCCGCCCCGTCGAGGACGTCGAACGGATGTGCGACCTCCGCAAAAAAGAAACCGGTGTGGCGATTGTGCGGACCGATAACGGCAGCATTGGTCACGATGAACAGAACGTGCTGTGTCATTGGATTCTCCTTGGTTACTGATCATGCGTTCGCGCGCCCATTGGTGACGACACGCGTCACCTTGAGGTTGCCATCACCCACACAGCCAACGTGTGAGCGACGGTGGCGGCCAAAAGTAGCGCAATGGTGGTTCGAGCATACTTTTTCTCCGCATCTAACCAGCTGACAAGTGCTTCCCTTCGACGGCAGCAGACTATTGCACGGAGGCGTGGCCACGGACGAGTTAAACGTCGTGAATCCCGGGGAAACGGACGAAACGCGCTGGTGATAAAGATGACTAAGATTGCAAACGGATATCCAGATTTCCGATGCGGTTGGCCCACTGATCCGCGCTCAAGCCGTGATGCGCCGCTGGCTACGATCACGCCGCCCGTTGTTTTCTAACTGCATTGGATCGGAGAGTGGAGCCGCGCGGCACAATTTGGACAGTCTATCGATAGCTTCACTCAGTGACGGGCCAACTGGAAGCAGGGGCTAAGACCCTTCGGATGGACGCTCAGAGGAAGCGCGCATATTTCCCGACTTTTTCCACCTCTAGCCTTTTAGCAACGTTTTGCAGGATTTAACGAGAAAGCAAAGACGTGGTGACGTAGTTTAGAGGCCAACAAAATCGCACGAGCGTGCGGCGAGTACGACACACGATCATATTCTCGTGCCGAGGTACTATTGGCCTGGATGGAACCCTCCAATGCTTGTTGCAGTGCGGCCCCGGCCGCGACGTCATCATCGTTGATTACGTGTCCGGCTCGCCTTCCGGGAGCAATAAGGAGATTTAAAATGCTGAAGATTTTGCCGTTCGCAGCTCTTATGTTTTCCAGCATCCTGCTGTCGACATCAGCCTGGGCTGCGGACGGCCCCGCAAAGACTGTAGTGCTCGTGCATGGCGCATTCGCCGACGGATCGTCATGGCAGAAAGTCATTCCCCGGCTGGAGAAAGCCGGGTTGAAAGTCATCGCTGTTCAAAATCCACTAGACTCGTTGGAGAACGACGTCTCCGCGACAAAACGTGCGATCAAGAGTGCCGAAGGGCCTGTGGTCCTGGTTGGCCACTCGTGGGCTGGAGTCGTGATAACTGAAGCCGGCACGGACCCCAAAGTTAAATCGCTTGTTTATGTCGCAGCCTATGCACCCGACAAAGGTCAATCGGCTGAGGACGTGATGTCCAAATATCCCCAACTAGAGAGCAGGAAAGAGTACATGAAGGACGACAACGGCTTTCTGAGGATTAGCGATCAGGGTATCAGAAAGTACTTTGCAGCTGACCTTGAACCGGAAGCTCAAATCGTCATTGCCGCGACGCAGGGCCCTTTCCATGTACGATGCATAAGTGCGAAAGTAACCGAGGCCGCATGGCGTCAAAAGCCGACCTATATGGTCGTGGCAACGAAGGACCAGATTATCTCGCCACAACTGGAAAAGGACCAGGCTAAGGCCGCAAATGCCAAGGCGATAGAGATCCCATCGAGCCATGTAGCAATGATCTCACATCCCAAGGACGTCTCCCAACTGATCATCGAAGCGGCCAAGTAGACGTACGTCTGGTTGAACTTGTAGGCAGAGCCGAAATGACGTCGGAGCTATCAAGAAATAACACACCGCTTGCAATGACACCGGTGCAGGTCGCTCACGGAGCACCCTGGCAACGGGTCTCGAATAGAAGCTCATAACTACCCCCGCTTCGCCAAGCGCTATAGCTAAAAGCAGGGCCGACGTCGGTGCATTCAAGTATATTTTAAACAATTCTGCACGCTTCGCGGAAGGTTCATCGTCAGCTTAGGCGCGATGCAAATGACCGTGTGACAAGACCGCTCTCACGAACTCCGTTGCGGCCCCCCACCACGCGTTGACTGCCGAAACACCTCGCTTGCTGCGAGAAAGTCCCGTGTGAGAAACCCTTCTGTAAATCCCTCCAGAACGGGTAGAAGTAGCGCGGATGCATCGGCAAACCTGCCCTCCCTGTTGAGGTGCTCTGCGAGACCAGAAGCGGCACGAAGCTCGTGTGATCGGGCTCGGGAATTCCGGGCTTCCTCTATCGCCATCATGTAGAGCCGCTCGGATTGATCGGCTGCACCTATGTGGTCGTATAACCTCGCTCTCAGCCGCTTGAGTTCGGGACGACACCACAATTCGCCCTGCCGTTTTTCGTAGCCTTCGGCCCGATCCAGGGCGTCACTTGCGAGATCGAACTTGCCCTTGCGAATATAAACTTCGGCCAGTATCCCTATCAGACCAGGAAGCCGTAGGACAAAGCGACTGTCGGCGAAGTCATCGATAGCGTCGCGCATACGAACATCAGCACTATCGTCGCCCTGCATATCGTTGAGTGCAGCGGCGAAGAAGCCTTGAACTGGCACCCAAACGCCAATGTTTTCCATTTCAAGGATCGACCGTAATTTCGCAACGCTGTTTTCCAGGGCTGGGAGATCACCGCGGAAGTACGAAACTGGACACACCGCCTGGGCCAATACATTCGACTGCGACATCAGATAGCCCTCACGCTCGGCCTCACCCAAGGTCTCGGAAGCAAGGACTGCAGCGTAGTCGACCCGACCGGTGATCCACGCGAAGAAGGGAATATGGCCTGTTATCCCGGCTGTCCTGTCGGCGAGCAAGCCGGCTTTCCGTGGCCCATTATTTGCCCGAACGTGCGCATTCGCCAACTTCTCAAGGTTCTCTATGCTCTGGACCATCTCGCCTGCATGCCCTCGAGCCCATGCCAGGGCGCTCTCGCACTCGGGATCGAATTCGTGATAGTGGTGGGTGTTTGCAAGAGCTCGGAACTCCTCCAGCCAGACGATAGCCCGGCTGATACTTCCGGTGTCCATCGAATGGTAGGCGAGACCTACGAGCGCCTGCAGTTGATACTCGATGGATTCCGCTTCACGCGCATACTCAAACGCTGATAGCCAAGTATGCCCCATCTCCTCCGTGTAGGGACGCGCAAACATCATGCTCCAACCGCGAGCCAGCGAAAGCTTAGCCTTGGGCAGCGGGCCGCATTCCGTCGTCTTAGCGACAGTCAAAGCTGTTTCCACCCTTATTCTCGCCTCTGCAACGAGGGAGGACTCGAACCAAAGCGGGAGCGTCGCCGCCGTCAATTCAATACCCAGGCGAGAATTCCCGTCTTCGCCGAATGCCCAAAGTAAGGCGCTGCGTAAATCTGCCAGTCGAGTAAGGTAGCTCTGGCTCCATTCCGCCCGGTCCCGCCATCCCCATTCAGCGCCTGACTGTTCGAGGATGCGAAGCACTCTCTCTGCATGGGCTTGTCGGCACCGCGTATCGAGCTTCTGTTCTCGCAGCCGCCTAGCCCCATAACGCCGGGTGCTATCGAGGAGCCTATAACGCAGTCCAGCACCATTGACCTGCGCCGTGATCAGCGACTTTCCTACAAGCGTGCCCAGAGCGGCGATCACATCCAGAGCAGTCAGACCCAACGATGCCGCAACTGCAAGACCGTCTTCAAGTTCAAAGCTATCGGCGAAAACCGACGCCATACAGAACACTGTTGCCTCTGTCTTCGATAGTAGACTGAAACTCCAGTCTATAGCTGCAAGCAAAGTCTCATGGCGATCAGGCACATCAGGACGGGCATTACCGATGCGGAAATCAAGAAATTCGTCGAGCATCGTGAGCACGTCTGCTGGCGTCGCTTGCTCGAGGTTTGCTGCCGCCAATTCCAGAGCTAGAGGAAGGCCGTCTAACGCACGGCAGATTTTGGCAACCGTTTCGGAATCGTCGTCGCTCAATTGATATCCTGTCCACTCCGCAGCGCGGTGAGCGAAGAGCTCAACTGCGGGGAAACTAAGGATTTGCTCCATTGTCAACGAGGCAGCTTCGTCCGGGACGGCGAGGTTGTTCAATACGTAAACATGTTCAGAAGGAACCCGTACGGGTTCCCGACTTGTCACCATGAGCTTGCATCTGCTGGCTTTTGTGCGGAGCTTGGATGCGAAGATCGATACCGCCGAAAGCACATGCTCGCAGTTGTCCAATAGTAGTAGCAATGGGCGTTGTCGGAGAAAGTCCGCGACGGCGGTCAGTGGATCACCCAACTCGCCGCGCAGGCCAAGGGCTGCTGCAAGGACCGATGGTAACATGGAAGGATCTTCAATTTTTGATAGATCCACAAAACAGACATCGGACGAGCGTTTTTCCCCAAAGAGCCAGGAGGCCGATATCGCCACCGTGGTTTTGCCGACGCCGGCTGCCCCGACGACAGTAATGTGTGAGTGGTCCGCGAGAAGAAGTTCAACAAGGTGATCGACCTCCCGATCTCGGCCCACAACGTCACCGAGAGGCGGTAGTGTGCTTGAGGGCGGTTGTTCCAGCGGAACCAGAAAATCACCGTCGTCCGCGACGTCGAGAATGACTTGGGAAATGAACCGGTAGCCCCTTCCAGCGATCGTAGCGATGTAGATTGGTAGTTTCTGTGTGTCGCCTAGAGAGCGTCTGAGGCTGTAAAGATTCACTTTAAGATTACTCTCGTGCACAAAAACACCCGGCCACGCGGCAGCCGTGAGATCTTCCTTCGAGACAACCTCGCCGCCACGACGGACAAGAAGGTGGAGAAGTTCAAAGGCTCTCCCTCCGAGCTTCACAGCCTTCCCCTCGCGCACCAACAGCTGCCGATCTGGGTATAGCCGGAACGCTCCGAACGAATAAACGATGCTTTTTCTTCGATTTTCCGTGTCTTGATCCATAGTAAAAATGCGCTTGATCACCGATGGAGAGCATTTCCGCAGCAATCCTGCACTGATTAACTCGTCGGTGCAAATTCGCGTTCGGCGCGAGGTAAGATGCTCCCCTTTTGGTTGCGCGGCTTGCTTGGTAAATCTGAAGTGCCGGCCCTTTGTTGCTGCTTGAGCCTGAGGCAGCCCAAATGGGGTTGGTGGGAAGTCGGCAATCAAAGGCGAGGATCAAAGGTTCCATTTAGAACTTGCTGTTCGCTATGGTGCAGAATCTCAACACCAGGCGGGATTGCCTGGAGTACCCAGAAGCGGACGTCTAAACCCCGCAGGATGATGGCAAACGGTAAAAAGCTCGGAAAATTGACGCTGGGGGTCTACAGACGAAGCTCTTTAGGCGCGGCGTGACCGTACGTATCGGCCCGCGCGTCCCCATCGCCGATGGATCTCGCAAACTGCCGATGCTCCACAAACACCTCTAAGCGCTAAATAAACACCTTGCAAAGTCGCCGTATCAACGGGTCCAGGCAGTTCAAACTGCAGTCGCGCTCTGGCTACCTCCGCACCTGCGTCAATGCGAGATGGACCCGGCAACGAGCCCTGCCCGTCAAATGCGCGAGTTCGTTCAGTGGTGGATGACAATGTGAATGCTGCTGCCACCGAAATATCGTTCCCCAACGCGTGCGAGTTGAAGCTAGGCAGGCACACGGTGGATGATTTGCCGGCGCAAGCACCTCCGTCAGCTGCGAAAAACGACCATTTTCTCTGCGGACATTTCATGCATGGTATAGGGAATGCCGCCAACGCCATAACCTGACTCTCGCCTGCCGGCGAACGGCATCCAGTCCGTTCGGAAGGCAGTGTGATCGTTAATCATCACGGCTGAGGCATCGAGGCGTTCGGCCGCCTCCAATGCAGTCGCCAGGCTCTGCGTGAAAATGCTGGACTGAAAAGACACTGGCAACGAGTTGGCCTCCGCAATTGCTTCGTCCAGATCGTCGAAACCGTAAATGCATGTCAGGGGCCCAAATACCTCATGTGTCGAAGCTTTCGCTGATTTCGGCGGGTCTACGAGAATACAGGGCTTCACCGTTGTCGGCGATAGGCGGTCACCTCCAAATCTCTGGGCACCGCTGGAAACGGCCTCGGCGATCCAACTCTCCACGCGGTCAGCCTCTGCTGGCTTAATAAGCGGTCCAACCTCAGTTTGTGCGGAAAGAGGATCGCCGACTACCAACCGCTCGACGCGCTTTTGAAACAGTTCGCAGAACTCTTGTATGACGGAACGGTGCGCGTAAATCCGCTGTACCGACACGCATACCTGGCCAGCATGGTAATAGCCACCTTTTGCAAGTGGCTCGATCAACTTCTCGATGTCGGCCGATTGGTCGATAATGACAGGCGCAACACCGCCATGCTCGAGTGCGCATCGGGTTCCCGGCGCGAGCTTCGAACGAAGGCTCCATCCAACTGCCGCCGATCCAATGAAGCTGAGAAACGCGATTCTCCCATCGGTGGCAAACGCCTCTGAAAGACCCCGCTCCTCTGGCAGAAATGTCTGTACCCATGCCTCAGGCAAACCAGCGAGATGAACTAGCTTCACAAATTCGATGCAGTTCAGCGGCGTCGCGGTGGCTGGCTTGATTATGATCGGGCAACCAGTCGCGATCGCGGGCGCGATCTGGTGGACCACGAGATTCAGGGGGTGATTAAAGGCCGAAATCGCTGCAACGACACCGATCGGTTCAATTAGCGTCCAGGCGCGGCGATTGGTGCTGGCTGCTGTCAGCTCCATCGGAATTTCGCGCCCACCGCTCGTGCGCATGAGGTCCGCGGCGCAACGCACGCCATCGATTGCCCTGTCCGTCTCGACCAACGCATCGGTTAGTGGCTTTCCCCCTTCTTGTGCAATCAAGCGGGCGGATATTTCCCGTCGTTCCTGCAAAAGCGTGGCGAGTTTATGCAGGACGTCCAAACGCTCGTGTGGTTTAAGCCAGCTCCTGCGATCTTTGAAGAGCTTGAATGCAGTTGAAACTTTCTTTTCCAGAGATGCCGCGTTATCGCTTGTGATCTCCGCGACGTGTTTACGATCATATGCTTGGACGACTTCGATCATAGCTCTATCCCACTTCAATCGTATCAGCCTGTTAGGTTACCGGCTGTTTGATGTTACCGCGAGTTAAGGCTGGTTATTTCTCGGGAATTGAGGGGTAAGTTGGCTAGCGAGGCATCGCGCCGGGGAGTTGTCCGACACGTTTCGGGGTGAACATCTGCGATGCGGACGAAAACGGCGACTGGGCCGTTTTCACATGATTTAACTGAGTTTTACGCGCCACCGGCAAGCGCGAGAGCTACTCTGGCGATGCCGTTTCGCTGGAAGGTGTACCAGAGAGCGTTGGCCCTTTCACCCAAAGGATTTAATATGACCAACATCAAAGTTTATGCGGTGCTCACGGCGAAGCCTGGCAAAGAACGGGAACTTGAAGAACTCCTGCGCAGCATGGCAAAACCGTCGAGAGCGGAAGAGGGCAATCTCCGCTATAATCTCTGGCAGGACTCCGAAGTACCCGGCCGTTTTGTCCTTGACGAGATGTATGTGGACAAGGATGCCAACGCTTCCCATCGGCAGAGTGCGCACTTTCAAAATTATGTTGGAAAGATCAACGATCTCGCGGATCGAACAGTCTTTGTTGTGACACCCGTCGACGTTGTGGCAGAACGATGAACACCAGATTCACCGCAATTTACAACGCTTAATTACCCTCCGCCGATTTCAGGCGTGAAGATGACGCATCCACTAACGGGAAAGATTCGACGCAGGCTCTTCTCCCCTCACGACGGATGCAACCCATGCTTGACAAAGCCTATCACGCCCAATGTGCCGCAGTGAATGTCCATTGCACTAATGCAGTGGAACAAGGGCAATACCGCCTGACGCTCCTGTCTTTGGCGCTCGGCAGCTTCTGTATCGGAACATCCGAGTTCGCAAGCATGGGAATACTCCAGCTGTTTTCAGATAGTCTGGGGATTAGTATTCCCACCGCAACGAATGCAGTGACTGCATACGCTTTCGGTGTCGTGATCGGAGCTCCACTGGTCACTCTGGCAGCCGCGCATCTGAACCGACGAACTCTGTTGCTGCTACTCATGGCACAGTTTGTGGTAGGAAACATCCTTTCTGCTTTCGCTGCGAACCTTGAGATGTTCGTTGTCGCGCGCTTTATCAGCGGCATGCCGCAGGGTGCCTACTTCGGCGCGGGAGCGGTTGTCGCTACCTACATCTACGGGCGAGGTCACAGCGGAAAGGCTTTTGCCTTGGTCATGATGGGTCTTACTGTGGCTACTATCGTTGGTTCCCCTCTCGCCACGTTCCTCGGACAAAATATCGGCTGGCGGAACACCTATCTTGCGGTCTCGGGCCTTGGCGTGGTTTCTCTCCTGGCTCTGTTTACGTTCGTACCAAAAACTGACGCTCTCAACGGAAGTTCTGTGATCCGCGAACTCAGTGCCCTGCGGAAGACGTCGGTTTGGATCACAATGCTGGTCGCAGCGCTCGGCGTGGCGAGTATTTTCGCGATCTACACCTTCGTTGGACCACTTGTCACCGACGTCGCCATGCTCGAGGCCGGTTGGATCCCTCCGGCGCTAGCGGTATTTGGCATCGGGATGACGGCTGGAAATTTCCTGGGGGGCAGACTTGCCGATGCCTATCCCGCTCGAGGCGTATTGCTGGGGTTCGGAGTAGCGGTAATCGTACTTGCAATATTGGCCACGTTCGGATCGAACCTTCCAGTCCTCTTCGCTGGGTTCTTTATGGTCGGTGCAACTATGTTCACCGCGATACCGACCATCCAAGTTCGGCTGACCAGATTTGCTCCTGAGGCGCCGACCCTGGTGGGCGCCATGAACCTTGCAGCTCTTAACCTCTCCAACGCCATTGGCGCATGGTCGGGGGGCCTGGCGATTGCAAGCGGGTTCGGTGTACTTTCGACCGCGTGGGCGGGGTTCTGCCTTACCCTCGCCGGGCTCATTATTTTCGCCGCAACATTGACCCGCCGCCCACGTCTGGCAGCGGCTTAACGCCTCCCCCTCGCCTAACAACGAACTTAAGGCGACAACATCTAAGTTGGGAGCATCACACATGGCGAGGCCAAAGCTCTTTACGCCCATCAAGATAAGGAACGTTTCCTTCGCGAACCGCATCATTATCGCGCCGATGTGCCAGTACTCCGCCAAAGACGGAAATATGAATGACTGGCACCTTATCCATCTCGGAAAGCTATCGCTTTCGGGCGCGGCACTATTGACGATCGAAGCCACGGCCGTTCTGCCGGAGGGTCGGATTACTTATGGAGACCTCGGCCTCTATTGCGACCAGAATTACGCTGCGATGAGCTTAACGCTGGAGAGCATTCGGCGTTGGTCAGACATACCAATCGCAATACAGCTCAGCCATGCGGGAAGAAAAGCTTCAACAGAAGTGCCCTGGAAAGGTGGTGGGCAGTTTGCTCCTACACATGCTCTCGGATGGCAAACATATGGCCCATCAGCTCTTCCTTATAGTGATGATCAGCTTGCACCGGTTGCTTTGGACAAGGAGCGGTTGAGGCAGGTCCGGGACGCTTTCGGAAGCGCCACTGCGCGCGCAGCCAAAATCGGATTTGATGTCGTTCAGTTGCATGCCGCCCACGGCTACTTGCTTCACCAGTTCCTATCCCCGTTGTCGAACCAGCGAAGCGACGAATATGGCGGGTCCCTGAAGAATAGGATGCGCTTCCCACTCGAAGTCTTTGACACTGTGAGGTCATCATTCCCGCCCGACAAACCGGTGTCCGTGAGGATATCAGCGACCGACTGGGTCGACGGTGGGTTGAACGTGGAACAGTCCGTATTGTTTGCAAAAGAACTGGAAAGGCGTGGTTGCGATGTCATTCACGTTTCGAGTGGAGGCCTATACCACGCCCAGAAAATTCCAGTAGGTCCAAGCTACCAGGTACCTCTGGCTCGGGAAGTTCGGCGCAGCGTGAAGATACCGATCGTCGCGGTAGGGCTGATCACTGGGTACGAGCAGGCGGAGGCCATAGTCGGAACCGGCGATGCCGACATGGTTGCTCTGGCACGGACAATTTTGTTCGATCCGAATTGGCCCTGGCACGCAGCAGCCGAACTTGGCGGGAAGGTGCGTGTACCAAATCAGTACCTTCGCTCGCAGCCGAACCGATATCGCGATCTGTTTGAGACAGAGTAACAAAATCACTGTCACGGACAGTTCCTGACAACGATCGAACTCGCCCCGCAGGCATCTCGGCGGCTCTGAGGGCGATAGGCGGCAGCTTGTAAACGTGCCAGATATATTTCGACCCCCGGCGGCGCGACCGTATCGTTGGAAGGCCATCTGGGGCTGTTCGGCGCTCCTGAAAAAGGCAAGCTCACACCTCAGACGCGCAAACGGACCTATCAAAGTACATTGCGCTGTCGATTACTACAGACGTTTCGGCCGTCAACCTGCCATAGACGGCAAACCAGCGGTGCTCATCGAGGGGCATCCGCGGTCGCGATGATAGGCTGACGACCGGAGCGATCATCTCTCGAACTAGGGCCGTCCGAGCTTTTCGGCTCCGCCACCGAGTGCAGGTCCAACGGTCGGGTCGCTTTCATCCTCGGCGAGATCGCCAATAAGCGTCTCGGTGGTCAGGATGAGTTTAGCGACTGATGCAGCATTGCGAAGCGCCGTATAGGTGACACGAACGGGATCGATGATCCCCGCATCAATCATGTTCTGGTAGGTGCCAGTCGAGGCATTATAGCCGTAGCCGCTATTGACGCGCGTGACTTCGTGACGATCTCGCCAGCATCCGCGCCGGCGTTGGTCGCTATACGCCACAGCGGGCGCGTAAGGATTGACCGGACGAGACGCACGCCTTCGGCAACGTCGCCGCTTGTGCTCACAAGCAGTTCATCGAGCGCTGGCCCGATCTGTGCCAGCGCCGAGCCACCACCCGCAACCACGCCTTCCTCTGCTGCTGCGCGCACTGCATGCAGTGAACCCTCGATAAGCTGGATCGTACGCTTCTGCTCGACTGGAGTTACACCTCCGGCGTAGAGAACCGCCGTTCCGCCCGATTGCTTTTGTCAATCGCTCAAGCGACTTGTCCTGCTCGATGTTGGGCGGAGCAGCTGCGTATTGCCGTTGCACCTGGGCCCGCCGTGCGGCGATGGTGGCGTGATCGCCCCGCCGCGGACGACTGAGGTATGGCTCGCGCTGGTCCTGATCCGCTCGGCCGAGCCGAGGTCTTCGGCCGTTACATCCTTCGCACCCGGAACGCCAGTGATAGATGCTGCAATCGCCACCCTTTCCCGAAGGAAATGGCCGGGCAACATTCGAGAACTCCGCACAGCGGTTCAGCGCGCACTCGTGCGCCGCCGCACCGACTATCTCCACGAAGACTGTTTCGAAGGCATTGAGACGTCCGCGCCTTGTCTCGACTGCTGCCAGGAATGCTCCGGTCGGCCGCTTAGCCGCGCTAAATGCGAGGAAATCCGGTCCGTTTACCGGGAAACTGGCGAGAACATCTCCCAGGCGGCACGACAGCTCGGCCTGTCACGGACAACCGTTTACAAGCATGTCAGTCCTCCGGACGTTTCGAGCTAGCGGGCTAAAATAGCTTGATATTGTGGCCATTGAGGATCCAAGGTCAGGCAGAGGACGACCAATCGCCACTCTGCCCTTGCTTGCCACATTGAGCATCTTATCCAGAAAATCGGGCCCAAATCTTCCATCCCATCCCTCCTGTTTTCGATCAGAAATAGCCCTTTCGACGCGCGATCACGGATTTGTGATATCGGCGCCAATGGGATGTCGAAACCACTTTCAGTCAAGCGAAACGGCAAGGGAGCCTCGAGATCTAGGAGCCCTCGGAATGGGAAACACGACAACTTTTGGTGGACATCGGAGGCTATAGATTTAAAAAGACACGCATCGCTGCGGCCACCCGCATTCAATCAACTCATTTCCATCCTTGATCGTTGCGCGAATTTTACGGCGCGGCCAAATCCCTGGAATTTAAGCAAGGAGAATGCCCGAGCTGTCGAGCCGGGCCCACAAATGAATGGCTTTAAACACTGAAAATGACGCGCCGGGACAATCGGCTTCGACCAAAATCAGTCTCAAGAATGTTTACAAGGTCTTCGGCGATCGCCCGGAACGGGCGATGGAGATGATCCGGGCCGGAAAGACAAAATCCGAAATCCACGCCAGGACGAAGTGCTCCGTTGGCGTTAATGACGCCAGCTTTGACATCAAGGCCGGGGAGATTTTTGTGATCATGGGCCTGTCCGGCTCAGGCAAATCCACCCTGCTGCGACTTCTCAACCGGCTGATCGAGCCGACCTCCGGGTCTATCGAGATTGATGGGAAGGATATCACCGCTATGTCTCGCCGCGAGCTCATCGAGCTGCGCCGCCGCGACATCAGCATGGTCTTCCAGTCCTTCGCGCTTCTGCCCAATCGCAATGTGCTCAACAATGCCAATTTCGGCCTTGAAGTCGCGGGAATTGGCGAGAATGAGCGCAACGAAAAGGCGCTTGCAGCACTGAGGGCGGTCGGCCTTGAAAACTATGCAAACAGCCGCCCTGACCAGCTTTCTGGCGGTATGAAGCAGCGTGTCGGCCTTGCCCGTGCGCTCGCCAGTGAGCCGACCATCTTGCTCATGGACGAGGCTTTTTCCGCACTCGATCCTTTGATACGCACGGAAATGCAGGATGAGCTCGTTCGTCTGCAATCTGAGCACAGTCGCACGATCATCTTTGTCAGCCACGATCTTGACGAGGCTATGCGGATCGGCGACCGCATCTGCATCATGCAGAATGGTTGTGTCATTCAGGTTGGCACGCCCGATGAGATCGTCATGAACCCTGCCAATGACTATGTTCGTTCCTTCTTCCGCAACGTCGACGTGTCCCAGGTTTTCAAGGCTGGCGACGTCGCTCGCAAGACTCAGGTGACAATCATCGAGCGTCAAGGCGTTTCGGCGGCCGCAGCGTTAGAGCGAATGAAGAATTACGACCGCGAGTATGCAATCGTTCTCGGCCGCGACAAGACCTATCATGGCATGGTCAGCCAGACCTCGCTGCTCGAGAAGCTGCGCTCCAAGGCCAATGACCCTTATCGCGGTGCCTTTCTTCTAGAGATCGAGCCGATCCCGGCCGAAGAGCCGTTATCGAACGTGCTCGGCAAGGTCGCAGCCAGTCCCTGGCCCGTACCTGTCGTCGACGACAGCAACCGCTATCTCGGGTCCATCAGCAAAACCACGCTCCTCGAAACGCTCGACCGCGTCAGCTGATTTTTCCTTTAACCGGCCAACCACCGGAGACAAACATGAATTTTAGTATCGGTGACGGCATCGACGCCGCCGTCAACTACGTTTTGGACAATTTTTCTCCCTTCCTCGACCTCATAGCCGGCGTAATCGGCTTCGTGACCGGCACGATCCAGGCCACCCTCGTTGCCATTCCAATGCCCGTCGGCATCGCCATTTTCGTTGTCCTGTCGTTGTGGCGGGTCGGGATAGGCTTTGGTGTTTTGACAGGCGCTGCACTCTGGCTTGTCAACCACATGGGGCTTTGGGACGCGATGATGGAAACGCTGTCGCTTGTCATTGCCTCGACACTGATGGCGATGCTCGCCGGCCTGCCGCTTGGGATTGCCATGGCGCGCAGGGATGCCATTGCCGCTACCGCGCGCCCCGTTCTCGACCTGATGCAGACAATGCCGGCCTTTGTCTACCTTATCCCGGCAGCAATGTTCTTCGGCCTCGGTTCCGTACCAGGTGCGATTGCCACCGTGATCTTTTCGATGCCACCCGTCGTTAGACTCACGAACCTCGGCATCCGTCAGGTGGATGCGGAATTCATTGAAGCCGGGAACGCCTTTGGATGCACCTCGACGCAGTTGTTGTTCAAGGTGCAACTACCAAACGCATTGCCTTCGATCATGGCCGGAATCAACCAGACAATCATGCTGTCGCTCTCGATGGTGGTGATTGCCTCGATGATCGGCGCTGGAGGTATCGGCAACACCGTGCTGACGGGCATCCAGCGCCTTGACGTCGGCACCGGTTTCGAAGGTGGCCTTGCAGTCGTCATCCTCGCGGTCATCCTTGATCGTATTACCCAAAGCTTGGGAAAGCCACGCGCCGCGTTCTGGCAAGTGCTTTTCAAGAAAAACGAGCGCGAGAGGTTGGTAGCAGCCACCGCCTGACACGTCGTGGCGCCCAATCATGCGGGTGTCGAACGCGCAATCGCAAAACCTCCAGGAAGGAGCACAGATGTTCAAGACCCTTGCAACACTTGGCCTCGCCACCGTGATCTTTGGTGGCACTATCACGACGATGATGGCGCAGGATAAGCCGGTGAAGATCGGCTGGGCCGCCTGGTCAGATGCCGAATTCGTGACCAAGCTCGCCGCCAAGCTCATCAAGAACGAGCTCGGTACCGAGGTCGAACTGGTGCAGTCGGACGTGGCTCCGCTTTATCAGGGCGTCAGCCGCGGCAATCTCGACGCAATGATGATGGCCTGGCTGCCACAGACCCATGCCGAGTACTATGCCAAGGTAAAAGACCGCGTCGAAACGCTTGGTACCGTTTATGACGGCGCAAAGCTTGGCTGGATCGTACCGGACTACATTCCGGAAAGTGAAATCGCCTCAATCGAAGACCTGAAGAAGCCAGAGGTGCAGGCAAAGCTGTCCGGGACCGTTCAGGGCATTGATCCAGGTGCCGGCCTGACGCGCCTTTCTGAAAAGGCGCTGACGGATTACGGGCTCGACGGCTATAAACTGCAAATCTCGAGCGAGGCTGGCATGCTGACAACGGTCGACCGAGCCGTTCGGCGTGAGAAGTGGTTCGTCGCAACCTCTTGGAGCCCTCACTGGATGTTTGGCAAGTACAAGCTGCGCTACATCGCCGATCCGAAAAATTCGCTTGGCGAAGCCGAACATGTGGACGTGCTTGCTCGCAAGGACTTCAAATCGGACAATCCAAAGGTCGCCGAATTCCTGTCTCGCATGAAGCTACCGATTTCAGACCTGGAGGCGGCGATGTTCAATGCACAGGAAACCTCATACGACGAGGCAGTGACAAAATACATCAACGACCATCCTGATCAGATCAAGGCATGGCTCGGCGAACAGAGCTAAGGACCAAAGGCTTCGGCTAATCAGATTTAGCGAAGCCGGAGCCCTTAAAAGACAGGAGGTTTTCATGTTTCCCGATTGCCATGACATCGACAACTGCGGCGACGACACGCTTGGCGGAAGGATTTCTCTGGCACGCGATGCCCGCAAGCTTTCTATCCAAGCAGCCGCAGGTATCCTTGCCGTTTCGGTGGAGACCTGGTCCGGCTGGGAGAACGACCGCCTAGCGCCTTTATCGGATCGGCTGACAGTGATTGCACGGGTACTTGATGTCAGCCTCTGGTGGCTGCTGAGCGGCAGAGGCGCTGGCCCCAGTTGGGCGTCGGAAGATGCGGCGTGAGTGCGCAATTCAATAAGACAAAAAAATCAGGAGAATGACGAGATGGACAGTAAGAGCCTCGCCAAAGAGCTGACACGCTACATCCCTGGCCCAATCGAGATCGAAGGGCCGACGATGCAAACGGTCTTTGAGGATATGGGTTGGCTGATCGCCGAACACTTCTCGGCGATCGAGGAACGCGATAAGGTCTTCGAACTGATCGAGCATGGAATGCGCAACGGCGATCGGCGCCTAAAGCATGCGGTCTCGACTGGCCTCATCGAGGCGATGATTTCTCGCACCGGCGCGCAGCCAGCACGCTGGCGCCAGATCTCATCCCACCTCGGGACACTGTCAGCGGCTTATGCTCACGGTTAGATGTTGCAGACTGAAGCGACAATCAGTTTATCGCGTACTTAATTCATCGCTCCAGCACCGATGGACGGATGGTTTATCGGCGCGGGAGGGAATGAAGTGGCCAGCCAACCAACGATGTCATGTTGAATTCTCAGGTTGTGCGTTCAGCTTGAGCTCGACGCATGGGATGCCAGGAACCCCCTTGCGATGCCCGTAGCTCGCATCAGCCGGCGCTCTGCATGTTGTCAGCTCCCCTTCTCGACAAAGTCGCAACATCTCAACGCTTCAATGAGGTTAGTTTGGCTTCGTAGGTGTGGTCATGCTGAGCGCCATTTCGGCGAGCTCCTGCGGCGTCTCGATCAACCGATCAGCGCCAGCACTTTCCAACTCATCTCTCGTTCCATATCCCCATAATACGCCAATTGCGCGAATTCCGTTCGCGTGCGCACCTGCTATGTCATATCGCCGGTCCCCGACCATGACGCAACGATCGGCATCAAGACCATTCGCTTTAATGATATGCGCGATTAATTCCGGCTTGTGGTCGATATCGCCTGCCGGTGTCGATCCATAAATGCCAGTGAACATTGAATCGACAGCTTTGTTTGCAAGGATCCTGCGCGCAAATGTCTCTCGCTTCGACGTAGCCAGGTACAATTTGGCAGATTGGCTCATCGCCGTCAGCGCCTGCTGTATCCCGTCGTAGACTTCGCTGAGCAGCAGACCTCTAGCCCCATAATCCTCCCGATAGGCCTCGACCGCTTCCGCAATCCGATCGTCACCAAATTGCTGAAGGAGGTAGCGCATGACGTCTTCGATCGGCGGACCGATGATCGATGCTATATCCATACGAGGATCGGTGTCGTGTCCGAGGGATCGCAGTGCTGCGCGGCAGCTCGACAAAATGCCGGGTTCCGATGCAATCAGCGTCCCATCGAGATCGAGTAGAATAGCGGAATGAGCAGATGACATGTAGCGGCCCTTGTTGACTGACTGTGACGGCAATAGCCGACGCAGCGCTGAAACACACGTGATTTCCTCCAATCTCACGAAGTAGATTCGGCGAGCGATTTTGTTGTGGCCTCGCCGGTCGTCACAGGCCACTGCCAACTGCCAGGGTCTTCGACACGATCCCAACGGATGTCGGGTAATAGCCCAGTTTACCCCACGGCACTGACGAACGGTGCTCAGCAGAAAGGGCGAAGTCCTCTCGCCCGGCTTTCAATTCAGCCACAGCGATTTAACAGCTGGGCGTAATTAGCTCTTCTGTCCAAGCTCACCAGTCAGGAATTGCGCCGCGCCCAAGCCGAACGACCAGTCTTCATCCGAGTTGTTAATCAGGGAGACCATCACGTCGGATGGTTCGATGTCGCAGCGGGTTCGTAGTGTGCGGGTAAGGTTTGAGTAGAAGGCAACTTTGGCGTCGCGGTGTCGCGGTCGGCTGGTGATTTCGAGCAGCAGAAACTTCTCTGTCCGTGGGATGTTGAGGCCGGTGTCGAGCGCCCGAAAATGCGATGGCTCATGCTCGTGAAGGATTTGATACCGATCCCTAGGTGGAACTCCAAAAGATTCCACGACGATGTCGTGGATCGCGTCAAGCAGCATGTCGACCTCATCGCGCGAACGTCCTTTCAAGACGTGGACTTTAACGAGGGGCATTGGACCAATCCTTCTGTCGTTCCAACAGGTGCCGGCGACCTTCGTGCGCGCTCACCTTCACTTGGAACACATCAGTCGGAACGGCATCCCAAAGCTATTGGACAATGGTATCGTCGATAAAATCGCTTGCGCCCTACCCCAAGCAAGCGAGCACTTCGCCGCGCCACACCGGTGCTTCAAATGACTCGGCTCACGCCTCCAGCTGAACACCGGCGGCGTGAGCGACAATCTAGAAGCTCGTGAAATCAGGCTTTTCCTTCGGCCTTCTTTTTTCGGTACTGGGCAGTTGGAAGGCCTCCCCAGCCCCAGTTGTCCAACTCTACTTCCTCGATTACCACGTAGGTTGATTCAAGCGGCTTGTTGAGAACGTCGAGCAGGACTTGGCTAACGCCGGCGATGATCGCCGCCTTCTCCTCAGCCGTGACGGAGCTGCGATCAGGCGCCGTGCCTTCGCGGGTTACCTGTACGGTGACTATGGGCATTTTGTCTTCTCCTTGTTCGAGATATCGATGGATCTGCTAGGCGGCCATTGCGGCAAGGCGCATCTCAAGTTCGTCAACATGCGCATATCCAGCGCCAACCCTGCGAAGGGTTCCACCCTGTTTAGCGAACAGCGCGGGGAAGCTGGAAACACCCATGGCGCGGGCCGTGGCAAAGTCCGCCGCAGCCTCGTCGATCGTGCTCTTCTTTTTCCACGTTGTATTGAATTCACCTGCGGAGACTGGATGGCCAAGTTCCTCGAGCGCGCGGGATCCAACATCCGCGAGCACAGCGCCATCCGTGGTGTCGAGCGCGTCTACGTAAAAGGCATGCTGGAATGCGCGGAAGACCTTGAGAAGATCCGCTTGCGGCCGAAGAATTCTGGCGGTCACCACCGCGCGACAGACGGGTTCGGTGTCGTAGACAAAGCCGGTTCTTGCAAGCAGACCTTCGCGGTTAAACGGCACGCCGCTTGCTTCCTCGACCTTCGCCCAATGATGCAGTCTGAATTGCTTGCCTGCGTCATCGAGTATGTCGGTGGCGCCTGCGCGGAGCCCACCAAGGACGATTTTCAAAGAAGCGTCCGGACGTCGTTGCAGCAACAACTCCAATTGCTTGCCAAATCCGTAGCACCATGAGCACATCGGATCGGCGGCCAGCACGAGTTCCATAGTCTTTTCCCTTTCATTTGCCGGAAGTGCGTGACGTGGTCACGGCCCGCACCTCGCTCCTGGTTGAGACCTACCAGCGACCCGCGTTCTGGCCACCGTCGACATGGAGGATCTCCCCTGTGACGAAGCTTGCGCCCTCGAGGTAGATGACGGCGTCAACGATGTCTCGGATCTCACCCATGTGGCCGACCGGATGAAGTGCCGACAGGAATTCATGGGTCTCGGGAGCATGCATAGGCGTCTTGATGATGCCAGGAGAGACGGCGTTCACTCGCACGCCCGTCTTGGCAAATTCGATCGCCAGTTCCTTTGTCACTGCATTCAATCCGCCTTTCGTGAGAGAGGCGAGAGCGGTAGGAACGCTGGCGACCGGCTGGTTCACGAGGCTCGTCGTGATGCTGACGATATGGCCGGAACCCTGTTTGAGCATTTCCCTCGCCGCACGCTGAGTGATGTGGAAAAAGCCCTCTACGTTGACACCGAAGTTCAAGTCGTAGTCTTCCTGAGTGAAGTCGACAAACGGCTTTGCGGTGAAGACGCCGGCGTTGTTAACCAACGTGTCGACGCGGCCGAAGCGCTGGAGTGCTTCGCGAACGACACGGTCTGCCGTCTCCGAGTTGGAGATGTCGCCTGCCACGGCGTGAACACCGTCGTCCGAACCCTGTTTGATCGAACGCGAGGTAGCGACGACGCGGTAGTTGCGCTCGCGATACGCGCGAACGAGACCTTCGCCAATCCCTTGCGATGCGCCGGTAATGATCGCGACCTTCTGCTGATTGCTCATGATGTGCATCCTTTTCAATTGCAGCGGTCCTTGCTCGGGCCGCCCGTCGCCCTCGGCGCCGGTGCAACTAATTTAGGTGCCGTTGATCCTCGGGAGAATTACTGGATAGCGGCAGTCACTCCACCGATTTTCGGCAGAATGCTTGATCCGCGGGGTATTGGCCCGAAGCAAACGCCCTCGCATTCTGGGGAGACCGGCAATGGTCAGATCCGCTCGGTGCATCGACGCCGATAGCGATATGTTTCTGCCATGGTCAAATCGCCTTCCAACAACAAGTGCCGACACGAGGGATGGCGAGGAGCACCTTTCGGTCTTGGTCGCCGCCTGCGACCCGATGGTGACTATTCCTTGGTCGAGTCTCGCCATGCCCGCTCGAATGGCAAGCGCCAGGCATGTGGGGCGATGAGTTGGTGGATCGACTTTGGTCCCCAGCCACCCTGATCGTAAAGGCGCACCGGAGGTGGGTTCTCCAGGAGGGGCTGGGAGACTTCCCACAGCCGCTCAATACCCTCGGCGGTAGTGAACAAGGTGTGATCGCCACGCATGGCATCGAGGATCAGGCGCTCGTATGCTTCCAACACCTCACCAATCAGGCCGGTTTCGCTCATGGCAAACTGTAACGACAGCTTGTCGAGCCTGAAGCCCGGGCCGGGGCGCTTGCCATAGAAGGACAGCGAGACCTTTGACGCATCGGCCAGGTCGAAAGTGAGGTGGTCCGGCCCCTGCGCCCCAACGCCGGACCCGGCCGGGAACATTGATTTTGGTGGCTCTCGGAAGGCGATCGAGATGATGCGCTGGCCCTCGGCAAGCCGTTTTCCTGTGCGCAGGAAGAAGGGCACGCCCGCCCAACGCCAGTTGTCGATGGCGCACTTGAGAGCGATGAAGGTATCGGTGTCGCTTTCCGGATCGACCCCCGGCTCCTTGCGGTAGCCGATATATTGGCCGCGAACGACGTCGCGCGGTTCGATCGGTAGCATGGAGCGGAATACCTTGTTCTTTTCCTCCGAGATCGGCTGCGGCTCCAGGGCCGTGGGCGGCTCCATCGCCATGAAGGCGAGGATTTGAAAGAGATGGGTCACGACCATGTCGCGATACGCGCCTGTCGTCTCATAGAAGGCGGCGCGGGTGGAAAGCCCTAGTGTCTCCGGCACGTCGATCTGCACGTGATCGATAAAATTGCGGTTCCAGATCGGTTCGAAAAGGCCGTTTGCGAAGCGAAAGGCCAGGATGTTCTGAGCGGGTTCCTTGCCGAGAAAGTGGTCGATACGGAAAATCTGCTTCTCGTTGAAAACCTCGTGCAATTTCTTGTTAAGTTCCACAGCGCTGGCAAGGTCGGTGCCGAACGGCTTCTCCATGATGATGCGGCAACGCTCCACCAGCTCAGCCTCGGCAAGAAGTCGCACCGCCGGAAGCGCCGCCTTTGGCGGCACAGAGAGATAATGGACGCGCCGCGTTTCCGGCCCAAGTGCCTCCTCTGCCCTGAGGACCGCTTCCTTCAGTACCCCAGCGCCGGCAGAAAGCGAGACATAGTCAAGCGATGCGCGGAAATCTTCCCATTCGGCCTCGGTGAACTTGCGGGTGAGGAACTGGTTCAGCGACTCGCGTGCGATGGCACGGAAGGCGTCGGCATCGATCTCATCGAGCGAGACGCCAACAATCCGGCAGCCCGGGATGAAGCCAGCCTTGATCAGATGAAACAACCCTGGCAAAAGCTTGCGCCGGGAGAGATCCCCCGTCGCGCCGAAAAGTACGACGACCTGTGGATAGCCGGGGCCGACCCGAGTGGAGTTCCTCTGCACAGTATCCGTCCCCATTTTGCTGTTGCCCCTCAGCATGGGGCGGGATCTCGATTACATCAGCGCTAAACCAGTGCGGCCCAGCTTGTTCGAGCCCGCAGACGCGACGGCATGTGCTCACCCGATCCAGGGTTGAATAGAGCCATGAATTACCCGGTCGATCAAGGATTTACATCAAATGCGCCAGGGCCGAGCAGATGGTAAAAAGGCCAGATGGACGGCGTCACGTCGATTTCGGGTTGGCAATCCACGCTCTCATGATCCTGCGCCAACGACGAACCCAGACGGCCTAGAACCGATTGGAACAAAAGACCACGCGGTTGCGGGATACTTCGAACTTTCCAGACAGGGCTGATTGAGACTGCATTTGCTGACTATGCGTTCACCAGTACTCTAACACTCCGCATGCCCTGGCGCCGAGAACGGTCCGTCTGACCGTGACCATGCTTCGCACTATTGCGGAGGATCCGTGCTCAACATCGGACCAATAGCTGTTCGTCTGTTTGTGCTCGTCATTAGGCAGGACATGGACATGTCGGCGCAAGCCCAAGGCGCTATATTGCGGCATTCCACTTTTGCAATGCGGGCGAGGTAAGATTTCATTAACCAGGCTCAGATAGGACTTGTTAACCGTCCCGTCGATGTATGGAGGGTGCCCGCTCTCGTCGGCAGATCCTGATGAAATCACTCTTCCCGGCATTCTCCCGTCGTTTAGGCTTGTTCACAGCGCTGGCTTCCGCAACGCTGCCTGCGCATTGCTTTGCCCAGTCGGCGTGGTCGGGCAGTGCGGACAACGAATTTAGCAATGCGTCGAATTGGACCCCATCTGCGCCTGGGCCAAGCGATGCGGCGAGCGTCGACACCGGGTCCCCACAGGTCACAAATGATGTCGCAGTTGGCCAGTTGGATGTGGATGGCGGAAACGTTACCATCACCAATACAGGCACTCTGACCACCACGAACGGCACATCGATTAGTTCCGGTAGCGTCAGTATCAATGCGGGCGGGGTCTTAAACTCGGATGTCAGCCTTGACGGCGGCAACCTCTCCGTCGACGGTCACCTTAATGGCCGGTTGGGGTTGAACAACGGAAATGTTACCGTCAATGGTACGCTCGGCAGCGCCGCAGTTGGGACGGCGACAGCGCTTTCCAACAATGGCGCCGTTGGCGAGGTCAACGTGTCTACAGGTGGGACATTCGTCAACAACAGCGGAGCAACAGCGGGGGCCGTCACCAATGCGGGCACTGCATCCAACGCCGGCACGGTCGAGAGCCTGATCAACACAGCAGGAAACTTCACAAACAATACCGGCGGCAGGGTCACAGGAAAGACGACGGTTGCGGGCGGGACCGTCACGAACAATTTCGTCATTACCGAAGCCGATGTGGCGGCGGTAGCAGCGTTCGTCAACAACAACGGCGCAAGTGCCGGCGCGATAAGGAATTCAGGCACCGTCACCAACGCGGGGACGATCGCCTCTGTTCAGAACGACGCCGGTACATTCACCAATAATTTCGGTGGCGTCGTCACCGGCAGCACCAATGTTAGCGGCGGCAGCGTGACGAACAACGCCAGTCTGAGTAACGTCAACGTCGGTGCAGGCGGCACATTTACGAATGCCAGCGGCGCAACAGCCGGTGCTGTTACCAATGCCGGTGCAGCTTCCAACGCCGGGACAGTCACCAGCCTCACCAATACCGCAGGCAACTTCACCAACAATGCCGGCGGGACAGTGACGGGAAAAACGACGGTTTCAGGTGGTGCTGTTGTCAACAACTTCGTCATAACCGATGCGGATGTGGCTGCGGTTGCCGCCTTCGTCAACAACAGCGGAGCCACCGCTGGCGCAATCAGGAATTCCGGCACCGTTACCAATGCGGGGACAGTCGCCTCGCTTCAGAACGACGCCGGCACCTTCACGAATAACGCAGGCGGGACAGTGACGGGAAAAACGACGGTTTCGGGTGGAACTGTTGTCAACAACTTCGTCATTACCGATGCGGATGTGGCTGCGGTTGCCGCCTTCGTCAACAACAGCGGAGCCACCGCTGGTGCAATCAGGAACTCCGGCACGGTTGCAAATGCGGGCACAGTTGCGTCGCTTCAGAATGACGCGGGAACCTTCACAAACAACGCAGGCGGCACAGTTACCGGCACCACGGCGGTGAGCGGAGGCACTGTCATCAACAATGCAGCGCTGGCCAACGTTAATGTCGGCGCCGCAGGCAGCTTCACCAACAATGGCGGCGCAGTGGCGGGTACGGTGATAAACTCCGGCAGCGCATCAAATGACGGAACAATTGCAGCACTTACAAATAGCGGTGGCGTATTTGCAAACACCGGCGCGATCAATGGGACGGCGACGGTCTTGGGTGGCTCGCTGGTCAACGACGGGACCATATCCGGAGCGGTCGACATCTATGAGGGTGGGCTCCTTTCAGGCAGCGGGTTCGTTGGCGGGATCTTCGTGAATGCTGGAGGCGTACTTGCACCCGGTCCAGGCATAGCCACGATTACCGTCAACGGGGACCTGGCGTTTCGCACCGGCTCGACCTACCAGGTGGATATCGACGCAAGCGGCCTTTCCGACACGATTAATGCAACAGGCGCGGTCACGATACAGGGCGGCACTGTGGATATCAGAGCGGTGACCGGCAACTACGGGCTTGCCACCAACTACACTATCCTGAGCGCCGGCAGCATCACCGGTACTTTCGACAACGTTTCAAGCGATTTTGCGTTCCTCTCGCCATCGCTGACCTACGGTCCCACTGCCGTAGATATGCAACTCGATCGCAACAGCGTGCAATTTGCCGATGTCGCCGATACCGCAAACGGGCGAGCGACCGCTGCTGCCGTCGAAGCATTAGGATCCGGAAACGCGGTGTATGACGCCGTATTGTCGCTCGATGCCGGCACTGCCGACAGCGCGTTTACGCAATTGAGCGGCGAGGTTCATGCCTCGCTGAAAAGCGCGCTGCTGTGGGAAAGTCGATTTGCCCGCGAAGCGCTCCTCGAGGAAATGGCCCCGGGCCGGGATAAACAAAAAGACGAGGCGACGTTCTGGACTTCCGGTTTCGCCGCGTCGGACGCGTGGTCGGGGGATGGGAATGCCGCCGGGATCAATACTCAGACCGCTGGCGTCATTTTCGGGGCAGACACGCCGATCACCGAACAATGGCGCATCGGGGGTGTAATCGGCTACAGCCACGGCTCCTTCGACGAGGCGAGCGCGGATTCATATCACGCTGGTCTCTACGCTATGGGTGATATCGGCCCTATAAACATCCTTGGCGGCGCCATTTATTCTCACAATGAACAATCAACCCGCCGCGATATCTCCTTTGGAACTTTTTCGGATCAGCTGACCGCCGATTATGCCAGTGCGACCAGCCAGGTTTTCGTCGATCTTTCCTGGACGCACGAAATTGATGCCATCAAGCTCCAGCCCTTTGCCAATCTTGCCTATGTCAATCTCGACACTGGCGAATTTAGGGAAAGTGGCGGCGACGCGGCCTTATCGGCTGCAGATGGCAACGATGCAATCGCCACCTCTGCAATCGGCCTGCGCTGGTCGACGGATTGGCAGGAGAGCGACTTGCCTGTCGCGCTCAATGGAATGGTCGGCTGGCGGCATATAGCTGGTGACATGACGCCACACTCCAGCCTCGCATTTGCGGGTGGCGCGCCTTTTATCATCGAAGGTATCGAGATGCCTCGAGACTCCCTGATGGCCAAAATTGGCGTTTCTGCCAAGCTCTCGAAGTCGGCTCGCCTGACGCTTAGCTATTCCGGCGAGTTTGGCAACGGCCTGCGCTCCAGCGCGGCGTTTATGAGCGTGGTGTCGAGGTTCTAGGGCATTGTGAGCCAGTAGACGCGCCAGGATATCGGCAATTGGTTGTGACATGGTCGAGCAGCCGAGATTTCCGCCACAATAGGAGGCCGCCGTCGTCGCTGAATTCGTGCCCCGCGATCTCCTGCACGCGCCACGATCCGTGCTTCGAGCCCGTCTGTGCACTTTGCACTGCGCGCGATGACGCGCAGCGCCCTTCCGTCATCGAACCTTCCTGTAGATCCACAGCTGCGCAGGAGGAATATTTCGCATCATGAAGGCCAAGTGGCGGATCTCATACCCGGCGGGTAGCGCGACCACCGGTGATAACAACCCGTAGGTTATCTGGACAACTGGCCGACCGACTGGGACACGCTCAAGAAGATCGAGGACGAGCGCCAGTCGCCGTTCGATCGGCAGATGAAGGAGCGGAATGGCTGATATCACGCAGTCAAACTTGGCTCGTCTTTTTGAACCCAGAACGAGATCCAACGCAAAAGCGTCTCCGCATCGGAAATCGACGTCCGGAAATTGCGCGCGGAGATGTTGACAGAATTCAGGGGAGTATTCGATCGAGGTAAGGTTCTGGGGGTCAACGCCACGCCTCAGAATCGCTTTGGTGATTACGCCCGTACCTGGTCCAAGTTCCAGAACTGGCAGACCCGACCCCGGATGAATGACGCTTGCCATCTTCCTGGCTGTCACGGCAGAGGTCGGGGTGATTGCGCCTACCGCGGTTCGATTGCGCTTCCAGCCTTTCAAAAACGCTATCTCGTCCTTGAACTTCAGTCCCACACGCTGCCGCACGTTCATTTGCCGATCCCTAATTTAGCCAGTGATGGGCGCGACAAAAATATTCGGGAAGCGACGACCGCAAGTGCATTTTCGTTCAATTCGGTTCGGCTGGACCTGGAAGGCAGGGAAATGCAGGGGTGCGACGCCCAATCATACAACCCTGAAAAAGTTACCGGGCTGGACTGTTCCACTCAAATGTGACCTCGACGGACCTCCGCCGGGGTTCTAGAAAAACTGAAGGAGACAAGGGCGCAATTGACCCCTTTGGGAGAACTTCATGACTGCATCAGTTTCGGACGCGACGTCTTCGGCAGATACGCCAAGCGTCTCTCGGCCTCGAGTGCATCTATTGGTCTTGCTCGCATTGGGCCTATCGCACCTATGCAACGACACGATCCAGTCTCTTATTCCTGCAGTCTATCCTATTTTGAAGAGCGAATTCGCCCTCGACTTCGTCCAGATCGGCGTCATTACACTTGTTTTCCAGATCGCTGGAGCATTATTGCAGCCTGCAATCGGGCTCTACACTGACCGCCACCCGTTGCCCTACTCGGCCGTGTTCGGCATGGCGTTCACGCTCGCGGGACTGATCAGTCTTGCCTATGCCTCCTCTTATGTCCTCATTCTGATCTCCGTGACCCTGGTCGGTATCGGCTCGTCCATCTTCCACCCGGAAGCCACGCGGGCAGCGAGATACGCTTCCGGCGGCAGGCAGGGACTGGCCCAGGGAATTTTCCAGGTCGGTGGACAGGTCGGCGGCGCGCTCGGCCCGCTATGCGCTGCGATCTTCATCGTTTCGAACGGCCGCCACAGTCTCGTGTTCTTCACCGCGATGATCGGTCTGGCGATGTTTCTGCTCACGTGGAGCGCTCGCCAATACTGGTCGATCCAGTCACAGTTCGACGCTGCGCTTCGCAACAGGAGCTCGAAAAGCGCCCTTCCCAGTCACTCGCGCCGTACCGTCATCATCGGCCTAGCGGTTCTGACGCTGCTCATGACGTCCAAGCTGACCTACCTTGAGAGCTTCCGCTCATTCTACACGTTCTATTTGATGGACCGCTTCGGTGTTTCGGTCTCGACGTCGCAGCTGATGTTGTTCGTATTCTTCATCTCGTCAGCGGCCGGCGTGCTGCTTGGCGGTATCGTTGGGGACAGAATTGGCAGGTATCGGATCATCTGGATTTCCATTCTTGGCCCCCTACCCCTCACCCTGCTCTTGCCCTACGCGGACCTTTTCTGGACTGGAGTGCTGACGGTCGGGATCAACCTGATCATGGCAAGCGCATTTGCCTCGATCATGATCTATGCCATGGACCTAGTCCCGAAGCGGATCGGGCTGATCGGAGGGATGTTCTACGGCCTTAATTTCGCGATTGGCGGAATTGCCGCAGCGTTTCTGGGCGGCTTGACTGACAGGATCGGGATCGAGGTCGTCTATCAGATGTGCTCATTCATACCGATTGCTGGCCTTCTGGCGATCTTCCTGCCTCGCTTGGAAGCCAAGCGATAGAGAGCGGCTGTGGTGGGCTCCATCATTGTCGGATGGAAAGCTTGTGACTGATGTTTCGGATGTCGGAAACGTGAACCGCTCGTTCATGTGGGCTTCATCGCGCGATTGCTACCGTGGGTTCGTCGTCAACAGAAAATGAATCACCGGGACAAGTTAGAAATGCAGCACCCTGCCGCTCCATCGGCCGGCCGAGACCCGCGCCTTGATTTCTTCCGTGGCCTAGCTCTGGTTATGATCTTCATCAACCACGTGCCTGGCAACATGATGGAAGGCATCACGTCTAAGAATTTCGGCTTCTCGGATGCGGCCGAAGCCTTCGTTCTGATGTCAGGTATGTCGGCAGGTCTTGCCTATTCCAACGCCTACGCTCGCGATCGTATTCATGCGGTTGCCCGGATATTGCGCCGCGCAGGCCGGCTCTACAGCGTTCATTTGCTGACGACGGTGCTAGCTGTGGTGATCCTTATGGCCGGCCATAATCTTCTTGGCACAACGGCGCTCTCCGAGCGTGTCAACATGGTGTCTTATCTGCAGTCTCCATGGACGACTGCCCTCGGTGTACTTGGGATGACGCATCAACTCGGCTACTTCAACATCCTACCGCTCTACATCTTGCTTTTGGCAGCGACGCCGTTCTTCCTCGCCCTTGCCTCGCGCAGCCGGGTTATTTTGTTGGCGGTGTCGGTATCGATCTGGGCGATTGCCGGGTGGAATAACATCAATCTCCCGAATTTTCCAACCGAAGGCTCCTGGTTCCTCAATCCGTTCTCATGGCAGCTGATCTACTGCGTTGGCCTGTGCGCTGGTATTTCGTCAAAAAAGGGCGAGCCTCTCATCGGCTACAGCCCGGCGTTGATGACGGCTGCGATTGTATACCTAGCCTTTGCAATGTTCGTTGTTCAGGGTCAGCACTACGATCTGACAAATTGGGGCAGCCATCCGGCGCTTCTGGTCGGCTTTGACAAGGGAATACTGCCCCTTCCCCGACTGATGCACATACTTGCGCTGGCCTACGTGATTTCGCAGGTAGGCGCGTTCCGTGCACTTGCGGGAAGTGCCAGGCTGGCAGCTGTGTCGCTGCTTGGAAAGCAAGGTCTTGCTGTATTCGCCTGGGGCTCGCTCGTGTGCATTTCGCTACAGGTTCTAAGGGAGGCGTATGTGTTCTCACCTGTCCTTGAGTGCGCGACGCTCGCGGTGGGCTTGGCAATTCAATATGGCGTTGCACTGCGCCTGCAAACTGAGAAACTTGCCATGAAGCCTCGTTCGCAGATGGCTTAAGCGACGGCCTCATAGGCTAACTTCGTCGGTGTGACGATCCTCCCTCTAACCTCTTTTTATCCGACGCTGTGGCGCTCTCAATGCAAGCCGAATTCCTTCAGAAGCTGCTCACGCAGCCGGACGAAACCCGGCTCGCTGCGGCTGCGAGGCCTCGGAAGGTCGACTTCGATCTCGCGCGTTCGACCGCCTTTGTCCTTCGGCAAGATCAGAACCCGATCCGCCAGATAGACGGCTTCCTCAAGGTCGTGCGTGACGAGGACCATCGTCACTCTTTCTTCGCGCCAGATGCGTGCGAGTTCTTCCTGCATGGTGATCTTGGTCATTGCATCGAGTGCGCCGAAGGGCTCATCGAGCAGCAAGATCTCAGGCTTCACGGCGAGCGCCCTGGCGATGCCCACGCGTTGAGCCATACCGCCAGAAAGCTGTGATGGGAGTGCGTCGGCAAAGTCGGCAAGACCGACCAGTTTGACATAGTGTCTGGCGATTGCTCTGGCCTCTGACTTGCCAAGTCCTCGATTTTCAAGCGGGAAGGCAACATTGTCGAGAACACTCAGCCAGGGCAACAGCCTTGGCTCCTGAAAGATGACGGCCCGGTCGCGACCGACCCCTCGGACCGGATGGCTGTCGATCAGAACCTCTCCACGATCAGCCTCTTCCAGACCGGCAAGCACACGCAGCAACGTCGTCTTGCCAGATCCTGATGCGCCGACGATTGCAAGGCTTTCGCCGGCACGGATCTGGTTGCTGATGCCCTGGAGAACGTCGAGACGGCGGCCCTTTAGTGAATAGGATTTGGAAAGGTTGCGGATCGTGACTTCTCCGCGAGCGACCGGTTCAGCAACAGTCATATCTCGACCCTCAGTTGGCAACCGCAAAATTGGCAGGATTGTAGAGGATATCCTCCGCTTTCAATTGACCCGGCTGTAGGACGCCGCCACGCGCGAGAACGTCGATCCAGAATTGCAGATCGCGGGTCACTGCCTTGCCGCCCTCGCGCACACCATAACCGGTGAAATACCGAGCAATGGCGGCATTTTCGCCGCGCGAGGCGAGCACCTTGGCAATGACTGCCTTTGTCTCCTCGGGATGGAGGCGGGCATATTCGAGCGCGGACTCCGACTTTTCGACGAAGGTCTTGGCAGCCTCGGGGTGCTCCTTGATCCAGTCACGACGCAGGACCACAAAGCCGCCGGCGATCTCGCCAAGAACATCGGTGTCACCGAAGACCTTCTGGAGCGGACCGTTCTTAAGGGCGGCACCCTCGAAGGTCTTCTGCCAGTAGCCAAAGGCAGAAATATCGACCTGCTTCGAGCGAAGAACCTGTTCAAGCTGCGGACCAGGCACGACGACCAATTTTGCCGCGTTTTCCGGTAGGCCGACCGAATGGAGCGCCTCGCGAACCGTGTAATCGAGATGTGCGCCGAGCGTATTAACGGCGATCGTTTTGCCGGCAAGATCCTTGATCGAATGGATCGGGCTTCCCTCAAGTGTATAGAAGATGCTCTCGGTTGTCTTGTTGATCCCGTTCGAAGCGTAAGCCGCGATGAAGTCGTTGCCGCTAGCGACCGAATTCAAGACGGCCGCCGTCGCAGCACTACCGAGTTCGACGTCTCCGGAGGCGAGCGCGAAGAGCGACGCCGGGCCGCCCTGGGCATAGCCGACATTCTTCAGCGTGATGCCAGTACCATTGAAATAGCCGAGTGCATCGGCCAGTTCGTGAGCGGCCAGGCCACCCTGACTGGCGAGGAACCGAATAGTGACCGGTTCTGGTTCGGTAGCGACAGCGAACTGAGCGGAAGTAGCAAGGAAGAGGCCGGCGGAAAGCGCAAGCGCCTGGCTGCCGGAACGACGCAGAATGTGCATATCAATCTCCTGAAGTTTGTTGGTCAGCGGTTTGATGAGCGCTGAGAGGGCATAGGGTTTCAGTTCTTGACCTGGGTCCACCGGCAAAGCCGGGCCTGCAGGCGTTCAAGGATGAAGTTCGCAGATAGCCCAAGCAACGCCAGAAGCAGGATTGCGGCAAACATCATCGGGATCTGGAAATTGTATTGTGCGTTCATCACCTGGAAACCGACGCCCGAATTTGCGCCGATCATTTCGGCCGCGATCAGCAACAGCAGGGCGGTCGTTGCGGAAAGCCGCAGACCGACAAAGATTTGAGGAAGGGAGGCCGGCAATACGACGCGTCGAAAAACAATCAGCCTGCCAGCGCCGTATACGCGTGCCATCTCAAGGAGCTTAGGGTCGACCTGCTTGACCCCGCCGATTGTCGAGAGAAGGATCGGGAAGAGCGTTGCCCAGAATATGACGAAGATCTTTGACGCTTCGCCGAGACCGAGCAGCAGGATGAAGACGGGATAAAGCGCGAGCGCCGACGTCTGGCGCAAAAGCTGCAGGATCGGATCGAGCGCACGTTCAATGATACGAATCTGACCCATGAATAGGCCGAGCGGAATGCCGACGACGATGGCTCCGCCAAACGCTAACCCGGCGCGCTGAAGGCTGATCAGGATATCGTTGGAAAATGTCCCGACAATAATCCCATTCCACAGCGCCTGGACGATGACACTGAGCGGCGGCAACACCGCCTTGTTGGTCCAGCCGAGTGACGGCGCGATCTGCCAGAAGATAGCAAAGGCAATGAGGAGGCCCCAGCGCGAAAAGGCATTACCAGCAATCGACAGGATCTCACTGCCTGCGCCTTCTCTCCAGAACGACGTACCCTGAAACTCCTGTAGCACGGCCTGCTGATCATCGGTGACTGCCATGTCGATGTCTCCTTGGTAGGTGTGCCGGCTATTCTGCGGCTTCGGTATGGGTGTTGGCCCAGCGGGTGCGCGGGAAAGGAAGACCGAGATTGTCGCGGAGCGTCCTGCCCTCATAAGCGGTGCGGAAGAGACCTCTTCTCTGAAGCTCCGGGATGACGAGATCGACAAAATCGGTGAGACCTGTCGGCATCCAGGGCGGCAGAATATTGAAACCGTCTGCAGCTTCGTTTTCGAACCATTCCTGGAGAGTGTCAGCAACCTGCACGGCCGAGCCGACGATCGTGTAGTGTCCTCTTGCGGACGCGATCCATTGGTAGAGCTGCCTGATGGAAAAGTTGTTCTCGTCGGCAATGCGGCGGATCAGATCCTGGCGGCTTTTCATGCCTTCTGTCGGCGGCGCCGGCGGCAAGGGGCCATCAAGATCGACGCCGGAAAGATCGAGTTCGCCGCCGCTCAGGGCATTGATGAGCGCAAGCCCGTCCTCCTCGACGATCAGGCTCGTCAGACGTTCATATTTCTCGCGGGCCTCGGCCTCCGTTCTGCCGATGAAGGGAGAGACCCCGGGCATCACCAGGACATGAGATGGATCGCGACCGTGGGCACGAGCGCGCGCCTTGATATCCCGGTAGAATTCTTGTGCTGTCTCAAGCTTCTGGTGAGCGGTGAAGATGACTTCAGCGGTGGCTGCTGCGAGATCGCGTCCGTCATCGGACTGGCCCGCTTGCACGATGACGGGATGGCCCTGTGCCGACCGGCTGACATTCAGCGGTCCCTCGACCTTGAAATGCTCACCGCGATGGTCCGTTCGATGGACCTTTTTGACATCGAAATACACACCACTCGCGCGATCCCGAAGGAAAGCGTCATCCTCGAAGCTGTCCCAAAGCTTCTTGACGACAGCAACATGTTCGGCCGCTCGGCGATAGCGCACGGCATGCG
Organism: Hyphomicrobiales bacterium; assembly: GCA_900466605.1. Lineage (GTDB taxonomy): Bacteria > Pseudomonadota > Alphaproteobacteria > Rhizobiales > Rhizobiaceae > Rhizobium. The sequence continues at coordinate 84,751 of UBMU01000034.1, forward strand.
GAAGCTGCCGATCGAGATTGAAATTGCGTGCGGCAGCTTCGGTTGCCGTTGTAACGACGTTCCACCCGGCCCTGCCTTCGGAGATAAGATCAAGCGAAGCGAACTTGCGCGCCACCGAATAGGGCTCTTCATAGGTCGTCGACGCGGTGGCGATGAAGCCGAGATGCTTGGTGAAAGGGGCAAGTGCTGAAAAAAGCGTGACAGGTTCAAACCCGACGACCCTTGCATTTCCACCTTCGATGCCACCGCCAAAGGCGACGGCCAGCCCATCGGCAAGGAAGTAGGCGTCGAAAAGACCGCGCTCGGCTTCCTGTGCGAGCTTGATATGAAACTGCAGGTTCGTCGCACCATCCACGGGCTGGTCGGGATGTCTCCATGATGCGATATGCTGGCCTCCGCCGGGCAGAAACGCTCCCAATTTGATCTGTCGTGTCACCGAATTCCTCCTTCGGTCCTGATGAGGTGGCAAAGGCACAGGCCACCGGAAGCATCGGAACGCGACATAAAATTCGATGAAATCTAGTTTTTTGATAGGTTATTCGGTTTCGCATTCTGCGAGTCCGCTAAATTATTTTTCTAAATTGCAGCTAGTTTCGGTAATACAGGAAGGACAGCTTGTTCGGCAATTCGCCGTTACGCGCCAAACTCAGGACTTCCGCTGCCGGTCGATCTCGCGACCAACCGCCAGCGTTTGGAGCCTAGAAATGACAGCGCCAATTTGAGGAGCATTGTTCGATTGAGGACCGAAACGGTGCCTCAATCGTCCAAGTGGAGTGACGGTCACGTTGTTGGTGATCGGCGCGCCGAACCGGGGGCGCGCCCGAAATACAGCTGCCGCTCCGTTTCGTTTGCTCTTAGGGAGTAACGAATCCGCAGCAGGTCCTTGCGAGCGACGAGGCCAACGAGCTTGCCGCTTTCACGATCGACAATCGGGATGCGGCCGGCGTCGGTTGCCAGCATAAGATCGGCGACATAGCCGACTGTGTCGTCAGGGTGGGCGAGCGGCACCGAAGCATCGGAGACGAGATCGACGAGTGGTTGACTGGGCTCCACCCTCTCCTGTTGCCAGCGCAGGGCGTCGCCGCGCGACATCAGGCCTTTGAGGATGCCGAGCTCATCGACGACAGGATAGACGCGGTGCGTCTTAGGCTGAGTGGTAAAGAGATCGATTGCCTCACCGGCGGTCATGTCAGCCTGGAGGCTGTCGACCTTGGATATCATGATGTCGCGGGCGCGGGCGAATTCGAAGGGATCTATGCCATATTCGCGGGTTATATGCTGGCCGCGACGAGCGATCTTTTCGGTCAGGATCGAGCGGCGAAGCAGGAGAACGGTGACCGCGTAGGCCGCAACCGTCGCAGCCAGAAGCGGTAGCAGCGTCTGGACATCGCCGGTCAGCTCGACGGCAAAGAAGGTGCCGGTCAATGGCGCGCGCATCGTTCCGCCCATCATCGCCGCCATGCCGAGCAGCGCCCAGAAACCCGGATCGCCGGGCAGGACAAGACCAACAAGCCAGCCGAGCGCGCCCCCGAAAATCAGCAGCGGCGCCAGCACGCCACCAGACGTGCCTGATGACAGCGCCACGAGCCAGATCGCCGCCTTGACGATGAGGATGGTCACCACCGCCTGCGGCAGCATGCTGCTGTTCAAGAGCCCGTCGATGATATCGTAACCAACGCCCAGGACGCGCGGTTCGACCAGGCCGCCAAGCCCGATGATCAGCCCGCCGAGCGCCGGGCACCACATCCAGTGAATTGGGAGCGCTTCGAAGAGGTCTTCGATCTTGTAGAGCAGCGTCGTCAGGATACCCGACTGCAGGCCGGAGAGGATGCCCATGCCGGCGCAGAGCAGGATTCCCCACCAAGGGAGATCCATGTGGAACTGCTTCGGAAACAGCGGCCCGGCTTCGAACAGGAAGGGGCGCCAGCAGATCGACACGCAGGCGGCAACGGCAACAGGAATGAAGCTGCGCGGCTTCCATTCGAAGAGCAGCAGTTCGACGGCCAGCATGATGGCAGCGATCGGCGACCCGAAGATCGCGGTCATCCCCGCCGCAGCACCAGCGACGAGCAGCGTCTTGCGTTCGGCCGAGCTCAGGTGAAAGCATTGGGCAAAAAGCGAGCCGATAGCCCCGCCGGTCATGATGATCGGGCCTTCCGCGCCGAACGGACCGCCGGTTCCGATTGAGATTGCCGAGGAGATCGGCTTCAGAATTGCCACTTTCGGCGACATCCGGCTACCGCCGATCAGGATTGCCTCGATCGCTTCGGGAATACCGTGGCCGCGGATTTTCTCGGAGCCGAAACGCGCCATCAGGCCGATGACGAGCCCGCCAAGAACCGGGATCACGACCATCCAGACTGAGCGCGGCGCATCTGCCAACGAGACTGCATTGATGCTGAAGCGGCCGAACCAGACGATGTTCGTCACCAGGGAGATGAGACTGACCAGTACCCAGGCAGCAAGTGCGCCGCCGGTGCCGACGATCACCGCCATGCCAATCAGCGCGATGACGCGCTTGTCGGTGGTGAAGTCTCCGGCTTCGCGCCGGGAAAGGCCGCCCATGAAATCATGCGGCCGGTGGAGGTTTTGTGAGGACATAGGTGTTCCTGTTGACAGGCTGGCAATGAAGGGCGAAATATATCGTATTACGACATAAATCAAGTGATGCTTTGAGGAGCAGCCAATGCCCGACGAAACGCTTTCAGAGATCGAATATGAGGCGCTTGCCAATCTGAGATACCGAATCCGAAAATTCCGCCAGTTCAGCGCCAAGGCAGCCGGCCGTCTCGGCCTTTCGCCGCCGGAGCATCAGGCGCTACTCGCCATCAAGGGGCTCGGAAGGGGCTGCGAGATGAGCGTCTCCGACTTGGCGGAGAAGCTGTTTCTGGTGCCTGCCGTAGCCACGGACCTGGCGCAAGCGTTGAAAGAGCGAGGCTACCTAACGATCGCTACCAAGCCGAAGCGCCGAAGCGTTGTTCGATTGACAGATCAGGCGGAAGAGCTATTGCGTCGACTGACGCCCGCCCATCTTTATGAGATCCGGGAAATGGCACCGGAACTAATGCTGGCGCTTCGCGCTCTGCAGGACCACCGGCGGATGGAGATGGCGGCATGGATGCAATGATCTTGCCGACGGCAAGCGAATGAGGGGATTGATGGCCAGGAAGCCAATAGACCATTTGACGGATGCTGATTACGAGGCGCTCTCCAACCTGCGCTATACGCTGCGCCAGTTCATGGATTTCAGTGCCTCGGCAGCCCAAGAGGAGGGATTGCCGGCACAGCAGCACCAAGCCCTGCTGGCCATTAAAGGTCATCGTGGCGAGGGGGCGATGTCGGTCGGCCTGCTTGCCGAGCGGCTGCTTATCGCGCCGCATTCGGCAACCGAACTCGTCGGCCGGCTGGTAGCCGCGGGATATGTGTCGCGTAACGCCGACCCAAACGACAAACGGCGCCAGACGCTTGCGTTGACCACAAAGGCGGAAGCGGCGCTTAAACGGCTGACGGCAATTCATCTGAGCGAAATCCGCGAACTGGCGCCGCGGCTAATCGCCATCCTGCACAGCCTGCAGGACGGCATCGAGTTACAGGACGATCCGTGGTCGAACCAAGCATAAGCAATCGCAAACGCACAGGCGCGGCCGGCCAATTCCCAGATCTGCCCACACCTCGATCGCTTCACAAATGAGTGACCGTACTGTAGCTCAAATATCAGAGCGACCATCTAGCATCTGCTGGAATCGCTGCAGTTCCGCGGTTCCCATTGTCACGACGTGTTTACTCTCCGGGTAGGCAGCGGCAGCTACGTCGCTAACATATTCTCGGAAGGCCGCAATTCTCTCCGCCTGTAGCCGTTCGTATTCGGCCGCAAAATTGCGATAGACCTTGGAGTGACGCGGAATACGCCCGCTCGTTTGTCCAAGGATATCGTCCGCAAACAGATATTGTGCGTCACACCCGGCACCAGCACCCATGGACAGCATGATGAGCGGCGTGCGTTTGGAAATAGCTGTGGCAACTTCGACGGGTACGACCTCGATTTCGGCTCCGATGGCACCTGCCGCTTCAAGCTGCCGAACGGCATTGAAGACCTGCATTGCCTGCTCAGCTGTCTTGCCGACCGCCTTGAACCCACCCGTCCAGGTGGCTCTCGAGGGAATAAGCCCGACATGACCAATGACAGGGATGGCCTCATCGGCCATTCGCTTGATTGTCGCAAGACTGGCGCTGCAATAGACGGCATCAGCACTGGCCTTGTAGACGCGGAATGCCCATCTTACAAAATCGTCGGCGGTGCCGATCTCATAGAAATTGTCGCCGGGCATGGTGAACAGGTTCGGCGCGGCGTCGCGGTAGCGCGGGTCGCAAACCAACTCCGGGGGAACCGAAACGATATCCACGCCTGCCTTGTCGGCTGCCTCGGCCTCCTCGAGCGTCATGACGCGCAGCATCGTCAGCTGCCGCTTGCCCTTCATCGATCTCAAATCTTCAACGGTTGGTCTTGATTGGCGCATAGTGACCTCTTGGGTGGATAGCAGTGTCAGCCGATCATGATCCGTACGCTGTCGGCTTCAATGCTGACGGGATAGGTTCGCAGATTGACGCAGACCGGGGCGCCTTTCGCCTCTCCAGTCTTGTAGTTGAAACGCCCGTTATGCTTGGGACACTCGATGATGTCTCCCATGACGAGGCCATCCGCGAGATGCACCTTTTCGTGGGTGCAAAGACCGTCAGTCGCAAAATACTCGTCGTCCTCGGACCGATAGATCGCGAACGTCTGGCCGCTGTGATCAAACCGGATGAGATCTTCCGGCTCGATATCGCCGACCTTGCATACTTCAATCCACATACTCTTGAACTTCCTTATTCGGCAGCGCTGTTTAGACCGTCCAGATGATGAAACTCGTCCTTGTAAGGCCGAGCAGTAGGCGGCAGTTCACGCTTGAGAAAATAGTCTTCGTTTCGCAACTGGCGGATCAGCACCGGAAAGACTTCCCTGTAAGCGTGCCACATAGACGGATTGGGCTCGGGGAGATCGTGCTTGATCAGCGCGTGGAGGCGCGGAAGCGCATGGAACGGCACCATCGGGAACATATGGTGCTCCACATGATAATTCATGTTCCAATAAATGAACCGGCTGATGGGATTCATGTAGACGGTGCGCGTGTTTAGCCGATGGTCGATGACGTTGTCAGCAAGGCCGATGTGTTGCAGCAGGCCGGTCAGCACCATATGCCAGCAGCCGTAAAGGCGCGGCAATCCCACCAGCATCAAAGGCAGGATCGAACCTATGGTGACAGAAAGCGCAATCGTCGCGATATAAATAGCGATATGGATACGGGCTGCAAAAACCACCTTCGGCCATTCGCTTTCCGGAACGAACGTCCTCTCCTCAGGTGTCACATTTCCGAGACTGTTTCGCAAAAGCGCAATCATCGAATACCATGCATCAAGGATGCCGAAAAAGTTGACGATCACCCGGAGGAGATCCGGCGGGCGCATCACGGCGATTTCTGCGTCGCGGCCCACGATAGTCGTATCGGTGTGGTGGCGCGCATGGCTCCAGCGCCAAGTAACGGGATTGCGCATGAGCATGAAACTGGCGATCTGGTAGATCACATCGTTCATCCAGCGGGTCCGGAACGCGGTACCATGGCCGCATTCGTGCCAGCGAGAGTCCGACGAGGAACCGTAGAGAACGCCATAGACAAACAGGAAGGGAATGCAAAACCAGGTCGGCCAGAAGTAAATCGCGCCGGCCGCTGAAACTGCAAATGCGCCGATCCAGATCAGCGTATCGCGAATGGCGGGCAGATCAGAACGCTGCATCAGCTCCTTCATCGTCTTGCGCGGCACGTCGGTATGGTACCAGTCCGCCGACGCCAATCCGATTTCTATTGCCCGTTTTGTGCTCTCGCCAACAAGGCTGTAGTCGCGCTTCATGGTGATTTTTTCTTTTTGGTCCGTCATTGCGAAGTCACCTCGACGAAGCGCTCGGCATCCTGCGTAGCTTTGGCCGACCTGAGCGTGGGAAAGATATTGGAGGGCTCCGGAAAGTCCTCGTCCGGCGATACTGAGACGGCCGCGACCCTGCGTTCTGCGTCGTCGAGTGCGTTGCGGCCGTCAAGAATACGGAAGGTGACACTGTAGGAACGCTCATCGCCATGCGACAGCCAAAGAATTTCACCGCGGTCACGAGCGAAATTCTCTCCGAGCACATGATTGGTGGAGGGCTCTATTCCCAACGCGTACTGGCCGGCCTGATAATTTTGCCAGACATAGGCACAGGGAAGCTGTTCCTTGACGGTCTCGATTTCCAGGCCAAGCCCCAGCCGATCGTTAACGACAGCCATGGGCACGCATCCTGAAGCATCGGCAGCCATGGAGTGCTGCCAGACCTGCTCGCGAAACTCGTCCTGCGGCGTAATTGCTGTACGGTAGCCGGCATTCTGTCGGCGAAGGTCCGCTCCCGCATGCGACGCCCAAACGACGTCTTCGATCGGCGCCAAATATCGCGAACCGGCATCGAGCAAGGGATAACTGACATTGATATGGTAAAAGAGCATATGTGGAGTGGGCATGAAGCCCTGATTGATTACTCGATCGGTCACGCGGATCTCATTACCGCCGACCTCGGCCTCAACCCGGCGCACCAGGTGCAGGTTCTCGCCGAAGACTGCCGCCTGCTGTACGACGCCCTCGGCCCATAAGACGCAACGGTCTTCCACCCAGCGTTCACCATAACCGACAAGCCGGGCGGGAATATTAGCGACCCGCCCATGCAGGGAATGGCGAATGGTACGCTTGCCCGGGTAATTGAAATGCGCGGCGGACACTTCTTCTGGCCCGAGGATGTGATCAAGGCCGCAGGTGACAAGCAATCCTGAAAACGACCTCGCCCAGGCTAATCCACCTTCGCCCTCGTATTCGTGCAGAGCCGGATTTCGAAAGCCCGTTGGGGAATTCCACGCGATCCCCAGACCCTTATAGTCGCAATCGCCGATGTCCATAGCGCGATCGACCATCACGGTGAAGCGCAACCCGCTTCCTGTACGAAATTCTAGCATCCGAATACCGCGCTCGACCCCGTCGTCAAGGGTCATCAGGCGTACGCCAGCGACCTGCGAGAGCGCGCCTGCTCGCTCAGCAAGCTGGCGCCGCGTTAGCGTCTGACCGTAGAGTTCCACCATTGCCGATCCCGCCTCAGTGCACCGCCGCTTCGCCCACCAGTGCAGTCTTGTCGACGCCCATGATGATGCTCTCAACGGTCAGGAGGTCCGTCTCGGCGACCACCATTTCGGCAACCACTTCGCCGCGCCGCATGACAACGATGCGGTCGGCCACCTGGAAGACGTGGTGGATGTTGTGGGTAATAAAGAGGACGGAATGGCCGGCCTGGCGCATATCCTTGACGAACCGCAAGACGCCGTGGGTTTCCTCGACACCGAGATTATTGGTCGGCTCATCAAGGATGATGACTTTTGCGGCAAATTGCATGGCGCGCGATATGGCAATGGACTGTCGTTCGCCACCCGACAGCGTATTAACGGGTGCATCGGCATTGAGCTTTTTGGAAATGCCAACCCGCTTCAGGAGCGTCGATGCGGCATTGCGCAGCTTGGCGAGATTTATCGGCGCGAAAACGCCAAGCCAGGACAGCGTCGTTGGCTCACGGCCAAGAAACAGATTGCGGGCAATGCTGAGATCGGGCGCCAGCGAAGTATCCTGGTGGATCGTCTCGATGCCAAGATCCATAGCATCACGAGGTGACTTCACTGACACCTTCTGACCGGCGACGATGATATTGCCGCTGTCAGCAGGATGGATGCCGGAGATCGCCTTGATCAGGGTTGACTTGCCGGCGCCGTTGTCGCCAAGCAATGCCACGACCTCGCCCTCGTTCAGAAAAAAGGAGGCGTTACGCAGTGCGCGGACGTTGCCAAAGGATTTCTGCAGGTTTTCCAGTCGAAGAACTTCAGCCATTTCATCTGCTCCTTGCGGCACTTTTCTGCAGCAGCGCGTGCAGGATAAGCATGATGAGGATGATGCCACCGACGAAGATGTTGTAGGCAAGGCCGGGTACGCCGATCAGCACAATGCCGTTTCGGATCGCGCGCAGCATCAGGACGCCGACGACTGTGCCAAGGATCGTTCCCCGCCCGCCGTTTAGGGCCGTGCCGCCAACGACGACCATGGCGATGACCTCCAACTCATAGCCTGTTCCCGCAACGGGCGAGGCTGCCGAAATTCGAAAGGCGCTGATCATACCGGCAAGGCCAGCAAGAACGGATGTCAGGATGAACAACCAGATCTTGACGCTATCGGCCGGCACACCGCGGGCAATTGCTGCATTTCGGTTTGAGCCTATGGCCGAGATCCAATTTCCGACCTTGGCGTAGCGCAGCACATAGGTTGCAGCCAACGCTAGCGCGATGAACCAAAGCAGGGACACGTAGAGTTTGAATGGTCCGATTGTGAAATCACCGGCCAGGAGCGTGACAAAGATGCCGGGCTGATCCCAGGACTTCAGTGGAAAGCCCTGGGTAATGTAGAGAGCGATGCCGCGGATGATCAGCAACATCGACAGGGTCACCAGGAAAGACGAAATCTTCACCTTGGTCACGATCAGACCGTTGAGTGCACCGACGAGGATGCAGAGCAACAAACCTGCCAGAAGCGAAGCCCCAATCCCCCAATGCGCGGTTTGCACCAACAGGGTGACCGTGACAGGCGCAAGCCCAAAAACCGCGCCGACCGAAAGATCAAATTCGCCCGCCGTCAAAAGTAGCGTCATGCCGAGCGCAATGATCCCAAGCTCCGGAAGGAAGGCCAGCATATTGGACAGGTTGAGCGGCGACAGGAAATTGCCGTCTGCGATCGCGAATGCAAAGAGCACCGCGATCAGGATGATAAGCGAGGCAATTTCGGGGGAGCGCCCGATCACAGGCAGCCCCCTTTCTTTTGTTGTCGTCGCCGATGTCAGCATCGTCATGGTCATGCGCTCTCTATTGCCAAAATGATATCAAGGCACCGCCTGGTCACTTCTTGTCGTAAAGTTTCAGAATCGGATCGACGCTGCTGGCGTCGTAGAGGCCGAAGGTATGGATGTCGTAGCCAATCGGCTCGCCGTTAGCGGCCAATGACAGGAGAGCGACGGGCATGAAGCCCTGAGCCGAGGGATACTGCCAGGCGGCGGCGCTGACATAACCTTCCTTGACGGCCGCGGCAGTTGCCTTCGAATTTCCCCAGCCCACGACCGGGATCTTGCCAGGTGCCAGGCCCGCGCTGTCGAAGACCTGCTTGACGCTGGAGGCAACGGAATCGCCGAGCGCGATGATTGCCGGCGGATTGTTGGCGAGCATGTAGTCACTCATCTTCGAGATGATGCCGGCTGGATCAGTGCCGCAATCGACGACGTCATACTCAATGCCGAGCGGATCAAAGACGCTGGCAATGCCTTCCGTTTCCAACTGCTGATAGCTTGCGCCGGGAACCTCGACGGGAAGAAAGACCTTGTCGCCCTTCTTGACCGCTTTCTTGTCGACCAGGTACTGGGCCCACGTTACGCCAGCTGCCCTCAGATCCGCACCAACATAGGCCTGGCGCGTCGTCGAAGTGTCGTCAGTATTAAAGAAAACGATGGGAATGCCCGCAGCCCGCGCATCCTTGACCTCTCCGGTCCAAAGGCCAGGCTGCGCTGATGTCGTCGCTATTCCGTCCGCCTTTGCAGCGATCGCCGAACGAAAGGCCTCCTTCTGCGAGGCCATGTCGCCGCCACTGAACGAAATCTTGCAGGTGACCTTTAATTCATCGCAGGCTTTTTGGGCGCCCGCGTTCCAATCAAGCCAAAAGGCATCCGACGGACCGCCATGCGAAAGCAGATAGAAGGTCTTCTGACCGTCCGCAGCGTGCGCCGCAGGACCTGTCGACGCCAGAGCAAGGCCGGCGGCGATGGCAAGTGATGCACAAAGTCTCATGATAAACCCTCCCGATCGGCCGATCTCCAGGCCGGATGACAGTCCTTCAACTCAAACTCTGAGTCGCGTTTCTTGGCCGGCTCTCCTCGCCACCCAGGAAATGACATCACCGCTCCCCCGCCGCGACGTCTGATTTGAGGAATAAAGATGGTTTTGTTTTATGTCAACATCAAAACAAACCACAACACATCATCATTTATTTCCGGCGATACGTCATGACTTGACAGCAGGCCGTTTGTGGCCAATTGAATGGAGCATTGCATCAATTCGCATCAACATGGCCTTGCAACGAGGCCGCAGCGATCGAAAGGTCCACAGTTGCGGTCCACTATCCTAGACATTGCGCGTGAAGCCGGCGTTTCTCCGGCTACGGTCGATCGGGTCCTAAACAACCGGCCGGGCGTAAAACTGCGCACCAAGCAGGTCGTTCTCGCCGCCGCACAGAAGCTCGATTATTCCGCAGAAGTTGACGCCCCCCCCCTCGCCGTCAACTCCGCCAAGATCAAGCTCCACTTTGCGCTACCAGCTGGCAGCAATGCGTTCATCATGACTTTGCGGCGGCAGATCGAGGTTCTTGCTGCAGCGCGCCCGGAACTCGACGTCTCCGTTTTGATGATCGAAGGCTTCAGTCCCGACTCGCTTGCACGCACACTGCGAGACCTCGAAGGCCATACCGATGGCGTCGGCGTCATCGCGCTCGACCATCCGACTGTCCGCGAGGCGATCCGCTCGCTTGCAGCCAGCGGCGTCAAGGTCGCCACAGTCGTTTCCGATATCTCGCATGTGCCGCGCACGGCCTATATCGGGATCGACAACAGGGCGGCTGGCCGGCTGGCTGGCTACCTCGTCAGCCGTTTTATCGGCTCGCGACCGAGCGCCAAGGTCGCCTTGTTGGCAGGTTCCCTGTCCTATCGAGGCCATGAGGAACGCGAGATGGGCTTCCGCCACATCCTGATGGAGGAGTTTCCCTCTATCCAGATCGTCGAGATCCGGGAGATGCTGGACGATCGGGAACGGGCCTATGCCGAAGCCAGCGCCCTTCTGGAAAAGCACCCCGACCTTGCCGGCATCTATAACGTCGGCGCCGGCAGCATGGGGATAGGCCAAGCGCTGAAGGACCGGAACCTCCAGTCTTCTATCGTCTTCGTCGGCCATGATGCGACGGAAGACACGAAGGGCCTGCTGCTTGACGGGACAATGGATGCCGCGATCGATCAGAATCCAAGGGTCGAGGCGCGCGAGTCGCTCAACATTCTCGCCCATGCGGTGCGCGGACTGCCCTATGAGGGTCACCCCCCACGACTGCAGGTGATTTTCAAAGAAAACATTCCGGAGTTCTGAGGGTGCGCCGTAAGCCTGACGGTCGTCCGTAGAGTTCACAGAAATGCGGCCGCGGAATTCGCTACGGCCGCATCGATATACGTTTCACCATCACGACATCAATCGTGATGCCTTCGGCACAGCGCGATCTTTCGGATTCGCTAGCTCTTCATTAGTTCTCTGTTTTGCAGATGTCTTTGTCCCGAAACCGATTGCCGCTTTCGGAGCCATGTTTAGTCGGACATCCAGGATGCGATGGCGCGCCCAACGAATAGGAGCGCGCCGCGTTCGTCAGAGGCCCTGTTCTCTCAACTTACCATCCAAGAATTTCTTCGCGCGTGGCACGTCGGATTCGTCGAGATGCTCGATGATCATCGGGATGTTCGGATGCTTCTGTGCCAGGCGTTTCAGATAGAGGTCGTAGTTCAGCGAGCCCAGACCTGGTGCTGGCAGCTCGATTTCCCCGACACCGCGGAAGGTATGGCTTTCCGAAGCGTTATCATCCCCGATATCAGCGTGTTTTTCGCTCTTGTCGTCACCTGAGCGCTTCACATCCTTCGCATGACCGATTTTGATCTTGTCGGAGAGGGTGTCGAACACCTGGTTCAGGATGGCATCCATGCGGTCGATATTGTGGGTTTCGAAATAGTTGGTCGGGTCCATCAAAAGGCCGAGGCCCGGGTGATCCACCTGCGCGAACATTCTGACGGTTTCCTCGACGGAACCGACAACATTGTTGACATAGGTTTCGAGCAGGAACGTTGCACCGTGATCATAGGCGAACTGAGCCAGATCGGCGACGACCTTGCGGCACTCCTCAAAGCCCTCCTCCGTCTTATTCTTCGGATGGTGCACCCAATCGGATTCGGTGTTGAAGGTTCCAGTTTCGGAAATCACGTAAGGACTGCCGAGATACTGCGCGTGACGGATGATCTCCTTGAGGTAACCTACGCGGCGCTCGCGCTCTGCCCTGTCGGGATGAATGATGTTCGTGTAGCCGGAAATGCAGGAAATCGGCAGGTTATGGTCGCGAAACGTTTCGCGGATGCGGATGCATTTATCCCTGGTGATCTGACCTGCCGAGACGTCGACATCCTTGAAGTGCATGTCGAGCTGGACGGTGTTGAAATTCAGCGCCCGGATCTTCGAAGCCGTTTCCTCGAGACCATAGGGAAAATAGCCGGTGAATATGCCTGTTTGCATCATGATTTAGTTCCTCCCTCGGAATTCATGAATGGATTGAGATTTCGCTGAGTTTGACGGCGCGACCGCTCGCCATGGACCTGTAGCCCGCCTCCACCAGCGCCATGGTCTTGACGTTGTCGGCAACAGACAAGGCTGGGGCCTCGCCGCTCTTGATCGCATATTGCAACTGTTCCATCACGCCGACGAAGGCCTGCGGGAACCACATGGTCTCCCAGCTTGGCGTTACCCACTTGCCGTCAGTTGCATGCCGCGACGCATAGCTCAGCGTCGATGGTTGACCGTGCGGCCAGCCAATCGTGCCCTTCGCGACACCCGCAGTACCTTCCACGCGCCAGTTGATGTAATTGTCGCTGTCAAAGCCTTCTTCGCGCGGCCCTGCCCACACATCTTCCATCGAGACGGCGAGCACATTGCCCGGGAATTTCATTGTCGACACCGTTATGCCGTCCTTATGAGCGAAGGCGGTCCGCGGGTCGACACGCGACACCGTGGTGATTTCCTCAGGATCACCGAAGAGGAAGCGCAGAACATCCAGGTGATGGACACTCATATTGGCGAGCGTCAGTCGGTCATACCCTTCGAGGAAAGCCTGCCAATGCGGAATGGCGCGCATCTCGATCGTTGCCATGACGACGTCGCCAAGATCACCCCGGTCGAGAACCTGCTTGAGAACCCGCATGGACTGGTCGTAGCGCATATTCTGGTTGACCGAGAGGATCTTCCCGGCCCTCGCCGCCTCGTCGCGCAGCGCGATGGCCTCTTCCAGTGACAGGGCAAGCGGCTTCTGCGCTAGGATGGCTTTGATATGGGGAGTGGCAAGTGCCTTGCGGATGAGAGCAGGCTGCTGATCCGGAGGGAAGGCAAGATCGACGATATCAACCGTTTCGTCGCCAATCAGTGCCTCCGGCGTGTCATGGACCACCGGGATGTCCCAACGCCTTGCTACGGCCTCAGCCTTCGATTTGGTCCTGGACGCAATCGCGACCACCGGAAAGCCTGCTTGCCTGTAGGCGGCAAGATGACACTCCGCCATGATCATGCCGGCGCCTATGCAGCCGATGCGATAGTCGCGGGCACGGATCGGCGGATCCGGTATAAAGCCCCTCGTGTCTGACATTGTTTCCTCCCAATTCTCTTATCGTTTATTTAGCCAGCGCCTCACCCGCTGAACCAAAGAAGTGCATCTTTGCCGGATCGCAGCTCAGTGCCACTGCGCTGTCCGGCTCAAGCCGCGGCTGGCCACGCATCAGTGCCCTGAGCTTTTGGCCTCCTGTATCAATTGTCACGACCGTATAGCCCCCGAGAGGCTCGACTTCGAAAACCCGTGCTGGCCTCCCCTCGCGACCATCCGTCCACGCCTCCACCTTGAGATCCTCTGGCCGAATCCCAATCCCGGACACAGCCTTTGGCAGGGCATCTACCGACACCTTGATGGTCCCTTCGGCGAAAAGCTGTCCGTCATTTTGCTCCGCGGCCATGATGTTCATGACCGGCGCGCCAAGCAAGCGAGCAACATATTGGCTGGCCGGCCTATCGTAGATTTCCACCGGCGATCCGATCTGGCGGATATGGCCGTTTTCCATGATCGCCATACGGTCGGCGACCGACATCGCCTCTTCCTGGTCATGGGTCACATAGATCAGCGTCTGACCGAGCTCGCCCTGAATGCGCTTGAGTTCGACGCGCGTTTCCTCGCGAAGCCTGGCATCGAGCGCGGAAATGGGGTCGTCCATCAGATAGGCGACCGGATCGCGCACGAGCGCACGAGCGATAGCGACACGCTGGCGTTCGCCGCCAGAAAGCTGCGACGGCGGCTTGTGGAGCAAATGCGCGATGTGCAGCTTGGAAGCCACCGCATCGACACGTTCCTTGATCTTTGCTTCCGGCACTTTTCGTTCCACAAGTGGGAAGCGAACATTGTCTCCGGCGTTCATATGTGGAAAGAGCGCCAGGTTCTGGAACACCATGGCAACATTTCGCGCAGCCGGAGAGACTTCGTTCACCGGCTTACCGCCGATTAACACCTCTCCCTCGTCGGGCCTCTCCAGACCGAGGATCAGCTTGAGGATCGTCGATTTTCCCGAGAGTGGTGGGCCGAAGAAACAGAAGAACTCCCCGCTCTTGATATCGAAGGAGGCGTTTTGAACCGCGATGGTCTTGCCGTATGACTTGGTGACATTGCGAAAGGATATTCCGGCCATCAGCGTATCTTTCGAATTGCGACGCCGCTCGCAGCGTCAAACAGCCGCAAGGCATCCGGCTCGACGACAACATGCGCCAACTCGCCGGCAACTGGCCCGGCATTGTTGTCGAGCACTGCCTTGACCACCTGCTCGCCAAGCCCGAAATGCACGATCGTTCGCGCGCCAATTCGTTCGACGAAGGTGACCGGCATTGGAATACCTCCATGATCAGCAAGGGTGACGCGTTCCGGACGAAATCCGTACACCACTTCACTGACGCCGGCGCGCCGAGCGTCTTCGGCGACTTCAGCCTCAAGGGGCGCGCTCAGTCCCAATGGACCAAGGTCGACCAGCAGTCCGCGGTCGGATTCGGCGAGCTTGCCCCTGAGGCGGTTCATGCCCGGCGCGCCGATGAAATCAGCAACGAACAGATTGATAGGGTCGTTATAGACCTCCAGTGGAGTGCCTACCTGCTGAAGCACGCCGTGGTCCATCACGGCTATCCGATCTGCCATGGTCATCGCTTCCAGCTGGTCGTGGGTGACGTAGACCATCGTCTGCCTGAATTGCCGCTGGAGATGTTTAAGCTCGGTTCGCATGACCGCACGAAATGCAGCGTCGACGTTCGACAAGGGCTCATCGAGAAGAAAGATTGCCGGTTCTACGATTGCCGAACGACCGATCGCCAGCCGCTGCAGGATATTCACCGAAAGCTTTGCAGACGGCTGCTTTAGCAAAGGGGTCAATTGCAGGAAATCGGCCATCGCTGTAACGCGCCGGTTGATTTCGGCCGAGGCAACGCCGCGAACCTTCAGTCCATAAGCAAGATTGTCGTAGACGCTCATATGGGTGAAGATCGCATAGTTCT
The DNA here is from genome assembly GCA_900466605.1 of Hyphomicrobiales bacterium. Lineage (GTDB taxonomy): Bacteria > Pseudomonadota > Alphaproteobacteria > Rhizobiales > Rhizobiaceae > Rhizobium. The sequence goes on from UBMU01000034.1 coordinate 100,308, forward strand.
GGAACACGAAACCGACGCCACGCCGGCCCATGGCAACGCCATTCATATCCTTGCCATCAAATAGGATCCGCCCTTGCGATGGGCTCTCCATACCGGCGATCATATTCATTGTTGTCGACTTGCCGCAGCCGGAGGGTCCAAGAAGCGCCATGAACTCACCGTCGCGCACTTCAAGGTCCATCTCTTTCAGTGCCGTAAACGCACCGAAGCGCTTGACCAGATTGTTGAGGTGAATGGTCGTCACGCGGCGAGCTCCTTTTTAGCGGCGTTCATCCGCCCAATTGCAAAGGCAACAAGTATGGAGAGGACAAAAAGGATCGCTAAGGCGACGGCTGCGACATAGCCCCAAATGAGATCCTGCTGCGTGATTTTATAGATGTAGACCGAGATGGTTTCAGTCGCGACGCCGGGGCCGCCGCCAGTCATGATATAGAGCGTGTCGAATATCTTGAAGTTTTCGATAACACGGATTGCAAGAGCAATGATGATGATCGTCTTCATCTTCGGCAAGACGATGGTGCGGAAGCGTTGAGACCAGGAAGCGCCGAGCAGCGTTGCGGCACGCATCTGATCTTCGGGCACGCCAACGAGGCCCGCGAGCAAAATCAAAAACATTAGCGGCGTCCATTGCCAAATATCGGCAACCATGACCGCGATAAGCGCCGTGCCGGGATTCGACAGCCAAGCGAGTGTGATCTGCGTTCCCGTCAGAGCTGACAGAATATTGTTCACCGGTCCACCCGACTGGAACAGCATGAAGAACATGTAGCCAGCGACAGCCGGTACGACCATCATCGGGATCAGCATGATGGAGTAGAAAAGCCGCTTTCCCCGGAAGTCATCAATGAACAGAATTGCAAGGCCGAGCCCGATCAGGAATTCGGCTGGCACGCAAATCACCATGACTAGCGCGGTTCTTCCAAGAGCGCTCCAGAAACGGGAATCGACAGCGAGGTCTGTATAGTTGGCAAAGTTGTTCCAGGACTGCCAGGCTCGCCACCAACCGACACCATCCAACGGAGACCAGTCCGTCGTGCTGATGTAAAGCTGCATGAGCAGCGGGAACAGTGCGATAAACAGAACCAGCACCTGCGCCGGCAGCGTCAGTAGCAGACCAAGTCGCCGCGCTTCGGGGACAGCATCGGATGTGGTTGCCGTCATCGACGGCAGCTTCTTTTCAGTTGCAACGGCACTCATTGTTTAAGAGCTCCAAACGTCAGCCCCCGAACGAGATGGCGCTGAATGGCGATCCCCATGACCACTGGAGGAACGGCGGCAATCAGGCCAAGCGCTGCCTTTGCGCCGTAGAGCTGTCCTGTCATCGAGGACGATAGCGACGCCATGTAGACGGGAATGGTGACCCACTCGCGCGTCGTCAGCAGCAGCGAGATGAGATAGTCAGACCAGTTCAAAATGAACACGAAGAGCGCCGAACTCGCGAGCGCCGGACGCATCATCGGCAGCGTGATTTTGGTAAAGACGCGCAAGCGCGTACAGCCTTCGACCAGCGCGGCGTCTTCGATTTCCCGCGGCATGTCATCGAAAAAGGTTTTCATGAGCCAGAAGGCAAACGGCAGCGTAACGATACCGTAGATGAGCGCCAGGCCCCACCAGGTATCGATCATCCCGAAATATGCCCACATGATCATGACGGGGATCATGACCGCCATCGGCGGAAACAGCCGGAGCTGGATCAGCGCCAGGGGAAGGTTCTGCCCTGATCCGAACCGCGACAGGCCATAGGCGGCCGATGTGCCGCATACCATGGCAATAAGCGTTCCAAAGGTCGCCGAGAGCAAGGACGCCATGATCGGCTTCGTCGCGGTGCGATCCAAGGCGACGATAAGGTCACTCGTCGAGGTCCCGAAGATAAAGCGGAAGTTGTCGAGCGTCGGTTGGTGGGGCCACCATGTCAGATCCGCACCGGTGGCCGACCATTCGGCGATGGGCTTAAAGGCCATCGAGGCCATCCACACGGTCGGTACAAGCGTGATTGCAAGAGCCACGAGGATCACGCAATAGCGGAAGATTTCAAAAGGCAGCGAACGGTTCATGGCAACCACATTCAAGACTGAAAAATCGGATGTGCGGGCATCTCCTGCCCCCACATCCGGAGGCTGGTCGTCAGCTTTGAAGCGGGTCGAGCAAGGTCGGCCAGGCTTGCTTATTGGTCCTGATCGCTTCGATGAGCTTGTCCTCGCCGACACGACGAGCAATGCGCGTCCACTGCTTTTCCGTGTCAGCCATCGCTTCCTTGGCTGTCTTTACCTTGGTGAGTGCGCCGACCAGGTTCTCGTCGAGTGCGCTGTGGAAGGCCGTTGCGCCAGGATAGTTGATCGAGGGAACAACGCGGCTGACAGTCTCCCGCACGATGTCCATATGATAGCCATGGTAAGTGTCACGTACGAGTGGATCAGCGAAATTCGCCAACTGGAACGGATCGAAATAGCCACCCGGATTGGCGGTCATCCATGAATAGATGCGGCTTGAACCGAGCCACTGCAGCAGCAGATAACAGACTTCGGGATTTTTGCTTTGCGATGAGATCGACGCGGACAGATTGAGCCACAGGACGGACCGGCGCACGAGGTGACCATCGCTCTCGCGGCCTGGCGGCAGCATCGAACCGATCTTGCCGGTGATCTTGGAACCTTCATTGGCCTTGTTGTCGAGAAATTTTGGCAGGTTCGAGAACGCACACGTCATCGCTGCGCCGCCGCCGGCGAAGTTGCCGTATTGCTCCGGCCATCCCCAGGAGACGGCATCCGGCGAGTGATAGGACAGCGCGTCCACATACTCCTGCGTGGCCTGATACCCCGCCTCGGAATTGATCAATGGCTTGCCGTCATCGCTAAAGAGATACTGGTTCGGCGATGCCATGGACGTGAAGCGCTGATACCAATTGGTATAGCCCCACCCCTGGTTTCGAAGATCGGTGCAGCCGAACAGGCCCTTGTCCGGGCGGTGGAAGAAGGCGGCGATCTCATCGAGCTGCTTGAAGGTGCGAGGCGGAGCAAGTGCATAGCCGTGCTTGTCGGCAAAGGCCTTCTTCTCGTTTTCGTCGTTGAAGAGATCCGTCCGGTAATTCCAGGTCTGAAAATCTCCGTCGAGTGACACGCCATATGTCGACCCGCGATACTGGTTCAGCAGCGAAACACCGGCTTTACCATTGAAGTAGCCGCGCTCAGGATCATCCCATTCCGGCTTATAGCTGGCAACGAAATCATCCATCTTGATGATGCCGCCCGTTTCGGCCAGATCGCCAAGACGGTTCCACTCAACGGCATAGATGTCGAATGCACCGCCTTTGGTGGAGATGTCCTGCATGGTCTTGGTAAATTCCTGCCCGTTCGGCACGCCGACGACATCAAGAACGATCCCCGTTTCCTTTTCCCAGAGATCCTTGATCGAAGGCGCACCCGCCGGGAATGGTTTCGTCAATTGGCCGATAGATCCATCGGACAGACCCAACACGATCTTCGCCGGAGCCTTGCCTGCGCCTTTCAGCGCTTTGACGCCCTCGATCGCACGCCCTTCCGGGGTGTCTGGGCCGTACTGGTAGCGCTCGGCACCGTCAAAGCCTGTTGGCCCGCCGATCATCCCGGGTGCAAGCGCGTCCGCGGCAAGCGCCCGACCAGGCCGAATGAATTGCGGGGCAATCCCCGCGACTGCCGTCAACGCAAATGCGCGTCCACTCGTGCTCAACAGGTCGCGTCGCGACATGCGCATAAAATCTGACATTTGATGTTCCTCCCCATCGACGGTTCCTCCTCCGCCAATTTTGATGATTATTGACGCGTCAAAGGATTGATGTCAACATCATTTCCAATCATCATGCAGTTCGTATCGATGAGGGCACGCGCTGTTTCGGCCGGCATTGGGCCGAGAAGAGCGCGAAGGAAAGCTGTAACAGGTGCTTGATGATTTACCCGCAACAACAACATCAAATCCACTCATTTCGGTCGCGATGAGTAAGTTATCGACGTGTTGGAAATCGCAACATCGTGTTCAGATCAATAAAAAAGGACGCAGGGGAGCCATCGCCGAGAGAGCCCAAATCGAGGGGGCGACCCCTTCGCCGATAGTGCCTGGGATAGGAGCGTTGACCGGCTAAGGCTTCCGCGCGGGCCATTTCCGTCAGCCCGTAGCATCTCCCAAAATTACCGACAGAACGAGTTCCAAGAGGAAAGAAATGCCCGGAACCATCATCATCGCAGGTGCGGGCCTATGCGGCGCGCGCGCAGCCTTCTCCCTGAGAGAGCGGGGCTACAACGGACGCATTGTCATGGTCGGAAGCGAGCGGCATGCCCCTTACGATCGACCGCCCCTTTCAAAGCAAATGGTTGAAGGCGAGAATTTCATCCAGCACATTGCCGAAGAAGAGAGCTATCGCGTTGGCGAAATAGAGCATCTTGGCGGCATAGACGTTGTCGGGATCGATCGCGGCCGACACGAGGTAACTCTTGGTAATGGCAGCACCCTTTCATACGAAAGGCTTTTATTGGCGACGGGAGCTCGCCCCCGCATGCTTCCGGGAACGGAGGGCCTCAGGAATGTCCTGACATTGCGCTCATTCGATGATGCCGTGAATATTCGCAGCCGTCTTGGACAAGGACGAAAGCTGATCATCATCGGAGGCGGCTTCATCGGGCTTGAGCTTGCCGCCACCGCGCGTCAACTCGGAACGTCGGTAACAGTCATCGAGGGCCTACAGCGCCTGATGGCGCGGGCGGTGCCAGCGGAAATCGCGTCGACCATTGCAGAACGTCATCTCCAGGAAGGCGTCCAGGTGCTGTTGAACGTGGGCGTTGCTTCCATAAGGGAAGAGGATCGCCGCGTTCACGTTCGTCTGGCCGATGGTCGTGAGATTGACGGAGATTTGGCGGTGGTTGGCATTGGCGCCGTTCCTAATACGGAGCTTGCGGAAACCGCCGGGCTTGAAATCGACAATGGAATAGCCGTAGACGCGTTCATGCGGACCTCCGATGAGGATATATTCGCCGCCGGAGATTGCTGTTCCTTCCCGCTTGAGATTTACAGCGGAAGCCGGTTGCGCCTTGAATCCTGGCGCTGCGCCCAGGATCAAGGAACCGCAGCGGCGGCGAATATGATGGGGGCCGCGGTCGCATACGATGGTGTCCCGTGGTTTTGGTCGGACCAGTACGACCTCACCCTGCAAATCGCCGGGCTCCCCGGCCTGGCTACTGAGACCGTGCGACGCGAGCTTTCGGACGGAGCCTTTCTACTGTTCCACCTGGACGTGGAGGGCCGCTTGGTTGCGGCAAGCGCTGTCGGCCGCGGGAACGCCATCGGCCGCGATATCCGGCTTTGCGAAATGCTTATATCCCAAAGGGCCTTTCCCAATCGCGAGGATCTGGTGTCGCCCTCAACTCGATTGAAATCGCTGCTGGCAGCGTAATGCAAATCCCATCGCATTTTCATTCAGTCGCCGGAAGCCTCGTCGCTACTGGCCCCGACAGACCATATTCGTTTCGAAGGAAGTGAGAAGACAATGACGAACTACGTTCTAACGGTATCCTGCAAATCGACACGCGGAATTGTCGCGGCAATTTCCAACTACCTGGCCGACCAGGGCTGCAATATCGTCGATAGCTCGCAGTTCGACGATCTCGATACCGGCAGGTTCTTCATGCGCGTAAGCTTCATTTCCGAAGAAGGCGTCGGCACGGAAGCGTTGGTCGAGGGGTTCAAGGCTATTTCGTTGAAATTCGCGATGGATGCCGAAATTCACGATGCGACAAAGCGCGCGAAGGTGCTGCTGATGGTGTCGCGCTTTGGGCATTGCCTGAACGACCTGCTTTATCGTTGGCGCATCGGTGCCCTGCCGATCGACATCGTCGGCGTCGTTTCCAACCATTTCGACTACCAGAAGGTCGTCGTGAACCACGACATCCCCTTTCACCACATCAAGGTAACGAAGGAAAACAAACCGCAAGCCGAAGGCCAGTTGCTCGATCTCGTGGATCAGACCGGCACCGAGCTCATCGTCCTCGCCCGCTACATGCAAGTCCTCTCCGACCCGCTCTGCAAGAAGATGTCGGGGCAGATCATCAACATTCATCACTCCTTCCTGCCGAGCTTCAAGGGCGCCAACCCCTACAAGCAGGCTTATGAGCGCGGCGTGAAGCTAATCGGCGCGACAGCGCATTATGTCACTGCCGATCTCGATGAGGGTCCGATCATCGAACAGGACACAGCCCGCATCACTCACGCTCAGAGTGCCGACGATTATGTCTCGATTGGCCGCGATGTCGAAAGCCAAGTGCTGGCGCGCGCCATCCATGCGCATATCCACCGCAGGGTCTTCATCAACGGCAACCGAACAGTCGTTTTCCCGGCAAGCCCAGGCTCCTTCGCCTCGGAGCGGATGGGGTAAAGGGGCGTAAAGCGGGAGCTCCGCGCAGGCGTATCCAACAAAACCAGGCAACTGATTTGTGATGAAGACGAAGACGACGAAGCTTAATTCGAACCAAGTTTTAGATCGATTGTGAGCATAGTTGGTTCTGGTGGACGTATCCGCCGCGAAGCCTCCTTGGTTGGAGTTCTACAATCGGAGTGAACCTTCACAGCCCACCGGACGGATTGAGCGCCCCTAGTATTCCTGCTTGCGGTAGCGAGTAGTCAGGCGAAGCATATTGAGTGCGTCAGGATGTCGGTAGGAGCCGTCAGTAGTGTGCCTCCGTTTTGAGCAGCATTGGCTAGACGTTTCGCCAACGACCACCTACCTGCGATCTCGAGCAGGCAATCCGAGTGTCATTCAGCCTTAAGAGTCCCTCGCCCCGCTCTTGCCAACGACTTAGCAATATCGACGATATCGTCGCGTGAGGCGGTTGGATCTTC
>UBMU01000128.1 GCA_900466605.1 Hyphomicrobiales bacterium
CCATCCCGGGGGCGGATAGGGCGACGAATGCCGGGATCCCCGGCGTTCCGCGGGCCGCAGGCCCGCGCGGGCCCGCTCAGTCCGGCCACGGCATCCGGGACCGAACGCGCGCGACGTCATTGAGTGGAGTCGGCCGCCGGTCACCCGGCATCCGGGATCAGACGAACGCGCTCATGCCCGTGATGTCGCGGCCGAGCAGCAGCGCCTGGACGCTCTCGGTGCCCTCGTAGGTGTGGATCGCCTCGATGTCGGCCATGTGCTGCATCACGCCGTTCTCGAGCAGGATGCCGTTACCGCCCAGAAGGTCGCGGGCGATCGCGGCGACGGCGGTGCCGAGCGAGGTGTCGATGCCGAGTATCACGGTTCCAGGGTATCCGCCCCCTCTCCACAGCATCCGACCGCGCCCTCCGCTCCGAAGAAAGGGCATGGATGCCGACGACCTCGCGCTGCGGCGCGTCGTGGTCCCCACCGGGGTGGGGCCGCTGGTGGTGCACGCCGGCCGCCGGTCGGGCAGCCCCGTGGCGACGATCCTGGTGCACGGCGCCGCGGGGTCGTGGCGCACCTGGGGTGCCCTGATCGCGGCATCCGACGGGCTCCGGCTCCCCCTGTCGGACATCGTCGCGATCGACCTGCCCGGCTGGGGCGAGACGCCCGGGCCCGTGCCGGAGCCGGCCGAGATCGCCGTGGCGGTCGCCGCGGTCGCTCGCGCGCTCGGCTACCCGCGTTGGCGCGTGGTCGGGCATTCCCTCGGCGGCGTGATCGCTCTCGACGTCGCCGCCCGCTTCCCGCGCGAGACCGTCGCGGTCGGGGTCATCTCACCGAGCGGAGCGGGGGCGCGGGCCATCGCGCGGCGCCCCGTCCGCAGCGCTGTCCGGCTGCCCTGGCTCGCGGGGATGGTGCTCGCGATGCGGGTGCTGCGCGGACTCGGCCCCCTCGCCCGACCGTTGCTGCGCCTGCTGCGTCGTACCGGCGCGTTGCGTCGTCTCGCGCGACCGCTGTTCCGGCACCCCGAGCGTGTGAGTCGGTCGGTGAC
>UBMU01000003.1 GCA_900466605.1 Hyphomicrobiales bacterium
GCCCGATTAGAGAAGCGGACGTTGGACAGCATGTAGCCCGGAAGGACCTGCTGGAGCCTTATGCCTATAGTGCGTAGTTGTTCGCTTTGGCGAGCTTACTACGACGATTGCTTGATCATTTGCTCCTAGCTGGGTCCGCCTAGCTTGAAGGCAACCTTGTCGAGCTTTCCAGTGAAGGGGAAAGGCACATTATAGTCACCGTCATCGACGGGAGTTCTGGTATCAACGCCCACGTCGAAGGTCTCATCGATTGACATGATGAAGGGCACGGTGTGCGGGACTTTGTGGTTGGCGACTTCCTTGCCGTCCACATTTAGCGCGCCAGTGCCACCCTTTCCGAAGCCGGGGCCATCGTAAGTAAAGTCGAAAACGATGGTGTGCTTGCCCGGTGTCAGCGTGTCCTGCCCTTCCCAGCGAAAGCGTTCAAGGTCGACGAGGTTGTAGAGGAACACCGGCTTGCCCTTAAGCAGATAGAGACCATAACCACCGAAGCGGCCGCCCAAAGTGGCGATCATTCCCTCTGCTCCGCCCTGAGGAACATCCACCTCGGCGGTTATGGTGTAAGACTTGTTCAGGATGCTGGGTGCGTCGCTAACCGGTATGCCGGACACCTCCCCCTGGTAGGTGAAGAGGGTTCGCCCTGCTGTCGCGCTCGGCCGTGGCGCTATGATGCGTGGCAGGACGGAGTTGTCGAGAGGAAATACATTATACTTCTCCGCCTCCACCAGGAAAAGCTGCTGCAGTTCGCGCAGCTTGTCGGGCATTTTAGCCGCGAGGTCGTTGTTCTCCGAATAGTCGTCCGTGAGGTTGTAGAGCTCCCATTTGTAGCCGTTGATGACATCCTCGGGGAGCTTGGCGGTGCCGAGGAGCCAAGGTGGGGCTGGCGGGGTCGTCGCCGCGATCCAGCCATCGTGATAGATCGCGCGGTTCGCGAACATCTCGAAATATTGCGTGGTGCGTTTCGAGGTAGCGTTGGCGTTGGCCTTGTCGAAGGTGTAGGCCATGCTCACCCCCTCGATCGGCTTTTGCGCAATGCCGTTAACAACCAGGGGCGCCGGGATGCCGGTCACCTCCAGGATGGTCGGCACGATGTCAATCATGTGGTGAAACTGCGTGCGGATCCCGCCCGTGTCCTTGATGTGGTTTGGCCATGCGATGACCATACCCTGGCGAGTGCCGCCGAAATGCGACGCCACTTGCTTGGTCCATTTGAACGGTGTGTCAAACGCCCATGACCATGCGACCGACATGTGCGGATAGGTTGGGGCGAGTCCCCAGGCGTCATAGGCCTTCAACTGATCCGCGATAGGAAGATCGAGAATGCCGTTGTAGGCAGTCATCTGGTTTGGCGTGCCGACGGTGGTGCCTTCGGCGCTGGTGCCGTTATCGCCGCTGATATAGATGATCAGAGTGTTGTCGAGCTTTCCCTCATCCTCGACCTCCTGGATTACCCGGCCAATCTCATGGTCGGTGTAGGCCGCATAGGCGCCGTACACTTCCGCTTGATGCGCGAACAGTCGCTTTTCGTCAGCGGTTAGCGTGTCCCACTTCTTGAGATCATCCGGCCAGGGCGTCAGTTCGGTGTTCGCGGGGATTACACCGAGCCGCTTCTGGTTGGCGAAGATCTGGTCGCGCAGGGCGTTCCAACCCATGTCGAATTTGCCCTTGAACTTGTCGATCCACTCCTTGGTTGGCTGGTGCGGTGAATGGGTGCCGCCTGGGACATAGTAGAGGAAGAACGGCTTGTCGGGCGCGGCGGAGTTGAGCTGCCGCAAATGGCGGATCGCTTCGTCTGCCAGATCGGTGGTGAGGTTGTAGTCGGGCTTCCCGACCCAGGGGAAAATCTGCGTCATGTTCTGAACGAGGTAGGGTGTCCACTGGTCGGTCTCGCCGCCCATGAAGCCGTAGAAATAGTCGAACCCCATGCCAACAGGCCATTGGTCGAATGGCCCGGCCGCGCTGTACAGGTAGCTCGGGGTGTTGTGGTTCTTGCCAAACCAGGATGTCGCGTAGCCATTTTGCTTGAGGATCGTGCCGATGGTGGCATTGTCGACGCCAAGGACGCTGTCGTAGCCAGGATAGCCGGTGGATTGTTCGGAAATGATGCCGAAGCCGACCGAGTGGTGGTTTCGTCCGGTGATCAACGCGGCCCGCGTCGGCGAGCAGAGAGCAGTTGAGTGGAACTGCGTGTAACGCAATCCCGCGTTCGCGATGCGATCGGCGTTGGGATGACACCGCCGAAGGTCCCCGAAACGCCATAGCCCTGATCGTCTGTCATGATCAGGAGTACGTTGGGCGCCCCCTTGGGCGGCACCACTTGCGCGGCCCAATACGGCTTCGACTGGCTGGCCTGAAGGTTGATCTCGCCGCCGAACGCTGGCGGTTGTGGAGGCAAGTATCTCCCGTCAATTGTCGTCGTTGCCTCGGGCGAGCCTGGGGTGCCGGTGACCTGTTGTGCGCATGCCGAGCCGAACGACAAGCCCAAGGCCGCGACGGTCGGGGCCAATGAAATCAGTCTCATAGGTTTCATGGCGGTTTCTCCAACTAGGTGATGATCGAATTCCTTTCATTCCATACGCTTCACTTACTTGCAGGCGACGAGGTCCGGACATCCGGCCCAAAAACTGAGCGCGAGTATAGCACAATGGTCGAGCGGTTCAGCCGTAAGACTACTACGGTCCCGACCGCAACGCGAAATGCCATCGATTGCAAGGCTCGTTGACGTAATCGATTTTAGCGTCATCCTCACAAGATTCCGGTCGAGGCCTGTCGTGTTGCCGTGGCGACGGGCCATGGCGGTTTCGGCGCAAACCGGACGCTAGAGGAATGCTCAGTTCCCTGCCCTGCGCCCGCTACCAAGTATGCGAAACGCCACCCACTTGCGCGCAAAAAAGGCGCTTCGCTTTCAGGTCGACCGCGCCATAGGCGCGCACCATGTTCTCTCTCCCCTCGCAAATGCTTAGTCACCTTGCCGAGAAGTCGTCGCGGTCCTATTTTTGTTATGATGCGCCCTTCGTCTATCGGTTAGGACGACAGATTCTCATTCTGTAAAGACGAGTTCGACTCTCGTAGGGCGTACCAGTGGGTACATATCGGCCGCAAGCCGGAGCAATGAGCGCCGAGCTAGAACGCAGCTTGATGACTGAGCCCAGTCATGGGCTTTGCTGTCGCGGCGGAAGCCGTCGAAGGAAAGAACACGTGGAACAAGCCGCCCGAGATTGCCTCAATCCCCACTGACAGCAGAAGGATCCAGGCGAGATAGTGATGGGTATTTGCATCCCGATGTTTGGCCTTGGGGATAACAAATGCCGCCAGGAAGAGAATGACGGGCAGGTTCCTCAGTATTTCGCGGATCGTAATTGCCATTCGAACCAGCTTGCGGTGGAGAGGGCGTTGGCCGTTTGGTGGCTTAGCAAGAAGAACCACGATGCTGCCGGCACTGCCGCCCCAGTATCGTGGCCTGCCTTGGTCAATCGGTTGCGCGCAGTTGGACGGCGACGTTGACGCCGCCATCAGCCTCCGACGTTCAAGCCTTGCGCCTATTGCCATTGGCCATTGGGAAGACGGCCATGATAGGGCGTGTCGCGGCAATGGCCCCATGGCCCGACCCAGTATCCGGGCGGGCATGCCGTCTCTACCACCGGTGGATAGTAGGCCGGCGGGTAGTATGGAGCCGGATATACCGGTCGCGTTGCAGCCGCCCCGAGAGCTGCACCCGTCGCAAGGCCCACGCCGTACCAACCGACATTGTTCCAACCGCGCCAATGGTCGATGAAGACGGCGGCAGGTCCGGTCGCGCCGGTCAGATTCCCTTCCAGAATCGAGACGTCAAACGTCAGCGTCGTGCCGTCAAGCTTGGGATTCTTCAAGGTAAGTACGGCGTCGCTGACATCGGATCCGCCATTGAGAACGGAGACGGTGGCGTTCGGTGGATCGTCGTTGAAATTGTCGGTCCCCTCGCCCCACTGCTTGATGAGGTCGGCGGTGGTGATGTGGCCTGCTGCCCGCACCGGGCGATCCGCAAAGACGATCGAATTCGTTGAGACACCACTGAGAATGAGCTTGTCGCCTTCAAGCTTCGCACCATTGGCGTTCAGGACCAGAAGCGATGCCATTGGCGCCTTCTGGGCGGTTTGGCCGATCGTCTTCTCGAGTGGCACATGCGGCTTCTTTGCAGCGTCCTGGGCCAATACGCTGCCCCCCCAGAAGGCCGATTATACCTGCCAATAGGAGGCAGAATGCGTGACTGCGTATCATTGAGATCATCCTCTATCGGTTGTTGAAATTGCCCGTCGTTGAGTACATCGCGCTTGCTGCGGCCGAAGTCGTGGACGGCACAGGCGCGACCGACTCGCAGATCATCGTTCTGAGCATGGGAAAGCCTCATCAAATTGTAGAAATTCGAACTCGTGGCGGCTCAGCGATTCGCGTACCGGCCGAATGCTGCTGCAGATGTTTTAGGACACCCGCCATGACGCTAACTCATGAGACGTAATGCATGTGCGCCTGTTATTGACGCGACTGATATCTTTCGCATCCGAACCAAAAACATCCACGAGATGCATGGCCCTTGATGAGTTTCACGGCCTGCAGCTCAACTGCGAGCATGTAAGTAGGGCTCATTTCACTGCGGCCTAGCCGAGAACTACGGAGGATGCGCGAAAGTATCCATTTCGAGATGAGTGTCCCATCTGGCGAATCGATACGAGCACCTACATACGAATCTCTGACGAGGGCTGGAGGGGGCATCATGCAAAGGCTGACGATTACCATCGACGACGATCTGGTTGAGGTCGCCTCGTCGTCGACAAGGGGTATGCCAGCCGCTCCGAGGCCATCTGCGATGCTTTGAGGGATACCCTGTGAAGCCATTGGAGGGTGAAGGGCCCTCGCCTCGCTCGGCCTATGGCGTCCTCTCCTATGTCTTCCAGCACGAGCTGCGTGACCTCGCCAGGAGGCTGACAAGTCACTAGCACGACCATCATGATCTTTCGGTCTCGACACTGCATATCCATACGAATGAAACGGACTGCCTAGAGGTCGCCGTGTTGAAGGGCAGCGTCGCCAATCTTCAGTCCTACGCGGATAGCGTCGGGACGCAGCGTGGCGTCCGCTACGCCAACATCCACTTCATTCCGCAAGACTAATTTGAACTACGTCGAATGACGCAGTGATCACTTTTCTGTCTTTCCTCTTATTCGACGCTCGTGCAAAGTTCCCGGATAAGGAAAGGGAAGATCATGACACGTAAATATCTGAAGCTGGCCGGTGCGTTGGCCACCGTCGCAAGTATGCCGTCCCTGGCCTTTGCTCACACGGGCATTGGCGAGACAAGCGGCTTCGTTCACGGTTTCAGCCATCCGGTTTCCGGTATCGACCACATTCTTGCAATGATCATGGTTGGCGTCTTTGCCTATCAGCTCGGCGGTCGCGCTTTGTGGCTCGTGCCCGCAACCTTTGTGCTGGTTATGGCCTTGGGCGGCACGCTGGGTGTCATGGGAGTGCCACTGCCGTTCGTCGAGGTGGGCATTGCGTTGTCGGTCGTGGTTTTGGGAGCCGTCGTCGCTCTGAATGTTAGAGCTCCAGTGGCGGCAGCCATGGGGATCGTCGGGTTGTTTGCTATCTTCCATGGACATGCTCACGGCGCCGAAATGCCTGAGAGCGCTGGCGGATTTGCATACGCTGCCGGTTTCATGATCGCGACGGCGTTTCTGCATGCTGCGGGCATCGCGATCGGTTTTGCGATTGGCAAAGCCAGTGAAAATGGCGGGCGGTTGATTACGCAGTCTGTCGGCGGAGTTGCGGCGGTGGCAGGTTTCGGGCTGCTGACTGGCCTGATCTGATATCTGCTCGATGAAAGCAACGGCTGCCCACGCACAGGCCGCCGTTACTGCACTAACCATTCTTGCCAACTGTGTCGGCTGCCCGTCTTGCGGTCTCTCCACGACCTCATTCAATTCCGGCTGCATGCAGGCAGAGGCTTCCCAAATCCAATACCGACCCTATCTTGTCCTTGCTTCTGAAGGGGTAAGGGGGACCTCGGCTCGTTGTTGCGGAACCCCTGGCCGAGGTCTCTCTATTTTTGCAAGATAGCCTGAACGCTCGGATGATCGAGGGCAGCTTGCGCAATTGCGGCCAGCAAGCCCTCGATTCTTAATGGATTTCGTCTCCGAACCATCGCCCCCTCTTCGTCCATCGCAATCCGACCCTTTCTCCTGAGTGCCGAAATATTTGGAGACACAACGTGTCTCGGCAACAATAATCGAACGTGATAACGTTCGAAAATAGGGAGTCCGTGGAGGGGAGGACGGGATGAGCGACCGCTCGACCGGCATGCTGATCGCGGTGGAGATCTGCGCACTGTTCTGGATTGCAACCGCACTGTTCGTATTTGGCGTATCGTGAACTCTATATCGGCATAACAAGCGTCGCGAGCGGTGCTGCGCGAGAGTAACGTGTGCCGAAACTATGAGCCGCGAGCACCGACAATTGTGTGCAAGAAAGCCGCGCGCGTCATCGCTGCGGATATTCCTTGCCCGGCACTCAATCAGAAGCCGCTGATAAGTTCTATCTTCGAGCCGTCGCTGAAGCGCGCAAACCTGAAAGCACTTGGGTCTACTACGGGCGCCCGACCAGTAACGATATCGGCCATCAGGCGACCCGCTGCCGGTCCAATACCGAAGCCATGCCCGGAAAATCCAGTTGCGATGTGAAAGCCGGGGATGGCGTCGACAGCCGAGATGACTGGAACCGCATCCGGCGTGACATCGATGTAGCCGCCCCAACGCTGCGCAATTTCCGCCTTTTCGAAAGCCGGAAAAGCCCTCTTTAGATTGCCAAGCGCATCCTGCGTCAACTTCTTGGAAGGCACGGGATCGAGAACGCGGTGATACTCGAACGGACTTGCGTCATCCATTGACCAGCGCCTCTGAATGCGCAACTCGTCGAAGAAGCGACCTGCAAGGCGGAAGGAAAGCGACTTCCACTCTGCCCGCAGCGCCGGCAGGAACGCCGCAGCATAACGGAGCGAATCCGGCACGATATCGACGATGTTCTCGTGCCCGCTTGCAACGGTAAAGCCGCCGTCCTGCCGCTTACGGATCGCGAAGTCCTTCGCCCAGATCGTTTGCTCCGGCCCGCCTTCCAGCGGTTTCGTGCGCATCACGCTGTTCAGCACCTTGAGCTGCGGCAGATCGATGCCGAAGCGAGCGGCAAACAGGCTGGACCACGCGCCTCCTGCCAGCACCACGGCCTTGCAGGCGATCGCTCCACGCTCCGTCACCACGCCGCTGACGGCTCCCGCCGACGTTTCGATGCCGCGAACTGCGCACTCCGTGAGAATGGTCGCTCCCTTGTCGCGCGCCGCTTCTGCAATTGCCGGTGCCGCCTTCTGCGGCTCCGCCCGGCCGTCGGCCGGCGTGTAGAGTGCTCCCGCCATGTCCAGTCTGGAGCCGGGAACGGTTGCGGCAAATTCCCGCGCCGTCAGCATGCGGGAATCGATCTGATAACCGTCTAGATTGGTACGCCAGCGCTCGTGGTCGGCTAGATCCTTTTCGTTGGCGCAGGTGAAGATGATGCCTGCCCGCTTGAAGCCCGTGTCGCGTCCGGTGCGTTTGTCGAGGCCGTCCCATATCCTCAGCGCCTCGGACATCAGAGGTACCTCGCGCGGATCGCGCATCGAAATCCGCACCCAGCCCCAGTTCCGGCTCGACTGTTCCTTGCCGATCCCACCCTTCTCGCAAAGCGTCACCCGCAGGCCACGCTCGGCAAGCTCCAGCGCCGTGGAGCAACCGATGATCCCGCCACCGATCACGACGACGTCGCACTCTCCTGGGAGTTCCTCGTCACCATGGACGGGAACAACATACGGGCCGGGCATGACGGATTGTCTCCTGGCAGGGACTCAAGATCGCTTGGTTGCTGTAGCCCTACAACCGCGCCGCCCATTTAGGAACCCTACATTGATGCGGGCGGCTCTCAGGACTGCTTGAAGGCAAAGACATCGACAGGCTCACCTAGTCCCCTGAGGGGGAACGAGCCCAGGCTTTCCATGCCTTCCTTGCATGAGGCCATTTCGACGAATGCTCTGGAAAAGAGCACTGGCCGCTTGATTTCCTTCGTCAGGCTTTCCAGGCGAGAAGCCACGTTGACGGCGGGGCCGATCACCGTGAAGTCTAGCCGCCGTCGTGAGCCGATGTTTCCGTACATGACGTCGCCGACGTGCACGCCGATGCCGTAGCGCAACACCTCGCGGCCCTCGCGTGCGTTCTGCTCGTTCAGAGCGACGATAGAGCTTTCTGCCTCCTTGATAGCCGCGAGGAGATTCCTACAGGCTAGAGGGTCGGTCAGCGGGAAGATCGCCAGCATGCCGTCACCCATGAATTTGAGGATCTCGCCGCCATGCTTCTCGATCGGTTCCGACATCGCGTCGAAATAGCCGTTCAACAATTCGATCACGTCGTCGCGCGGCCAATGATCCGAGATCGTGGTGAAATCGCGCAGATCGCAGATCAGGATCGCCGCGCCGACCGTAGCCCCACTGCCGCGCGTCGTCGCGCCGGCAAGGATTTGTCCGCTCGCATGCGGCCCAACGTACGTCTCCAACAACGTGCGTGCGAGAATGTTCTTGAGACGGATCTCGGTGACCAGTGTCAAGGCGGGCAGAAGGTCTTGAAGGAAAACGATGTGCTCCTCATCGAAGCCACCTGCCCGATCGCTTGAAAAGGTCGCAATGTGACGCTTGCCTAGCGTGTGCTCCATTGGCCATGCGATGTATTCGGTAAGGCCGTCGCGTATCAGTTCGTCATAGAATTGATGGTGACCGTCACCGTCGCGCATGGTCTCCAGGTTCCTGCGGACCTCCGTCGCACCGCTGAAAATCTCGTTTACCGGGCTGTTGCGGAACTGAGGCGTGTTCTCGACGCCGTAGCCGAATGTATCGATCTTGGCCTCGGCCAATCCGGTCTTCCAGAGGATGCGTGCTCCGAGCCATTGCGGATGAAGGGTTCTGAAATGCAACGAGGCCCGTGCGACCGGTACGCCCTCGTTCCGCAGCCGCTCGCACATCTGCACGAATATGTTGTCGATGAAGCGCTCGTCCCGCGTCTCGTTGACGAGCCAATCGATGATCTTTCGCCGACGCGAGGGCCACACGCCTTCGTTCTTCTCCACAAAGTACAATGGTATGTCCGAAAGGGATTGCATGGCTATGCTCCACAAACACTGTCGCCCCCCGATTGCGGGAGGACATTATCAATCCCCTAGATGGTGCACGCCGCTGCAGATTGAAATGGGTGAGACCATCCGAATGCGTTCACGCGCGCCTCTAGCCTAGTACACGCCGGGTCTCTGCAATTGTTGCAGCACTCTCCACCAACGGTCTGTATTCCAGCCCGATCGCACCGCCATAGCCGTGTTCGACAAGCCAATCGACACGCTGCTTAAGGTCAATATCGCCGCTGCCTGGCTCGTTCCGCCCCGGATGATCGGCAATGTGGACGTGGAAAACCCGGTCGATGCTTTCACCGATCACCTCGGCCGTATCTTCGCCCATGACGGCGGAATGATAGACATCGTAGACGATACCGATCTCCGGGCGCCCGGTTGCCTTCACGATGTCGATTCCCTCGATCGTCGAGTGAAGGAAATAGCCGACGTGGTCGATCAGCGTGTTTAGCGGCTCAAGACCAAGGCGGACCCCACTGCCCTCCAGAATCTCGCCGGCGGCTGTCAGGGTTTCAATCAGCGCCGCCCTTTGCTCCTCGCGAGACTTGCCGGGAAGATCGTCCCCCGCCTGCGCAATCAAAGTGTGCGCACCGAGGCGCCTGGCCGTGTCCATCGAACTTTTCAGGCCCTTCAGGAAGGTTTCCTTGTTGGCTCGATCGGTCAGGGCAATCATCGGCTCTGCGACGAAGCTGCTGAGCTCTACGCCGGTTTCCGTCAGCGCCCATTCGATGCTGCCGATATCCTTGTTGGTCCACTTCCAGAACTCGACCGCCTCGACGCCATGCGTGTGTGCAAGCCGTATCCTGTCTGCGAAGTTATCGGCTTCGGCTGGAAACAACCATTCGATGCAAGCGGAAAGTTTCATGGCGACCTCGGTGAATCGGAGCTTTTCCTTGCCGACAATAGTCGAGCGGTGGCAACAGTCATATGGCAAAAACCGTCCATGCTCCGTTTCTGTCTTGACGTCATATTCAGCATTGCTAACGTGAGGGCGCGTATTAATCTCCCAACTCCGCCCGTCATTTAATGACGGGCGTATCTTTTCCGTCCCGGCAAAGAAGACCAGGAAGCGCGACAGAGAGACGATGGCGGCAGTGGGCTTATCGTTCAGCAAAGCAGGCTTTGTTGCTCTCGTTGCCAGTGCTCTGCTGGCGCTTCCCCAGATGGCCCTTTCCCAACCGCCCGCTGCTACATCGCATCGCGTCTGCGTCTATTCGCTGGCGGTCCCTGACTCCGGCGAGCGCCTTTGCATAACCCGCGAAACGTATGGCCGTGATCTCTGCGTCGCGATCGATCACTTTGCGCGACGGAACGACCTTCCGCCGGAATATTTCGCTCGGCTGATCTGGCGAGAGAGCCGCTTTCGCGCCAGCGCCATCAGCCCCAAAGGCGCGCAGGGCATTGCACAATTCATGCCCGGCACGGCAAGGCTGCGCGGCTTGAGGGATAGCTTCGATATCCTCGAGTCACTCCAGGAATCAGCACGATATCTTGACGAGCTCCGGACACGCTTTGGCAATCTCGGCCTCGCCGCGGCCGCCTACAACGCCGGAGAGCAGGGACTTGCCACCTACCTGGACACTGGCCTTCTCCCGTTCGAGACACGAAGCTACGTCCTTGCCATCACTGCAAATACGATCGAACAGTGGAAGAACGACCCTCCCGACGAAGCCGCGCGTTTTTTGAGCCCGGACAAGCCCTTTATCGACGGTTGCGTTGACCTTGCCAGCAAGCGTCGCCTGACAGAGACCGCCTCGGTTCAACAGGGTCAGTGGACACCATGGGGCGCGCAGCTTGCAGCACACAGCAACGACGCAGCAGCCCTTCGGCTGTTTTCGGCGATAGCACGTCAGCTCCCAGCGTCACTTGCGGCCGAAGAGCCGGTCCTTATACGCGTACGTGACCGCAGCTTCGGTTTCAGGCCGCGCGTTGCTGCGCGCATTGGCAGACAGACGCGCGCCGAAGCCAACGCGGTCTGCGTGACCGTCCGCGCCTCCGGAGCAGCCTGCACGGTCTTCAGAAATTGATGCAGTCCTCGTTGCAAGCTGGCGATCCGAAATTTCTCGCGTCCCCATGAACATTGCTGCGAGTTATGCGTTTCCCTTGCGGGAGGAAAGAGCCATGCACAGCACGTCGAACAGACAGATCAGAAATCCGGGGCCGCGGGGTCGGATGATCGCAAATCAAGGCAGACGTAACGGCGCAGATTCCGCAGAAGAGCGAAAACTCCACAAATTGCTGGGACGTCATGCTCCTGAACAAGAGATCCAGTCGAACACCATTGTGAAGCCGCCGAAACTGCGATAGCTGCTGCTAGACCAAGCGCCACGAGCGTCAGTCCGTGAGGAAATCCGGAGCTGTCTGCTGATAGGTCAACTTCAGTGTTCCATCAGGCTGGACCACGTATTTCTCGAACGTGCGATAACCCCACTTTCCGAGGAACGTGTTCTTGATCACAGTCCCTGGGGGATATGGGGAGTGTGCGACGCGGCCATACGTCAGGCTTCCCGGTATTGGCTCCAACGGCGGCGCACTCGTGCTGCAGCCGGCCAGCGCCATCGCGATCAACACTGCAGCATGCCTCATAGCTCCCTCCAGTTCTTAACCCCAAAAATCTGGCCGCATGAGAATGCGGCCAGATCCAAACAAGATCGCCGAGCAATAGGCCGGCGAGAAACCGTTAGCCCTGTGGGGTCAACGTCATGGACGTTCCGGTTGCTGCAACATTGAGACCGAGCTGTCCGGTAACGCTCAGCGTCTGCAATTGCACCGAGCCGCTGGTGCCGCCGAGGAGGACATTAGCACCAACACCGGCGACAAGCGTCGCTTCAGCCGACGCGCCCTGATAGAGGCCGCCCAGCGAACCGCGATGGTATCCCGTCGTCGGAGCAAACACTGCCCACACAATCCGGCCGCGCGTGGTAAATCCAACATCAACGCCCAGTTTGCGGATCGCACCCGTGTAACGATCCTGCGCCTCGCCGCCCGATGTAGGACTGAAAACGCAGTCGACCGATTTAGCCGAACCGAGGACATAGCCGACGCCACCACCGACATCACAGGTTAGGATCCCGATCTTGACGCCGTCACGTACATCGGGTTCAGGCTGCTGATAGGTGGTCACCAAATCGGCCGCGCTGACGCTTGAGGCCAGGGATGCGGCAGCAACAGCGGTTGCAATCTTCTTCATCATTTTCTCCTTGTATTGCGTGGAGATAGATAGCGCATCGCTGCGGTTTACCAAGGCCGCTGATGCATGGCTGCCCTTCGGATCTTGCAGATTGGATTAGCCCGGTACCAATGCTTGCGGCACCGGCCACCTTGATCTGGAACAGCATAATCACGGCGAAGCCCGGGGCTTCGCCGTGATCCGTGAGCTCAGACCGTGAGGCGATCCAAGCTAGTTGAGGTTCTCGAACTGTGCCATGTTTGGCTGAGTAACCAGCTGGAACGGGATCCAGACCTCGCGGTCCAGTTTCTCGCCCCTCACCGCCTTGAGGGCCGCGTCGATCGAACCCTTACCCTGCCCTTTTGCGTCCTGAAAGACGGTCACCTTGAGGTCCCCAGCCTTCATTGCCTGCAGGGCCTCGGGCGTGGCGTCGATACCGGCGACGAGAATTTTGTCGGTTGATGCACCAGAGTTCTTCAAAGCGGCAATCGCTCCGAGCGCCATCTCGTCGTTGTTGGCGATTACAGCATCAAATTCCAGCCCCGATGTCAGCCAGTTCGACACCAGATCAGCACCGTTGACACGGCTCCAGCTTCCGACCTGCTCCTGAACCACCTTCAGTCCACTGCATTCCGGCGTCTTGATGACGTCGTGCACATCCTGCGTTCGCTGGCGGGCGGCCTGGCTGGTCAAATCGCCGATCATGATAACGACGTTTCCCTTGCCCCCGAGCATTCGACAGACTTCCTTGGTCTGCAGCGTACCGGACTCGACTTCGTTGGAGCCGACAAAAGCCTGCTGCTTGCCGAGCGTCGACAGATCGGTGGGCTGCACGTTCACGTAGATGAGTGGAATACCAGCCTCTTCGGCGACCTTACTGAGGGCCGGCGTGCCATCTGAATCGACAGGGTCGACGATGATCGCGGATACGCCGCTAGTCGCGAAGTTGCGAACCTGATCGAGCTGCTTGTTGACATCTGTCGTTGCGTCTTCGATCTGCAGTTCCACGCCGATCGACTTGGCATAGGCTTCCATGCCGTTGACGATCAGCGTCTGGAAGTTGTTCGACAGCGTTCCCATCGAAACACCGATGCGCTCGGCTGCATGAGCTTGCGACGAAATCACGAGTGCGAGCGCGCTGGCGCTCAGGAATTTAAGCATTTTTCTCCTCCCAGACATGACGCGGCACCCGATGTCCGCATCACAACGCTAGATTCATCCAAGCCCCTCGTCCGCGAAAATGGTGATGAAAAGACCTCATTTTTGGGAGCTTCGCCGGTCCCTCTGAAACAAAAAAGCCCGGCATATCGCCGGGCTCTGAGCTTGGGAGGACGCTTGAGTTTTCAACTCGCTTGCTGCTGCCCGCGTGTCTTCTTTTCCTGGCGCTTGCGCGCCTGTTCCATGAACCGCTTGTCCATTCGCTCCTGTGACTCGGCAGAACCGTCGTGGAAGGTACCGAACCACTTGTCGAGCGGGATCACGCCGTCGGCGTAGTTGCACTCGAAGTACTTGTGATGGAGGTAGTGGTCATAAGCGTGGGTGTCGATCGCGCTGTCTTCACCGAAAACGATCTTGTCGAAACCGGCATGCCCAGGGGCTGGGGCAAGACCGGCATGAGCCAGATGGAAGATCGCATGGACCGGGTTGGACGGCACAATCCAGTGGATCAGCACGCCCGAGAAATAAAGCAGGTGTTCAATCGGATGCATGGCAAGGCCTGACCATGGACCGGGATTGACATTGTTGTGATGCAGTTTGTGGACAGCATGGTAGAGCGGCGGCCAGTGAATCAAGCGATGAACCAGGTAGAAATGCAGGTCGCGAAACGTCGGGATCAACAGCATGATGACGGCACAGTAAACCGGATGCTCCGTGAAGGAGACATAGGGAATGATGCCATTGGCAAACGCCCACAATGTAACGACCTCGAAAGCAGTCCAGATCGGGACGGCGCTGGCAAAGGTCCAGATGACGTTGTCGATGGTCTGATTTCCAAACAGGAATGCGTCGTTGCCGACCGACGGCCATTTCGCGTTGTATTTGAAACTCGTTCCCTGCCTCTGCTGCATATAGAGCCGCAGATGGAACATTCCGAAAAACACGAATACGAGTGCAGCATTGCGAACCAGAAGGTAAGCAATCCAGCCGACGGAGAAGCTCTTCATCGTCTCGAAAGACGGCGTCGCATATAGCCAGAGCAATGTCCCCACGACCGCGTAAAGCACGTTCCAGGGCATGAGATAGCCTGGATAGCCAAAGAGCCACTTCATAAATCGGATAGGCTGTACCGGCCAAACAAACACGGGTGGATAAGAAAGCAGTTTGAACGGCGCCCAATCTCCCCGCTTGTTACGCTTCCCATAAAGTGTGTCGTCCATTGCCGCTCCTCCATATCGAATATCCTAAAAATACCGAAGCGGCATGAATGAGCCCACACATTGATTGAGGTGTTCTCCTCATTTTGCAACTGTGCTCATATACTGCCGCTGACCGATAGTTTCGGCGGGAGGAGCCAAACATGTCGAAAGTGACGTTGAAGGACGTGGCCCGTGAGGCGAAACTCGGACTAGCCACCGTCGAACGTGTCATCAATGGCCGCGGCGGGGTAACCGAGAAGACCATCGAGAAGGTAATCCGTGCGGCCAAGAAACTGGAGTACGGGACACGTCAGTCGCATTTCAACCGTGGCGCAATCCGCATCGAGGTTATCCTCGTTCGCCCCGAAACAAGCTTCTTCACACGGCTCAATCGGGCATTCGAACGGATCGCTGCGTCGCTGGACAAGAACGTCATATTGCACCGAACCTTCGTCAAGGAGAGCGATCCCGTTGGCATGGCTCGCCACGTTGCCAACCCGGCTTTCCGGCGTTCCGGACTGATCATATGCGCGCCGGACGATGCGAGGGTCAGCGCCAGCCTCCGGAAGGTAAGGGCCGCCGGCGTGGAAGTGGTCCAGATCGTTGCATGTTGCGACCCGGACATCCCGTTCGTCGGCATCGATGACTACGCCGCCGGTCGCTCAGCGGCCTACTATATGACCGGTATGCTGGGCACGCGTCATGGCAAGCTGGTAGCGCTCTGTCACAGTGGGGCCTACGCAAACCATCGCCAGCGGATCAGAGGGTTTTCCGACTATATCGCCGAAAAAGCCTCTAGCGACCATTCGTTCTCGCTGGTGATGTTCGGGCATGACGATGACCTTCAATCGGCAGAACTGCTAAGCGATGCGCTCCGCCGCAACCCGGATATCATAGGCGTCTATTCAGCAGGCGGTGGCGACGAAGGCGTTGCAATCGTCTTGCAGCATTGGGCCATGCAACGGGATGTCTTCTGGGTCGGGCATGAGTTGACGGAGAAGAAGAAACGTCATCTCCAATCCGGCCTCATGAACATCTGCATCGACCAGACACCCGAGGTTCAGGCCCGCCGTTCGGTAGATATGATCTTGCATAGGCTCGACATTATTCGCACCGACGTCATCACCGATCCCGTGCGTTTCATGACGATCACCGCACAGAACGTATAGCCAGCATCAAATTTGATCAAAACGCCTCAATGAGCGCACTCGCCAAAGCGACGCTTTCGTGCTGTCTAAACCTAGATCAAACCTGTGGAGGCGCATATGCAAACCCTATCGGTCTTCCAGTCGCTCTGGGCAATGGAACGCCGTAGCGCCATCCAGCAGGAACTCACGCTTGAGGAGAGTATCGAACGGATTGCAGGCGCCGGTTTCGACGGGGTGAGCGCCCACTGGCATGACCGCGGCTACGTCAGGCGCTTGCACTCAATCCTGAAGTCGCACGGGCTTAAGGCAGAGGGCCAATGTTTCCCGAAAAGCGTGGACGATCTTAAACCGGTGCTGGAGAATGCCGCCGAATACGACGTTGCCCACATCTGTCTGCAGCCGGACGTCAGGCTTCGTCGCATCGAGGATTGTCTTCCGCTGCTCGAGGGATGGCAGCGCCTCAGCGAAGAGGCGAAGATCCCTGTCTATGTCGAGACCCATCGCGACCGGATGACCACCGACCTCTTCTTCACGCTGGATCTCCTTGATCAATTTCCGAGTCTCCGGCTGCTCGGCGACCTCTCGCACTTTCTCGTCGGGCGGGAATTCGCCTGGCCCATATCGGCGGAAAACCATGGCATGATCCACCGCATCCTCGACAGCTCGTGGTCCTTCCATGGGCGTGTCGCCTCGCGAGAGCAGGTCCAAATAGAAATCTCGTTCCCTCACCATCAGCCGTGGCTCGACCTCTTCATGGACTGGTGGGAATATGGCTTTCGGAGCTGGCGGCGCCGGGCCGGCTCCGATGATACACTCGTCTTTACATGTGAGCTCGGCCCAAAACCTTATGCCATCACCGGCCGCGATGGCGAGGACACGACCAACCGGTGGGAGGAAGCACTGGTGCTGAGGGAGCGGATCAAGGAGCTCTGGGCGCGCACCGCCTGACAAGTGACCTCGCGACCGCACTGACATGGCGAATATCATCAACTGGTGCAGGCACTGCACGAGTTTCAAACTCATGCACACCAACAAAAGCATTGGAGGCGTTGTGCCCTATTGGAGGCGCAGCGATAGAACCTCCTCCTTTGCGTGAACCTGTGTAGGTCGCTATCGGCGGGGTCATTGGAGAGTTTCGACAACGGCTGCCGAGGGCCACATCGACGATGGGCGAACCGAAGACCGCTTGCCTTGAGAGATGACGCTTTTTCATCAGCGAAGCACCCTCCCCACGCTCCTCTTCTCCACATTGTCAGGCGACATGCAAAACTGGTCCGGCCTATTGCCTCACCCGCTGGTGTTACCGAGCATTGCGCTGCCGACGGTGCCTGAATCACCTGCCGCTATGGTGGCGGGAGATACAGGTACGCTCCTGATCCAGCCTCCATCGAGGATGACCAGCCCGGCGGCCTCCATCCGCCACGTCCTCACCAGCCGTTGCATCATTCTGAGGTTCCTTTTTGTGAAGCGTGCTGGATCGATGTCTGACAGGCGTTGCAATACGCTGACCGCCGAGAGGTTTGGTTCCTCCTTCAGCCAGCCCGTGATCAGCGCTTCGAACGGCTCGAACATGCTGGGTGCTTTCGGTCGGGGTTTGGTCCGTCGGTACGGTCGCCGATGCGTGGGTCGTCTCTCGCCGTTCTGCCAGGCCGTCTTCAGGTTCGCAGCGAAGCTCTGAAGATCGATGACCAATGGCTCTGCGATTTTCGCATTCAGGCCACGACGATCGACCCGGTTCCCGAGCTCTTCCTGGGCGGCACGAACTCCCGCAAATAGCAGCACAGGATCGGCTGTCTCCAACAATGCCCTTAGCCGCTCCTTGTCGTCCTCGGCAATGTCCGGATGCGCAAGGACGCGGGCAGCCGGTGGTACGGGCGGATGATATCGTTTGATCACGCGCGCGCCGATCCGCGTCTTCTCCTGCAGTTTGAATGATGGCTGGAACAGATTGCCATGAAGCCTCACCACTTCATAGAGTTGACTAAGGCAAGTCGTTGCCCCCGCGCCCACAAAACGGCCATATCCTACCAACCGACGCACGGTGGCACCGTTCTTCTGCTCCACATGCGCCTGGTCGTTCTTTCGATAGGCGCGACAGCGCGTCACTTCGAACCCTTCGCTCCGGCACCATGAGACGACGAGCGCGTTCATGAAGGCGCTGTCGTTGTCGAAGTCGACACCGAGCAATGGAAAGGGAAAGAGCGAACGCGCGCATTTGATCGCCACGATCACATTGCTGCTGTCACGGGTGCGAACCGGAACACATTCGGTCCAGCCAGTGGCAATATCCGTCAGCACCATCGTCTGCACGAAGTTTCCTGCCGACGACGTGCCCGAATGCGCCACAAAATCGACCTCGACGAACCCAGGCGGCGGATCATTCCAATCGCCGAAGGTGCGCACCGGAACCGATCGGCGAACCGCAGAACTCATTCCTGCCCGGCGCCGTTGACCGCCGCGAGCGATAATACGAACCTCCGTCAAAAGCCGATCGATCGTTGCCGGGCTCACTGTCATCAGCTTCTGTCGAAGCTCGTCGCCAAGCTCCAGTCGGCCATGTCGTTCAAGAGCTGGCAGCAGGACTGGGATCATCGGCTGCAGTCGCTTGGAACATAGTCGCTCGGATGCCTCCCACAGCACGATCAAGCCTTCGCGGACGTCTTGGCCATAACGAAGACTGGAAGTCCTGCGTGGAGGTGGTTTCTTCTCGTGACGGTTCAGCACCCGGATCGCATGCTTTCGATGGTAACCCGTCACTGCCACGAACTCATCGAGAATCCGGCATTTGTCGTCTCGACGCGCCAGCCGATATCGCTCGATAATTGCCTCGGTCAGTTCCGATCGTGTCGCCATGCTGATCCGCCCGACCATCCGTCCCCCGAACCGGAACGGCACGACTTGTCCATCCCCTTCGGTACAGAAACACTATCGGTAACATTTTGCTTGAGGCAATGCGGGACCAGTTCACGATGACGCTTGATACACATAAGCGACAGGTCCGTTCGAGCTTTTCTCCACAGTCCTTCGGCCGATCCGCAAGTATCACCCACTCAGCAGACCACGCCGCCGATTGAGGCTTTTTGATCATTTTTTCTAGCGTACAAAGCTGCAACTTGGCCTAGCCTCCCATCAAGCAATACGAACTTGGGAGGATAGGATGAGTGCATGGATCAAGGCCTGTGGCATCGACGACATCGACAATGAGGACGTGATCCGCTTCGACCACGAAGGTAAGACCTTCGCCATATACCGGAGCCCTGATGACAGCTTCTATGCGACAGATGGCATGTGCTCCCACGAAAAGGTGCATCTCGCCGACGGTCTGGTAATGGACAACATCATCGAGTGTCCAAAGCACAACGGACGGTTCGATTATCGCACCGGCGAGGCCCGTGGGGCACCTGTCTGCATCAATCTCCGCACTTATCGAACAAAGGTGGAAGACGGCAGCATCTACCTTGGCCTGGAGTGACGCGCGATGCAGGAGTTTGTTATCATCGGAGGAGGACAGTGTGGCGCGAGGGCCGCGCTGGCGCTGCGTGACCAGGGATTTGATGGTCACATCACCTTGATCGGCGAGGAACGGCACCTTCCCTACGAGCGCCCGCCCTTGTCGAAGAAGCAC
The DNA here is from genome assembly GCA_900466605.1 of Hyphomicrobiales bacterium. Taxonomy (GTDB): domain Bacteria; phylum Pseudomonadota; class Alphaproteobacteria; order Rhizobiales; family Rhizobiaceae; genus Rhizobium. The sequence goes on from UBMU01000003.1 coordinate 19,525, forward strand.
TTGATGTCTTCGGTAGAAAGCGAGCCTTCCTTCGTTGTCAGCAGTGAGACCTTCGCAGAGCGATCGATCGCGATCGTGACAAGCGATGCGGCAGTCGGACTGGATCGTGAAAGCCGTTCCGTGCAGCTGGCGAGCGGTCGCAGCGTTTCCTACGATAAATTGCTGCTCGCAACTGGTTCGACGCCGCGAAAACTTCCCTCCGTAGAAGGAATGGACCATGCCTTCTATTTGCGGACGCACGACGATGCACAGTGCCTGTCGCAACGTCTTGTTGCTGGGGGACATTTGGTGATCATCGGCGCCGGCTTCATCGGACTGGAACTGGCAGCCGCGGCCAGGCAACGTGGCCTCGACGTCACCGTCCTCGAGGCGTTGCCGCGTATCCTGATGCGGGCAGTGCCCGAGGCAATCGCGGCCCTCGTCCATGCGCTCCATGAGGCCCATGGCGTTCGCCTCCTTTGCAACACAAGTGTTGGAACGATTGAAGCGCATACGGCAGGTATGAGCCTCGCTCTGAGCAACGGCGAAATCCTCGACGCTACGACCCTCGTTGTCGGGATCGGTGCGGAACCGCGCTGCGAACTCGCACGGCAGGCGGGCCTGGCGGTCGAGAACGGGATCGCCGTCAACACTGCCCTGCAGACGAGCGACCCGGCAATCTTCGCCGCCGGCGACTGCTGCTCGTTCCCCTACCAGGGAAAGAGAATCCGTCTCGAAGCCTGGCGCAATGCACAAGATCAGGGAGCGCATGCGTCCGCCAACATGCTGGGCGCGGAAGCGCCGTACGAAGTTGTTCCATGGTTCTGGTCGGATCAATATGATTTCTCGCTGCAGATCGCGGGCCTGGCCAGTGGGGCGGCCTGCACGTTCCGTCGGCAGATTGACGAGGAAACGATGATCCTGTTCCATCTCGGCGATGACCAGCGATTGCTGGCGGCAAGTGGTTGGGCTCGGGGAAATACGATCGCGCGCGACATCAAGCTTGCAGAGATGTTGATCGCACAGCGTGCCAAACCTGCGCCGGAAGCGCTGGCATCGCCCGCCGTGAGCTTGAAATCCCTTCTGTCGCGGTCATAGAGTTGGAGGTAGGCCTGACGGCGAAATCGGAGTGGAGGGGATGATGAAAGAGATCCGGATCGGCATCATTGGAACAGGCGTCATGGGTGCCGACCATGCTGCGATTCTTGCGGAGGGAGTGGCGAATGCAAGACTGGTCGCCGTTCAGGATTTCGACCTCGGTCGAGCCGAAACGATTGCCGCATCCCTGGACGTGCGGGCCATCGCAGATGCGGATGCGCTGATCGGCGATCCCGACATCGATGCCGTGATGGTCTGCTCGCCTGATGGCACCCATGCCTCGCTGGCGCTGAAGGCGATTGCCGCCGGCAAGCCCGTTCTGGTCGAGAAACCTCTGGCGGCAAGTCTGGAGGATGCCGAAGCCATCATTCGAGCAGAAGTCGATGCAGGCCGGCGTCTTGTGCAGGTTGGCTTCATGCGACGCTTCGACCCTGGCTACAGGGAGATGAAACAGGCGCTCGCCTCCGGCGAACTCGGGCGACCGCTATTCCTGCATTGTGTTCATAGAAACGCAGTCGGCCCTGACTATCTGACGTCAGAACTGGTGATTGCGAATTCCGCGGGCCACGAATTCGACATCGCGCGATACCTTCTGGACGAGGACATCACCTCGGCAATCGTCGCCAGCCCTCCTGCGACTCGGAACGCCCCGAACAGACAGCCGCAGTTCATCCTTCTACAGACCCGCTCCGGCGTGGTGGTCGATATCGAGGTCTTCACCGACGCACAATACGGATACGACGTCCGGGCGGAGCTTGTTTGTGAAGAAGGAACTGTCGCTCTGGACCCCAGCCCGGCAACCACAATACGCGCCAGAGGCCACGACGGTTTTCGGACGCCTGCCGATTGGCGTCCGCGGTTCCGGCAGGCCTATCGCGCGCAGTTGGAAGCCTGGACGACAGGTATTCTGTCAAACACGCCGTGCGGCTCAAGCGCGTGGGACGGCTATATGGCAATGCTGGTGACAACGGCCTGCCTTCACGCCTGGAAGACAAGAAGCCGGGCGGCGGTCGAAATACCCGAAAAGCCATTCCTGTATCGCTAATACGACCGGCTCAGGAAGCGCCTCGCACGAATTTCCGCCACGCAGCCGTTCTCGACAGGAAAACACATGTCGGCAGCGGCAACACTCGCCGAGGTGGCACGCGGGCCCACACCTCCGGAAAAAACTCATCGGCTGGCAGTCTCGGCTCCCGAGTTCTCGGGAAATGGAGAGGTGCATGCGCGCCTGGGACCGTTGTAGGGCTGGTAAGTATTGTCCTGCGCCCGATAAGACGAGTAACGCGTCGAACACCACGCTGTATGATCCGCGCCTCCACTCACGGATCCCGTGATTTCCATGGATGGACTAGTGATTGGCGAAACGCAGCTGCGCATTTGGCCGCTGTAGGAACGATAAGTATTACTCGCGGGATCGTAGGATCGATACCTGGACGCGCACCATTGTTCATGCTCGTTCCGCAAGGACGCCGCAGCGCTGTCTGATGCTGTGTTCCCGGACGCGGAATTTGATGCGAGGTCCGTTTTGGGCTTCGTCACCCTCGCTGTAATGGGATAGGCCGCAGAGACAAGCGGGGCAACCCGCTCGAATTTTTGGCTCAGGGTGTCAACCCGTTCGGGAGCCGCAGTCCAAAGATCCGGGGTATTCAGGTTCGCCAACTGCTGTCCATCGGGCATGGCGAGAATGTAGGTGGCAACCCCGGCGCCTAGAACGCAGGTCCCGACCGCCGAAACCACCCCAAACAACATTGCTGCAATGGCTCTCATGACAGCCTCCTCCCCTCATGGCTGGCGCACCCTATGTTCCCCGCCCGCGAAAACCAGAACGCCCAAGCCAAGACAATCACGACAGGGTAGAAACCCACGTGTCGAAAATTGGTTCCTCCTGCGTATGCCCTAAAGGAACGCGGTCCGTCTCAGGCCGATATCAACAGACGGAAATCCCCCACTCCAACTCCCAGAACCGCTTCGCGTGGGGTGGCATAGCCTGATAATTGGTACCGGAAGTCAGTGTTTGTGTAGAGCCGCATTGGCGTCAGCGGCGCTCTGCCGAGCGCTGTGGAAGGCGGAGACCTCGCGATCAAAGAGACCAACACATTGCCTCTACCGCCTTTGCAGCAGATCAGCGTATAATATTGTCTTCTTTGAGAAAATGGTGGGTGATGTAGGGCTCGAACCTACGACCCGCTGATTAAGAGTCAGCTGCTCTACCAACTGAGCTAATCACCCGTGACCGCCGTGTTGCGCGGTGTGAGGGGGCGTATAAACAGGATCGTTCGGCTTGTCTAGCGCCTGCCTGAAAATTCTTTGGTTAAATGCGAAGATTTTTGCGCATGGCTGAAATGCAATGAAATCAAAGGTCCAGCGTTCCGCTCGCGATACGCACCGCCTGCCCGCCAATCCGGGCATTTGCGATCGCTCCGCCTTCGACATCCATGTGCAGGTGTATGAAGGAGGGCCGGCCCATCTCCACCCCCTGCTCGATCATCACATCGTGGTGCCCATCCGTCAGTCGGTCGAAATGGTGAATGGCGCCGGAAAGCGCGGCCGCAGCCGACCCGGTAGCCGGATCTTCGACAATCCCCATGCCGCTCGCAAACATGCGCGCGTGAAACTTCGCGACATGGTTCACACCGCCGCGACAATAGATGTAGGCGGAGGCAAGTGCGCCATCGACGAACGGAACGGTCGCTTCCCAAAGTTGCGGATCGAAATCCATACGCTGGGCCGCGCCGACGTCGTGAATGGGAATCATGAGGAACGGCACTCCGGCGCTCCAGATCGACGGCACGTGGTTCTCAAAGCCGATTTCTGTCGTCTTCAGCGACAACGCATTGGCAATCCCAAGCTTGTCGAGTGGCATGGTGATTTGTTGCGACTTCCGGGGCAGATCAAATTCGGCGAAACTCGCCTCGCCCTCCCGCAGCCGAACCGCGCAACGCACCGGCCCGACATTTTCCTCAAGCACCGAAACGAGATCGATGGTCGATTTACCGTGTGCCCGCTCGGCCAGCGCGATCGCGGTGCCTACCGTCGGGTGTCCCGCAAAGGGCAACTCGCGACCGGGTGTGAAGATCCGAATCCGAGCCGTATAGGCCGGATTGGCAGTGGGCTGGACGAACACCGTTTCCGAGAGGTTGGTTTCCTTGGCGATCGCCTGCATAGCGTCATCGCTCAGGTGGTCGCCATCGAAAATGACTGCAAGTGGGTTTCCGGCGAGTTTGCGGTCGGTGAACACGTCATAGACGCTGTAGCTTCGCGCCACATCGGCCTCCTGGTCTCGGGTCCTCGTTTCGCCAACCTGCCCGACCGAACGATCGAGCGCAAGGCGTTAAGCGCCTCGCTTTTCTCCAAAGTACCAATCAATGACGGGTAGCATCGCAATATTGTACGGGTGCGCTTTTGGATCGGCCGAATGTATCGCAACCGCGCCGGCAATCTCCTTGTCGTCGGCAACCAGCATGTGTGCATGGATCTTCTCGATCATCTGATCGGCAGTCAGATCGAAGCGGAAGAGACGCAGCACTGTCACCGTGCGCCTGACATGGCTCGCATAATACCGAGCGCCGGCTTCTGCCTCGTCGAGGTCGAGCCCGGTCTCCTCCATCACCTCGCGCCGCATGTTGCCCTCGAGATCGCAGCGACCGCTGGAGATGTCTTCGGGTTCCAGCGAGCCGGCGGCGAAATACACCTGGCCAGGATTGGCTGTATGGCTCCCCATGCGAATAGCCACAAGAGCACCGTCGGATGTCTCTAGAACAGGATAGGCAAACAGGTGGATGCCGCCTTGCCGGTTCGATTGACGCCGCCACCACATGAATGTCGAAAACGGTATGACGTGGCCTTCGCCTGCTAGGGTGCCGTCGATCAGCGCCAACCGCTTCTGGAAGACCATCCGGCCATCGAACAGCGCGGGGTTTGCGGCAATTTCCTTGTCCCAGTTTTCATTGATCGCTTCGCGCTCGGCGATGTCGAAGGGGTGGTCTCCAGAGAGGACGCGAAGGTCCACTCCGGTAATCGGAAACACCGTCTGCTCCGGCGGCCAGCCGACGAAATCCTCTGAGAAGTGAAGGTTCATATCAAATCCAATGTCATGACGACGGGGCAATGGTCGGAGGCCTTCGGTCGATCCCAGCCCGTACGGGGATAGCGCTCGACTTCCTGACCGGGCGGGAAGACGGTGCGGTAAGGCTGACCATGCCGGACGATCTCCGGCAGGCGGTCGGCATTCGTTCTGGCGAGGGCAGCCGAAAGCCAGATGTAGTCTAGCTGACACAGCCACTGCTCTTGCGGACCCCGGGCATGGTAGAGCGTCCAGCGATCGAGCGGATCACGGCGACGGACGACGTTCTCCGCAAATCCGTCATGACTGAAGACATCGAGTGCGCTGACGCTCTCGTCCCGATGCTCGAAGCGGTACCCCGTACGGCGACGACCGATAACGTCGACACGCTCCTGATAGTCGTTCATGTCTCCACATATAACGAACCGCTTGTCATCCGCGTGGCCGCTGAAACGGTCCTCGATGATACGCCGCACAGCCAACGCTTCGGCTCGCCGCACGGGCATCGTGCCGAGCCTGCTGTCGACGCCCTCCGTGCGTGGACCATCCATCGATTTGAAATGGACCACGTAAAGCGATAGCGGGACACCGCCGACCTCAAGATCAAGCTCAAGGCAATCGCGCTTGAAGATCTTGTCGTCGATCCGGTTGGTAAGCGCCAGCTGATCGTTGAAAAGCTCGAGATCGCGATAGGTGAACATCGCGTGGCTCTTGACCTGCTTGAGCTCGATTTTCTGCCCGTCGCGTGTCTCTTCCCGCATCAACACTGCAACGTCGATGCCGCGGCTGTCGTTGCCTTCAACGAGATATTTCTGCCGGTAGCCGTTGCCGACCATCCGGAACAGATAGCCGTATTCGAAGGCCTGCAGCGCCTCCATGTTGTCGACCTCCTGCAGGCACAGAATGTCGGCATCGGCGTCGGCAATCGCCAGCGCCGTCATCTGCCGGGTATCGTCAGTCGTCGAAATCACGCGTGCCTGCTCAAGCTGCTGGTAGACGCCCTCGCTGCGCACCTCGAACAGCTTTATCACACGGTCTTGGCGCAGTTGGTTGCGGAAGCCCGTGAAGTCGAACCGCGTCATCAGATTTTCGACGTTGAAAGTAGCAATGCGAAGCGACATCGAGCATTTCCAATTGGCATTGCGCCATTAGTAGTGGCTAAGTCCCGCTTCGAAAAGACGTTTCGACATCAGAGGCGCCAGGCGGCGCGCACCATCACCCGCACGCTTTCGCCAAGCTGCAAACGCTCCCGGCTAAAGGCCCGCAGCACCTGCCCGTCCCCAAGCAAGAGTTTCACGGCGTATCGCTCACCTTCGTAGAGGATGGACTCGACACGGGCCGCAAGCCCCTCACCCGTGATCAAGACATCCTCCTGACGCAACAGCACGTCCACCTTCGGTCGCCCGCTGGCCGCGTGGTCGAACAAGGGTTCCAGTGCACTCCAGTCGAGCAACCTGACGTCACCAACTGGAGACGGAAGCGAGAGAATTGCGCCGCGCCCGATCAGGCCACCTACGACTCGGCCCTCGGGCCGGGCATAGATTTCCGCTGGCGGTGCAGCTTGCAGAAGGCGGCCCTCCGACATCACAGCGACATCTGTTGCCAGCGCCATCGCCTCGCTCTGATCGTGCGTGACGTAGACCATCGTTGCACCAGAACGCTGATGGAACTCGCGAAACGTCTCCTCCATCTCCTGCTTCAAGTGTCGGTCGAGGTTGGCGAGGGGCTCATCGAGCAGCACGACGTCAGGTGACGAGACAAGGCAGCGGGCCAACGCAACGCGCTGCCGCTGGCCACCGGACAGATCGGCGGGACGGCGCTCGGCGTGTTCCCCGAGCCTTACCGTCGCCAAGGCCTCGCGAACCTTCTGCTTGTAAGGGTCGCCCGAGATACCGCGCACCTTCAGTGGATAACCGACATTCTCCGCCACGCTCATGTGTGGCCACAGCGCGTAGGATTGGAACACCATCGCCATGTTGCGCCGTTCCGGAGGCAGCGACCGGGAGGCGTCGGCAAGTAGCCGCTCTCCGAGGTGGATGGAGCCGTCTGTCGGCGCCTCGAAACCGGCAATCATCCGCAGCACCGTCGTCTTGCCGCAACCGGAAGGTCCGAGCAGCGCGAGGAAACCGCCATGCCGCACCCTCAGGGAAAAGTCGGCAACCGCCGCACGCCCGGTGCCGAAATCCTTGGCAAGGTGATTGAGGATCAGTTCCGCCAAGGCACGACCCCTCTCGGCAAGCGTTTCGCCATTAGTTCCAGAAGCAGCATCATGAAGACAACCATGAGGACGACGAGCACGGAGAGCGCCGAGGCTAGGTCGGAGCTGCCGCTGTCGTCGAGATTGTAGATTGCCACGCCGAGCGTCTGTGTCCCGGCAGACCAAAGGAGTGCGGAGATGGTGAGTTCATTGCAGGCAATCAGAAAGACCAGAATGACAGATGCTCCCGCTGCGGGGGCTATGAGTGGCACGATGATATCGACAAGCCGCCGGAAGAAGCCCGCCCCAGACAGCCTTGCCGCTTCCTCCAGTGCCGGATCCAGCTGATGAAACGCACTGACGACAGGCTTCAGGCTTACGGCGAAGAAGCTCGATAAATATGCGATCAAGATAATCCAGATCGTCCCGTAAAGTGTTACGTGCAAAACGGGGATCGGCGCTGCAAACACGAGAATGAACGACACAGCCATGACGATGCCGGGCAGTGAATAGGGAATCTCGATCAGGCTGGAAACAATCCGGCTCAAGAAGTCTTTGCGTCGGGTCAACGCGTAGGCAGCAAGCACGGTCACCGCAAGGAGACACAGCGCCGTGCCAGCGGCAAGAGACAGGGAGTTGACGAACGCCGTTCGCGTGACCGCTTGCCGGAAGAGAATTTCGTAGAAAGCGCTTGCCGACATCGTCTTGAAGGTCAGCGGCACGCCATAGGCCGGGACAAGAGCACTGGCCAGCAGAGCGAAGAACGGTGCTGCCAGCATGAAGAAAAGGCAGCACCACAGCAACGGCTGCACGAAAAATCTCCAGCCTCCCAACTCGAAGGCTGCGGTCGCGCCCGAGAGCCCAAGCACGCGGTAGTCGCGTCCGCGCAAGGCGCGGTCCTGAACGGCAAGTCCCGCAACGGAAATAATGGCGATGATCGCCGAAAGCACCGCCACGTCGCCGAAAGTCCGGCTGGTGAAGGCGGAAAACTTGGTGAAGATCAGCGTCGGAAGTGTGTATATCGATGCCGGTATGCCGAGTATTGCAGGAATGCCGAAATTGCCTGTGCAGGACACAAAAGAGATTGCGGCTCCGGCAATGATGCCCGGCAGCGAAAGCGGCAGGATGATATCCCGGAAAACCCGAAAACTGCCAGCGCCGGCGAGACGGGCCGCCTCGACGCCATCGCGGGGCAGCGCCATCAAGCCGGCCCGGAGAGCGAGATAGACGAGCGGCGCGTGCTGCACGCCGTAGAGCAGCGAAATGCCGCCAACCGAGTAGAGAGGCTGTGGCGAACCGAGCGGCGGCGCGATGTGCAACGCCTTCAGCAGCGGGCTTGAAGGCCCCGACATCTGCACCCAGGCAAGCGCCGTCACCTGCGGTGGGATCATCATTGGCAAGACGAACAGGAAGCTCAGCACGCCTTTGCGCCGAATATCCGTCAGCGTCAGCAGGAAGGCGAAAGTGCAGCCGATGGCAAGAGAAATCAGCGTACCGAAAACGGCCGTGACCAGCGTGTAATAGGTTGCCAACCAAAGCGAGGGATCACTTATCACCGCGCCGACGCCGCCATTTCCAAGCGCGCCGATACCTGTGATCGCAAGCCGCGCCAGCGGCATCACACTCAAGATCAGAACAACGATAATGACAAAAGGAAACAGCCAGGCTGGCTGGCTGTTTCCGGGACGAACATATCCGTGCATCAGCTTTCCAGCAGCGATCAGTTCGAACCGTAGATGCCGGAGAAGGTCTTGAGGTCCTGATCGGTGTTCTTGAGCGCTGCGGCGGCAGTGATCGGCAGCACCTTGATGCTGTCGCGAGCCGGGAAGCCCTCCGGCAGCTTCATGCCGTTGCGGGCCGGGATATAGCCGAGTTTGAGGAAGCCTTCCTGTCCCTTTTCGGAGAGCACGTAGTCGACGAATTTCTTCGCTGCATCGACATTTTTCGAGGTGGCGAGAATACCGACCGGTTCAGTCACCGCGGAAACGCCCTCGGCCGGAAACACGAACTCGACGGGGGCACCCTTGGCCTTTTCGCGGATGGGCATGTAGTCTACGACCATGCCGAAAGCCTTCTCGCCCGAGGCGACGGACTTGAGAACCGCACCGTTGCCGCCGGCAGCAGTCGCGCCATTGGCCGCGAGATCCTTGTAGAAGCCCCATCCGAGGCTGTCGACGCCGGCCAGCGTCTGCGCATGAATGAGCGCGGCGCCCGATGTCAGCGGGCTCGGCATGGTTACGAGACCTTTGGCTTCACCCTTCGTCAGGTCTTTCCAGCTCGTTGGCTTGAAAGCGGCGGACGTATTGTAGACGATGCCGGTAGTGATCAGCTTGGTCGAATAGTAGTAACCGTCAGCGTCGTAGAGCGATGCGTCGTAGCTCACCGCTTCCGGCGACTTGTATGCGAGCAGCTTGCCGGCTTCCTTAAGGCGCTCGAGGGTCACGGTGTCAGCGATCAAAAGAAGGTCGGCGACGGGATTGCCGGCTTCGATCTCCGCCTGCAGCTTTGCCATTATCTTCGGCGTGCCGTCACGTACCCAGTCGACCTTGATCTCGGGATTGGCCGCCATGAAGCCGTCGACGGTCGCCTGCGCATCTTCATTCGGCTGGCTGGTGTAGAGGACCAGATTGGCGGCATTGGCCGGAACTGCAAGCAAGCTCACTGCGAGCAGGGCGGCGGCGGAAACGATCGTCTTCATGATGGATCCTCGATGATGGGAGGCCGTTCCTTAGCCATCGCGGATAACATGATTGTGACAGTCGGCTTCGGCATAAAGACGCCGATGTCTGCCTTGACCCGCTTTCCCTGTCCCTATCTTCTACCACACGTTTTGACTCGTGCATTTTGGAGGAAGCATATGGAATACCGGCTTCTCGGCCGCTCAGGCCTCAAGATTTCGACCGTGACGATGGGCACCATGACATTCGGCGGCCAAGGCTGGGCGAAGATGGTTGGCGATCTCGGTGTCTCCGAAGCGCGCAGGCTCGTCGACCTGTGCCTCGACGCCGGCGTCAACCTGATCGACACGGCCGACGTCTACTCTCAAGGCGTCTGTGAGGAAATCCTGGGCGAGATCATCGGTGGGCCGCGTAAGAACGGCGTGCTGATCGCAACCAAGGCCCGCTTCCCGATGGGCGAAGGCCCGAACGACGTTGGCTCCTCACGCTACCATCTCATCAGCGCTTGCGAAGCAAGCCTGCGGCGGCTGAAAACAGACGTCATCGATCTCTACCAGCTTCACGAATGGGACGGGCAAACACCGCTGGAAGAGACATTGGAGGCGCTGGATACGCTCGTGCGCCAGGGCAAGGTCCGCTATGTCGGCTGCTCGAACTTCTCAGGCTGGCACATCATGAAGGCGCTCGGCGTCAGCGAGAGGGAAAAGCGGGAGCGGTTTGTCAGCCAGCAGATCCATTACACACTTGAAGCACGTGAAGCGGAATACGAACTGCTGCCGATCAGCGTCGACCAAGGGCTCGGGGTGCTCGTCTGGAGCCCGCTCGCTGCCGGTCTGCTTTCCGGCAAGCATCGTCGCAACCAGGCAGCACCGGAAGGCTCGCGCCAATTTGCCGGCTGGACCGAGCCGCCGATTCGCGACGAAAACCGGCTGTGGAATATCGTGGAAACACTGGTGGCTATCGCCGATGAGCGTGGCGTGTCGGCAGCACAGGTCGCACTTGCCTGGCTGATCGGCCGCAAGGCTGTCACGTCAGTAATCATCGGTGGGCGTACCGAAGCCCAGTTCAAGGACAATCTGGCCGCGGCCGAACTGAAACTGACTGAAAACGAGCGTAAGCGCCTCGACGCCGTCAGTTTGCCGCCGGTGCTCTATCCGTACTGGCACCAGCTCAACACGGCAAGCGACCGGCTGGGTGAGGCCGATCTGGAATTGTTCGGCCCGCACTTGGATCGCTAGTCCGCTCGGAAATTCGGCGGCTGGTCAGCCGCCGATCTCACTCTCGATCAACGCGCCGAGTCGGCTAATACCTTCTTCGATCATCTGATCATTTGCGCAGGAAAAACTGACCCGGAAGGTGTTCTCTCCCGAACCATCGGCGAAGAATGCCTTGCCGGGGACGAAAGCGACCTTTGCAGTTTCCAGCGACTTGGCGAGCAGCTTGGCACCGTCTATGCCCTTCGGCAGTGTCACCCAAATGAACATGCCGCCTTCCGGCTTGGTCCAACTCGTGCCGGCCGGCATATACTTCTCAAGCGCCGCCAGCATCACGTTCCGGCGATGGCTATAGACAGACTTGATCTTCGCCACCTGCGCATCAAAACCACGCTCCGCGACGTGCGCGATCGCTATCTGATTGATCGTCGAGGAGTGCAGGTCCGCGGCCTGCTTCATCAGCACGAGCTTACGGATAACAGCAGCATTGGCGACGATGAAGCCGACGCGAAGACCTGGCGCCAGCGTCTTCGAGAAGCTGCCGCAGTAGATCGTGCGGGTATCGTTGATATGTCCATTTTTCGCAATCTCCGTCGCCAGGATCGGTGCGATCGGGTTGCCGTCGTAGCGCAACGACTGGTAGGCCGCGTCTTCGATAACAGCGATATCGAGCTCCTCAGCCAGTGCGAGAACCTTCTCGCGACCAGCCTGATCGACTGTTTCACCCGTCGGGTTGGCAAAGTCGGCCGAGAGATAGGCGAACTTCACCTTGCCGCCCGCGGCCGACGCCTGCGCCCTATAGGAATCAGGCGTGCGGTTGCCGTTTGGCGTCAGCTGGTCATAGGTCGGCTCATAGGCGTTGAAGGCCTGGAGCGCACCGAGATAGGTCGGCCAGGTAACAAGTGCCGTATCATCAGGCGAGAGAAAAAGCTTGCCGAGGTAGTCCAGGCCTTGCTGTGAGCCGGACACGATGAAGACGTTCTCAAGCTCGCATGGAATGTTGAGCGCAGCCATCTGCTTGACCAGCCATTCGCGAAGCGGCTTGTAGCCTTCGCTGACCGAATACTGGAGCGCCGAGTTTACCGCCGAGCTATTGAAGATGTCAGCATAGGCCGCCTTGAACTCCTGATCGGGGAAAAGTGCCGGATCCGGAATACCACCTGCAAAGGAAATGATGTCAGGGCGATCAAGAAGCTTCAGGAGCTCGCGAATCTCCGATGCGCGCATACGCGAAGAACGCGTGGCGAATATGCTTTCCCAATTCAACATGGGCATTTCCTCGCAATTTTTTGTCTTTGACGGACAGAACCACGCAACAAATTATAAGTCAACATTACTGACCTATTTGTCTGCTATTTAAGAAGGGAAGGCTACTTCTGTAATCAGAAGCCAGAACGGGCCAAAATCGATCTTTTCAAAACCTACTCCGTGGCAGTAGTGTCGCCGCCGTTATCAAATAGCCTATGAAGGTACCAGCAATGACCGCGTCGTCGAACACTCCTGAAATCAAGATCGAATTCCACACGTCTCCGGTCTCGGACGCCGACCGAATTCAGGCCCTGGAGACGCCCGGCTTTGGAAAGGTCTTCACGGATCATATGGTTCTGGCGCGGTGGACTCCCGAGCACGGCTGGCACGATGCGAAGGTTACGCCCAGGCGGCCTTTGGAGCTCGATCCCGCTAGCGCGGTGCTGCACTATGCTCAGGAAATTTTTGAAGGCATGAAAGCCTACAAGGCGGACGATGGTCGCATTCTGCTATTCCGCCCTGAAGAGAACGCCCGCCGTTTTGCGCAGTCGGCGGCCAGGATGGCAATGCCTCCGGTTCCGACAGAGCTTTTCCTCAAGGCGGTCGAAGAGCTTGTTCGTGTTGACAAGGAATGGATTCCCTCAGGCGACGGCAGCCTCTATCTGCGGCCATTCATGTTCGCCAACGAGGCATTCCTCGGCGTCCGCCCTGCACAGGAGTACATCTTCTGCATCATTGCCTCCCCGGTGGGCGCATATTTCAAAGGCGGAGCGAAGGCGGTCTCCCTATGGGTCGAGACTGAATACACCCGAGCAGCAGCCGGCGGCACCGGTGCGGCCAAATGCGGCGGAAACTACGCGGCCAGCCTCGTGGCACAAGCCGAGGCGGCGAAGAAGGACTGCGACCAGGTTGTGTTCCTTGACGCAGCGGAACATCGCTGGGTCGAGGAACTCGGAGGGATGAACGTATTCTTCGTGATGAACGACGGATCTGTCGTAACCCCACCGCTCGGCGGCACGATCCTGCCCGGCATCACCCGCGCCTCGGTGATCGTTCTCGCGGAAGAAAAGGGCTTGCGCGTCGAGCAGCGTCCCTACTCGTTCGCGGAATGGCAGAACGATGCCGCCAGTGGCAAGCTCGTGGAAGCGTTCGCTTGCGGCACTGCAGCAGTACTCGCCGGCATCGGCCTGGTGCGACACGCGGGCGGCGAATTCCTGGTCGGAGACGGACAGACCGGCAAGCTGACCAGCGAGCTGCGTCAGGAACTCGTCGGCCTGCAGAAGGGCGTTACGAACGATGAGCGCGGCTGGACACGCCGCATCCTGGCCTAAGGTTAACGGTGGCGCGCCAGCAGTCGGCCACCGTTAACTCAGAGATTTTCGAAACCGGGCGATGCCCGGTTTTTGTGGGGTCAGGCAAAAAGCAATGGCTCGCGCCGAGAGGCGCGATGCTTCAGCCGTTGGCAAGATCACAGAGTTGGGGCGGTATGGAAAACCTGTCCCCCGCTTCCCCGCCGGGAAACGGGGAAAGACTTTTCCAATGCTGCAGCTCGATCGTACCGCGCTCAGGAACGGAAGAGGGCCGTGATCTGCTCTTGTGTCGGCAACTGGCCTCGCGGCGTCAGCTTGTCGACCACCCCGGGCAGAACGGTCGACAGTTGATTCAGGAGCTCCTGCTCACTGATTCCCGCCTGGCGTGCGAGATCGCTGATCGTCTTCGACCCGAGCGCACTATTGAGACTGCCCGGCGCAATCGGCTTGTTCTGGCCGGGTTGAACCCAGGAATCCACCGTATCGCCCTGCCCGGCTTCCGTCAGCTTGCCAAGAAGACCGCCGAGCCCACCGAGCCCACCGAGAAGACCGCCATCGCCGGCCTGTGGACTAGCTTGCGGGTTGGCCTGCTGCGCCGTTGGATCGGTCTGGCTGGCTCCACCACCGAGGAGCTTCCCCACCAACAACGCACCGAGAGCAATCATGATCGGCTTCGATATATTTCCGCCCGGAACGGCGTCATCAAAGATACCCATGACATCCTCCTTTTTGGTTTCTTCGTTTCACAGAACAACAACTGTAGAATGAAAGCATAAGGTTCTCGCGAACCTTGAATTCCCCGGCAAGCTATTTAGCTTAAACGGGAAGATGGTCTGAATATTCAACCAATCAAGGAGGCGAATGGCAGATGTCAGTAATCGGCTGGATTATCCTTGGACTAATTGCAGGATTCATAGGCAGCAAGATCGTCAACAAGTCGGGAGCGGGCATGCTGATGGACATCGTCCTCGGCATCGTGGGAGCAATTGTCGGTGGCCTTATCTTCAGCTTCTTCGGCGCATCAGGCGTAACCGGCTTCAATATCTACAGCCTAGTCGTGGCCGTCATCGGTGCCGTTGTGGTTCTGTGGCTCTATCACGCAGTTAGCGGGCGACGCTCCATCTAGCTCGCTATTTCATGTCGATGGAATGAGCGCCGCCTCAAAGGCGGCGACTTTGTGCGTGTAACTCCGGCCTTGGCTCATCGGGCGAACGATCATGGCAGACGAGAGTACATCTTCATTCTACGACGACAACGCGGCAACCTATGCCTCGCGGCAACGCACGCTGCCCGTTCGACGGCTTGATGCCTTTCTGTCGCAGTTGCACCCAGGCGCATCCATCCTCGACCTGGGATGCGGCGGTGGGCAGGATAGTGCCTATATGGTGTCGAAGGGCTTCGATGTGATCCCGACAGATGGATCTGCGGCAATCGCGAAGCAGGCAGAGGCCCTCCTCAGACGCCCCGTCGCGGTCCTGCGCTTCGAAGATCTGGATGAGGAGGAAGCCTTTGACGGAGTGTGGGCCGAAGCGAGCCTGTTGCATGTTCCGCGACCAGCCCTCCCCGAGGTGCTGGAACGGATTCGCACGGCGCTGCGACCCGGCGGCACTTTCCACGCCACCTTCAAGGCGGGCGAAGCGGAAGGACACGACGGCTTGGGCAGATATTATAACTACCCGTCGGCCGAACTGCTCTCCGAAATGCTCAGCAACGGCGGCTGGCACAACATCGTCATCAGCGAGGGCGACGGGAGCGGCTACGACGGCAAGCCGACCCGCTGGCTTGCTGTGCGGACGCAAAAATAAAGGCCGGAGCTTTCGCCCCGGCCCTGCTGAACCAGCAGTTTGAAAAGGCTTAGTTGACGGACTTGTCGACCAGCTTGTTCTTACCAATCCAAGGCATCATGCCGCGCAGCTTTGCGCCGACTTCTTCGATCTGATGGCTGTCGTTCATGCGACGAATGCCCTTGAAGCGCGAGCCGCCAGCCTTGTATTCCTGCATCCAATCAGACGTGAACTTGCCGGTCTGGATGTCGTGCAGGACGCGCTTCATTTCAGCCTTGGTTTCAGCCGTGATGATGCGCGGGCCGGTGACGTATTCGCCCCACTCGGCCGTGTTCGAGATCGAGTAGTTCATGTTGGCGATGCCGCCTTCATAGATCAGGTCGACGATGAGCTTCACTTCGTGCAGGCACTCGAAGTAGGCCATTTCAGGCGCATAGCCAGCTTCAACCAGGGTTTCGAAACCAGCACGGATCAGTTCCACGAGACCGCCGCAGAGAACTACCTGTTCGCCGAAGAGGTCGGTTTCGCACTCTTCGCGGAAGTTGGTTTCGATGATGCCCGAACGACCGCCACCGACGCCGCAAGCGTAGGAAAGAGCGAGTTCAAGCGCATTGCCCGAAGCGTTCTGGTGAACGGCTACGAGGCAGGGAACGCCGCCGCCCTTCTGGTATTCGCCACGAACCGTATGACCCGGGCCCTTCGGCGCGATCATGACGACGTCGAGCGAAGCCTTCGGCTCGATCAGGCCGAAGTGAACGTTGAGGCCGTGTGCGAAAGCGATTGCAACGCCGTCGCGGATGTTGCCGGCGATTTCGCTCTTGTAGATGTCGGCCTGCAGCTCGTCAGGCGTCGCCATCATGATCAGGTCACCCCACTTGGCAGCGTCGGCAACGGTCATGACCTTGAAGCCGTCGGCTTCCGCCTTCTTGATGGTTGCCGAGCCGGCCTTGAGAGCGATCACAACGTTTGCATGCCCGCTGTCCTTCAGGTTCAGCGCGTGTGCGCGACCCTGGGAGCCGTAGCCGACGATGACGACGTTCTTCGACTTGATGAGGTTGAGATCTGCATCACGATCGTAATAGACGCGCATTTGAATGTCCTTCCCTTTGCTTGTCCTGTGACTGTTGTAAGTGGGGATCAGCCGACGAGCGGCATCTCCGCCAAAACCTTTTCCGTGCCATAGAGGCGCAGGAAGGCGGAAACCGCCCTCTCCGCCTGACGCGCAGTATCCTTGAGGCCCGGCTCGCCGAGCAGCATGCGGACATGCAGATCGGAAACGATCAGGCCGTAAAGCGTGTGATATGCCTCGTCGGCATCGTGGAAGCGCAGCAGTCCGGCACGCTTGCCGGAATCAATCAGCCCCATGGCACGGCGATCGATCTGGCGACGGCCTCGCTCCAGAAGCAATTTGCCGAGCTTGGAACCGTCGCGATGCGACTGGCCGACCGCAAGACGATTAAGCGCCAGTGAGACGTCACCGGCGAGGACCTCAAGCAGATCCTTCGAGAAGATGACAAGGTGGTCGTGCAGGCTGACAGAGGTCAGACGCTCACCATTGCGCTCGAAGGTGCGCACCTTGCTCGCCTGATAGGCAATCATCGCAGACAGCAGGCCGTCGCGGTCGCCAAACCATTTGTAGAGGCTTTCCTTGGAGCAGTTCGCCGCGCGGGCAACACCCGAGGTCGTCAACGCCTTCTCGCCGCCGTCGACGAGCAGCCGCAGCGCCTGCTCAAGGACTGCGTTTTGGCGCGGCGAAAACTCGCTGGGCTCCAAATTGTCGACGGACACGGCCTCACTCCCAATAAGTACCGTACGGTACGGTTCGCGCGCTTTATGCTGTAAACCACCTTGCGCGTCAAGCGGCATGACGGGAAAATTTCATGCTGCAGCGCACCGCCAGCACTGCCGGTTGCATGGGACAAGCTCACGCAATTCAGTCACAGGGGCTCACGCACCGTCAACCGGTTCTCGCGCAGCCTCGATGTCTCGTACGGGAGACAGACCGTAGACCCGGCTGTATTCGCGGCTGAACTGCGATGGGCTCTGATAGCCAACCCGATGCCCCGCCGTCCCGGCATCCAGGCGCTCGATCAGCATCAGGCGTCGCGCTTCATGCAGTCGCAGCTGCTTCTGGTATTGTACCGGCGTCATCGCGGTGATCGACTTGAAATGATGATGGAAGGACGACACGCTCATACTGACCTGCTCGGCGAGATCCTCGATGCGCAAAGGGCGCGCGAAGTTCTGCCGTAGCCAGGCAATGGCTCGTGCGATGCGGTTGCCGTGGCTGTCGGCGACCGCGATGTTGATCAGCCGACCGCCATCGGGACCGATGAGCACACGGTAGAGGATTTCCTGCTCAATCAGCGGCGCCATCGCCGCGATATCCTTCGGACTATCTAGCAAGCGCAAGAGCCGCACCGTTGCATCCAGAAGCTCTGGTGTCGCGACGTTGACCGCAATCCCGCGGCCCTGTCCCGGCACGCCAGGCCGCGGCATCTCGACACGACCCAGCAATTCAAGAACCTTCTCACTGTTGATGGCGAGCGTCAGGCATAAATGCGGAATCTCCGCACTGGCTTCGACCACACGCCAGATGACCGGTAGATCGAGCGATGTCATGAGGTAATCGCCAGCGCCGTAATTGATGACATCGGTCCCGAGGCGAAGGCTCTTGGCACCTTGGATGACAATGGCGATGCAAGGCCGGTAGCTGCCGTGGCAAGGCGCGCTCGGCGTGTGCCGGCGGCTGATCCTCAGACTCTCGATGGCGGTGCGGAATTCACCCTCCTCACCGGCATATCGAGCGGCGATCGAAGCAATCTCCTGATAGGGATTGAATGGCAAGGTCATGCAAGGAGCCCTTCATCTGCTACGCCGGCAAGGATAGGCACTATCTAGGATAGCTTGGGGCGCCCGAGAATAGCCCTTTCCCTCAATTTTGCAGGATCGTGCAAAAAGCTCGGAGGATTGCTCTACCGCCCCGCAGGCGATCCGGTGCATTTTCCGGCCATCCACCCAGGAACCCCGAAAGGAAGTCTCAGATGCCTATTGCAAAAGGCTATGCTGCCACCGATGCGTCGAAGCCGCTCACGCCCTTCACCTTCGAGCGCCGCGATCCCAATCCTGACGACGTCGTGATCGACATCAAGTTCGCCGGCATCTGCCATTCGGACATCCACACCGTCCGCAACGAATGGAAGAACGCTGTCTATCCCATCGTGCCGGGCCACGAGATCGCAGGGATCGTTTCGGCCGTCGGTTCTGCCGTCACCAAGTTCAAGGTCGGCGACCGTGTCGGCGTCGGCTGCTTCGTCGACAGCTGCGTCGGCTGCGCCTCGCGCGACGTTGACCGCGAGCAGTACATGCCGGGCCTTGTCGGCACCTACAACAGCGTGGAAGCCGACGGCAAGACGGCGACCCAGGGCGGCTATTCCGACTCGATCGTCGTCAAGGAAGGCTACGTCATGTCCATTCCGGACAACCTTCCGCTCGACGCCTCCGCTCCGCTGCTTTGCGCCGGCATCACGCTCTATTCGCCGCTTCGCCACTGGAATGCCGGCCCGGGCAAGAAAGTTGCGATCGTCGGCATGGGTGGCCTCGGCCATATGGGCGTCAAGCTCGGCGCCGCCATGGGAGCTGATATCACCGTCCTCTCTCAGAGCCTTTCCAAGAAGGAAGACGGCCTAAAGCTCGGTGCCAAGGAATATTACGCAACCAACGACGAGGAAACGTTCAAGAAGCTGGCCGGCACTTTCGATCTGGTAATCTGCACCGTCAGCGCCGAAATCGACTGGAATGCCTATCTCGACCTGCTCAAGGTCGACGGCGCCTTTGTCGTGGTCGGCGCACCCGAAAACCCGATCCCGGTCGCGGCCTTCTCGCTGATCCCCGGCCGCAAGAGCATTTCCGGCTCGATGATCGGCTCGATCAAGGAAACCCAGGAAATGCTGGACTTCTGCGGCGAGCACAACATCGTATCCGAGATCGAGAAGATCAACATCCAGCAGGTCAACGAAGCTTACGAACGCGTCCTGAAGAGCGACGTTCGCTATCGCTTCGTCATTGATATCGCCTCGCTGGCTGCCTGATAAACGCAAAAGGGCGGCCGTGCGCCGCCCTTTTTTGTTACGTGCGATTGTCGTCGCGCATCGTTTCCTTCTGAGTGATCAGCCGCGCGCTGTGCTGGCCGCTCAGGTAGATCCAGAGCCAACTCCAGGCGACGGCGAAACGCGAGCGCGTCCCGATCAGGAAGTAGATATGGGCAATGCCCCATATCCACCAGGCGATCCAACCTTTCAACTTTATCCGACCGAAATCGATGATCGCCGCACTTTGGCCGATGGTCGCAAGACTACCCTGATGGCGATAGCGGAACGGTGCGGGCGCCGGTTTTCCGGCAATGCGCGCGCAGATGACCTTTGCGGCATAGGCTCCCTGTTGCTTGGCCGCAGGCGCAATCCCTGGCACGGGAGCGCCGCCTTCCTGAATGACGGAAGCCGTGTCGCCGATGACAAACACATCCGGAAGCCCCGGCGCCGACAGGTCCCCCTCGACGATGACGCGCCCGGCCCTGTCGGCTGGAACATTGAGCCACTTGGCGGCAGGCGACGCCTGTACACCTGCAGCCCAGACGGTCGTGCGGCTCGCAATGAATCCCTCGCTTGTCTCGATGCCTTCGGCCGTGCACTCCAGAACGCGCTCGCCGATATGCAGTTCAACACCAAGCTCCTGAAGTGCCTTGCTGGCATAGGCAGAAAGCTCTTCGGCAAATGTCGGAAGCACGCGCGGCCCCGCCTCGACGAGCACCACCCGCGTCTTGCGCGTGTCGATGTTGCGGAATTCGCGCGGCAAGGTCTTTCGCGCAAGTTCGGCAATGATGCCGGCGAGCTCCACTCCGGTCGGTCCGGCGCCGACGATCGTGAAAGTCAGGAGTGCGTCGCGAACAGCAGGATCGGTTTCCGTCTCCGCGCGCTCGAACGCGAGCAATACACGCCGACGGATCGTCGTCGCATCCTCCAACGTTTTCAGCCCAGGCGCCACCGGCTCCCAG
Organism: Hyphomicrobiales bacterium; assembly: GCA_900466605.1. Taxonomy (GTDB): domain Bacteria; phylum Pseudomonadota; class Alphaproteobacteria; order Rhizobiales; family Rhizobiaceae; genus Rhizobium. Next base: position 40,149 of record UBMU01000003.1, read on the forward strand.
TCGTCTCGACCAAAATACGCGTGCGTCGCTCCCGTGGCGAGGACGAGCGTATCATAACGCATCGTCATTCCGTTGCGTAAGGAGACTTCCTTTACGGCAGTATCGACGCCGACCACCTCCCCGAGCAGCGTCGTCACCTCCTGCCGGTCGCTGTAGAGATGCCGTATAGGCCAGGCAATATCGGACGTGGAAAGGATCGTCGTCGCTACCTGATAGAGCAGCGGTTGAAAGAGATGATGATTGCGCCGATCGATCAGGGTGATGCGGACACCTGCCCCCTTCAAATCATTGACCAGCTGCAATCCGCCGAAGCCGCCACCAATCACCACAACATGGTGCTCGTTCATGACTTGCCTTTCCTGACATTCGTCAGCGCAATGTCGTTGATAACGTGCAACTTTCAACCTCTCTTTGGGTATACCTCATCTGCGCCTAGCGGTTGTCACGCAATTCCAACTCAGAGAATGGAGACAATTCAGTCTGCGTACGCGACGGGTATCGACGTCCCGTCTTTCAGCAACTCCATCGAGATGGAAGCGGACACGTCGAAAAGTTCGATCCTGCGGACGATTTGCTTGTAGATCACGTCGTAGTGCTCGACACGAGGGAGCACGATCTTGAGAATGTAGTCGTGGTTGCCGGTGAGCCTGTGCGCCTCGACAATCTCGGGGATGCTGCCGATCGCCCGACGAAACGCCTCGATCCACTCGTCGGAGTGATGCGCTGTCTTGATCAAGGCGAAAACCGTTGTGGGCACGCCCATCTTCTCGCGATTGAGGACGACGATCCGCCGCGCGATATGGCCGCTCTCCTCGAGCCGCTGGATGCGCCGAGAACAAGCCGAGACCGATAGCGCCACCCGTTCGGCAAGCTCTGTCACCGAAATGCCAGCATCGGATTGCAAGAATTCCAGGATTCGTCGATCACGGTCATCCAGCATCGGTCCCCCGCGTGTTTATCGATATGAATTTGCACAATATTCTAGATTCACGCAAAAACACAGCGAGCATGAAGCTCGGCAAGCAAAGAAAGCGAGCAATTTGCGCGGGGACTGATGCATAATCTCGCCAATAGGAAATTCCAGACGGGAGCGCACCAATAATGCAGACAATCGGACTGATTGGCGGGATGAGCTTTGAAAGCTCCTTGGTCTACTATCGCTTGATCAATGAAATGGTGCGGGAGCGCCTCGGCGGGCTTTCCTCGGCCGATTTGCTGATGCACTCCGTCAATTTCGACGAGATCGTTGCCATGCAGAAGGCTGGCGACTGGGACGCCGCCGCAAACCGTCTCGGAGACGTAGCCCTGCATCTCCAGATTGCCGGCGCGCGCTGCATGCTGATCTGCACGAACACCATGCACCTCATCGCCGACCAGGTAGCCTCGCGCATATCCGTTCCGCTCATACACATCATCGACGAGACAGCAAAAGCCCTCAAGGCCGCCGGACGCAAGCACCCGCTGCTGCTCGCCACGCGATATACGATGGAGCATGGCTTCTATACCGAGCGCATGAAAAGCCTCGGTGTAGATATCATGGTTCCCGAAGCCACCGACCGGACATGCGTCCATGACATTATCTTCAACGAGCTTTGCGCCGGCAAGGTGCTCGACAGTTCTCGCGGCAAGCTCATGCAGATCATCGAACGCGAGCGCGCCAAAGGTGCTGACAGTATCATTCTTGGCTGCACCGAAATCTGCCTGATGCTCGATCCGAGGCATCTGCCACTACCCGGCTTCGACACGACAGAGATTCATGCGCGAGCCGCTGTCGAGTTTGCACTTGGCGATAAGCAGGCCGACGAGACGGTCGCTGCCTGAACGAAACTAATTGACTCAGTCAACTAAAAGCAGGACAAAATCTCCCAACAGGAGATTTTGTCCATGGTTGACTCTGGTTTGATCAATGCTGCGCGCGACTTCAATCGCTTCTACACGAACTTCCTCGGGGTCCTTAACCGGGCCTATCTCGATACCGACTTCACGCTGACTGACGCCCGTGTCCTCTTCGAGATCGGCTCCCGCGAAGGCGTGAGCGCCGTCGCATTGGCACGCGACCTGCAACTTGACCCGGCCTATCTCAGCCGAATCCTGAAGCGCTTTCGCGCCAACGACCTGATCGAGACGAAAGCCGATCCCGGCGATCTCCGTAGTCAAATCATAAAGGTCACCACCAAGGGATACAGGCAGTTCGAGGAGCTTGGCCGGCGATCCAACACGCAGATAGCGGAACGCTTTGCCAACCTTGTCGACGGCGAACCCCAAACTGTCGTGGCGGCAATGACTTCCATTCGCGCGCTACTTGATCCCGACGCCGAGCCTCGTCCCGTGGTCATCCGCGGCCATCGACCTGGCGATATCGGCTGGATCGTACAGAGCCAGAGCAAGGCCTATACTGAAGAATACGGCTGGGACATGCGCTTCGAGGGCCTTGTCGCCGAGGTCGCCGGCAAGTTCCTGGCGAATTTCGATCCGGCGATGGAGTATTGCTGGATTGCTGAACGTGACGGCATCAACGTCGGCTCCGTCGTCATTACCAATGGTGGCGACGGCGTTGCAAAGCTCCGCCTCCTGTATGTGGACAAAGCGGCGCGCGGCCTGGGACTCGGCAGGATGCTGGTCGACGAGTGCATTCGCTTTGCAAGGGCAAAGCAATATCGACAGATATCGCTCTGGACGAACGACATCCTCCACGCCGCTCGCGGCATCTATCTGAAGGTTGGCTTCCGCCTTGTCTCCGAAGAGAGACACCGGATGTTCGGCCCCGAAGAAAACGGCCAGACGTGGGTTCTTGATCTCTGATTTTGTGCATCGCAAAGTTTCGCTTGATTTGGAAACGATCATTTCCTAATTAGATCAGCCATGACCATGGCGACCCTCACTGAAACCAATCGGGCGCGCGGCAGACCGCGCGAATTCGATCGCGACACAGCGCTCGACAAGGCGCTGAGGGTGTTTTCCGAGCGCGGCTATCATGCCGCGTCGATCAGCGAACTCACCGATGCAATGGGACTTACCTCCGGCAGCGTCTACAAGGCCTTCAAGGACAAGCGCGGCATCTTCCTCGCAGCCTTCGACCGCTACCGCGCTGTTCGGCGCGGCCTGCTGGACGCACGCATGGCGAAGGTTGAAACCGGCCGCGAAAAAATCCGTGAAGTGTTGACCCAATACGCACTCTCCTCGTATGGCGACTCCGGCCGGTGCGGCTGCCTTGTCGTAGGCAGTGCAAACGAGCTGGCGCTTTTCGACGAAGAGGCGGCAGAACGCGTCGCCGCTGCTTTTGCCGCCAATGAAAAGCTGATCGCCGATCTGTTGCATCTCGGCCAAAGCGACGGCTCGATCTCCGGCGCGATCGAAATCGGCGCCACAGCCCGCACCCTGCTCTGCTTGACCAAGGGTATGCGGGTCGTCGGCAAGACGGGACGCAGCGAGGCAGACATGGCCGCAGTCGCCGAGACGGCAATGAAACTTCTTGTGTGAACCCGGTCGAGATCGACCTGCTTCAACGTGTAAATTTTTTAGTCATCCGATAGCCCCACCGGAGCCCACTATGAGCCTTTCGACCGCCGCGCGAGAAACAGTCGCACCACAGACAATCTCGCCTTTGATGACATTTCTTTTCGCCGCCGCGTGCGGACTCGTTGCCGCCAACCTCTATTACGGCCAGCCGCTCGCAGGTCCGATCAGCGCATCCCTTGGTTTCACTCCAGCCGCAACCGGCCTGATCGTTACGCTCACGCAGATCGGCTACGGTCTCGGCCTGCTCTTGATCGTGCCGCTCGGTGACCTGTTGGAGAACCGCAGACTTGTACTGACACTCATTGCCGTTTCCGCAGTCGCCCTTGTCGGCGCTGGGCTGTCATCGACACCCGCGATGTTTCTTCTGGCGTCGCTGTGCATAGGCCTCGCCTCGGTTGCGGTTCAGGTGCTGGTTCCCTTTGCCGCCCACATGGCCCCGGACGCAACACGTGGACGCGTCGTCGGCAATGTCATGGGCGGGCTTCTCTGTGGCATCATGCTGGCGCGCCCCTTCGCGAGCTTCGTTGCCGAGGCGACGTCATGGCACACTGTCTACTTCATCACCGCCGCCGTCATGATTGCGCTCGCAGCCATCCTCAGGGCCAATCTGCCCGTCCGTGCGCCCCACACCAGGCTGAGCTACGGCAAGCTGCTTGCCTCGATGGCCGACCTCGCCCTCCATTCACGCGTTCTACAGCGTCGTGCACTTTATCAGGCCGGCATGTTCGGCGCTTTCAGCCTGTTCTGGACCACAACGCCGCTGCTGCTCGCCGGTCCTGAATTTGGGCTCACACAGAACGGTATCGCATTGTTCGCGCTGGCTGGTGCGGCCGGTGCCATCGCGTCACCCATTGCCGGGCGCCTGGCAGACCGAGGACTGACGAAAGCTGCTTCAACGCTGGCGATGCTGCTTGGAATGTCGGCCTTTCTCATCAGCCATTTCGCGACGGATGGTTCGCTGACGGCGCTGCTCCTCTTGACCGCAGCAGCGATCCTGCTTGATTTCGGCGTGACCACCAATCTGGTCTGCGGCCAGCGCGCCGTCTACGCAATCAGCGCCGAGCATCGCGGCCGCCTGAACGGCCTGTATATGGCGACATTCTTTACCGGTGGGGCGATCGGGTCTGCCGTCGGCGGCTGGGCTTACGCCACTGGCGGCTGGACCATGACCGCATGGATCGGCTTCTGTTTCCCTGCGTTTGCGTTCCTGCTTTTCCTAACGGAGGGCCTGGAAAAACAGGTCGTCTCAGACGCTGGCTGAATCGAACCGGAGCCGGGCGCCGCGAACCGCATCATGGTTTGCTTCGGCCCAGTTCAGCAGCAATGCGAGTGTGCCGTAAAGCGATCGGCCGAGATCCGTCATGCGATACTCGACACTCGGCGGTTTCGTCGGAAACACTTCCCGCTCGATATAGCCATCGCGTTGCAGATCTCGCAGCGTCTGCGTCAGCATGCGCTGCGAGATGTCCGGGATCATCCGCCGCAATTCGCCGAACCGGTACGGACGTTGCGACAGCGCCTCGAGCATCAATGTCGACCATTTGCCGCCTATCTGCTGCATCATGTCCCGAACCGGGCAATTGTTGAAGTCGAGATTACTGAGATCGATCTCCCGGCGAATGCCGGTTTCCTTGCTCTTCAGATTGACGACGGCGCCGCTCATCCTTGGTTCCCTTTTGGTAACGTAGAGCGAAAAAACTGCCTTCTTTACAGACCATAGTCAATTCCTATTTTAGAGCTAGTCTCTTTTCGAGACCGACAGTGAACCTAGAGGAAATGACATGAGCGAGACCATTCTCATCACCGGAGCGGCCGGCCAACTCGGCCAGAGGGTCATCCATCACCTGCTGGAGACCGAAAAGGTTCCTGCCGCAAGCATAGTCGCGGCGACACGCGATCCAGCCAAGCTCGCAGACCTCGCGGCCAAGGGTGTCATCACCCGCAAGGCGGATTTCGACGACGTTGCCTCGCTTGAGGCTGCCTTCAAGGGCATCGACCGCCTGCTGATCATCAGCACCGATGCACTTGCCGTCCCCGGGCAGCGTCTCAAGCAGCACAAGGCGGCAGTGGACGCGGCTGCGAGGGCCGGTGTGAAGCATATCGCCTACACGTCGATGCCCTCGCCGGACAAATCTCTTGTCACCTTCGCACCGGACCACCTCGGCACAGAGAATGCCGTCAAGGCAACGGGTATCGCCTACACCATCATCCGCAATGCCTGGTACATGGACAACTACCTCCATGGCATGCCACACAATCTCCACTCCGGCAGCTGGTACACGAGCAGTGTCGATGGCAAAGTTCCGAACATCTCCCGCGAAGACTGCGCACGGGCGATCGCGGCATCCCTTGCCTCCGGCACCAAGGAAAGCGCGACCTACACACTGACTGGAGCCGAATCCCTGAACGCTAACCAGATTGCCGCCATCCTGACCGATGCCGTCGGAAAGCCGTTGAAGGTCGTCAGCGTCACGGATGAACAACTCGGCCAAGGCATGCGCGGCGCAGGCCTGCCCGATTTCGTGGCGGACATGCTGGTCTCTGCCGACGCCAACATCCGCGCAGGCAACTTTGATGTGGTAACAGGCGACTATGAGAAACTGACCGGCAAGAAGCCTGAAACGCTCAAGGACTTCTTCGTCGCTCACAAGACCGCGTTGCTCTCCTGAGCCAGTCACGGAAGCCCGCTTCGCACCAGCGAAACGGGCTTTCTCCCCTGATTCAGATCTTCTGGCCGCACGCCCGGCAGAAACGCCGAACCGTTTCCGCCATGCCGAATTCCAACGCGTCTGCTGTCAATCCATGTCCGATGGACACCTCAGCAAGCTTTGGAATGCGCTTTACGAGCGGCGGGAGGTTCGCCACCGTCAGATCGTGTCCGGCATTGACGCCGAGGCCGATCGCCAGCGCGGCGTCAGCAGTCTTGCCGAGCGCCTCAAGGATGGGCCCTGCCCGTTCGGGCGCATCGTAGCACCCGCCATAAGGACCCGTATAAAGCTCGATCCGGTCAGCGCCGACCGCCTTTGCGATCGCAACGGCTTCCGCATCCCCATCGCCGTCGGCAAACAACGATACCCGCGTACCCATCTTCTTCAACCGTGCAATGACATCAGTAAGAAAGTCACGGTGTTTGCGGAAATCCCAGCCATGATCAGACGTCGCCTGCGAAGGATCGTCCGGAACCAGCGTGACCTGCTCGGGCGCAGCACCGACACAAAGCTCAAGGAATTCATCGGTCGGATAGCCTTCGATATTGAACTCCGCATGAGGAAATTCATCGTCGATCAGGTTGCGGATGGCAGGCAGGTCCGAGAAGCGGATGTGCCGCTGGTCGGGCCGCGGATGAACGGTCAATCCGCTCGCACCGCATTGCAACGCGATCCGCCCGAGCCCCTCGACACTTGGCCACGGCAGATCGCGGCGGTTGCGCAGCATTGCGATGGCATTGAGATTGACGGAAAGCGTGGTCGGCATGGCGGGATTCCACTGAAGCAAAGGATAATCGTTTCTAAGCCAACGAGTCGGCATCGGCCAACGAGATTCGTACATGAATTCATGTGAATTTGTGATGACGCGGGTGGCTTCGCCCAGCGATGGTGAATCCGGTTCGACCTCCGCGCTTCATACGGCCAGATATTGCCTCAACGCTGCTTTTCACGAGAATTTCCGGCACGTTATACGGCTTTCTGAACGGAATACGCTGCAATTTAAAAATCACTAATTTTGATACTAACAAAATACGTCAATCACGAGTAACGTAAGCTTGCGATATCGAAGAAACACCGCCAGTTGCTTCGATCACTGAACAAGAACGCTAAGAGGAAACCCCACTCGACCGCACCCTTTTGCAATTTGCAGACGCACAATGAGCACAACGGGAGGGACATCATGGCAGAAGGCTACAAGCAGGGGTTCGCTTCAGAGCTAGCGACACAAGCGCGACCGCGGCACCGTTTCCTCCCTTCAGCGGCCCTGCCCGCCGATTTACCCCGCGGAAGAATACCGATCGCTGATATGGCCAATGCCTTCGGTGTTACGCATCGAACCCTGCATTTCTATGAGGAGAAAGGGCTGATCTCGGCCAGCCGAATCGGCCTGATGCGCGTCTATGAGTCGGGCGACGTCATGCGTATGGCCGTTATCAACGCCTGCCGCGAGGCCGGTATGCCGGTTGCCGTGATCCAGGACCTGATGAACGACCTCATAGAGGCCAATTCGCAGGAAGCCGCGGAGTCCTTGTTTCGCGAAGCGCTGATGACCCGCAAACGCGAGCTCAGTGCAGAAATGTCAACATTGCATCGGCAGATGCAACAGGTGAGCGATTTGCTCGACCGCGAAGCAACCGACGATCAACCGCTCAACGACAATCAGGGCGGATCAGCGCTCACGGATCAAGAGTTGCGGTGTCTGGCACTTATGGCGGCGGGGCTTTCCACCCAGCGCATTGCGCGCACCCTCGACCTTCGAAATGACGATGCGCAGAGTTTGGAGTCCGGAATCATCCAGAAATTCCACGCCAACAACCGCTTCCAGGCCATAGCCAAGGCCGTCATGCTGGGCGTCGTGCAGGTATAACGCTCGGCGACATAGCTTAACGAACGATTGTAAGCGTCTCTGCTGCGCGCGTGATGGCGGTGTAAAGCCAACGCTCGCGCGTGTCGCGGAAGGCCCAGCTTTCATCGAACAGCACGACGTTGTTCCACTGCGAGCCCTGCGCTTTGTGCACGGTCAGCGCATAGCCATAATCGAATTCGTCGTAGCGCTTGCGCGTATTCCAGGGAATCTCTCCCTCGACGTCCTCGAATGCCTGTTTCAACAGCTTGATCTTCGCCGCGCCACGATCCATGTCGTCATCCTCAGGCCGGATGAGCAGGTTGATACCGGGCTTCGTTGTCTCCTTGGACGATGTCATCACCTGCCAGAGCGAGCCGTTAAGCAGGCCCTTTGCGGGATCGTTGCGCAGGCAGACCAGCTTGTCGCCCGTTTGTGGGTAATCAGTCGTAAAGCCCTTCAGCTCACGCAGGCGCTGATTGTATCGACGCCGCGTTCGATTGGTACCGACGAGCACCTGGTCGGCATCGAGTACCAGGGACTGGTTCACTTCGCCTTTTGAGATGACCCGCGCGGTGCCGTAATCCCCGAGACTGACCTCATTGCCTTCACGCACCTGCATTGCGAGCTGAATAATCGGATTGTCGCGCGCCTGACGATGAATGTCAGTCAACAGATAGTCCGGCTCCTGGTTAGTGAAGTAACCACCCCCGGAAACGGGCGGCAGTTGGCCTGGATCGCCGAGCACCAGGATCGGGGTTCCGAAGCTCATCAGGTCCCGGCCCAGCGCCTCGTCCACCATAGAGCACTCGTCGACCACTATGAGGGCCGCCTTGGCCACCGGACTCTGCCGATTGATGGAAAACATCGGCGCAATGGAGGTCTTGCCCGTTTCCTCGTCTTCGACCGCCTCCTCGCCGCGCGGGCGATAGATCAGCGAGTGGATCGTCTTCGCATTGCTGGCACCGCGCGACCGCAGCACCTGCGCCGCCTTGCCCGTAAACGCAGCAAACAGCACGTCACCGTCGACATGCTCCGCGAAGTGCCGCGCAAGCGTTGTCTTACCCGTACCGGCATAGCCGAACAGGCGGAAAAGCGGCGACCGCCCTTCCTTCAGCCATTTGGAAACGGCCTTCAGGGCTTCATCTTGTTGCGGAGCAAATTGCATCGTGGATCGACTTGGCAGGATTCGCCTGACATAGGCAACCCTGAAAATCCAAGCGGATCGGGATCGCAAGGGAATAAAACCAGCGCCGATGGTGTCTCATGTCTGGCAACGCAATCAAGCGTGCCCAACACGTGAGGAGAGAGCTTATGAAATCCGCAAAGATGCTGATCGCATTTGCCATTGCATCCGCCGCCGCAACGTCTGCATTTGCAGCCCCGCCCGTAAAGGCCGTAAAGTCGACCAAGGGTGAGGTTCTTGCCGGCGACAACGGCATGACTCTCTACACGTTCAAGAAGGACAAGATGGGCGTTTCCAATTGCTACGACGATTGCGCCAAAAATTGGCCACCGCTTATGGCTGCTAGCGACGCGAAGGCAGAGGGTGCATATTCGATTGTCGAACGGAAGGACGGCAGCAAGCAGTGGGCCAAGGATGGCATGCCACTCTATTATTGGGTGAAGGATAAGAAGATGGGCGATATCACCGGTGACGGCGTCGGCGGCAACTGGGATCTCGTCAAGCCGTGAGCGAACCGACTTGAAGACACCAGGTCACGACACATTCGAGGGCCAGATCCTGGCCCTCATTCCCTCGCTGAGGCGCTATTCGCGGAGCCTAACGCGCTCGGATGCGGACGGCGAGGACTTGCTACAGGACTGTGTTGAGAAGGTGCTCGCCCGCCGTGGGCAGTGGCGAGGGTTGAACCTGCGCGGTTGGGTGTTGACCATCATGACGAACCTCTATCGCAACAATCGCCGCCAGACCGGTCGCGCGCCATTCGTTGAACTCGACAACGCCGAGGACGTCGTCTCGGTGGATCCCGTTCCCGACCCCCTCGAACGTTCGCGGCTGGAGGACGCACTAAACAGTCTTTCTGAAGAAAACCGCTCGGTGCTGATGCTGATCGTCATTGAAGGCTATACCTATCAGGAGGTCGCTACCGCGCTAGACATCCCGATCGGCACGGTTATGTCGCGCCTGTCACGCGCACGCCAACGGATCGGAGAACGGATGAAGGCTGACAATGTCATTACGCTTCGGAGACCGAAATGAACGAGATCAACCAGACCGTGACCGAAGCGGATCTTCATGCCTATGCCGACGGACAGCTTTCCGAACAAGCTCGCGCACGCATCGAAGCGTGGCTCAGTGCCAATCCGGACGATGCCGCCAGAGTGGCGGAATGGACGGCACGAAATACCGAGATTCGATCGCTCTTTGCCGCTTATGAAAAATCCACTGACGCGGACATAGGGCTCGTCACCGGCCGTGGGCGGCCCTCAAGTTGGCCGAAACGACTGGCAGCAGTGGCTGCGATCATAGCGGTTTTCAGCCTTGGAGCGCTGAGCGGCCACTACGGCCCGACGCTGTTTGAAAAGCCTGATCTGCAACTGACCGAACTCGAAACGCTTCCCAACGAGGCTCGCAACGCATTCCTGGTTTACGCCGGCGAGGTTCGTCATCCCGTCGAGGTCTTTGCAAATGAGGAGGCTCACCTGGCGACCTGGCTCGGCAAGCGGCTTGCCATTCAGGATCTCAAGGTTCCGAACCTTCAGGAACTCGGCTTCAAGCTGGTCGGCGGTCGCCTGTTGCCCGTCGACGGTAGACCGGGTGCGATGTTCATGTACGAGGACCAGGCAGGCGAACGCCTGACGGTACTCGTCGGGCGCAACGCAGATAACAGATCGACCAGCTTCCGCTTTGCCTCATCCGGCAATGTCGAAACCTTCTACTGGATCGATGGCGAACTCGGCTATGCCGTGACCGGCGAGGTCTCGCGCGATGTGCTGAGAAAGGTCGCAGAGGAATGCTACAGGCAATTTCCGTCCTGACCCTCAGTGCAGCGGATCATTTGCAAGCTCGATCGCCTTACCGTGCGGCGTCGCCTCTGCCGCCCGCTGCCAGCTTTTCTGAAGATCGAGGATCCTGTCTGCGTCAGCGATGCCAAGCCTGACGAGGATCGCCGAAAGTGCCGCCACCCAGCAGTCGAAATAGTCGTTGCCGTCTTCAGCGCGGCCGGGCTGGTGCAACTCCCGGGAAAGGTTTTCCGCCCACTCGCCCCAGGTAAAGAGGCCCCGCTCGTGCAGATGCACCGTCATCGCAAAGGCTTCTGCAGCCCATGGCTCAGGAAAAACCGGCTCGCCATCCGACGATTTCGGCAGTTGCGGTGATTGCGCCAGAGGCGAGCGTGTCTCACACTGGCTCAAGATAGCTCTCCCAGGCATCGATCGACACGCTGAGCGTCGGATCGGCGCCCTCGCCCCAGATCTCGTCGGCATTGAACACGACCGTATAGACCCATTGGGGATTCTCGCCTTTCCCATGTGCGTTGTCGTCAGGAAAGACAAAGGAGCCCTGAACAGATTCCACCAAACCGGATTTGGCGCGTGCGTAGCGCGGCAGCCGCGTATGCGTCGTCGGGCTGAAATTTCTGGTTCTCACCCTGTCACCCGCCGAGAAGCGGGGCGGCGTCGCCACTGGTCGGTCGCACGGACCGCCCTTCGCGAGCACGCCCGCAACCATATCGGCCTTAAGAACGCGCTTCGGAGTCGCTCCAACCGTTTGCTTGTGGCCGGCATCGATCTCGTCAGCCGTCACGAAGCCGTGCCGCTGCAGCAATACCTCGAGGGCACGTGTCCAGATCTCGTAGTAACTCGCACCAAGATATTTCGCAGGCGGAATGTTCTCACGGGCATGCCGGCTCTCATCGATGTTCCAGGCACCAAATGCACCACTGGAAAGCGTAAGTCCAAGTGCCCGCTTCTCCCATTCTGCATGGAAATACGGCTCATCCTTCTCGGGCGCGACAGGTCCGAAGCCCATCTGACCGCCAAGGTCGTGTGGGCCGTTCATTGCGTAGCTTCCGGCAAAGCCACGAGACCCGTTCCGATCATCGCGTCGCGGCTGACGAGGTCCGCAAGCTGCGCCTCGCTCCATCCATCCGTGCCTTCCGGCCTCTCGGGAACCACCAAGTAACGCAGTTCGGCCGTCGAATCCCATACGCGGATCTTCTTTCCCTCTGGCAAGGTGACGCCGAATTCAGCCAGCACCGCGCGCGGATCGATGACCGCCCGCGAGCGATAGGCGGGGGCTTTATACCACACGGGCGGCAGGCCGAGCACCGACCAAGGATAGCAGGAGCATAGCGTACAGACGACGAGATTGTGCGTATCTTCGGCGTTGAATACCGCTCGCATATGCTCGCCCTGACGGCCGGTATAGCCAAGGCTCGCGATAGCCGCCGTCGCGTCGCGTCGCAACCACTCTGCAAATTCCGGATCGCTCCAGGCTCTCGCGACGACGCGCGCACCATTGCGAGGACCGATCTTCGTCTCGTAATTCTCCACGATCGCGTCGATTGCCGCCGGATCGATCAGCCCCTTTTCCGTCAGGACCGTCTCAAGCGCCCGGACCCGCGCCTGCATGTCGGTGTAGCGGTTATCGTGATGGTGGTCGTGATGATGATCATCGTCGTGCAACAGATATCCTCCCGCCAATGCATGATCCATCTTAAGTGCTCGCAGCCGAGCCGCCAAGTTCCTCGGGAGAGCCAAGAAGTTAGCGCCTACTTTAGCATCGGCCAGAGGCTGAGGACCAGCAATACTGCCATCGTGATGTTGAACCATTTGAGCCGCACCGGGTCCGAAAGCCAATCGCGCAGTGCCGAGCCGAAGCCCGCCCAGGTGGAGACACTCGGAACATTGACGAGCGCGAAAGCGAAGCCGACGATCAGGACGCTCGCCAGGTAGATGTCGGGGATTGTGTATGTCGCCATCGCCGTCACGGCCATGACCCATGCCTTCGGATTGACCCACTGGAAGGCTGCCGCTGACAGGAACGACATCGGCTTCACACCGCTCTTGCCTTCGCCAAGCGAGCGCGATGTCGCAATCTTCCAGGCGATCCAAGCAAGATAGGCGCCACCGGTAAACTTCAGCGCAGTGTAGACCGCAGGCACGGCGTGAAGAATCGCCCCGAGCCCGAAACCGACGCCGATCAGCAGCGAAAAGAATCCTGCCCCAATGCCCAGCATATGCGGAACGGTGCGCCGGAAGCCGAAGTTCACGCCGGACGCGAACAGCATCATGTTGTTCGGACCCGGCGTTATCGATGTCGTAAAGGCAAACAGGACAAGGGCCAGAAATGTGTCCAGCGGCATGAGACCTCCCAAGGGCCCGTAATAGGTCCTACGGGCTCCACTTGATTTACGTCAGCATAACTGACCTAAATTGGCCGTTCCATGCAATCATTGTCATGGTGACACGATTGGTTGAAAGTTCGCAGAACGAACCCAATTTTCTTCGAAAACGGAAGAACCACCATGCAAGACGACGCCATCCCAATCATCCGCCTCCCGAACAATGCTGAAGTCCCCGCCCTTGGTCAGGGTACTTGGAACATGGGCGAGAAATACTCAGCAGAGAAGCGGGAAGTCGAAAGTCTACGGGCAGGCATCGACCTTGGCATGACGCTGATCGATACGGCGGAAATGTATGCAGAAGGTGGAGCGGAGAAGATCGTCGGCGAAGCAATCCGGGGACGGCGCGAAGAGGTCTTTCTCGTCAGCAAGGTCTATCCCTGGAACGCCGGCCGAACGGGCGTGATCGAAGCCTGCGAACGCAGCCTCTCGCGCCTCGGCGTAGATCGTATCGACCTCTATCTGCTGCACTGGCGCGGCGATTACCCCTTGGCCGAGACCGTCGAGGCGTTCGAAGGACTGAAGGCATCCGGCAAGATCGGCGCATGGGGCGTATCCAACTTCGACACTCAAGACATGGAAGAACTGCTCGATGTGCCGGGCGGCCGCAACGTCGCCGCCAACCAGGTTCTCTACAACCTCTCACGTCGCGGCATCGAATACGACCTGCTGCCGTGGTGCCAGCAACGCCAGATCCCAGTTATGGCCTATTCACCGATCGAACAGGGGCGCATCCTGCATCACCCGGAACTGATCCGCACCGCCAAAGCCAATCAGGCGACGCCAGCGCAGGTGGCCCTTGCCTTCCTGCTCGAGCGCGACGGTGTGATCGTCATCCCGAAGACCTCGAGCGCTGCCCGCGCCGCCGAAAATCGCGATGCTGTCTCACTCGACATTACCGACGAGGATTGGGCAGCATTGGATGCCGCCTTCCCGCCGCCGGTGAGAAAAAAACCGCTGGAGATGCTCTGATCTCCAGCAGCCTCTTTAATTGACGATGAGCTGGCGAGCTTCAAGGGCTCGCCAGCAGGCGTTTCGGTCAAGCAGCCTTTGTCTCCGAGGCCGCCCCATATACCGGGTAGTCAGTGTAACCCTCGGCGCCACCGCCGTAGTACGTCTCGCGGTTCGGTGCCGCCAATGGCAGGTCCCTATGCAGCCGCTCCACCAGATCAGGATTTGCGATGAACGGCTGGCCGAAAGCCGCAAGATCGATCAGTCCGTCCTGCAGGAACTGCTCTGCGCGACGCTTGTCGAGCGAACCGGCAAGAATAAGCGTGCCGGTATAGCTCTCGCGGAACTTGCGCAGAAAATCCTTCGAAATAGCCGGACTGCTGGCTGGCCCCTGGTCCTTCAAATGCACATAGGCAAGCTTGCGTTCGGATAGCGCAGCCGCAAGATACAGGTAGGTTTCCTCGATCAGCGGATGATGCGGCATATCGAACAGCTTGCCGAAGGGTGAAAGCCTGATGCCGACCCTCTCGGCGCCAACGCGCGCAACCACCGCGTCGACGATCTCAAGCACGAAGCGCGTCCTGTCTTCGACGTTGCCGGCACCATATCGATCGGTGCGGTCGTTGATCTCAGGATTGAGAAATTGCTCCAGCAGATAACCGTTTGCACCGTGGATCTCGACGCCGTCAAATCCCGCGGCAACGGCATTGGCCGCAGCATTCGCAAAGTCGTTTACGACCCTGGCGACCTCATCGGTTCCGAGCGGCCGCGGCACGCTCGCTTCGACGAAACCGGCGGCGCCGTCCTCGTTGAACGCATAGGCCGTGCTCTTTTCGTCGCGCGCGGGCTTCGCGCTGGAACTGACGGGCTGTCCGCCAGCCGGCTGAAGAGAGGTGTGCGACATGCGGCCGACATGCCAGATCTGCGCAAAGATCTTTCCGCCCTCCTCGTGCACGGCCTTCGTCACGCCCTGCCAACCACGAACCTGATTGTCCGACCAGATGCCAGGAATAAAGGCAAAGCCGGTTCCCTCTTGCGAGATCGGGGTCCCCTCCGAGACGATCAGCCCGGCCCCAGCGCGTTGGCGGTAATAATGGGCGGTCTGCTGGTCGGCGATACCGTCCTGCGCCCTCGCCCGCGTCATCGGAGCCATGACGACACGGTTGCGAAGCTTTTGGCCGCGAAGGTCGTAGACTTCAAAGAGAGACTTCATGAGCGTTGTTCCTCAATTCGGTTGATTATCATCGACGGAACACATATCTCTCCCTCAATCACAAATCCAACAGATGGAAATCATGATGTCGATCGATCACGCTCATATCTTGAAATTCGACCTCAATCTGCTGGTCGCCTTTGATGCCGTCATGAGCGAGCGCAATGTCACACGCGCCGCGCAGCGGATCGGCACATCCCAATCCGCCTTGAGCCACAATCTCGGGCGGCTGCGGGCGCTTCTGTCGGACGAACTGTTTGTTCGCTCTGCACGCGGGATCGAGCCGACACCGCGAGCGCAGGAACTCGCCGAAACCGTCAGCGGCATCCTGTGCACGATCCAATCCCGCCTGATCGAGCCTGAGCAATTCGACCCGGCAACGGATGAGCGAACCTTCACGCTCGGAATGACCGACTATCTCGAAAGCCTGTTGATGCCGCCGCTTCTCGCGTCTGTTCGCGAGCAGGCACCACACGTCGATTTCGTGATACGGTCGCTGGATCAGGACTATCCTGCGGATCTCTTGGACAGCGGCGAGATCGATCTCGCGATCGGCAAGGTGGAGACCGGCAATGAACTCCACAAACGCCGCAAGCTCTGGTCCGAGCGCTACGTCATCCTCAGCAACCCCGAGACAACAGGCCATTCCGGCACGATCGACCTCGAGACGTTTCTTGCGACCCCGCAGGCCGTGATCGTCAGCAAGGACGGACGCTGCCGCCTGGTGGATGAAGTGCTGGCTGAGCGTGGATTGAAACGACGCGCCGCGGTGACCACGCCGCACCTTTTCACGCTGCCGATCCTGGTTCGGGATACGCACGTACTTGCTGCCGTGCCGGCAAGTTTTGCCCGGGCCTGGGCGCCGGTGTTCGGGCTCGCCATCAGCCCCGGACCAGTGGACATCCCACCCTATGACATCTCGCTTGGATGGCACACCTCGTCCGACCGCAACGCCGGCCACGTCTGGCTACGCCAACAGGTCCTTACCGCGCTCGAACCTGTCCGCGCCAAGGTCCTTCAGGCGAATGCAGGATCCGATGTCGCCTTGATCGCCGCCGAATAGAGCTATCGCCACCCGGATCCATGCGCGGCATCGAAACGAAGGAGGCGCCGGACGCCAAGGTGTCCGGCACTTCTATTTTCTTTACATGCCCTGCGAGCCGCGGTTCATCGCCGCGATACCGGTGCGGCAGACCTCGACCAGGCCAAGCGGCTTCATGATCGCCACGAACTGATCGATCTTCGACGATTTGCCTGTCAGCTCCAGAATGAAGTGCTCGACCGTCGCGTCGACCACCTTCGCGTGGAAAGCATCGGCGAGCCGCAGCGTCTCGGCACGGGTCTCGCCGGTACCGACGACCTTGACGAGTGCCACTTCGCGTTCAATCGGACGCTCTTGGCCGAGTTCACGGGCGCGAACCGTCAGGTCGACAACACGATGAACAGGCACTATGCGCTCGAGCTGCGCCTTTATCTGCTCGAGAACATGCGGCGTGCCGCGCGTCACGATGGTAATGCGAGACAGATGCGCCTGATGCTCGGTTTCGGAGACCGTCAGGCTCTCGATATTGTAGCCACGCCCCGAAAACAGGCCGATGACACGGGCAAGGACGCCCGGCTCGTTATCGACGAGAACCGAAAGCGTGTGGCTTTCGACCGCCGCCGTCTCCGGCGAAATGAAATAGGCAGAGCCCGTCGGCTGTAGGTGTGCGTTCATGGTCTTGGGTTTCCTCTACCTTATTATCAAACGAGCGCGCGGCCCTTGGCGTCGATCGCATTGGCGACCGCCTCGTCGGTGGCTTCGTCGGGCAGCAGCATTTCGTTGTGCGCCTTGCCCGATGGGATCATCGGGAAGCAGTTGGCGAGATTGGCGACGCGGCAATCGAAGATGACCGGCTTCTTGACGTCGATCATCTCTTGGATGGTCGCATCGAGGTCAGCAGGCTTTTCGCAGCGCAGGCCAACGGCGCCATAGGCTTCCGCCAGCTTGACGAAGTCAGGCATCGCTTCGGTGTAGGAGTTCGACAGGCGGTTGCCGTGCAGCAACTGCTGCCACTGGCGGACCATGCCCATGTACTGGTTGTTCATGATGAAGATCTTGATCGGCGCCTCATACTGGATCGCCGCGGACATTTCCTGGATGCACATCTGGATCGAGGCATCACCGGCGATGTCGATGACGAGGCTTTCCGGATGCGCGATCTGCACGCCGAGCGCCGCCGGCAGGCCGTAACCCATAGTGCCCAGACCGCCCGAGGTCATCCAGCGGTTCGGCTTCTCAAAGCCATAGAACTGAGCCGCCCACATCTGATGCTGACCGACTTCGGTGGTGATGTAGGTGTCGCGATCCTTGGTCAGTGCGTAGAGACGCTCCAGCGCATACTGCGGCATGATCACGTCGTTGTTTGGCGTATAGGCAAACGAGTTGCGCGCGCGCCAGCGGGCGATATCGCCCCACCATTCCGCGATCTGGCTCTTCTCCGGCTTCTTCGGCAGTGCGCGCCACAGGCGGACCATGTCTTCCAGGACATTGCCGACGTCGCCACGGATCGGAACGTCGACGCGGACGTTCTTGTTGATCGAAGACGGATCGATATCGATATGGATCTTCTTCGAGTTCGGCGAGAACGCATTGAGGCGGCCGGTAATGCGGTCGTCGAAACGCGCGCCGATGCAGACCATGACGTCGCAATCATGCATCGCCATGTTGGCCTCGTAGGAACCGTGCATGCCCAGCATCTTCAGCCAGTTCTTGCCGGATGCCGGATAGGCGCCGAGGCCCATCAGCGTCGAGGTGATCGGGAAATCCGTCAGCTCGACCAGTTCGCGCAGCAGCTTGGATGCCTCAGGCCCGGAGTTAACGACGCCACCGCCGGAATAGATGATCGGGCGACGCGCCTTCGACATCAGCTCGATCGCCGCGTGGATCTGGTTGAGATCGCCCTGAACCTTTGGCTGATAGCTCTTCTGGATCGCGTGTGCCGCGGGCGGCGTGTAGGTGCCGGTGGCAAACTGAACGTCCTTCGGAATATCGACAAGAACGGGACCCGGACGGCCCGACTGCGCGATGCGGAAGGCTTCATGAATGATCGCCGCCAGATCGTTGACATCCTTGACCAGCCAGTTGTGCTTCGTGCATGGCCGCGTGATGCCGACGGTATCAGCTTCCTGGAAAGCGTCGGAGCCGATCAGCGAGGTCGGAACCTGGCCGCTCAGGCAGACGAGCGGAACGGAATCCATCAGCGCGTCCTGCAGCGGCGTCACGGCATTGGTGGCGCCAGGACCTGATGTGACGAGCATGACGCCGACCTTGCCGGTGGAACGGGCATAGCCCTCGGCCGCGTGGCCGGCACCCTGTTCGTGGCGAACGAGAATGTGCTTGATGTCGTCCTGCTGGAAGATCTCGTCGTAGATCGGCAATACAGCGCCGCCCGGATAGCCGAACAGGTGTTCGACACCATTGTCCTTGAGCGCCCGGATGACGATCTCCGCGCCGGTCATCCTGTTATCGTCCGTCTGCTTGTCCGTGCCCGTCATGTTTCTTTTCCGTTTTGACTGCTGGGATTTGAATTCTGTAGCGAGGAAGCCCGAATTTTGGGCATAAAAAAAGGCCCCTGAGGGAGCCTGTCATCTAGCGCATGGGTGGCTATCGCCGGATGGTTACACCATCCTGCCCATGCGCCGTCCCACCACGATAAGAGCTACTGCGATTTTCATGGGCCGAAGTGATAGACAGAAAATTTCGCATCGTCAACGCTTGCCGCAATAAAAAATCTAACGGCATCGGATCAGTCGAACTCATGCTGTAATGCCTTATCGAACGCAAAAGACTTTCTTAAACGTTCGCTCATATCCTCCTTTGCTACCGCAGGGAGTAGCCCTTTGCTGAACAAGGACTTGCACACATCAGGCAAGGCAGGCGAGCATGACCGCCGCGATGACCTGACCCCGGGCAACCGGTTTCTCGGTCGCGTCGTTGCGTGTAGCGGTTCTCGCGCCACCATCGCCGCCGTTGCCGAGGCTGGCGGTACCGAGCTGGCCGAGCTGTGGTCGGTCGGCAGGCTTATTTCGATCAGCGTCGGCCGAAACCGTGTGGTCGCCCTCGTCTACTCCATGAACACCGGCAGCCACAGCTGGGGTGAAGGCGAGGACAACTATTTCCAGATCGAGACCGAATTGCTCGGCGAAGTTCGCGTTGACGAAGACGGCCGCGAACAGTTCTCCACCGGCATCTCCCGCTACCCCTACCTCGGCGCTGTCGCACATCGCATTCGCGCGACCGACCTGATGCGCATCTACGATGCCGGCAGCGGAACGACGGCTGTCATCGGCAAGCTCACTCAGGACGAGAGCATCGATGCAGCCATCCATATTCCTTCAATGCTGTCCAAACACTTCGCCATCGTCGGCTCGACCGGCGTCGGCAAGTCGACGGCCGTCTCTCTGCTTTTGCACAAGGCGATCGAAGCCGATCCAAAGCTGCGCGTGCTGATCCTCGACCCGCACAACGAGTTTGCTGCCGCCTTCCCGAAGCACTCAGTTGTCATCGACACGGACACACTCGACCTGCCGTTTTGGCTGATGAGACTGGAAGAGTTCGCGGAGGTCGTCTTTCGAGGGCGGACGCCCATCCCCGAGGAGGTCGATATCCTGCGGGACTTGTTGCCGGAGGCAAAGCGCGCCTTCCGCGGCAGCGACAGCTCGCTCGTGCGACGCACGACCGAGAAGAGCTCGATCACCGCCGATACACCTGTGCCCTATCGCATGGCCGATCTCCTCGCCCTGATCGACGAGCGCATCGGCAGGCTTGAAGGGCGAAGCGAAAAGCCACTGCTCAGATCGTTGAAGATGCGCGTCATCGCGGCCATCAACGATCCGCGCTACCACTTCATGTTCTCCAGCAATACGATCAGCGACACGATCATGGAGACAGTGGCAGAGATCTTCCGCATTCCCGGCGACAGTAGGCCCATCTGCACCTTCCAACTTTCCGGCATTCCCTCCGAAGTCGTGAACTCGGTTGCCTCGGTGCTTTGCCGCATGGCGTTCGAAATCGCGCTTTGGAGCGATGGCGCAATCCATATGCTCGTCGTCTGCGAAGAGGCGCACCGCTACATTCCCTCCGACCCGAATCTCGGCTTTGTCCCGACGAGGCAGGCCATCGCCCGCATCGCCAAGGAAGGCCGCAAGTATGGCGTATCGCTCGGGATCATCACGCAGCGCCCCGGCGAACTCGACCAGACGATCCTGTCACAGTGCTCGACCCTCTTTGCGATGCGGCTTGCCAATGACCGAGACCAGGAGATCATCCGTTCCGCCATCCCAAACTCTTCGATCTCGACGACCAGTTTCATTTCCTCGATCGGCAACGGCGAGGCGATCGCTTTCGGCGAGGCGATCAGCGTGCCCATGCGTATGCGCTTCTCTCGCGTCGAGGAGCGCTACCTGCCCAAGGCGAACGGCGCCAACGTGAAGGTCAGCGACGAGGATCCCGACAATGTCGACCTGCGCAAGATCGTGACACGCATGCGCGCAGTCAGCGGCCCCGATATTTCAGCGTTCCAGCAAAGCTATTCGGCCGCAGTGCCGCCCAGCGGTCCTTATGAGGACGAAGACGACTATGACGACGACTTCGAGGAGCGACTAGCACCGGCTTCCTACCCGCCTGCACCAGTGTCTGCCCACGTAACGCCGACACCTCCACGTTCTCCAATCGAACCATACCGCCGCGATATGCTGCCCGGAGCCGGCTCGCCGCGCGAGCCTCTGGCCGCCGCTCCACCACGCGCACCTGTGGCACCACCGGAAACGTCGATCGACAACCGCCTCGAAGCCCTGAGACGCGAAATTCGTGGAGAGCCGCCGCAGGGATCCGGCGACAAATCAACTGTCGCTGGCGGTGTTCGCCGCGAAGGCGGCATGTCCCTTCGTGACAGCATACTTAGGAAGCCGCTCAGCAGCCTAAACAACAAGGACTAGTTCAGCCCTTGGCATTCTAGGTCAATCGCTCCCAGCTTTCGTCCATCTGGTTGCGAAACCAAGTCATCTGACGTTTGGCGTATTGCCGGGTCGCCGCCGCACCTCGTTCAAGCACCGCGTCACGCGTGAGCTCGCCTTTCGACATCGCCGCGATCTGCGAGACGCCGATGGCTTTCATGACAGGCATCTGAGGCGACAGCGACAGGCTAAGCAGCGCCCTAACCTCCTCCTCGGCCCCCTGCTCAAGCATTTTCTCGAAGCGACCGTTGATCCGCTGATGAAGAACAGATCGCTCCGGCTCCACGACGATCTTGCGAGACATCGATGGATCGACGATCACAGGGCCCGTCTGCGCCTGGAAAGCGGCGATCGATCGGCCCGTTGCCTGTAGAACCTCCAATGCTCTTACGATCCGCTGCCCGTCTTGTGGCCGCAGACTGGCTGCTACCGCGGGATCGCGCTCTTGTAGCTGTCGATAGAGTTCCTCGGGGCCTTCTTCTTGTAGTCGTGCGCGGAGGCTGTCGCGCACGTCGTCCGGTATAACAGGCATATTTGACAGCCCGCCGGTCAACGCCTTGAAATAGAGGCCCGTTCCTCCAACGAAAATTGGTTTGCGCCGGTCTGCCACGATGCTCGGTAGGAGATTGGTGACATCCCGCAGCCATGCGCCAGTCGAATAGGCCCTGCTCGCCGGCACATGACCGTAGAGGTGGTGCGGCACACCTCGCATATCCTCCTGCGAGGGGCGCGCCGTCAACACACGAAGCGTGTCGTAAACCTGCATGCTGTCGGCATTGATGACGACGCCGTTGTGCTCTTTCGCCAACTCCACAGCCAAGGCGGACTTGCCGCTGGCGGTCGGCCCGGTTATCAGGATCGCGTTCACTGCGCTCAGAAGGTTTTCCATCATGGCCCTCGTTGCCACGCTTGTTGCCAATCCGTCAAATCCTGTTCTCACGCCTTTGGTTGCCGAGCAGGCAGCGGACGCAATCAATGCTTCCGGCCTCTACTGGCTTGCCGACGGAATCGCCTGCGATATTGCGCTGAGAGACGGGACTGATCCACAAGCCGCTCGAGCCGGCATCCTTGCGGTCATCGGTAGCACAGCCATCGACCTCGTCATCCAGAATGTCGAGACACGCCGCAAGCGCATTCTTATCGCCGACATGGACTCCACCATGATCGGCCAGGAATGCATCGATGAACTCGCGGCCGAAGTCGGGTTGAAGGAGAAGGTCGCCGCGATCACGGCGCGCGCGATGAATGGCGAGATCGCCTTCGAGCCAGCCCTTCGCGAGCGCGTCGCACTCTTGAAAGGACTGCCGATTTCCGTCGTGGATGACGTTATTGCAAAACGTATCACGCTGACACCAGGCGGCCCGGAACTGATCGCCACCATGAAATCCAAGGGGCACTATACGGCGCTTGTCTCTGGCGGCTTTACCGTCTTCACAAGCCGCATCGCTGCGACACTAGGCTTCGATGAAAACCGTGCGAACCTTCTGCTGGAAGAGAACGGTGTCCTTACCGGTTTCGTCGCAGAACCTATCCTCGGCAAGCAAGCCAAGGTCGACGCACTGAACGACATTGCAGAAAAGCTCGGCATTTCGCCTGAAGACGCCCTCGCCGTCGGCGACGGTGCCAACGACCTCGGCATGCTGCATCTGGCAGGGTCGGGCGTAGCGCTGCACGCCAAGCCGAGTGTTGCCGCGGAAGCGAAGATGCAGATCAACCACGGCGATCTCAGCGCCCTCCTCTATATACAGGGCTACCGCAAGACTGATTTCGTATCACCATGACTGTGATCGCGACGACGGATCGCCTGCTTCTGCGAAATTGGGCCGAAGAGGATCGGGGGCTTTTCCACGAGATCAATTCCGATCCTGAAGTGATGGAATTCTTCGCCTTTCGTCGCGACCGCGCAGAAGCAGATTTGATGCTGGATGGTATTCGTGATGCCATTGCTACGACGGGGCTTGGCCTCTACGCCGCCGCCCTCAAGGAAACCGGCGAGCCGATCGGCTTTTGCGGCCTGTGGCACCCCGAACTCGAACCATTCCTTACTGCGGGCACCATCGAGATCGGCTGGCGTCTAGCAAAGCGCCACTGGGGTAAAGGGTACGTGACAGAAGCGGGTGCGGCAGCACTTCGCCACGGCTTCACGCAGTTCGATCCTCCCGAAATCGTCTCTTTCGCGGTGACCGATAATCATCGCTCCACCGCCGTCATGCGCCGACTTGGCCTGCGCCACGAACCGGAGCGCGATTTCGACCATCCCCGCGTTCCGGACACGCATCCGCACCTGAAACGCCACGTTCTCTACGCGATTAGTCGCGAGCAGTGGAAGCAAGCCGTCAGCTGACGCCGATTGCCATGCGGAACAAACGATCAGAACCGCCCGTCTGCCGCCATCGTTACTCCATCGGCACTGCAACGAAACGCAGGTCGCCATTCGCCGAGGCGATCATCATCTGCGCATTGCGCCGACCTTCCTGCTTCAGCGACTGTACCTTCGCAGCGACCGCATCCGGCGAGCGCATGAATTCCTGCGCGACCTCGACGATGACATCGCCGGGCTTCAGGCCCTTCTCCGCCGCCAGCGAACCAGGTGCGACTTCCGCAACGAGCACGCCGTCGACGCTTTCTGCGATGCCGAAGGTCTTGCGCGTCTCTGCGCTGAGTTCGGAGAGGGAAAGGCCGAGCACATTCTTGGGATCCGTAGCACCAGGTGTCACCTGCTCAGACTTGCCCTTGCCATCCGGCATTGGCTGGCTCTGCTGGTCATCGGGCTCGTCCATATCCTGATTTTCGTCAGGATCCGGATTGATCACGCCCTTGTTTGAATCGGCATCGTTCGAGGCCGCCTGATCGCTGTCCTCAAGGCGGCCGAGTTTCACCTTCACGGTCTGCTCCTTACCGTCGCGAAGAACGACAACATCAACTTCCTTGCCCACAGGGCTTTCCGCCACGACGCGCGGCAGGTCGCGCATCTCGTTGACCGGCTTCCCGTCGAATTTCAGGATGACATCGCCCGCCTTGATAGAGCCATCATCGACCGGGCCACCCTTGATGACACCAGCCACCAGAGCACCTTTGGCGCTGGAAAGGCCGAGGCTGTCGGCGACATCGTCAGTAACAGGCTGGATGCGCACGCCGAGCCAGCCGCGGCGCGTCTCGCCAAACTCACGCAACTGTTCGACGACCCCGGCGGCCAACTCGGACGGCACCGAGAAGCCGATACCGATCGACCCACCGCTCGGGGAAATGATCGCCGTGTTGATGCCGATGACTTCGCCCTTCATGTTGAAGAGCGGGCCGCCGGAATTGCCCTTGTTGATGGCCGCATCCGTCTGGATGAAATTGTCGTAGGGGCCTGCGTTGATGTTACGGCCACGCCCCGAAATGATCCCGACCGTCACCGATCCGCCGAAGCCGAACGGATTGCCGATCGCCATGACCCAGTCGCCGATGCGCATCACGCTGGAATCGCCGAACTTGACGGACGTCAGCGGAGCCTTCGGCTCGACCTTGAGCACAGAAAGATCGGTCTTCGTATCGGTGCCGATCAGCTTGGCCTTCAGTTTGCTACCGTCGGCGAAATTGACCTCGATATCGTCGGCACCTTCAATCACGTGGTTGTTCGTGACGATGTAGCCCTGCGGATCGATGACGAAGCCGGATCCCAGCGAGTTGACGTTATGGTTGCCGCCCTTGTTGCCCTTCTGCTTGTTGAAGAAGTCGTTGAAGAACTCTTGAAACGGCGAACCGTCGGGCGCGCGCGGCGCCGGGCCGACGCCCTCGTCATCCTTTACATTCTGCGATGTCGAAATGTTCACGACTGCGTTGAGAAGCCCCTCGGCAAGATCGGCAACGGATGCCGGACCGTTCATCGGTGGCGTGCCTTGTGCATGGGCGGCTGCCGTGAAACCAATGTTAGCCAGAAGTGCGGCGCCGGCCAGGAGAGCGAGCGATCGTCTGAAGGTCGGGCGGGTCGTCGGGGCCATCAAGCATCCTCATTTCAAGTAAAACGCACTCTGAGCACCAGCATAAGGCGGAATGATGGAGGGTGAAATCACCTTTTCGCGAAATCCCGTGCAATCTATCCCGCCGCGCTTGCCGCCATCATGTCGCAACGAAGAAAGGGCCGGCAAAGCTGCCGGCCCTTCGTTTTTCTACAGATCCAGATGGTGAGATCAATTCGCCGGTGTGGTCGGCGTTGCCTGCGGCGACGGGTTTCTTGGCGCTCCGCTTGCGTCGTTGAAGAAACGGAAGAACTGCGAGTTTGGTGAGATCACCAGCGTCGTGTCCTGCGATGTGAGAGCCGTGGAATAGGCTGCCATCGAGCGATAAAACTCGAAGAAAGCGGGATCCTTGTTGAAGGCATCCGCGAACAACCGGTTCCGCTCGGCATCGCCTTGGCCGCGCAGGATTTCGGAATCACGCTGCGCATCGGCGGTGATCTCGACGACCTGCCTGTCTGCAATAGCCCTGCGGCGCTGGCCCTCTTCCGTACCCTGCGCGCGCAGGAGTTCGGCTTCGGCAAGACGCTCCGCGCGCATGCGGTCATAGGTCTTCGGCGCAACTTCGCGCGTCAGATCGGTACGGCGGATGCGAACGTCCTGAATGTTGAGGCCGAGGTCTTCGGCATCGCGATGCAGATCGTCGCGAACTTCTAGCATCATTGCCACCCGTTCTTCAGACAGTGCGGCATCGAAGTCGCGCAGACCGTAGACGCGACGCAGCGATGAATCGAGCTGCGTGCGAAGGCGTGCTTCCGCGGCCTCGCGGTCGCCCGAGACAGTCTCGCGGAACTTGCGCACATCCCTGATGTCGTAGATCACGAAAGCGTCGACGTCGAAGGTCGCGCCGCCGCGAACCTGGACGCGAATGTTGTCGAGATCGAAGCGAAGTGCCTGCCTTTCGACGATCTGCACGCGATCGGCATCCATGAAGGCGAATGGCAGTTTGAAATAGATCCCAGGCTCAGTCTTTACAGACTGGATCTGGCCGAAGCGGACAACGATTGCCTGCTCACGCGCGTTCACGACGAAGACCGAAGAGTAAACCGCAACCAGAATGACGGCGAGGATGATCAGGATGACGGGAAGCCTGTTCGATATCATGGCTCAACCTCCCTGCTGCGCCGGTTTGCCGATCTCGTTGAGCGGCAGGTAAGGCACAACCCCCTGCTTCTCGTCGATCACGACCTTCTTGGAATTCTTCAGGACTTGCTCCATCGTTTCGAGGAATAGGCGCGTCCGAGTTACATCAGGCGCCTTCGCGTACTGTTCGTTGATCGACGCGAAGCGCTGCGCCTCACCTTCCGCTTCCTTGACGACGCGGTTCTTGTAGGCGGCGGCCGCTTCGCGAATCTGAGCAGCGTCACCGCGCGCCTGACCGAGCTTCTGGTTGGCGTATTGATTGGCCTCTTCGACCAATCGCTGCTTGTCCTGGTCGGCGCGCTGCACTTCTTCGAATGCATCAGCGACTTCACGCGGCGGCGCCACGTCCTGGATCGTCACACCACCGATTGAGATGCCAGCTCGATACCGATCCATGGTTCCTTGGACGATATTGGCAACCTCTGTTTCGATCGGCTGACGATTGTCACGGAACGCGTCCTGGGCCGGACGTCGGCCGACCACTTCGCGCATCGCACTTTCGGCGACCTGCTGGAGCGTTTCCGCCGGATTTTCGACGTTGAAGAGATAAGCCTTCGGATCGCTGACCGTGAAGAAGACAGAGAACTGCACGTTCAGGATATTCTGGTCACCGGAAAGCATCAGCCCACTTGAAGAGGAGCTAGATGTCGAGGCTGCACCAATATTCTGCTGCTGCATCGTCACCTTGACGATTTCGACGGTTTCCATCGGCCATAGGTGGAAATGCAGGCCAGGAGTGGAAATATCTTCCTTCGGATTACCGAAACGCAATTCCACGCCACGCTCGTCCGGCTGGACGATGTAGATGCACTGAAAGAGCCAGAACGCCACCAGTACCAACGCGGCAATGACCAGAACGCCACCGTTGAACCCGCCTGGCACTATGTTGCGAAGCTGATCCTGGCCACGCCGGATGATGTCTTCCAGATCGGGAGGTCCGCCCTTGCCACCACCGCCACCGCGTGGGCGGTTGGGCCCTTGCCCCCATGGTCCCTGATTGTTACCGCCGCCGCCGCCCCAAGGGCCGCCGCCGCCATTCTGATTGCTCCAGGGCATCAAAACCTCGTTGTTCGTTAAACTCCCGATCGCCTAACCCACGGGGGCGGCGGATATCTGCGATCGTGACCGTTATAGGTATCGCCGCATCTGCTTTCAACGCAGCATGAGGAACTTGGCGATATTTATTGGAAAATAGTTGCTTTTCCGCGGTCAGCGCCGCTCATAGACGACGAACTTGGTGGGATGATTATCCTTATCGCCTGCCGGCACGTCGATCGTCTCCGTTGCTTTCCACCGCATCCCGTCGATCGCTGGAAATGAAGTGTCGCCTTCAACGGAAGTTTCGACATGCGTCACACAGAGTCGATCGGCGAGATCGACGGCCTGCGCATAGATCGTCCCGCCACCAATGATACAGATCTCGCTCAGGCCACTCAACTTGGCAACTTCCTCTGCAATATCAATTGCTTCGCTCAACGATCTGGCCATGCGCACGTCTGGATGGCCTATCGCCGCTGCCTGCCGTGAAATCACGATATTTGCTCGTCCCGGCAGAGGCTTCCCAATCGAATCGTAGGTCTTCCGACCCATGATGACAGGTTTGCCAAGCGTCAACGCCTTGAACCGCTTGAGATCAGTGGACAGGCGCCAGGGCATGTCACCATCTCGCCCGATGATACCGTTCTTAGAAACGGCGACCACAATGGTCTTGCGAATTTCGGACATAGGCCTCTCCGATCAGACCGCGATCGGCGCCTTGATGCTGGCATCGGCCTCGTAGCCGATCAGCTCGAAATCATCGAACTTGAAGCCAAAGATGTCCTTCACCTCGGGATTGATCCGCATGAAAGGCAACGGCTTCGGCGTACGAGTCAGCTGCAGCTTCGCCTGTTCAAAGTGATTGTGATAAAGATGAGCATCGCCGAGCGTATGCACGAAATCGCCAAGCTTTAGGCCTGCTACCTGCGCCACCATCATGGTCAGCAGCGCGTAGGAAGCAATATTGAAGGGCACGCCAAGGAAGATATCGGCCGAGCGCTGATAGAGCTGGCACGACAGTTTGCCGTCAGCAACATAAAACTGGAACAGGCAATGACACGGCGGCAGCGCCATGTCATCCACCTCGGCCGGGTTCCACGCGGAAACGATATGGCGACGTGAATTGGGGTTCTTGACGATGCTGGCAACCAAGTTGGCAATCTGGTCGATATGGCCGCCATCCGGCGCAGGCCAAGAGCGCCATTGAGCGCCGTAGACAGGCCCGAGGTCGCCGTTTTCATCGGCCCATTCGTCCCAGATCGAGACGCCATTGTCCTTGAGATAGGCGATGTTGGTGTCACCGCGCAAAAACCACAGAAGCTCGTGAATGATGGAACGCAGATGCAGCTTCTTGGTCGTGAGAACCGGAAAGCCTTCCTGTAGGTCGAACCTCATCTGATAGCCGAATACGGACCGCGTACCCGTCCCCGTGCGATCGCCACGATCGGTTCCGTGTTCCATCACATGCTTCAAGAGATCGAGATACTGTTTCATGGTCCGCCGCCGATTCCGTTCTCCCCTATTTAAGCCCTTTGTCGGCCGAAACCAATCAACTACCAGCCCTTATCCCTGCAAATCTCCGCTGCGACGCCGATCGCCACGTGGGGCAGAACACAGGTGCAGCGGCATATGTAGGCCCTTTCCGCCTCCCTGTGCTGCGACGACACGGTTTTGTGACAACACCTCTTCCCATCCATCGCGGAAAACACTATATCACCCATGCCGGTCCTCGGGCCGGCTATGGCGATAAATGAGCGGTGTAATAAACCTATTGGACCCGGGGGCGGTACCCGGCGCCTCCACCAAAAACCGGCGGCCTCGCAATGAGATGGCCGGCTTTTGATGGGGGCGAAACAGGATCGACAAGGGTGTAAAGATCGTCTTTTTGCTCGGCATTGTACCGCCGTTATCGGGCTAAAATTGTAGTTGCAAACGACAACTATGCGGAAGCTCGTCTCGCTGCTTAATCGCGGTGTGACACTTCAAATAAAGCCCTAGTGGTTCGCACCTCTAGGCGGGGTCCGAAGGCACCTGGCAACAGAAGCCTTCACCTTCTCCCTTGCGCGCAAATCATGTATGGTTTGGTCAAGCATGACTCGGCTCAGGCCTTTTCCAGGCCGTCTTGGCATGCCATACAGCCTTGGGAAACGAGTCCGAACCAAAGAAAGACAGGAAAGCATGGGGCAGGATCACATCCGTTACGACATTCTGGCACAAGACGCATTGCGAGGCGTCATCCGCAAGGTTTTGTCTGAAGTTGCCGCGACGGGCCGCCTGCCGGGCGAGCATCACTTCTTCATCACCTTCCTCACTGGCGCGCCAGGTGTTCGCATCTCGCAACACCTGAAGTCGAAGTATCCGGAACAAATGACAATCGTCATTCAACACCAGTTCTGGGAACTCAAGATCACCGAGACCACATTCGAGATCGGCCTTTCCTTCTCGGATGTTCCGGAGAAACTGTTCATTCCGTTCAACGCCATTCGCGGCTTCTACGATCCCTCCGTAAACTTCGAGCTGGAATTCGACGTGCCTCTGGCTGACAGCGAGGAGCTTCCTGCGGCCGAAATCACCGCTTACCCTGTGTCGCCCGAGAAGTCCGAGGAGACGCCTGCCGCCAAGACGGACGGCGAGGAAAAGAAGCCGGGGTCGGTTGTCTCGCTCGACGCCTTCCGAAAGAAGCAGTAAGAAACCAAGGGAAGCGGATGCTTCCCTTTTTAAATTCCGATCGAGGCCAGCCGTGACCGCCGAAGTCGTCAATCTCCGTCAGTTCAAGAAGAAACAAGCTCGCGCCGACAAAGAAAAGCAGGCAGAGCAAAACCGCATCTCTTTCGGTCGCACCAAGACCGAGAAGCAGCTCACGAACGCGCTCAACGAGAAAGCCGAACGCTCTCATCAGCAGGGCCGAATCGAAAAACCCAAAGACGAAAAATGAGTATCCCGCGAACCGAAAGAGATTCCGGGATCAACCGGTTGGCCTGCTTTCCGGAATCGTCTTGTCAATCACCTGAATCGAACGACGAAGCCTTGCGATGATCCGCAAGCATTCCGCGACCTTGCACGGACACCGCACCAGCTTCTCTCTCGAAGACGAATTCTGGACGGAGCTGAACGTGATCGCCAAGCAGCGCGCCATCCCGCTGGCAGCCCTGATCTCGGACATAGACGATCAGCGCCAACCCGAGAGCAACCTCTCCTCAGCGCTGCGTGTTCATGTCCTTCAGTGGCTGAAATCCAACAATATCGGCTAGCTCAGTTCGAAAGCTGGGGAAATAGCGCGCCCGGAAGGCGCCCCTACTGCGGCATCTGCACGCCGGGCAGCCCCGGTACAGTTCCAAAATTCAGCGAGTTTTCCGGAGGCACCGCAAGCTGCTCTTGCGCCCGCCGCGCAGCATCCGCGGCAGCCTTCTCTTGCGCCGCCCTGGCGCGTTCCTCGGCATCCGCTTTCGCCTTGGCTTCTGCCTCAGCCTTTGCCTTCGCTTCGGCGGCCTGCCTGTCGCGCTCGGCCTTAGCAGCCAGATCTCTCAGACGTTGTTCCTCTGCCTGCCGCTCGGCCT
Organism: Hyphomicrobiales bacterium; assembly: GCA_900466605.1. Taxonomy (GTDB): domain Bacteria; phylum Pseudomonadota; class Alphaproteobacteria; order Rhizobiales; family Rhizobiaceae; genus Rhizobium. The sequence continues at coordinate 71,485 of UBMU01000003.1, forward strand.
CGAAGGCCGCAGCCTTCTGACGCTCCATATCATTGAACTTGTAGAGAGCCACTTCGCGGCGCAATCGCTGCTTTTCCAACACGTTCGACTGTAGGCGCTCGACGCGACGGCGCTCCCGCTCGAAGGCGCGTAGCGACAGGTAACCGGTGATATCGGTGACGTCCATGGTTCGCCCGGGCGAAGCAAGCAGCCCTGAAAAATCGAGGCGTACGGCTGGCTCGGCACCCGGAAGTACCTCACCGGCCGGATTCAGCGCGATGTTGAGCGACGCATTGATACGTTCCTGCGGCAGATCGATCTGGCCGTTGCCGACGAGTTTCGCCTGATCGGTGACCACGCTAACGTTCTGAAAGCGCAGCACGCCGTCCGTCACGTTAAACGGTATCGCCGTCGGAGGCAGCTTTGCCTCACCGTTGTTCAGCAAAGTCTCAACGATTGGATGAACCTTGCCGGCATTCAACTGGTCCTGCATCGGATCAGTCGCGGCCAGCAATGGCGCCAACATACCGAGATTGAGACCGCGAACGCTTGTATCACCCAGCCGAATCTCACCGGAGCCGTTAAGCGAACCGACGATGTCCTTCATCGACTTGCCAGACGCCTCCGCAGAGAGTGCCAGGCCAAACTTGCCGTTGGCGACGGGCGCTCCATCGCGCGACCATACGACGCCCGCCAGATCAGCATCCCCAACCGCCAGCTTGGTCTGGAGGAAACCGGTCCCGTCGGCGTTGGTAAGAAGCAAGCTACCGCTGAGGCTGCCGCCATCCCAGCCACCCTTGATATCGTTCAGCTGCAGTTCGTCGCCCTTGTAAGCCACGTTGGAGGTGAAATCCGAAATCGCACTCGACCAGCCTGGCCAGAACTGTTTGGCGGACAGCTTGAGATTGACGTTCATGTCCTTGAAGACGGGAAGGCCAAGTGCCGCACTGGACAGATCCCCGGTCGCAGCATCCGTCATCGGTCCGTAGACCGCCTCGCCAAGCCACACCGCATCGACCTTGGCGAGAGCCAGCTCACCCGAGGCCGTCGTCGTTTCCGCCTTGCGCTCGACCGTCAGCGCGCCACCGAACTCATTGTCGGCGGCATGCCCTGCAATATTCGCGAACGCGATCTTGTCGCTGTCGATCGTCGCATTCGTCGTCAGCTTGAACGGCAAGCCTGTTCCCATCTGGGGCACGGCAATGCCATTCATGACAAGATACGGATCGAGGTCCGCGCTCTCCAGCGACACCGCAAGCTGTCCGTTCATAAAGGCCTGCGGGCGAACATCGACCTTCCCGCCCGCCGTAAACGAAGTGCGGTCGGTGGCAAATGTCAGTTGAGCATCGGCAGGGTCGGTGCCCTCAGCCTGCACCTTGAGCGTCAAACGTCCATTTGCATCCGCATCCACCGGCAGAGGATCGAGACCTGCCTGTCCAAACAGGATGGACGTGACGCTGTTCTCCAGCGTTGCCTCGAGGCTCGTCGTCCCCTTACCCGTCAGCGCCAGAAGATCCGACATGCGGTAATCGAGGTTGACGCGGCTGCCGTTGCTCACCCCCGCCAGCGTCAGGGTCAGGCCGTCGCCCTCATCGCCTCCGAGCGTCAACGCTCCGCGCAGCGCTGTGTTGGTGTACCACGCGGCATTGCGCACGAGCCGGTCCATGACCGGATGCTGCGGCAGATGCTGCTTGAGCATCGCGAAGAATGAGCCGGGATCGGCCGATTTGAATGTGATTTCCCCTGAGCCCTTGTAATCCACTAGCGATCCCTCGGCGCGACCGGTTGCGGTCACTTCGGCACCCGCCAGGTTCTTGACGGAGAGCTTCTGGACCGCGAGCGCCCCATCGGCAATTGCAAAGCTGGTCTCGACCTCCGCCGCCTCAACACCAAAGGCTGTAAACTTGTCGGCTCTGAGCTGGGCGTTGATTTTGTGATCGAGCACGTTGTCGCCGGCATCCTGCCCCGTAAACAGCCCTGTCAGCGCACGTAGCGCATCCAGATCAAGTGTGTCGCCGGCGAGCGCGACATCCAGCGTCGGCGCCTGATTTGCGACCACCTGGCGATCCAGCTTGCCCTTGAGCGTCGCTTGTCCGATCGCAATTTCCAGGTTTTCGAATGTCTGGCGATCATGCGTAAGATTGACATCAGCGGAAAAGCCCGCGCGCCGCAACTGTCGGATCGCCGGATCGACAGAGCCTGCAAGCCAAGCCGCCAGCCCTGTCGGCTGGTTGGATGCCACCGTAATCTGGCCCACGAAGGATGGCTGCCCCTGCAGATTGAGCTTGCCTTGGCCTTCCACCTGCGTACGCCCCGGAAGCGTCCCGACAACATTGTCGATGGTCCAGCCCTTTCCAGCCGGTTCTACATCGAGCTGGATGTCGCGGATCGTCGTGTCGCCTGCAACGATCGCGGGCAACCGGACGCTTGCCTTCCCCGGCACCTGAGGCACGGGCACTTGCGAAACGATCTGAATCAGCGCGTTCAAGCGCTGCCGGGCAGAAAGGCCGGGATCACGCGTCGTCTTGCCATTCGCGCCCTGATTGCCGATGCGATTGACGTCGATCTGCTGACCATTCGCAATCAGCAGGAACTGCGGCTTGTTTCCGGTGTCCAGCGTCGCCTCGCCCGTGACCACATATGGATCATCGACGGCTCCGACTTCCAGGCGATATTCTGGTATCCGAACGCTCTCATTCGTAAGTTCGAACTTCCCCTTCAGTCGCGGAGGCACGTCTGCCTTGTCGGTCTTCCTGCCATTCCGGTTCTCGATCGATGCCGAAACCGTTCCCTGATAATTCGGCTTGCTATCGACCAGCTTCAACTCACCGTCGAGATCGACTGTCACCGGTTGCCTATCGGGCTGCAGTCGCGTGCGCATCCGCAGGACTCCATTCTCGTCCGGCTGATTGCTGGCGATCATGAAGTTACCATGGGCGCCGTCCAGCGCCGCATCGCCTTCGATCCTCCACGGCCCGGCAAGCGATTTCGCCGACATTTCGGCGTTCAGACCCGTAATGTGCCGCGACCGCCCCGACTGATCATCGATGAACTGAATATCACCGCCGCTGACATGGACGTTCTCGAGAACAACTGTCCTGGCTGGAATCTCGGGCTGGCTGCCGCGGGTCCAGTCGAGCGTGCCGTCCTTCAGCAGTCTCAACTTCACCTTCGGATTGACCACACGCATGTCGAAGATCAACGCTTCGCCCGATAGGAAAGGTGCAAGTTCCGCATCCATGGAGAACTGCTCGACCTGCACGATCGGCGATCCGTCAAGCTCCTGCCCGACGCGCACGTCATGCAGCGTCACCGAGGGAAACGGCAGAAGACGCGCATCCACCGCACCGTGCACAACGACCTTCTTGCCGATAATCCGGCTCGCCTGATCCTCGAAGTTCTTTCGGAAGTCGGTCCAGTCGATAAAAAGTGGCGCCAGCAGCGCCACGAACAGCGCCACGACAATCACTCCGCCCAAAAAGACGAGAAACCGGCCTACCAACTCAACAATTCTCCATTCGGGAATCCAACGCGGACACTAGAGTACTATACTGAAAGCTGTGAAGCAGCTTTCAGGCAACATCATGCTCTATTTGCTTGATTTGGAGATGAATTCGCCTCGCACCCCAATCATTCCCCGTAGCTTGAATCCCGGCTGTTATGCAAGAGAAACAGAATGTTCGTTTTCAGGCACGCCGGAATATCTTACCCGGATTGAAGATATTGTCGGGATCGAGCGATTTCTTGACCTGTCGCATCAATTCGACCGTGCCGCCGAGCTCCTCTTCGAGGAATGCCATCTTGCCTTGACCTATGCCGTGCTCACCGGTGCACGTGCCGTCCATGGCCAAAGCGCGGGCGTTGAGGCGGCCGACAAAAGCTTCGGCCACACCGATGCCCTCCTCCGTTTTGTCGTCGAACAACAGTAGCACATGGAAGTTGCCGTCGCCGGCATGCCCGACGATCATCGCCAGCAGACCATGTTCCTCGATGTCGGCCTGCGTTTCGCCGATACAGTCGGCAAGGCGGGAAATCGGCACACAGACATCGGTCGAAAGCGCTGCCATCTCAGGCGCCAGCGCCCGCGATGCCCAATAGGCATCATGCCGCGCCTTCCAGAGCTTGCTGCGTTCCTCGGCGTTCACGGTCCACGAAAACGCACCGCCTCCACATTCAGAAGCGATCTCGGCGAATTGCTCCGATTGCAGCGCAACGGTTTCATCGGTGCCGTGAAACTCAAGGAATAGCGTCGGCTTTTCCTCATAGCTAAGCTTTGAGTAGGCATTGCAGGCACGGATCTGCAGTGCATCAAGAAGTTCGATGCGCGCCACCGGAATGCCCATCTGAATGGTCATGATCACCGCATCGCAGGCAGCTCGAACTGTCGGAAACGCGCAGACGCCACCGCCGATCTTTTGCGGAATACCCTGCAGCCGCAGCGTCACGGAGGTCAGGATGCCAAGCGTACCCTCTGCGCCAACGAAGAGTCGGGTCATGTCGTAGCCGGCGGAGGACTTGCGTGCACGTCGCGCCGTGCGGATTTCTTCACCGTTCGCTGTGACCGCCGTTACGGCGAGCACATTGTCCTTCATTGTACCGTAGCGAACGGCATTCGTTCCGGACGCTCGCGTCGAGGTCATGCCGCCGATCGAGGCATTTGCCCCCGGATCGATCGGGAAGAACAGACCGGTATCGCGGAGATATATGTTGAGTTCCTCGCGCGTCACACCTGGCTCGACGGTGCAATCCAGATCTTCAGCGTTGACTTCAAGAACTCGGTTCATGCGGCTGAAATCGATCGATATGCCGCCATTGGGCGCATTGACCTGCCCTTCCAGCGACGAGCCCGTCCCGAAGCCGATCACAGGCACCTTGTGTTCAGCGCAAATCTTCACCGCAACCTTCACGTCGTCGGCGCTTTCGGCAAAGAGCACGCCGTCGGGCAGCTGCGCCGGAATGTAGGTAGTGGTGTGCGCGTGCTGTGCCCGAAAGGCTTCGCCGGTCTGGAATCGCTCGCCGAAGCTCTGCTTCAGGACGCCGAGAGCAGCCGCAATGCCTGCCTCGTTCCGTGCCCCGGTCTTTGCATCTTTGAGCGCCATCTCTTTGATCTCCTTAACCTTCGCCGCCCGGAGGCCGTTTTGGTATGAGACATGAGACAGCGCCTGTCTAGTGCAAGATTGGCGGCAACAGTCCTCTGTCGAAGGCCTTTCAGACCAACGGCGGATTGAGCCGCGCAAAAGCCTCCTGCCTACGGTAGGGGAAGTATGGATAAGGCGCCGTCACTGCACTCGCTTTATCGAGTTTCAGCACGTGCTCCTTCGACAACGACCAACCTACGGCACCGAGATTTTGCCGCAACTGCTCTTCGTTGCGCGCACCGATGATAACGCTGGCGACCGTCGGACGGCCGATCAGCCAATTGAGCGCGATCTGGGGAACGGTCTTGCCCGTCTCTTCTGAAATGTCGAAAAGCGCATCAACGATATCGTACAGCTTCTCATCATCCACCGGCGGCCCGTAATCGGCCGTCTGGTGCAGCCGGCTGCCTTCCGGTAGAGGTTGACCACGACGAATCTTGCCGGTCAGACGACCCCAGGCAAGCGGACTCCACACCAATGCGCCGACGCCCTGATCTGCGGCGAGCGGCATCAATTCCCATTCGTAGTCCCTACCCGCAAGCGAATAGTAAACCTGATGCGCAACATAACGGGGATAGCCTTGACGCTCCGCAATGCCGAGCGACTTCATCAGCTGCCATCCCGAGAAATTCGAGACGCCCGCATAGCGGATTTTCCCCGCCACAATCAGACCGTCCAACGTTGCAAGCACCTCTTCCACTGGTGTGGAGGCGTCGAAAGCATGAAGCTGAAGCAGGTCGATATAGTCCGTTCCGAGGCGCTTCAACGCCTCGTCCGTCGAGCGGATGAGGCGTGAGCGAGATGTTCCCCAATCAGCTGGACCATCGCCCATCGGTAGTGCGATCTTGGTTGAGAGCAGCACAGCATCACGCCGGCCGGTGATCGCCTGGCCAAGAACTTCCTCGGAGGCCCCGGCCGAATAGACATCTGCGGTGTCGAAGAGATTGACGCCCGCCTCCATCGAGATATCGATCAGACGTCGGGCTTCCGCGGCATCCGTATTGCCCCATGCGCCGAAGAGTGGACCCATGCCCCCGAACGCTCCCGCGCCGAAGCTCAATACCGGCACCCTTAGGCCGGATGCGCCGAGATTTCTATATTCCATAGCCGGTCTCCTGTTGCTGTGCTGAGAAGATAGACATTGAACTAGCGGTGATATAGATTGCCGAACGGAAAGCTATTTATGAATTGAATTCATCATGAGCCGTCAGGACGTCAATCGCTCGGGCGAGATGGAAGTCTTTGTGCGTGCCGTCGAGCTCGGCGGCTTCACCGCAGCTGCCCGTGCGTTTCGCATGACGCCCTCCGCCGTCAGCAAACTCGTGGCGCGGCTTGAGTCACGCCTAGGTGCGCGCCTTGTCAACCGTTCCACCCGAAAATTGCACCTGACTCCGGAAGGCGCTGCCTTCTACGAGCGCAGCGTTTCAATCCTTGCAGATATAGCGGAGGCTGAGCGCTACGCGTCCGCCGGCGAACGGGCCACCGGTCCTATCCGCATCAATACCAGCGCATCCTTCGGCCATCACATTCTTGCGCCGCTGGTCTCCGATTTTCTGGCGCTCCATCCAGCAGTGACACTCGACATCTCTCACACCGACACCATCGTCGACCTCGTGGAGGATCGAGCCGATGTAGCAATCCGCGCCGGGCCACTGAAGAGCTCGAGCCTGATCGCCCGCAAACTCGGCATCACTGGAAATCTGATCGTGGCGTCACCGGCGTACCTGAAGCGCGAGGGCGAACCGAAAACGATCGCTGACCTGAAGCATCACCGACGTATCGGCTTTTCCTATGCTCGAAGCGTTCAGGGCTGGCCTCTGCGCCACGATAGTGAAACCGTTACCCTGCCAATCACACCAGGCATACAGGTGGGCGACGGCGAAGCGATGCGATACATGGCATTGTCAGGAGCGGGCCTTGTCCGCCTGGCTGCCTTTACCGTGCGTTCGGATATAGAGGCGGGGCGGCTGGTTCCTGTTCTTGAGGATAACAACCCCGGCGATATCGAAGAATTCTACGCCGTCTACATCGGCCAGGGCGGTCCTTTGCCGGCCCGTGTGCGGGCACTGCTCGACTTCTTGGCGGACCGCGTCACTCTCTGACGTTACGAGACCCGTAGCATTTCGCAATTGACCCCTTCCATGGCTGGCGCCTATATCGGCTCATTGTCGTCCGGCTTCTCCAGCCGGCCTTTTTGCCAGCCACTGCTGCTCTCCTCTTTCGCCTCGGTCGCGGTTTCAGCATTGGCAAGACATGCACGGGACCATGCCGTTGTACGATGCAAGCCGCTTCCTTCGATACGCCAGCCTACCGCGGTGGGTACTCTTGTTCAGCATCTCGACCCTGCTTGTCGTCGGGCTTGAAATGCTGGGTCTGCCGGCTTCACTCCTGATCGGTCCGATGGTCGCAGCGATCATTCTTGCCTTATCCATCGGCCAGGGATCGCTCCGCGTACCGCGCTGGCCGCTGCTCCTTGGACAAGCGCTCGTGGGCTTCCTGATGGCGCGGGCCATAACGGTCGATATCCTGCAAACGATGGCGACCGACGCCCCGCTCTTTCTAGCGATGATCTTCTCCGTCATCGTCGCAGCCGCCGGACTTGGCTGGCTGCTGACGCGCTGGCAGGTCTTACCCGGCACAACAGCCGTCTGGGGCTCTTCGCCCGGCGCAGCATCCGCAATGGTAATCATGTCAGAGGCATACGGCGCCGACGCGCGCCTGGTCGCTTTCATGCAGTATCTCCGCGTGGTCTTCGTCGCGGTGGCCGCCTCGGTCGTTTCCCGTCTCTGGGTTGCCGCCGATGGTGGCGAGCCGCCGGCGGTCATCCTCTTCCCGCCAGTCGACTGGCAGGCCCTGGCCGCCACTATCGCCCTCACATGCCTGTCAGCCTATGTTGCTGTCCGCTGTCGCATACAGGGCGGAACGATCATCGTGCCGCTCTTGCTTGGTTCACTTCTCCAGGGCTTCGGCCTGCTCAAGATCGAACTTCCGCTATGGCTGTTAGCGATCAGCTATGCTCTGATCGGCTGGAGTATTGGCCTGCGCTTCACCCGCAGCATTGTCATGCATGCCGCCCGTGCCCTGCCCCGGGTTGCCGCCTCCATCCTGCTGCTGATGTCGATATGCGGCTGCATGGCCTTTGCGCTGCACAAATTCGCCGGCATCGATCCACTTACGGCTTACCTCGCGACCAGCCCCGGCGGTGCCGATTCCGTCGCCATCATCGCTGCGTCGAGCGACGTTGACATGCCTTTCGTGATGGCAATGCAAACCGGCCGCTTCCTGTTAATTCTGTTTACCGGTCCAATGTTGGCACGCTTTATCGCCCGACGTTCCGGCCTGGCGGAGAAACCCTTCTGAGGTCCGCCCATTGGCCGGGCGTCACGCCGTAGGCTTTCTTGAAGTGGCGGGTCAAATGGCTCTGGTCGGCAAAGCCGGTTGCCGCTGCAACATCCGAAAGTCCTCCACCCTCGCCGATCATGGCTCGCGCTTGCTGCAGGCGCCGCATGAGGAGATAGCGATGCGGACTGGCTGCAAAGGCGGCCTTGAAGTGACGAGCTAGAGAAAAACGGTCGAGACCGGTTATCGCCTCGAGTTCGCCGGAGCGAACAGCTTGTGTTGCATGCGCTTCGAGATAGTCCCGCGCCAATCTTGCGCGCTGCCACGCCACATTGCCGAGCGGGCGCTGCGGTGTCCTCGCGTGCTTCGCAAGCCCGCCCGCCACGCGCGACACAAAGTCATCGACGAAGAGATCGTCGAGTTCACGGTCCAGTTCGCCAAGCGCTGCAAGCAACGTTGCGGCTAGAATAGGATCCCCGATCACCGGTTCATCGACGAACGGCAACCCGATCTTCTCCGCCGCCAGGCAATCGAGCAACAACGCCGGCTCCAGATAGAGCATGCGATATTGCAGCCCGTCATCGGTGCCGGCCCCACCATCGTGCTCTTCGTCGGGGTGGAGCACGATCACCTGCCCCGGCATGCTGAAGCGTCGCTCTCCGCGATAGGAAAAAGTCTGCACACCCTTGATCGTGACACCAAGCGCATAGGTATCGTGGCGATGGGGCTCGAACGCGTTGCCTGAAAATTGCGCCTCGATCCGCTCGATGCCGGGAAAGGCAGGCGCCGTCACGATCCCGTCTGCGCCGGGCTCCGTGCACAAACGTTCAAGACCCTCGAAGGCATGGCTGTTTACATTCTGGTCCAACGCGACTTTCGAACCCGCATGAAAGAGACTGGCATGTTTGATACCAAAATTGCGATCGTCCTGCGAAACAATCTTGCATCCTGGCAAAAGCTGAACGTCACAGCTTTCCTGATGAGTGGCATTGCCGGCCAGAATCCCGAGATAATTGGCGAGTCCTACAAGGATCGCGCTGGCAATCTCTATAATCCACTTTCGATCCAGCCGATCATCGTCTTGTCGGCGGAGGGCGAGACGCTGTCCGCGATTCTCCAGCGCTCCCTGGAACGAGGCGTCATCTCATCCCTGTTCATCGAAGAGATGTTCGCAACCGGCCACGACACCGCCAACCGGGCGGTCTTTGCAGAGTATGCTCCTGACGATGCCAAAGTCGTCGGCATTGCCATCAGGGCAGAGAAGAAGATTGTCGACAAGATCACCAAGGGCGCAACGATGCACCAATAACGAAAACGGCCGGGCTTTGGGCCCGGCCGCTTCTCATGATTGCAGTGCGGATCAGCTCTGTGTGACGGGCGCAATCTGGATTTCGACGCGGCGATTCTGGGCGCGGCCGGCTTCCGTGACGTTGGAGGCGACCGGCTGCGACGGGCCGAAGCCGACGGCCGAAACACGACGCGGATCGATGCCCTGGGTGCCGAGGTAATCGGCCACCGACATCGCGCGGCGCTGCGACAGATCCTGATTGTGCTGCAGGCTGCCGGTGGAGTCAGTATGACCATTCACGTCGATCAGCGTGCGGTTGAACTTGCGCAGGACGATCGCGACAGAGTTCAGAGTCGGGTAGAAGCCGGCCTTCACGGCATCCTGGTCCACGTCGAATGTAATGTTCGACGGCATGTTGAGGATGATGTTGTCGCCGCGACGGGTGACCGAGATGCCGGTTCCCTGGAGTTGGGCGCGCAGTTCGGATTCCTGCTGGTCCATGTAGTTGCCGATCGCACCGCCCGCGAGGGCGCCGACACCCGCGCCGATCAGCGCGGCGTTGCGACGTCCAACCGGCGAACCGCCGACAGCCAGGCCAGCAAGCGCACCAACGCCGGCGCCCAACAGCGCACCGCCTGAGGTGTTCGACATCTTCTGCTCGCCCGTATAAGGATCGGTCGTGGTGCAGGCACTAAGGTAAGTTGCAGCAACAGCCAAAAGTATGAATTTCTTGATCATGGACAGGCGGATCTCCAGTTCGGTGTTGATGCGACCAGTATTAACGAATGCGGCAACAAGATGAAGCAACTGCCGCAGATACCGTAAATTTGGCAGATTGCACAGTTACTGCGGAACGGAGGCCACAGTATCGGGCGCGCCGGGTTGGCGACACCCGACTATTCCAGCGATAGTGCTCAGAAATTCTGGAAGAGCTGCCTTACCGTGTCATAGCTCGCGTTCGCTATGTTCAGGGACTGCAGGCCGAGCTGCTCCTGTGTCTGCAACGCTCGCAGACGACTCGACTGCTCTTCCATGTCGGCATCAATCAGGCGGCCGATACCGCGCGAGTAGGAATCGTCCAGCGACTGAGCAAAATCGCTCTGGATACTGATCCGTTTTTCAAGTGCGCCGAAAGCTGAGCCAACCGTGGTCATCTGATTCAGCATCATATCGACGACGCTGATCATTTCCTTCACCTGCGCCTGTGTCGTAGCGCTTGATACGCCAATCTCCACCTGTCCTGCCGTGTTGCCTGCCCCCTTCAGCATCACATAGTTTTGCGAAGCTCCGGATTCGGTCGCGAAATACTGTGAGGTGAGAACGCCGTATTCGCCGGAACCGGTCGTGCGATCGTCGATCAGGTAACGCGCGTCCTTCGACGTCGTCGCTCCCACCGGCGCCAGATCGACCTCATAGCTCAGCGTGTCAATTTTGACGCTTCCATCGGAATATCGGATGAACGACGACGGTATCTGCCTGGGTTTTGACGGGTCCGTGGAATCGTCGATCGCCACCCAGTTGTCCCCATTGAAAGTTGCCGCTTGGGTAACCGAGCGCAGTTGATTCTTGAGGTGGGCGATATCGGTGTTGATCTTGTCCTTATCGACACCCGACTCCGTCGCGGCAACAAGCTTAGCCTTGATCTGGCTTACGATTTCGACCGCGTTGTCGACCGCCTCGTAGGCGGTGCCCATCGTCGCTGCGGCAAGGCCAAGGGCGTCACGAATGGCCGACTGTGCTTTCTGATCGGTTTTCAACGTTGAACTTATCGCCCAATAGGCGCCATTGTCCGACGATCGTTCCACTCGGAGGCCGGTGGAAACCTGCCTCTGGGTTTTGGTCATATCGCGACCGATGTCACGCAAAACATAAAGCGCGGCATCCACCGAAGTGCGCCGATAAATGCTCAAGGTACTGTACTCCGAACACAACAATACACTGATACAAATGAACCGTACCGCGAACGATCATGTCCGGGAGCGCCTCACTCAGGCGCCGAAGCGATCCCCCAAAAACGCTGGAGCATCTATCGGTCTCAAGCCAAATGATTACCGCTCATGCTTAAAAAACATCTAAGGTTTGGAGAGAATTCACCCAATCCCACAACTTTTCATAAACTATAAGCCGGCGATTTTACCCGCCAAGGCAGCGAACGTTGTTACTCCGCTGCCTGCAGCCGTCCGGCTTTTTCTGTCGCGGGCCGCGATGCGCGCGCCATCTCTTCATGAAGGCGTTCTTCCTCGTGGGCATGCGGCTTGGCAAAGCGCGCGATGAGAAGGTAGGCGACTGGCGTGATATAGAGCGTCACCAGCGTCGCAAAGCCGAGCCCACCGACGATCACCCAGCCGAGAGCAATGCGCGCTTCCGCGCCGGCTCCGTGCGCAAAGACCAGTGGAACGCCGCCGAGGATCGTCGCGATCATCGTCATCATCACAGGGCGCAAGCGCAGTGCGCATGCCTTCTCGATCGCCGTGCGTACATCCTCACCACGATCTCGCAACTGATTGGCGAATTCGACGATCAGAATACCGTTCTTCGCCATCACGCCCACAAGCAGCACAAGGCCGATCTGGCTGTAGATGTTGAGGCTTGACCCGGTGATGATCAGCGCGAAGACGGCACATGCGAGCCCAAGCGGCACTGTCGACATGATGATGACCGACGACAGCACGCTTTCAAACTGCGCAGCCAGAACCAGAAAGATGATGACGATGGCAAACCCGAAGGTCAGCGCCATGCCGCTGGAATTCTCCTCCAGCGTCGCCGCCTCGGCAAGCGGTGCCAGACGCGCTCCCGGAGGCAGGATCGACTTGGAGATTTCGGTTGCTTCCTTGACCGCGTCTCCAAGCGACAGGCCGTTTTTCAGGCCGGCGGTGATCGCCACTGACGCAAGCTGCTGTTCGCGGTTCAGCTGCGGCGCGACCGAGCCTTCCGTCAGCGACGCAATCACCGACATCGGCACAATCTTGCCGTCGCCCGTCTTCAGGAAGACGTTCTCGAGATCCGTCGGGTCGTCGAGCGGGCGGGTGTTGGAGGTGAGCAGCACCGGATAGGCTTCACCCTTGACGAAAACATCGACAACCGAGCGCCCCTCGAGCAGCGACTGCATCGCCGTTGATAGGCCGGTGATATCGATCCCAAGATCGGATGCCCGCTCGCGGTCGATCGTGACCGACACCTGAGCCTGCGTCGGTTCGTTGGTGAGCCGCGGCGTATCATAGTGCCCCGTCGCATCAAGCGCCTGAACCAATTGCGTGGCAGCAGCCGTCAGCGCCTCGTGATCGTTGCCGACCAACGCCATCTGCAATCCGTTGCCGGCTCCGCGAATGCGCAGGCTGTTCGACTGGATCGCATTGCCGCGCAGTGCTGGGACCCTTGCTGCCGCCTGATTGATATCGGCGACAATCTCCGTTTGCGTACGGTGGCGCTCACCCCATGGCGCCAGCGTCAGCACCATAAAGCCGCTGTTGACCTGTCCGCCTTGTCCTGAGATGGAAAAGACGTTGCTGATATCGCCGCTGTCAACGAGCGGCTGAAGATACTCTTCGACCCGTTGCATCTTGTCGCGAGTATATTCCAGGCTGGAACCCTGTGGCGTAGTCAGGCGCATCATCACCAGGGCCCGATCTTCGTTCGGCGTCAGCTCGCTCCGAACCGTCTGAAAGGCGAGGACAGCCGCACCGGCAAAAAGCACGGATGCAACGATGACCACAAGCGGCGCATTCAGGCAGGCATGCAGCGACCACCGGTAGGTATTCGCAAACCAGGTGCCGAAACGGCCGAGCAGTCCGTGATCCTCCAGCATCTCCTTGGTCAATATCCGCGAGGCGAGCATCGGACATAACGTCAAGGCGACGATGGATGAGAGGCCAACCGAGAATGCCAGCACAAAGCCAAACTCGCGGAACAGCCCACCCACCTGCCCTGGCAAGAAGGACAACGGAATGAAGACTGCGGCAAGCGTCGCGGTTGTCGCAATGACCGCAAAGAACACTTCGCGCGTGCCGAGCACCGCAGCCGCCCGCGGGCCCATGCCTTCCGAGCGGCGACGCACGATGTTTTCGAGAACGACGATCGCGTCGTCGACGACAAGGCCAGTTGCCAGCACGATCGCAAGAAGTGTCAGGATATTGATCGAGAACCCGACGAGATAGACCGCCGCCAGTGTACCGATCAGCGCCACCGGCATGCTGACAGCGGGAATGATCGTGGCGCGCCAGTCGCGCAGGAAGAGATAGATCACCCCGGTAACGATAACTGCGGCCAGGATCAGCGCCAGTACGACCTCATGGATCGCGCCCTGGATGAAGACCGCATCATCGCTGGTGATAGCGATCCTCGTACCCTCAGGAAGGGTCTTCGAAAGCTCGGCAACGGCGTCCTTGATGCCGTTCGAGATATTGAGCGTGTTCGACTGTGCCTGGCGAATGATACCAAGGCCGATGCCAGGAACACCATTGGACCGCAGCGCCGTCTGCCCGTCGCGCGGCCCGAGCGTGACATTCGCCACATCACCGAGGCGCACGTGGTTCTGCAAGATGACGTTCGAAAAATCTTCGGGCGTCTGCAGGCTTGCCATCGCACGCACAACGATGGTCTGCGTCGGGCTCTTCAGCGATCCGGCCGGCACATCAAGAGCGGCGCTGGAAAGCGACTTTGTCAGGTCGCCAACGGTCAGACCGCGACTGGCGAGTTCGCTCTGATTGACGTCAACGCGAAACACCTTCTCCTGATCACCATACGTCTCGACATCGGCAACGCCGTCGACCGACGCTAGGCGGTCGATGACCCGGTTCTCCACGAGGAGCGTCAGGTCATCCATGTTGAGTTTCGACGAGGTGACGGCAAGACGCATGATCGGCTGCGAATCAGAATCCGCCTTGACGATCTGCGGTGCATCCGCCTCCTCAGGCAGACGGTCGGCGATACGGCCGATCGCATCGCGCACATCGTTTGCCGCAACGGCGAGATCCACCGCGTCCGAGAACTCAAGCGTCACCCGGCTCTGGCCGAACTGCGAGCTGGAAGAAATCGACTTGAGGCCGCTGACGCGGGCAGCCGCTCCCTCGATTACCTTCGTCAGTTCCTGGTCGATCGTTTGTGGCGAGGCTCCATCGAAAGTCGTTCGCACCGTCACGACGGGCCGGTCGACATCGGGCAGTTCGCGCACTTCGATGCCGGCATAGGCAGCAAGGCCGGCAACGATCATCAGGGTATTGAAAACCAGCGCCAGGATGGGACGCCGGACGAAGAGCGCGGTAAAGGTCTGTTTGCCGGAAGCCGGCTTGTCCTGCATCTCAATCACGTTCATTGCGTTGCAGGCTCCGAATTCGACGCGACTTCGCTGGCAACCCGCACGGCGCCGCCTTCACGGACGCGCTGCAAACCCTCGGTGACGATAGCGTCGCCGTCCTTCAGATCGGCCTTGACAAGAATAAAGTCCGGATTGCGCTGCACGATGCTGACCCGCACCTTGCCAGACTTGCCGTCAACAACCTGCCAGACAAAGGCTCCTTGCGAATCCCACTGGACTGAAAGCGGATCAACTGCGGGATACTGGTCGCCCCCAAACTTCATCCCGACATTGAACGACATGCCTGCGCGCAGCTCGTCGGATGCGTTGTCGATGCGAGCCCGCACGCGCATCGTCCGGCTGGCCGCGTCGATGCGGTTATCGATTGCTTCGACCGCGCCGGAAAAGACCCGGCCGGGCCGAGCTACCGAAGTGGCCTCGACCGGTTGACCGACCGTGATCGTGTTGGCAAAGCGCTCGGGCACCCAGTAGTCGACAAGAATTTCAGTCCGGTCGTCGAGCGTTGCGACTGGTGTGGTTGACGAGACATTGTCGCCGATGTTGACCGGGATGATGCCGACAATGCCATCGATCGGCGCAACGATGCTGCGGCGCTCAAGATTGAGTTCGGCCGCCTGCAGCTGCAGGCGCGCGCCCTGCTCCGCGATTTCGGCATCGAAGACGTCCATGCGCGATACGCTGGATTTGATGTTGTGGTAGAGGCTGGATTTCTCGATGGCGCTCTTCAGCGCGACATCGGCCTGGCCGCGAGCGATGATCTGCTCTTCGCTGTCGAGCCTTGCCAGAACTTGGCCCTTCGTGATCCTGTCGCCCGACTTGATCAGTATCTCGCGGATCGTACCGCTGGCCTGCGGCATGACGACGACGGAGCGAATGGCGTCGCCCGTGCCGATTGCGCTCAACCGATCGTTGACGACGCCACGGGCAACCGCTTGCGTGGCAACCAGAACAGCCGCATTGGCTCCGCCGCCGCGGCGTCTTGATTGTCCCTCTCCGCTGGCCACAGCCTGCGGTGCAGCGCCGCCGGGCGCCAATTTGGAAACTTCAGAAAAACCGGCCTTGCGCAGCGTCTCGCCAGCGCCCGGCACAAAGTAAACCCATCCGGCAAAGCCGGCAGCAATCACGACCAGGCAAACTAAAAACTGCTTCCAAAATGGCATTCACGTCTCCAGAGGGACTCGAGGCTAGTCCAGGGTCTATCGAAAGAGGCGTTCGCAGGACAAATTGCCGCGCGTCTGCGACAATATTGTCTCTTTGCTGATCACCGGCAAGCGAATAGGCCCCGCATTACTGAATTGTAATATCAAGACTGAGTTACCGACACAGCGTCCGCCGATCACTTGCCGGACGTGTCGCAGAGTCTCTTCGACGAGGTCAAATAACGGTTTTGTTTTCCGAAGTTTATGTGAGATGCCGTATCGCTGCGGTTCGTCTTGTCGCACATCCGGCAACTCGCTGCCTTTGCTGCCCTCCTAGGCCGGATAGAAGCTGAGGACTGTCGGCGACAAGGGAATGAAAGCAGAACATCTTTTCTGGTCTTTCCATCCCGAATCACTACATTACGCGCCATGAGCAATAGTTTCGACGATATCCCCTTCTTCGATGAAGAGCCGGGCGAGCCGCCGCGCAAGCAGCCGGCCCCCACCGCTCCCGTCGGTGGAGGACTCGCTGCCCGTGCCATGGCCGCGCGCGACGGCGGCAAGCGCCCTGATTACCTTTCCGGCCTGAACCCTGAGCAGACGGAAGCCGTCGAAACTCTCGAAGGTCCCGTTCTCGTGCTCGCTGGGGCGGGCACCGGCAAGACGCGCGTCCTGACGACCCGCATCGCCCATCTCCTAAACACCGGCCGTGCTTTCCCCTCGCAGATTCTGGCAGTAACTTTCACCAACAAGGCTGCCCGTGAGATGAAGGAGCGTATTGCCGTGCTCGTCGGCGGTGCCGTCGAGGGTATGCCGTGGCTCGGTACCTTTCACTCGATTGGCGTAAAGCTGCTGCGCCGCCATGCCGAACTCGTAGGTCTGCGTTCCGATTTTACGATTCTCGACACCGACGATGTCGTCCGTCTAATCAAGCAGCTCATCCAGGCGGAAGGCCTCGACGACAAGCGCTGGCCAGCCAAGCAGTTCGCCGGGATGATCGACACGTGGAAAAACAAGGGCCTCGGCCCCGGCGACATCCCCGAGGGCGATGCCCGCGCCTTCGCCAACGGCAAAGGCCGTGAGCTCTACTTCGCCTATCAGCAACGGCTGTCGACGCTGAACGCCTGCGATTTCGGCGATCTCTTGATGCATCCGATCGCGATCTTCCGGAAGAACCCGGATCTTCTCAAGGAGTATCACGGCCGCTTCCGCTACATCCTCGTCGACGAGTACCAAGATACCAACACCGCCCAGTACATGTGGCTGCGGCTGCTGGCGCAGCGCCCGAGGGGCGAGCCACAGAACGTCTGCTGCGTCGGCGATGACGACCAATCGATCTATGGCTGGCGCGGCGCCGAGGTAGACAACATCCTGCGCTTCGAGAAGGATTTCCCTGGCGCCAAGGTCATCAAGCTGGAGCGCAACTATCGCTCGACGGCCCATATCTTGGGTGCCGCCGGCCATCTGATCGCTCACAACGAAGGCCGCCTGGGCAAGACGCTCTTTACCGACCGGAGCGATCCCGAAGACATCAAAGTGCAGGTGCACGCCTCCTGGGATTCCGAAGTGGAAGCGCGGGAAATCGGCGAGGAGATCGAGCAACTTCAGCGCGGCGACGCAAGCGGCAAGCGGCATCTGCTGAACGACATGGCAATCCTGGTTCGTGCCTCGTTCCAGATGCGCGAGTTTGAAGACCGGTTCGTGACGTTGGGTTTGAACTACCGCGTCATCGGCGGCCCACGCTTCTACGAGCGCCTCGAGATTCGCGATGCCATGGCCTATTTCCGCCTCGTCGCACAATCTGCCGACGATCTTGCCTTCGAGCGCATCATCAACACTCCGAAGCGTGGCCTCGGTGATACGACGGTGCGCGCCCTGCACGACTACGCCCGTGCCCGCGACATTCCGATGCTGGCGGCAGCCGCAGACATCATCGAGACCGACGAGCTGAAGCCGAAGGCCCGCAAGGCCCTTTTCGATGTCGTCC
Source organism: Hyphomicrobiales bacterium (assembly GCA_900466605.1). GTDB lineage: Bacteria > Pseudomonadota > Alphaproteobacteria > Rhizobiales > Rhizobiaceae > Rhizobium. The sequence continues at coordinate 89,669 of UBMU01000003.1, forward strand.
AGTCATTCCGCCGCTGGCAGGAGATGCTGGAAAACACGCCGCATACCGAGCTTGCGGAACAGATCCTCGAAGAGTCGGGCTACACCGACATGTGGAAGAACGACAAGTCGGCAGACGCGCCGACCCGTCTGGAAAACCTGAAGGAACTCATCCGCTCGATGGAGAGCTTCGAGTCGATGCGCGGTTTTCTCGAGCATGTCTCACTGGTCATGGACGCCGAGCAGAACGAAAATCTCGATGCCGTCTCGATCATGACGTTGCACTCTGCCAAGGGCCTGGAGTTCGACACTGTCTTCCTGCCGGGATGGGAGGAAGGCCTGTTTCCGCATCAGCGTTCGCTTGACGAAAGCGGTCGCGCCGGTCTCGAAGAAGAACGCCGACTGGCCTATGTCGGCATCACCCGCGCCAAACGGCGTTGCCACATCTGGTTCGTCTCCAATCGACGCATCCACGGTCTCTGGCAGTCGACGATCCCGTCGCGTTTTCTCGATGAACTGCCGGAAACGCATGTCGAAGTGGCGGAAGCCGAGCAGAGCTACGGCGGCTATGGTCGCGGCGGCTACGGCCAGTCCCGCTTCGACAAGGGCGATCCCTTTGCCACCCACTCTTATTCGACGCCCGGCTGGAAGCGTGCCCAGCAGAACAAGACGGACGCGACCCGCGACAACTGGGGCACCCGCTCCGGGCACGCGGTCGAACGTATCGGCTATGGCGAAAGCGGCCCGCGCGGCCGCACCATCGACGGCGAACTGGTGGCGAAATCAACCGCGACCGAACCCTCGAAATTCAAGACCGGCGACCGCGTCTTCCACCTGAAATTCGGCAACGGCAACATCGTCGAGATCGAGGGCAACAAGCTGACGATCGAGTTCGACCGGGCCGGGCAGAAGCGTGTTCTCGACGGTTTTGTGGAGCGCGTTTCGTAAGCAGAAACCCGGCTTTCGCTACGAGCCGCCGCGGATACAGCACTGTCACCCATTCGTGACTTCGTTTGCCGCGACGTTTTCTGCATATTACCTCCCGCGCGCACTGATCGCGGGAGAGAAGGAGGACGCAGATGAAACGTTATTCGCTATCTCTGATCGCAGCCTCGCTCATGGTTGCCGTCTTGAGCAGTCCGTCCATCGCCTTTGCTTGTAACAAGATTATTCTTGGGACCTGAAACTGAGGTACGCGGACGAACGCGCTTGTCGCGGCAATGGAGCAAATCAGAATTCATGGAGCGGGCGTGACGCCCGCTCACCCCAGGATCGGCATCGACCCTAGCCCCAATATATCGTTGAGCAATGCCAGCCCGATCCCAGCGGCGACGACCGCGATCCCGATCAGAAACAGCCGCCGCGAGCGATCGTATTTGGCCGCAATCAGCGAGTCCCGCGCCAGGAGGTCGGCGAAGACCTTAACCTGAAAGGCAATCCCCACCGTCAGCAACAGCATCGGCAGGATGTCGATCCGGCTCCAGTCATTGGGATTGGAGACCCAACGGCTAATGAAGCTTAGGGAAAAACCGAGAATGATGCCGGCTGCCGTCAGCGAGCCGTTGCGGAATGTCGCATCGATCTTTTCCTCTGGACCGGGCTCGGTCATGGCTCTGGCTCCGCGTCATCCTTCGCAAAGAAAGGCAGAAAATCCCCGAATCGGCAAGGCTAAGGGTTGCGGCAGGTCTTGACGCGGCTAGGCGCAGGCTTCCGCCGCAAACGCTGCACCCCGTTCTTCAAGCAAGCGCCGCAACACGCTTCGGTGGCAGCGGCTCTCGTTCTCGCAGTAGCAGCCGATCGAAAAATGGCTGGCATGCGAAAGAGTGGCAAGCAGATCGAGCACGTGGCTCGCTTCCGGCTCTTTCATTTCCTTCGTGAAGCCGCGCACGAACGCGGTCCACTCGGCGTCCGTGGTCGCGGCCCTCGCTGCGGTGACAAGGGCCTGGCTCGGCGAAAGAACCGGCAGCCAGACGTCATAATAGTTACGGCTGGAAAACGCCTCCTTCGGCACGCCCCTGGGCGGCCGCCGGACCGTGCCGATCCGAACGCCCTCGCCCTCTGCTCTGGGCGAACCCAACTGAACAACGCTAATACCCACGCCCCCCTCCATCAACCTGCTGCAATCTCTATCGCAATAGCCGCCGCCTGACCAACCCGGGCAGGAAGGCATCCCTGGATTGGCGCACGCACATCCGCCTGCATCGGAATAGGAAACCCGATCAGCGCCTCGTCAAGTGAAGGTTTACGAATCAGGCTTAAAGCTCCCCGTGATAATGCGGTGCGCATCCAAGCATTCGATAACCGAAAGTCCCGTCATGAGCGATTCCGATATCTTCGATCTTTCCCCAATCGCAATGTGGATCGAGGATTTCAGCGGGGTCAAAGCGCAATTTGATCGCTGGCGGGCCGAGGGTGTCGTAGATATCCGCGCCTACTTGAGAGAGGACGCAACACGTGTCTCGTCCTGCTCGCAGCTTATCCGCGTGCTGCGTGTCAACCGGAAGACACTGGAGCTGTTCGAAGCCAACGACTTCAGCCATCTGGTCGCAAATCTCGGCTCGGTGTTTCGCGATGAGATGCTTGAAAGCCACGTCAACGAACTGGCCGAACTCTGGGAAGGCAACACCGAATTCACCAGCAGTGCAGTCAACTACACGCTGTCCGGACGCCGCCTCGACATCCAGCTGCGCGGTTCGGTCCTGCCCGGCCACGAGCAGTCGCTGGCGCAGGTTATGCTGACGACGGAGGATGTCACCGCCCGAGAGGAAGCACGTCGCAGGGAGCGCGAAAACCGCCAATACGCCGAAGGAATCTTCGAGCATTCGCCGGTCTCGCTCTGGGTCGAGGATTTCAGCCAGATCAAGCTACTGCTCGAGAACGTACGCGATCGCGGTATCGATGATTTTCGCGTGTTCACCGATGTCCACCCCGAGTTTGTGCGCCAGTGCATGAGCGAAATCCGAGTGATCGACGTCAACCAGGCGACCCTCGATCTGTTCTGCTCACCCGACCGTCACACGCTTCTGCAACGCATCGGCGATGTGTTCCGCGACGACATGGAAAAGCACTTCCGCGAACAGCTGATTGAGCTATGGAACGGTCGGCTCTTCCATCAGCGCGAGGTCATCAACTATGCGCTCGATGGCTCGGAGCGCTACGTCCTCCTGCAATTCTCTGTCCTTCCTGGCCACGAATCCGACTGGGCGCTGGTGCAGGTGGCACTCACCGACATCACCGCACGCAAGAAAGCGGAAGCTTACCTCGAATATCTCGGCAAGCACGATGTGCTGACCAAACTCCACAATCGCGCTTTCTACGTCGACGAGTTGAACAGGCTCGAGCGCAAATCACTGCGGCCCGTCTCTGCGGTTATCATCGACCTCAACGGATTGAAGGAGGCAAATGATCAGCTCGGACACGATGCCGGCGACGCGCTGCTGCGCCGCCTCGGCGAAGTCCTCAATGGCGCAGCCGCACAGCCCAATCATGCAGCCCGCATCGGCGGCGACGAGTTCGCAGTGCTGATGCCCGGCGCCGATAAGCAGGCGGTCGCGACCATGGTCGAGACCATCGTCGAGCTGCTCAAGATCAACAACCAGTTCTACTCCAATGCTCCGCTGAGCGTTTCTCTCGGCGTCGCAACGAGCGAGCCTGGAGAAACGATGGAATCGACAGTGCGCCGTGCAGATATTGCCATGTACACGCAGAAGCGGGCCTATCACGCCACCCGTGCCGCAGTGGAGCACAGCAGCTCCGCCATCACCGGAAAGCCCATCTCGGCGGTCCGATGACCCCGCCCCGCACGTCCTGCCGCGGGCTTGACGTCACCGGCCACGCCTTCGCAATCGCGAACAGTCGATCGCAACGCACAATAAAAATCGTTTGAATGCTACCAATTCCATTTCAAATGGATATATGAAGCCTCGTGGCTTGCTGCACGCTTCCTCCCAAAGCACCGCCGAGCCTCCGCCGGCCCATCGTTTCGACGGCTTCACGGGAAATTTCCGGCGCAACAAGAACAAGAGGTACAAGACAGTGGCTGGTATCATCACCAACAATGCCGCGACGACACGCCCGGCACCGACTTCCCCAGCAGCGAACTATCAATTTGCCCTCGTGGCCCTGACGTCGCTGTTCTTCATGTGGGGTTTCATAACCTGCCTGAACGACATTCTCATTCCGCACCTGAAGAACGTTTTTCAGCTGAACTACACCCAATCGATGCTGATCCAGCTCTGCTTCTTCGGTGCTTACTTTATCGTCTCCCTGCCCGCCGGCGCGCTCGTCAAGCGCATCAGCTACAAGTGGGGGATCGTGACAGGTCTCGTCATTTCGGCGATCGGTTGCGCGCTCTTCATTCCGGCGGCAGGCTACCGCGTCTACGCGCTCTTTCTCGGCGCCCTCTTCGTGCTGGCAACCGGGATCACCGTGCTTCAGGTGGCCGCCAACCCGTATGTCACCGTGCTCGGTCCGCCGGACACAGCCGCAAGTCGCCTGACGCTGACGCAGGCATTCAACTCGCTCGGCACCACGCTCGCACCGATCTTCGGCGCGTTCCTCATCCTCTCCGCCACGACGGCGGCCGTTGCAGGCGCGACGCCCGAGCAACTGGACGCCATCAAACTTGCCGAGGCAGGCGCCGTAAAATTCCCCTACATGCTGCTGGCTGTCGCCTTCCTGTTGCTCGCAGCGCTCTTTGCTGCGCTCAGGCTGCCGCATGTAGAAGGCTCCGAAGACATCGAGCCGATCACCGGCGGCGGCTCAGCCTGGCAGTATCACCATCTGGTGCTCGGCGCAGTCGGCATCTTCCTCTATGTCGGCGCAGAAGTCAGCATCGGCAGCTTCCTCGTCAACTTCATGAGCCAGCCCGATATTGCCGGCTTTTCGGAAGCGGAGGCCGCGCACCACGTATCATACTTCTGGGGTGGCGCAATGATCGGCCGCTTCGTCGGCGCTGTGGTGATGCGCTACGTCAACGACGGCAAGGCACTAGCCTTCAATGCCGTTGCGGTGATCCTGCTGCTGTTGCTCACCGTGTTTTCGGGCGGTCACGTCGCCATGTGGTCCGTGCTTTCAATCGGCCTCTTCAACTCGATCATGTTCCCGACGATCTTCAGCCTCGCGCTCTATGGTCTCGGAAAATACACGAGCCAGGGCTCCGGAATCCTTTGCCTTGCCATCGTCGGCGGCGCCCTGCTGCCGCTCGTTCAGGGCGCACTTGCCGACAGCATCGGCATACATCTGGCCTTCCTCATGCCGGTTCTGTGCTATGCTTATATCGCCTTTTACGGGCTGAAGGGCCACCGGCCGGCCTAAGCTTTCAAGGCTCGCTTCGCCGCCCCTGCGGCGAAGCGTCTCGGCGCTTGCGCCATTCCTCGGCCCTTGGCATGGTGCAGTGCAAAATCGAGGGAGTCGTGATGAAAGCCTTGCTTCTAGTCGATATTCAAAATGGCTTCTGCCCGGGCGGCAATCTTCCCGTGCCGGATGGCGACGACGTCGTTCCCATCGCAAACCGGCTGATCGAAAGCGGGAAGTACGACCTGATCGTCGCCTCCCAGGACTGGCACCCGCCTGGCCACGGTAGTTTCGCCTCCTCTCATCCCGGCAAAAACCCCTTCGAACTCGGTACACTCTCCGGTAAGCCGCAGATGATGTGGCCAGACCATTGCGTCCAGGGGACGGCGGACGCCGAACTGCATCCGGACCTCAGGATGGGCAAGATCGACCTCATCCTGCAGAAGGGTGAGAATCGCAACGTCGACAGTTATTCGGCTTTCCGTGACAACGATCAGGACGCGCTCACCGGGCTCGCCGACTTTCTCGAGGGGCAGGACGTTACCCAACTCGACATATGCGGCTTAGCAACCGACTATTGCGTGAAGTTTTCGGCGCTGGATGCTACCGAAATGATGCCCGGTGTGCGGGTTCGCCTGATCGAAGATGCCAGCCGCGGCATTACATCAGAAGGCGTTTCAGCCGCGATCGAAGAAATGCGCGAGCGCGGCATCGACATCGTTACGAGCCGGCAAGTTCTGGAAGGCTGATCACTCCGTCGCATTCCGCTGTAGCTGATAGACGTCCTCGGAAAAGTCGTCCACGCGTCTGGCAAGCGCGGTTTGCGCGTCTTCGAGCCCCTTCTTGTAATAGGCGGCCCCAACTTCCTTCGCAAAGAACTCAAGAACGAACTCGGCTTTCAAAAGGCCTATCGGCTGGTCCAGTTCGCTGCCGAAATAATGCTGGATCCGCGCGATGAGCTCGGCCTTCTCCTCTTTCGAAAATTCAATCCGGTTCATGCTTACTCCTCGAACGGCAATCAGCTGCGGGCGCATCGTTCAGCGAAATCGATCGGTCAATCAAGGAAATTTGCTTGCGGCAGATACGGCCCATCCTTAGACGGGTGACAAAATTCCAGAAGGATTGTCGCCGATGAGTCGCGCTGATTTTTTCGACGGTTTGCGCGGTGGCTCTGCCGTTGCGCTGGCCTCGGCCCCGTTCGGGGCATTGTTCGGAGCGCTCGCGGTCGAGAAAGGCATGTCGCTTGCAGAAGTGGCCTTCATGAGCGCCACGGTCTATGCCGGCGCGAGCCAACTGGTCGGCCTCGAACTCTTCGGCCACAACGTCCAGGCTTGGCTGATCGTCGCCTCCATTCTGGCCGTCAACTTTCGCCATGTCCTCTATTCCGCGGCAATCGCACCCTACATCAAGCACTTCTCTCCACTCCAGAAGTTCTTCACCTTCTTCCTGCTGGTCGATCCGCAGTTCGCGGAGACGGTCAAGCGGGGCGAGGCAGGCAAGCCGGTCACGTTTGTCTGGTATCTCGGCTTCGGCATCATCATCTACATTCCCTGGGTCTTGGTCAGCTTGCTCGGCGGGCTGCTTGGCAGCTTCATCGGCGACCCGAAGTCGATCGGTCTTGACATCCTGCTTCCCGCCTATTTCCTCGGCATCGTCCTCGATTTCCGTCATCGCGACAATTTCCTGCCGGTCGCCGCCGTCAGCGCTGTCGCTTCCGTTATCGCCTACCACTATGTCGGCTCGCCCTGGCACGTAAGCCTGGGCGCCGCGGCAGGTATCGTACTTGCCGCCCTGTTCCCGCCCCCGCCACGGGAGCAGGAACTTGAGTCCGATCTGCACGAGGTATGATGATGACCTTCGATCTTCACATGGCGCTCGTGATCCTTGCGGCAGCCGTTGCGACCTACGCGACGCGCATCGGCGGCTACATCCTCATCACGACGATGAAACGCATTCCTCCGCGTATGGAGGCCGCGCTTGCCGCGGTACCCGCCGCTGTCTTGACGACGCTTGTCGCGCCCGCCTTCTTCAATGGTGGCTGGGACTCGAAACTGGCCTTGCTGGTAGCGCTGCTGGTCGGCCTGCGCGTTTCACACACCTGGATGCTGATTGCCGCCTGGCTCGTCGTCATGGGCTGGCGTCACACGATCGGCATGTGACGCCATCGGCGGCGAGAAAAACCCCGCCTAGTATTCCAGAGGCAGTGTGGCGTTTTCCAGCCATGCCTTGACGTCGCGGTCATGAATCAGCGGCATCAGCGCTTCGCGGGTGCGCTCATGGTAGCTGTTGAACCAGTGCAGTTCGTCGTGGCTCAGAAGTTCGGGAATGACGATGCTGCGATCGATCGGGCAGAAGGTCAGTGTCTCGAAGCCCAGCATTGGCATGTCGCCGCCGTCGATTGCCTCCGCCTCGCGGACATAAATCAAGTTCTCGATACGGATCCCGAAGGCGCCAGGGCGGTAGTAGCCGGGCTCGTTCGAGAGGATCATCCCCGGCAGCAATTCCTGCGTTGAAAGCCTGGCGATGCGCTGCGGACCCTCGTGTACCGAAAGGTAGGATCCGACGCCGTGACCGGTGCCATGGGCGAAATCGACCCCTGCCCGCCAGAGCGCAATGCGGGCCAGCGGATCGAGGTCGCAGCCGCGCGTGCCTTTCGGAAAGCGGGCGGTGCTGATCTGGATCATCCCCTTCAGCACCAGCGTGAAGAAGCGCTTATGCTCCTCGGTGACCGAACCAATGCCCACGGTGCGCGTAATGTCGGTCGTGCCGTTGATGTATTGCGCACCGGAATCGATCAGGAAAAGCTCTCCGGCTTCCAGCTTGCGGTTCGTTTCTGTCGTAACACGATAATGCATGATCGCCGCGTGCTCGCCGGCACCGGAGATCGAGTCGAAGGAAATATCCTTCAGCGGGTTCTGCATGCTTTGGCCGACGCGGGCGCGTGCCGCTTCCAGCTTCTCCGCCACCTCGATTTCAGTCACGGTCCCGGGTTTCGTCTGCGACAGCCAATAGAGAAATTCGACCATTGCCGCACCGTCCTGCAGATGCGCAGCCGCAGAACCATTGATCTCGACGCCGTTCTTGACGGCCCGAGGCAGCTTTGCGGGATCATTCCCTTCCACAACCTCGCCGCCCGCCTTGCGAATGATCTCCGCCAAGGCATACGAGGTCAGGTCCGGATCCACCAGGACTCGACCTCCATCCTTTGCAACAGCCGACAGTTTTTTCTCGAGTTCCGACGGCGGAAGCTGCATGCACATCTGCGCAAGATAGGCTTCAGCCTCGATCCCGGTCTTGCGTTTGTCGAGGAAGAGATCCGCCTGGCCGTCGGCATAGACAACCGCGCGTGCCAGCGGGTGAGGCGTATGCGGCACGTCGGCACCGCGGATATTGAATATCCAGGCTACCGAAGACGGATCTGCGATAAGCCCCGCCCTCAGGTTCTTCTTTGCAAGATCGGCCGCGATCGTTGCGATCTTGTCGGTCGCGAGCACGCCCGCCTGCACAATGTTCTGGATTGCCACCTGGCCCAGCGGTTCCTGCGGTCGGTCGCTCCAGAGCTTGTCGAGCGGATTGTGGGGCAGGACAACGAGCGAACCACCGATCTCGGCAAGCGCCTTCTCCAGTCGCCGCACCTCTACGCCGGAATGCAGCCAGGGATCGATGCCGAGGCGCAGGCCCTTCGAGCCGTTCTTCGCAAGCCAGGCGTGAGGCGGTTCGTTCACAAGGTCTCCGCCGGTAAAGACGGTGTTGTCCACCTGCTCCGCAAGTTGCGTCACGTAGCGCCCGTCCACGAAGACGATCGCCGCCGAGCGCGTCACCAGCGCGACCCCCGCCGACCCTGTGAAGCCCGTCAGCCAGGACAAGCGCTCCGAACATGCCGGGACATATTCGCCGTTAAACTCGTCGGCGCGAGGCACAAGAAAGGCGTCAATGCCAAGCGCATCGAAACTTGCCCGCAAGGCCGATACGCGATCACGGCCGAATTGTGGCGTCGAAGTGACTTCGAAAGACTGGAACATGCTCAATAACCCGGTTTCTTGTACGAATCCCCTGCGGAGGGATTCGGCTATGTTATCGGAATTTCAGGCGAATACGAGAAATTCGCGGAGTGGTGCGTGAGGCCAAAGCCGCCCAATAATTCGGCGGAAATGAGGCGTACATTTACAAACTGGCACGCTTTATGCATTCCGCGCATAGCTCCCATGAATGAAACCCTCTCCCTCATCTTTTCTAAATCGCTATATAGGCGCCATCAGACGGGTTCGAGACGAACCTGAAACGAAAGAAAAGGAATTCAGATATGACTGCCCCTCTGTCGCGCTTCGCTTACAGCAGCCCGGTACAGGCTGGCGAGCGCCAGACTGTGCGTCACGTCATCGGCTCGCGCCGCCCGCTGCATGAGGACACCCTCAAGCTGCTCGGCGCCGGCCAAAAGGTTACGCGCCACCAGGGCGCAACCAGCTACGCGTTCTGAGCAACTCGCCGCTCCCTTCTCCTCCTCCCTCACGGGACCGGCGATCAGAACCAGTAGAAGCCCGCTCGAGCGCTCCTCCTCCTTCGAGCTCGCGGGCATGACCGGGAAACTGGTCTCAAGGCGGTGCCATCGGCACCGCCTTTTCTTTTGCGCTCAGGGACGGTCGAGATGGATCGTCACCCAGCCATTGCGCCAGATCGTACGGACATGCCGCAGATGCGCACCATTGTAGGCTGCAAGCACCTTCCAGCGCTGCGCGGCGAGAATACCGGAAAGGATGACGGAGCCCCCGGGCGCCAGATGGTTGACGAGCTGCGGCGCCATCTTGATCAATGGTCGCGCCAGGATGTTGGCGATGATGAGGTCGAATGGACCGTTGGCGGCAAAAGTGGTGGAGTGAAAACCCGGCGCCGTCGCTGTCGAAATGCCTGAAGCTATGCCATTGCTTCTGACGTTCTCGGCTGCGACCCGGGTTGCGATCGGGTCAATATCGGTCGCGAGAACAGGAATGTTACGCAGTTTCCTGACTGCGATTGCCAGAACGCCGCTACCGGTCCCGAGGTCGAGTGCATTCCGTACCCGACGAGACCGCAGAACGCGGTCGATTGTCTCGAGGCACCCTGCTGTCGTCCCGTGGTGACCGGTACCAAATGCCTGGCCCGCATCGATCTCGATTCCAATATCGCCGGGCCGCACCTTATCGCGGTCGTGCGAACCGTGAACAAGAAACCGCCCTGCCCGAACCGGCTTCAGCCCCTCGAGTGATTTCGCCACCCAATCGACATCGGGTATCACCTCACGCTCGACCTTGGTGTCGGGAAAGCTCGTCTTCAGCGCTTCCTCGACGCGCGAGCGAACCTCTGCCTCGTCTTCACGCATCATGTAGACCGAGGCTTCCCAAATGTCTTTCTTCTCATCGATCTCAGTGGTCGCGATTGCGATGTCTTCCTCGCCGAAGACATCGGACAGCAGGTCGAGAATCTCACCTGCCTGCACTTCGGTCGTTGTCACATAAAGGCGTATTTCACTCACAATCACTCTTTCTTCTATAGGGCGCCATCGATCCAAGGCGGTGACTGGGTATCATATCCCGACACGCTGCGAAGCAATTTTTGCGAGAACGCAGGTATCCGAAAAATCAACGGTGCTGCAAGGTTTCGGATCGCGATTGACGCCGGATTGGTCATGGTAATCAGTGATGTCAACCGATACGTCTGCTTCAGCACTGCCTTAACGGCAGGCATCCGGAGCTCGCTATACTCCTTCTCCCGCCCCTGCGAGATGAGCCAAGCCAGCCAGCATGCGTCCTCAATACCAAGGTTCATCCCGCGCGCACCAGCCGGCGAATGAATGTGCGCAGCGTCGCCGGCAAGAAACACGTTGCCTTTTGTCATCGTCTCAACATGACGGAAGTGAATACGGAAGTCCGACGCCCATACCCGCTCGGCGATAGGCGCGGGATGTTCAATGCGGCTCTCGAAATCAGAAAGCGTCGAGATGTAGCGCAGCACGTCGCGCGTAACGGGAAGGCGCCCGATGATGCCGGGATCGACCAGGTTGATCTCGGCAAAACCCGGATCAATCGGCACAGCGTAGCGAAAGTCCGCCAGATAGAAGCTGCTCTCCAGCGCCTCCCCGGGAAAGCCGATGCCGACAGCCTTGCGCACCGCCGAATGCGAACCGTCGGCTCCGACCACGATATCGAAATCTACGATTTCAACCGAGCCGTCCGCCTTCCGTAGCGTCACGCTTGGCTTTAAAAGATCGCCAGAAACCGCCTCCACGACGGTATTCCACTCAGGAACGATTTCGTAATCGGAGAGCTTACCGAGCAGCAAGCGCTCTGTATGGCCCTGTGCCAATGCATGGATCGCGCTGTAGGGGCCGGGAACCTTGGTCGTGTCGAGATCGACAAGCAGCCGGCCCCTGGAAGTAATCCGGAACCGTGCGAGCTGCTGTGCTTCCTGCAGTATTACATCGGTCACGCGCGAGGGTGAAAGCAGCGTCAGTGTTCTGGCATTGATGCCGAGCGCGCGGCTCTCCGTGAGCGGCACGGGGCCGGCGCCGCTTGCGACGATACGGGCAAGGAAACCCCGCCTTGCAAGCTCGAGGGCAGCAGTCAGACCCGTCGCACCGGCCCCGGCGATCAAGATGCTGCGATGCCCCGACGCCATGCCGTCATCCCTTGCTGACGAGGTTCTCCAGTTTCTTTACAGCCGTATCGGGATTTTCGCCATAGGCGATAGTACCGGAGAACCGCCCTGCCGAATCGAGCAGGAAGACGGAAGCCGTGTGGTCCATCGTGTAGTCGCCGTTTGGCTTGCTCTCGTCCAGCGGAACCTTCTTGGCGTAGACCCTGTAGCCCTTGATGACATCCGCAACCTTGTCGGGAGCCCCAGATATGCCGACGATGCGCTTGGAGACGTTGGAGACGTACTGGTTCATCACCTCGGGCGTATCGCGCTCCGGATCGACGGTCACGAAATAGGCCTGAAGCTTCTTCCCCTCCGGATCGACCTTCTCCAGCCAGCCGTTCATCTCAAAGAGCGTTGTCGGGCAGACTTCCGGGCAATGGGTAAAACCAAAGAACAGCGCCGTCGGCTTGCCGCGGAAGGCCTGCTCGGTGATCGGCTGGCCGTTTTGAGCGACAAGCGTGAAGGGCACACCGAACGGTCCGTCGGACATGGCCTCCTTTGTCTTGGTGACGTTGAGCGTCAGCCAGCCGAGAATTCCCGCCATCAGCAGCACTGCAACCCAAACCGCAATGCGGACAGTCTTCATCAATCGAACCTCTGAGATCGGAACCATTCCCGTTGTGGGGTGATATCGCCTCGTTCTCCAAGGCGCAATTCAACAAGACGTTTTCCCATCGGCGACCGATTGCCCCAACAGCAACGGAAAGAGCGCAGCACGGGTAGAGAAGACCTCATTTACAACTGCATAGGCATGAAAACAAAGGGAACCTGCAATCTTTGAGGGTTAGCGAATACTTAAAAAAGCAGGTCTATATTTAGCACTGGATAGAGCGCTTGGTCGCTCTCGTGACATGACGTCCGCCTGGAAGCTCGACTCCGGCCATCCGCGTGAGCGCAAGATACATACCGCGTCTCACGCGGAGGGGGATGATCGTCAAATGACTGATATGAAAGTGCGTAGGAGCCTCTCCGTTGGGCAGCGGCTGGGAACCCTTGCAGGCGCCGCGTTTATCGGCTTCGGTTCAATGCTTGGAGTCGGCTGGTACCAGAATTCGAGCGCCGACGCCGCGCTAAGGCACGCCAACGAGATCCAGGCCAGCGTCGATCACATCAACGAGATGCGCGCCGCCAACCTCACCCTCATTCTCGCTGCCATGGATACCATCGTCGACCGTGGCGATCGCGTCGTGATGCCGGAACGCCTGAAACTGATGAACGAAGCAATCGGCGAGCTACAAAGCAGCTCCAAGGAAATGCACAGCCTCGGAGAGGAACTGAACGCAGGAAGCTTGCTGTCGACTTACGACGCCGACGTCGCGGCTCTGGGAAAGAATATCGTCGGCGATTTGAAGGCCGCCGTCGAATCTGGCGCGCCCGACAATGAGTTCGACAGGCTGGACGACGCGATCGACGGTGGCGGCGACAAGGTGGGTGCGACACTGGACAAGCTCGCGCGCGAGGGCGGCGAGCTGGCCAAGGCGCGAATAGACGAGGCAAACGTGATCTCGCAGCGGGCGATTCAGATCCAGCTCGCACTTGGCATCGTTGCCATACTGACAATGGCTACCCTGCAATCCATCCATGGCGGGTCTATCCGCCGCGGCATAGAGGGCGTTCGCAAGAGCATGCAGGGCATCATGCGTGGCGATCTCGACAGCCACGTCCCCGCCACCGACCGTGGTGATGAGATCGGCGACATGGCACGTGCGGCAGAGAGTTTCCGGCTAGCTGCAATCGAGAAGCGGGAGCTCCAGGCGCGCAGCGAAAGCGAACGTCAGCAGAGCGATACCGAACGCCGCGGCCGCGAGGCAGCAAAGCTTGCCGATGCCGAAGCGCTCAACAACGCGGTGCATGCATTGGGCGACAGCCTCACACGCCTGGCTGGTGGCGACGTGACAGTCACTATCGATCAGCCGTTCAAGCCGGAACTGGAGCGCCTGCGCACAGACTTCAATCGCACCACTGCAACGCTCCGCCAGACGATGGCCGGGATCTCCCAGAACGGAGCCTCCATTCAGGCAAACAGCCAGCAGATGCGCTCGGCCGCCGACGACCTGGCAAAGCGCACGGAACAGCAAGCGGCCTCGCTCGAGCAAACCTCTGCGGCCCTCGACCAGATCACGGCAACGGTTCGCAACGCCACCAGTCGCGCCGAGGAGGTCGGCCACATGGTCGCCCACACCCGACAGAACACGGCGAGATCAGATGTGGTCGTTACCGACGCCATGGCCGCCATGGAACGAATCGCCACGGCCTCGCGCGAGATCGGAATGATCATCAACGTCATCGACGAGATCGCCTTCCAGACCAACCTCCTTGCGCTCAACGCCGGCGTCGAGGCTGCCCGCGCGGGCGAAGCCGGCAAAGGTTTTGCCGTCGTCGCGCAGGAAGTTCGCGAACTCGCCGGTCGCGCGGCGGGAGCCGCCAAGGATATCAAGGCCCTGATCGGAAAATCCGGGGTCGAAGTAAAGGCGGGCGGCGAATTGGTGACGGCAGCCGGCGAGGCGCTCCGCCAGATCGGCGAAGATGTTTTACGCATCGACGAGCATGTTAAATCAATCGTAACCTCTGCACGCGAACAATCGACCGGACTGAACGAAATCAATACGGCCATCAGCCAGATGGACCAGGTCACGCAGAAGAACGCGGCCATGGTGGAAGAGACGAACGCAGCGAGCCATGCGCTCGCCACCGACGCCGACAACCTGATCCATCTGATCCAGACGTTCAAGATCGGCGAGGGCATGAATGCCCGTTCAACGCCGCGGGAAGCCACCGCTGTCTCGCATCCGAAACCATCTCCCGCACGAAGCCTCATCGGCAAGGTCGCGGGCGCATTCAGCGGCGGCGCAACCGCCAGAGCCATGGCCGCACCGGCCGGAGACAACTGGGAAGAATTCTGATCATGAACAACACCGTCATCAACCAGACCGGCTCGCATCTCGAGATCGTTTCCTTCCATCTCGGCGAGCAGGAATTCTGCATCGACATCATGGCGATCCGCGAAATCCGCGGCTGGGCGCCTGTGACGCCAATGCCGCACACGCCGCCTTACGTCCTCGGCCTCATCAACCTGCGCGGCGCGGTGATCCCTGTTATCGACATGGCCTGCCGCCTCGGCATGAAGATGACCGAGCCGTCCGAGCGTTCGGCCATCATCGTCACCGACATCGCCGGCAAGCTGGTCGGCCTGCTGGTCGAGCAGGTCTCCGACATGATGACCATCAAGAGCGAAGACCTGCAGCCGGCCCCGGAGATCATCCCGGAAACGCAGCGCGCCTTCTGCCGCGGCATCGTGGCGCTCGAGAAGACGATGGTCTGCTTCCTGAACCTCGACACGGTCATCGCCGACGAGCTGGCGCAGGCGGCCTAACGGGACAAGCTAGGTCCACCAAAACTCGCACCCAGCGAGATCTCAAAACCGCTCGCAGCAGATCGTTGCGAGCGGTTTTCTTATGCCGGCATTCCCCTCGCCGCATTTGCAGGCCCGCTGTGAACAAAAAGGCGAAGGCAAGCGTTTGACCGGTCGTTGGAGATGGAATGGGGTAGCACGATGAATGAGACGAAGACACGCTACACCGGAGGATGCATCTGCGGGGCGATACGTTACAGGATTGACGAGGCGCCGTTGGCGAGCGGCATCTGCCACTGCCAGACGTGCCGAAGGGTTGCTTCGGCGCCCACACTGCCATTCGTCACCTTTCCGGTACGAACGCTGATTTACGAACAAGGGGCTCCGCGAGCCTTCGCCTCCTCCAAAGGCGTCGTACGGACGTTTTGCGGCTCATGCGGTTCCCCACTCGGCTACCACAACGAGGCGGATCCGGATTTGATCGACGTCATGACGGTCAGCCTTGACGATCCGAATGCGTATCACCCGACCTTTCACGTCTGGACATCGGAGAAGTTATCCTGGGATGTCATCTGCGACGACCTGCCGGCCCATCACAAAAGCCGTCCCTAGCTGTGGCTCGTACGGCTATCCTGCAGAGCCCAACTACTCGACGATCTCGACCGTGAACGCGAAACGGCTGATCTCCCCGGGAGGCAATGTCAGGCTGTACGGGCGCTCTGCAAGCTCCTTTGAACCGTCCTTTTCAGCAGCCATCCCATGCCATGGTTCGACGCAGATGAACGGCGCACCAGGCTTCTGCCAGAGCGCCAGATTGGGCAGATTCTCAAAGCTGAAATGCATCGTCGGCCCGCCCTCGACGCCGTAGCGCAGCCCCTTCCCCGCGCCTTCGGGAAAGATCATGGCATCCTGCTCGAACATGCCGTGGTCGAGAACAAGCCGTCCCGCCTTGAATGGGGACGCCAGCCTTGAAGCCGAAATCAGGCCCCCGTCCAATCGCACCAAACCGGGTTCGCCGTGGTTGTCGAGCGTTATGACATGGTCCTGCCCGACCGCACCCGGCAGCGGCCAGACGAAGGCGGGATGAAAGCCGAACCCAAACGGCATCGGCCGCTGGTCGCGATTGGTGACTTCGGCGGCGACGGTCAGTGCCCGCCGATCAAGCGTGTGCTCCACTGCCAACAGGAAGTCGAAAGGAAAGACGGCCTTTGTCGCAGGCGACGATGCAAGCTCGTACCGGCACGTCGTCGCGCTGGCGGATGCAAGGGCAAACTCCGTCCGGCGTGCAAAGCCGTGCTGCCCAATAGAATAGGTCTGGCCGCCAATTGCCAACAAGTCATCCGGCGCTTTGCCTACGATTGGAAAGAGCACGGGCGAACGCCCGCTCCAGAAAGCCGCATCGCCGTTCCACAGCCAAGACCTACCATCGCTGGTCGCAAGCGTCTGCATCTCTGACCCGAGAGAGGAAACATCTACCGTCAGATATTGGTTGGCGATCCGCGTCAGGCTTGGCATCGAGCGTCCTCTTCAATTTACCTCCCGCGTCGGACCATACCTGCGCCTGCCGCCGAATTCCATCCGAAAGGCCGAGGACCTATTGCGGCTTACCGTTCTTCCAGGTGACGTTCTGGCCATAGAGCGGGATCGTCGAGATTGCCATCTTGGCTGATCCATCGGTCAATTCGCGAGAATGCGCGAGATAGATCAGCGTATCATTCTCCTTGTCGTAGATCCGGTTTACGACCAGTTTCTTCCAGATCAACGACATGCCTGTCTTGAACACCTCGTCGCCACCCTTCGAAAGGTCGATGTCGCCAATCTCGATCTGCCCCGTCTGACGGCAGGAAATAGAGTTGTTGGAGGGATCCTCGAACCAGTTGCCGTTCTTCACGCGGTCGATGACGCTTCGGTCGAAATAGGTGACGTGGCAGGTGACACCCTTCACTTGCGGGTCGGCCACCGCGTCGATGATAATGTCGTTGCCGGTCCAGTCGACCCCGACCTTGCCGACCTGGTCAGCGGATGCCGTGCCGGCGCAAAGCCCGATGAGCGAGGCGGTGGCGAGCGCAATGCAGCTTCTTCTGGACATGACGATTCCCTGATTTACATCCACGTCTAAGGTAAGTGTGGCGGATGCCTTTACAAGGAAGCCACTACGCCTTCCGACAGGTGCAGGCCTCGTAGCCCTCCGGCATCAGCTTTCCCGGCTTCATGCCGATCAGAGCCGGAATGGCGTTTACCGCTGTGGCCCCAACCGCCTTTGCCATCGCAATCGCGGCATGTGCGCAGACGGCAGCGTCTTCAGCAGCATTGTGATGAGCAAAGCGCAGACCAAGATGATCCGCGATCATGTTCAGCCGATGCGACAGAAAATGCGGCCAGATTCGCTGTGCCATCTTCAGGCTGCAGAGATAGGTGAGTTCGGGATAGGATTGGCGATAGAGATCGAGGCTCGAGCGCCAAACGCTGAAATCGAAAGCCGCATTGTGGGCGATCATGGTTGCGCCGCGAAAATCGTCATGGAATTCGTCCATCACCTCGGGAAACTCCGGCGCATCCTCCACATGTTCCGGCCGAATGCCGTGCACAGCAATGTTCATGCGGGAAAACCGCATGTCCTTCGGGCGGATCAGCCGCTCCTCGACACGCGTGACCTTGCCGTCCTCGATCCATGCCAGCCCGACCGAACAGGCGCTGGCGCGTTGTTCGTTGGCCGTTTCGAAATCGATTGCGATGGTCTTCAAGCTGGAGAACTCCGATTCGTCTTCTGCTCCAGCCATAGCCGCGTGTCATCGCCAAGGCAAATTGCACGGAACGGTTGACGGAATTAGCGACATGCAGCAACCTGATCCGATGATCGCTGGCGCAACCATGATGACGCTTCATATCACGACACCCCTTCAAGGGTGCGCGGGCGCGATGCTGCGTTGACAGCATAGCGATCATCCCGAGAACCCTGCCGAGGCGAGCAGGGTTTTAGGTCCGGCTCTCCTCCTTCATTGAATGGAGAACCTGACATGACCGGAAACCTCGAAAAACCACCGAACGAACGAGCGTCACCAGCCGGAGACATCCTCGTACGCGCTGTGCTCCCATCCGACGCCGAGGAAGTGACGGCGTTGCTCAACCTGCCGGGCTACCGCGCCGGCACGTTGCGCCCGCCCTATCAGTCCGTGGCAGAGGTGCGTAGACGCATGGAAGCCCCCTCACCCGACGCGCTCAACCTCGTCGTGACGCTGGACGGCAAGATCGTTGCCAATGGCGGTCTTAACCGCTTCACCGGCCGCCGCCAGCACGCTGCCAGCATCGGCATGGGCGTACACGACGACTTCGTCGGCCGCGGCTTCGGAACCAGGCTGCTTGCCGCCATGATCGAGGCCGCCGATGACTGGCTCGACATCAGGCGACTGGAACTGACCGTCTACACGGACAACAGGGTCGCCATCGGCCTCTACCGCAGGTTCGGCTTCGAAGAAGAAGGGCTGCTCAGATCTTTTGGCTTCCGGGCGGGGGAATACGTCGACGCCTATGCGATGGGCCGGCTGAGAGTGTGAAGCGAAGAGGTGATCGGCACGAACGCCGATCACCTCTTATTCGCGCGAAAACAACTCACCCGCTGATCAGCGCCAGCCACTCGTCCTCGTCCATGGTCTGAACGCCGAGTTCGCGCGCCTTGTCAAGCTTGGAACCTGCACCCGGTCCCGCAACGACGATGTCGGTCTTCTTCGACACCGAACCGGCAACCTTGGCGCCAAGGCTCTCAGCCCGCGCCTTGGCCTCGTCGCGAGTGAACTTCTCCAGCGAGCCGGTGAAAACGACAGTCTTGCCCGCGACCGGGCTGTTTGAAGCGACGACCTGCTCTGCCGGCAAAGGTGTCCCGTCATTCAACTCGGCAAGCAGGCGCGAGATCACCTCTACATTGCGAGGCTCCTTGTAGAACTCGACGATGGCGCGCGCCATGATCTCGCCGATGCCTTCGATGACATTGAGATCATTCCAGGCATCGTCGGAAAGCGGCGCGGCTGCCTTCATCGCAACTTCGAAATCAGCGTAGGTCCCGTAGGACCGCGCCAGAAGCTTAGCAGTCGTTTCGCCGACGTGGCGGATGCCGAGCGCATAGATGAAGCGATGCAGCGCAATGTTCCGCCGCTCGTTGATCGCCGCATAAAGCTTGCCGACACTGACCTTACCGAAGCCTTCGATATTCTCGAGCTTGGTAAGCGAGTTCGCCTGCCGCTTCTCCAGAGTGAAGATGTCGGGCGCCGTGCGTATCTGCAGCGCAGGATCGTCGCTTTCAAAGAAGAAATCGACCTGCTTCGATCCCAGGCCCTCGATGTCGAAGGCGTTGCGAGAGACGAAGTGCTTCAGATGCTCGGTGGCCTGCGCACGGCAGATGAATCCGCCGGTGCAGCGCGTGACCGAATCAAGCTTGCCTGTCTTCTCATTCTTCTCCCGGACCGCGTGACTGCCGCATACCGGGCACTTCTGGGGGAATTCATAGCGCGTTGCCTCTGTGGGCCGCTTCTCCAGGACGACGTCGAGCACCTGCGGGATAACATCGCCCGCGCGCTGCACGATGACCGTGTCACCCACCCGGATATCGTGCCCCGCCTCGCGGATGCGTTCGCCCGAATTTCCGATGCCTTCGATGTAATCGGCGTTGTGCAGCGTTGCATTGGTCACGACGACGCCGCCGACCGTGATCGGCGTCAGCCGTGCAACCGGGGTCAGCGCGCCGGTGCGGCCGACCTGGATGTCAATGTTCTCGACAGTCGTGAACGCTTGCTCGGCCGGGAACTTGTGCGCTGTGGCCCAGCGCGGGCTGCGAGAACGAAAGCCCAGGCGGGCCTGCAGCTCAAGGCTGTCGACCTTGTAAACGACGCCGTCGATATCGTAGTCGAGGTCCGGTCGCTTCAGTCCGATCTCGTCGTAATGCGCCAGGATATCGGCAACGGAATTCAGCCTCTTCATGAGCGGATTGACTGGAAAACCCCAGCTTTTGAACACTTCGACCATGCCGAACTGCGTATCGGAGGGCATGTCGGACATATCGCCCCAGGCGTAGGCGAAGAACTTCAGCTTGCGGCTCGCCGTGATCTTCGGATCGAGCTGGCGAAGCGAGCCTGAGGCGGTGTTGCGGGGGTTCACGTAGGTCTGCTTGCCCTCGGCTTCCATCTGCTTGTTGAGCGCAAGGAAGTCGCTCTTGGCCATGTAGACCTCGCCGCGCACCTCGACGATCGAAGGCGCCCCCGCGGGCAGTGTCTGCGGAATCTCTTTGATTGTACGGATGTTGGCCGTAACATTTTCGCCGGTCGTGCCGTCGCCGCGCGTTGCCGCGCTCACCATCCTGCCGTTCTCATAGCGGATCGACATGGAGAGGCCATCGATCTTCGGCTCGGCCGTAAAGGCGATCGACTGGTCCGGCAGACGACCGAGAAAACGGTAGACGCTCGCCACGAAGTCCTGAACGTCCTCCTGCGAGAACGTATTGTCGAGTGACAACATCGGTCGCGCATGCACAACGGGAGCGAAGGTCACCGATGGCGCGGAACCGACACGCCGCGATGGACTATCCTCGCGGATGAGCTCCGGAAAGCGCGCCTCTATCGCGTCGTTGCGCCGTTTCAGCGCATCGTAGTCAGCGTCGGAAATCGCCGGCCGGTCCTCACCGTGATAAAGCTCGTCGTTGCGGGCGATCTCCTTCGCGAGCCGCGCGAGTTCGGCGGCAGCATCTTCGATCGTCAGGGCATCAACGGCTATGGTCTCGGTCGACATACGGCTCTCGCTCCACGAAATCTGGAGTCGTTTTAGAGCAAAATGCATGGATTGAAAGAGAGCGAGACATCATCTCCGACGCCTCTCCCCAATTCGGCGATTTCTAGATCAGCCGTTCCCGGCCAGTAGCCGAGCAGCAGCCGCCCTCGCCTCTTCCGTCACCGAGGCCCCCGCCAGCATACGCGCGATTTCTTCCGTTCGATCGCCAGGCGCCATCGTCGCGACGCGGGTCGCAATCTTCTCGGAACCTTCGGCGGCCGGTCCCTTGGAGATCAGCAGATGCGTTGCCGCTCGAGCTGCCACCTGCGGCGCGTGCGTGACCGAAAGGACCTGCACACGATCGGAAAGCCGCTTCAGCCGCTGCCCTATCGCATCAGCCACCGCCCCACCGACGCCTGTGTCGATTTCGTCGAAGACGAGCGTCGGCGCCGAACCGCGGTCGGCAAGTGCCACCTTCAGAGCCAGCAGGAACCGCGAAAGCTCGCCGCCGGATGCCACCTTCATGATCGAGCCCGGCCGCGTTCCTGGGTTGGTCTGGACATGAAATTCCACGACATCGATGCCTTCTGAGGTCGCATCTTCGGGATTGGTGGTGATTTCCACCATAAACCGTGCCCGCTCAAGCTTCAGTGCCGGCAATTCTGCCATGACGGCCGCAGCCAACGCGTCCCCAGCATGATGACGTTTGTCGGAAAGCGTGCGTGCTGCCGCGTCGTAGCTGGCCTTGGCAACAGCGACCTCGGCTTCGAGCTTGGCAAGGTTTTCCTCGCCAGCGTCGACGTCGGCAAGATCGCTGATCATGCGGACCGCCAGGGCCGGCAATTCTGTCACCGGAACAGCGTATTTGCGGGAGGCAGCGCGCAAGGCAAACAGACGTTCCTCAACACGCTCCAGCTCCTTCGGGTCGTATTCCGTTTTCCTGAGCGCGGTCTCGACCTCCATCTGGGCGTTGGAAAGCTGGTCCAGCGCAGCATCCAGAAGCGCCACCGTGTCTTCAAGCAGTCCCGGCGCCTCGTGGCTCTTTCGCTCCAGGCGGCGCACGAGCGAGGCGATATGCGGCACGGGCGAAGCATTGCCGTTGAGGAACTCCGAAGCCTCGGCAATATCGCCCGCGATTCGCTCGGCCTTCATCATCACCTGGCGGCGGTCGGCTAGTTCGTCCTCCTCGCCGTCCATAGGCGAAAGCTTTTCCAGTTCCTCGACGGAAGCGCGCAGATAGTCTGCCTCGCGGGCAGCACTCTCCACCTTCTCGCGCTGCTTTTTCAGCGTCCGCTCGGTATCGCGCCAGATGCGGTATAGGTTGGAAACGGCCGCAGCGTCTTCGTTTGCGCCCGCGAAGGCGTCGAGAAGGATGCGATGGGCATGCGTATCCACGAGTGCGCGGTCATCGTGCTGGCCGTGAATCTCGACGAGCATCTGTCCTGCCTGGCGCATCAATTGAACGCTGAGAGGTTGGTCATTGACATAGGCTTTGGTACGGCCATCCGCGTTTTGGACACGGCGGAAGATCAAATCACCATCATCATCGATACCATTTTCGCGCAGCAGTCTGCGGGCACCATGATCCAGCCCGATATCGAAGACAGCAGTCACTTGCCCCTTGTCTTCGCCATGGCGAACGAGACCGCCATCGCCACGCCCTCCAAGGGCGAGCGACAGGCTATCGAGCAGGATGGATTTGCCAGCACCCGTCTCACCGGTCAGCACGGATAGGCCGGTCTCGAAGGCAAGATCCAGCCGCTCGATCAGAACGATATCGCGGATCGAAAGCTGGATCAGCATTGGGCCTCAGGAACCGAGCAGAAGTTTCTTGCCTGCAGCAGCAATCCACGAGCCGGGATTTTCACGCGGCTCGGTGCCACCACTCTTCAGGAGCTTGTAGGAGTCCGCATACCACTGGCTGTCCGGATAGTTGTGGCCGAGAACAGCGGCGGCAGTCTGCGCCTCTTCGACGATACCCATTGCGTAGTAGGCTTCGACAAGCCGGGCGAGCGCTTCTTCGATCTGGTTGGTATTCGGATACTTCTCGACGACCGTGCGGAAACGCGAGATCGCGGCGAGATATTCCTTCCGCTCCATATAGTAGCGGCCGACCTGCATTTCCTTGCCGGCGATCTGGTCGCGTGCGAAGCGGATTTTCGCCTGCGCGTCGTCGACGTATTCGGAGTCCGGATAGTTGTCGATTACTGCCTGCATTGCTTCGACGGTCTTTGCCGCCGCTCGCTGATCCTGCGTGACGTCGACGATCTGCTTCGAATAGGTCAGGCCGATCAGGTACTGGACGTATGGCGCATCCTTGGACTTCGGATACTGCGCCATGTAGCGGTTGCCGGAGGCAAGGGCATCGTCGAGTCGGCCCTGGCGATACTTGACGAAAGTGCTCATCACGAGAGCCTTGCGCGCCCATTCCGAGAACGGATTCTCACGGTCGATTGCGTCGAACTTGCGCGACGCTTCGGCCATGTTGCCGGCCTTCATGTTGGCAAGGCCCTGGGTGTAGAGAACATCCGGCGGATCGCTCTCGACGCCGAGCTTGGTGATATCGATATCGGGGTCCGACTGGCATCCGGAAACTAAGGCGCCTGCGCTCAGCACCAAGAGCGATGCGAACAAAGCGCGCGCTGTCTTCATCATACTTTCAGACCCTGCATAACCCATCGGAACAATCCCAACGCCGCCATCCCTCAACGGCAGCCACGCCTTGCTGGCGTTTCTAGCCACAAATGTGGAGCCAGAGCAACGCAATGATGAAGCATTAACGCATTTTTGTGGCGATGCAGTCGATAATCGCCTGTTTTGCACGATGAAAGCTGAACTATAGCCGCTAAACATCTGCGGCAAAACATCTATCGGGGAATCACCGGAGACTCGCGTACATAAAGAAACCGCCTCCCGAAGGAGGCGGCCCTGGCCTAAAAAATGCGATGGAGGTCATGCCGACCAGGGAGCAAATTCCGGCGCGTTGACCCGGATGAAATCCCGAGGAGCAACCCGCTGACGCGGAGCAGACGTCTCGACCACCTCGTAGGCGGTCGGATCGCTGAGCAGCGCCTTAAGAGCATTGGCATTCATCTTGTGACCGCCGCGATAGGAACGGTAGCAGCCGATAAACGGAGCGCCAGCGAGCGCGAGATCGCCTACGGCATCGAGTGCCTTGTGGCGCACGAACTCATCCTTGGCGTATCGCAGACCCTCGACGTTGATAACAGTGTTGTCATCGGAGATGACGACCGAATTCTCGAGCGAGGAACCAAGCGCATGGCCGGAGGCCCAAAGACGCTCGACATCCCGCATGAAGCCGAAGGTGCGCGCACGCGACAGCTCAGACTTGAACGTCGCAGCCGTCATATCGCCTTCCCACTTCTGCCGGCCGATCAGCGGGCAATCGAAATCGATCTCGACCTCGAAGCGCGTGCCGTCATACGGACGGAACTCGCTCCACGAGCCGCCATGTTCGATTCGAACCGGCTTGGTGATACGGATGTACCGACGCTTGACACCGAGTGATACCAGGCCAACCTGCTCGATCGCTTCGATGAAAGGCATCGAGCTGCCATCCATGATCGGCATTTCCGCGCCATGAACCTCGATCAAGACGTTGTCGAGACCAAGTGCATAGACAGCAGCCATGACATGCTCGATCGTCGCGACAGAGCGCGCCGCCGAGAACCCAAGAACCGTGCAGAGATCCGTATTGCCGACCTGCGAAGACACGGCACGATATTCGGAAACCTCGCCGTTCTCATGCATGCGATTGAAGACGACGCCAGAGTCAGCTTCTGCCGGGTTGAAGGTAATCGAAACGTCAGCACCGGAATGAACGCCGATGCCCGAAAGCGTGATCGGACGTGATACCGTCGTTTGAAAACCCAACATGCCAATAACCATAAATTTTGCCTTTATTATCCCTGGTGATCAGCCTCGGCTAACATACCGAACCATCTGCCAGGGTTCATTTCGCTCCGTCGAAGTCTCGCCATAAAGCGCGAGAACACGGTTTCTTGACCACATACATACGTGCGCCCGGGTTCCAATCCAAATCACTGTTTCTTTCGCATTGTTACGAAATCATGCCTTTGAAATAACAGGGCAATTGGCACCAGATTCCATGTCCTGAAATAGCGATGCCCGGGAGCGTACTCCCGGGCATCATTGTGGCGATTCTGTCTGTAGCTCAGTTCGACTGGCGGCGAAGGAATGCCGGAATTTCGAGCTGATCGTCTTCCTGCATCATGCGAGCCTGCGGAACGCTGCGGCCCTGATCGTCGAGATTTCCGCGGCGCGGTGCGTAGAGGCTCGCCTCCGGAGAAAGCGGGCGACGCTGCTGCGATGCAGCGGCAGGAGCAGACGTCATTTCCGGAGCAACCTCCTCCTCGCGGCGACCAAGCGAGTTGGTGATCCGCTTCAGGAGACCCATCGGACCACGCTCTTCGTGGGCATGAGACGGGGCTGCCGGCTGCGAGCGATGATCGATCTCTGCCTGCACTACCGGTGGAAAGTCTTCCACCTTCGGCATGCGAACGGCCTGCTGAGCAGCCATTGGCTGCTGCATGACAGGAGCCGGCTGGCTCATAGCCGGCTGCGGAGCCGGCTGGCTGATGACCGGTGCATGAACCGGAGCCTGCTGTACCGGGGCTGGACGAATGATCGGAGCGGCCTCAGGAGCAGCAAAGATCTTGCTCTGCGGACGGAAGTTTTCCTGCATCGCCGGCTGTTGCACTGGTGCAGCTGCCCGCGGAGCGTGGATCTCGAGCTCACGCTCCATTTCGGCCTCTGCCGTGCGGATTGCCTGTGCGACCGAATCGACTGGCTTGGGGGCCTGCTGCATGACAGGTGCAGGCTGAACTGCGGCCGGCGCCTGAGCAACGGCCGCGGAAGGACGCACGATCGGCTTGGCCGCGGGCTGGAAGGTCTTGCCTGCCGCCGCGTTGATGGCGCGGTCGATACCGGTCGCAACAACGGAAACGCGAATGATGCCTTCGAGCGATTCGTCGAACGTCGCGCCGAGAATGATGTTCGCGTCCGGATCGACTTCCTCACGGATGCGGGTAGCCGCTTCGTCGACTTCGAAGAGTGTCAGGTCACGACCACCGGTGATGGAGATCAGCAGGCCCTGTGCGCCCTTCATCGAGGTTTCATCAAGCAGCGGGTTGGCGATGGCAGCTTCAGCGGCCTGCATAGCGCGGCCCTGGCCGGATGCTTCGCCGGTACCCATCATCGCGCGGCCCATCTCGCGCATGACCGAGCGGACGTCGGCGAAGTCGAGGTTGATGAGACCTTCCTTCACCATCAGGTCGGTAATGCAGGCAACACCCGAATAGAGAACCTGGTCAGCCATCGCGAAAGCGTCGGCAAACGTCGTCTTGTCGTTGGCGATGCGGAAGAGGTTCTGGTTCGGGATGACGATCAGCGTGTCGACCGACTTCTGCAGCTCTTCGATGCCGGCTTCCGCCAGGCGCATACGGCGACCGCCTTCGAAGTGGAAGGGCTTGGTAACAACACCGACGGTCAGGATACCCTTGTTCCGGGCTGCCTGAGCGACAACCGGAGCAGCGCCCGTCCCCGTGCCGCCGCCCATGCCGGCGGTAACGAAGCACATGTGCGTGCCGTTCAGGTGATCGATGATTTCATCGATGCACTCTTCAGCGGCCGCACGGCCGACTTCCGGCTGCGAACCGGCACCAAGGCCCTCGGTGACGTTGGCGCCGAGCTGGATGATGCGCTCTGCCTTGGTCATCGTCAGAGCCTGGGCGTCCGTGTTGGCAACGACAAAGTCGACACCCTGGAGGCCCGCGGAGATCATGTTGTTGACAGCGTTGCCGCCGCCGCCGCCAACACCGAACACGGTGATACGCGGCTTAAGCTCAGTGATATCCGGCTTTTGCAGCTTGATAGTCATGTTACCGTTCCTTCTCTTTATGGCCGCATCGCCACGCCGGCCAATTCACTCAATTGTCAGAAGCTTTCTTTCAACCACTGCCCCATGCGGGCAAAGCGGCTGGTATTTCCCCCAAGCGACATGAGCAGACCGCTCTGTGACGCATGTGTTTCCTGGTCCGCGACCTGCGGATAGATCATCAGACCGACGGCGGTCGAAAAGGCTGGGCCCTTCGCTGCTGTCGGCAGGCCCGAGACGCCCATCGGACGACCGATTCTGACGTTGCGGGCAAGAATGCGACGCGCAACTTCGGCAAGGCCGGTCAGCTGGCTCGCACCACCCGTCAGCACGACGCGCTTGCCGACGATCGGGCTAAAGCCCGAGCGCTGGATGCGGTCGCGGATCAATTCCATCGTTTCCTCGATACGGGCGCTGACGATGCGCGATACCAGCGCACGCGGCACCTGCGTCGGCAGATCGCGTTCGTCTTCGCCAATCGGCGGGATCGAGATCAGTTCGCGTTCGTCCGATGAGTTCGGCATTGCGGAAGCGTGAACAACCTTGAGGCGTTCGGCATCCTCGATCCGGGTCGAAAGACCGCGGGCCAGATCTGTCGTGACGTGATGGCCACCGAGGCTGACTGCATCCGTGTGCACCAGCTTCCCCTCTGCAAAGACCGAAATCGTCGTCGTTCCGCCACCCATGTCGATCGCCGCGCAGCCAAGCTCGACCTCATCATCAACAAGAGCGGCCAGACCCGAAGCGTACGGTGTTGCAACGATTCCCTCAACAGAGAGGTGCGCGCGATTAACGCTCAACTCGAGATTCTTCAGCGCCGTGCGCTCAGCGGTGACGACGTGCATATCGACGCCGAGAACGTCACCATACATAGACAGCGGATCGCGAATGCCGCGTTCGCCATCCAACGAGAAGCCGGTCGCCAACGAATGCAGCACCGCTCGATCCTGGCGCAGCGACTGTTGGCAGGCTGCCGACAGAACCTTCTTGAGGTCGTTCAGCTCAACTTCCTGACCACCGAGATCGATGGTTGCAGTGTAGATATCGCTTGTCAGACGGCCTGCAGTGACATTGACGATCAGGCTCTCGACGGTCAGACCGGCCATGCGCTCCGCCGCATCGACGGCAAGGCGAATCACGCTTTCCAGCGCATCAAGGTCGGAAATCGCACCCGTCTTGATACCACGCGAGCGCTGATGGCCGATCCCGATGATTTCAATGTTGTGCGTACGGCCGGGCAGTACCTGACTTTCTTCGCGAGGCGTCAAGCGGCCGATCATGCAGACGACCTTCGTCGATCCGATGTCTAGCACCGAAACGACATGAGACCGCTTAGACGAAAGCGGCTTCAGGCGCGGCAATCCGAAATGGGACGAACCGAACAAGCTCATATATTTTGCCCCGCCTTCTTCAATTCCTTGGTCCGCTGATCAAGTACGAGTTGCCGGCGCGCCATCGCTTCCGGCGTCAACTGAATTGCGGTCCGGTCCGTAAGCCTCAGATCGACGGCCGCGATATCGCGCTCCAGAAGATCCTGCTCCTTCATGAATTTCGACAGCCGCGCCAACGCCAGATCGACGTCGTCTTCCGGCAGCTTCACCGCAATGCCGTTGTCCATATGCAGATCCCAGCGACGGCCAGAAACCCAAACATAGGCTTTCACCCGCGCCTTGATCTCCGGCCACTTTGCAAACTCGGCCTCGAGCGAGGTTGCCGCAACCTCCGCACCGCGACCGACCACCAGCGGCAACTGCGAGAACTTGTTGTCGCGAAGCGGAGCGATCACGGAACCGCCCTTCTCCACCAGAGACAATTCCTGGCCATGTTGCCAGATGGCATAGGCCTGACGCTCCCTGAGCTTCACCTCGATCGTCTTCGGATAGATTTTCCGAACCTCGACATTCTCGACCCAAGGAAGCTTGGCGATCTTCTGGCGCGCAGCATCAACATCCAGCGCCACGAGCGAGGTCGTACCATCCAGCCCCAGCAACTGCAGAATCTCGATTTCGGAGGTCTCGGAGTTACCGGACACCTTCACGTCATCGATCGCAAATCCGGCAGCCGTCGTCGTCGCCTGCGCGACCGCTTCGGTGTGGCCACCGAGCGACATGCCATAGAGACCCGTTGCCGCAAAGAAGGCCAAGGCGGAAACAGTCCCGACATGGGCAGGAATATGAATACGGCCACTTCCGAGACTAACGAGAAAGCGAACGACGCGGCGCAACGGCCGAGGCAGAATCAGCCGACCGTCACCCTCGGGATACGAAGGCTCCACCTCATGCCGTGGGCGCCCAATTCTTTTGACCGTCACCGAGAACAAGAAGCGTCCTCCACCATCCAACGGAGAAATTCACCAAACGAGTAACCGGCATGGCCGGCCATTTCGGGCACCAGGGAGGTTGGCGTCATACCCGGCTGAGTATTGATTTCCAGCCAGATGATTTCGCCATCTTCGGAGAAGCGATCGTCATAACGAAAGTCGGAACGACTGACGCCACGGCAACCAATTGCTTGATGCGCCCTTAACGCTAATGATTGTATTTTTTGGTAAATATTCGGTGAAATTTCCGCCGGAATGACATGTTTCGATCCACCCGCAACATATTTGGCATCATAATCGTAGAAGCCGTGCCCGAGCGGCACCACTTCAGTCACGCCAAGCACCTGCCCTCCCATGACGCCACAGGTCAGCTCTCGACCGTGGATATAACGCTCGACCAGAACCTGTTCACCGTAGCGCCACTCCGGAGAACTGATGATCTGCGGCGGATGGGATTGATCCTCCTGCACGATCACCACGCCGAAGCTGGAGCCTTCGCGCACAGGCTTCACGACGTAGGGTGGCTTCATCGGATGCTCGGCCGGAAAGGCGAATCGATTGATCACTTCAGACTGGGCAACAGGAATGCCGGCAGCGGCAGCAACGCCCTTGGCCTTTTCCTTGTCCATGGCCAGCGCCGAAGCCAGCACGCCGGAATGCGTGTAGGGAATCTCGAGGTACTCGAGGACACCCTGGATAGTGCCATCCTCGCCAAAGGGGCCATGCAGCGCATTGAACACGACATCGGGCCGCAACGCAGCAAGCTTCGCAGACACGTCGCGATCGACGTCAATCCGCGTCACCTGAAAGCCCTCAGCCTCAAGAGCATCCGCGCACGCCGTCCCGGACGAAAGGCTAACCGGCCTCTCCGAGGAAAACCCGCCCATCAGGACAGCGACATGCTTGCGACTCATTAACACCCCCAAAAAATAACCTGCACATTGAGTTTCGACGCTTGCACCAAGCTTGTTTCTCTTCCGAATCTCGCTCGATGATGCAGGTGCATTAGAGCCCGATTATGGTTAATGAAGTGTTTACTTTCGTTAATTTTTGCCCCTGGCGACTGCCGGGGCAAGGCCGCGCAAGATGCAGAAAACCCCGAAACCACAGCGCATACCTTGTGGGTTTCTATAAGGAAATCGCATCATTTCGGGGCTTCTTCATCCGTTAACGTCCAGACGGGACCGCCCACAACAGGCGCGACCCAGAACAGCCAAAGTTGCTGTAAAGCCCAGCCGCCGACGAACAGCGCCTGCCCTGTCGATCGTGCGGGATTGACCGACGTATTGGTGACCGGAATCGAAACCAGGTGAATCAACGTCAGCGCAAGACCGATAGCAATCGGCGCAAAGCCTGCCGGAACCCGGCTGCTCGTCGAGCCAAGAATGATAAAGACGAAGAACGACGTCAGGACGACTTCAATAACAAGCGCAGAAAGAAGCGAATAGCCACCCGGCGAATGCTCGCCGTAGCCATTCGCTGCAAAGCCGCCGAGCTCGAAACCGGCTTTGCCGCTGGCAACGACGTAAAGCACGCCCGCAGCTACAATCGCGCCAAGAACCTGCACGACAATATAGGGAATCACGAGGCCGACCGGAAACTTGCCCGCAACCGCGAGGCGACGGAAACGGCCGGGTTGAAATGCCCGCCGGAGATACCGCCCACAGCAAAGGCCATCGTTAGGACAGTGAGTCCAAATGCAAGTGCGACGCCAACAAAACCTATACCTAGCTCGGGAAATGCTGCGGCCAGCACGGCACTGCCACACCCGCCGAATACGAGCAAATGTTCCAAGAAACTCTGCAATAAGACCTTTCTGCATATTCCCCTCCCGCGCTCAACCTGAGCGTTCATGAGGATTCCGCTAGATATTGATTCTGGTCAAGAGATCCGCATCAAGCGTCAGGGCGGCGGAAAAATGCGAAGCCTGCTAATCTTTTTTTCGTTTGTTACGCGATGGCCATTTGCGCCGAATTAAAATTGCGTTAAGAGCCGCCTGCCTCCCGAGGCAAAGTCATAATCCCGATTGGAATGAAAATGTCAGACGCGATATCCAGAGTATCGCCGACTCCCGCTTCATCGAACAGTGCGCAAGTCAACTCGCCGGCGCGCGTTCTGATCGCGAGCCTCGTCGGCACCACGATCGAATTCTTCGATTTCTACGTATATGCAACTGCAGCCGTGTTGGTCTTCCCGACGCTGTTTTTCCCGAACAGCGACCCGACGACCGCGTTGCTTGCGTCCTTTGCAACTTTCTCCATCGCCTTCTTCGCCCGCCCGCTTGGCGCCGTGGTCTTCGGCCATTTCGGCGACAGGATCGGCCGTAAGACGACACTCGTGGCCGCTCTGCTGACCATGGGCATTTCGACGGTTGTGATCGGCCTCCTGCCGTCCTACGAATCGATCGGCGTCCTCGCACCGCTGTTGCTCGCACTTTGCCGTTTCGGCCAGGGCTTCGGTCTCGGCGGCGAATGGGGCGGTGCCGTTCTGCTCGCAACGGAGAACGCGCCGGAAGGCAAGCGTAGCTGGTACGGTATGTTCCCGCAGCTTGGCGCACCGGTCGGTTTGTTCCTCTCCTCCGGCATTTTCTGGTTGCTGCTGCAGGTCATGTCTCAGGAAGCACTTCTGAGCTGGGGCTGGCGTGTGCCGTTCATCTCGTCCATCCTGCTCATCGTCATCGGCCTATGGGTCCGTCTTTCGATCACCGAGACGCCGGCCTTCCAGAAGGCGATCGACAAGCAGGAGCGCGTTGCAGTCCCGGTTGCCGAACTCTTCCGCAAGCACAAGCGCAGCCTTTTCCTCGGCACTTTCGTGGCGCTCGCGACCTTCGTGCTGTTCTACATCGGCTCGGCTTACCTGCTGTCCTACAACGTCAAGGTTCTGAAGATCCCGTTCCTCGACGCGCTCGAAATCCAGATCGTCGGTTCGGTCGCCTTCGGTATCTTCATACCGATCGTCGGCAAGCTCGCCGAACGGTTCGGACGTCGCGAAATGCTGATCCTCACCACGATACTGATCGGCATCTTCTCGTTCTTCCTCCCGGGCCTGATGACCGGCGGCGAAGGCAGCATCGTGGTCTTCGCAATCGTCGCCATGGCGTTGATGGGCATGACCTATGGTCTGATCGGCACGGCGCTTGCCGCTCCGTTCCCGACGGCCGTGCGCTACACCGGCTCGTCGATCACCTTCAACCTTGCCGGCATCTTCGGCGCTTCGCTCGCGCCCTACATCGCCACCTGGCTGCAGGCGAACCATGGTATGCAGTATGTCGGCTACTATCTCGGCCTTTCTGCCGTGATCACGTTGATCTGCATCCTGGCTTCCGGCCGCGACGAAGTCTGATCATCGAAATAGCGCAGTTCGAAGGGCCGCGACGGGCAACTGTCGCGGCCCTTTTTGTTGTTGTCTGTTAACGCCTTGCTTCTAGATTTTCTAAAACAAGGAGAGCCGGATGCTGACAAGACGAGTATTGCTCACACAGGGGCTCAGCGCCGGAATCTCGCTGACACTGCCGTCAATTGCACGTACAGCCGGTGTCCCGCCCACTGATGTCACCTTCCTTGTCATCAACGACGTCCATGCATGCCGGTTCGGAGACGGGCTAAGCCCGAACTGCCAGGAAGAAGGCAAGACCGACGCGAACCTGCTCCGCCACATTCTTGCGCTTAACAGCATTCACCACCGAACGTGGCCGACGGAGATCGCCGGGAAACCGAGCGGCCTGTCGCTCGGCGGACAGCCAATTTCAAGACCGCAAGGCATCATCGTCTGTGGCGATGTCACGGACGACGGTGGCGGTCAAACGGCAGAGTTTGCGGAAGGGTCGCAACTGCTGCAGTTTTCCCATCGCTACCAGCAGGGACGCGGTGCCGATCATGTGCACTTTCCCGTCTATGTCGGCCTCGGCAATCACGATCTCGATCAGGACGGGCGCCCGCCTCAGGTCGACTGGTATCGCGACGAACTGCGCGACTATGTGCAGATGAACCACAAGCCGAGCATCTTCTTCAAGCCAGTGGTGCCTGTCGACAATTACGACGAAGCCTCGGACAACTATTCCTGGAACTGGGGCGGTCTACACCTGATCCAGGCGCAGCGCTACGGTGGAGACAATACCAAAGGCGCCGCAAGCAGCCTTGATTGGATGAAGCGTGATCTTAAGACCTACGCCTCCGATGGACGCCCGGTAGTCATCTTCCAGCACTACGGGTGGGATCCGTTCTCATTGGAGCGCTGGGATCCGGAGAAGACAACATTCAATGCCAACGGCAGCGGTGCACCCCATTGGTGGGGTGAATCAGAACGTCAGGAACTTCTGGCAACCCTCGAAGGCTACAACGTAATCGGTATTTTCCATGGCCACGAGCACGACACGCCGATGGCCTATCAGGTCGGGAACCTGAACGTCTTCAAAGCGAAAGCCGCCTTCATGGGCGGCTTCTGCCTTGTCCGGGTGACAAGCAACATGATGGATGTAGCAATCGGCGAGGCCAGCGACGACAGGGGCGGCGTAACCTTCTCCAATGCCTTCAGCAAGCGCTTTGCCTGAAGACTACTCGCTGGTTACACCCTGGAAAGGCCGAACCTCGCGTCCGGGCATAAAGACGCCGAGACGCTTGATTTCCCACTCGAGCTTGATGCCGGAATTCTCGAAGACTTCGCGGCGAACCTGTTCGCCGAGATATTCCAGATCATATCCCGTCGCCTGCCCCATGTTGATCATGAAGTTGCAGTGAAGCGAGGACATCTGCGCGCCGCCGATAACCAGCCCGCGGCACCCCGCTTCGTCGATGACCTTCCAGGCGGAATGTCCTTCCGGGTTCTTGAAGGTTGAACCGCCGGTCTTTTCGCGGATCGGCTGGACCGTCTCGCGGTGGCTGCGCACTGCGTCCATCTCGGCACGGATCTTGGCGCGATCCTCGCTGTATCCCTCGAAAAGCACAGACGTAAAAATGAGATCGCTGGGCACCGACGAATGGCGATAGGAATAACCCATATCCGCGTTCGACAGAAGGTGCCTATTGCCGTTGCGGTCGATAGCGGTGACTTCGACGAGCCGTTCGCGCGTCTCCCCGCCGTTGGCGCCGGCGTTCATGCGCGCCGCACCGCCGATGCTGCCGGGAATGCCGTAATAGAAATGGAAGCCACCAATTCCATTGTCCATAGCCATGGCCGCGACATGCTTGTCCGGGCAGATCGCACCCGCACGGATGCGGTTCTCGCCTGCCAGCTCGACGGAGCCGAAGCCCTTGGCCGAAAGCCGCAGCACGACGCCAGGAATGCCGCCGTCACGCACGAGAATATTGGAGCCGACGCCCACAACCGTGATCGGCACCTCTTCCGGCAGAATCTTCAGGAAGGCGATCAGGTCGTCCTCGTCGTGCGGCTGGAACATCAGCTCGGCCAGACCGCCGGCATGGAACCACGTAACACGGTCCATCGGGGCATCCGGTGTGATCCTCCCACGGATGTCCTTTACACCGTCGCCAAGCGACGCAAGAAGCTTTTCCCCATTCACCTGTTTCATGCAGATATTCCCGAAAGGCTTTCCAATTGCTTGGGCAGCGCTGCCGCCCAGTACGTGATACTCCCAGCCCCCAACAGAACCACAAAATCGCCCGGCTTTGCAATCTCTGCGACCATTTCAGGCAAAAGCTCTGGGGACGAAAGGAAGCGGGCATCGCGGTGACCGCCTGATTTGATCCTCGATACAAGCGCCTCCGAGTTCATGCCCTCGATGGGATCCTCACCCGCCGCATAGACAGGAGCAAGGAAAATGCTGTCCGCATCGTTGAAGCAGGACGCGAATTCCTCGAACAGACTGGATAGTCGCGAATAGCGATGCGGCTGATGGATCGCAATCACGCGACCCTTGCATGCCTCGCGCGCAGCCCGCAGCACCGCCTTGATCTCGACTGGATGGTGACCGTAGTCATCGAAAATCTGCACACCGTTCCATTCGCCTGTCAGCGTGAAGCGGCGCTTGACACCACCGAAGGACGCAAGCCCTTTGGCAATATCCTCACTCGACATGCCGAGACGGTTTGCAACAGCGATCGCCGCGGTGGCATTGGAGATATTGTGGCGCCCCGGCATCGGCATCACCAGGTTGTCAAGCTTGATAACCTGTCCGGTCCGCCGGCGACGGATTTCAACGTCGAAGATCGAACGCGGACCATCGATACGGACATTCATGAAACGCACGTCGGCCTGCGGATTCTCGCCGTAGGTAACGATCTTGCGATCCTCGATACGGCCAACAAGCGCCTGGACCTCCGGATGATCGAGGCACAACACGCCGAAACCGTAGAAAGGCACGTTCTCCACGAATTGCCGGAATGCAGCGCGCACAGCGTCGAAGTTGCCGTAGTGGTCGAGGTGTTCGGGATCGATGTTGGTGATAACAGCAACATCGGCAGGGAGTTTCAGGAAAGTGCCGTCTGACTCGTCGGCTTCCACCACCATCCACTCACCCTCGCCCATGCGGGCATTGGTGCCATAAGCATTGATGATGCCGCCATTGATCACCGTCGGGTCGAGGCCGCCTGCCTCCAACAACGTTGCCACCAACGACGTGGTCGTGGTCTTGCCATGCGTACCGCCGATCGCGATCGCATTGCGGAACCGCATCAGTTCGGCAAGCATCTCCGCGCGGCGTACGACTGGCAGCAGCTTTTCGCGCGCCGCGACGAGCTCCGGATTGTTCTTCTTGATCGCGGTCGAGACGACTACCACTTCGGCGTCACCGAGGTTTTCTGCCTTGTGGCCGACGAAAACTTCGATGCCCTTGTCACGCAGACGTTGCACATTCGCACTGTCGGCCTGGTCCGATCCCTGCACCCGATGGCCAAGATTGTGGAGTACCTCGGCAATACCGCTCATACCGATGCCGCCGATACCGATGAAATGAACGAGGCCGATGGCCTTCGGCATTTTCATGCGCGTTTCCCCTTGAACTCTGCAATTGTACGTCGTGCCGCAATAGCCTCTACCATGTCGGCAAGCAAGTTCGCAGCGTCGGGTTTGCCTGCCTGCTTCGCGGCAGCGGCCATCCGGGCAAGCTTTTCCGGGTCTTTCATCGCATGTGTAAGGATCGAAGCGATCTTCTCGGGCGACAGCTCCGCCTGCGGAATGACCTTAGCGCCACCTGTCGCCGCAAGCGCTGCCGCATTCGCCGCCTGATCGTGATCCAATGCATGTGGATAGGGTACGAGCACGGCCGGTCGCCCAATCACCGAGATCTCCGAAACCGTCGATGCGCCGGACCGGCAGATGACCAGATGTGCGGCAGCAAGTCGTTCGGCCATATCGGTGAAAAATGGTGCTGTGTCAGCCGCCATCTTCAATTGAGCGACGCAAGCGCTCATCATCCCCATGTCTTCCGACCGAACCTGCTGGGTAATGCGCAGGCGGTCACGAAGCCCCTCTTCAAGTAAGCTGATGGCAGTCGGCATCGCCTTGGAGAAATACTGCGCGCCCTGGCTCCCGCCAAAGACGACGAGATTGAAAGCTTCGCCGGGATTGGATGGAGAATACGGCATCTTTGCCGCATCGATGATTGCCGGGCGCACCGGATTGCCTGTCGTCACCGTCTTGTCCGGAAACTGACCACCGCCTTCAGGCAGGAAGCCGCCGGCAATCGCCTGCACGCGGCTTGCCAGTGCCTTGTTCGCGCGCCCCATCACGGCATTCTGCTCGTGAACCATCGCGGGCACGCCGAGACGCGTCGCAGCCAGCAACGGAGGCACCGTCGGATACCCTCCGAAGCCGACAACCACGACAGGCTTCAGGCGCGCGATGAGCTTCTTGGCTGCCCGCATGCCGCTCCAGAGCGTCCAGAGCGAGCGCGCAACTGCGACCGGGTTCTTGGAACCGATCGTCGCCGACGGCACGACGTGAATCTCATCGGCCGGAAACTTGCCGGCATAGCGCTCAGCGCGGCTGTCGGTGACAAGATGCACGGAATAGCCGCGTTCCTTCAGCTTGTAGGCCAAGGCCTCAGCAGGAAAAACATGGCCGCCGGTTCCCCCCGCGGCAAGCAGGACGATGCCTTTACTCATGAACTCTCACTCCGCCGGCATGCCATGCGCGACACGGAAGAGGCTCCGGTCCTGCGCACGCTTTTCGGGCCTATGACGCGTCAACGCGAGAATGAACCCAGCGGTGACGCAGATAGCGACCATGGACGAACCGCCGTAGGAGATCAGCGGCAGCGTCATACCCTTTGCCGGCAGCAATTCGAGATTGACGCCCACGTTGATGATCGACTGTATGCCGATCTGCAGCACGAGACCAGCGACAGCAAAGCGGTTGAAATCGTTGCGCTCCCTGTAGGCATGCGAGAGCCCCCGCAACACAAGGACGGAAAACAACGCGACAAGCGCCATGCAGAAGATGATGCCGAACTCCTCGGCAGCCACAGAGAAAATGAAGTCGGTGTGCGCGTCCGGAATGATCCGCTTGACGATACCCTCGCCCGGCCCCTGGCCAAACCAGTCGCCACGGATGATAGCTTCGCGCGCCGTGTCGATCTGGAAGGTGTCACCCTCGCCGGTCAGGAACTTGTTGATACGCAGCGCCACGTGCGGGAACACATAGTAGGCGCCGACGAGGCCGCCAGCGCCGCCTGCTCCAAGCAGGATGATCCATATCCATGGCATGCCGGCCATGAAGAACATACCGCCCCACACCGCCGTCGTCAGGATCGTCTGTCCAAGGTCCGGCTGGGCGACCAGAAGTGCTGCGACGATGCCGAAAAGAATGATGGCAAACAGGTTGCCCGGAATTTCAGGCTGGCGCGCATGCTCCGCAAAGAGCCACGCGCAGACCACCACAAAGGCCGGCTTCATGAACTCGGACGGCTGGATCGAGATGCCGGCCAAGGTTACCCAGCGCCGTGAACCTTTGACCTCGATACCAAAGAACAATGCCAGCAGCATCATGGCGAGAGCGACGATCAAAAGGATGATCGCAGTGCGTCGTACCTGACGCGGCGTCAGGAAGGAGAGCCCGATCATCACGCCGAGCGAAGGGATCATGAACGCCGCGTGTCGCTTCACGAAATGGAAAGGTTCCAGCCCGATGCGTTCGGCAACTGCGGGCGACGCGGCAAACGACAACATGAAGCCTATGCCCATCAGGAAGATGAACATCGCCAGGAAAAAGCGGTCGATGGTCCAAAACCAATCGGCCAGAGGCCCACGTTCCGCGCGGCTTACCATGTCATTTATCTCCTGTTGCCGAACCGATCAGCATGGTGATTCCGTCGAGCGCTGCCACATGGCTGACAAATGCATCGCCCCTGACTTCAAAATTCTTATATTGGTCGAAGCTTGCGCAAGCCGGGGACAGCATCACGGCCAACGGGCCGCTCTGATCCTTTTCGGCGTCTGCGGCAGCGTGCGCTACGGCGCGCTCCAACGTATCAGAGATTTCATATGGCACCGCCTCGCCGAGCGTCGCGGCAAATTCGGCGGCCGCTTCGCCGATCAGATAGGCCTTGGCGATGTGTGGGAAGAACCCCGCCAGAGACGTGATGCCTCCGGCTTTCGGCAGCCCGCCGGCGATCCAGTAGATGCGGTCGTAGCTCGACAGCGCTGGAGCAGCC
This sequence comes from Hyphomicrobiales bacterium, assembly GCA_900466605.1. GTDB lineage: Bacteria > Pseudomonadota > Alphaproteobacteria > Rhizobiales > Rhizobiaceae > Rhizobium. The sequence goes on from UBMU01000003.1 coordinate 128,564, forward strand.
GCATCCGCGTTGGTGGCCTTCGAGTCGTTGACGAAAATGGCGTTGCCGCGACGTCCAATCGGCTGCATGCGATGCTTGAGGCCGGGGAAGGATGCGAGCCCAGCGCGAATTTCGTCTTCGGCGACCCCGACAGCCAGACATGCGGCAACCGCAGCTGCGGCATTTTGTGCGTTGTGGCTGCCGCGTAGTGTCTGGATCCCATCAAGGTCCGCGATCGGAAGCGCTGCGCCCGCGGCCGCCCGCATGAGCTTAGTGCCCTCGGCGTAGATGCCGTCTGCGAGAGGGTGTCGCCGCGAAATCCTCGCAACCTTGCCGCCTGCCCGCTCGATGCGATCAGCGATCATCTGGCAATGGCTGTCGTCCACGCCAATGATCGCAACGCCGCTTCCGGCAACAAGACGCTCCTTGACGTCGGCATAGTGCTGCATCGTTCCGTGGCGATCGAGGTGATCGGGCGTCAGGTTGAGCAGGATGCCGGCTGATGGATTGAGTGTCGGTGCAAGATCGATCTGGTAGGACGAGCATTCGACGACGTAGAAGCGTCCATCCTTCGGCGGATCAAGTGTCAGCACCGCCGTACCTATGTTGCCGCCAAGCTGTGTGTCGCGTCCGCTGGACTTTAGAATGTGCGCGATCAAGGCCGTCGTCGTCGACTTGCCGTTGGTGCCGGTTATAGCGATGAACGGGCAATCCGGCGCATGCGCCCGTCGTTCCCGCACAAAAAGCTCCACGTCGCCGACGATATCCACACCTGCAGCACGAGCGAGATCCACCGTCCAATGCGGTTTCGGATGCGTCAGGGGAACGCCCGGCGAAAGCACGAAGAGCGACTGCACACTCCAGTCGATCGTGCGCAGATCAGCGGTATGGATGCCCTCGGCAGCAGCTTTGATGACGCTGTCCGGGTTATCATCCCATGCCGTCACGTCGGCGCCGCCCAGCTTCAGAGCGCGCGCCGTGGCAAAGCCGGAACCGCCGAGCCCGAACAGCGCGACCTTCTTTCCTGCTAGTGTCGTAACGGGAATCATCGCCGCCTCACCGCAGCTTCAGGGTGGACAGGCCAAGCAATGCGAGACCGACCGCGATGATCCAGAAGCGGATCACCACCTGGCTCTCCGTCCAGCCCTTCTTTTCGAAATGGTGATGGATCGGCGCCATCAGGAAGACGCGCCGGCCGGTCATCTTGAAAAAGCCGACCTGGATGATGACAGAGAGTGTTTCCATCACGAACAGACCGCCGATGATGGCCATGACGATCTCGTGCTTGGTAGCGACCGCAACCGTGCCGATCGTGCCGCCGAGCGCCAGCGAGCCGGTGTCGCCCATGAAGATAGCCGCGGGCGGCGCATTGAACCAAAGGAATCCAAGACCGGCACCGATGACGGCACCGAGAACCACCGACAACTCGCCGGTGCCGGGCACAAAGTTGATTTGCAGATAGTTCGCAAACACAGCGTTACCGGCGAGGTAGGCAATGACGCCAAAGGAGGCAGCGGCAATCATCACCGGCACGATGGCAAGACCATCGAGACCATCGGTCAGGTTCACCGCATTGCCGGCACCAACAATCACGAAACCGCCGAAGGCAACAAACATGATGCCGAGATTGATCATGAAATCCTTGAAGAAGGGAAACGCAACGGACGAACCGAATGTCGAACCCGCGATCCCGGATGCCAGCGCCGTGCGCATCATGAAGTACACAGCAATGCCGGCGATCACGAATTCGATGCCGAGGCGCGCCTTGCCGGAGAAGCCCTTGTGGCTCTGCTTGGTGACTTTCAGATAGTCATCATAGAAGCCGATCGCGCCGAAACCGAGGGTCACGAGCAGCGTGGCAACCACGTAAACGTTCGAAAGGTCCGCCCAAAGCAGCGACGAACCCACAATACCGGCGAGGATCATCAAGCCGCCCATGGTCGGCGTACCGGCCTTCTTGAAGTGCGTCTGCGGACCATCGGCACGGATAGGCTGACCCTTGCCCTGGCGGATACGCAGCGAGTTGATGATCATCGGACCGAAGAGGAACACGATTAGGGCGGACGTAAACAGGGAGGCACCCGTACGGAAGGTAATGTACCTGAACAGATTCAAGAATTTCAGGTGTTCCGACAGTTCGACAAGCCAAATCAGCATTCAGGGCCCCTTGTTTACCCGCTCAAAAATCGCGTTGCGTGTCGGCAAATGGCGGGAACTTGTCAAGGAGCGCGGCGACAATCCTGCCGAAACCTATGCCCAGTGACGATTTTACCATCAGCACGTCGCCAGCCGCGACAGCGTTCAATACATATTCTGCTAGTTCTTCGGTCTTTTCGTAGTGAATGACCTGCACGCTCTCGGGGAGCGATTGCTTCAGCGCAACCATTTCAGGGCCAGCGAGCCAGACATGCTCAACACCAGCAGCCAGTAATGGTCCCGCCAGGTCCGAATGGACTTTCTCCGCGTAGTCGCCCATCTCGAGCATGTCGCCAAGCACGGCGACACGGCGCCCGGCATCCGTCGGAACAGAGCTTGCCAGCACAGCGATCGCCGCCCGCATCGAAGCAGGATTGGCGTTATAGCTCTCGTCGATCACCGTTAAGGTGCCTCGGTCGATTGCCAGTCGATGCCGCCGACCCCTGCCCTTTTCCGGTTGCAGGGTCGCAAGTGCACCGATCGCTTGCTGCATGTCCGCGCCGACGATCTTCACGACACCAAGGGCGGCGAGCGCGTTCTCCGCTATGTGCCGGCCCGGTGCTCCGATCGCGACTTCCTTCGTCTCACCGTCAATGGTGATCCACAGCGTCGAACTCTGGTCGGAGCCATTGAATTCCGCCAGGCGAAACTCTGCCTTCGCATGCTGACCGAAGGAATGAATATGCTGGATGCCACAAGCCTGCGCAGTACGCTCCAGGAAGTTGAACTGATCGTTGTCTCGATTGAGCACGACCTGGCCGCCCGGCACGACGCCTTCGAAAATCTCGGCCTTGGCGACCGCGATCTCCCGTATGCTCTTGAAATTTCCGAGGTGAGCCGGCGCGATCGTCGTGATCACCGCCACATGCGGCTTGATCATCTTGACCAGCGGGCGGATCTCGTCCGGATGGTTCATGCCCACCTCGAAAACGCCGAAATACGTATCGAGCGGCATCCGGGCGAGCGTCAAAGGTACGCCCCAATGATTGTTGAAGGAGGCGACGGAGGCATGCACTTTGCCCGACGGGGACAAAACCCGCCGCAACATCTCCTTGGTGGTCGTCTTTCCGACCGAGCCGGTGACGGCGATGATCTGGGCGCGCGAACGAGCGCGAGAGGCTTGACCCAGCTTACCGAGCGCCTCCAGCACATCCTCGACGACGATCATCGGAACAGTCAGCCGGCCCATGGCGGGAAGACGCGCCTCGTTGACAACGAGAAGAGCGGCCCCGTTGGCCATTGCCATCGACGCATAATCGTGACCGTCAACGCGGTCGCCCTTGATGGCGAAGAACGCTTCGCCGGGCGCAATGGAGCGGCTATCGATGGAAATACCGGTGATGCCCTCAGGCAAAGTGCCAAACGGCCGCCCTGCCATGGCGGCAACCATGTCTTCCGTCGTCCAAAGCCAGTTCACGGTTTCAGCTCCTCCAAAGCCTTACGCAATTCGGCATGATCCGAAAACGGAAGGGTGACGCTCCCGATGGTCTGCCCTTCCTCGTGTCCCTTCCCGGCAACAATCAATGTGTCGCCAGACGCCAGCATCTGAACCGCCGTTCGGATCGCCTCGGCTCGGTCGCCGATTTCGGCTGCGCAGCCTGCGGCCGCCATGATTTCGGCGCGGATAGCCGACGGCTCTTCCGAGCGTGGATTATCGTCGGTAACAATCACCACATCGGCCAGGCGGCAGGCGATTTCTCCCATGATCGGGCGCTTGCCGCGATCCCGGTCGCCGCCGCAGCCAAATACCACGATCACCCGGCCGGTTGTGAACGGCCGAACGGACTCCAGAACGTTCGCGAGGGCGTCCGGCTTGTGTGCATAGTCAACATAAGCAAGCGCACCGTCCTTGGTGTGGCCCACCAATTCGAGGCGCCCGGATGCGCCCTGCAACTTCTCAAGCGCCGCCATGGCGACCTTTGCCGGCACGCCGGTCGACATGGCAAGGCCCGCTGCCACGAGCGCGTTGGCCACCTGGAAGTCACCGGCAAGAGGAATATCGACCTCGAAGATCTCACCGTCGGCATGGATTTCAGCCACCTGTTTGTGGCGGAAATGCTCAACGCGCTTCAGCGTCAGGTAATCGCCCTTGCGGCCGACAGTGCGAAGGTCGTGCCCCGCACGGCGAGCTGCCTCGACGGCCTGCTCCGACCAGGCATCATCGGCAAAGATGACGGCCGGTGCGCCCTTCGGAAGCAGTGTGTCGAACAGCCGCATTTTCGCGGCCATGTAGCTTTCGATTGTCGGATGATAGTCCATATGATCGCGGCCAAGGTTTGTGAACGCAGCGGCAGCGAGTTTGACGCCATCCAGGCGGCATTGGTCGAGACCATGGCTGGATGCCTCCATCGAGGCATGTGTAACTCCCTCATCCGCGAGTTCCGCCAGCAACTTGTGGAGCGAAACCGGATCGGGCGTCGTCAGCGAACCATATTCATTGCGTGTCGGCGACACCACACCCGTCGTGCCGATCATAGCGGCCGGATGTCCGGCATAGGCCCAGATCTGTCGCGTGAACGAGGCCACCGACGTCTTGCCGGCCGTGCCTGTCACCGCGACCATTGTTGCCGGCTGCCTTCCATAAAAGCGCGAAGCCGCGACAGACAGGAAACGACGCGAATCCTTGACCACGAGAACCGGGATTGAAGCATCGATGCTATGGGAGGCGACCGCAGCGACCGCGCCACGCCCCGCAGCATCCGCAATAAAGCCTGCTCCATCAGCCTTCGTCCCGGCGACGGCTACAAATACCATTCCGGGTTCGATCCTGCGGCTGTCGGGTGAAATGCCCGAAACCACCAGCGCCCCGACAGACCCGGCCAATTGATCCTCAAGTTCCGGAAATGCATTTCCGGCGATGTCTCGCAAGTTCATCGAATGTACTTTTCTTTCTCAAGCCGCCGCGCCCCCTTGGCGAATCGGCTCCGACATTCATTCAGCCTTAATAAGACACCAACATGGCCGATCCGTCGTCACCGAACTTGGGTTCCACACCGAGAATTGGCGCTGCGCGGGCAATGATGTTCTTCACCATCGGGGCTGCAGTGTACGCAGCAATGTTCTGGCCCTTCTCACCATTGTGCGGCTCGTCGCAGAAAGTAAGCACGACGTATTTGGGATCATCGATCGGGAACGCCGCAAGGAACGCATTGAAATTGAGGTTTGTCGCATAGCGGCCGTTCACGACCTTGTCGGCCGTTCCGGTCTTTCCACCAACGTTGAAACCGGGCACATCTGCGTTGCGGCCCGAGCCTTTGATGCCGTTCAACTTGAAGAGATAGCGTACATCGTCGCTGGTGCTTTTCTTGACGACCGCTTCAGCGACTTCGTCTGCCTGCTCACGATTGCGCGGCAGGAACGTCGGCTCGATCAGCTTGCCGCCATTGACGAGCGCGGCGCCTGCAACCGCCGTCTGCAGCGGCGTGGTGGAAACACCATGGCCGAACGAAATCGTCACCGAGTTGATCTTCTTCCAGACCTTAGGCTGGCTCGGCATCTTCACCTCGGGAAGTTCGGTTTTCATCTTGGTCAAAAGGCCGAGCTTCGTGAGATAATCTTTCTGAGCGTCAATGCCGACGATGTCGATGATGCGGGCGGTACCGACGTTTGACGAGTACTGGAAGACCTCGGGCAGCGTCAGCCAACGGCGCTGACCGTGGAAGTCGTGAATGGTGAAACCGCCGATGCGGATCGGCTGTGTCGCATCGAAGCTATCGTTGAGGCTGACCTTGCCGGTGTCGAGCGCCATGGCGAGAGAGAAGGTCTTGAAGGTCGACCCCATCTCGAACGTGCCGTTCGACATGCGGTTGAGCCAGCCTTCCTTGGCACCTTCCAACGGGTTGTTAGGATCGAAATCCGGGGCCGATGCCATTCCAAGCACCTCACCCGTGTGAATATCGAGAATGACGGCGCCGGCGCCCTTTGCTTCGTAGTTTTTAACGGCGTTGACGACGACATCGCGTACGATGTTCTGGACTCGGACGTCGATTGACAGGCGGACTGGCTCGAGTGGTTGGTCGCTTGTCATGCCGACTGAAGCAAGGTCGGCAAGTCCCTGATCGTCGATGTATTTTTCCATGCCGGCAACGCCGCGGTTGTCGATGTTGACGTAACCGAGAATATGCGCGGCAGTCGGACCACCCGGATAGAAGCGGCGCTTCTCAGGCCGGAAGCCGATGCCGGGAATGCCAAGCGCCAGGATCTGGCTCTGCTGCTTCGGTGTCAGCTGGCGTCGCAGCCAGGCAAAGTGGGATGTTCGATTCGCGAGCTTCTTGTAGGTCCCTTTCACGTCGAGGTCGGGCAGAACGGTGGCGAGCTTTTCCACGGCCTCATCCGTATCGACGACCTTGTTCGGTTCGGCAAAGAGCGAGACCGTACGGATGTCCGTTGCCATCACTTCGCCGTTGCGGTCCAGAATATCAGGGCGCGACGCCATCAGACGATCCGGCGGCAGGATGCTCGATACCACTTCGGGATCGCGGATCGCGTATTCGACGAGACGCCCGCCGATCACGCAATAGACACCGATAAATCCAATGATCAACAGCCCAACCCGGCTCTTGGCCTGTCCCGTCCTCTTCTTTCGCGACCCTTCGATCGGCATGTTGCCGCCGAGCCGGTTATTCGTACCCGCGGAAAAATGCGCCTGGCTCTTCAATACCATGATGCGTGAAAGAAAAGACATCTCTACTCCACCGATCCGGTTGCCATCAGGTCTTCTTCCTCGGGTTGCGGCACCACTGCCTTCGGCTTCGCTTTAGCGCCGGCTTTAGCCTCGGTAATGTCGGGAACAGGAACCTGCGACTTCAGCATCGGCAACTCCCTGGCATGGACGAGAGAGGTGGACGGCGTCGGCTGCAGCTGGAGCTCGCCATTATAGTTGTTGACGAGGCGCTCGAGCCTGTTGGGCTGAGACAGCAGGGCCCAATCGGCCTTCAACAGATCGATCGTGTCCTTCTCGAGTTTGATCTCCGCCTCGAGGCGATGAACCTCCTCGAGCTTGAGTTCTGCGTGATGCTTGATTGTATAGGTTACGGCGGCAGCGGCCGTCATGACACCGACCAGGATGAGGTCCAAGGTTCTCAGCATATCAGGCTCCGAGCTTTCCGAGACTTGCCAGATTCGGCAGCCCGAAGATGGAAACATCCGCCGCTTCGGCAGGCGCCGAAGTCCGCAGTCCGGCCCGCAGCTTCGCCGAGCGCGCCCGCGGGTTTTCCTGCGCCTCTGCCTCGGTCGCAGCAACCATCGGCTTGCCGATCCGCTCGAACGTGGCGGCACGCTCGTGCGCGACGGGCAGATGACGAGAGCCGGAAGCCTTGCCGGCACGGTCGGAGAAGAAGGTTTTGACGATCCTGTCTTCAAGGGAATGGAAGGTAACCACAACGAGACGCCCGCCAGGCTTCAGCGCGCGCTCGGCGGCAAACAGCGCCTGCGCCAGTTCACCGAGCTCATCATTGACGAAAATCCTGAGCGCCTGAAACACGCGCGTCGCGGGATGAATCTTGTCCTTCATCTTGCGAGGCGTGACGAGTTCGATAAGGCCCGCCAGATCACGCGTCGTTTCGAACGGCTTCTCGGCACGCCGCCTTTCGATTGCGTGGGCGATGCGCGGCGACTGACTTTCCTCTCCGAGAAAATGGAAGATGCGAATTAGGTCCGCCACCTTGGCACGATTGACGACATCGGCGGCAGAGACACCTGCAGCCGACATACGCATGTCGAGAGGACCATTCTTCTGAAAGGAGAAACCGCGATCTGCTTCATCGATCTGCATCGACGACACACCGATATCGAGGACCACCCCATCCAGTCCATCGGGTGGAGCACACTCTGCCAAACGAGAAAACTGCGAATGAAAGAGCTTCAGACGACCTTGGCTGCTCGCAACAAGAGCCTGACCGACTTCGATAGCCGTCGGATCGCGATCCAGCGCAACCACGTCGGAACCGAAGTCCAAAATGGCAGAAGTATAGCCACCTGCCCCAAAGGTACCATCCAGAATGACTTTGCCGGGCAGCGGCTCAAGCGCAGCAAGAACCTCATTGAGAAGAACCGGAACGTGGCGAACCGGTCCGCCACCGGCATCAGTTGAATCTCCGCCAGGATTCGCCGCCATTCCGTTCCCTCGTATTATTAGGAACGCCCGCCCGCCAGCCGACGCCCTCCTCGTGCCTGCATCTGAGCCGCCTGAAAGGCCTGCGGCTGCCACAGCTGAAAATGATCCGCCCGACCGACGAAGGCCACTTCGTCCGAGATGCCAGTGAAGTCGCGAATGAAATCCGTGACCATCAACCGACCTTCCGCATCGAGCTTCATGAAGATACCGCCTCCGTGGATGAGAAGCGACATCTCGTTCGCATCCGGCGAAAACGGATCCTCCGCAGCAATCTGGCGCTCGAACCTCTCCAGGAGATCCGGACCGCCGACGCTGATCGCCGGAAACACAAAGTCCTGAAAGCAATAAAGCTCCTGAACATTGCGCTGCGCCAGCACGGATCGAAAAACCGCCGGCACGGAAACCCTGCCCTTGGAATCGATTCTGTTGGTCGCGCTTGAAAGGAAGCGGCTCATGACACGAAACATCCGTTCCCGAAAGAGCCCGGACAGAACTCAGGAGCCCGGAACCTCGAAATTCAGGCACAACTTCGCGAGCCGGACGGACAAAATTCCATCCGGCGCTTCCAAAAAGGAAGGCGCCTTGGCTTTGCGATTGGTGGGCACCTACTTGCCCTTGCGCAGTGCGTAAATGGGATAACATGGGACCATATGGGCGTCAATGGGAAACGCCCGTCTCACGATGAGCGCAGTATCGAAAATTTATAAGCTGTTAAGTTTAACAAAGGGTTAGGATCGCCCTTTCGAGGAGGCGAGCAGCAAGGCATCCTGCACCCCCACAACGACAGTGGGCGCCTAAAACCAGCACAACCGAATAGGCGATTTCAAACAGCGCCTTAAGCACGGCCGGCTCACACGCAGGTCAGGGATTGCGGCACTTTGCATAAGAAGGCGTAGCTGCCGCTATCTAGTTCGAAGTAGGCAACCAACCCCTTCGGATATGGCCATATGCAAAATAATAAAGAGCCGGAGAATTGAATTAATTCGGCACCGCCGCATATTACGGAAGACTAAATAAGTAACCGTGGAGTAACACTATGACAAACTTCACACTAAAGGGACTTCTTTACGGACGTTTTGAGCCGGAAAAGCGTATTCCGCTATCGCAGTCTGGCATGACGGCCGACATACAATGCGATTCCTGCGGCAAGATATTCAAGCGCTGGTCCATTCTCGCTCGCAGCAGCACGACGTGCGAAGAATGTCTCGCGAAGGCGCCGACAGCCCATTAAGGGCAATCGCACGCGACCCTCACCGCAAAGGTAGTTCGCCAGCTGGCCTGTAAGCCGGGTTCTGTATGGCTCCGGCCGAGGCCGGAACGTGGCAGCCATTCCTCTGGGACAGCGTTCGCACGCTGCCTCACGCAACCCACCCGGATGACTGACCTGGAAACCGGCCGGAAGGCTTGCGCCAACCACGTCATCCCTATTCGGTCTTGCTCCCGGTGGGGTTTACCTTGCCATCGCCGTTACCGGAGATGCGGTGGGCTCTTACCCCACCCTTTCACCCTTACCTGCCGAGGCAGGCGGTTTGCTTTCTGTGGCACTTTCCCTGAGGTCGCCCTCGCCGGACGTTATCCGGCACCGTGTTTCCGTGGAGCCCGGACTTTCCTCACCCTACCGCCTTTCGGCATTGGTAAAGCGCGGCTGCCCGGCCAGCTGGCACGGCTCCCATAGCGGAGACTTGTGACGAATACCACTGAAATATCGCCGCCCCCGCACGCAATGCCGCAACGTGCGCCTAGCGGAAAACTGGCGTCAGCTCTCTTCCGAAGTCCTCAGCGCCCAACCAACCTTTGGTCATGATGACGGCGCCCAGTCGACCAAGCTCATCCGACGATTTCGCAGCAACGAAGTTGCCGCCGGCCAGAACAGCGATCCGCGGCGAACCCGTATAGCCTACATACGGATATCCACTTTTCGTAAACGTTGCAGCACATGGCGCGGAGGTCGTCGGACAGCCGGCCAAGGCCGGCATCAGCTCCAGGGCCGTAGACACGAGAAGATCTCGTTCAAGCGGATCACCATCAGAGCGAAACCACGCCCCGATATCATTGAGCGTCTCGAACGAGCGCGTCTCCAGATCACCGCCGAGCTTGAGATAGATCTTGCCGTCGGGATAGCGCACCGGCGGCAGGATATAGACGTGGTCTTCGTCGCGGTCCCCGAAGACGATCGTCGAAGGCATACTTGAGAAAATGTCCACCTCGCGCTCGCCAAGCTCGAAGAAGGCGACCGTGCGGGCAGCAACCCTGATATCAATGGCATCAGGCAGGAGATCGTTGAAATTGCTGAAGCCACCCGCGGCGACCAGCACTCGCTCTGCCGTGTAACGCTTCCCGCCTGCATGGACCTCAACGAACGCGCCCTCATCGCGAACCGAGGCAACCGTTGCATCGATGATCGTCACGCCGCCCTGTTCAGCGAGTTTGGTTTGAGCCCGAACCAACGCGCGCGGATTGATGTGGCCCGCGCGCCGTGCTTCGAAATAGCCGTTGAAGGTGGGATTGAGCGAGAATTGAGGAAAGCGCTCATGCAATGCCGCTGGTGACAACGTTTCGACGCTGAGATCGAGCGCTGCGCTTACCTGCAACGCCCGCCCAAGGTATCGATCGCCCGGTCGTGCGTGCGGTCCGGCAAACAGACAACCCACCTCCGAGAAGAAGGAAATGCCGCTCTTTGCTTCAATGTCGCTGTAGCGATCGAGCGATCGAGCCGCCAGCGTCGCCCAAATCACATTGTCGTCGAAGGACCGCGTGATACGGGCCTCGTCATAGTGGCTGGCAAAAACGCCACTATGACTCTTGCGCTCGATTGGCTCACCGGGGCCGATGAGCGCAACACCTTCGATCATCCCGGAAAGATGGCGGGCCGCAGCCGCGCCCATCATTCCGCGTCCGACGATGATCACCTTGAAATCAACTGCCATATGCCACCTCGTTTCGAGGTCAGATAACACAGCCGCCAAGCGGAATCATATTCTTAAGTGCCCGGTCGAAACGATTCTCGAACAAGCACTTTCGGAAGATCAGTAAAGCATCGCCAAGACCTTGCCGCAGTAGGCTTTGGAGACCGGATTCATGCGGGTTGCGCCGTGGCCGGCATTGTATTTCAGGATCGTGTCGCAGGTTGCCCCACCGCCGAGCTCATGGGCGGCAGCCAAATATTTCATGCCAAACTTGATGTTTGTCTCCGGATCGAAGAGGCCCTTCTTCGTACCGGCGTAACCCATCATCTTTGCAGTGGCGGGCTTGATCTGCATGAGGCCGACTTCGCCTGCACTGCCGCGAGCATTGGGATTGAAATTGCTTTCCACTCGCACGACCGCATGGGCAAGCTCGACAGGCACGTTGTACTGGTTTGCATATTTGACAATGAGAGCAGAGTACTTGTTAGCCGTGAAATCCGGCATTGCGTAACCGCTGGTCCGATCAACGGTCTTCAAAGGAACTGTCTGGGACCTCGCGCCCCATTCGCCCGCAAAGGCGCAATTGATACCCATCAACAGTGCGCTTGCGCACACTGCAGCAGAAATAATCTTCTTCATGCAGTCTAAATACTCCGACCCAAAGAATTTCCGGATCGAAATTTCAATAACAATCCGGCCATATGCGGCAGATACATATTAGATATACTGCAGCAATTCTTTTTGTTTCAATTGACAACCGCTATGAACCCCAAACAAAACAAGCGGCGCCGTTCGACGGTTGGCGTTAGACCATCGCAATGAGGAGATAATAGGGAAATCATGTGGCGATACCGTAGACTCCCAAAATCCAGGAAATCAGCACCGCTCAAAAGTACGACTTATGCGGCGTAACGCGGGAGCGACGCCAGCAGACGGTGCAGCGTGTCTATGGTCGAAAAATCCGCAATTCCATCGACGCGGGCCGGCCGGAAATGGCGCTGGAAGGCTTCGACGTCCCCCGCCGTCTTATCGGAGAATTCGCCTGTGATCTCAGTCGCATAACCGTAGAGGGAGAGCATCGACTGCAGCGCCTCGACCGGCTGGCCGCGATCGCCACGTTGGAAAAATCTTCCACCAGCAATCTCCGCGGGCTCCACCCAGTGCCCGACACCGGCCGTATGAAGTTCATTCCAGGGAAATTTTTCTCCCGGATCGACCTTTCGAATCGGTGCGACATCGGAGTGCCCTAGCACCCTTTCCGGCGCGATGGACCAACGTTGGCCGCAATCGCGACACAATTCGATGACCGCCTGAACTTGCTTTTGGGGATACTCCGGCAACCCGCCAGGATGGCCCGCATTGGCAATCTCGATCCCGATCGACAAAGAGTTGATATCGGTCTCGCCCTGCCACCAGCTTTTACCCGCATGCCAGGCACGGCGCGCCTCAGGCACGAGTTGAAGAACCTCACCGTCTTCACGTACGAAGTAATGGCTCGAGACCTGACTTTCTTCACGACAGAGCCACTCCAGCGCTCCGTCCGGCGTTGGCATGCCTGTGTAGTGAAGGAGGATCATGTCGGGCTTGCGCCCGCCCGCACGCTCGCCGTGATTGGGCGAAGGGCGAACGATAGCTTTCCGGTAGTCGGCCTCAAACGAGGTCATGCTGCACGGCGTTCCTTCTCAATCGCCTCGTAGGCTGCATTCAGCGCAGCCATACGCTCGTTGGCAATGGCGTGGAACTCAGCTGGCACGCCGCGAGAAATCAGCCGATCCGGATGATGTTCGCTGACAAGACCATGATAACGGCGACGGATTGTCGTGAAGTCGTCTGATGGCAAAACGCCCAGCACCTTGTAGGGGTCACGGCCCATAGAGACGTGACGCGCGGCAATCCGTTCGAATCGATCGTCGTTCATATGGAAGATCTCGCCGACATGACGCAGGAACGCGAGCTCCTTCTCATGGATGAGCCCGTCCGCCTTGGCGATGTGGAAGAGGCCGTCCAGAACCTCCTCTAGCACTGGGCAATTGGCGGCACATGTCACACACAGGGATGAAAGGCGCTCGGCATAGGCCTCGTAACCGGCAACGTCCTGACGTGCCAGATTATAGAGGCGTGCGACGTTCTTTGCCTGCTCCGGAGGGAACTCGAAGATTTCGCGGAAGGCATTCACCTCCTTCTCGCTCACGATTCCGTCCGCCTTGGCCATCTTTGCCGACAGAGCGATGATCGCAACGGAGAAGGCAACCTTCCGGCGCGTCTCCGGGTCGCCTTCGAAAACCGTCCTGATAGCCTCGACCACCGCCGAGAGCACATTGCCCGCGGCGTTACCAATGGCATTCAGTAGTTTTTCCCAGAAGGACATAAGGCCTCTCGCACCGCTGATAGATGTCAACACCTTGACCAAATAATGCCTGCCTTTGCAAGGCGGCGTTTGGTCCTAGGGGCGAATACACTTTTCACAATTCGTTCATGGTCGCGTCAGAAACGCGCCTTCGCATCGCGCGCGTGCCACGGACCATTGCTGCCGAGCAGCGTGACCTTGCGATTTCCACAAGCCATCGCGGCGGCCATCTCGAGCTTGAAACGATTATATCAGTGCTTCTGGTCCCCTTTGACGTCAGGCGGCGTAGGAAGGCACCATTTTCACAATAACTACACTTTACATGCCTCTTTCCCTGCCGCATCCATGCGTTAGGTAAGCAGCACGCACCAGCGCCGATACGATGTAATGGAGGGATCATGGCCAAACAGAAAGTCGCAATGCTCACGGCTGGAGGCCTGGCACCCTGTCTCTCTTCCGCCGTCGGTGGACTCATCGAACGTTACAGCGATGTGGCGCCCGACATCGATCTCGTCGCCTATCGCTCCGGTTACCAGGGCGTGCTCCTCGGCGACAGCATCAAGATCACGTCCGACATGCGCGAAAAAGCGCCACTTCTGCATCGCTATGGCGGCTCACCGATCGGCAATAGCCGCGTCAAGCTCACCAATGCAGCCGATTGCGTGAAGCGCGGTCTCGTCAAGGAAGGCGAAAATCCGCTGCGCGTGGCCGCCGAACGCCTTGCCAACGATGGCATCACTATCCTTCACACGATCGGTGGTGACGACACGAATACAACGGCAGCTGATCTCGCGGCATACCTCGCTGCCAACGGTTATAATCTGACCGTCGTTGGATTGCCGAAGACTGTCGACAACGACGTCGTCCCTATCCGCCAGTCGCTCGGCGCATGGACGGCAGCCGAAGTTGGCGCACACTTCTTCGACAATGTCAGCAATGAGCAGACCGCCGCGCCGCGCACCCTGATTATCCACGAGGTCATGGGGCGCCACTGCGGCTGGCTGACGGCAGCCACTGCCCAGGCCTATCTGCGGCGGACCAAGAACTATGAATATGTCGATGGATTGATGACGAACGCCAAGATGAAGAGCGTCGACGCGGTCTACCTGCCCGAAATGGCATTCGATCTGAACGCGGAAGCGGCCCGGTTGAAGGAAGTCATGGACCGCACGGGCCATGCCACGGTCTTCGTTTCGGAAGGCGCCTGCCTTGATGCCATCGTTGCGGAACGCGAAGCGGCAGGCGATACCATCAAGCGGGATGCGTTCGGACATGTGAAGATCGACACGATCAATGTCGGTGGCTGGTTCCAGAAGCAGTTCGCGGGCCTCATCAACGCCGAGCGCTCGCTCGTGCAGAAGTCAGGCTACTTTGCGCGTTCGGCCCCAGCAAACGGCGACGACCTTCGTCTGATTCAGAGCATGACTGACCTTGCTGTCGAAAGCGCCCTCAACAAGGTTTCCGGCGTCACCGGCCACGACGAAGCGCAGAACGGCAAGCTGCGGACGATCGAGTTCCCTCGCATCAAGGGTGGCAAGGCCTTCGATGTCTCCACCAAGTGGTTCACCGAAGTGATGGACACGATTGGGCAGAAATACCGAGCGGCATGATTGACTGAGGGTTAATATGGTGTCTTTGCTTTCCCCTAGGGAATAGGAGGAGATTCCATGTCGCTCGAAGCTTGGTTCGCTTTTGCCGCTGCGTCTGCAATCATGCTGGCCATACCGGGTCCGACGATACTCCTCGTTGTTTCCTATGCACTTGGCCATGGACGCAAGACGGCACTCGCGACCGTAAGCGGCGTTGCGCTCGGCGACTTCACGGCAATGACTGCATCGCTATTCGGATTGGGGGCCGTGCTCGCGGCCTCCGCGACGCTGTTCACAGTGCTGAAATGGATCGGCGGCGCCTACCTGATCTGGCTCGGCATCAAACTCTGGCGGGCGCCGCTCGTTTCCGAGCCTATGGCGGACAATGACAACTTGCCCGAAAGGAAATCGCTCAAGGTTTTCCTCCACGCTTATGTCGTTACGGCGCTCAATCCGAAGAGCATTGTGTTTTTCGTGGCATTCGTTCCGCAGTTTCTGAATCCGGCTCGACCATTCTTCGGCCAGATGCTCATCATGGAA
This sequence comes from Hyphomicrobiales bacterium, assembly GCA_900466605.1. Classification (GTDB taxonomy): domain Bacteria; phylum Pseudomonadota; class Alphaproteobacteria; order Rhizobiales; family Rhizobiaceae; genus Rhizobium. The sequence goes on from UBMU01000003.1 coordinate 144,236, forward strand.
GCCACCTTCCTGGTCCTCGCCACCATCAATGCTTCAGTCTATGCACTGGCCGCAAACGCAGCGCGCGGCCTTATTCGCAAGGCAAGCGTCCAGCGTGCCGTCAACCGCACTGGCGGCACTTTGCTGATTGCAGCAGGCGCCGTAACCGCCGGCTATCGGCGCATCGCCGCGTAAATATTTCCGGCGGGTTGCAGCAAAGCAACGAATACGTTAATTGCGGAATCCGGGCTTAAGGTTTTTGGTAACTTCTAACGCTGCCGGGGCGGCGCGTTCACGAAAGTGAGAGTATGGTAGCGATCGGTTTTTCCGGCCTGAAACGCAGTCTCATCGTGTCGACGATGCTCTGCGGCGTTGTTGCCGGATGCACGAGCGTCGAATACACGTCGCAGGCAGAATTGACCGCAGCCCAGACTGTTATCCCCACTCCGAAGCCCGGCGAAGATGCCACCCTTGCAGCCGTGCCCGCCGGTGAAGGATTGCCCCAGACGGCGATGATTGCCACCGCCGACCAGACGGCAACTGCCTTGGCGGCACCCGCCATGCCGGCGACCGATCCTTCCCAGTTGAACGGTCAAATCCAGACAGCGACGGCAACGGGTTATGCGCAGATCCCGCTGACGCCCGAGATGACGGCTATCCAGTCCGTTGTACCAACCCCGCGCCCAGGCACCCCTTCCCCGGCGACCCAGCTTGCCTTTGCAGCAACGCCTCAGGCCGGAAATGGCGCCATTGCCGCACTTTCCGCAATCGACACGACGCCGCATCCGATGATGGATTACGGCTTCGACACATCGGGCCCTTCAGACCCACCGGCCGCTCCGCCCATGTTCAGCGACAGCGACGATGATGGCGCGCCAACGGTCGAAAAGAGCGCTATCACCAAGATTATCGACAAGTACTCAAAGCTTTATCAGGTGCCCGCCTCGCTGCTTCACCGCGTCGTCCATCGCGAAAGCCGCTACAACGCCAAGGCCTATAACAAGCGCGGCTATTTCGGCCTGATGCAGATCAAATACAACACCGCCAAGTCGATGGGCTACGACGGCGAACCCGCGGGTCTGTTCGACGCCGAAACCAACATCAAATATGCCGCCAAGTATCTTCGCGGCGCATGGCTTGTCTCCGACAACAGTGAGGACGATGCCGTCCGCCTTTATGCACGCGGCTACTACTACGACGCCAAGCGCAAGGGCATGGACGATGTCGCCCACGGCAACTACTGACTACTGCTGAGGGAGCGCCGCTAGAACCGCCTTCACCAGTATCTGCGGCCGATATCGGAGCCAGCTCGGCGTCAGCCCGAGTCTCACGACAACCAGCTTCGCCGACGGCACGATTGCGACGCTCTGCCCATCGTGCCCCTCCATCCAGAACGTGTCATCCGGAAGACCGGCAATTTCGCTACTATCGCCACCCGGCGCGGCAAGCCAGGCTTGCGCCTGCGTATATTTGCCGCCCGAGGCGACAGTCGGCGTCCGCATCGCTGTCATGAAACGTTCCGGCAGCAGCCTCTCTCCATTCCAGACGCCGTCCTGAAGAAGGAACTGCCCGAAACGTGCCCAGTCGCGTGCCGTGGCGTACAGATAGGAACTGCCGGCGAAGGTGCCGCGTGCGTCAACTTCCAGAACGGCACTCGACATGCCGATCGGATCGAAGAGCGCAGTCTTTGGATAGGCGAGCGCCGCCTGCATGTTGCCAATCCTGTCCATCCAAATCTTCGAGATTAGAACCGACGTTCCGCTTGAATAGTTGAAGCGCTCGCCCGGGCTCGCTTCCAAGGGAAGACCAGCAGGTAGCGTCGTCATATCGGGATCGAGATAGAGCATCCGGGTGACATCGGCGACCGTGCCGTAGCTCTCGTTGAATGCCAGGCCGCTCTCCATGCCTAAGAGGTCGCTGAGCTTGATCTTCGAATGATCGCCGCGCTGCCACTGCGGCAGGAGAGCCGCATCCTCGAATGCCATCTTGTTGTCGAGCATGAGCCGTCCGACGATCGCAGCATTGACGGTCTTCGTCATCGACCAGCCGGTCAGTGGCGTCGCCGGACCAAAGCCATCCCCATAACGCTCGGCAATAATGCGACCGTTATGAACGACGACAACGGCGCGCATCGCCGGACCCGTCAAATCGCTGTTAGAAAGCAGCGCCCCGACGCGGCTGTCATTGGCCTTTGTGACGGCATTCCCCTCCGGCCAAATGGCATCTTTTTGCGGTTCCGGACCGACCGAAGAACTCCGTACAGCACCTGCTGCCGTCGCAAAGTCGCCATCCGGCACGCTGCTACAGCCAAACGCTCCGTGATACATCGCATATCCCGGCGCAAAGAGCCCGAGAATGCGCGCTGTAACCCGTTTTTCCTGCCGGTCGACAGCCACACGCACCAATCGCAGCAACGGATTTCCTGGCGCCTGAACGTCCTCGTAGAGCACCTGTTCAGGATCGCGCCCTGCGAGAAACACATTCGAGCAAACGATCTTGGCTGCATAGCCATCGCCCACCCGCAGCAATTCAGGTGGCCTCACGTAGAGCCAAGCCGCCCCGGCAGCGACAATAACGACCAGTAGAAGGGCAAGTGACTTCACGAGACGCAGCACAAATCGCATATGCGATCCTCCTTTCCTGCAAGAAAAGCAGGAAAGCTGACACCGCGAAAGACCCCACGGCACGGATGGTTTTTCATTTCCACCTGTCGAGGCATGCGCCCACAGCCTGCGTCATCAAACTGTAGTCACGGCGCGCTACACGCCCTGAACGCTAAACGGGTGAAAGACTCATATGACGGAATTTGCACCGGATGCCGGCTTCCGCAAGAACCGGAAACTCAAGGCAGCTCTTCTCCGCCACAGTGCCTTTTCCAAGGCAGGCTTTTCTGAACGGCTTTTCGGCCTGTTGTTCTCCGGTCTGGTCTATCCGCAGATCTGGGAAGATCCCGATCTCGACATGCTCGCGATGGAGCTCCAGCCGCACCATCGTATCGTGACCATCGGCTCCGGCGGCTGCAACATGCTCGCCTATCTCTCCAAAAGCCCAGCGTCGATCGATGTGGTAGATCTCAATCCACACCATATCGCCCTCAACCGCCTGAAGCTTGCCGCGTTCCGTCACCTTCCCGGTCATGCCGATCTCGTCCGTTTCCTCGCCACGCCGCAGGAGACATCGAACAGCCGCGCCTTTGACCAGTTCCTCGCTGCCAATCTTGACGACGCGACCCGCAACTACTGGAATGGCCGCAAGTTCGGTCGTCGGCGCGTCACCGTGTTCGACCGCAATATCTACAAAACCGGCCTGCTCGGTCGCTTCATCGGCGCAGCCCATCTGCTTGCCCGCCTGCATGGCATCGACCTGACCGAGATGACGAAAACGCGTTCGCTGCGCGATCAGCGCCAGTTCTTCGATGAGAAGATCGCGCCGCTGTTTGACAAGCCGGTCGTACGCTGGATCACCGGCCGCAAGAGCTCGTTGTTCGGCCTGGGTATCCCGCCACAGCAGTATGACGAACTCGCAAGCCTGGCTGCCGACCAGTCGATCGCACCGGTCCTGCGGCACCGCCTCGAAAAGCTTGCCTGCCATTTCCCCATGCAGGAAAACTATTTTGCCTGGCAGGCGTTCGGTCGCCGCTACGCGCCGAAGGGGGAAGGCCCGCTGCCGACCTATCTCGAACCCGCAAACTACGAGGCGATCCGTGCCAATGTGGATCGCGCCACCGTCCATCATGCAAGCTTCACGGAGCTGCTCGCGGGGGAGCCGGCTGCATCGCGCGATCGCTACATCCTTCTGGATGCGCAGGATTGGATGACGGACCAGCAGCTCAACGATTTGTGGGCCGAGATCAGCCGCACGGCGCGCGAAGGCGCTCGCGTGATTTTCCGCACCGCGGCTGAAAAGAGCATCATCGAAGGACGTTTGTCGCCGGCGATCCGCAATCAGTGGACCTACTTGGAGGAACGCTCAGCCGAACTGTCCTCGCGTGACCGCTCGGCAATCTATGGCGCCTTCCACATCTACGGGAAGACTGCGTGAGCCGGATCGACACAAGATCCGTCGCAAAGGACGACGGCCATGCCGTCCTCATGGACGGCATGTACCGCTATCAGCGCCATATCTATGATTTGACCCGCAAGTACTACCTGCTCGGTCGCGACACGACGATCCGCAAGCTTGACGTGCCGGCAGGCGGCAGCCTGCTGGAGGTTGGTTGCGGAACTGGCCGTAATCTGGCGCTTGCCCATAGATATTACCCGCAGGCCCGGCTCTTCGGCCTTGATATTTCGGCCGAGATGCTGATCTCAGCGCGCAAGACGTTCGAGACCAAGCCCACGCTCCCGGATTTCCGAGTCGCGGACGCCACGGCCTTCACGCCGCGCGAATTCGGCGTCGACGGCTTCGACCGGATTCTCATTTCCTACGCACTTTCCATGATCCCCGACTGGGAATCCGCGATCGATTCGGCCCTGGCCGCCCTTGCCCCCGGCGGCGAGCTGCACATCGTCGATTTCGGTCAGCAGGAACGCCTGCCGGGCTGGTTTGCGCGGTTCCTCAAGGTATGGCTGCGAAAATTTCATGTGTCGCCGCGCGCCGATCTGAGGCAGCTCCTCGAGGCCCAAGCCTCTGAAAATCAAGCACGACTAATGTTCGAAACCGTCGGTGGCGGCTATGCCTGGCGGGCTGTCATTGTGACCAAACCTTGACATTTCGCTTGAAACTAACCGAATTTTTACGTTGATATGTGAAATAGAGGGGACATTCCTCTGCTGGACACGTCTTTCAAGAAGGTCGAGCTGTGGGGCAAAAATTCCATTCGTTTCGCGACGGAACACCTATGCGCCGGCTTCTGTTTTGCGTTTTGCCGTTGGCTATCATGCTCGCTGGATGCACGTCATCGGGCTATGACTATCTTGAAACAGCTTCGGTAAAGCCAAAAACGCGCTTCAAGGACACCGATCCCCAGGACTTCGGAACAAAGCATCCGGAGAAGCAACCGATCCACGGCATCGACGTGTCGAAGTGGCAGGGCGATATCGACTGGCAGACAGTCAGGAACTCCGGCGTCGCCTTCGCATTCATCAAGGCAACCGAAGGCAAGGACCGTATCGATCCGCGCTTCAATGAGTACTGGCAGCGTGCCCGCGCCGTGGGCATTCCTCACGCACCCTATCATTTCTACTATTTCTGCTCGACGCCTGACGAACAAGCCGACTGGTTCATCAGCAACGTGCCGAAGGATTCGATGCGTCTGCCGCCCGTCCTCGATGTCGAATGGAACTCGGAATCGAAGACCTGCCGCTATCGCCCTGATCCGGCGACGGTCCGCGCCCAACTGCAGCGCTTCATGGACCGTCTCGAAACCTATTACGGCAAGCGCCCGATCATCTACACATCCGTCGACTTCCATCGCGACAATCTCGTCGGCTACTTCCAGAATTATCACTTCTGGGTCCGCTCCGTCGCCAAGCACCCTGAGGTGACCTATGCCGACCGGCGATGGGCCTTCTGGCAGTACACGTCGACAGGTGTCATCCCTGGCATCAAGGGCCCGACGGACATCAATGTTTTCGCCGGATCGACGCAGAACTGGCACAACTGGGTGGCCGCGGTATCCAAGGACACAAATTCTTAGTAACGTCCGGCGGTCTTTCTTGCTTCCGTCACAATCATTTGGGAAATCGACGGAAATTCCATTTGATGACGAGGATCGAAACCATGCACCGCTCGCCCGCAAGCCGCACGGCACTTGCACTCCTTTTTGCTGCCGGTCTCGCGACCGCCGCCGCCGCGCAGACGCCGGCGAGTGCACAGGCCTCACAGGCGGCTTCCCCGGCATGTGACGGCGATCTTCCCGAGTTTCTGGCCGGCGTGAAAGCGGAAGCCATTGCAGCAGGCGCATCCGCTGAAGCCGCCGACAGAGCGCTGGAAGGCGCACAGATCGACCCGAAGGTCTTGAGCCGCGACCGTGCACAGGGTGTATTCAAGCAGACCTTCCTGGAATTCTCACAGCGGACTGTCAGCCAGGCCCGCCTCGACATCGGCCGCCAGAAGATGAAGCAGTATGCCGATGTCTTCGCGCGTGCCGAACAGGAGTTCGGTGTACCCGCCGGCGTCATCACCGCCTTCTGGGCAATGGAAACCGACTTCGGCGCAGTGCAGGGCGATTTCAACACCCGTAACGCCCTCGTGACCCTTGCTCATGATTGCCGCCGGCCTGAGCTGTTTCGCCCTCAATTGATTGCCCTCATCGAAATGGTCCAGCATGGCGACCTCGACCCGGCGACCAACACCGGCGCCTGGGCCGGCGAGATCGGTCAGGTACAGATGCTGCCGCGCGACATCATTGCCTATGGCATGGACGGCGACGGCGACGGCCACGTGCGCCTCAAGCAGAGCAGCCCCGACGCGATCCTGACGGCAGCCAAGTTCATCCAGCATCTCGGCTTCCAGAAGGGACAGCCGTGGATCCAGGAAGTTACTCTTCCCGAGAACCTCCCTTGGGAGAAGTCCGGTATCGGTGGCCCCCTGACAGCCGGCGAGTGGTTTGCCCTCGGGGTCAAGCCGCGCGATGGCAATACGAGCTTCGGCAACCTGCATGGTGACCTCATATTGCCGCAGGGCCGTCTTGGACCGACCTTCATCGCCTATCCCAATTTCCAGATCTACCTCGAATGGAACAAATCGTTCATCTACACGACCTCCGCTGCTTATTTTGCAACCCGCCTCGCCGGCGCTGAGCCCTATCTCAAGGGTGCGCCCGAACTGGGCCTTTCCAATGATCAGATGAAGGAACTGCAGACGAAGCTCGGGACGCTCGGCCATGACGTCGGCAAGGTCGACGGTATCCTGGGTTCGGGCACTCGCGTAGCAATCCAGAAAGAACAGAAGCGGCTTGGCATGCCGGCCGACGGCTGGGCAACGCCGACACTCCTCAACTCCCTCTGATCACCTCGTGCTTAAGGGCCGGGCTCGTGGACCCGGCCCCTTCATTTCCCGCGATTGTTCCGTTGTTTCAGGGGCTTCAGCACCAGCCTTCATCTCGCCGCAAGCGTAAAGACCAAATCGCCGACTTTAACGCCACGTTAAAATCTGTGAATATTTTTGGTCGGCGATTTCCCCTGAACTTTCAGTGTATTAGACGCAAGCCCACGTCCGCGATGTGACATTTTCGCCGCAGTGCAATATAAAATCTGCTTTCCAAGCGACACATTCGCGACATATTATCCTCGCCGTTAACGCGAGGAGACAGACATGGGACTCACACAATCCTTGAATGTCCTTTTGGTCAGCGCGGCGTTTGCATTTGTATTGACAATGCTTTTCATCTGAACGTCGTGCCGATTGAACAGTGCCGAGACTCCTGAGTAGCGAAACAGTTCAATGAATCAGAAAAGCGCATCCCACCAGGAGATGCGCTTTTCTTTTTGTCTTCCGACGGGAGCGGCCTACGCGGCGGCACCGGCCTTCTTGTCGCCTTCACGTGTGAAGCCGAGATTGGTCAGCACGGCGGAGACGAGCGGCGCACGATTCATCGTGTACAGATGGAAGTCGGTGAGCCCACGGCGAGCCAGATCCTCGATCTGTTCAGCCGCAACGTCAGCAGCAACCTTGGCTCTGTCCTCGGGCTTGTCGTCAAAGCCCGCAAAACGCTCATCCAGAAAAGCCGGTATGATGGTACCGCAGGCACCAGCGAAGCGCTTCAGCTGTGTCAGGTTCTGAATTGGCATGATGCCCGGCACAACAGGAATTTTGATGCCTGCAGCCCGCACCTTCTCCAGATAGCGCTCGAAAGTGTCATTATCGAAGAAGAACTGCGTCAGCGCACGCGTCGCGCCGTTGTCCGCCTTCTGCTTCAGCATGTCGATGTCGGCCGCAGTATCACGGCTCTCCGGATGCTTTTCGGGATAGGCAGAGACCGAAATCTCGAAATCGCCAATCTCCCGCAGTCCGGCGACCAATGCCGCCGCGTTGGAGTAGCCGCCGGGATGCGGCTGATAGGGCGCGCCGACGCCACCCGGGGCATCACCGCGAAGCGCTACGAAATGCTTGACGCCGACCTTACGGAAGGTTTCGATAACGCTGTGTGTCTCGTCCTTCGTCGCCCCGACGCAAGTGAGGTGCGACGCCGTGGCAAGCGGGGTCTCGGCGAGAAAGCGCGAGACCGTCGCGAGCGTCGGCGCCTTGGTGGTGCCACCAGCGCCATAGGTCACAGATACGAAATCGGGGTTCCAGTCCTGCAGCTCGGTGACCGTGTTCCACAGCTGACCTTCCATCTCTTCCGACTTCGGCGGAAAGAACTCGAAGGAAATGCCGATCTTGCGGCGCGCGTCGCTGTTCAAAGCCATTTTATTATCTCCCGGCAAGTATGGGTTCGGCGCCTTCGCTCGCTGTGGAGGCAACAAGGCGGCGTGGGTCGCGCGCAAGCCAGACGGTGACGGTGAGCCCCTGCCCGCTTTGATGACCCGGATGAAGGTCGACGACCTGCTCGACATTCAGCCCCGCCTTGCGCAGCCAGTCGGATATCGACTGATGCGAGAAGCCGAGCCGAACATGTGCATGCTCGTCACGTAGGTATTCCAGCCAGTGCGGCGCCAGATCGATAATGACCAGCCGCCCGCCCGGCCTCAGCATGCGCGCGGCTTCGCCGATCGCGATCTCGGGCTGGTCGAAGAAATGCAGCACCTGATGAATCGTCACCACGTCGAAATCCTGCGCCTCGAACGGCAGGTTCAGGATATCGGCGTGGCGGACGGATGCCTTGGTAATCCCTGATTTGTCGAGATTGGCGCGCGCCACACTCAGCATATCTCGGCTTGCGTCGACGCCAATCGCGCGGCGATAAAGACCGGACAGCAGTTCAAGGATACGACCGGTGCCGGTGCCTAGGTCGAGAAGAGAATCGATGGGCTGGCTGCCGAGCAGCCGAATGACGGCGGCATCGACCTCCTCATCGGCGGCGTGCAGCCGGCGAAGCTCGTCCCACTCGGCGGCGTTGCGGCTGAAATAGGCCTGCGCACGCTCGGCCCGCTGACGCTTGACCGCAGCCAACCGTTCGCCATCCCGCAGGACCACGGGATCGTTCTCTGAGGCATGAGCGAGCAGGCTGCGTACGAAAATCGCGGCCCTTCCATCCTGGCGAAGCCGGAAATAGGCCCAGGCTCCTTCCTGGTAACGGTCGATGAGATCGGCTTCGCCAAGCAGCTTGAGGTGGCGCGAGATGCGCGGTTGGGATTGGCCGAGGATTTCTGTAAGATCGGTGACTGTCAGGTCACCTGCGGCGAGCAGAGCCAGCAGGCGCAGACGCGTCGGCTCGCCGGCCGCCCTGAGGACGTCCACCAACGCATCCAATCCGAGTCTGATAGGCTCACTCATACCAAATCCAATCAACATATAAAGATATCTTTATGTGAATCGAGAGACCGTGGCAAGCCGCATTCGATCCGTTCGCGAAATTAGCTGCACGAATAGCGACATAGCATAGCCGCAAAAAAGCCCCGGCGAACCGGGGCTTTGACTTCGACCGTCGTACTTCGCGATCAGCGTGTCAGGCGCTTGTAGGCTTGACTGCCCGGGTTGAGGGCATCGGGACCGAGGCGGCGAACCTTGTCTTCCTCGTAGTCCTCGAAGTTGCCTTCGAACCATTCGACGTGGCCGTCGCCTTCGAAGGCGAGGATGTGGGTCGCCAGACGGTCAAGGAACATGCGATCGTGGCTGATGATGATCGCGCAGCCGGCAAAGGCTTCGAGCGCGCTTTCCAGTGCGCCGAGCGTTTCCGTATCGAGGTCGTTGGTCGGTTCGTCGAGCAGGAGAACGTTGCCGCCGGCCTTCAGCATCTTGGCGAGGTGAACGCGGTTGCGCTGACCACCCGAGAGATTGCCGACCTTCTGCTGCTGATCGCCGCCCTTGAAGTTGAAAGCGCCGCAGTAAGCGCGGGAGTTCATGTCGAACTTGCCGAGCTTGATGACTTCGGCGCCGCCCGAAATTTCTTCCCAAACGGTCTTGTTGCCGTCGAGCGCATCGCGGCTTTGGTCAACGTAGCCGAGGTGAACGGTATCACCGATGCGGATCGAGCCGGCATCCGGGGTTTCCTGGCCAGTGATCATCTTGAACAGCGTCGACTTGCCGGCACCGTTCGGGCCGATGATGCCGACGATACCGCCCGGCGGCAGCTTGATCGTCAGGTCGTTGATCAGCGTGCGGCCTTCGAAGCCCTTGTTGATGCCTTCGAGCTCGATGACCACCTGGCCAAGACGCTCGGAGACCGGGATGATGATCTGCGCGTCGCCGGGCCGGATGTTTTCCGCAGCATCCACCAGCTGTTCGTAGGCCTTGATACGGGCCTTCGACTTGGCTTGACGAGCCTTCGGGCTGGAGGCGATCCATTCCTGTTCACGCGACAGCGCCTTCTGGCGGCCGGCTTCTTCGCGCGATTCCTGCTGCATGCGCTTGGCTTTTGCCTGCAGGTAGGCAGAGTAGTTGCCTTCGTAAGGAATACCGCGGCCACGGTCGAGCTCGAGGATCCATCCGGTAACGTTGTCGAGGAAGTAGCGATCGTGGGTGATCATCATCACGGCACCCGGATAGTCGCGCAGGTGCTTTTCCAACCAGGCGATGGTTTCGGCATCGAGGTGGTTGGTCGGTTCGTCGAGCAGCAAGAGGTCCGGCTGCGACAGCAGCAGGCGGCAGAGCGCGATACGGCGACGTTCACCACCGGACAGCAATGTTACATCGGCGTCCTTGGGCGGGCAGCGCAGCGCTTCCATCGCCATCTCCACCTGCTGCTCGAGGTCCCAGAGGTTCTGGCTGTCGATGATGTCCTGAAGCTTTGCGCCCTCTTCCGCGGTCTCGTCGGAATAGTTCATCATCAGCTCGTTGTAGCGGTCGAGCACGGCCTGCTTGTCGGCAACGCCTTCCATGACGTTTTCGAACGCGGTCTTGGTCGGATCGAGCTTCGGCTCCTGCTCGAGGTAGCCGACGGTCGCACCTTCGGCGAGCCAGGCTTCACCGGTGTATTCCTTGTCCTGGCCGGCGATGATGCGTAGCACCGTCGACTTACCCGCACCGTTCGGTCCGAGAATACCTATCTTGGCATCGGGGTAGAAGGACAGGTTGACGTTCTCGAGGATCTTCTTGGCGCCATAGGACTTGTTAAGTCCTGACATGTGGTAAATGAACTGACGTGCCATTGATGCGTTGCTCCGGGGAATTTTAGTTTTGCCGCTATGTAGGCGAATTGGCGCCGGGGAGCAACGAGCGGCGCCCAAAAAGCAGAGGCTTTTATGAGCCTCGCAGTGAATGAAACCCGCCCTGCCACTTCATGACAGCTTTACGTGCTCAATACTTATGGGCAGGACTTCGTAGCGTTGGGAGGACGTCGACCGGCAGTCGCCGCAGTTTCGTCAACCGGCAGGATCAAAACCCTGCGGCATCCACGACACCTTCATTACAGCCGAATGACGTTCGTCCGGCGCCTTGGATGAGGTCGCGCAGGCTTGCGTCGTCGGATGTAGCGTCCTCTGAAAGACCTATCGTGAGTTCGCTAATAACGCGGGTTCCACCAGCACGCCGGCAACTCATCTTTACGCGATCTCCGGCGCCAGCGCCAAAGCTCTTATCAAAGGCAGCCTTGATCGCCTCCGCCTTAAGCGGCTTGCCGATATTGGTTGCGAACAGCTCGCGGACCGCCGAAGCATTGAGCTCGTCGATCAGACTGACCGACCTGTCGAAATAGTTGTCGGCGCTCATCGTGGTGCAGGTGCCATGCTTGACCCATTCGTGACGCTCCAGGCCGGATTGCGTTCCGGGCATCACCTTCTCAAGGGCAGCCTTGGTCTCCGCCGAAAGCTCCACTTGGGGCAGTTTCCTCCAGTCGCCGTCATTGTCAGCAGCACGCAGAGCGCCGGAAACGTCGCAATAGTCCTTACGCATCGGCCAGAGCCCGTGCAGCGAGAAATTGGTCGCATCGAATCTGTCTTTGGTCTGACTGCTGCATTCCGGTTTGCGCTGGTTTGTTTCGCAGAAGGCGGGTTGCCAGCTTGCCGCCAGAATGAAGCGCGTTCTTCCAGCAGGATCCTGAGCTCCAGCAACACCAGCAACCGTTATTGCAACCAAGAAAACAGCCATGCGCAAAAATGGATTGCTCATTGTCACCTCCCAAAAGAACAATTCATGAACACGAAATCATGCTGGGTTTGATTTCACAACCCTCAATCCGTAGGGTGTGAAAATCCCGTCGCATAAATATCTGGACGTGTTGCATTTCCCGATCGATCTGGTCTTCTCCCGCAACGGGAGGATTTGATGTTCGCAGATACGCAACGCCTTGAGACCGCGAATGCCTCGCTGGGTTTTCATCATGAACCAGCGCGACCGAAGGCACGCGGAATTCTCCTTTTGTCTCATGGGCTGGCCGAGCATTCCAAGCGCTATTCCCGCTTCGCGGCAACAATGGCTGCCCGAGGCTACCATGTCTTCGCATTTGATCACCGTGGACACGGCGAAACGACAGCGCCGGATGCGCCGATCGGGCGTTTTGCCCGCCGGGAGGGCGTCCAACACGTAATCGATGATGTTGGTTCGATCCGCGAGTGCGCCGTAAAGCACTATCCCGGTCTGCCCGTCATCCTCTTCGGACATTCGATGGGAGGCCTCATCGCGCTTAACGCTGCCGTTACCCATCCAGAAAAATACGATGCGGTCGCCGTCTGGAATTCGAACTTCAATCCCGGCATGTCAGGACGGGCGGCACAAGCGGTCCTTCTTGCCGAACGCGCTTTGAAAGGTTCCGACGTTCCAAGCGGCATCCTGCCGAAACTCACCTTCGGCACTTGGGGCAAGTCAATTGTCAACCGTCGAACGGAGTTCGACTGGTTAAGCCGCGACCCCGCAGAAGTCGACAAATATATCGCTGACCCGCTGTGCGGTTTCGATGCCTCGGTGTCGCTCTGGCTCGATATCTTCGAGCTGACGTTTCGCGCACCACAAACGCCGCATCTGGACCGTCTACCGAAGCAAACGCCGATCCATCTTGTCGGCGGCGGACAGGACCCGGCAACAGACGGCGGAAAAGCGGTGATATGGCTTTCAAACCATTTGAAAGCCCACGGCTTCTCCCGTATCACGACACAGATATATCAGGACATGCGCCACGAAACTCTGAATGAAATTGGAGCGGACGCGGCCATCGCATCATTCGCCGACTGGTGCGATGAAGCGATCGCAAGATCCTGAACTGAAGGATTTCGCGATGAGCAATGGTATTTCTTCCCGCCCCGCCGCCGCTTCGGAGGTGTCGACCGGTATTCTTCTGATGTTCCTGTCGGTACTCGTCTCGCCGATCATCGACATCTTTTCCAAGCTCGCGATCGCCACGATTCCTGCCGCTGAGATCACCGCCGCCCGCTTTGTAGTGCAGGCACTCTGCATGTTGCCGATCGTTATCTGGCGCGGAAGCTGGAAGGGCTTCTCCTGGCGTGCCAACATCTTTCATGCCATCCGTGGTGCCATCATAACCATCTCCATGGTCTCCTTTGTGACGACGCTCAAGTACATGCCGGTTGCCGACGCTATCGCGATCTTCTTCGTCGAGCCTATCATCCTGACGATCCTGAGCAGCATCTTCCTCAAGGAAACGATCGGCTGGCGCCGGTACACCGCCTGCGGCGTCGGCTTCTTCGGCGCAATGTTGATCATCCAGCCAAGCTTTCAGGAGGTCGGCTACGTGGCACTCCTGCCCGTCGTCAGCGCCTTCTGCATTGCCATCTTCGCCCTGATGACCCGTGTGCTTTCGCACCGGGAAGACCCATGGGCGATGCAGTTTCAGATGGGCATCTGGGGTCTATTGTTCTGCGCCATCCTGCTTGCTTTCGGCAACGGCACGGGTTCCGACGTCTTTGACTCGGTGCTCCCGGACAGCCGAGGCTACCTCTACCTGCTCGGCGTCGGCGTCACGGCGGCGATTGCCGGCATCTTCGGCGTCTATGCCTACCGCGCAGCGCCGGCCTCGACATTGGCGCCACTGCAGTACTTCGAGATCGTGTCGGCGACCATTTTTGCCTGGCTCGTCTTCGGTGATTTTCCGGATGCGATCAAATGGCTCGGCATTCTCATTATCATCGCGTCGGGCCTATACATCATCTGGCGCGAGCGACGCTTTGCATCGAAGCCGGTATCCGATACACCTCAATCGGCACTGGCGCCCTGACCTGCTCCCGGGAGGAACATGACGGACCATCAGCCCAAGAAACCGCCGCTGTCCGGCATACGCGTCATCGAGCTCGCACGTGTGCTTGCAGGTCCATGGGCAGGCCAGATGTTGGCCGATCTTGGCGCCGACGTCATAAAAGTCGAAAACCCGGATGGAGGCGATGACACCCGGCACTGGGGGCCGCCCTTTGTAGAGGGCGTCGACGGACAAAACCTCTCCGCTGCCTACTACCATGCCGCCAACCGCGGCAAGCGCTCGATCACTGCAGACCTGAAGCGCGAAGAGGATCAGGCGCTGGTCCGTCGTCTGATCGGCACGGCTGATGTGGTCATAGAGAATTTCAAGCTCGGCGGGCTCGTGAAGTACGGACTCGACTACGAGAGCCTGAAGACGATCAACCCAAAGCTCGTCTATTGCTCGATCACCGGTTTCGGCCAGAACGGTCCCTATGCCGCCCTTGCCGGCTACGACTATATCGTTCAGGGCATGTCCGGTTTCATGTCGATCACCGGCGAACCGGACGGACAGCCGATGAAAGCGGGCGTTGCGATCGCCGACATCTTTACGGGCATCTATGCGGTTGCAGCCATCGAGGCGGCGCTCATCCACGCCCAAAGGACTGGTGAAGGCCAGTTGGTCGACATGGCGTTGCTTGACGTCCAATCGGCGGTGCTTGCCAACCAGAACATGAATTATCTGATCTCCGGCCGCGCTCCGTCGCGGCTTGGAAACGCGCATCCGAATATTTCGCCCTATGAAGTTGTCCCCGCCGCCGATGGCTATCTGATCCTCGCGGTCGGCAATGACGGCCAATTCCGCCGCCTGTGCGCGATCCTAGGTCTCGACGGCATAGCGGACGACCCTCGCTTTTCGACCAACAAGGAGCGTGTGGCAAACCGCGACGAGGTTCGCAGGCTGGTTTCGACCGAAACGCTGAAATGGCAGAAGGCCGACCTGCTGAGGGCCTGTGAAGCCAACGCTGTTCCGGCCGGCGCGATCAACACCATCGAGGAAATGTTCGAGGATCCACAGATCCAGGCGCGTGGGCTGCGGGTCGATCTCGCCGACGCAAAGGGTACGGTCATTCCTGGCGTGAGGACGCCGGTCGTGCTGTCGCAAACGCCCTTACGTTACGAACGGCCGAGCCCGAGGCTGGGAGAGCATCAGGAGGAAGTTCTGGCGGAGCTCGCCGAACTGGAGGGGAAAAGACCAACATGAAGAAGACCGGCGGGGAACTGATCGTCGAGGCCTTGAAAGCAAATGGGGTGAAACGCCTCTCCTGCGTGCCCGGCGAGAGCTTCCTTGCCGTTCTCGACGCGCTTTATGATAGCGACATCGACGTCGTGGTCTGCCGCCAGGAAGGCGGCGCGGCCATGATGGCCGATACCTGGGGTAGACTTACCGGCGAACCCGGCATCTGCATGGTAACGCGCGGCCCCGGCGCCACGAACGCCACGGCCGGTCTGCATATCGCCAGGCAGGACTCCATTCCGATGATCCTCTTCATCGGACAGGTGCAGCGCGACGCCCGCGAGCGGGAGGCCTTTCAGGAGGTCGAGTTCCGCCGCGCCCTGACTGAGTTCAGCAAATGGGTCGGCGAGATCGACGATGCTGCGCGTATTCCGGAATTCGTCACCCGGGCCTTTGCGATCGCCACATCAGGGCGTCCAGGCCCTGTCATCTTGTCACTGCCCGAAGACATGTTGCGTGATGAGGTGGAGGCGCCCCGCGCCAAGCGCTATTCTCGCGTCGAAGCCCATCCCGGTCGTCGCCAGATTGACGACTTCTACCTGCGGCTGCTGAAGGCGGAGCGACCGATGGTCATCGTCGGCGGCACCCGCTGGGATGCGGATGCGGTAGCCGATCTGAAAGCCTTCTCGGAGCGCTTCGCGCTGCCTGTCGGATGCTCGTTCCGTCGGCAGATGCTGTTCGACCACTTACACCCGAACTACGCCGGTGATGTCGGCATTGGGATCAATCCCGCGCTGGCGAAGGAAATCAAGGAGAGCGACCTGCTTATCCTGCTCGGCGGCCGGATGTCGGAGATGCCCTCCTCCGGCTATACGCTGATCGACATCCCCTACCCGCAGCAGTCGCTCGTCCACATTCATCCTGATCCTTCAGAGCTCGGCCGCGTCTACAGGCCCGACCTCGCAATCTGCGCGAGCCCGAGTGACTTCGTCGCGGATCTCATCGATCTTGAGGCACCAAGCGAACTCAGATGGGCGGAGCGCACCGAACGGATGCATCAGGGCTACATTGCGTGGTCGACGCCGCCGCAGAGCGGTCCCGGTCCGGTCCACATGGGGCCGATCATGGAATGGATCGAGGCAAACACGCGCCCGGATGCGATCTTCACCAACGGCGCCGGAAACTATGCCACCTGGCTGCATCGCTTCCATCGGTTCCGTCAATTCAACACCCAGGCGGCCCCGACATCAGGCTCCATGGGCTACGGCCTCCCGGCCGCAGTGGCCGCCAAGCGGCTTTTTCCCGAACGTGAAGTCATCTGCTTCGCCGGAGACGGGTGCTTCCTGATGCACGGCCAGGAATTTGCGACCGCCGTTCGCTATGAACTGCCGATCATCGCCATCGTCATCAACAATGGCATATACGGCACCATCCGCATGCATCAGGAGCGCGAATATCCCGGTCGTGTCAGCGGGACCGACCTGACCAACCCGGACTTTGCCTCGCTTGCACGCGCTTATGGCGGTCATGGGGAAACGGTGGAAACGACTGAAAGCTTCGCGCCCGCCTTCGAGCGCGCGCGCGCAAGCGGCAAGCCCTCGATCATCGAGGTAAAACTTGACCCGGAAGCAATTACACCGACCCGGACGCTTTCGGAAATCGCCCAAACAAAAAGCCGGTGAGCGAGCGCACCGGCTTTCAAAAAACGGATAGCGACGTGCTTAGATAGCAGCCGTAACCGTGAACTCGACCTTGTACTTCGGCGCAGCAAGCTTGGCTTCGCTGGTAGCGCGAGCCGGCGTGTTGGCCGGGTCAACCCAGGCTTCCCAGGCAGCGTTCATTTCTGCGAAGTAGGACATGTCGGAGAGGTAGATCAGCGTCTGCAGGATCTTGGACTTGTTCGAGCCGGCCGCCGCGAGCAGGCGGTCGACTTCGGCCAGTGCCGACTTGCACTGTTCGGCGACGCTTTCGCCCTCGCCGACCTGGCCAGCCAGATAGACGGTGTTGCCGTGGACGACTGCACCGCTCATGCGGGCGCCGGCGTCGATACGCTTGATGCTCATGATGTTCTCCTGTTTACGAAACGAAAGACGCCGCTGAAACAACGCGGCGCCGGACTTGGATCAGTGATCGGAATTAAGCGCGGATGTGATGCGTCTTCTGATAGATCGCAGTCGAGCGCGCGCCGGAGCGGCAATAGCCGAGCATAGGGCGCGGGAATTCGTCGAGCGCGTCGACCATCCCCGTGATCGCCTCTTCGGTGACGCCCATCGGGCCGACCGGCACATGTGCGATATCGAGGCCGAGTTCCTTTGCACGCGTTTCGACCAGCGCATAGGGCGTCTGGTCCGGGCTCTCATCGTCCGGGCGATGGCAAACGATCGATTTGAAACCCAACGCCTTGATCTGATCGAGATCCTCGACCGAAATCTGCCCGGAAACCGAATATTCGTCGTCGATCTGGCGAATGTCCATCGCTAATCCTCCTGAAATCGTGGGCTGAATGACTACGCCGCCCCATGCCAAGCGTCAACCGCAGATCATTCAAACGAAGGCGAAGCTGAGCGCATAATTTCGGCTCTCGCCGGGCTTCAGCATGATGAATTCACCTGATACCTCCAACTCTGAACGCGGCACCCAACGATGAGACACCGGCTCGATGCCAAGGACGTCCGCAGGCGCATTCTGATTGCGCCAGACCTGCAGGTGCGGCAACGTCTCTGCAAGGACGCGCACTCGGAGGACCTTGCCGTCGATTGCGGCGATCGGGCCAAGGCGCACCTCTGCAAAAGCGCCTTCCGTTGCCGGCGCCTCAACGCAGAAGATCCCCCCTGGCTCCTCTCCAAAATTCCAGGGAAACCCACCGCCATCGAGCATCTTGCCCTCAAGACGCGTACCGGCATCGAACCATTTACCACCGATATTCATATGATACATCAGGAAGGTCGGCACGATCTCGTCGCTCGTATTAACGACTTTGTCATTGAGGCTGACCTCGCCTGTGCGGCCGTCAATGAACCAATGGCGCTCGATACGAGCCGGCCAGCCTTCGACCGTTACAACATCGATATCCGCCCTGCACTCGGCATTCCCATTCTCAAACTTCGTCCAAAGAATCGTGGCTGCGTGGCCCGGTCCCGAACCATGCAAGGGATAGACCTCGCCATCGGTACGGCCGGGAATCGGCTGGCGATGGCGGATATGGTCCGGTCCGCAGGTAAAGAGGAAGCCTTCGACAGAATGCGAGATGCGGGCATCGCCATCATCGGGGACCGCCTTCTTGGGAGCAATGTCGATACCGTTGACGACACATCCGCCGATATCCATCAGCGATGTCTCGTCCAGCATCAATTTGGGGCCTACGGCGGCGGCAAACTCGATCATTCTCCAAATTCCTCCCGGTTTTGACAGCTTACGCAGCGTTATGTCTCGCCGCCGAATTCGTCAATCGCGACGAGACCTACGACTTGCTGGAACCGACATGCAGGCCCAAATGTTTATGGCCAAAGGAGAAATCACTGAATTTTTATCTTTTGTTCAGCACGATTTCATAAATTCCACACTAGCGTCAAAATTCGCGGGTGTGTGTCGGCCAAGTCACTGAAGGATATGAAGACGTGAATCGCTTTGTAAGATCGGGATTGTCAGCAGCAGCACTGCTGGCCGTGGTTGCCGCAGCGCCCCTTGCTGAAGCGCAACAGTTCTACAACGGCCAGCGCGACGTCGTCTTCGTCGCACCGAATGGCGATATCCTTGACTATGTGCCGTCCGGCGCAGCCTACGCTCGCGACCGGCGTGGCAACCGCGTGCTGATCGATCCATACGGCAATATCATAGCGACCGAAATGCGCGCCCGAGGCTACTACCCCCGCCCTCCTGTCCGCGACGCCTACAATGGCGGCGACGTCTATGGGGACGATCCTTACGGAGATAGTCATTACTCTGAACGGGGTGCGGTAACCGGCTCGATCCCGCGCAACGGTCAGATCGACCGCCAGCCGCTCGACGACCAGCCCTATCCGCAAAGCGACGACTACGCGTCCATTGAGCCCGATCAGCAATCACCCGATGTGATGCAGCCGAAGCCGCCTCAGGAGCCGGTGATCACGCTCAAGAACAAGTCGAAGTCCGAGATCGTCGCCCTGCAGGTTTTCCTGGACCGCGCCGGTGTTTCCCCTGGTGCGATTGATGGCCACATGGGCGCGAACGTCACCAAGGCGATCTACGCCTACCAGCAGATGACGGGCGAGACGCTCGACCCGAACAACACCGACGCCATTCTTGAGCAGTTGCGCATGAGTGGCGGCCTGCCGCTCGTCGGCTACACGATTACACCCGCCGATGCTGCTGGTCCCTACGTTGCAGCAATCCCGGAGGACTACGCGCATAAGGCGGCGATGTCATCGCTCGGCTATACCTCGACGACCGAAGCGCTCGCCGAACGCTTCCATATGGACGAAGGCTTCCTGAAGGAAATCAACCCGGGCGTTGATTTCACCGTGCCTGGCACGATCGTAAAGGTCGTCAATCCTGGTGACGTGAAAAGCGGATCGGTCGCGCGCATCATTGCCGACAAGGGCCGCAAGCAGGTCTTTGCCTATGACAACGCTGGCAATCTGATCGCCGCCTACCCAGCCTCGATTGGTTCCACCGATACCCCCTCGCCGTCCGGTACGGTGACCGTCGAACGCGTTGCCTTCAATCCGGGCTACACCTACAATCCGAAGATCAATTTCCAGCAGGGTGCCAACGACAAGATCCTCAACATTCCGCCAGGTCCGAACGGGCCGGTCGGTACGGTCTGGATGGCGCTCTCCAAGCCGACCTACGGCATTCACGGAACGCCGGAGCCATCGAAGATCGGCCGCACACAGAGCCATGGCTGCATCCGTCTGACGAACTGGGATGCGACCGAACTGGCAAAGATGGTCAAGCCCGGCGTGACGGTCGAATTCGTCGATTGATCCCTAGGCAATTCCCATCAAAAAAATGCGCCTGTAAGGGCGCATTTCTATTTTGTAGACCATCTTCTTGTTTAAGCGGCCGAACGGATCAGAGGACCTGTGCTACGCACTGGCTCCGGAAGCTTTACCGGGACCTTGCCCATGATCTCCTCAGCGAAGCAGCGGGCGTTTTCACGCGCCTTGTCGAGATTGCTGACGCGCGCCGGGTCGAGCGAGTGCAGCGTACCGCCGCAGTCAAATATATCGCGGAATGCAGAGCGTTCGATGATTGCCGTGTCGAGCACGGGCACCTGACGTTCGCTCAGCAGCGACTTGACGAGAGAGAGTGCCCGTGTCGTCACCATCGAGTTAACGCGCGTCAGCACGACTGAATGCCCGATGCGAATGCCTGCCTTCTCGTCGAGATATTGCAGCAGCTCGAGAACCTGCGCGCCACCACGCGCATCCATGGCGCATCCCTGGATCGGGATCAGCACATGGTCGGAGAGGCCAATTGCGGTCGCAAGCAGCGGATTGCGAGCGCCCGGAAGATCGATGATGAAATAGTCGGTATTGTGCTTGTTTTCCGAAATGTGCAGCGGCAAGGACGCCGACGTAACGAAATCGATCACCGAGATATTCGCTACATGTCCGGACACTTCATGCCATCGCGTGATCCAATGCTGCGGATCGGCGTCTAGGATCGTCACCCGGTAGCCCCTATGGGCAAGCTCGGTGGCGAGAAGAAGTACGGCTGTGGTCTTGCCAGCGCCGCCCTTGGTGTTTGCGAAAGTGATGACTGGCATGTTCGGTCCTCGAAGGGAAGTGAGCCTTTCTATGGCTCTGTCACGCACTCTCGGAAGCATCGTGCGGTTAATGCATCCTTTCTAATCATGGTTAACAACTCCTAAACGCGACATCTGAAATTGCGGCCAGCATTTCTTGCACTCTGGAAAACAAGGATACGCCGGGACGAAAAAAGCCCGGAAAGCCTAGGCTTTCCGGGCCGTTTCAGGTCCGCCGTCTTATCTGAATTCAGAAGCAATCTTTAAAGAGTGACTTAGTATTTTCGAGCGTCATCTTGACCGGATTGCCGCCCGCGCTTGGATCCTCGATCGCCATTGCCGAAAGTTCATCGATTCGATCCGGCTTGATTCCCATCGCCGACAGGCTGTCGGGAACGCCAAGCTCGGCGCGAAGCTGCAGAACGTAATCATAAAAGCCGTCGAAGCCGCCGGAAATGCCAAGATAGGCAGCAGCACGTGCGATCCTGTCCTCGATCACCGAGCGATTGAAGCGCAGCACAGCAGGCATCACCACGGCATTCGTCATGCCGTGGTGGGTGTTGTAGACCGCGCCGATCGGATGCGACAGCGCGTGAATGGCGCCGAGGCCCTTCTGGAAGGCAACCGCGCCCATAGCAGCCGCCGACATCATGTTGGCTCGGGCTTCGAGATCCGTGCCTTCCTTGTAAGCGCGCGGCAGGAACTCCTTGACCAGCCGCATGCCCTCAAGCGCAATGCCTGCCGACATCGGGTGATAGAAGGGCGAGGAGTAGGCTTCCAGGCAGTGCGCGAAGGCATCCATGCCGGTGCCTGCAGTGATGATCTTCGGCATGCCGACCGTCAGCTCCGGATCGGCAATGACGACGCCGGGCAGGAACTTCGGATGGAAGATGATCTTCTTCACATGCGTTTCGGAATTGGTGATGACGCTGGCGCGGCCGACTTCCGAGCCCGTGCCTGCCGTCGTCGGCACGGCCACGATCGGCGCGATGCCCTCGACGCTCGCACGCGTCCACCAGTCGCCAATATCCTCGAAGTCCCAGACAGGTCGCGTCTGGCCGGCCATGAAGGCCACGCACTTGCCGAGATCGAGGCCCGAACCGCCGCCGAAGGCGACCACGCCATCGTGGCCGCCATCCTTGAATGCCTTGACACCGGCGTCGAGGTTCTTCTCATTCGGGTTCGGATCGACATCGGCGAAGATCGCGCGACCGAGACCGGCATCTTCGAGAATATCGAGCGCGGTCTTGGTGATCGCCATCGACGCGAGGCCGCGATCGGTGATCAGCAACGGCTTCTTGATGCCCAGGCTCTTGCAGGCGTCCGCCAGTTCCTTGATGCGGCCCCGGCCGAGCTTGAAGGCGGTCGGATAGCTCCAGTTGGCTATGATGTTGCTGCTCATGCTGTGACTTTCTTCAGATGGTAGGATTTCGGACGCGTGAGGTTCTGGAAGCCGATGATGGACAGCGAGCCGCCACGGCCCGTCTCCTTGACGCCGGTCCAGCACAGAGCCGGATCGAGATAGTCTGCGCGGTTCATGAACACGGTGCCGGTTTCGATCTCGCGACCAAGCCGCCCTGCCCGCTCCGCATCCTGCGTCCAGAGCGATGCCGTCAGGCCGTACTGGCTGTCGTTCATCAAGGCGATTGCCTCGTCGTCGCTCTTCACCTTCATGATGCCGACGGCAGGACCGAAGGTTTCTTCGCGCATGAAGGCCATCGAGTGATCGACGTTGACGAGGATCTGCGGAGCCAGATAAGCGCCGCCATCATCCTGCGGGAACAGCTTCGGATCGACCAGCGCCTTGGCGCCCTTGGAGACCGCATCGGCGATCTGCTCGCGCACCACCTTGGCGAAGCGCTTGTTGGCCATCGGACCGAGCGATGTTTCCGGATCGAGCGGATTGCCGAGCTTGTAGTTCGACACCCAAGCGACCGACTTCTCGACGAAGCTGTCATAGAGCGATTCATGCACATAGATGCGCTCGATGCCGCAGCAGCACTGTCCAGAATTATAGGTCGCACCGTCCATCAGCGTATCGACGGCTGCGTCAAGATCGGCATCTTCCATGACATAGCCCGGATCCTTGCCGCCAAGCTCGAGGCCGAGGCCAGTGAAGGTGCCGGCCGCCGCCCGCTCCATCGAGCGTCCACCTTCGACCGAGCCGGTGAAATTCACGAAGTTGAAGCTGCCCGCACCGATCAGCGCCGAGGTCGTCTCGTGATCGAGGAACACGTTCTGGAAAACATCCTCCGGAACGCCGGCCTCGACAAAAGCCTGAACCAGCCGCTCGCCGACCAGAAGGGTCTGCGAAGCATGCTTGAGAACAACCGTATTACCGGCCATCAGTGCCGGCGCGATCGTGTTGATCGCCGTCATGTAAGGATAGTTCCACGGCGCCACGACGAACACCACGCCATGCGCCTCGCGCTCGATGCGGCGCTCGAACTTGTTGCTCTCTTCCACGACCAGCGGCGCCAGCGCATCGGCGGCGATCGAGGCGACATAGTTGGAGCGCTCGTTGAAGCCCTTGTACTCACCGCCGTAGCGGATCGGCCGGCCCATCTGCCAGGCAAGCTCCGGCACGACGACATCGGACATCTCGTTCAACCGCGCGACGCCCTTCAGTACGAGCTGGACGCGATCTTCAAGCGGTCGCTTTGCCCATGCCTTCTGAGCCTTACGCGCGCGCGCCACGACTTCCTTCGCGGCGTCCAGCGACAGTGCCGGACGCTCGGCGTAGACCGATCCATCGATCGGTGAAATGCATTGGATCATTCCCATGATCACCTTCCTATGTTTTCGCGAGCCGAAGCCGGCCGCACCCTGTACAATCCCAGAAGATATGGAGATCGTATGACGGGATGCGTACCGCTCTTGGCTACGCCTATTATGCTCTTTCGAAACCGCGCGCCACTTCCCAGTCGGTGATGCGACGATCGTACTCTTCCTGCTCCCATTCAGCAGCGCGGGTGTAGTGATCAATGACGTCGTCGCCGAAGGCCTTGCGCAGCATTTTTGACTTGGTCATCGTGGCTGTTGCCGCCCTTAGCGTCCGCGGAATTTCGCGAACGCGTCGTGCACCATAGGCGTCGCCGACGAACGGTGCTTCGAGCTCCATATTGTTCTCGATGCCATCGATGCCTGCGGCTAGTAGCGCCGCGAAAGCGAGATAAGGATTGAGGTCTGAACCGCCGACACGGCACTCGATGCGGATTGCCTTGGTGCCGTCACCGCACAGGCGATAGCCGGCGGTGCGGTTGTCCTTGCTCCAGATCGCCTTGGTCGGCGCGAATGTGCCGGCCATGAAGCGCTTGTAGGAATTGATGTAGGGCGCCAGGAAATAAGTGATCTCGCTCGCATGAGCGAGGAGACCGGCAATGTAGTTTTCCATCAGCGGCGACATGCCGTATTTGCCCTTGTCGTCGGCAAACAGCGGCGTCTTTCCGTCTGCGCTCCACAGCGACTGATGGATGTGGGACGAACTGCCGGCGGCGTTGTAATGCCACTTGGCGAGGAAGGTGATCGCCTTGCCCTTCGACCAGGCGATTTCCTTGCAGCCATTCTTGATAATCGCATGACGGTCCGCCATAGCAAGCGCATCGGCGTAGCGGACGTTGATTTCCTCCTGGCCCGCGGAGGCCTCGCCCTTGGAGTTTTCGACAGGAATGCCGGCTCCCTGAAGCCCGGTGCGGATCGCCCGCATCACCTCTTCTTCCTTGGTCGTCTGGAAGATGTGATAGTCCTCGTTGTAGGCGCTGGCGAGTTTCAGGTTCCGGTAGCCGGACGTGTGCGCGGATTCATAGGTCTGATCGAACAGGAAGAATTCAAGCTCCGACGCCATGAAGGCCTTCATGCCCATGTCCTCGAGACGCTTGACCTGCTTCTTCAGGATGGCGCGCGGCGAATGCGGCACTTCTTCATGGGTGTGATGGTCGAGCAGGTCGCAGAGCACCAGCGCCGTACCCTCTAGCCAGGGAATGCGGCGCAGCGTCGAAAGGTCCGGCTTCATGGTATAGTCGCCGTAGCCCTTTTCCCAACTCGTCGCCTTGTAGCCAGAGACAGTTTCCATCTCCATGTCGGTGGCAACGAGATAGTTGCAGCTATGCGTTTCCTTCCACGCGCTCTCGAGAAAGTATTCGGCCTGGAAGCGCTTGCCCATTAGTCGGCCCTGCATGTCCACCTGGCATGCGAGAACCGTATCGATGCGCTTGTCGGCTACATCCTGCTTCAGATCGTCAAGAGTATAGATGCTCATATTGATTCCGCCTGAACCTTGAACTGAAAAAATCGGGGCAACGAAAGAGCATGCCGTGAAACGGGCTAACCGCTTCTGATGCGTTTTCGTTGAGCCGTGGAACGGGGCCGCCATAGCGGCCCCGCAGTCATAGAGGGAAGTCGAAACCTCAAGCTTCGCCGACAGCCTTTTCGGCAGCAGCAATCTCCGCCTGACGGCGCGCGACCTCTTCGCCGATCGGCGGGCCCTTGAAGCGGCGGCTTTCGAAGCCGAACCACACGATAGCCGTCAGCACCAGGAAGCCCACCGTGATGTAAAGCGCCCACTCGTTCGGCGGCTGAACGCCGAGAACGAAGATGAGGATCATCGCCAGGATCGTCAGAACGGAGAAGAGCTTGTACATGCCCTCCCCGATATTCCACGGGCCCATCTTGTCCCACTTCGACGTACCCCAGGCGAAGAGACCGAGCGTGATCGGGATCGCGAAGGAGAAGAACAGGAAGATGACCGTGCACGAGACGACGATCGTGTACACCGGCGTATCGCCGATCGAGACAAGCGACGAACCCCAGACGAACAGAACCGAGAGGATCGAACCCGTCCAGATCGCAGAGACCGGCGTGCGGTACTTCGGGCTGACCTTGGCCAATGCCTTAGATGCCGGCAGACCGCCGTCACGCGAGAAGGCGAAGATCATGCGCGAAACCGAGGTGACGGTTGCCAGACCGCACAGCCACTGGCTGACGAGGATCGCGAAGTAGAGCAGATCCTTGACGACCGGGTTGACCTGGCTGTCCATCGCCCAGAAGAACACATTCCAGCCCTGCTTGGCGGCATCGTCCATGCTTGGCAGCATTAGAACGAACGAGCAAAGCATGATGTAGCCGAAAAGCGCCGACCACAGCACGGACGAAACCATACCGCGCGGCACGGAATGAGCAGCCTTGACCGTTTCTTCCGACGTATGCGCAGAGGCGTCGTAGCCGGTGATCGTGTAGATCGGCAGCAGCAGACCGAGCAGGAATACCCAGGTGCCAGAGGTTGCCGGCCAGACGTTGCCGCCCGCTTCGCCGGAATAGTTGGCGAATGTGAAGAGGCGCGCAAAATCATAGGACGGAGCGGCGAGCAAGCAGACCGCCGCCAGGACGATAGCGGTGGCGAAGATCAGATAGCCGGAAAAGTCGGTGAGCTTCGCAGTCAGTCCGATCCCCATGTGGTTCACGAGCGCCTGCGCGCCAGTGATGATCACCAGGAAGACGATACGGACCGTCGTGGTGTCCGTCAGGCCGAAATAGGTCGTGCCGAAGGAGCCCATGAAGAAGTAGTAAGTACCGACGTTGATGGCGCCGAGAACGGTGACGAGGCCGAGCAGGTTGAACCAGGCGGTCAGCCAGCCGGTAAATCGGTTGCCAAGGATTGAACCCCAGTGGTAGAGGCCGCCGGCCGTCGGATAAGCGGAGCTGATCTGCGCCATGGCGACGGCGAACACCAGCGAAACGAAGCAGCCGACCGGCCAACCGATGCCGATGGCCGCGCCGCCGGCACCGGCGGTCGCCTGTGCCAGCGAGTTAATGCCGCCGGAAAGAATGCAAATGATGGAAAACGAGACAGCAAAATTCGAGAACGAGCTCATGCGTCGTTCCAGCTCCTGGGCATAGCCCATGGAGTGCAGGATGTGGACATCCTGCTTCTTGTCGAGTTCCGAGTAATCGGACATGACTTCCCCCTGTTTAGCGATCGACCGCGGAATTGCGGATGATCATCCAGTGCCAAAGTGCCCGCGACGTTTTCGCCTGCGGGCGGATCGCAGTTAAACTGCTCCCTGGGGTCTTATCTTTTGTCGTCAGGCGTCCAGGCTCCGCTGGAGCAGCCTCGTCAGATAGTCGGCCATGACCCCTTGGCCGGCTTGGTCTGAGATGAGGTCGTTGCGGACCTCGATCATTACATTGCGGAGCCCGTTCGAAAGACCGTGCAGGACCAGCGTGTGTGTCACGCCATCTGCCGGGCCGTAGGGCTCGTTGCGTTCGATTTTATAAAGAGGCGAGCCGGTCGATGCGGCGTTCAGGACGCTGTCGGCGAAGCGGCTATCTTCGTCATGCAATATGCCGATTTCCACGGCGCGCGTCTTGCCGTGGTAAACAGGAGTGAAGCTGTGGACCGTTGCAATCACCGTCTCCTGCCCCCTCGCCTTGCGTTCGCGAATCAGTGCGCGAATGGCGTCGTGGAAGGGAATATACAACGCTTCGGTGCGCGCGACGCGTTCTTCCGCGCTGAGATGGGCGTTGCCTGGTATTTCGTAGACTTCGCTTTTCTCCGGCATGGCGCCCGGCGCCTCTGGCGGCCTGTTGCAATCGTATATCAATCGCGAATATCGCTGAAAGACGAGAGTGGCATCGAGCGCTTCCGAAATCCCACGCGCAACAGCCAAAGCGCCCGGATCCCACGCGATATGGCTCTTTAACGCCTCATCGGAGAGCCCGAGTGTCCCGTACCGCTCAGGAAGCAGTCGGGACGCATGCTCGCAGATCACCAGCATCGGGCTCTTGCCATTCGGCCGCTCGACCGAAACGCACTCGCCTTCCGCTTCGCTTAGGACCTTGGATTGAGCAGGCACCACAGCCGCATTCCGATCATTAATAAAGAATGTATAAGAAAAGAATTCTTCAGGTTCCAACGACTGTCAAGCGCACTCTGAAAATTTCTTTTCATGACAACAGTTGACATGGATTGTGACAGCGTTGTTAACTTTGAGTGGGAAAGTGGCACAAGACCAATCCCGGGGAGCAAGATCGCGTGACCGCTGCGTCGAAGACAGTTTCGGACGTAATCCATTCGCATTTTGGCATGCTTACGCGAGCCGAAAAGCAATTGGCCGAGAGCCTGCTGGACAACTACCCGGTCTCCGGACTGGGGAGCATCACGACGATTGCCGAGAACGCTGGTGTATCGACACCCACGGTCGTTCGCATGGTGCAGAAGCTGGGCTTCAAGGGCTATCCGGACTTTCAGGCACATCTCCACCAAGAGTTGGAAGCGACGATTTCAAACCCGATCGCCAAGCATGACCGATGGGCATCCAACGCTCCTGGCACGCATATTCTGAACCGCTTTGCCGATGCGATCATGGGCAACCTGCGCCAGACGCTCAGCGGGCTCGATACGGCGACGTTCGACAGTGTCGCCTCGCTGCTATCCGACCGCAAGCGCGGCCTCTATTTTGTCGGCGGACGCATTACCGGCGCGCTGGCCGAATACTTCTTTACGCATATGCAGGTCATTCGCCCGAGCACTGCGCTGCTCTCATCGAATTCGAGCAGCTGGCCACAGTACGTGCTCAATATGAATCCAGGCGACTTGCTGGTGATATTTGATATCCGCCGCTACGAGCAGGAAATGGTCAGCCTGGCGACAGCCGCCCGGAAGAGAGGCGCCGAGATCGTCGTTTTCACCGATCAATGGGGATCGCCAGCCGCCAAGCTCGCGCGCCATACCTTTCGTGTGCAGATCGAGGCGCCGTCAGCCTGGGACTCTTCCGTCGTTACTCTCTTCATCGTTGAAGCGCTGATCGAAGCCGTTCAGAGCTCGACATGGGACGAGACGAAAGAACGTATGAAAACCCTGGAGGGCCTGTTCGAACAAACCAGACTCTTCCGCAAACTCGGTTAGGAGGGAAAATACGACAGAGAGATGACGCAAGTGCGCGGCGGCAAGGAACGTGTCGTAAATGAAACATCACGGCCAACTGCCTGCTATACAAAGAAAAAATAACGTCACCGAACTGTCACGAAAGCTTCACGTAACGTAAGTAACAGCATCGTCGGACACTGAAAACCCGAAGGAGAACAACAGTGATCTCTAATATTTCGAAAATGCTTTCGCTTTCTACTGCAATCGTTGTTGCCTCGACTGCAATTGCGGCTGCGGAACCTAGCGCTGAACTTATCGCTGCCGCCAAGAAGGAAGGCACGCTGACGACCATCGCCCTTCCGCACGACTGGTGCGGCTACGGCGACGTCATTGCCGGCTTCAAGGCCAAATACGGCATCGACGTCAACGAACTGAACCCGGACGCAGGCTCGGGCGATGAAATCGAAGCCATCAAGGCCAACAAGGGCAACACCGGCCCGCAGGCTCCTGACGTCATCGACGTCGGCCTCTCCTTCGGCCCGTCTGCCAAGGCCGATGGCCTGATCCAACCTTACAAGGTCTCGACCTGGGACTCGATCCCTGACAGCGCCAAGGATGCCGACGGCTACTGGTACGGCGACTACTACGGCGTTCTCTCCTTCGTCGTGAACACGGACATCGTCAAGGACGTCCCGAAGGACTGGGCTGACCTGAAGAAGTCGGACTACGCGAACAGCATCGCCCTCGCCGGTGACCCGCGCGCCTCGAACCAGGCTGTCCAGGCTGTTTACGCCGCCGGCATCGCAGCTGGTGAAAAGGATGCGACCAAGGCTGGTGAAGCTGGCCTCGCCTACTTCGCCGAGCTCAACAAGGCTGGCAATCTCGTTCCTGTCATCGGCAAGTCCGCTTCGCTGGCACAGGGCTCCACCCCGATCGTCATCGCCTGGGACTACAACGGTCTCTCCTGGCGCGACACGCTGAAGGGCAACCCGCCGGTTGAAGTCGTCGTTCCGGCATCGGGCGTCAACGCTGGCGTCTACGTCCAGGCGATCTCCGCTTTCGCTCCGCATCCGAACGCTGCAAAGCTCTGGATGGAATACCTCTATTCGGACGAAGGTCAGCTCGGCTGGCTGAAGGGTTATTGCCACCCGATCCGCTTCAACGACCTGGCGGCGAACAAGAAGATCCCGCAGGAACTTCTCGACAAGCTGCCGCCGGCAGCTGCCTATGAAAAGGCCGTGTTCCCGACCCTCGACGAGCAGGCCGCCGGCAAGGCTGCCATCACCACCAAGTGGGACAGCGTCGTCGGCGCCAACGTCAAGTAATCTCTGACGCAGGACCTCTCCGTCCCCGCGGCGGGGAGGTCTCATTTTCATTGCCCGGTAAGGCTGTCGTCTATGAGCACTGTTTCAACATCCGTGGCCAGCACCACGCCCCTGATAAACCGCGACAGGGTCATAGACTGGCTCGGCATCGCGCCGTTCATGATTTTCGCCGCGATGTTCCTGATCATACCGACGCTTTATCTCGTCGCAGGTGCGTTCCTGACGCCGGAAGGCGAACTGACACTCAAGAACATCGCCGACCTGTTCACGCCCTCGATTCTCAGCGCCTACTGGATCAGTATCAAGGTATCGGTGGCCTCGGCCCTCGGTGGCGCGCTGATCGGCTTCTTTCTCGCCTGGGCAGTCGTGCTCGGCGGCCTCCCGAACTGGGTCCGGTCCGGCCTTCTCACATTTTCCGGCGTTGCCTCAAATTTTGCGGGCGTACCGCTCGCCTTTGCCTTCCTCGCCACGCTCGGACGCACCGGTCTGGTGACCGTTTTGATGCGCGACTGGTTCGGCTTCAATCTCTATTCCACCGGCTTCAACCTTCTCAGCTTTTTCGGGTTGACCCTTACCTACATGTACTTCCAGATCCCGTTGATGGTGCTGATCCTCACTCCTGCACTGGACGGTATGAAAAAGGAATGGAAGGAGGCCGCATCCATTCTCGGTGCTACCAACGGCCAATACTGGCGCATGGTTGCCTTCCCTATCCTCTGGCCGAGCCTGATGGGCACCACGCTGCTTCTCTTCGCAAACGCCTTCGGCGCAATCGCCACTGCCTACGCCTTGACTGGTAGTTCGCTGAACATCGTGCCGATCCTCCTCTACGCCCAGATCCGCGGCGACGTGCTGCACAACGCCAATCTCGGCTACGCGCTGGCGCTCGGCATGATCGTCATCACCGGCCTATCCAACCTCGTCTACATCCTGCTGCGCATGCGCGCCGAACGGTGGCAAAAATGAAGACCTCACGCCTTGGAGCCTGGATCGCCATCGCAATCGGCGCGACATACTTCGTCCTGCCGCTCATCGCCACCATCGAATTCTCGCTGCGCATGCGCCGCGGCGCCTACAGTTTCGACGCCTATGCCTCGGTTTTCTCCGAGGCGCAGTTCCGCGAAACCTTCGGCTATTCGATGCTGATGGCGCTGCTGACCATCGTCTTCGGCATGCTTCTCGTGGTGCCGACCGCCTATTGGGTTCGCCTGCGCCTGCCGCAGATCCGCCCGATCGTCGAGTTCATCACGCTGCTGCCGCTAGTCATCCCGGCAATCGTGATCGTCTTCGGCTACCTCAGAATGTACAACTCGTCCTCGATGCTGCCGCTGACGGGCTCGACGACGGGTACCAACGTGCTGCTCGTCCTCTCCTACATCACGCTGTCGTTGCCCTACATGTACCGCGCCGTTGACACGGCAATGCGCGCGATCGACGTCCGCACGCTGACCGAGGCCGCAGAAAGCCTCGGCGCAAGCTGGATGACCATCATGTTCAAATGCATCTTCCCGAACGTCATGAGCGGTGTTCTCTCTGGCGCCTTCATCACGCTTGCGATCGTCATGGGCGAATTCACCATGGCTGCACTCCTTAATCGTCCGGCCTTCGGCCCCTATCTGCAGCTGGTCGGCGCCAACCGCGCCTACGAGCCGTCGGCCTTGGCCGTCATCGCCTTCTCGATCACCTGGCTCAGCATGGGCCTGCTGCAACTCGTCTCCCGCTTCCACAAAGCCGCTCCGGCTAAGTCGTAAGGTATCTGGTTTTCATGGCCTTTCTCGAACTCGCAAACCTCAAGAAATCCTTCGGCGCCACGCAGGTCGTGCATGACTTCAACATGCAGATCGAGAAGGGTGAATTCATCTCTTTCCTCGGTCCCTCGGGCTGCGGCAAGACGACTGTCCTGCGCATGATCGCAGGCTTCGAAACGCCCTCTGCCGGACGCATTGCCATCGGCGGCAAGGAGCAGAACAATCTGAAGCCCAACAAGCGAAATATCGGCATGGTTTTCCAGGCCTATGCGCTGTTTCCCAACATGACGGTTCACGACAACGTCGCCTTCGGCTTGAAGGTCGCAGGCACACAGCCAGCCGAGATCGATGCTCGCGTCAAGGAAATGCTCGGGCTGATCAAGCTCGATCACCTTGCCGACCGCTATCCCTATCAGCTCTCCGGCGGCCAGCAGCAGCGCGTGGCGCTTGCCCGCGCCCTGGCGGTGCGCCCGCAGGTCCTGCTGCTCGATGAGCCGCTGTCAGCTCTCGACGCCAAGATCCGCGTCTCGTTGCGCGAGGAAATCCGTGCCATCCAGCAGAAGCTTGGGATCACCACCGTCTTCGTGACGCACGATCAGGAAGAAGCGCTCTCGATCTCCGACCGCATTGTCGTCATGAATGCCGGCCGCGCCGACCAGATCGGCACGCCATTCGAAATCTACAATACGCCGGCAACACGCTTCGTCGCGTCCTTCGTCGGCACGCTCAACATGATCGAGGCCAAGGTCGTCGATCCGGCCGCCAATCGTATCCAGATAGGCGATCAGGGCATAACGCTGAAGCAGTCAGTCGCCGCGTTCAAGGCGGGCGATACGGTCTCACTGGCATTGCGTCCCGAAGCCGGATCTCTGGCCGAGGAAACACCGAGCGATACGAAGCTGACAGGAGTGGTCGTATCCGCCCACTTCCTCGGTTCCGTCATCCGCACGCGCATGAATGTCGGCGGCAATGTCATTTCCTTCGACATGTTCAACAGCCCGGGTGTGACGCCACCGGCGGCCGGCGAAACCGTCACGCTCCGCTTCATGGCCGCCGACCTCCTCGTCATTCGCGATTGACGGCGCGCCGCGCTCAGTCTTTGCGCCTTTGCCACACTCGCGTCCGCATTTCCGGTGCTGCATTCCGCGGCGCCGGAAAGTGCTTGAAATGATGTCCTTGATGCGCAACGACGGCTGAAGCCGTTCATCCAGCAAAGTCAGCATCATGTCCCCCACCCCGACCGCCGCGGCGCCTCGCCGCCTCACCTCGCAGGATTTCCGCACACTCGGCCTCTCGGCCCTTGGGGGTGCGCTCGAATTCTATGACTTCATCATCTTCGTTTTCTTCGCGGCAGTTATCGGCAAGCTGTTCTTTCCGCCCGATATGCCGGAATGGCTGGTGACGATCCAGACGTTCGGGATTTTCGCCGCCGGCTACCTCGTGCGCCCGCTCGGCGGCATCGTCCTCGCCCACTTCGGCGATCTTTTCGGCCGCAAGCGCATCTTCGCCTTCTCAATTCTGCTGATGGCGCTTTCGACGCTCGGCATGGCGGCGATGCCGACCTATGCCACGATCGGCGTTGCCGCTCCGATCCTGCTCGTGTTGATGCGTCTCCTGCAAGGAGCGGCGATCGGCGGCGAAGTGCCGGGCGCATGGACCTTCGTGGCTGAGCACGTCCCGTTCCGCCGCGTCGGCTTTG
Organism: Hyphomicrobiales bacterium; assembly: GCA_900466605.1. Lineage (GTDB taxonomy): Bacteria > Pseudomonadota > Alphaproteobacteria > Rhizobiales > Rhizobiaceae > Rhizobium. Next base: position 177,982 of record UBMU01000003.1, read on the forward strand.
CCTGTGGCTTTCTTTGCTCAGGTCTGACGCTCGGCATCCTGCTCGGATCCTTTATCGCGACGATCATCAACTCGGCCTTCACGCCGGACGACGTTGCCGCCTACGCTTGGCGTATCCCCTTCTTCCTCGGCGGTATCTTCGGCCTTGTTGCTGTCTATCTGCGCCGCTGGCTGCAGGAAACGCCGGTCTTTGCGGAGATGAAGCAAGCCCGCTCGCTTGTGCCTGAACTGCCGCTGAAGGCTGTCCTGCGCGACTATCCGCGTGGCGTCATCATCTCAATGCTGCTGACTTGGATCCTGTCGGCCGGCATTGTCGTGACGACGCTGATGACCGCGACCTTCCTGCAGAAGCTCTATGGCTACACGGCTCAGCAATCGCTGGCGGCTACCAGCTTCGGCACGCTATTCCTGATCTTCGGTACCGCGGCTGCAGGCGCGATCGTCGACCGGGTCGGCTCAGGACGCTTCTTTGTTGTCTCCAGCGTCTTCTTTGGTGCAGCAACCTTCGCATTCTACACCTACGCGGCCGTTTCACTGACCGTCCTATTCACGCTCTACGCAATCATGGGGCTCTCGGTTGGTATGGTTGGAGCAGTGCCCTATGTGATGGTCCGCGCCTTCCCTGCCCGCGTTCGTTTCAGCGGCCTCTCCTTCTCCTACAACGTCTCCTATGCGATTTTCGGTGGCCTGACGCCTCTCGCAGTCGCATCGCTGCTGCCAATCAATCCGATGGCACATGCCTACTACCTGCTCTTCATCGCCGCCCTCGCCTTCGTGCTCGGGCTCTACCTGATCGCCAAGGGAGACAGTGTCGAGGCAGACGTCGGCATCGAGGAGCTCACCGAGCGCCTCGCCGCCTGACGCTAGCGAAGACGTGTGGCCGCCGTCCGGTATTGCTTCAAAGGAAATGTTTCAATGATTACTTGCTATCTGCGTTACACGATCGACCCGTACAAGACCGCCGAATTCGAGGAATATGCGCGCCTCTGGATTCCGATCGTCAATCGAATGGGCGGCGCGCATCACGGTTATTTCCTGCCGTCCGAGGGTGCCAACAACATTGCCATCGCGCTGTTTTCGTTCCCGAGCCTCGCGGATTACGAGGACTACCGCACGCGTATGGCAAGCGATCCCGAATGCCAGGCCGCGTTCGACTTAGATAAGCGCAACCGCAGCATCATCAGCTACGAGCGCAGTTTCATGCGCCCTGTTCTTGGCTGATCGATAGAAATGGAAAGCCCCGCTCTGGCGGGGCTTTCAGTTTGACATTGGGCTCTAGCGGATAGCCTTGTCATTGGCATCGAACCGATGCATGTGGGCTGTATCCGGGGTCGCATAGACGATCTCGTCGGGCTCGTACTGATGCTCACCGAAAAGGCGCGCGGTGATCAGGCCGCACTGCTCGGATTCGAGATAGAGGATCGTGTCCGCGCCGAGATGTTCGACGTGGACGACCTTCGCCCGCCACGTGCCATGCTCGCGCGAAAGGGTCAGGTGCTCTGGGCGCACGCCAACAGTCTTTGCCCCGGCATCGCTAACCTTGTCGCCCGGAATGAAGTTCATCATCGGTGAACCGATGAAGCCGGCAACAAAGACATTTGCAGGACGGTTGTAGAGTTCCATTGGTGAGCCGACCTGCTCGACGGCACCGGCATTCAGCACCACGATCTTGTCGGCAAGCGTCATCGCCTCGACCTGGTCGTGGGTGACGTAAATCATCGTTGCCTTGAGGCTGCGATGAAGACGGGCAATCTCGAGGCGGGTCTGGACGCGCAAGGCAGCATCGAGGTTCGACAGCGGCTCGTCGAAAAGAAAGAGCGCCGGCTCGCGCACGATCGCGCGGCCAATGGCGACACGCTGGCGCTGACCACCAGAAAGCTCAGCCGGGCGCCGAGCGAGATAAGGCTCCAACGACAGCATCGAGGATGCCTTGTTGACTCGCTTGTCGATCTCGTCCTTCGGCGTGCCGGCCTGCTTGAGACCGAGGCCCATGTTGTCCTTGACCGTCAGGTGCGGATAGAGCGCGTAGGATTGGAACACCATCGCGATGCCGCGTTTGGCGGGTGGCGTCAGTGTCTCTTCCTTGCCATTGATGAAGACGGAGCCAGAGGTGACGTCCTCCAGTCCGGCAATGCTGCGCAAAAGGGTCGATTTACCGCAGCCCGAAGGTCCGACAAAAATGACGAACTCGCCGTCCTTGACCTCCAGGTCGATGCCCTTCAGCACCTCATGCGTGCCGTAGGTCTTGCGGATGGATTTGAGTTGAAGCGATCCCACTAGTCGTATTCCTTACAGTTTGACCGGCTCTTGGAGCTTGACGGCTTGGCCGGTACGCACGCTTTCGTCGGCGGCGAGGCAGATGCGCAGCGAAGCGACGGCGTCTGCCATGTGGCGGTTGAGGTCGATGTCCTCGCGAATGGCCTTCAGCATGAAGGCCTGCTCGCGGTCGCAGAGTTCCTGATGGCCCGGCTCTCCCGCCATCGTCATATCCTGGTCCGGCTTGATGAACTTGCCGTCGGATCCCGTCTCTGCCGTGTGCAGGCGAATGACCGAGGTCTTGGTGTGAGCGTCGATATCGTCGGACTTGGCGTTGGGGTCCATGACGATCGAGACCGATCCCTTCGGCGACATGATGTCCTTCACGAAGAAAGCCGTTTCCGAGATCATTGGCCCCCAGCCGGCCTCGTACCAGCCAACGGAACCATCCTCGAAAAGCACCTGAAGCTGGCCGTAGTTATACATGTCAGATGCGATTTCGTTGGAGAGCCGCAGCCCCATGCCGCGCACCTCCACCGGCTTGGCGTCGGTGATCTGGCACATGACGTCGACATAATGCACGCCGCAATCGACGATCGGTGACGTCGTCTGCATCAGGGACTTATGCGTCTCCCAGGTTGGACCGCTGGACTGCTGATTGAGATTCATGCGGAAGACATACGGGCCGCCGAGCTTGCGGGCCTCTTCGATCAATCGCATCCAGGACGGGTGGTGGCGAAGGATGTAGCCGATCACCAGCTTCCGGCCAGCCTTCTTTGCCGCCGCGACGACGCGCTCCGCGTCGTCGACTGTTGTCGCGAGCGGTTTTTCGACGAAGACATCGCAACCGGCCTCGAAGGCGGCGACCGCGTAGTCGGCGTGCGTGTCCGAATAGGTGCAGACCGCGCAGAGATCCGGCTTCAGCTCTGCAAGCGCCGCCTGGAAGTCCGAGTAAATCTCGTAGCCCTGCAATTCCTCGGGCAGCTTGGGTTTGGACCTGTTGACCAGGCCGACAATCTCGAAGCCGGGATTGTTATGGTAGGCCAGCGCATGGCTGCGTCCCATGTTGCCGAGGCCGGCGACCAGAACGCGGATTGGCTTGTCGGACGCACTCACTTGACAGCTCCGGAGGTGATGCCGCGGATCAGCTGCCGCGAGAAGATGACGTAGAGGACGAGGATCGGCAGGATAGCCAGCGACAGCGCGGCAAGCACCGCGTTCCAGTTGGTGACGAACTGGCCGATGAAGATCTGCGAGCCGAGAGTAACCGTCTTCGTTGCTTCGGACGGCGCCAGGATCAGCGGGAACCAGAGGTCGTTCCAGATCGGGATCATCGTGAAGACGGCAACCGTTGCCATCGCCGGGCGCACCAGCGGCAGGACCAACCGGAAGAAGATCGAATACTCCGACAGCCCATCGATGCGGCCGGCATTCTTCAAATCGTCGGAAACAGTCCGCATGAATTCCGAGAGGATGAAGATCGCAAGCGGAATACCTTGGGCAGTGTAGACAAGGATCAGCGCCGTCAGCGTGTTGACGAGGCCGGCTGCCACCATGCCCTGCAGGATCGCGACCGTGCCGAGGCGGATCGGGATCATGATACCGATCGCCATGTAGAGGCCGGTCAGCGTGTTGCCCTTGAATTTGTATTCGGAGAGCGCAAAGGCGGCCATCGCGCCGAACAGCAGCACGAAGAAGATCGAAACGACCGTGACGATGAAGCTGTTCTGGAAATAGTTGGCGAAATCACCCTGCCCCAGCACTGTCTGATAACCGACGAGGCTGAAGGTCGAAGGCGTCGGCACCTGCATCGGCGAACGGAAGATCGCGTTGCGGTCCTTGAACGAGTTGATGATCGTCAGGAACACCGGGAAGATGGCAACCAGCGTATAGCCGATGAGTGCCAGGTGGATGAGGCCGGTGCGGATGGGGGATGTGCGTGCTCTATTGGACATGACACACTCCTCAGAACTGGTACCGGCGCATGCGCCGCTGGATGGCGAAAAGGTAGAAGGACACGCCGGCGAGGATGATCAGGAACATCACCGTCGCGATTGTCGCCCCCATCGAGCGGTCACCGAGCTGCAGCTGGAAACCGAAGAAGGTGCGGTAGAGCAGCGTACCCAGAATATCGGTCGACATATCGGGCCCGGCAAGCGCACCCTGTACGGTATAAATCAGGTCGAAGGCATTGAAGTTGCCGACGAATGTCAGAATCGAGATGATACCGATCGCAGGCAGGATGAGCGGCAGCTTGATCTTCCAGAACTGCGCCCAGCCGGTGATACCGTCGCATTCGGCGGCCTCGATCACCTCTTCCGGAATGCTGAGCAGAGCGGCGTAGATCAGCATCATCGGAATGCCGATGTACTGCCAGTTGGATATCAGCGATACGGCAATCAGCGCCGGTCCGGACTGTCCAAGCCATGGAGCGAACAGTCCCTTCATGCCAACGAGGCTCATCAGCCACGGCGCAACGCCCCAGATCGGTGACAGGATCAGTTTCCAGATGAAGCCGACGATCACGAAGGAAAGCAGAGTCGGCAGGAACATCGCCGTACGGTAGAACGCCACAAAGCGAAGCCGCGGCGTCGACAGCAGCGCCGCCAGCGCGACGCCGATCGGGTTCTGCACGCACATGTGAATGAGGAAGAAGATGAAGTTGTTGACCAGCGCGTTCCAGAAGTCATGCGCCCAGCGCGCATCGCCAAACAGCACCTCGTAGTTCGCGAGGCCGACGAAGGCAGGCGCGCCATCGACCGTGTTGTAGAACGAAAGCCTGAGCGTTTCGATCAGCGGCAGGACCATGATCGCCGAGTAGACGACGAATGCCGGGAAAAGAAAGACGCCAATGTGCCAGCGCACGGGGCGCTTGATGGGGACGACATCGACAGCGGATTCGGCTTCGCTCATGGCTTTTGCCTGTTCTTCTTGGCTGCACCTGCGGCACAGCGCGTCTGACACAGCGGGCAGAACGCCCTTCCCTCTAATCGTCTCCCCGTCGCTTCGGGCTTCGAAGACGGCGGGGAGAGGAAAAGCGGATACGAAATTGGCTTGGAGCCTAAGTGAGGGACGGCTGACACCGCCCCTCAGCTTTCGTTACTTGCCTGGCTTGTACCAGCTGTCGAGGCCCTTCTGGAGCTTCTCTGCAGCCGCCTGCGGCGTATCGGTGCCGTTGATGACGTTCGCCGATTCAATCCAGGTCTCGTTTTCGATGTTCGGCGTGCCGCGCCCCAGGATCTGATAGGTCGAGCGGATTGTCGACTTGTACGGGCCGCGCCAGGAAACGAATTCCTGAGCCAGCGGATCGCTCATCTTCACCGGGTTGGAGTTCAGGCTGAAGAAGCCCGGCAGCGAGTTCGCGTAGATGTCGGCGAATTCGCTGGAAGCGACCCACGAGAGGAACTTCTTGGCTTCCTCGGCATGTGCACTCTTGGCGTTCAGCGCAACGCCGATATCCGGATGGTCAGAGATGTAGCCCTGGTCGCCAGCCTTCGGAACTGGCGGCGGGAAGGCACCCATCTTGAACTGCGCCTGGCTGTTGAACAGCGCGATTTCCCAAGAACCGGCCGGGTAGATGGCCGCACGACCAAGCGTGAAGAGGTTCTGGCTATCCGAATAGGTCTGAGCTTCGAAGCCGTCGCCGAGGTACGGCTTCCACTTGGCAAGCTCTTCATACGGCTTGACCCAGTCGGCATCCGTCAGCTTCTGCTTGCCCTCGATCAGCGCCAGACGACCATCTTCGCCCTTCCAGTAGTTCGGGCCGATGTTCTGGTAGCCCATGGTTGCGGCTTCCCAGAGGTCCTTCGTGCCCATGGCGAGCGGGATATAGGTGCCGTCCGCCTTGATCTTCTCCAGAGCTGCGAAGAACTCGTCTTCCGTCTTCGGAACCGAGATGCCGAGCTTGTCGAAGGCGTCCTTGTTGTAGATGAAGCCGTGGATGACCGAAGCCATCGGCACGCAGAAGGTGGACTTGCCGTCGTCGGTCGACCAGGCAGCCTTTGCAACCGGCGTGAAGTTCTCGATGCCGGCCAGGCTGGTGAGATCGGCGAGCTGCTGCTTCTTGAAGAGTTCAAGTGACGTATCGAACGGACGGCAGGTGATGATGTCGCCTGCGGAGCCGGCATCGAGCTTGGCGTTCAGCGAAGCGTTGTATTCGGTCGGTGCGGTCGGCGAGAAGATGATCTTGATGCCGGGGTTCTTGGCTTCGAACGCCGGGATGATCTTTTCCTGCCAGATCTGCAGGTCGTCGTTGCGCCAGCTCTCGACCGTCAGCGTGACGTCGGCGGCGTGAGCAAAGCCGACAGATGTCAGCAGGCTCGAGGCCAGCAGGAAGCCTTTCAGTGCAGTATGTTTCATTTCCCTCTCCTGTTTTGAGCGCCATGAGGCGCCGTTCTTGACCTGAAACGAGCTGCTGCATGCACGAAGTGACACGCAACGCCCTCTTGAGGGCCGTCAACAATTGCCGGCCCGAAAGCTCAATAGGCGCGACAGGGCAAACACCCGTCGACCAGACAGCGTACCCGAACAAGAAACCGATCCGGCACAACCACGAAAGGGAAAACCGATGCCAAGAAACGGCTTGAGGACGACAGAGCCGTCCCGGCCGAATCCGCATTTCATCGAGTGGCCCGGCTTATCTTTGTCCTGCCGGTTCGTTGCTGCTCGATGCGCTGTTCCCTTTGATGGAATTAAGTCCAAAAACATACCAATTGTCCAGCCAATTTTAACCTCTGGATGACAGAAAAACAAAATAAAAAAATTTATCCATTAAAATCAAATAGATAAAAAGATGAACATTTGTCGCTCTTTTGGCTTGGTAAATGGTATTTTTTTGGTATTGTATTAAAAACAAGGGGAATTGAGTGGCTTTTGGTGGTTCAATGACAGAACTTGCGATCGGCATTGACGGCGGCGGCTCCAGCTGCCGCGCCGCAGTCACGGATGCGACAGGGCGCATCCTGGGCCGCGGGACAGCCGGCCCTTCGAATATCCTGTCGGACATCGACAATTCGCTGATCAACATCGTGGCATCCGCCAGAGACGCATTGAATAATGCCGGCCTTCCGCTTGAAACCGTGTCCAGAGTTGCCGCCGTCGTTGGGGTTGCCGGCGCGAATGTGGGCGATAATGCCGAACGCATTGAACGCGCCCTACCCTTTGCCAGACGCCGCGTTGTCACCGATGCGACGACAGCACTCCAGGGAGCGCTGGGCGATTCCGATGGTGTGATCGGCGCGCTTGGGACCGGCTCCGTCTACAACGCGCGCCGCGACGGAAGGCTCTACGGCATCGGCGGTTGGGGATTCGTCGTCGGCGACCAGGCAAGTGGCGCCCGCCTCGGGCGCGACCTACTGGAACAGTCTCTACTGGCCCATGACGGGGTACGCCCGTCGTCTCCTGCTATCCAGACCGTGATGGCCGAGTATGGCAGTGATCCCGAGCGCGTAGTGGAGTTTGCCCATGTCTCCCGCCCCAATGACTTCGCCCGCTATGCACCCATCGTTTTCGAGGCCGCTGCAAAAGGCGATCCGGTTGCGACCGCAATCGTGCAGAGCGCCGTATCGTCAATCGGAGAAAGCCTTGACGCGCTGCTGTGGCCGGAGTGCGAGGCCATCTGCCTGCTCGGCGGCTTGGCGCGGGCTTATCGTCCATGGCTCGCAGAACGCCACACCGCCCTGCTCCGCGACCCGAAAGGTGACGTCCTGCAAGGTGCCATCGAACTTGCGGTAAAGTTTCTGCGGGAAGAAGGAAGAGGCGCGGTATGACCGACGATTTTGCAAGCCTCCTTTCCCCCGAGCGCCTTCAAGCCGGCGGCACCGGCCCGCTCTACGTCAAACTGCGACGCACGTTGGAAGATGCCATCCGCGCGGGCACGCTCGGCCATGGCGATGCCTTGCCGCCCGAGCGCGATATCGCCGAATTTGCGACAGTCAGCCGCGTCACCGTTCGCAAGGCCATCGACGAACTTGTTGCAGATGGTCTGCTTGTCCGTCGTCATGGCTCTGGGACCTTCGTGACAAGGCCCGTATCGAAGGTCGAGCAGCGCCTCTCGCAGCTAACCTCCTTTACCGAGGATATGGCTCGGCGTGGAATGACCTCTCGCTCCGAATGGTTGCACAAGGGCATCCATACGCCCTCACCGGATGAAATGATGATCCTCGGACTCGCGACCGATGTCAGGGTCTCCCGTCTCAGCCGTCTGCGCATCGCCGACGACCAGCCGCTAGCGATCGAAAACGCCAGCGTCTCCGGCGAATTCCTGCCCGATCCTTTCGTTGTCACGACATCGCTCTATGCAGAACTGGAACGTCGCCAGGTCCGCCCGGTCCGCGCCGTTCAGAGGATTTCGGCGACCAACATGAAAGAGGCCGACGCCCACCTGCTCGGCGTCCCCGTGGGCGCCGCGGGACTATCGATCGAGCGCATCTCCTATTTGGGCTCGGGACGTGCGGTCGAGTTTACCCGTTCGCTCTACCGCGGCGATGCTTATGACTTCGTTGCCGAGCTCACAATCAGCGTACCGTGATGCCTGGTCGCATTGAATGGACGGTGATAGGCGTCTATTGAATACACACATGACATCCAGCATCACGATCATCGACACCATCTCGGATCCCGGAAATCCTGCGAAGCCGAACGACGACGACTTCGGGCACAACGAGGCTTGCGCCTTCGTCATAGACGGTGCGACGGGCCTGGGTGATCGGCAGTACATGGATATAACAGGCAGCGACGCCGCCTGGATCGCCGCGCGATTTGCGCGGGGCTTTCAACAGCAGATCACGTGTGACGGTAATGTCTCCGACGTTGCACGCACCATTTCTCTCGAAGCCCGGGAAACCTTTCTCGGACTCAATGCAGATGTGCCGCGCTACGCCTGGCCCCTCTCGGCCTTCGCCATGGTGCATGCAACACGCCGCGGATTTTCGTTTCGCGGCCTGGGTGACTCCTGCCTCTTCCTGCTGCGCGATGACGGGACGGCTTCGCTGCACATACCGATCCCCGGTGCCTATGAGCACGAGCAGGTCCAGGCACAACGTCACATTGCCCGCACCGGCGGCATCACCAAGGGCGGCGGCACGCTGGGCAATCCGGAAACACTTGCTGGCCTTCGCCGGCATCGCGAAAGCCAGAATACGCCCGACAGCGGTGTCTGGACGCTTGGCCTCGTACCCGAGGCAGCCGACCATCTCGTCTCCGAAGACCTTGAGATCAAGGGAAAGGCCCACGCCATCGTCTGCAGCGACGGCTTCTCGGACCTCGTCGTCCTCTATGCGGCATACACGTCTGCCAGCCTGGTGCGGACAGCACTCGACAAGGGGCTAGCGCCAATGGTGGAGGAACTGAGACGCTTTGAACGAGAAGTCGATCCTGAAGGACTTCGCTATCCACGCTACAAGCAGAGCGACGATACGACCGCACTATTGATCGAACTGACGGCCTGAGCGCGAAGCCATTTTCGATTCAGGATCAGCGCGTTGGCCGCCACACCTGAATCATTTTATCGACATCCTGAATCAAGACTTGAAGACGCAACCACTTAGGCCGCGTCGTCAATCTCTTCATCGCGCTTGCGCGGCACATAGTTGAGAACCGGGCCGAGCCAACGCTCGACGTCAGCAACATCCATGCCCTTGCGAACGGCATAGTCCTCGACCTGATCCCGCTCCACCTTGGCGACGCCGAAGTAATAGGATTCGGGATGACCGATGTAGATGCCGGAAACGGAAGAGCCTGGCCACATCGCATAGCTCTCGGTAAGCGTCACGCCGGCAGCCTCCTCAGCGTCGAGCAGGCCGAACAGCGTCTTCTTCTCGGTATGGTCGGGCTGTGCCGGATAGCCAGGCGCTGGGCGGATACCGGCGTACTCCTCGCTGACGAGCTGCTCGTTGCTGAGATGCTCATCCTTCGCGTAACCCCAATATTCGCGACGAACCTGTTCATGCATGCGCTCGGCAAAGGCTTCAGCGAAGCGATCGGCCAAGGCCTTCACGAGGATCGACGAATAGTCGTCGTTGGCACGTTCGAAGCGTTCCGCGATCGCGACCTCCTCGATACCGGCCGTGACGACGAAGCCGCCGACATAGTCCTGAACGCCACTCTCGGCAGGCGCCACGAAGTCCGACAGCGCGACATTCGGCCGGCCATCGCGCTTCGACAACTGCTGGCGCAGCGTGAAGAACGTGGCAAGCTCTTCCTTGCGGCTATCGTCCTTGAACAGGCGGATATCGTCACCAACCGTGTTCGCCGGCCAGAAGCCGATGACAGCACGCGGATGGAACCACTTTTCGTCGATGATCTTCTTCAGCATCGCTTGTGCATCGGCCCAAAGCGCACGCGCCGCCTCGCCCTGCTTCTCGTCCTCGAGAATGGCCGGGAACCGGCCGCGCAACTCCCAGGTCTGGAAGAACGGCGTCCAGTCGATGTACTTGGCGATATCAGCAAGATCGTAGCCGTCGAACACCTTGGTACCGAGGAAGCTCGGCTTGGTCGGCTTGTAAGCCGCCCAATCGACCTGCTGCGCGTTCTCACGGGCGCGGGCCAGCGGCAGACGCACCTTCTCGGCCTCGCTGCGAGCATGCGCAGCCGCCACCTTCGCATATTCAGCGCGGATATCGGCCACGTAGCCGTCGCGATTGTCAGGCGACAGCAGCGTCGAGACCACACCGACGGCGCGGCTGGCATCTGTCACGTAGACCGCCTGGCCCTTGTTGTAGCCCGGATGGATCTTGACTGCGGTGTGGACCCGGCTCGTCGTCGCGCCACCGATCAGCAACGGCAGATCCAGTCCCTGCCGCTCCATTTCAGCCGCAACATGCACCATTTCGTCGAGCGACGGTGTGATCAGGCCCGAGAGACCGATGATATCGACCTTCTCGGCAACGGCGGTCTCCAGGATCTTGGTTGCCGGCACCATGACGCCAAGGTCGATGATCTCGTAGTTGTTGCAGGCGAGCACGACGCCGACGATGTTCTTGCCGATGTCGTGGACGTCGCCCTTGACGGTCGCCATGAGGATCTTGCCGGCAGCCTTGCGCTCGTCGCCGCCGTTCTGGCGCTTCTCTTCCTCCATGTAGGGAAGGAGCACGGCAACCGCCTGCTTCATCACGCGCGCCGACTTGACGACCTGCGGCAGGAACATCTTGCCGGAACCGAAGAGGTCACCAACCACGTTCATTCCGGCCATCAGCGGCCCTTCGATGACGTGCAGCGGCCGCTCGGCCTGCTGACGGGCTTCCTCGGTGTCGGCGTCGATATATTCAGTGATGCCGTTGACCAGCGCATGCTCCAGCCGCTTGGCGACCGGCCATTCGCGCCAGGAGAGATCTTGCACGCGACCTTCGCGCGCCGCTCCGCCACGGAATTTTTCGGCCACTTCGAGCAGCCGCTCAGTACCGTCGGGGCGGCGGTTCAGCACCACGTCTTCGCAGGCTTCGCGCAGCTCGGGATCGATCTGGTCGTAGACGGCAAGCTGGCCGGCATTGACGATACCCATGTCCATGCCCGCCTGGATGGCGTGGTAGAGGAACACGGCATGCATCGCCTCACGCACCGGCTCGTTGCCGCGGAAGGAGAAGGACAGGTTCGAGACGCCGCCCGAGATATGCACCAACGGCATGCGCTCACGGATCGTCCGCGTCGCCTCGATAAAGTCGACACCGTAGTTGTTGTGCTCTTCGATACCGGTCGCGACCGCAAAGACGTTCGGATCGAAGATGATGTCCTCTGGCGGGAAGCCCGCCTTCTCAGTCAGGATCTTGTAGGCGCGCGTGCAGATCTCGACCTTGCGCTCATAGCTGTCCGCCTGCCCCGTCTCATCGAAGGCCATGACGACGACAGCTGCGCCATAGGCGTGCAGCAATTTTGCCTGGGCGAGGAAGTTTTCCTCGCCTTCCTTCAGCGAGATCGAGTTGACGATCGGCTTGCCCTGTACCCGCTTCAGGCCGGACTCGATGATGGAGAACTTCGACGAGTCGATCATCACAGGCACGCGAGCGATATCAGGCTCGGCGGCGATCAGGTTCAGGAACTCGATCATCGCCTTTTCGGAATCGATCAGGCCCTCGTCCATGTTGATGTCGATGATCTGCGCGCCGTTTTCCACCTGGTCGCGCGCGACATCGAGCGCTGCGGTGTAGTCGGCATTGGTGATCAGCTTGCGGAACTTCGCTGAACCGGTGACGTTGGTGCGCTCGCCGACGTTGACGAAAGGAATATCCTTGGTCAGTTCGAAAGGCTCGAGGCCCGACAGCGACATGAAGGGGCGATGCTCAGGGATCGGACGCGGCTTGTACTTAGCCACGACTTCAGCAATCGCCTTGATATGCTCCGGCGTCGAGCCGCAGCAGCCGCCGACGATGTTGACGAGGCCTTCGCGGGCGAACTCGTCGATCTGCGCCGCCATCAATTCCGGCGTCTCGTCGTACTGGCCGAACTCGTTCGGAAGGCCGGCATTCGGATAGGCGCAGATGAAGGTATCGGAAACGCCCGACAGTTCCTGCAGGTGTGGACGCATGGCATTGGCGCCGAGTGCGCAGTTGAGGCCGATTGTAAACGGGTTGGCGTGACGCACCGAGTTCCAGAAGGCAGTCGGCGTCTGGCCGGAGAGCGTGCGGCCGGAAAGATCGGTAATCGTGCCCGAGATCATGACCGGCAGGCGGATGCCCTTCGCCTCGAAGCGCTCTTCGCAGGCAAAGATCGCAGCCTTGGCGTTCAGCGTGTCGAAGATCGTCTCGATCAGGATGATATCGGCGCCCCCGTCGATCAGGCCGTCAATCTGCTCGCCATAGGCGATGCGCAGATCGTCGAAGCTGACAGCACGGAAACCAGGATTGTTGACGTCGGGCGAAATGGAAGCGGTGCGGTTCGTCGGGCCGATGGCGCCGGCGACGAACCGGCGGCGGCCATCTTCACGCTCGGCGCGCAACGCCGCGCGGCGTACAATCTCGGCACCCTCTTTGTTGAGGGCGTAGACTTCGCCTTCCATCGCATAGTCGGCCTGCGCGATGCGGGTCGACGAGAAGGTGTTGGTCTCAAGGATATCGGCGCCAGCCTTGGCGTATTTGTAATGGATCTCTTCGATCGCATCCGGCTGCGTCAGGATCAGAAGGTCGTTGTTGCCTTTCTGGTGGCAGGCGCAACCGATGAACCGGTCGCCGCGGAAATGATCTTCATCATAACCCAACCCTTGGATCTGCGTGCCCATGGCGCCGTCAAGAACAAGGATACGTTCGCTGGCGGCTTTCTTAAGCGCCGCGAACACTTCACTACCGTCGCGCTTTGCCCCTTCGGAACCAAACAGAGTATCAAACACGGGCGGACTCCTTGACGTCGTTACAGGCCATTTGCCCAAATCACATAAAGATATCTTTATGTCAATATATGCCTGTCATGTGGCACCTTTGCGGCGCTTGGCAGATGACAGACTCGGACGGCCCCTATATAGGCGGTTGCAAAGGCTTTGTGCACGAAATCGGAGGAGTATCATGGCACCTGCAAACGGCGACGCCGCGCTCGGAAACTGGACCACCCGCACCTACCACCGCGACTGGCTGCTTGTGCAGGCAAACGGGCTTTTCGATTTCTTCCAGCACAATTCCATCAATCCCAAGGGCGGCTTCTTCGATCTCGACGATACCGGCAAGCCGCTCAATGCCGCCGGCCAGGTCCGTCCGATCCATATCGCGTCGCGGGCTGTTCATTGCTTTGCAATCGGCACCCTGCTCGGCCGCCCCGGCGCATCCGACGTCGTCGACCACGGCATGCAGTATATCTGGAACTATCACCGCGACACCAAAAACGGTGGCTATTTCTGGTCGCTCGATGACAACGGCCCCGTCGACACGAACAAGCAGGGCTACGGCCACGCCTTTGTTCTGCTTGCGGCATCCGCGGCGAAGACAGTCGGCCATCCGTTAGCCGACGGCATGCTGGCCGATATCACCGAGGTCCTGAACACAAAATTCTGGGAAGCCAAGCACGGCGCCATCGCGGAGGAATTCACCGCCGACTGGCAGCCGCTCGACGGCGGCAACTACCGTGGGCAGAACTCCAACATGCACCTGACCGAAGCGCTGATGGCTGCCTTCGAAGCAACTGGTGACCGCGAGTACCTCGCCAAGGCCGAAAGCATCGCAGACCTCGTCATTCGTCGTGCCGCCGGCTCTGTCGGCTGGCGCGTTGCCGAGCACTTCAGCACCGATTGGGGTCTCGACAAGGACTACTATCATCCGAACGAAATGTTCCGCCCGGCAGGCACCACCCCCGGCCATTGGCTGGAATGGGCGCGCCTGGTCCTGCAGCTATGGGCTCTCGGCGGCAAAAAGCATGACTGGATGCCAGATGCGGCCAAGAGCCTGTTCTCGCAGTCGATCGCGCTTGGTTGGGACGACGACAAGGGCGGCTTCTTCTATACGCTCGACTGGGACGACAAGCCCGCCAAGCGCAACAAGCTGTGGTGGCCGGCATGCGAAGGCGCTGCGGCCGCGCACTTCCTCAGCGAACACCTGCCGAGCGACTATCACGAGGAACACTACCGCAAGATCTGGAACGTGATCGAGCGCGCCTTCATCGATCACAAGAACGGCGGCTGGCACGAGGAACTGACAGAAAATCTCGTGCCATCACACAGCCTGTTCCCCGGCAAGGGCGATATCTACCATGCCTTGCAGGCCTGCCTGATCCCCCTCTTCCCGGCAACCGGCAGCCTGACCAAGGTCATAGCGGAAGCCGGCGGCAAGATCTAATCCCAAGCGAGTGCGGCGCCACAAGCACGGCGCCCCCTTCAGAACGGGTCGTACGAACGACATCGGGCCACCCGTTCAAAATGGCCTTCTCCAATCCTCAAAGCCCACAGAAGCTTGTAGGGTTTTCCGTCAGTGAAACGGGCGCACCTCGACCGGCGCCCGGCAGGCGACGGCGGCTTTGCGCCCCCATGCCAGCGCCTCGTCCGCGTCAGCGGCTTCCAGGACCCAAAAACCGCCTATATGCTCCTTGGTTTCCAGATACGGTCCATCGGTGACGAGCACTTCGCCATTTGGCTGCACCCGCAGCGACCTCGCGCTGCTAGCCGGGTGCAGGCCGCCGACGAAAATCCTGACACCGGCAACCTTCATCTCGTCGTTGAGCGCATCGATGTCGCGGGACATCGCTTCGTCCTCTGCAACGGATGGGTCGTAGTCGTCGGGATGGTGGATAGCAACCAAATACTGGGTCATAGCTTCTCCTGCAACGGCTTCGGGCGGACTGGTCGCCCTGCCTTCACTATGTAGACGAACGGCCGGACTGGAATTCGACAAATCGCCCATGAAATTTTCCCAGCGCGCCGCCCTAGGGTTCAGGCAAGCCATCGGGAGGGCCCTTATTTGCGCACGCGGAAGTCTTTTCAGTGATAGTGTGGCAAGCCAAAACATCCCAACAAGACATGTCAATGCAAAGTGGGAGAGTGAAATGACGACACTATTTGTAAGGCACGAGGTTTCTGACTACGCGACCTGGCGCAAGGTATACGACGCATTTGCACCCGTGCAGAAGGCAAACGGGGTTACCGCGGAGGCGGTCTACCAGGCTGCCGATAATCCCAATGATATTACAGTGACCCATGAATTTGCCACGCTTGAAGCCGCTCAGGCATTCGGCAAGCTGGATGAGCTAAGAGCGGCGATGCGAACCGGAGGCGTGCTGGGCGCCCCCAAGGTGTGGCTTACCAACAAAGCCTGAAACACGACGGGATGACATTGCTTGAGCAAGCGCCGAAGCTCAAGGAGCGTCATCCCATGCGGACGGCGCCCTCTCAGGCCAGACGGAGGGCGTCGAGATCCTTCGCAAGTATCAGTGCCAGCGCCTCGACAGCAAGATTGTGATCGTCCCGCTGCGGCAGGCCGGACACGGTGACCGCGCCAATGCAGCCGGTACCCTTTACGTTGATCGGGAAGCTGCCCCCGTGCGCTGCATAGTCGGCGTCAGCGAGGCCGTTGTCGACAACGGTCTTGCCCTTCTGCTTGAGATCGAGACCGATCGCGTAGCTGCTCCTGAAGTAGCGCAGCACCAAGTTTCGCTTGCGCCGCACCCATTGGACGTTGTCAGGCGTCACGCCGGGGAGTGCTGCATAGAAGACCGGCATCGAATGCAGCGTGATGTCGATCGCAATACCGAGGCCGCGCTCTGTCCCGAGCTCCTGCAGTAGCTTGCCGAGTTGCCATGCGGTCGTCAGATCGAAAGTGTCGAAACTCAACACATTTTCCTGTTCTGCGATCCGCTTGAGGTCTTCGTCGGGTATGGTCACGTGTGCTTCCTCTCCTGCGATACTTTTGCCTGAACAAATGCAAGCGGAGTGGAAAAGTAAAGCGGAATCATGGCGACGCCCGGAAGCTCACAGCTTGGTCGTCAGCATCTCGAAGCTGTCGCGTTCGTTGAACACAGATAGAGGCCGGAAGTGGCCCGGATCAGCCTACGGCCCTCATCGGCGCGAAAGCGCTCATCGCGCCTGTAAAGGGCTTGGCCAGCGGTGATGCGTAGGAGCCGCGCTTGCTAGTCGACAGCCCGAGCGACA
Source organism: Hyphomicrobiales bacterium (assembly GCA_900466605.1). Lineage (GTDB taxonomy): Bacteria > Pseudomonadota > Alphaproteobacteria > Rhizobiales > Rhizobiaceae > Rhizobium. The sequence continues at coordinate 194,791 of UBMU01000003.1, forward strand.
CCAAGGCTTCCGCCTGCTTTACCGCCGCAGAAACCCCGTCAACAACGGGCACGCCGTAGATTTCCTGTAGCTCGCGTGCCAAGTCGGTCATGCCTGCACAGCCGAGCACAATCGCTTCCGCACCATCTTCCGCAAGTGCACGCTCGATCTCTGCCCGAAGCTTCCCAATAGCACCTGATGCGGGATCCTCGAGTTCAAGGACCGGGATATCCGATGCGCGCACCTTTGCACGTCCACCCATGCCGTAGCGCTGCACAAGATTGTCGATCAGCACGCGCGAGCGCTCCAGCGTCGTCACGACGGTAAAGCGTTGCGCCAGGAAACCGGCCGTTGCGACGGCGGATTCGCAGAGCCCGAGTACCGGAACATCAGCAAGGCTGCGGGCGGCATCGAGCCCCGTGTCGTCGAAGCAGGCGATGATGGCCGCGTCATAGCCGCCAGCGCTCTGCTCCTTCAATTCGCTGAGAAGCCCTGGGATTGCCAGCGCACCGTCATAGTGTCCCTCGATCGAGACCGGCCCCATGCGAGAGGTCGCGGCGATGATATCGGTGCCGGGGGCAGCGACCGCGCGGGCAGCAACAGCGGCCTTATCGGTCATGGAGGTCGTCGTGTTGGGATTGACCAGAAGAATGCGCATGAATCAGCTTATCTTTGCCTGGCGCCGGCGCAGCATGAGCATGATGCCGAGCGCAACGAGAATAATGGTGAAGGAAAACAGCGTCGTCACCGTGCCGAGGGCGTAAAGCACCGGCGTCGTGACGTTGGTGGTCATGCCGTAGATCTCGAGCGGCAGCGTGTTGTAGCTCCCTGACGTCATCAGCGTGCGGGCAAACTCGTCATAAGAGAGCGTGAAGCCGAAGAGGCCGACGCCAATCAGGCTCGGCGCAATCATCGGCAGCACGACATGGAGGAAAGTCTGCCACGAACTCGCGCCAAGGTCGCGCGCCGCCTCTTCATAAGCCGGCGAGAAGCGGTTGAAGACGGCAAACATGATCAGCACGCCGAATGGCAGCGTCCATGTCAGGTGCGCGCCGAAAGCGGACGAGTACCAGGCAGGCTTAAGGCCGCCCTGCTGGAAGACCACGCCGATCCCGAGCGAGATGATGATCGAAGGCACGACGAGGCTTGCGACAGTCGCATAGAAGAGCACGGTCGCCCCACGAAAACGGCGGCGGAACGCCAGGCCCGCCAGCAGCGAGACGACGACGGTGACGACCATCACCATCAGCCCCAGCGTGAACGAGCGCCGGAAGGATGCGCCGAAATCCCCGACCGCCTGCTTCTCGAAGAGATTGTAAAACCAGTGAACGGAAACGCCGTTCAGCGGGAATGTCAGGCCACCGTCGGGGCCTTGGAAGGACAAGATCAGGATCGCCGAGAGTGGTCCATAGAGGAACAGCACGAAGACGAGGAAGAAGGCTGCGAGCACATAGAATTCGAAGGTGCGCTTCTCGTGGTTCATCTCAAAGCTCCTTGCGGATATCGACGACGCGCAGGATGGCGGCGACCATCATCAGCACGACAATCAGAAGCACCACGGCATTGGCGGCGGCGGCCGGATATTGCAGCAGCGACATCTGGTTCTTCATCATCAGCGCCACCGAGGCGCTCTGCCCGCCGGACATCACCTGCACGGTCGAGAAATCTGCCATCACTAGCGTCACGACGAAGATCGAGCCGATGGCGATCCCGGGCTTGGCAAGCGGGATGACGACGTTCCAGAGAATCTGCCAGCCGCTGGCGCCGGCATCGCGCGCCGCCTCGAACAGCGAGCGGTCGATGCGCATCAGCGTGTTGAAGATCGGCGTCACCATGAACAGCGTGTAGAGATGCACCATGGCGAGAACCACGGCAAAATCGGAATAGAGCAGCCATTCGATCGGCTGAGGAATGATCCCCGCCTTGATCAGCGCAGAGTTGACGAGGCCGTTGCGGCCGAGCACCGGGATCCAGGAGATCATTCGGATGATGTTCGAGGTCATGAACGGCACGGTGCAGACCAGAAACAGGATCATCTGCGTCGACGTGCGGCGAATATGAAAGGCGAGGAAATAGGCGACCCAGAAGCCGATGAAGACGGTCAGCGCCCAGACGATGACGGTGAATTTCAGCGTGTTGAGGTAGGTCTTCCAGGTGACCCACGAGCCGAGCGTCTCGGTGTAGTTCATCGTCAGGAAGGCGGGGTAGAGGCCGGCGAAGTCGTAATCCCAGAAGCTCACCACCGCGATCATGGCGATCGGCAGGATGAAGAAGAAGCCGAGAATGAGGATTAGCGGCGTCGCCTGCAGATAAGAGGCTGCCCATGCCGGCCATCCGATCCGTCGAGGACTTGTCTGTTCCGATTGTTGCTCGGCCTGCGAGGACGCGATCGTCGCCATGTTTCCGGTCTCTCCGTTTTGGACACCCTCCCCCCAAAGGAACTGGGGAGAGGGTCTGGCAGAAGCGGTTGCCTTAAGCCGCGATGAACTCGTTCCAGCGACGAACCATGTAGCGGTCTTCGTCCATGACGGAGTTCCAGCACGCCACATGACCCATGCGCTCTTCGAACGAACCACCGTCGCGAACGGCGCCGGCCTTCTCCATGACCTTGCCCTCAGGCGAGAGGATATCGCCCTGGGCTGCCTTGCCTTCGATCCAGTAGCCCCACTCGTCAGCCGTCATGAAGTTCTTGGCAGTGTCCATGCAGGCGGAATAGTAGCCCTGGCGGTTGAGATAGCCGCCGACCCAACCGGATGTGTACCAGTTGATGTACTCATAGGCCGCATCGAGCTGAGCGCCCTTGAGGTGCGAGGCGAGGCCGAGACCGCCGCCCCACGAGCGGTAGCCTTCCTTGAGCGGCTGATACTTGCAGGCGATGCCCTTGGAGCGGACGGCGGCAACGGCCGGCGACCACATGGACTGGATGACGACTTCGCCCGAGGCCATCAGGTTGACCGACTCGTCAAACGACTTCCAGAAGGCGCGGAACTGGCCGTCCTGCTTTGCCTTGATCAGGAACTCGATCGTCTTGTCGATCTCTTCCTTGGTCATGTTGCCCTTGTCGGCATACTTGATGTTGCCGAGTGCTTCCATGATCATCGCCGCATCCATGATGCCGATCGACGGGATGTTGAGGATCGAGGCCTTGCCCTTGAACTTCGGGTCCATGATATCGGCCCAGGTCGTGATATCGCGACCGACGAGATCGGGGCGAATGCCGAGCGTATCGGCATTGTAGATCGTCGGCATCATGGTGAAGAGTTCGGTCTCGCCCTTGGCGAAGGTCTTGGCATCGGCGCTCTCGACGTAGCCGACGGTGTGCGGCGCCGTGCCCTGTGCGATGACGCTATCCGGCTTCAGCTTGCCGTTCTTGAACAGCGGAACGACCTTGTCGTAGTACTTCAGCTTCTTGACTTCCATCGGCTGGATGACGCCGGTCGGATAGACCTTCTTCAGGATCCAGTATTCGATGTCGGCGATGTCGTAGCTATCGGGCTGCGTCACGGCGCGCTGGGCGGCAGCGTCGGAATCGGTCGCCGTCATCTCGAGCGTGATGCCGAGGTCCTTCTTGCACTGCTCGGCAACGGCGTTGATGTTGGAAACACCGGTGCCGAACTGGCGAAGCGTAATGTTCGACTGTGCCCAGATCGTCGGGAAACCGGTGATCAGGCCCGAACCGGCAATCGCACCGGCTGCTGCAGCGCCGGTTTTCAGCAGGCTACGGCGGGAAATTCCCGCTGCCGTCTTGGTCGTCTTCTTTTCAGTTGTCATGTCAGTTCCCCTTTTTTTGGTGGTGAGGTTCATGCGCGGCCAAGGAGGACTGCGTCCTCCAGAGCCCAACTCAGAGACACCGCATCGCCGACCGATACGGGTTTGGCGAAATAATCGCCGTCGCTCGCGATGACCGTGAAGTCGTCACTGCCCGCGCCAGCCACGGTGATCTTCACCGAGGCGCCGCGATATTCGATGTTGGAGACGACGCCGTTGAAACCGAGCGTCTTGTCGGAGGCCGTGTCGAGGCGCACGCGGTCGGTGCGCACGCCGATATCGACGCTCTCGCCGGCATGCTTGCCGTTGCCGCGCACCGAGAATGTCTGTCCCTCCGGAACCTCGAGCGTGGTGACGCCATCCTTTGAAGAAACGACGCGTCCGGAGAGAACATTGTGATCGCCCATGAAGCGGGCGACGAAGGCCGTGGCCGGCTCCTCGAAGACCTTGCGCGGCGTTGCCGCCTGCTCGATCTTGCCGTCGTTCATGATGACGATGATGTCGGCAAGCGCCATCGCCTCTTCCTGGCTGTGCGTGACGTGGACGAAGGTGATGCCGAGCGTCTTCTGCAGTTTCTTCAGCTCAGCGCGCATGCGGATCTTCAGGAACGGATCGAGCGCCGACAGCGGCTCGTCGAGCAAAAGCGCTTCCGGATCGGTGATCAGCGCGCGCGCCAGCGCCACGCGCTGCTGCTGACCGCCGGAAAGCTGCGTCGGACGCCTGTTAGCATAGGCCTCCATCTGCATCAGCTTCAGCATCTCCAGCGCCTTGGCACGGCGCTCGTCCTTCTCGACGCCCTTCATCTTCAGGCTGAAGGCGACGTTGTCGACGAGGTCGAGATGCGGAAACAGCGCGTAGGACTGGAACATCATCGCCGTGCCGCGCTTGGCCGGCGGAAAGTCGGTAACGACGGTATTGCCAAGCCTGATATCGCCCGAGGAAATGCTTTCGTGTCCGGCGATCATGCGCAGTGTCGAGGTCTTGCCGCAGCCCGATGGTCCGAGGAAGCAGCAATAGGAACCGGCCGGTATCTTCAGGCTGATAGAATGGACCGCCGTCGTGGCGCCATATACCTTGGAAACGGATACGATATCGATCTCTGCGGCTTTCGACATTGGTCTTCCCCTGTTTGAGAAAGACAATGCATCTGCCATGCCAGTTTCTATTGCACTGCATCAAGCGTCGCCAAATCAAGGGCTTGCGACAAAAATCACCCCAGATCTCAAAATTCAGGCATCAAATGCTACTGCACACAAAATAGGCCATCGTCTGCAATTCGTGCAAAATATCGTATACAATTTAGCCGTCGCTTTGCGCGCAAATTCCATTTAACTTTTGCGGGAAACGCAGATATCATTTCCCGGTCAAAAGGTATCCGAGTTCATGAAATCCACCGCAATCGCCCTGCAGACCGCAGAGGATTCAGCCGATACGGGCGCACAACAGATCCGCGACGCGATCCGCGACGCGATCGTTGAGCGGCGCCTGTCGCCGGGCACGAAGCTGTCGGAGAATGATGTCGGCAATCTGTTCAATGTCAGCCGGACGCTCGCTCGCGCCGCCCTGCAGGCGCTTTCCTACGAAGGCCTGGTCAGCGTTGAAAAAAATCGGGGCGCATTCGTCGCCTACCCCTCGCCTGAGGAAGCACGCCAGATCTTTGCCGCCCGCCGCCTCGTCGAGCCCGGAATCTTGCGCGAGGCAGCGGCGCGAATTACGCCTTCCCAGATCCAGCATCTCAAGCAGTTGCTGCTCGAAGAAGGACGCTTGATGGGCGAGCGCGGCCAGACGGCGCGACGCGCCGAGATCAAGGCATCAGGCGACTTTCACCTGACGCTTGCGGCCATATCAGGCAACGCCATCATGCAGCGTTTCATGGATGAGTTGGTTGCCCGCTCGTCGCTGGTCATTGCCCTCTACGGCCAATCGACCATATCGAGTTGCGGCCATTCCGAGCATGGCGACATCGTCGCTGCGATCGAGCGGAACGATCTCGACGAGGCATGCCGGCTGATGCTGCACCACATCGCGCACATCGAGGCAGACCTCGATCTGCGCGAACGGAAAAGTGTCGGCCTCAAGGAAGCATTCGAGCTTTAGCAATCTTCATGAAGGATGCGGGATTGCGGCCGCAGGACCGCAATCCGCTGATTCTAATTGCCTGAGCGGCGCTCGGCTGTCCGTTCCGCGACGGCGACAATATCAGGCGTGCCGTTTGCAAGCAGGCGCTTGCGGACGAGGACGCCCATGACGCGGGCGGCGGTCGAGAAGCTCATCTGGTCGAGCGGTCCTTCACCTTCCCAGGGTTTGGTCAGCCGTTCGGTGACGGCTCCGACGATGTTCATCGGAACGATGTCGTCGCAGTGACGCATCGCCTCGAAGACCTGACTGATGGGTACAACGCGACCTTCGAATGTGACGATCGGCTCTGTGAGTTCCTTATCCCATTCTTCGAAGGCATAGAGGGCTTCGCGGAAGAGTTCCTGAAGGGTGAACGGGGCGTGTCCATTGTGAAGCGGCGGCAAGGCATTCGTCATGTCTGTCTCCTCTTTAGGGCTAGTGCCATTCCTCCTCTTCGGCCGGGCAGCAACGTGGGAAACAGAACTCAGGATTCCCTGCGGGGCCGAAAACACGATCAATGTTATAGTGTAATATACCCGTGATAAAGTCTTTTCTCGGCCCCGATGTTCCGCCACGTCCGACAAAAACAAGTAGGCCATTGATATTGCAGAGAATATCAATGGCCATCTGGTGTCAAAATAGAGGCAGTGGTGCTGTGTCGCAATCACTGAGCGATCGAAAACGTCACGTTGACGGTGACATTGTAGGTGGTCTCACCGCCCTGAATCGGCACGGCTGAGTCTGCCGCCTCCTTCATCATGGCAGCCCGAAACACCGGTACCGGCTGCGCACGCGGCGACGTCTCGTTGATCTCAAGAACCCGCCCAAGCTTGACATCCGCGGCTTCGGCAAGCGTCTTGGCCTTTTTGATCGCATCGGCGACCGCATTCTTGCGCGCCTCTTCCGTTACGGCCTGCGGCTTGTCGTTCGTGAACTGGATATCCCCGCCCTGATTGACACCAAGTGTCACAGCTTCATCAAGGATTGCGCCGAGCTTTGAAAGGTCGCGGACGCGGACGCTAAGCGAATTGGACACCTGGTAGCCAATCAGCTGCGGCGTCTGCGGCTGACCATCGTTGGACTGCGGGAAGTTATATTGCGGCTGCACCGAGAAGCCCGAGGTCTGAAGATCCCGTTCTGCGATGCCTGCCTTTTTCAAGGCGGCAAGCACCGAACTCACCGCCTTGTTGTTTTCGTCCAGCGCCTCGCGCGCGGTCTTTGCCTGCTTCACGACAGAAAGGTTCAGCACGGCCATGTCTGGCGCGACGCTTGCCTGCCCATCGCCGCTGACGGAGATAACGGCCTCGCGCGGCTGCGAATCGGCAGCGAGAGCCGGCAGTGCCATGGCCGCGGCGGTCGGAAGGCCAAGCAGAAGGCTGAAGGTGATTGTTCTGGTATTCGGCAGCACGGTGTTTCACTCCCTGATTGTGAAGTCTCGACTGCCGTCTTGCCGATTGATTGTGAAGCTATTGCGGCAGTCCCTTGTGAGCGCTGAAGAATTACGTTAGAGCGAAACCCGTTCCGGGGAACCATTGCGCCGGACACGGCAGCTGCGTTGCTGCATGGGCCTGTAGCTCAATGGTTAGAGCCGGCGGCTCATAACCGCTTGGTTGGGGGTTCGAGTCCCTCCGGGCCCACCATTTTCTCTCGCTCTGCGGCGATGCCCCGAAGGATGAAGTCGATTCCGTCAACAAAATCCTTGCGGTCATCGTGGGACGCTAACTGATCGACCACGCTACGGGTAAACGGATATTCATTGACGTCGAGTTTGGACCATGCAGCCGAGACGTCCTCCAGGAAACTTGAACGCTTCAGGTCGTGCACCTTGGCAAGCTTCGCGTTCGCCGCATTTTGGCCGGCGACACCAAGAATATAGTTGAGGAGCGTAGAAACGGCCGCCCATTCTCTCCCGGCAGGGACATCAAGAGAGCGAAGCTGCTGACCGATACGCTCGAAAATCCGTACCATCGGCAACTGTCCAGGTGCATGCATCAACGCTCCCCCGACCCACGGATGGGCGTCGATCGTGTCGAACAGCTCCAGTGCGATAGCGCGTATAGCTTCCTCGGGCGGAACGTCCACCGACGTTGTGCCCAACGTTCGACTGACGATCGCGTCGCAGGCTGCGGTCATGAGATCGCTCTTGTTGGCGACGTGCCAATAAATCGCGCCAGGGCCAGTGGCAAGCAGCTTGGACAATGCCTGGAATGTCAGTCCAGATTCTCCCGTGTCGTCCAGAAGCTTTATTGCCACAGTGATGATTTGCGCCCTTGTCAGGGATTGTTCTCGCCTTTGGCGGGCAGTGCTCGTTTTCTCCATGCCTCACCTTGACATAAATGGAACGCAATTCCAAATATGGAATGACGTTCCATAATGAAGAGGTTGAGAATGAAGAAGCCAGTAACAATCATCGGTGCCGGCCTGGGCGGGCTCACACTCGCCAGAGTACTCCACGTTCACGGCATAGCATCAACGGTCTACGAAGCGGACGCGTCGGCAGACGCGCGGGCCCAGGGTGGGATGCTCGACATCCATGAAGAAAACGGACAGTTGGCACTCAAGGATGCAGGGCTATTCGATGAGTTCTCGAAGCTCGTTTATCCCGGCGGCCAGCAGAGCCGCGTTCTGGACAGGCATGGAAACGTCCTCTTTGATCATCCCGATGATGGCACAGGCGGTCGTCCGGAAGTACAGAGAGGCGAGCTTCGCCGTATCCTGATCGAGTCACTTCCGTCAGGCACCATCCGCTGGGGACACAAGGTGAAGGCGGTCTCGTCGCTGGGCGGTGGCAAACACCAGGTGGATTTCGCCGATGATTCGAAAGAGACGACCGATCTTCTCGTGGGAGCGGATGGCGCATGGTCGAAAGTGCGCCCCCTTCTCTCCGGCATGAAGCCTGTCTACTCGGGCATCTCCTTCGTCGAGACCTATTTTCACCATGCCGACACCTATCATGGGCAGACGGCCAAGGCGGTCGGTGGTGGCTCCCTATTTGCGGTCGCACCGGGCAAGGGCATTCAGGCTCACCGCGAGCCTCAAGGAGTTCTGCATGCCTACATTGCGTTAAAACGACCGGAGGCATGGTTCGAGGGCATCGACTTCTCCGATCGAGAATCGGCTTGCGCCACTATCGCCGGGGAATTCAAAGGGTGGGCTCCAGAATTGACGGCCCTCATCACGAATTGCGAAACAGCGCCGATGCTTCGGATGCTGCATACGCTGCCCGTCGAACATCGTTGGAATCGCGTACCCGGAGCAACCCTTGTCGGCGATGCGGCGCATCTGATGATCCCTTCGGGCGAAGGGGCGAACCTCGCACTTTATGACGGCGCGGAACTTGGAAAGGCAATCGCCGCCAATATCGAAGACATCGAGACCGCCCTTGGCAGATATGAACTGGAGCTATTTGCGCGTAGCGCCGCTGCGGCTGTGGGTGCAAATGAGATCATGGAGGTGTTGTTCGGCGACAACGCGCCACAAAGCCTGCTCGATTTCTTTGCCGCCAGCATATCTGCTTAGATTTTCAAACAGTAGCTTGAGGCAAAACCCGCAGCCTGTTCAAGACGGACTATTTCCGAGTTTCAGAACTAACATCTGAAAAGGTCGTACTCATTCTAACAGCCAATCTGCGCGCTATCGAGTTTGTCCGGTCGAATGTTAGTCGAAACCTCAAACAGTATAAATGGCATCACGACTGACACATCGTTCAAGACCTCGGTCGATGGCGAGAGCCCCGTTATTACTGGCCGCATGATTTGGGTCCGATCCACGGATAAAGCTGGCACTTGGGGGCAGTACTAGTGATGCGGGGAGCAACCACAACTCCTCTGAACGGTTGGTTTGCAGCGCCTGCACCATCGTATACGGCGATCTACATTTTCTACGAGCCTTTGTTACGCCAGATATTGAGCCGTCCCATACGGAGAACCGAGAGCCAGCCTGCCCGTTGGTGATCCTCAAGTCGCGGCATCCTGAAACCTCGATCATCCGCCGAAGCAGGGGGACAAAGCCCGGTTGGCAACCACGGAAGACTCAGGCTTTAGCCAGGTCGCTGCCATTTGCGAATCGCGAGCCCGTCCGGCACCCTCTCAAGGGGTACCGGCGTGACGAAACAATCACTCAGAGCCCGTGCGCCAGAACCTTTTGGCAGGCCGGTGACAGGCGCTGCATGTTTTCCCTGAGGCAGGCGATGCCGCGTCCACCGCCGAGCGGAACGGCGCGGCAATAAGACCGGAAGTCCGGTCCGCAGGCCTCGCGGGCAATGACCATCTCTTCGCGAGGCGAAAGCTGCGGCGCAGCTGCTGGAGCCGCCGGAGCTGCGGGGGTCGAGGTCTTTGCCGTACCGGTGTCAGGGGCGGTGGGCGTAGTGGATGCATCGGAAGACGACTTCGGCGCGGCGGCCTTGCTGCCTCCTCCAAGTGCGCTGATTGCCTGCTTGCATCCCGACGACAGCGAGGCTTCATGCTGCTGCAGGCAAGCAAGCGCCTCCTTGCCTCCCGGCGTGACGCCGGAGCAATTGGATATGAAATCGCTGCGGCAGGCGGACTTGATCGCGTTGCGCTGCGCGTCTGTTGGCTGCTGCGCCAAGGCGGCGCCCGCGAACAAGGCGGCGGCTCCGAGCGCGAACAAACCAAGTCTTATTCTCCGCATGCCACGTTTCGCGGATGCGATTTCCAGTGACGACGATGAAACATCTCCCATAGTTCCTCTCCCTGCGGAAATCACAGTGTCGACCATGTCGGCATCGTGAGGCTGCTCCTAGCCCTCGTCCTCCGAGGGCGCTTTGCTATCCACCAGCTGAGTGTTCAAGCGCAATTGCGCCGGCTTTTGCCTGGGAACAGCAAATCCTCCATTGCAAGGTCTCTTGTCAGCGACGTGTCGATGCGCGTTTCTGACGCCGCATCGCCTACGTCTGTGCGTCCGGCACCGCCACCGCGCGGCGCTTCCGGTATTCCTCGAAGTGCTGCAGGATAACGTAGAAGGACGGCACCAGCAGGACCGCAAGGCACGTTGATGCGATCATGCCGCTGAAGACCGAGATACCTATCGATCGACGCGCATTGGCGCCTGCGCCGGTCGCCAGCACCAGCGGCAGCACGCCGAGGATGAAGGCGAACGAGGTCATCAGGATCGGCCGGAAACGCAGTCGCGCCGCAAGCACGGCCGCAGCGGCGATTTCCATGCCCTGCATGCGTTTTTCTCGCGCATATTCAACGATCAGGATGGCGTTCTTCGAGGAAAGCGCGATCAGAAGAATGAGACCTATCTGTGTATAGAGATTGTTGGCAACGCCAAGTGCTGTAAGTGCGCCGACGGTCCCGAGCAGCGCAAGAGGAACCGCGAGAATAACGGCGAACGGCAATATCCAGCTTTCGTACTGTCCGGCCAAGACAAAGTAGACAAGCAGAATGGCGAGGCCAAAGACGTAGTAGATCTGATTGCCGACGGCCCTCTCCTGATAGGACAACGCCGTCCACTCGAAGCCGGCGCCCGGCGGCAGCGTCTGATCGGCTATCTGCTCCATGACATCGAGAGCCTGACCAGAACTGAAGCCGCTGGCAGGACCACCGACGATCGTGGCTGTGGGATAGAGATTATAGAGGCTGATCAGTGACGGCCCCGGCGCGCTCTTGACGTCGATCACCGTGCCAAGCGGGACCATGGTGCCATCGCCAGCCTTGACCTTCAGATTGCGGATATCATCCGGCCGCACGCGGAAATCCGGAGCTGCCTGCACATAAACTTGGAAGGTGCGGCCAAACTTGTTGAATTGAGTAACATAGCTCGATCCAACGTAGCCCGAGAGGGCGGAAAACACCTGCCCGACCGTGACACCGAGCGTTTCCGCCTTGATGCGATCGACCGATACTTCAAGCTGGGGAGCATCCGCCCGGAACGAGGTCTGCAGCCGCTGTAGCGAGGATTGCGAATTTCCGTGTTCGACGATCGTGTCGGCCAGCGTCTGCAGCAGCGGAAAATCGAAGCTGCCATCCTTGAGCAGCAACTGCATGGTAAAGCCGCTGGCATTGCCGATGCCCTGGATTGCCGGCGGAACCACAACCAGCGTCTTGGCTTGCATGACACTTTCCAGAGCACCATTCAGATGCTCGTATATCGACAGCAGGTCCTGGCCTTTTTCCTTTCCTCGAACGTCCCAGTCCTTGAGGATGACATAGGCGACACCGGCGTTCGGCAGGCTTGCACTGTTATCGAGAACCGAAATGCCGCTGATCGTCAGCACCTGATCGACGCCCGGTGTCGACTCGGCGATCTCGCTGACCTGCTGCATCACGGCATCGGTGCGCTCCTTCGATGCGCCGTCCGGCAGCTGCGCGGAGATCAGCACATAGCCTTGATCCTCGATTGGCAGGAACGCCGTCGGGAGCCGGGTCAGCCCCCAGAAGGCGACGCCGATCAGCGCCAGCCCCACGAGAACTGAAATCGCGCTATGACGTACGAGACCGCCAACCAGCCTGGAGTAACCGTTCTCCGCTGCATCATAAATTCGGTTGAAACCCCGATAGAAGAAGTTGCGCTTTTCCGGCGGCACAGGTGCCCGCAGCCAAAGGGCGCATTGCGTCGGCTTGAGGGTGATTGCATTGATTGCGCTGATCAGCGCGGTCGCAGCAATCACGAGCGCAAACTGTCGGTAAAGCTGTCCGGTCAGCCCCGGCAGGAAAGCGGCCGGAATGAAAACGGCCATCAGTACGAGCGTGATGCCGATTACAGGACCGAGAAGCTCGTCCATCGCCTTCTCAGCGGCCTGCTTGCCCGGCATCCCCTCCTCGACATGACGCGCCACCCCCTCGACGATGACGATCGCGTCATCGACGACGATGCCGATCGCCAGCACGATCGCAAACAGCGTCGACAGATTGACGGTGAAACCAAGGGCTGCCATCGCGGCAAACGCACCGATGATCGTCACCGGAACGGTTGTGGCCGGCACGAGCATAGCGCGCCAATTCTGCAAGAAGAGCAGGATTACGATGAGGACCAGCACACCCGCCTCGATCAGTGTCACATAGACTTCGCGGATCGACGCCTTCACGAATTTGGTCGTATCGAACGGCATGTTGTATTCGAGGCCGGGCGGAAAGCTCTTCGACAGCTGCGCCATCTTCACTCTGACGGATTCAGCAACCGCGATTGCATTCGCCTCTGGCAACTGGAAAATGCCGATACCTGTCGCCGGCCGCCGATTTTGCAGGAAGGATTGGCTATAGGTCTGCGCCCCGAGTTCAACGCGGCCGATGTCGCGTACGCGAGTGATCCGGCCGCCGTCTCCGGAATCCACCTTCACGATGATGTCTTCGAAATCGGGAGCATCGTTCAACCGACCACTGACGTTCAGCGTGTACTGAAAATCCTGTCCGCTGGGTACCGGTGGCAGCCCCACCTGCCCTGCCGTGACTTCCTGGCTCTGCTGCTGCACCGTGTTGACGATGTCCTGCGGCGTCAGCCCGCGGGCCTGCAGGAGATCCGGATCCATCCAGATCCGCATGGCATATTGGCCGGCGCCGAAGACGCTGACATTGCCGACGCCCGGAAGCCGAGCGAGCTCGTTCTGAAGGTTGATGACCGCGTAGTTCGACAGAAACAGACTGTCGTAACGACTGTCAGGCGAGGTCAGGCTGACGAAACCGAGGATCGATGTCGACTTCTTCTGCGTCGTCACACCCTGCACCTGCACGGCCTCAGGCAGCGACGGCATGGCGATTGCCACACGGTTCTGGACGAGAACCTGCGCCTGATCGGGATCAGTTCCGATGGCAAAGGTGATGGTCAACGAATAGGTGCCGTCGCTGGCACTGGTCGACTGCATGTAGAGCATGTTTTCGACGCCGTTGACTTGCAGTTCGATTGGCAGGGCAACGGTATCGACGAGGGTCTTGGCGCTCGCGCCCGGATAACGCGTCGTGACCTGTACGGTGGGCGGAACCACGTTGGGATATTGAGCGACCGGTAGCTGGAACAGCGCCACCGCCCCGATCAGGACGATGACAAGCGCGAGAACATTCGAGAGTACCGGCCGCTCGATGAAGAAGCGCGAGATCATTTGCTTCGCCTCCTGGATCGGGCCGGGTCTCGCTTCATGGGACCTTCGATCCGCTCGGATCCCCTGTTGCAGCGGCTGCTTCTAAAGTGATTTTCTCAGGTGTGACCTTCATATCGGGCACCGCCCGTTGGATCCCCGTCATGACAACCCAGTCGCCGGGCTCGATCCCGGACTCGACAACCCGCATGGACCCGTCACGCTGACCGATCTTCACTGGTCGCTGCTCAATGACATCGTCCTTGCCGAGCACCAGCACATAGGTCCCTTGCTGGTTGGTGCCGATTGCGTCGTCGCGAACGAGCAGCGCCTTGTCCTTATGTGCGACCGGAACACGGACGCGAACGAAGAGGCCCGGCAAAAGGGCGTGGTCCTTGTTGTCGATAATGCCTCGAACCGAGAGAGTGCCGGTCGAGGCATCGATCTGTGGCGCAACATAGTCGAGGTGGCCCTTGTGCGGATACCCCTCTTCGTCACCCAGCCCGATCTCAACCGGGATGGTGGGAAGATCGACCTGGGTCAGCTTACGCCCAGCTTTCGCCAAGCTCTGCTTAATCATCAGAACCTGCGCTTCGCTGACGTTGAAGTAGACATAGAGCGGATCGGTTTGGACGATCGTGGCAAGCTTGGTCGGCCCGGACACCCCGACCAGCGCGCCGACATCAACCAGATGGTCCGTGACTGTGCCGTCGAAGGGCGCCACCACTTCGGTATAGCCGAGGTTGATGTTTGCGAGATCGAGGCTCGCCTGCGCGTTGAGAATGGAGGCGTTCGCCTCATCAAGCGTGGCCTTGGCGCTGTCGACGGCTGTCTGCGTCGTCACTTCCTGCTTCATGAGGTTGACCTGCCGGTCGTATTCCTGCTTCGCACCGACTTGCGACGCCTGCTGCGAGGCCAGTTGCGCCTGGGCCTGATCGACCTGTGCCTTGTAGGTGTCCCGCTGGATACTGAAGAGCTTGTCGCCCTTCTTCACGGCGGTTCCATCCTTATAATCTATCGTTTCGAGAAAGCCCTGCACACGCGCTTCGATATCCACCGCGTTGATCGCGTCTGTATTGCCGGTCAGCTCGAAATATTCAACCACTGGCTGCTGCAAAGGCTGTGCGACATTTACCTTTGGCGGCGGGGGCGGCACATAAACATTGCTTCCGCTGTCGCATGCCGATAGGCCCGCAACCACTGCCAAAATTCCGATAAATTGCAACCTTAGATACGATCTACCACGCATTTCCTGCCTCGATGAATGCGCGAGCCTCAGATTTCATGCGTGCCCGCAGTGGATCCCAGCACGCTAGGGGCCGAGGCGGAGTATAGTATGGGACAATATTTCCGCGAAAAGCAATAGCGGCGCACGCGATAAATAGTTGCCGAGACGGGCCTAGTTGTGCGACAAAAGATGAACTTACAGTTACATTCGACAGCAAGAAAAAGAAACGCACAGTAGCCGAGCCTTTGCCCAGAATGGGGTCGAGGAGGCTGAGCCGATCGTTTTTCGTGCCTCAACAAGCACACCTCCAAAAGGAGTAGCTTGGCCTACGCCTTTTCGACGATGGCAATGCCGCCGGCAACCTCAAGGTACGCTGCATTCAGTCCGTACCCAATCTGTTGTTGTCAAAAAGAGGGCGTGACATGTCGAAATTCACACTGCCGGCGCCATTCAAGGCACTTCTTGCCATGTGCGCGATCACTGCTGGATTGAGTTCGCCGACCGGCGCATGGGCGGACGATTCGAAGGAGCTGCTGAAGGCAATGTCCGACTACATGGCCGCGCAGAAGACGTTCTCCTTCGACTATGTCTCCTCCGTGGAAGCGGTGACGCCAGCTTTTGAAAAGCTTCAGTTCGTCAGCTCCGGCACTGCCACCGTCGGCCGACCTGACAGGATCCGAGTAACGCGCGTCGGCGGCTTCGCTGATCTGGATGTCGGCTTCGACGGAACCAAACTGACGGTCCACGGCAGGAACCTCGATGCGTACGCCCAGATTGAGGCAAAGGGCAGCCTCGACGAACTCTTCGACCGGCTCCAGAACGCCGGCGCAGAAATCCCCGGCTCCGATCTCCTGCTTTCAAACAGCTTCGATACGCTGATGGACGGCGTCACAGAAGCCAAGCACATTTCGAGCGCAGTCGTCGACGGTGTCGAATGCGAATACCTGGCCTTCCGCAAGAACGACGTTGATTGGCAGATCTGGATCGAGACCGGATCGAAGCCAATTCCAAAGCGCTATGTCGTCACCAGCAAGCATGTCGTGCAGGCGCCACAATACATGCTTGAACTCCGCAACTTCCGGACAGGCGAAGATGTCAAGCAGGCTAATTTCGCAATCGAAATTCCTGGAGACGCAAAGAAGGTCGACCTCAGTGAACTTGGCCAGATAGACGAACTGCCAGCACCCGCAGGCACGATGGGAGACGCACAATGAAAACCGTCATACGGATTTTTGCCTTTGCGCTCGCAGTCGCATTTTTTTCAGTTGACGTCAGTATGGAGGGCAACGACCTCACGACCTTGAAGTTCAGGGCGTCCACTCCGGCTGAGGCGGTCATCGGCCATCCGCTGACGCCCCTCTCCTACGCG
Source organism: Hyphomicrobiales bacterium (assembly GCA_900466605.1). Taxonomy (GTDB): domain Bacteria; phylum Pseudomonadota; class Alphaproteobacteria; order Rhizobiales; family Rhizobiaceae; genus Rhizobium. The sequence goes on from UBMU01000003.1 coordinate 211,288, forward strand.
GGCGTCGCGCGTCGGACCACCCGCCGTGTCGTGCGCAGGACAAACGTCTACATCAGCACCCTGCCGGCCGGCTGCGTCTATGGAGCGTACTACGGCGGATACTATTATCGCTGTGGCTCGCTTTATTACGCCAAGAGCGGCGCCACCTACGTTCAAGTGGTCATCGAATAGGCGGGCTCGCCAAGCGTTCGTCGATGAAGCAGACAACTCCGAATTCGGAACCTACCGACGGCAGCTGCGTTTCATGCTCACTGTGGACCAGAGAGCGACCTATAAGCAGCAACCTGACGAGAAGCTGGCGGCTACGCTCAGCGAGACAGCGGCCGTGGGCGGCCTGGTTTTCATCGCGAACCTCGAAACCGGCATAACACGGCGGGCCGGCAAGAATGGTTTTCTCTATTACGACATCAAAGGCACTCGCATCAGCGAGCCGACCGAACTCGAACGAATCTCGGCTCTGGCCATTCCGCCCGCCTACACAGAGGTCCTGATCTCTGCTGACTCGAATTCGCACCTTCAAGCGACGGGCCGCGACGCACGAGGCCGCAAGCAGTATCGCTACCATCCCGAATGGACCGCAGAGAGAGAAAGAAGCAAGTTTGAACGACTTGCCGATTTCGGCTCGGCGCTGCCGGCGATCCGCAAGAAGGTGGACTCAGACCTCAGGCGCCGGACGCCCAATATCGACAAGGCGCTCGCAACGATCGTATGGCTGCTGGATAACCTCCATATCCGTATCGGCAATGCGAGCTACGCCGCGGAGAACGCCTCCTACGGCCTGACCACACTGCGCAACAAGCATGTGAAAATATCTGGTTCGAGCATTCACTTCCGCTTCAAGGGCAAGTCAGGCAAGGAATGGCGGCTCAGTCATAGCGACCGGCGTATCACGCGCGCCGTGCGAATGCTCCAGGAACTGCCGGGGCAGCAACTTTTCCAGTACATCGATAGCGATGGGCTCTGCCACCCCATCCAGTCGCAAGACGTCAATGCATACATAAGACAAGCTGCTGGATCCGATTTCAGCTCGCGCCAGTTTCGCACCTGGGGTGCAACGCAAATGGCTGCGACAGCGCTTGCCGCTCAGGAAAGAGCGGAAAGCCAACGTGGACGCGCGCGGCAGGTGAATGAAGTTATAGACGTGGTTGCCGCCAAGCTGGTCAATACGCGCGCCGTATGCCGGGCGTCCTACATCCATCCAAAGGTGTTCGAAAGCTTTGAAAGCGGTGAGCTTGCCAAGCTTGGGGGCGCGCGACCCAGCCGAAGCATAAGATTGCTGCACTGGATGGACCAGGGTGAAATCGCCGTGCTGCGCTGGTTGAAGGGCATGAACGTCCGCTGAGGCCGGCGTTCGCAATCGTGCTGATGACGACAATGGAACCAAACCGCACCTCACGCCGTTATTGGCCAATCGCCGCAAATGCGGCCACGGGAGATGGCGCCACGGCGCCAGGGCGCAAATGGCACGTCAGACCTATTGGAAGGGCTATCTCAAACTGTCACTCGTCACCGCCGCGGTGTCGCTGACACCGGCGACAACGGACAGCAACCAACTTCGCTTTCACGTCTTGAACCGAAAGACAAAGAACCGGGTCGAAAGCCGCTACGTCGATAGCGTCACTCACAAGCCGATTGCCGATAAGGATCAAGCCCGCGGCTATCCCCGCGGCGAAGACGACTATGTCGTTCTTGAAGATAAAGAACTTGATGAGGTCGGGTTGGAAAGCACGAAGACGATCGACATTGATACCTTCGTGCCGCGCGGCTCGATCGACTGGATCTGGTACGACAAGCCACATTTCCTCACGCCCGAGGACAAGGTCGGCACCGAAGCTTTCTGTGTGATCCGCGAATCGATGAGAGCAAACGATGTCGTCGGCATAGCGCGGCTTGTTCTCTACCGGCGAGAGCGTGCCGTCCTGCTGGAACCGCAGGGCAAAGGCATCATCCTCTGGACGCTGCATTTCGGCGACGAAGTTCGCCCACCGGCGGCCACGCTGGATAGCGACAGCAAGGTAGATGCCACGGTGCTGTCTTTGATGAAAAAACTGGTGAAGGATCGGACCGAGGATTGGCAACCTACCATGGTGCAGGATCCGATTCAGAAACGCCTGCGAGCAATGATCCGTGCAAAGCAGAAGAGCCTTGTCAAATCCACGCCACCATCCTCCAAGCGGCCGGCACCGAAGCCGACGGGCAATGTCGTCAACATCATGGACGCCCTGAAGAAGAGCCTCGCCAAGGAAACGGGACGACCGAAATCTCACTGAGAGGTCGCAGCTGCAGCAGCTATTTTCGCTTCTCGAGCGGGGTCGCGGCGGCAAAGAAATCAGCCCACGGATCGCTCTGCATGCTGTCGAGACGGGCGGGAGCATTGTCGACCGTGAAGTAGGCGGGACCGATTTCCTCGGTCAACTCCGTCCACTCGAGCGGCATGGAGACGGCAGCCCCCGGGCGCGCCCGTGTCGAATAAGCGGCAACCGCTGTGTTGCCGCGCCCATTGCGCAGGTAATCGATGAAGATCTTGCCGTTCCGCTTCGCCTTGGTGGCGGTCGCCAGATATTTATCCGGCTGATCCTTGGACATACCGTCGGCGAGCGCCTTGGCGAAGGTCTTGACCTGAGGCCAGCCGGCCTTCGGCTGCAACGGCGCCACCACATGCAGTCCTTTGCCGCCTGATGTCTTCACAAAGGCAGCAAGGCCCGCGACCTCCAGGCGCTCTTTCAGTTCATAGGCAGCGGCGATGATATCAGTCCAGCTGACGCCTTCGGCCGGGTCAAGATCCATTGTGATCATGTCAGGCCGCTCCCAGCTACCTGTCGTGGCGCCCCAGGGATGGATCTCCAGCACGGCGGATTGGACCAGCGCGACCATCCCGTCGAAATCGGCTATACGCAGCAATTTCTCGCCACTCTTATCCTTCGGATCGGTGATCTGCTCGATATGAGAATTCATCCCTTTCCAGGCATGCTTTTGAAAAAAACGCTGATGTCCTGCTATGCCATCGGGGCAGCGCAAGAGCGCCAGCGGCCGCTTGGTCACATAGGGTTCGATGAAGCGCCATATCCGTGCGTAATAGCTCACCAATCCCTGTTTGGTGACCCCCTCTTCCGGCCAGTAGATGCGATCGGGATGCGTGAGAGTGACGCTGGACTGGGGCAGTTCCTGAGCAGTCGTATTGGTTGCTTCGGGCATCACATCCTCTGGTGCCTTGTCTTCTCTCAATCCACGAAACGCAGCATGCCGCAGATTGCCGTCAGCCGACCATGCCTGAAACTCAACCTCTGCAACAAGCTTCGGGACGACATAGACCAGGCCCCGACGCTCCTCCGAAGTGAGCTTATCATCGAACGAATTGTCTGCCTGCTCCATGGCAGACAACGTCTCAAAGAGTTCGTGTGCGACGTTGACGCTGAAGCCGGTTCCCACCCTGCCAACATGCTCCAACTTGCCGTTGCGGTAAACGCCCATTGCAAGCGAGCCGATCGCGCTCTTCATCGCGGTCGATGGCACGTAGCCGCCAATCACCAGTTCCTGCCGCCGCAGGCATTTCGATTTCACCCAGTCGCCATTGCGTCCGGACTCATACGCACTATCCGCCCGTTTCGACACGATCCCCTCAAGGCCGAGCCGACGCGCATGATCCAGCACCAAGGTACCGCTCTCGATAAAATGCTGGCTGTAGCGGATCGTTTCACCGTCTCCCGCAAGCAGCGTTTCCAACAACTGCTTGCGATCGGTCACCGCCGCCTGCCGCAAATCATGTCCGTCGAGATACAGAAGATCAAAGGCGTAAAAGGCGAACCGGTCGTGACGCCTTTCACTGAGATCGCTTTGCAGCGCCGAAAAGTCCGAGGCACCGTTTTCCCGTTCAACGACGACCTCTCCGTCCAGTATCGCCGACTTGGCCGTTAGCGCCGCAAAAGCACCAACAATCTCCGGCCCGAACTTTTCGGTCCAATCGAGCCCGCTGCGCGTCAGTAGCACGACCTTGCCATTTTCCAACCGCGCCTGCAGCCGGTATCCGTCGAACTTGATCTCGTGAATCCAGCCTTCGCCTGACGGCGCCTTGGTCTTGAGCTTGGCAAGCTCCGGCTCGACAAAATCGGGCATGGCCGCCTTCTCTACACCCTTCGGCCACTCATGGCGTTTCAGCTTCGACATAGTTGTTACAGGCTTCGCGGAGGCGGGCTTTGATGCGCCCTTGGCGCGGGAGTTCCAAGTGGCGTCAGGGTGTTTGGCCACCTCGTCGATCTTGCGACCGCTCTTTACCGATTCCGGCCGTTGTTTGAGAATGTCGCCTTTGGAGCGTGCCTCCTCATCCTCGGCTTTGATCAGCAACCAGTTTTCCTGCCTTTCACCCGGCTTGCCATGCATGCGAACCAGATGCCAGCGCCCCCTGAGTTTCTCCCCCTCGAGGTCGAACTCCAGATGGCCCTTCTTATAGCCCTTGTGCGGATCGCCATTGGGCGTCCACGTGCCGCGGTCCCAGACAAGCACAGTGCCGCCGCCATATTGCCCTTTCGGGATAGTGCCTTCGAAGTCGCCATAGTCCAGCGGGTGATCCTCGACATGAACGGCCAGCCGTTTGTCATCGGGATTGAGGCTTGGCCCACGCGTAACGGCCCAACTCTTCAATACGCCATCGAGCTCAAGCCGGAAGTCGTAGTGAAGCCTCGTCGCATCGTGCTTCTGGATAACGAAACTGAGCGCCGTTGGTACTGCTTTTGCGCCGCGCCTGCTTCCGCGTGGCTCCGGGGTTACCTTGAAGTTGCGTTTTGCCTGATAGGCCTCCAGAGCCATAGTCAGCTCGCCTTCGTCTGTCCGCTATCGGTAGCACTCGCACCTTTCCCGGCCCGTGGTTTGGTGCTCATCTTGGCGCTCTGGCGTAACGCATCCATGAGATCGATAACTTTGCCTTGTGGCTTTGGCTTCTGCTTCGGCAACTCCCTGCCCTCGATCTTGGCCTTCACCAGCTCCGAGAGCGCCATCTCGTATCGATCCTCGTATTCCTGAGGAACGAAGCTCCCCTTTTTCGTACCGATAATGTGGCCGGCCAATTCCAGCATTTCCTTGTCGAACTTCATGTCAGGAATATCCTTGAAGACCGCGTCCGGCTTGCGAACCTCGTAGTCGAAGCTCAAAGTCGTCGCGATGACGTAGTCGTCCTGCGGCCGGATCAACACCGTACGGTTGCGCCGAAACAGTACCGCCTCCGCAATCGCCGCAACTTTCTGGTCGCGCATCGCACGGACGATCAGGCCAAGCGCCTCCTCGTCGTCGCCGCCGACGGGCGCCAGGTAGTATGGCTTATCGAAGTAGAGCTTGTTGATTTCGTTGTACGGCACAAAGTTCTGGACATTCAGGACTTTGTCGCTCTCCGGCATGACGCCAGCTATCTCCTCGCCCTCGATCACGATGTATTCGCCGCTATCAAGCTGGTATCCCTTGACCTGATCATCGCGTTCGACGGCCTTGCCAGTCTCGCTGTCGACGAACTGCCGTTCCACACGATGGCCCGTCTTGCGATTGATGATATTGAATGAGATGCGGTCCGAAGTTGAGACGGCGGTGTATAATCCCACACCGCAAACAAGGTCTCCGACCTTCAGATGACCCTTCCAGCTTGCCCGAGCCGCCATGACATCTCCCCTCATTTGTCGCTTTGCAGTTTGCCCTTGCGCCGTTCGTCCAATGCAATGATCTTCTCGACGGATGCGATGTCATCACTCGTGACAACAGCAACCGGATCCGCAGCAATCGCCTCGAGCACGTCCTTCGAAAGTCCACCGTTGCGGATTACCCACTCGAGGGTTTCGCGGGTCTCTCGCTCGGCCTTGAGTTGCGCGTAGAGCGCGACAATCAGCCTGTCTCGGGCATCCATCTGCCCGCTCTTGCGATCGATTTTTCGGATGTGAGGCATCAGACCACCCGTTCGCGTCTCCAACGAAGAGATTCAACAAATTGGAGGCAAGAAAGTTCCAGCTCCCGGCTGTGGTATCGCTATTTTTCCAACTGCGCTGCCACCACAACCCGACTAGGAAGACGTAAAGGGCCCTGCTCGGTTCGTTCCTCAGTGTTTTTGCCGGCGTCGTGAATGCAGAACCCGGCGGCCCTCATCCAGCAACTCTTCCGTCGCCAACTGCCCGAGCGTTCGGCATCGCCTTGCCTGGATCGACCCTGCGGCAAAAAAAGCCACCGCTTGCACGGTGGCCAAGAATGTGAAGGTCGAGACCTCCAGAGGGAACAGTTGCTCCTCGACCGGGAGGATGGCCGACATGCATAAGCAACCGTCATCAATATGCGGCTTTGGTGCAGGTTGCTCAACCAACCAGGCACCGAAATTCCGCTTACGCGGAAATCATCTTTCCATCGTTTCGGAGAAACGCGCGATATTCTACTGCAGCCACGCCGCGAAAGGCGGCGTTTGGATTTACGACATCAGGACGTGGACTGCCTGGCCGGCCCGGTCGATTCGCGCAGGATCAGTTCGACCGGCCACAGTTCATGGATTTCCAGCGGAGACCGCCCGGAAAGCAGCTGCAGGACAAGATCGGCACACCGCGTGCCGGCCGCGCGCATCGAAGACCGCGTTGCGGAAAGCGACGGCACCATGTTGTCGGCCGTCAGATATGGAAAGACGTCATCATGAGCGATGACAGAGACGTCCCGGCCGATCTGTAGCCCGAGCGACCGAGCTGCGCGATAGACGCCGAGCGCCGTCATCATGGATCCGGCGACGAACGCCGTTGGCGGGTTGGGCTGTTCGAGGAACGACCGCGCAAAACGGAAGCCAAGTTCGTCGGTGAAGTTCCCGCTCGCCATCAGCTGTGGATCCGGCTCGATACCGTGAATTTGTAGGGCCCTGCGGAAACCGGTCTCCCGGTGAAGGGCGTAAGTCGCCCCGGGGCGGCCGTTGATCATGGCAATTCGCCGATGGCCGAGATCGATCAGATGCGATGTTGCTCTCTGGATCGCGGCTTCGTTGTCGATATCCAGCCAGGCATGAGGCACGTCGATGGCCGACCGGCCATGCACCAGAAAAGGCATGCCGAGTTCGTGGAGAAGCGCGATGCGCTCATCGTTGGGTTTGGGCGAATGCACGATGATGGCATCCACACGCCGACTCTCGACGAGGCGGCGGTAGAGCTGCATCTCGTCTTCATGGTTCGGATCGGCCATGGGGATGACGAGAATGTCGGCCTCCTCCGCGACTAGCCGCTCCGCCATACCAGCCATGAATTCGGCAAAGTGAAATTCGCCGGCACGCCCCATTACCACGCCGATCGCCCCGGCCCTGCCCGTCTTCAGCCGGACGGCATTGACATTCGGGCTGTAGCCCAGCCTGACGGCGGCTTCCGCGACACGCGCGCGTGTCGTCTCGCTCACCTCGGGATAACCACTCAGTGCACGACTGACTGTCGTTGGGGATAGTCCGACTTGTTTCGCGAACTCTTTAAGCTTCATCCGACATTGCGTCTTTCGTGCTGGTCTTATCTGGCTGGTCGCCGGCAGGCGCCGTGTTTCCTTATGGCCTAAGCATAGCAGCTTACAAATAACCAAACCGTTTTCAATTTTAGATATTCCCTAGTGAGAAGCTTTGATCTTTTCCCACAACCCAATTCAGCAGCATCTATATGATTTTGCTTTGTTATCAATATGTGATCGCGGTTGTGCGACTTTGACACGAGTGCCCGCTTGACTCAATATCGACCTTCTGACAATTTTTTCCAACCAAACCGTTTTCAATTTTTCCAATGTTTGGTTCTTTTGGGAGGAAGATATGAAGTTTCGTTTCACAGCGGTCGCCGTTGCAGCCGCGCTCATCGGCGTCGCACAGCCCTCGTTCGCCGCAAATATCAGCATTTCCGCAAGCTCGACCGGCAAGAACCTCGACCTTTTCCGCAAGCAGCTCGACGAGTTCGAGAAGGCAACCGGCAACAAGGTCAGCATCGTGACCATGCCGTCGTCTTCGACGGAGCAGTTCTCGCAGTATCGCCTGTGGCTCGCCGCCGGCAACAAGGACGTCGACGTCTATCAGACCGATGTCATCTGGGCACCGCAACTCGCCGACCAATTCGTCGACCTCAAGGATGCCGCAAAGGATGTCGTCGGCGATTTCTTCCCGTCGATCATCGCCTCCCAGACCGTCAACGGTCGCCTCGTCGCCATGCCGCTCTACACCGATGCGCCGGCGCTCTTCTATCGCAAGGACCTGCTCGACAAGTACGGCAAGCAGCCGCCGAAGACCTGGGACGAAATGGCGGCAACCGCCAAGGAAATCCAGGACAAGGAACGCGCCGCCGGCCAGAAGGACCTCTGGGGCTATGTCTTCCAGGGCAACGCTTATGAAGGACTGACCTGCAATGCGCTCGAATGGGTCAAGTCGTCGGGCGGCGGCCAGATCATCGAGCCGGATGGCACCATCTCCATCAACAACGAGAAAGCAGCAGCAGCGATCGACCGCGCCAAGGGCTGGGTCGGTACGATCTCGCCAGGCGGCGTGCTGGCCTACCAGGAAGAAGAATCCCGTGGCGTCTGGCAGACCGGCAATGCCGTCTTCATGCGCAACTGGCCCTATGCCTATGCTCTCGGCAATGGCGGCGACAGCGCCGTCAAGGGCAAGTTCGACGTCACGACTCTTCCGGTTGCCAAGGAAGGCGATACGCCGTCCTCCACGCTCGGTGGCTGGAACCTCGCCGTCTCCAAGTATTCTGAGAACCCGGACGTCGCAATCGCACTCGTCAAGTTCCTGACCTCGAAGGAACGCCAGAAGCAGCGCGCCATCGAACTCTCCAACCTGCCGACGCTGTCTGCGCTCTACGACGACAAGGACATCGCGGCTGCGGCGCCGTTCATGCCGAACTGGAAGCCGATCTTCCAGAACGCCGTTCCGCGTCCGTCGGCATCCGCCAAGGTCAAGTACAACGAGGTCTCCTCGAAGTTCTGGACCGCCGTTCACAACTCGCTTTCGGGTAACGGCACCTCCGCAGAAAACCTCGAACTTCTCGAAGCCGACCTGACATCGCTGAAGGGCGATAACTGGTGATCGACAGCAGCGGCAGCGGCGGGCTTCCCGCCGCTGCCTTTCACTGAAGACGCCACTGTCAATCGCCTCAAGAAGCGGGGACCTCATGACTGAAGCCGCAGTTTCCTCAAGCGTCGGATCGCGAGCGCGCGCCGTCAATACCTCGTCGGACTTGCGCGCCGAGCGCATCCGTTCCGCCTGGATATTCCTGGCCCCGACCCTGTTCATTCTGGCCGTCGTTGCCGGATGGCCTCTTTTCAGAACGATCTATTTCAGCTTCACGAACGCATCGCTTACGAGCCTCGGCGACGCGCAGTTCGTCGGCTTCAAGAATTATCTTTCATGGATCACGCTGAAGAGCGGGCGCACGGTCTATAGTGGCCTGCTTGCGGACCCGAACTGGTGGCGCGCCGTCTGGAACACGATGAAGTTCGCGTTCCTGTCGGTCGTCATCGAGACCACGCTCGGCCTCATCGTCGCCCTGGTCCTCAACGCACAGTTCGTTGGCCGCGGCATCGTCCGTGCCGCCATCCTCATTCCCTGGGCAATCCCCACGATTGTCTCCGCCAAAATGTGGGCATGGATGCTCAACGACCAGTTCGGCATCCTCAACGACATCCTGCTTGGCGCCGGTCTGATCACCCAGAAGATCGCCTGGACGGCAAATCCCGACACGGCGATGATTGCCGTTCTGATTGTCGACGTCTGGAAGACGACGCCCTTCATGGCGCTCCTCATCCTTGCCGGCCTCCAGATGGTGCCAGGAGATATCTACGAAGCTGCCAAGATCGATGGCATCAATCCGATCAAGGTGTTCTGGCGCCTGACCCTGCCGCTGGTGCGCCCGGCCATCATGGTCGCCGTGATCTTCCGCATGCTCGACGCCCTGCGCATCTTCGACCTCATCTACGTGCTGACGCCAAACAACGCACAGACCAAGACCATGTCCGTCATGGCCCGCGAAAACCTCTTCGACTTCGACAAGTTCGCCTATGGCGCAACCGCCTCGACGGTACTCTTCCTGATCATCGCGACGATCACCGTGCTCTACATGTGGCTCGGTCGCGTCAAACTCGGTGGGGGCGAACGCTGATGTTGCTCACAGCCACGAAGAACACTCTCTTTTACCTGCTCGTCGCCGTCATCGTCGTCATAGCGGTCTTCCCGTTCTACTATGCGATCCTGACGAGCTTCAAAGCCGGCACCGCCCTCTTCGAGGTCAATTACTGGCCGACCTCGATTTCGCTGGTGAACTACACCACCGTCCTGACCACGGGCAGCTTCATCCGCAGCCTCGGCAATTCCCTGCTGGTTGCCGTCCTCGTTGTCGCTGCCTCGCTGCTCCTCGCCGTGACGGCATCCTATGCACTTGCCCGCGTCAATTTCCGCGGTCGCGCCCTGCTGATGCTGACGATCTTGTCGGTCTCGATGTTCCCGCAGATCGCCGTCCTTGCCGGGCTGTTCGAGCTGATCCGCTGGATCGGCATCTTCAACACGCCTTTCGCGCTGATCTTCTCCTACATGATCTTTACCCTGCCCTTCACGGTCTGGGTTCTGACCACTTTCATGCGCGATCTGCCGATTGAAATCGAAGAGGCCGCGATCGTCGACGGCGCCTCTCCGTGGGTCATCATCACCCAGGTTTTCATGCCGCTGATGTGGCCGGCACTGGTCACAACAGGCCTGCTTGCCTTCATTACGGCCTGGAACGAATTCCTCTTCGCCCTAACATTTACCTCATCGGACGCTCAGCGGACGGTGCCGGTTGCCATCGCCCTGCTTTCGGGCGGCAGCCAGTTCGAAATCCCGTGGGGCAACATCATGGCAGCATCCGTCATCGTTACGGTCCCTGTCGTTGTCCTGGTCCTGATATTCCAGCGGCGCATCATTTCCGGCCTGACGGCCGGCGGCGTCAAAGGTTGAAGAAAGCACGATATGGCACAGATTCGACTCGACAATATCCGCAAGAGCTTCGGTGCGCTTGAAGTCATCAAGGGCGTCTCCCTCGACATCCGCAAGGGCGAGTTCATGGTCTTCGTCGGCCCGTCCGGCTGCGGCAAGTCCACGCTGCTGCGGCTGATCTCCGGGCTGGAAGATATTACCTCGGGCACGCTTTCCTTCGATGGCGAGGCGGTCAATCGCTACGCGCCGTCGAAGCGCGGCATCGCCATGGTCTTCCAATCCTATGCGCTTTATCCGCATATGACCGTGTTCGAGAACATGGCCTTCGGCATGAAACTGTCAGGACGGACAAAGGAAGAGTGCAAGGCTCGCGTCGAGCAGGCCGCAGGCATGCTGCAGCTTTCGCCCTATCTCGAACGCCTGCCCCGCCAGCTCTCAGGCGGCCAGCGCCAGCGTGTCGCGATCGGCCGCGCCATCGTCCGCGATCCCAAGGTGTTCCTGTTCGACGAACCGCTGTCGAACCTCGACGCGGCGCTGCGCGTTGCAACGCGACTGGAGATCGCCAAGCTTCACCGCAGCATGCACGGCACGACGATGATCTACGTCACCCACGACCAGGTCGAGGCGATGACGCTCGCAGACCGTATCTGCGTTCTGCGTGACGGCGTCGTCGAGCAGGTCGGCACGCCACTCGAACTCTACGAGACGCCGAATTCCGTTTTCGTCGCCGGCTTCATCGGCTCGCCAAAAATGAACTTCCTGACCGGTGAATTCTCGGCACCCTACAACGCCCACACCATCGGCGTTCGCGCCGAGCATATGGAGATCGTTCAGCAGGACGCCGCCTGGAGCGGCACCGTCATTCATTCCGAAATTCTCGGCTCCGACAGCTTCGTCTATCTCGACATCGGCACTTCGGAACCGCTCGTCGTTCGCGAGACCGGCGTGTCGAGCCATCAACCCGGCCAGAGACTGGGCGTCGCCCCGGTTCAGGGCTCAGTTCACCGTTTCGACCAATCCGGACGCGCGCTCGAGAGGTTTTCTCTCAAGGGCGCGGCCTGACACCACCCAAAAACCACAGGATCTGGCCGCTTCCCATCGGCTCCGGTCCACCATTCGCATGAAGGAGCAATCACTTGGCTATTCGCACCATTGTCTGGGGTGAAAACATCCACGAAACCACCAATGCCATCGTTCGGGGCATCTATCCCGAAGGCATGCACACCACCATTGCCAACGCGCTGAACACCGATCCCGCCATCCAGGCGACGACGGCAACACTGCAGGAGCCCGAGCACGGCCTGACGGAAGCCCGTCTTGCCGAAACCGATGTCCTTACCTGGTGGGGACACAAGGACCACGGCGCCGTCTCCGACGTCGTCGTCGAGCGTGTCGCCAAGCGCGTCTGGGAAGGCATGGGCTTGCTGGTCCTGCACTCCGGCCACTTCTCGAAGATCTTCAAGCGCCTGATGGGAACGCCCTGCGCACTGAAGTGGCGCGAAGCCGGCGAGCGCGAGCGTCTGTGGACGATCAACCCGCGCCACCCGATCGCCGCTGGCCTCGACGAGAATTTCATTCTCGAAAACGAGGAAATGTACGGCGAGCAGTTCTCCGTGCCTGAGCCTTTGGAAACCGTGTTCATTTCCTGGTTCCAGGGCGGCGAAGTCTTCCGTTCGGGCCTCACCTGGCGCCGTGGCGCCGGCAACATCTTCTACTTCCGCCCTGGCCATGAAACCTATCCGACCTATCATGATGCCAACGTTCGGAAGGTACTCATCAACGGCGTGAAATGGGCTTATAACCCGCAGGGCGATCTGAAGAGCATCACCGATGCTCCGAATGTCCCGGTCGAAAAGGCTCTCGAGCCGATCGTCGAACGCGGCCCGCGTCTGCACCAGGCCGGCGAAGCCGGTTACCGCTGAGGAGCACACATATGCGACTACTCGTTCTTGGCACCGGCTCGATGGCCAGAAACCAGGTTGCCAACTTCCTCGCCATCGACGGCGTGGAAGTTGTCGGCGCCGTCGATACCGACCCGGCGCGCCTGGCCGAATTTGCCGATCACTTCAATATCCAGCAGCGCTTCCGGACGCTGGAAGAAGCGATCGCATGGGGTGAATTCGACGCGGCCACCAACGTCACGCCCGATCGCATCCACCACGCGACCAGCCTGGCGCTCATCGCCGCCGGCAAGCACGTCTTCTGCGAGAAGCCGTTGGCCGAGCACTACGACCACGCATTGGAAATGACGGAAGCCGCGGAAGCTGCCGGCGTCATCAATATGGTCAACCTCACCTATCGCAACGTCGCTCCGCTGCAGCGGGCCCGCGAGATGGTCCTGGCCGGTGAGCTCGGCACCATCAGGCACGTCGAAGCCTCCTACCTGCAAAGCTGGCTCGTTTCACGGGCCTGGGGCGACTGGCGCACGGAATCGCGCTGGCTCTGGCGTCTGTCGACCGGTCACGGCTCGAACGGCGTGCTCGGCGATGTCGGCATCCACATCCTCGACTTCGCCGCCTATGGCGCAGCGACCGATATCGACCACGTCTTTGCCCGCCTGAAGACCTTCAACAAGGCCCCGGGCGGCCAGATCGGCGAATATCTGCTGGATGCCAACGACAGCTTCACCATGTCGGTCGATTTCACCAACGGTGCGCTCGGCGTCATCCATGCCACCCGCTGGGCGACCGGCCATCTCAACGAGCTGAAGCTTCGCATCTATGGCGAAAAGGGCAGCCTCGAGGTCATCCATCGCCCTGACGGTTCCGAACTGCGCGGCTGCTTCGGCGAGGATATCGAGACCGCCACCTGGCGCGATATCGAGGTTCCCGCCGTTCTGACGAACTATCAGCGCTTTGCAGAAGCCGTCCGAACCGGAAAGCAGGACGACCCGACCTTCCGCCACGCTGCAAACCTGCAGAAGGTCCTCGACCTTGCGATCGTGTCGGAGAGGGAGCGGCGGGAGCTCAATCTGCTGGAGGCCTCCGAGCAGGATAGCCCGGCAGACAAGCGGATACCGCCGCTGACCGTCGTCGTCTGATACGCGAATTCGCCAAAAAGAATAAAGGCCCGCCGTTGCGGGCCTTTATCATTTCAAAACGACCGAAGACGATCCGCCAGCAGACCGATCGAAGCCGCATCGGCATTGGCGAAAGCCAACCGGAGATAGTGCTCCTGCCCCTCCCCGAAATAGCTTCCCGGCAGGCAGACGACACCGGCCTCTTTCGCCAGACGCTCCGCGACAGCGGCTGAGCTAAGCTCGGCAAACGGATGACGGATGAACGCGAAATAGGCGCCAAGCGCCCCGATCTCCCAGCCTGGCAATCCTGAAATCACGACCCGCAACGCGTCCGCGCGGCGCGCAATCTCCAGGCGGTTTTCCGCCTGCCAGTTCGCTAGGATCGGTATCGCGGCGGCAACGGCGATCTGGGCTGCGCGTGGCGCGCAGATCTGCATGTTGTCCATGACCTTGGCGATCTCGGCAACGACATCGACGCCTGCCGTGATCGCCCCGAGGCGATGGCCGGGAATACAAAAGGACTTGGAGAAGCTGTAAAGCAGGATCAGCGTGTCTTCCCAGCCCGGAATCGTGAGCAGCGGATGGGGCGCACCGTAACCATCAGGAAGGAAGTCGCGGTAGGTCTCGTCGACGATCAGCCACGCCCCATGTTTGCGGCAGAGGGTGAACAGTTCAAGCAGCAATTCAGGCGGATAGACCGCGCCCGTCGGATTGTTCGGCGTCACCACTGCCAGCACCTTGGCGCCGCCCTGCAGCGCCTTCTCGGCCGATTGAACCTCCGGCAGAAAGCCGTTCTCCGCGTCGCACTCGACCAGAACCCGCTTGATGCCGAGCATCGACAGCGTCGTTTCCTGATTGAAATAGAACGGATTGGTCAGCGCCACCGTATCACCGGAGCCGGCAAGCGCGATTGCCGCCGACATGAAGGCCTGATTGCAGCCCGCAGTGATATGGATGTTGGCTGCGGAAACGGACGCCCCATAGAACTTGGACATATGCCCGGCATAGGCCTCTCTCAGCACGCCCTCGCCCTCGATCGGACCATAGCCTGTCGTCTTCGGCGACGATGCCGCTTCGCCAAGCAGACGCAACATTTCAGGATGGGCCGGATAACCGGGCACCGCCTGCGAAAGATCGACCAACGGACCCTTGCCGCCCTTGTATTCGCGAGCCCAGGCGAGCACCGAGGGAATGGGAGGCGGAGACAGGCGGGAAACAAGCGGATTGGCGAAGGCGGACATGCAGCTCTCTTCTCAAACGAGGTGAACCTCACTCCTGCACGGAATGGGCTTCCTCGGCAACCGGCATTGAAGAGTGTCGCACAGCGATCGTCAGGAGCCGCAGCATGCCTTGAGTCTCGAGAGCTTCGGTACCTCGATATGCCGGTTGGCGACGATGGAGATCACCCCATCAGCCTTCAGCTTCGACATCTGGCGGGAGACCGTCTCGATCGTCAGCCCGAGGAAGTCTGCAATGTCGGCCCGCGACAGCGGCAGGTCGAACTGCCGCTTTTCGCCACCAGCCTCGGGATCGAGATGCGTCGCAATCAGAAGAAGGAAGCTTGCAACCTTTTCCGCCGCCGTCTTCCGTCCGAGCGTAACCATCCAGTCACGGGCTTCGTCGAGCTCGCGCAGCGTCTGCGACATCAGGCGTTCGGCGAGCGCCGGGTTGCTCTTGACCATGCGCTCCAGCGCGGCCTTCGGAATGCGACAAAGATTGACGTCGGACGCCGCCTCTACCGACACCGCATTCTCATTCGCATTCAGCCTGCCGAGAAGATCGGGCGCAAACTGCAGGCCGACGATCTGCTGACGCCCGTCCTCCAGAGTCTTCGTGAGCTTCACGACGCCGCGGATGACGGTCGCGTAGGACTCGGTCGGCATCCTCTCGCCGGCAAGCTCGTCGCCCGATTCGTGATTGACGAGACGCGTATGCGCCGACAGCGCCAGCAATTCGTCGGAACTGAGCGCACCGCACATGCCCTTGTGGCGAACCTCGCAGCTCACGCAACGTACTGGTATGTTTGAATTATGAATATCTTTGCGCATCAAATCAGCTCCGGGCAAAAGCATAGACTACAGCCCCCGCGCGAGAACAGCCCTTTCTTGATCGAAATCAAAGTGTAGTCGCCCTGCCCCGGCTATGGCTTCCCCGAAAGGATACGCCATGAACGCCGAACTCATCGCCCGCTACGCCGCTCCGGTACCGCGCTACACCAGCTACCCCACAGCTCCACACTTCCACGACGGCGTCGACGAAGCCGTCTACAGGGAGTGGCTTGGCGAGCAGTCGGAAGGCCCGCTGTCGCTCTATCTGCACATCCCGTTCTGCGATCGGCTCTGTTTCTATTGCGGCTGCCATACCAAGCAGGTGCGCCGCTACGACCCGATCGCCGCCTATCTCGATGCGCTCAAAAAGGAGATCGGGCTTGTTGCTGAATGCCTGCCCGAGCGGCGCAAGGTCAGCGCGATCCATTTCGGCGGCGGTTCGCCGACGATCGTCAGCCCAAAGGATCTGCAAGGACTGCGCGACACGCTGGATCGGCATTTCGATATCACTCCCAATGCCGAAATCAGCGTCGAGATCGACCCCACCCATGTCGACGCCGAGCGCCTGCAGGCATGGAAATCGTTCGGCATAACGCGGGCAAGTGTCGGCGTGCAGGATTTTGAACCGATCGTACAGACCGCCATCAACCGTCCGCAAAGTTTCGAGGACACGGCCGACGTCGTGATCACGCTGCGCAACCTCGGCGTCGCCTCCGTCAATCTCGATATTGTCTACGGTCTACCGCACCAGGACAGGGCGATGCTGATGCGGACAATCGAGCAATGCCTTTCAATGGCGCCAGACCGGATCGCCATGTTCGGCTACGCGCATGTTCCCTGGATGAAGAAACACCAGTCGCAGATCGATGCGGCGACGTTGGCCGGCCCGGCTGAACGCTTCGAGATGGCGACCGCCGGTGCCGACGCCCTTCTGGCGGCAGGCTACGTATCTGTCGGCATCGATCATTTTGCAAAGCCGGCGGACTGCATGGCGCAGAAGCTCTCGGACGGCACGCTTCGGCGCAACTTCCAAGGCTACACCACTGATGACGCCGAGGCTCTGATCGGCTTCGGCGCCTCCTCGATCGGACGCCTGCCGCAAGGCTATGTACAAAACATCACGGCGACCGGCCAATATTGCCGGGCCATCTCCGACGGCCATCTACCCGTCGCCCGCGGGTTTGCGCTGTCGGTGAGCGACCGCGCCGCGGCCTCCGCCATCGAGGACCTGATGTGCCGATATACGTTCTCCGTCACCGATCTGCGTTCGCGGTTCGGACGCGCGGCCGACGGCGTCTGCGCCGATGCGATGCGCACGCATATCTTCAACGAGGATGAGCTGACCACCTTCGACGGCAATACCTTCGCCATCACGCCGAAAGGCCGGCCTTTCGTGAGGGCGATCGCTGCGAAATTCGATCGCTACCTCAATCAGGGCCATGCAAAGCATTCCGTCGCCGTTTGATCCAGATCAAGTTCAGCCGCAGCGAATTTTCCTATGACTGGCTGCGGCACCAAATTGCCGCAGCCCTCAATTGACGATTGCCCATAGACCTAGCCAGTTATAGTGATTTCAGAAATTTCTGAAATCACAGACATAACGGAAACCGAGATGAACCTTCCGCCACTTGTTCAATCCTTTGTCCTGCACTTTGGCGAGATGGGCTCGCGGTGGGGCATCAACCGCACCGTTGGTCAGATCTACGCCCTGCTTTACGTCTCACCTGCGCCGCTCTGCGCCGAGGAAATCACCGATGCTCTCGGCATCTCGCGTTCGAATGTTTCGATGAGCCTGCGCGAGCTGCAGACCTGGAACCTGGTCCTGCTGAAGCACAAGCCGGATGACCGCCGCGACTTCTTCACGACGCCGGATGATGTCTGGCAGATCCTGCGAACACTGGCCGAAGAGCGCAAGAAGCGCGAGGTCGATCCCACACTCTCGGTCCTTCGCGAAATCCTGATGCAGCGCCCCGCAAGCGAGGCCGAGCGCCATGCCCAGGAGCGCATGAGCGAGATGCACGCGCTGATCGAGCAGCTAACACATTGGTATGAAGACGTGAAACAACTTGAAACCGAGCGCCTTGCAACGTTACTCTCTTTAGGTGCGAAAGTGACCAAGCTGCTGGAGGCAAAGGACCGAGTTGTTTCGCTCGGCCGCAGCCGCCGGCCCAATCCTGCGAACAAGAGTTAGCGCTATGGGGAGTGCTTACTTAGACGCAAATGGAAAGCAGGCTTTCGGCAAGCCGGAAAAACCTGTGCCCAGGCATGGCGGGCTTCGAACGGCGGCAGCCGTGCAGACGCTCGCATCGCTCATCTGGATCCCGCAGGCCGCAATTCTCGCCATAGCAGTCGGCCGTATCGCAAATGGTGGCGGCTTCAACGACATCCTGTGGCTTGCTGTTTGTATCGCGCTGCTCGGACTAGCGAAAAGCTGTATCGAGGCGGCTGGCGGCCGCATGGCATTTCACGCAGCCCGCGCCGAACTGACCGCGCGGCGAGAACTTGCCATCGCAGCCCTCGCCCGGCGCTCGCCGATCGACAGCATAAGACCAAGTTCCGGCGAAGCCGCAAGCATCATCGGCGAACAGGCCGAGATGATCGTTCCCTACCTCTCGCGCTTTCAGCCGGCGCGCTTCAAGGCGAGTGCCGTACCGTTAGTCATCCTTGCCTGCGTCTTCCCGATTTCATGGATTGCAGCCCTCATCCTCCTCTTTGCCATGCCGCTGATTCCGGTCTTCATGGCGCTGATCGGCTGGCGGGCGCAAGCTGCCAGCGAGAAGCAGCTGGCAGCGACCGGAGGCCTCAACGGCTTCCTGCTCGATCGTCTGCGTGGGATGGCGACGATCCGTTCGCTCGGTGCCGTCGATGCGACGGCGACGAAGCTTAGAGCCGATGCCGAATCGCTGAAAACCCGCACCATGGCCGTGCTGAAGATCGCCTTCCTGTCGTCGGCCGTTCTGGAACTCTTCGCCGCGCTCGGCGTCGCGCTGGTTGCCGTCTACATCGGCTTCTCCCTGCTCGGCGAGCTCAGGTTCGGCGCCTGGGCCGCCGGCCTCGACCTGACGAGCGGTCTCTTTGTCTTGCTGTTGGCGCCTGCCTTCTTCGAGCCACTGCGGGAACTCTCGGCGGTCTGGCATGACCGCGCTGCCGGCGAAGCGGCGATCAAGGCAATCGATGGGCTGAGTGCGGATGGCCTGCAATTGCCTGTTGCTGCCGATTCTTTCGCAAACGAAACGGCTGGCGGCATTCGCCTGGAAAATATCGGCTTCCGCTACAGCAAGGAAAGCAACGCCGCCATCGACGGCTTCAACCTGAGCATCAGTCCCGGCGAGCACGTTGCGCTGCTCGGTGCCAGCGGTTCGGGAAAGTCGACGCTGCTTGCCCTGATCGCAGGCCACGCCGTCTGCGAAACCGGCAGCGTCACCGTCGACGGACAACCCGCCAATCCCGCCCTCCAGGCCAAAATCGCCTGGGTCGGCCAGAAGCCGCATATATTTGCGGGGACCGTTGCCGGCAATATTTCGCTCGGCCGCCCGGGTGTTTCCACGCAAGCCGTGGCACAAGCCCTCGAACTCGCAGAGCTCGGCCGTTTCGCCCGCAGCCACGCTCGTCGTCCGCTTGGCGATGGTGGCATAGGTGTGTCCGGCGGCGAAGCGCTGCGCCTCGCCATCGCCCGCGCCGCCTGCAACCCGGAAGCCTGCATTGTGCTTGCGGACGAGCCGACCGCGCACCTCGACGCTGAGACCGCAAACGAGATCTCGGAAAGCCTGCTTGCGCTTGCCAAGGGGCGCACGCTTGTCGTCGCAACCCATGATCCACGCCTTGCCGCCCGCATGGACCGAACGATCGCCCTCGATCCCGAAACTGCGCGGGAGGCAGCCGAATGAGCGCATCGCTTTCCAACCTCAAGCCGGTCGTCAAGCTTTTCCTGACGGAACGCCGCCGCGGCCTGCTCCTCGGAGCTGCCCTTTCCGCAACCACGGTATCGGCAGGAATTGCCCTGCTCGGCCTCTCCGGCTGGTTCATCACGGCAGCCGGCATCGCCGGACTTTCGGCAGCAACGGTCGCGACCTTCGACGTCTTCATGCCGTCAGCCGGCATTCGCCTGCTCGCGCTCGGCCGGACGGCTTCGCGCTACGGCGAGCGGTTGACCACGCATGACGCAACGCTAAGCGTACTCGCCGCCCTGCGCGAACGCCTGTTTCGCGGATGGGCAGAACCCGGCGCCGCACGCGAGCTCGCACGCCGGCCCGCCCGCCTGCTCTTCCGGTTGACGGGCGACATCGATGCGCTCGATTCCCTTTACCTGCGTGTCCTGGTTCCGGCAGCCGTTGCTGTCGTCGCAGCACTTGCATCCTGCGTCGCCCTCGGCCTTATGAACCCACTCTTTGGACTGGCGGCAGGTGGCGCCCTGCTCGTCGCAGGTCTCGGCATCCCGCTGTTTGCCGGACGCCGGGCAACAAAGCATGCCCGTCGCCGCACCTACGGCATCGAGGCCATTCGCGCCCGCGCCATTGATCTCGTCGCCGGACAGACGGATTTGCTGATGGCCGGACGCCTCGATGCCCAACGTGCGGCAATTGCCGATGCAGACCGCTACGCCGCCAGTGCCGACGATTGCCTGAACCGCATCGAAGCTTGTGTCACATTCGGGTTCGGCCTCACAACCACCGCTCTGCTCGCCGGTTCGCTGCTGACCGTTGGGGCGCTTGTAGAAGCAGGCACCATCAGCCCGCCGGTCGCAACGCTCGGTATCCTGATCGCTTTCGCTGCAGTCGAACCATTTGGCGCGCTACGCCGTGGCGCGATGGAGCTCGGTCGCACGCTTCTGGCTGCCGGCCGCATCGCGCCTCGCCTGTCGGCGGATGAAGATGTCCACCGTAACGGCGCGCCGCTTCCGGGGTTTGCGTTTTGTATGAACCGGGTCAGTGCCAGCTATGACGCAAGTACGCCGGTGCTTCACAGCGTCGACCTCGCCCTGAAAGCGGGCGAGAAGCTGGCACTTGTCGGCACCAGCGGTGCGGGCAAATCGACCTTGCTCTCGCTCCTTGCTGCCGAAATGCGCGCCAGGCAGGGAGTCGTTGAATGCCTCGACGTCACCCTGCTCACGCAGCGCACCGAGCTTTTCCAGGACAGTCTCCGCGGCAATCTCCAACTCGCAAATCCCGATGCAAGCGACGCTGTGTTGCACGAGGCGCTCGCTGCCGCCGGCCTCCTTCAGGATGTCGCCGCACTGCCGCGCGGCCTCGAGACCCAACTTGGCGAAGGCGGCATGGGGCTCTCGGGTGGCCAATCGCGCCGCCTCGCGCTCGCCCGCCTGTTCCTCCGCGACACGCCACTCTGGCTGCTGGACGAACCAACGGAGGGCCTCGACGGCGCAACCGCGCGCGACGTCATGACCCGTCTGGCCGATAGAGCGGAGGGACGCTCGCTCGTCATCGCCACGCATATTCGTCGCGAGGCAGCAATCGCAGATGTCATCGCCGTCATGGAGGACGGGCGCATCGTAGAAGTTTCACGCCGTGGAGAGGCGGCGTTCGAAAAGGCTTTGAATCGGCTGAGACCGGACTGAGCCAACCCGCATGACCGCCCGGCAATCCGGCCTGGCGGAAACTCTTCATACCCCGTGGGGCCGTGGGAGAAAGACAATGGAACTAGACATAGTTGCGCTATCGCGCTTCCAATTTGCGCTAACCGCGCTTTACCACTTTTTATTCGTGCCTTTGACGCTCGGACTGTCAGTGCTGCTCGCCATCATGGAAACCGTCTATGTCATGACGGGCCGCCAGATCTGGCGACAGATGACGAAGTTCTGGGGCGTACTATTCGGTATCAACTTCGCGATCGGCGTCGCAACTGGCATCGTCATGGAGTTCCAGTTCGGCATGAACTGGAGCTACTACAGCTATTACGTCGGCGACATCTTCGGGGCGCCGCTGGCCATTGAAGGGCTGATGGCCTTCTTCCTCGAGGCGACCTTCGTCGGCCTGTTCTTCTTCGGTTGGGACAAGCTCTCGAAGGTCGGTCACCTGGTGGCGACATGGTGCGTGGCGCTGGGTTCCAACTTCTCGGCTCTGTGGATTCTGATCGCCAACGGCTGGATGCAGAACCCCGTCGGCTCGGCGCTCAATCCGCAGACGATGCGCATGGAGGTGACCAGCTTCTTCGACGTGGTCTTCAACCCCGTTGCCCAGGCAAAGTTCGTCCACACGGTTTCGGCCGGCTATGTCTGCGCGTCGATCTTCGTGCTCGGCGTCTCGGCCTGGTACCTGCTGAAGGGGCGCCATATCGAGATCGCCAAGCGTTCGATGACGGTTGCCGCATCCTTCGGCCTTGCATCGGCCCTGTCCGTTGTCGTTCTCGGTGACGAAAGCGGCTATCTCGCAACCGAAAACCAGAAGATGAAGCTCGCCGCCATCGAGGCCATGTGGAAGACCGAGCCGGCGCCCGCCGCCTTCACCGCCTTCGGCTTCCCCGATCAGGAAGCACGCGAAACCCACTTTGCCGTCCACATTCCCTGGGTCATGGGCCTCATCGGCACACGCTCGCTGACCACCGAGATCCCCGGCATCGACAAGCTCGAGCAGCAGGCGGAGGTCCGTATCCGCGAGGGCATCAAGGCCTACGACGCGCTGATGCAGATCCGCGCTTCGGCAAAGCCAGACGCCATCGCACCGCAGATTCGCTCGTCCTTCGAGGACCTCGGGCATCAGCTCGGCTACGGGCTGCTGCTGAAGCGCTATGTCGACGATCCGCGTCAGGCAACCGATGCACAGATCGCCCAGGCCGCACGCGACACCATTCCGCATGTGCCGACGCTCTTCTGGTCGTTCCGCATCATGGTCGGGCTCGGCATGTTCTTCATTGTCCTGACGGCGGCCTTCTTTTGGCTCTCGGCACGGCGCCACCTAGACAAGTACCCTCTCCTGCTGAAGATTGCCGTCTTCGCCATCCCGCTTCCATTCATCGCCATCGAAGCCGGCTGGATCGTTGCTGAAATCGGACGCCAGCCGTGGGTCATCGAAGGCGTGCTGCCGACAGCAATGGCGGTATCGAGCCTTGGTGCAAGCACCGTACTCATGACCATCGTCGGCTTTGCCGTCCTCTACACCGCGCTGATTATCGTCGAGATGACGCTGATGATCCGCGCCATCCAGAAGGGACCGGCACCGGACGATGAGCCGGAAGCCGAGCTTATTTCCGAAACCCTCGTTCCCGCGGCGGAGTGATCCATCATGATCCTGCACGAACTCATAGACTACGACATCCTGCGCTTGATCTGGTGGCTGCTCCTCGGCGTGCTGCTGATCGGCTTCGCGGTGACAGACGGCTTCGACCTCGGCGTCGGCACGCTGCTACCCTTCGTTGCCAAGACGGATACGGAGCGCCGTGTCGCCATCAATACGATCGGCCCTGTCTGGGAAGGAAACCAAGTCTGGCTGATCCTCGGCGGCGGCGCCATCTTCGCCGCCTGGCCACCGCTTTATGCGGTCTCCTTCTCGGGCTTCTACCTTGCTATGTTTGCGATCCTGCTCGCGCTCATCCTGCGGCCCGTCGCCTTCAAGTACCGCTCGAAGCGTGAAAGCGCCCGCTGGCGGAGCAACTGGGACATTGCGCTATTCATTGGCGGCTTCGTACCATCGCTAATCTTCGGCGTCGCCGTCGGCAACGTGCTGCAGGGCGTGCCTTTCCGCTTTGATCCGGCTGACATGCGCATCTTCTACGAAGGGACGTTCTTCGGTCTGTTGAACCCCTATGCCCTGCTTTGCGGGTTGCTGTCCGTCGCCATGCTGGTTCTGCACGGCGCCGCATGGTTGGTCCTCAAGGCGAGCGGTCCGGTCGCCGAACGGGCAAGACGTTACGGAAGCCTTGCCGCGCTTGCCGTGCTCATCCTCTTCGCCCTTGGCGGGATATTCCTGGCAATCGGCGTGAGCGGCTACAGCATCACGAGCGAGATAAACCCGACCGGCCCATCGAACCCACTCTTCAAGACGGCAACACATGACGGCTCGTGGCTCGCCAACTACAGCACCTACTCATGGATGCTGATTGCGCCGATCCTCGGCTTTGCCGGGGCCGCGGCGGCCTTGGTTGCCCTGCGGGCGAAATGGGAGGTTGCGGCGCTGCTCTTCAGCAAGCTGTCGATCTTCGGCATCATTTCCACCGTCGGCCTCTCGATGTTCCCGTTCATCCTGCCTTCGTCGCTCGAGCCCAACTCGAGTCTGACGGTATGGGATGCATCGTCGAGCCATTCCACTCTGTTCACGATGCTCGTCGTCACGGTGATCTTCCTGCCGATCATCTTGGCCTACACGGCCTGGGTCTACAAAGTCCTCTGGGGCAAGGTCGACGAGAAGACAGTCACAGACAAAAGCGGCCACGCCTACTGAAGGAGAAAGACGATGTGGTATTTCGCATGGATCCTCGGCCTGCCCCTGGCCGCCGCCTTCGCTGTCCTCAATGCCATGTGGTATGAGCTGATGGACGACGAAGCAAAGAAGCGAAAGCAGTAACTGCTTCGCCTTTCAGCAAACAATTGAGGGACGCGCTCCAAGGGGCGCGTCCCTCTGCATGGATAAGAATCTCTGCTGTAGTATTCCTTTAGTACCCATGTATTTGCCGCCCTTGCTAAGTTCCTCCGGTTGGTTTTGGGAGGAACAGATGCCAGCTTCAAAAATTCTGATGATTACCGGCGACTTCACCGAGGACTACGAGACGATGGTCCCGTTCCAGACGCTGCTCGCTTGCGGCTATACCGTCCATGCAGTCTGCCCTGGCAAGAATGCCGGCGAGACTGTCGCAACCGCCATCCACGATTTCGAAGGCGATCAGACCTATTCCGAAAAGCGTGGCCACAACTTTGCGCTGAACGCCACCTTCTCCAGCATTCGCGCTGAAGACTACGACGCACTGGTCATCCCAGGCGGCCGCGCGCCGGAATACCTGCGCCTCAACCCCGACGTCATCAAAGCCGTGCAGCACTTCTTCGAGGCCGGCAAGCCGGTAGCTGCAATCTGCCACGGCGCCCAACTCCTGGCAGCGGCGGGAGTCCTGAAGGGGCGCACCTGCTCGGCCTACCCCGCCTGCCGTCCTGAAGTTGAACTCGCAGGCGGCATCTATGCGGATATCGCCGTCAGCGACGCCGTCTCCGACGGGAACCTCGTCACCGCACCAGCATGGCCGGCTCACCCCTCATGGCTGCGGCAGTTCATGACTGTGCTTGACGCGTCGGCCCTGTTACAAACGAACGCCGCTTGAGGAAGCGAGCAAGGGAGGGACGAGATGTGCGAGCTGTTTATCAAGGCGGACGCAAAGCTCTGGGAGAGTACCACGCGTTCGCTTCGCATCGACGGCATGGTGACGAGCGTTCGACTTGAGAATTTTTTCTGGTCGAAGCTCGAGGAAATCGCCCGGCGCGATCGCATGAACGTCATACAGCTGATTACCAAGCTCCATCACGAGTCCATCGATGCCGGCCACGATCTCGGGAACTTTACTTCGTTCCTTAGGGTCTGCTGTGCACGCTATCTCGACCTCGAGCTGACGGGAGATATCCCGGCGGACGTCAACCAACCAATCTCCGGACTGAATGCTCCGGCGATCCTCGTTCGTGAGCGGGAAAAATACCACTGAGCGCGTGACGGCTTAGTAGCTTGCCTCAACGAAAATCCGTGCCAGAGCTTCGACACCGGCTTGATCGTCGGCGTCGAAGCGCGACGCCGAAGGGCTGTCGAGATCGATGACGCCCAGGATCTTGCCGTTGTGATGAAGCGGCACGACGAGTTCCGAGCGTGAGGCGGCATCACATGCAATATGCCCCGGAAACGCATGGACGTCCTCGACAAGGATCGAAGTCCCTTTCTCGACAGCAGTACCGCAGACCCCGCGGCCAACCGCGATGCGAACGCACGCGGCCCGACCCTGGAACGGCCCGAGAACCAGCTCCTTTTCGGATTTCAGGAAATAGAAGCCTGCCCAGTTCAGATCCGGCATCATCTCAAACATGAGAGCCGACGTGTTCGCAGCATTGGCGATCGTGTCGGTTTCGCCATGCAGCAAGCCCTTCAGCTGCTGGCAAAGCTCTCCGTAGAAATCGACCTTGTTGGCGGAATTTATCGTCGCGGCTTGAAACATATCCGTCATCGCTTCTGTTTACGTGGTGAGCGTCGATATAGTGCCAGACATGCCGATTGCCAAACGCAATCGCGATGGGCAGGATGCATTGCGATGTCACTACATGGTGATAGTTCTCGCCACCCATCTTGTCGGTGAATAATCCGACTCTATGTAGAGCATTGTCGCGACCTATTGTGGATCGCGAACCAAGCCGGCCGGCAGCTGCGGTTTGCGCGCACGGCGATACAGGGCGACGGTCAGGTAAATCGCCTGCCGCCCCTCATTGTTAGGGCATTCCGAAGAGCGGAGCAGCTATCTCTACCGGAGGCTGCCATGAAATCATGAACCGCTTCGGCTGGACAGATAGATCCATTGATTTCAAGCAGAGGTAAGAACAATGACACCGGAAGACAGACGGGCGGTCTTTAGCCACCGCCAGATAGCGGCAATCATTGAAGGCATCATGCAGGAAGATGGTACCGAGGAGCCAATCACGGGAAAGTCGCTTGGCGAGGCGATCCTCTACGTTTCGGAAGAAGCGGCAACCAGCGCATCCAGCGCCCATGTCATTTACGGCGAGAACGGCTCGCTTAGCTACACCGATTGCCTGAGCGTTTACCGCGACTACGCCATGGCTCTTCGCCAGACACCGAACTGAGACGCCGCGCTGGGCGCCTCAAGCCCAGCGCTCCTCCCGATAAGCACAAGGATGCAGTCGATATGGCGAAGCGAAGTGCAGGCCTGCTGATTTATCGGCTCCATGATGGTAGCTACGAGGTTCTCTTGGTGCATCCGGGGGGACCCTACTGGGCGAAGAAGGACATCGGCGCCTGGTCGATTCCCAAGGGTCTTGTCGAAGAGGACGAAGACGAACTCGATGCGGCCCGACGCGAGGCCCGCGAAGAGTTGGGCATAGACGTCGGCGGCAGCTTTCATCATCTTGGGGAATACAAGCAACCCGGCAGCAAGATCGTTGTTGCCTGGGCCGTCGAGGCCGACATCGACCTGGAGGCAGTTGCCAGCAATCACTTTCGGATGGAGTGGCCGCCACGCTCAGGAGTGATGGCGGAATTTCCGGAAGTCGATCGCGCCGAATGGTTCACGCTGGCAGATGCAGAGCGTAAGATCCTGAAAGGCCAGCAACCGCTCCTTGTGGATTTCCTTCGGCGCCGATCGCAGAGCCCCCTGGAGGCCTACGTAAGCTGAGACTGGCGACAGCCGAGCTTGCGATTGTGCATGGCAGCTATTCGCAATCGGCTCTCGCTTTGCCGCCGACGGTCCGTCACATTGAGAATACCCTCCTTCGGACGAATCTGATTCATGACAGCCCCTTCTTCAGCCCTGCGCGGTGTTCTCGTCGCGTTCGGAGCCTATGCCGTGTTTGCCTTCAGCGATGCGTCGATCAAGATCCTGCATGGCGGCGTGCCTGCCTATCAAATCGCCTTCATCGGCGCGCTGTTTGGCTGTGCGGCATTGCCCTTTATCAAAGGCAGAGATGATTCCTGGCTGGATATCGTCAGAAGCACGAACCGCACTCTCTGGCTGCTGAGGTTCGTGTGCGGCGCGATTGGAGCAATCGCTTCGATTATCACATTCACCAAGCTTCCGATGGCTGAGGCTTTCTGTCTGCTGTTTCTTCTGCCTTCCTTCGTGACCATTCTGTCCGTCATTTTCCTCAGGGAAGACGTACGCTGGCAACGCTGGGCCGCCGTCATCGTCGGCTTCATCGGCGTTCTGATCGTGCTGCGTCCAGGCTTCCGTGAGTTATCCGGTGGGCATCTTGCGGCAGCAATCGGTGGCCTGGTTGCAGCAATCTCGATCGTCATCATGCGAAAGATGGGACCGGCCGAAAAGCGCCTTTCGTTGTATGGCGCGGCGCTGCTCGGCACACTCGCCGTCAGCGGCATCCTGATGCTTTCGGAGATGGTCGTTCCGAGCCCTCGTCAGTGGCTCTTCATCGCGAGCTATGGCCTGCTCGGTGCGGCGGGCAACGTGCTGTTGATGACCGCCGCCAGGCTGGCACCGGCAAACCTGGTTGCCCCTCCTCAATACAGCCAGATGCTGTGGGCAATCGCGTTTGGGTATCTGATTTTCGACGACACCATCGACCTTCCGATGGCTGCCGGCATTGTTCTCATCGTCTGCTCGGGCTTGCTGACGCTGGCGCGGGAGAAGAAGCGTGGTACGCCGCTGCCACGGGCCGTCGTTTCGGCCGACAACCAAGCGCCGCTTGCAACATCTGTCGACGAGACCGGCGATGTGGAGCGACCAGCCCAAACGGCACCGCACGCGATTTCTCACGCCTAAAAAGAAACCGCCTTTGTCGAGGTCGACAAAGGCGGTTTCTTTTATTCTCCGAGTCTGACGATCGTGACCGTTAGCGGCGCAGGACCGGGCAGCCGCGAACATTTCCGAAGCTGATTTCATCCGCGCCGCGACGTGTCCAACCCTCGACGATCACACGGCGAGGCGTGACGTCGACCACGCGTGCACGACGGAAGCCGTAGTCGCGTGCGATGTCCTCTGCAAGCCGCGGATCACAGCCACGCGGACGCGGCGGCGGACGATTGTAGTCAGGCGGTGGCGGGCGATAGTAACCGGGAGGCGGTGGTGGGCGGCCACTACCAATGTAAACGTCTACCTGGGCGGAAGCCGGAGCAGCTACCCCGGCAACAGTGCCGACAGCGAGCAACGTTGCAAGGCCCGCCTTGGCCAAAAATTGCATCATCGAAAGTTCTCCATCGGGGTGCGGCACAGCCCATCCCCATTCGATACACTCTTGCCGGCAAGGTCAGGTCCAACCTTTCCGGATTTGCGCATTCATATGCGATTCGCACAAAGCAGGCTGAAAATGGCGCGGCCAAGGCAAGTCGAGGGCGTCATTGTGGACGACGCCGATCAGCGGCGGATGAGCGGGCAACCCCTAACGTTGGCGAAGACCATCTGGTCCCAGCCTCGATAATTGCGACCGGAAACGACAACGCGCCGCGGTGTAACATTGGTAAGGCGGGCATAGCGCAGCCCCGTCCAACGCGCCTTCTGAACGGCCTGCCCGGGCGAGCAGGCATACGCCGGGCGGTATTGAACATTGACAGCAGGCTCATGCCGCCATCCAGAAGCTGAAGCAGTCGGAGTACCGAACGGAATGGAGGCCAGAGCGATAAGGGCGGCAAACGAAGCCTTGGCAATGAAATGGGTCATGATACTGCTCTCAAACGATTTCTCCAACTCCAAAGCGGGATTGTGCAGACCATAACCCTATGAAAATGAATGATCTTCGAACCGGCCGTTCAGTTTCGGTTCAGCCGCCGAGATGCAGCACGATCTCGCGCTGATGAGGCCTGTCGCGGTGTTCGAACAGGTAGATCCCCTGCCAGGTTCCGAGTGCCAGCCGCCCGCCAACAACAGGAATACCGATAGAAACCTGCGTCAACGCAGCCTTGATATGCGCTGGCATATCGTCAGGTCCTTCGGTGGTGTGAACAATCCAACGCATTGAAGGATCGGACGCAGGAGGAACCAATCGTCGGAAGAATGCATTGAGATCCGTTCGAACATCCGGGTCGGCATTCTCCTGAATGAGCAGCGAACACGAGGTGTGCCGTACAAACACGGTCAACAGTCCCTCGGCAGCGCCATTGGCGCGGACGAAGGACGCTGCTTCCGTCGTAAACTCGTAAAGGCCCTGCCCCTTGGTGGAAATGCTGATGATCTTCTGGGGCATCGCTCCGGTTCCGCTTCCATCTTCTCTATAAGAGAGACGTGGCGTTCAGCCGGCCTTGTGTCAATCCAGATCCTGCTGCGGCTCAAAGCTGTAGGAAGGGAACGAACCCCCCAAAGATCATCCGCTTGCCATCGAAGATCGACTTCCACTCGTCGCCTTGAAGACGAGGGTCTGCCATCACTTTCGTCATGATCTCGTCCCGCTCCTGGCGTGATTCATAAACGATCCAGGAAAAGATGACGACCTCATCGTTCGCCGCCTGCACGGCACGTGGAAAGGAAGTCAGTTCTCCATAGGGTACGTCATCGGCAATGCACTCCACATACTCTTTGGCACCGTATGACTTCCACACCGCACCAGTCGTGGCAGAAAAGGCTTTGTACGCCTCGACGTTCTTCTGCGGCACCGCCACAACGAACCCATCGACATAGGACATGTTTTTCTCCCTTTTGCGTTATCGCACGTCCAAGGACGAACGGCGTTGGCTTGGACCGACATCCCTCTTCGAATTAAGATTAGGCAGGATCGGCGTTAGGCAAGCGAATTTCCGCCAGCTTAAAATGGGGAATAATTCGTCGCCCGTTGTCGGCACCCCTCCTCTTTCTGCGTCCTTGCCACAGATTTAAGCGCCAGGAGGACAACCGATGCAGAAGATCACGCCTTGCCTTTGGTTCGATAACCAACTCGATGACGCAATCAGCTTCTACACGACAATATTCAAGAACGCCGCAGCCCCGCAAATAAAGCGGGGTCCAGACGGGCAAGCATTCTTTGCGACCTTCGAACTCGAGGGTCAGCAGTTCATGGGACTGAACGGCGGGCCCCAGTTCAAATTCAGCGAAGCCATCTCATTCTTCGTTCGCTGCAAGGATCAAGCAGAGGTGGACTACTACTGGGAACGGCTGCTCGACGGTGGCAAGCCGCAGCAATGCGGTTGGCTGAAGGACAGATTCGGCGTCGCCTGGCAGATCATACCGGATGCCCTGATGCGTTACCTCAACGATCCGGATGGCCAGAAAGCCATGCGCGTACAGGCCGCGATGATGCAGATGGTGAAGATCGATATCGCAGCACTCGACGACGCCTATGCAGGCTGAGCGCCGGACAGATCGCGAAGCTGAACCTGATCCTTCGATTGCGCATCGGCTTCCGCTTCCTGGCACTGCGTGGTGACGCGCAGGATCCGGAACTGTTCTACGAGAAAGTCGACGAGCGCCCGAACCGCCGTCGGCAAACCGCGCGACGCGGTGAATACGAGATAGATCGTTGCCTGCGACGTCTGATGATCAGGCAGAAGGCGCACCAATCTGCCGTCGCGGATACCTTCGGCACAGATATGGTCGGGCAACAGCCCTACCCCGACTCCAGCATAAATGGCCTCGAGAACCGCCGACACGCTGCGACAGTTCATGCGCGGCTTGTGCTGATGCCGGTATCGGGTGCCATCCGGTCCGGTGAACTCCCAAACATCTAAATCCTGCCACTCCGTCAACGGCCCCGCGAACGAGACCGTCGGAGCGTCGGCCAGACATTCGACGCCTTCGATTGACGGCAGTGAGCTCGCGAGCTTCTGGTTTGCCACGAGGATCAGATCCACTTTGCTGAGCACACGCATCGTCAGTTCGGAATCGGTCTCCTCGGTCAATTGCGCGCGAACAGCAAGATCGAGTCGCTCGTTTATGATGTCCACCCGTTGATCCGTGCTGATTATCTGCAGCTGAACCTTGGGATACCGATTGAGAAACGCCGGGATCATCGCGCCAAGAGAGCCGTCCAGCAGTCCATGAGGCACGCTCATACGGATCTGCCCCTGCGGTTCGCCTGTTGCGTCGTTGATCGCCTGCGCTGCGCGGTCAGCTTCGCGCAGCATGTTTTCGCAGTGATTGTAGAAGGCGCGTCCGATTTCCGTCACGCGGAACCGATTGACCGTTCGCTCCAGCAGCCTGACGCCGAGCCTCGCTTCCAGCGCTGTTATGTGCCGGCTGAGTTTCGATTTCGGCATGTTCAGCACCCGCCCCGCGGCTGAAAAGCCGTTATGACGGACGACAGCGGCAAAGTAGACGAAATCGTTCAGATCCTGCAAAACACCCTCTGCTTTCAGCATCGGGGCACCTCTTTCAGTAAGCGCAATCGGTCTGCGATCGCTATCGCTTACCGCTCCCGGCAGGCAATGCCAACCACCCGGAACGAGATTTCGTTCCAAATTTGGAACACTGCGTTCCAATGGATGCCCTTCAATTCGCCCGCCGGCGGGACTATCTGCGGGTGGATTTTCTTTGGCCCCATTTCAAAGATGGTGTCAGACCCGCTCGCGCGGGCCCCCGAAAACAGCGTTAAGCGTTACGATGCCCGCATGACTGCGGCGCAGCGCGTTGTTGTATTTAAGTGATTGATATTGTTACATAAAAACAACACAAACAACCAAAGAACTGTCGTGAAGAGGAGTTTTGATGCAATGAGAATTGATAGATTTAATCAAGGATGAAATTAAGGCTTGGCGGTTCGCTGATCCGCCCGCCGAAAGGCACATTATCGGAACGGCCCCATCTCCCACGGCGGCAGTTCAATCGAAAAGGAAATGGATTTCAAATGAATATACGGATGGCTTTGCTGACCTCCGCAGCAGCATTTGCTGCTGCGTC
The DNA here is from genome assembly GCA_900466605.1 of Hyphomicrobiales bacterium. Lineage (GTDB taxonomy): Bacteria > Pseudomonadota > Alphaproteobacteria > Rhizobiales > Rhizobiaceae > Rhizobium. The sequence goes on from UBMU01000003.1 coordinate 243,767, forward strand.
TACGCCGGTCTTCGCTGCTGATGCAATCGTCGCAGCTGAACCCGAGCCGGTTGAATACGTCCGCGTCTGCGACGCGTACGGCACAGGCTACTTCTACATCCCCGGCACTGAAACCTGCCTCAAGGTCAGCGGCTACCTGCGTTTTGAAGTATATGGTGGTCCTGATCAGAAGGGCACGTCGGACTGGAACGCCCGCACACGCGCTCAGGTTCAGTTCACCGCCAAGAGCGACACTGAATATGGTCCGCTCACCGGCGTGATCGTTTTCCGCAACAACGGCGACAACACCTCGACCGAAACCACGCTTGACTCCGCGTATATCGACGTCGCTGGCTTCCGCGCTGGTCTGTTCTACAGCTGGTGGGATGACGACCTTTCCGGCGAGCCGGACGTTCTGTCCAGCTTCGAAACGCTGCACAACTCTGTTCGCTACCAGTATGAGAACGGCGACTTCTACGCCGGCGTCAGCGTAGACGAGCTTGAAGACGGCTACTACAAGAATGGCGAACGTCCGAACAACGTCGGCGTTGCCTTCGGCATCGGCGGCAAGGCTGGAGCAATCAGCTATCAGGTCATCGGCGGTTACGATACCGACAACGAAGAAGGTGCTATCCGCGGCATGCTCTTCGCTGACATCGGCCCCGGCACACTCGGCCTGGCAGCTGTCTATGCGTCTGGTCCGAACTCCTACTACGCTCAGTCGGAGTGGACCGTTGCTGCAGAATACGCGATCAAGGCAACCGACAAGTGGACGGTTACCCCGATGGCTCAGTACTTCGGCAACTACGCTACGGACACGGATAACGGCGCGATTCCGCACTCGTTCGACGGCCTGGGCGACGCTTGGAAGGTCGGCATCACCGTCGATTACCAGATCGTAGAAAACCTCTATGCCAAGGCAACGGTCGACTACACCGATCCGGACGACGCCAACGAAGTGACCAAGGGCTTCTTCCGCCTGCAGCGCGCGTTCTAATCAAAAAATCCCGGTGCCCCGGACCAACTGGGGCGCCGCACGGTATTGCGTTTTCTGATCCGATTGACCTCCGATCAGTTACGGGGACTGGTCCGGTTTCCCTGCCGGACCGTCCTTGTTTTTCTTCCCAGGTATGGCTGTCTTCCGGCCCGGCAACCTAACATGCGTTCGGCAGGCCCGATCCGACATCCCCCTTATCAACCACCGAATGACCGTGGTTGTGTCGCCGCCCCGAACGTGTGGGCTCAGCTACTCGGGTAGCTGCTCGATCGAGTCGACCCGATCCGGATAAAAGGCGAGATGGTCCTTGATCTCCCTGACGGCTGCATGAGGATTTTCATAGCTCCAGACGGCATCGACGGAAGCATCGTCACCCCTGACGATGCTGTAGTATGACGCTTCGCCTTTGTACGGGCAATGAGTGTGGTGCTCGCTTCCTACGAGAAGCGACATGTCGACATCCACGCGCGGTATGTATTGTACGGCGGGATAGGACGCTTCCTTCAGGGTCAGGGCGTTGCGACTGTCGGCAACGACCCGGCCTCCGATCTTCACGATGACGCGCGCCGGATTGGGCGCGATAGCGATCGGATGATCCGGCCCAGGTATCTTGAACGGTTGAGACGACACTGGCTGCTCCTTTCGGTTCACAGCACAGATGTAGGGACCACGGTGTCAAATTTCAGGAGCTACGCGTCGCTATCCTCCGGCACGGCCCAGCACAAGCCAAAACCGGCCGAGCCGACTTTTACGCCCGAAGCTGGAAGAGAGACTGCAAACTCGCCAGCCATCGATGCTGATCAGCTTCGCCGCCTAGTGGATCGTTTCGCGAAAATCGTCACCGGCCAGAATCGCAAAGACATCTTCGAGCGCAGCGACCAGGATGTCGGTGAGTTCATCGCCGCGATTCTCGATAAAAGCAGCCTTGGTTGCCTCATCCTGCAATTCGAAGAAGCGTTCGATCTCGTTCGACATCTCATTGTCCTTTCACGCACCACCGACATGTGGCGATCGGACGAAGATAGTCCGGTTGTCTTGTGCCGAACTGGAGCGCGTTAGTCCATGGGGAAGCGGCGGCTCGCCCATTCGCTTCTCGGAACAGGATCGCCGACGGCAAGGCCGAACGACATGACCTTCGTCGCTCCGTCGTCCACTTCGCATCGGAAGCTAACATCATACCAACGGCCGGAGGCCCGGAAAGCACCGCGCCGGACCTGAAGAACGGTTCCTTTCGACAGACGGTAGGATGGCAAGAGTTCTGGTCGATAAACCGGCGAACCATGTATCAACTGCTGTCGAAGTTCAGTGCCGCAGAGCTCCGCTACACGGGCGCTTCGTGACAAACCTCCCATGGCAGTTCTCGCCACGGGATCGTTGGTCATATTCTGCGAGAATAGTGTCTTCGCCTCGGTCAATTCGACTGGCTTGTCCGTCTCGGCCGTTGCTGCAGCATCGGTTTTTGGAGCAGCTGGCGGCTTTGCCTGCTCGAAGGCCGTCTTGGCTTCGCCTGTCGCTTCCGCCGCAGGGCCATTTCGCTCGGCGTGCGTGTCCGCCAGATCTACCTGTGGGAGCTGAACATCGTCTGGAACCGGGTTGCCGGGCGGCTCCTTGCTCTCGGGCGCCTTGGCGGCTTCCGTCGTTTCCTCCGGCTTCGCCTGTTCGTGTTGAGCTTCTGGCTTGGGTTCCGTTGAGGACGTCGGTGTATCCGACTTCGTACCCGCGACGGAAGCATCCCCCTCCGTCGATTTTTCCGGTCCGGTATCCTTGTCGCCAAATTCGACTACCGGCCGCAGTACCGGCAAGGCCTGCGGTTTGCCGGCCTGCTCCTTGGACTGGGCATCTTCCGCAGCCGCTGCTTCCGGTGGCTTTTCCGGTGGCTTCTCTTCCACAGCCTTTGTCTCCTCCGGTGGAGGCGGAGGTGGCGGCGGCGGTTGTTCAGCCTTTGCTTCCTTCGGCGCTTCCGGAGGTTTTTCGGCCGGCTTTTCTTCCGCCTTCTTCTCCTCCGGTTTCGGCTCCTCGGGCTTAGGCTCTTCCGGCATCTTCAGTTCCGGCGGCTTCTCCTCGGGCTTCTTTTCTTCCGGCGGCGGCACGAGGTCGACACTGACGGTCTCCTCCTCCGGCTGTGGGGCAGGCACGGGCAGCTTCACGAGAAAGAAGGCGACAACGGCAAGATGCAGCAGCACGGAGGCAACGATGCCCCAGCCGAATATTCCCCATCGCTTTGCCGAAACCTGCTGCATGCCTACGAACAATGCCCTACGCCACGCTACCGATGTGGCCTTTTAAGAAGGCATCATCAAGCCGTAAAACAAAAAAGCCTCGCGCCACACGGACACAGCCGCCTCTGCGCAGCATATCGTCCACATATTTTCCAAGCGTTGCCCGCAGCAGCCCCAGCGCGTTATCCGAGCGATCCTATGATCTCGCGATAGGCAGCCTCTGGAAACGCCTTCAATGTCCGGGTGCGCACGTTACCCCCCATCCCCAGCGACAGACCGAAGCGCGCCATAACAGCATCGTCGGGTGCATCGCAGACGGCAACCATGTCATGATCGCCCAAAGTCAAGAAGAACTGCTGGAAAGAGCCGCCCATATCGCCAAGCAGCTTCTTTGCCGCGTCGAGGCGCTTTGCCGAGTCGCGAACGTTGCGAATGCCCTGATCCGTCCAGTTGATAAGCACGATGTAAGTGGTCATTGCACACCTCCCGACGGAGGGTTTCGGTCCACGCAACAGGCTATGGCGACCCTCGCTCATGCGCTGCGGTCGGTCCCTTCCCCCGTGACCGCACTTTACTCCTGTCCCCCAGCCACAACAAGAAATGCCTTGGCACGCAACTACGGATCAAATGCAGAAAGCCGGGCGCAAGGCCCGGCTTTCGAATGTGTTTGGTCGAAGATGGAAGCTTAGCTGTCCAGGAACGAGCGAAGCTTTCTCGAGCGGCTCGGGTGCTTCAGCTTGCGCAGCGCCTTCGCTTCGATCTGGCGGATACGCTCGCGAGTGACCGAGAACTGCTGGCCGACTTCTTCCAGCGTGTGATCGGTGTTCATGCCGATGCCGAAGCGCATGCGCAATACACGTTCTTCGCGCGGCGTCAGAGACGCCAGAACGCGGGTCGTCGTCTCGCGCAGGTTCGCCTGAATGGCGGCGTCGATCGGCAGAAGCGCGTTCTTGTCCTCGATGAAGTCGCCGAGGTGTGAATCTTCTTCGTCACCAACAGGGGTTTCGAGCGAGATCGGCTCCTTGGCAATCTTCAGAACCTTGCGGACCTTTTCGAGCGGCATCGCCAGCTTTTCGGCCAGCTCTTCCGGGGTCGGCTCGCGGCCGATCTCGTGCAGCATCTGGCGCGATGTACGGACGATCTTGTTGATCGTCTCGATCATGTGCACCGGAATACGGATCGTGCGAGCCTGGTCGGCGATCGAACGGGTGATCGCCTGCCTGATCCACCATGTCGCGTAAGTCGAGAACTTGTAACCACGACGGTATTCGAACTTGTCGACCGCCTTCATGAGGCCGATATTGCCTTCCTGGATGAGATCAAGGAACTGCAGGCCACGGTTTGTGTACTTCTTGGCGATGGAGATGACGAGGCGAAGGTTCGCTTCCACCATTTCCTTCTTGGCGATGCGCGCTTCGCGCTCGCCCTTCTGCACCATCGACACGATGCGACGGAATTCGGCGATGGAGATGCCGGTTTCGGTCGCCAGATTCTGGATCTCCTGACGGATATCGCGGATCGTCGTGTTTTCGCCCTTGGCGAATTCCTTCCAGCCGCGGGCGGCCAGATTGCCGATCGACTTCATCCAGTTCGGATCAAGCTCGGCACCCTGATATTGCTCGAGGAAGCTATCGCGCTTCACGCCGTAGGATTCGGCCAGACGCAGCAAACGGCCTTCGTTCTGCATCAGGCGCTTGGAGATGTCGTAGAGCTGCTCGACGAGGGCGTCGACGCGGTTCTGGTTCAGCGACAGAGACTTGACGGCCTTGATAAGCTCATCCTTGAGTTCCTTGTAGCGGCGCTCCTGAGCGGACGACAGCGTGCCGGTCGCAGCGAGCCGCTGTTCGACCTGCTGGTCCTGCAGCTTGCGCAGCTTCTTGTAAGTCTCGGCGATGATGTCGAGCGTTTCCATGACCTGCGGGCGCAGTTCTGCTTCCATTGCGGCGAGCGAAAGGTTGGACTCGTCTTCGTCCTCTTCCTCTTCTTCCGGAGGCAGACCCTCGCCGCCGACATTGGTGATGTCGTCGTCGCCGGAACGGACGCGGCGCGTCTTTTCCTTCTCTTCGGCAGCCTTGCGGTCAGCCTCGATTTTCTCAGGGCTCTGGAATTGCGGCGCAGCCTTGGCTTCTGGACCGGAGTAGGTCGTTTCGAGATCGATGATCTCGCGCAGCAGCGTCGTGCCTTCGTTCAGTTCGTCACGCCAGATGATCAGCGCCTGGAACGTCAGCGGGCTCTCACAGAGACCGCCGATCATCGTTTCGCGGCCGGCCTCGATGCGCTTTGCGATCGCGATTTCGCCTTCGCGCGACAGAAGCTCGACCGAACCCATCTCGCGCAGGTACATGCGCACCGGGTCGTCCGTACGGTCAGTCGGCTCTTTCTTCTTGGCGGTCGCAAGCGCGGTACCGCCGGAAGGTGCGAGTTCGCCGCCCTCGCTCTCATCATCGGAGCTGGAATCGTCGTCGTCGCCGCCGGCGGTCGCTTCCTCAGCTTCTTCGTCTTCGATGACATTGATGCCCATATCGGACAACATCGACATCGTATCTTCGATCTGCTCGGACGTCACTTCTTCGGACGGAAGAACGGCGTTGAGCTCATCCATCGTCACATAGCCGCGCTTCTTCGCGGCCTTGATCATCTTCTTGACCGCGTCATCGGAAAGATCGAGAAGAGGGCCGTCGGTGCCGCCGTCGCGTTCGACTTCCGCTTCTTCGTTCTCTTTGACCTTGGTTGCCATTTATATCGTCGCCTTCCTGACGCTATTCAAACTCGCCGCAGTGAACGGCCGCATGCAGCCGATACGCCGCAAACGACCGTCTCGAATCACCTGGTCTCACCTAACGGGATGAGATTTAATGCCTGATTAACCACGATTGCCGGCGCCGGACGACAGAGCTTCATTGTCATCAAATGTCCGGCCATGGTTGTGCGATCCGCCCTTGACCCAGTTCACCGCTTTCCAAGTCAAACGGTGATTCCCACAATTTTTGTTCTCGTCAAGCTTTTCCAGAAAAAAAGCATCAGAAAAACTGGAAAAAGCCTTATCCACAGGCTCGGCACCGCTCAAGCGATTGCCAACCATAGATAGGATGTCACCGCAGGAAGACAAGAGCGACAGACATTCTTCCCGAACGGCAAGGTTGCCGCTAAGATTCGTGTCGCCTTTCACGAGTTGTTCGGGCCTTGGTCGAAGCTTAGTGAGACTGCCCATCCCAGGCTTGGATTTCTAGACTGGCAAGATCGACAGCGGGAATACAGCGCACGTTGATGCAAGCCATCTCGGCCCCATCAGGCATTTTGGCTTCGGCGAAGGGAGCGACGCCGCACGTGCCGCAGAAGCGATGCTGAATGGTGCGCGTATTGAACGTATACGTCGACAGGTTCTCGCGCGGCGTTTTCAGAGTGAACTTGTCGTGCGGCACGAAGGCCAGCAACCCGCCGCGCCGCCGGCAGAGCGAACAATTACAATCGAGGGCAGACGTGAACTCTCCCTCCACTTCGAATTCGATTTTGCCGCAATGGCAGCTTCCTTGGTAAAGCATCGATCCTCCTTCAGTTCCAATCCATGACGACTTTGCCGGAGTTGCCCGAACGCATCGCCTCAAATCCCGCCCGGAAGTCGTCGATTCCGATCCGATGCGTGATCACCTGCGACAAATCCAGCCCGCCTTGCACGAAGGCAATCATCTTGTACCAGGTCTCGAACATCTCGCGGCCATAGATGCCTTTCAGATTAAGCATCTTGAAGATCACTTTGTTCCAATCGATCTCGAAACCGGCGGGTGCGATGCCAAGGATGGCGATCTTGCCGCCGTTGTTCATCTTGTCGATCATGTCACGAAAGGCCGGCGCGGCCCCGGACATTTCCAACCCGACGTCGAAGCCCTCGGTCATCCCGATCGACTTCATGACATCGGCAAGGTTCTCCTTCGAGGCATCGACGACATAGTCGATGCCGAGCTTGCGGGCGAGATCGAGGCGATGCGGGTTGATGTCGGTGATGACGACTTTGCGTGCGCCCGAGCGCTTTGCGACCAGGGCGCCCATGATACCGATCGGTCCGGCACCGGTGACAAGGACATCCTCGCCGACGAGATCGAAGGAAAGCGCCGTGTGCACCGCGTTGCCGAACGGGTCGAAGATCGCTGCGATCTCATCCGGAATATCATCCGGGATCGGCACTACATTCGCTTCGGGGATACAGACGAGCTCACCGAAGGAACCGGGGCGGTTGACGCCGACGCCCAGCGTATTTCGGCAGAGATGGCCCCTGCCTGCACGGCAATTACGGCACTTGCCGCAGACGATATGTCCCTCACCGGAGACACGCTCTCCCACATGGTACTTCGTGACCGCCGAGCCAATCTGTGCAATCTCGCCGCAGAATTCGTGGCCAACCACCATTGGCACCGGAATGGTCTTCTGCGCCCACTGATCCCAATTCCAGATATGAACATCCGTGCCACAGATCGCAGATTTCTTCACCTTGATCAGCACGTCGTTTGGTCCGACCTCGGGAACGGGGACATGCTCCATCCAAAGCCCGACCTCCGGCTTAGCCTTGACCAGCGCCCTCATCATGTTCGACATGATCTTACTCTCCCAAACTCTTTAGATGACACCGAGTTCGCGGCCGGCTTCCGCAAAAGCGGCGATCGTCCGCTCGACGTCCGCACGCGAATGCGCCGCCGACATTTGCGTGCGGATGCGCGCCTGCCCCTTCGGCACAACAGGGAAAGAGAAGCCGATCACGTAGATGCCCTTCTCAAGCATCCGCGCCGCCATGTCCTGCGCCAGCTTGGCGTCGCCGAGCATGACCGGAATGATCGGATGCCCCTCGCCCGCCAGCGTGAAGCCAAGCTTCGTCATTTCAGAGCGGAACAGCGTCGCGTTGGCCACCAGCCGCTCGCGCAGTGCATCACCGTTTTCAATGAGATCGAATACCTTTAGCGATGCCGCGGCAATGACTGGCGCCAGCGTGTTCGAGAACAGGTAAGGGCGCGATCGCTGGCGAAGCCAATCGACCGTTTCCGCTTTCGCCGAGGTATAGCCCCCGGAAGCGCCGCCGAGTGCCTTGCCGAGTGTGCCGGTGATGATATCGACCCGACCCTCAACGCCGCAATGCTCCGCCGACCCGCGGCCATGTTTCCCGACAAAGCCTACGGCATGGCTGTCGTCGACCATGACCATCGCGCCGTATTTTTCGGCCAGATCGCAGACGCCCTGCAGGTTGGCGATGATGCCATCCATGGAGAAGACGCCATCGGTGGCGATCAGCTTGAAGCGGCTGCCTTCCGCCTTCTTCAGCTCTTCTTCCAATGCCTTCATGTCGTTGTTGGCATAACGGAAGCGCTTCGCCTTGGAGAGCCGCACGCCGTCGATGATCGAGGCATGATTCAACGCGTCAGAGATGATCGCATCCTCCTCACCAAGCAATGTCTCGAAGAGACCGCCGTTTGCGTCGAAACACGAGGAATAGAGGATCGTGTCTTCCATGCCGAGGAAGGAGGAGATACGCGCCTCCAGCTGCTTGTGCTCCTCCTGCGTGCCGCAGATGAAACGCACCGAGGCCATGCCATAGCCGTAGCGGTCGAGCGCTTTCTTGCCGGCTTCGGCAAGCTCCTCGTTGTCGGCGAGCCCGAGGTAGTTGTTGGCGCAGAAGTTCAGAACCCGCTCGCCGGAAGCAACGGCGATCTCACCTGCCTGCTTCGACGTGATGACGCGCTCGGACTTGTAGAGCCCGGCGTCCTTCAGTGCGGCAAGTTCAGTGCGGAGGTGCGAGAGAAATTGCGAGGTCATTGAATGCCCTTCTTGTGATGTTTCCCGGTGCCCTGCACTAGCATATAGCCAAGCGCCTGTCTTGCCATCGTCACCGCTGTGCGGAGATCAACAAAAACATCGGCCGATCCATTTCTTCGGCCCATTCGGGATGTCTGTTCAGCTGCTCGTCGCTCGGTCGCCACTCCTCGACATGACGAATTGAGAACCCCTTTGCGATCAGCGTGTTCAGCGTCGTCCCAAGCGTGCGATGATACTTGACCACACCCTTGGCCAGCCAATCGGTCGTGCGCTTGCCTTCGCGTAGATAGCTGTCGAGTGGCCAAATCCGTCGCCCTTCAACATCCGTTGTCCAGGCCGGATCGCGCGGCGCCATGTAGATCGGATGCTCTATCGTGAAGACGAAATCGCCGCGCGGGACGAGTGCCGCGTGGACCGTGGCAGCCAGCCGGTCAAAATCCTCCACGTAGTGGAACGCCAGAGAACTGTAGGCCAGATCGAACGAGGCCGGCGGTAATTCCAGGGTTTCGAGATCGGCGATCTCGTAACGAACCGTGGGATTGCCGGTGTCCCGCCTCGCCCTGTCAATCATGCGTTCCGAGATGTCGAAACCGAGAACGCTCTTTGCACCTTGTTCCGCGGCATAGCGAGCAAACCAGCCAAAGCCGCAACCGAGATCGACGATCCGCTTGCCACCAAAATCCGGCAGCATTGCCTGGATCGATTCCCATTCCGCAGCGCCGTCGAGGCCGTGCAGAGATCGTGAAAGCTGGCTGTATCCTTCGAAGAATTCGGGCTTGTCGTAAATATTCTGAGCCATGACTGCATCCTTTCAGCCGGCCCATATAGACATAGTTCGCCTGATCTCAACGCCTTATGGCATTATCCCTCGATCAGCCCGAATTGCTCCTGGATGGACAGGATGCGCTCCATCGTGTCCGCCCCGGTGCGTTCCAGCTCCATGAAGAAGTGTTCGAATCCGCCCGGCGTCACCAACCCCATCAGACGCCCCTCGGTCTCGCCGACGTTGCGCCATTCGTGCGGAACGTTCGGCGGCAGGAATACGACAGTCCCGACAGGTGCCTCGATCACATCCTCTCCGCACCAGAAACGGTAGGTGCCTTCGATCACCCGGAACATCTCGGATTCGCGCGTATGCGTATGGCGGCTCGGCCCGGTCCCAGGGGCGGAGAAAGTTTCCCAGGCACCGAAGGCACCGCCCGTTTCCTCAGCCGTAGCATGGATGAATACGCGTCCGCCGTGCGGATGCCTGGCAACCCGCTCTTGTCCCGGCAGCGATACGACCAGCTTGGAAAAGGCATCCATGGCAATCCCCCGAAAACAACCATCATCATATGAGAATAGAGGAATACACAAAATACTCAGACTACAGGACAGCCGGCTTGAGCCTCCCTGAGACCGGCGGATCAAACCGTATATTCTGCCGGGCCCTAACGCGTATTCCGTTGCGGTTTCAATGGCACATCGCTGTTGCCGACAGGCAGCATAGTCTGCAAGACCCCGTCGCGTCTGACCAGCGTATGAAACAGCGCGGCCGCAATATGCAGCAGGACGAGGGCAAAAAAGGCAAAGGCCAGATAGAAATGCGCGTTCCACAGCAGCGTGTGCAAGCTGTCGCTCTGCGGCAGGATCGGCGGAAGCCGTATCTGGCCGTAAAGTGTAATGGGATAGCCGCCCGCCGACATCATGGCCCAGCCGATCAGCGGCATGCCGATCATCAGCGCGTATAGCGCAAGGTGCGACAGATGCGCGGCGAGCTTCATCGGTTCGGGGAGATCGCCAGGCAACGCGGGCGCACCGTAGACAAATCGCACCGCAAGCCGGATCACGGCCAGCGCAAGAATTGCGATGCCGAGTGTCTTGTGCGTCGCAAGCAAGGGGATGTACTGCCGCCCGACGGTCGACACCATCCCGACGCCGACAAAGAGCATTGCCAAAATGCAGATTGCCATCAGCCAATGCAACGAACGTTGAAGCGCGGTGAACTCAGTCCTGCTGCCGCTCATGGCTTTGTGCTCCCTGCAGTTCGGGGATAGTAGCTCGCTTCCGACGTCCTGAGGTCATAGGACTTGGCATATGCCGCCGAACGGGCAGCCGGGAACGGATCGTCGGAAACCTCGATACCATCAGGCAAGATGGTCGGATCAAAATTGATGTCACGGCAAGGACCGTCAGCCTCGGCCTCGATCTTCTGCACGATCAGCGTACCAGCCTGGACGGTTTTGCGCTCAGGTGGCCATGACTTCGTCGGATCCGAGGTCGGGTCAGATGCCTCGCCTTCGGTCAGGACCATAGTCCAGCGCTGCGGCGCGTTTCCGACGCGGTTGGTGATGTCCTCTTCAAGGTGGTTGGGACCGAGCTTTTCCAAATCGCTGCCGGAGATCGGCGTGACTTGCGCTTGCGGTACCAGCGACCAGCGGACGGCATGGTCAGCGCCTGCGCTATCCGTAAAAATGAAGGCATTGAGGCTATTGAATGCCACCTCTGCGTAGCTCGCAGTCCAAGGAGCGGTCGTCGCCCACTTGCCAAATGCTGCGAATTCCGGATGAGCTGCGGCGAAGGCTTTCATGACCTCCGGGTCCTTGCTCTTCGAAGCCTCCAGCAACTCGTAAAACGCCTGAGGCGTGGAGACCGGAAAGATCGGCGGGTCGATCATGGCCATGCGCCAGACCTCGCCGTCGGGAGTTGATATCTGAACGCCGATCCCTCGCACGCGAACGGTCGCGTCAGTCGCATTCGGATCAGGTGTACCGAGATTGAACCGTCCGACAACGGGATATTGCCCAGCAACGAAAGCCGTCGCACGGGAGAGAGCGGTGCCATTCCCGCTGGCTTCGAACATTCCGGTGAAACAGATGCCCTTTGCGTGATTTCGCCTATGACCAAGGGCCGGCCCATCCGGTGGCGCCAGCGCACCGACGAGCCTTGTCGGCGTCAGCCTATCAGGTGAGAACCATCCGGCCGTGTAAGCGAACGCCGCAGCACCGACCGCGATGACGGCAGCAATGATAGCAAGAGAAGCCAGAGGAGAACGCGGCTGCGATTGCGACGGATCGGGCATCCAACATTCTCCGCTGTCGAGTTGGGCGTTCATGGCAATGTCTGTGTGGTGCAATCACTGTCTCCGCCGACGCTCACTGGAAACGACTGCGGCAATGGCAAGGCTACGAAGGCAAATGCGGCTCTCGCGCGAAGCGTGCTTGATGCTAGCATCACAGTGGCATGGAAGATGCCACCGTTAAAACGCAGGGTCAAACCCTAGTCGTCGTGACTGAGGATCACATCGAGAAACGCATCGCCATAGCGTTCGAGCTTCGATTGGCCGACCCCGGAGATCCCGAGCATCTCCTTGTGCGTCCGTGGCCGCTCGCTCGCGAAGGCGATCAGCGTCGTATCGGGGAAGACCACATAGGGCGGCACACCCAGGGACTTTGCAATCGACGTGCGCTCGGCGCGCAATGCTTCAAATAGAACACCATCCCCTCCCGACAGCACGGATCGACGCTCGGCGGCCTGCGCCGTCTTCTTCGTCCGGCGTTCGGAGGCCGGACGGTCCTTGCGGAAAAAGACCTGACGTTCGTGCTTGAAAACCGCCCGTGCTTCAGGCTCGAGCTTCAGCGCGCCATACGCATCGTGATCGACGCGAATAAGTCCCATGGCAAGCAGCTGGCGGAAGACCGATTGCCAAGTGCGCGAGGGAACATCCTTTCCAGCGCCGAAGACCGGCATGCTGGTATGGCCAAAGCGCTCGGTTTTCTCATTGGAATTGCCAAGAAGCACGTCGACAACGTGACCGGTGCCAAAACGCTCGCCGGTGCGATAGACCGCTGCCAGCGCCTTGATCGCGGCATCCGTCCCGTCCCAGGTTTCGACCGGTTTCAGGCAGGTGTCGCAGCTACCGCAATTGCCGGCATGTGCCTCGCCGAAATGGGCAAGGATCGCTTGACGGCGGCACGATGCCGTCTCACAGATTGCCAGCAGGGCATTGAGTTTGGAGCGCTCGACGCGCTTAATCTCGTCGGCGGCAGCTCCCTCATCAATCATCCGCCGCCGCTGGATGACGTCGGCCATACCGTAGGCCATCCACACTTCCGAAGGTAGGCCATCGCGCCCGGCGCGTCCGGTTTCCTGATAATAGGCCTCGACGGAGCCAGGCAGATCGAGATGTGCGACATAGCGCACGTTTGGCTTGTCTATGCCCATGCCGAAGGCGACCGTGGCGACGAGGCAGAGGTCTTCCTCTCTCAGAAAGGCATCCTGGTTGGCATCGCGAAGCGCCCGGTCCATACCGGCGTGATAGGGAAGCGCGCGAATGCCCTGCCCGTTCAGCCACTCGGCCGTATCCTCGACCTTGGCGCGCGACAGGCAATAGACTATGCCGCTGTTGCCCTTATGTCCGGAAAGAAATCGCAGTAGCTGCTGACGCGGCTGGTCACGCTCGACGATTTCGTAGGAGATGTTCGGTCGGTCGAAACTGGTGGTGAAGATCTTCGCATTGCTCAGACCCAGCCGTTCAGCGATATCGTCGCGGGTATGCGGATCGGCGGTCGCGGTCAGTGCGATACGGGGTACCCCGGGATAATGTTCGGCAAGCCTGCCGAGTTCCCGATACTCCGGCCGGAAATCATGTCCCCATTGGGACACGCAATGTGCCTCATCTATGGCAAAGAGCGCGATCTTCGAATTGCCGATGGTGTCACGGAAGCCATCCATGAGAATGCGTTCCGGCGTCACATAGAGAAGGTCGAGCTTGCCTGCGGCAAGCGCACGTCGTACTTCCACGAACTCCTCTCGCGACAAGGAAGAGTTCAGCGCTGCCGCCCGGATACCCAGCTGCTTCATCGCCTCCACCTGGTCGCGCATCAGCGCAATCAACGGCGAAACGATAATGCCGACGCCCTCGCGGCAAAGCGCAGGGATCTGGAAGCAGAGCGACTTGCCGGCCCCTGTCGGAAAAAGAACGACGGCATCGCCGCCGGAGACGACATGCTCGACAACCTGCTGCTGCTTGCCGCGGAAGGCGGGATAACCATAGACGCGGTTAAGAATGCCAAGAGGCGAACGCGCTTCACCGAACAACGCATCGCCAGTGGAAAATTGCCGATCAGTCGAATCCATCAATGGCTCGCCGCTCCCTTGACGCGGCCGGAGAGCACACCGAAACCATCGATGATCGCTTCCTGGTTCTCGAGGCGAAGCCCCTCGAAATGAACCTCCTGCAGCGCGCGCATCAACTGGTCGATCACATCACCGTTGCCTGCCTCGGTCGCCTCCGCGATCTCGCGCTCAAGCTCGATCTTCTGGTAGCGCAAGGCCTTTGCGCGTTTATGGAAGGCGAGCGCCTGCCGGTAACCCTCGCGCGCATCTTCCATCGCCGCCTCTGAGGTGGCGATCCAGAGGCGGGCATTGCGGATCTGTTGTTCAAGCCCCTGCAGCAGCGCACCAAAGCCCTGCTCCTCCATGCGCTCCAGCAGATATTCCCGCGTCAGGTGCGGTCCGGCAACGGCCGCGGCCGCACCCAGCATGACCGACCAGAGCCGTTGAAGCTCGCGATTGTCGTAGTCGATCGAAGCGATTTCGTCATACTCGTCCTGCATCAGGGCCGGATGATTGATGACGGTCAGCGCCAGCACGCTCTCACGCAATGCCGGCGTTTCCTGATGCCCCCTCACCAGACCGGAACGTGCCAGCCGATCGGAAATGCCGCCGCCCGAAAGGCGCGGGCCACGCGGTCCCTCGCCGCCTCGACCGCGGGCTTGACCACCGCCTCGATCGAAGCTCCGCCGCTCGTTGCCGCGCTTCTGGAATTGCGGCTGGAAGAAACCGCTCAACCGGTCGCGCATGTCCTGCTGATAATGACGACGCACATTTTCATCTGCGATGACCGCCACCAGCTGCTTCAACCGCGCCTCGAGCTCCGCCTTGGCTTCGGGCGTCTCGAACTGTCCGGTGTTAATCTCGCGGCTCCAGATCATCTCAGCCAGCGGCTTGGCCTGGCTCATCACCTTGTCAAAGGGCGCGCGGCCTTCGTTGCGTACAAGATCATCCGGATCCTTGCCATCTGGCAGCAATGCAAAACGCACCGTGCGCCCCGGCTTTATATGCGGGAGCGCCAGATCGGCCGCGCGATTGGCGGCGCGAATACCGGCACCGTCCCCATCGAAACAAAGCACCGGCTGCGGCGTCATCTTCCACAAGAGTTCAAGCTGATTCTCGGTCAATGCCGTGCCGAGCGGTGCGACGGCATTCTCGACGCCGGCCTGATGCAGCGCGATCACGTCCATATAACCTTCGACGGCGATGATCGTGCCCTCGCCGTTCGCGCCCTGCGTCGCCCGGCGAGCCCGCGCGAAATTGTAGAGCACGTTGCCCTTGTGGAAGAGTTCCGTCTCGTTGGAATTGAGATACTTCGCGGGTGCATCTGCCGACATGGCCCGCCCGCCGAAGGCGATCACCTTCTCACGGGACGACAGTATCGGAAACATGATCCGGTCGCGAAAGCGGTCGTAGGAGACAGGCACATCGGGACCATGGACCACCAGGCCGCAGGCCTCGATCTGTTCCTTGACAACGCCCTTGCCTGCCAGAAACTCCTTCAGCGCATTGCGGCTATCGGGCGCGAAGCCTAGCCTGAACGTTTCGATCGTCCGCCCCGTCAGGCCGCGATCGCGCAGATAAGCGCGCGCCCGCGCGCCGTTTGCCGTCTGTAGCTGATCCTGAAAGAACTTGGTCGCAAGCTCCATCACGTCGAGAAGCGAGGTGCGCTCCTTCTCGCGCTTTTCCATCACCGGATCGGCAATCGGCATGGCGACACCTGCCATGTCAGCGATCTGCTGTACGGCCTCCGGGAAGCTCAACCCCTCCAGATCGGTCAGGAACCGGAAGTGATCACCGGTTACGCCGCAGCCGAAGCAGTGGTAGCGCCCCTTGCGATCCTCGCAATGGAAGCTCGGCGACTTCTCGCCGTGAAACGGGCAGCAAGCCCAATAGTCGCCGCGCGGCACATTGGTCTTGCGCTTGTCCCAGCTCACGCGACGGCCAATCACGTCCGAAATCGGCACGCGATCGCGTATCTCGTCGAGGAAGGAATTGGAAAAGCGCATGTGAACCTCTTGGCTGGGGTCCATATAAGCAGGTTCGCCAGCACATGCCACGGCATTTGGGCGAAAGCCGCTCTATTCACAGGTCCACTGTACCCTCAATAACCGCCCGGGATGCGTGTTCAAAATCGCGTTACTGCCCCCTGCGACAGGGGTGCGACACTGTGTTCAACGACCCGCGTATTGCGTGTATGCAAGGCACTCCTCCAGACTGCGCCAATTCTTGACGATTATCAAAAACAGATTTCAGAACAAGGGCTTCCGACCTGCCGATCGCTGCAATCCGACATGGCGATGAAACGGTATTCATCCTGCGCGCCACACTTAAGGCAGCCATCCGCGCCAATCATTATTTTTTTGTAATTTGAATCACTTGCCGCATCGCAATAACTTCATTTTCAACAAAGCGATCCCCGTGCGAGGCACCATCCCTACCCCCGGCGCCGCCTCGCAAGGGTGCCTTTGCAAATATCCGCTGGCTTGGATCTCGGTCCTGCGTCGCCACCGGACGCAAAGAGCAAGAAGGCAGGAACGCCCCCAGTTCCTGCCTTCTTTAATTTCAGCCAAAGGTTTTATTTTCAACATCCCCGCCTCCACTATTGGCCGTGGAAGCCATTGACAGTTTTCGTGCAATGTCCAATGAAAGCGACCTATTGGGATGGTCGCATGCCACGTAAAATTGAAAATTTCCTAGAAAGCGACGCCTTCTTCGTGGCCGTGTTGCATTGCGCTCGCGAAATGCTGGCGATCTATCGCGAAAGCCCGCGCATCGCATCGATTTTTGCAGCGCAGCAGCGCTGGCTCATGGCCCACGCCGGCTTCGCACTGCACTTCGGCTACCCTGGCGAACCCAAACTCGGTCTTTATTCGGGTCGCTTTATCGCGTTTGTCGTCGCCAACAAGATTGCTAGCCGCAATACGGCTGCCGCCTTCATCCAGGAAATGGTGGCTTACCGCTTTCTCCGCCCGATCGAGAACACCAGTGGTGACAAGCGGACGCGTCTTCTAGAGCCTACGGAGACGGCTCACGAACACTTTCTCAAGTGGCTCGCCACCCACCTTCTCATTCTCGACAGCCTGGACGAGGGTAGTCGGCTGGAGCGGATCAACGCCGACCCCACAGCCTTTTCCAGAATGCAGCCGCTGATCTCCAAGGCGATCATCGACAGCGACGCTGTTCGAGACCCAGGCGCAACGTACAATCTTTTCAACTGGGCCAATTCCGGCGGTCTCGTGATGGACTATCTCATGAGTCGTATCGACAACTTCGATCGCACTTCGGAACGAGCCTACGTTGGACCGCTGTCGCTCAAGGAAATCCGCGATCAGTTCATGATTTCAAACACCCACTTGAAGCGTCTGCTGACACAAGCGTCCGAGCTCGGAAGCATGGGTTGGACACAGCCGCCTTATAAGGGCGACACTTGGCTCTCGCGCGGCTTTGTCATGGAATATTGGGGGTATCAGGCAGCAAAATTCGCTGTTGTCGATGCAGCCGCCGAGGCGGTGCTGGGGCCCGCCGCCGGAAAGGCAGCGGGCCTGCGCTGATTAGTTCAGCTGTTCCTTGACTGCGCCAGAAGCCTTGGAGAAATCCATCTGCCCGGCATAACGCTCCTTCAGAACGGCCATCACCTTGCCCATGTCCTTGGGTCCAGCGGCGCCGATCTCGGCGATGATTGCGGCGATGTTGCTGCGTACTTCCGCCTCCGAAAGCTGCTTCGGCAGGAAATCCTGGAGCACGACGATTTCGGCGCGTTCCTTGGCAGCCAGTTCCGGGCGTGCGTTCTCCTCGTAGATCTTCGCCGATTCGTCGCGCTGCTTCACCATCTTGGCAAGAATCTGCAGGATTTCGTCGTCGCCGGCCTCTTCCTTGCCCGCACCGCGATTGGCGATATCCCGGTCCTTGACGGCGGCCTGGATCAGGCGAACGGTCGAGAGCCGCTCGGCATTCTTGGACTTCATGGCATCCTTGAGGGCGGCGGCGAGTTGATCGCGCAACATAATAATCACTCCTGTTTGAATGCCGCTTCATAAACCACGCGAATGCATGGGATCAAATAAATTGCGGAAAATGGTGCCAGAAAGCGTGAGAAAAGCCGCAGAATATAAGGTACAAAGATTGACCTCGCGCAATAGCGTGGCTATTTACCGCCACCTGCACCAAAATTCGTGATCAGGCCTGAGAGCGCGTGCCTTGCCGCGCGCATACGCTTGCGAACCAAATGGCCGGCCAACGTTGCCCAAGGACGTGTGGCCGCCGGAAACGGGATGAAGATGACCGCGACAGCACCCTGGACAACCGAAACGCCGACCGCCCTGCTCGTTCTCGCAGACGGCACCGTCATTGAAGGCAAGGGCATCGGCGCGACCGGCAAGGTCCAGGCCGAAGTGGTCTTCAACACAGCCCTGACCGGATACGAGGAGATCCTGACGGATCCGTCCTATCTCGGCCAGATCGTCACCTTCACGTTCCCGCACATCGGCAACATCGGCACCAACGACGAAGACATCGAAGACCTGACACCTGCTGCACGCCACGGCGCCGTTGGCGTCATCTTCAAGGCCGACATCACCGAGCCATCCAACTACCGCGCAGCCAAACATCTCGATGCCTGGCTGAAGGCCCGCGGCATCATCGGGCTCTGCGGCGTAGATACCCGCGCGCTGACAGCCTGGATCCGCGAGAACGGCTCACCGAACGCCGTCATCGCTCACGACCCGAACGGTGTCTTCGACCTGGAGACGCTGAAGGCGGAAGCAAAAGCCTGGAGCGGCCTCGAGGGCCTTGACCTCGCCAAGATCGCCTCGTCCGGCCAATCCTCGCAATGGGCACAGACCCCATGGATCTGGAACGAGGGTTATGGCGAACTCGCGCCCGAAGATGCCAAGTACCACGTCGTCTGCCTCGACTACGGCGTCAAGCGCAACATCCTGCGCCTCTTTGCCGGCCTCGACTGCAAGGTCACGGTGATGCCGGCAACGACGAGTGCTGAGGACGTGCTTGCCATGCAGCCGGACGGCATCTTCCTGTCGAACGGCCCAGGCGACCCGGCTGCGACAGGCGAGTACGCCGTTCCCGTCATCCAGAAGCTGATCAAGACCGACATCCCGGTCTTCGGCATCTGCCTCGGCCATCAGATGCTCGGTCTCGCGCTCGGCGCCAAGACCGAGAAGATGCACCAGGGCCATCACGGCGCCAACCATCCGGTCAAGGACCACACGACTGGCAAGGTCGAGATCGTCTCGATGAACCACGGCTTCGCGGTCGACACGAAGTCTCTGCCCGATGGCGTTGAAGAGACTCATGTTTCCCTCTTCGACGGCACCAACTGCGGCCTGCGTGTATCAGGCAAGCCGATCTTCTCGGTACAGCATCACCCCGAAGCCTCCCCCGGCCCGCAGGACAGCCACTACCTCTTCCGCCGCTTCGTCAATCTGGTGCGCGAGAAGAAGGGCGAAGAGGCGCTCGCAGAGCGCTGAGAAGCATCCACTCCGCCAACTCGAGAGCCCGCTAACGAGCGGGCTTTTGTTTTTGCAGCTATCGCGCTCACGTATGGCTGCCACCACACGATATCCGTTTGAATTGTATCGAGAGTGCTGGTTTACTGAGCTTCAGTCAGGAGGCCGCCCATGAGATGCTTGGTCATAGCAGTTGCGTGCTTGCTCCCGACGGCATCTCTCGCCGCCGGACCCGTGAAGGTCGATGCAAAAAGCTACAGCTGCGCTCAGCTCGCGCAGATTATCCGCCAATCCAAGAAGGTCTATGTTCGCCTCGGATTCGGAGGGCGCAACTTTCGCTATCCGCCGGCCCAATGCGGGCCCGGCGACAAGCTGGGTACGGCCAGTCTGCGTGACGGCAGCGGCAACCGGTGTCTTCTGGACTACGCCTGCATCAATGATCCGATGTCGATGTACAATTACTAGCGGGTAGCGACTTCCGTTTGCTCAGTTTGAAACTGCCTCTCAAGCCGTGCGTTTTTTTGTTTCTGGCCTGTTGACCTCAACTTAACTTGAGGAATTACACCCGCCTTTGCGACATCCAAGCAAAGGAGACAAGAATGAACGGAGCTTTCTACCGGATCGACAAGTTTGCTGTTCCTGACGCAGCGCGCGACGAATTCCTGATGAACGTCCTGAAAACGCACGAAGTCTTGCAGACCCAAGAAGGCTTCATCAGCCATCAGGTGCTGGAGCAGGTCTCAGGACCCGGCGAATTCAACTTTGTGACGATTGCCCAATGGGAAAGCGCGGAGGTGATCGAACGGGTAAAGGCCGCGGTGCAGGCCGCTCACCGTGCCAGAAACTTCGATCCGCAAGCGCTGTTCGAACGGCTCGGTATTCGTGCCGACATTGCCAATTACAAGCCGATTGCGGCTTGACCCGAAATGGCCGGTTAAATACCGGCCATTTCCTTTTCGCGGCGGAGAAGCAGGTAAAAGCGCCCGCAAAGCATCACGGCTGCCGCCGCAAGTCCGACCAGGAATCCGAACCAGATGCCGATACCACCGAAGCCAAACGGGAACGCAAAGGCCCAGGCGAGGAAGAAGCCGATCGGCCAATAGGCGATCAGCGCCAGGATCATCGGCACGCGTGCATCCTTCAGGCCGCGCAGCAGGCCATTAGCGATCGCCTGCAGACCGTCGACCAACTGGAAGAGCCCTGCCACGATGATCAGTGGCCCGGCATAGGCAAGCACCTGCGGCGCCTCCGGCAAGCTCGTATCGAGGAACCAGCTTCCCAAAAATTCCGGCGCAACAGCGAACAACACACCACCGGCCATGGCGATCGCGCAGGAGATGACAAGGACGGCGATCGAGGCACGAACAACCGCGGTGTAGTCGCCTTGCCCGTGCGCCACACCAACCCGGACGGTTGCCGCCTGCGATAGGCCGAGCGGGATCATAAAGGCGATAGAAGCCCATTGCAGCGCAATACCGTGAGCGGCGAGTTCAATGGTCCCGATATGTCCCATCAACAGCGACGCCACGGTAAAAAGGCTCACCTCAGCCAGGATCGTTATGCTGATCGGCAGCCCAAGGCGTACGACCTCCCAGAATGCCTTCCAGTCCGGGCGCCAGAAGCGAACAAAAATCTCGTAACGGCGCGTCTCCTCCCTGCTCTGCACATAGGCGACGATAAACAGGAAGCCGGCTGCCTGAACGACGACCGAAACGATCGCCGCTCCCTCCAGCCCCATTGCCGGAAAGCCGAAATGCCCGAGCACCAGCGCATAGGCGAAGAAGGCATTCAGCACCAGCATCGCTATCGTGACGTTGAGAACGACTGCCGCTCGACCAATCGCACTGACGAGCGCACGCATCACGTTGTAGAGCAGCCCCGGCAGAACGCCGAACTGACCGATCAGGATGTAGCCATGCGCCAGTGCCGCGACTTCCGGCTTCTGGCCTGCGGCCAAGAGGATTCGCTCGGAGTTGAAGAACGCCGGCAGCATGATCACCCAGTAGGCAAGCACGACCCAAAGCCCCATGCGGAGCGACCGGCGAACGCTGACCACGTCGCCCTTGCCATATGCCTGGGCAACCATCGGAATGACGGCTATGGCGAAGCCCGAGCCGAAGACGAGAATCGTGAACAGGAACTGCGCCGAGAGCACCATCGCGGCCAGATTTTCGGCGCCGAGGCGCCCGACGATCATCACGTCTGTCGTGTTGATGCCGAGCTGGGCCAATTGCGCGCCGATCAGCGGGATTCCGAGCGCCAGCGTGGCGCGGAAATGCGCAGCCCAATGGTTATCGGTTTTCGGCGCAAGCTTGCGCGCGTCGATCGGCGTGTCCATGACACTGTTCCTGTGATTGAATCGGTGATGGCCGCAAGTTGCGGCAAAACATCAAGAGGGCTTAGATCAAAGCCCCGAAAAGAGCCATTCAAAACTATGCAAATGCTGAAAAATTCATCATCGCATCACGAATTCTGATGGCTCACTCCGCCGGTTGCTCAACGACGTCAGGCGACTTCTCGGTGCGAACCCTTGCAAGAAACACGATAGCCGCAATCAGAATTATGATGGCGGCCAGCAAAAATGGCGCACCGGCAAAGCGCACCGGCGCCTCGGGCTTCGTGAAATAGCCGAACAGTTGCGTGAAAATCAGCGGCCCGATGATCGTGGTGATGCTACTGAGGCTTGTCAGCGCCCCTTGCAGCTCGCCTTGGGCCGAGCGCGGCACTTTGCCAGCTGCTATGCTTCGCAACGGTGGGTCGGCGACATTCTCCATTACCGTCAGCACGATGACCGTGTAGACCATCCAGCCCTCCCAGGCGAAGGCGTAGCCCGTCAATCCGACGACGGAAAACGATAGCCCCAAAACGGCAGTCTTCCGCTCGCCGAGCACCGGTACGATTTTCGGCAGAATGACGGCCATGACGAAGGCTGCGCCGATGCCATAGATGCCGAGCGACAGGCCGATCTGACCTTCGCTCCAACCAAAGCGATAGGTCGACACGAAAGACCAGACTGCCGGATAGACCGCATGCGCCAACCAAAAAAGGAACATGACTGCACAGATCGGCCCGATACCTTGATAGCTTCGCATCTGTTTCAGCGCGCCGAGCGGATTGGCGCGCTTCCATTCGAACGCCCGGCGGTGTCCAGCCTCCAGCGTCTCGGGAAGCATGAAGTAAGCAGCAACGAAATTGACGAACGAAAGGATCGCGGCCCCGAGGAATGGCACCCGAGGGCCAAACTCGCCGAGGAAACCGCCGATCACGGGACCGATCGTGAAACCGACGCCGAACGCGATGCCGATCAACCCAAAGTTCTTGGCACGATTTTCGTCATTGCTGATGTCGGCGATGTAGGCGGAACAGGTGGCGAAGCTGCCGCCGCTCAAGCCGGCCAGCGCACGCCCGACGAAGAGCATCCAAAAGCTCGTCGCCACCGCGCAGATGAAGTTGTCGATCGCAAACGTCAGCACCGAAAGTAGCAGTATGGGTCGCCGCCCGAAGCGGTCACTTA
Source organism: Hyphomicrobiales bacterium (assembly GCA_900466605.1). Lineage (GTDB taxonomy): Bacteria > Pseudomonadota > Alphaproteobacteria > Rhizobiales > Rhizobiaceae > Rhizobium. The sequence goes on from UBMU01000003.1 coordinate 266,834, forward strand.
GATTTCCGAGGAGCGGAGCAAACAGGAACTGCATGACCGCATAGACAACGAGCAGCCAGCCGCCATCGAGGGCTGCATCGCTCACGGACCCGCCGGTCAACTGCTCGAGATAAGCAGGCAGCACCGGCATTATGATCGCGATCCCGATCACGTCGAGAAACAGGATCATGAAAACGAGGAACAGGCCGCGACGAACGAATTTCGGATCCAGCATGAGACATCTCTACAGCAGGTTGTTTTCTGAAAAGACGATTTCGTCGCCGATCCCGTTACATAGCTCACGTATATTAGCGAAACAATCCGTGAACATTTCAAATCTTTTGATAGGCGCACGACTTATGTTGATCGCGAACCGGAACAAAGGCAGATTCTAGCCACTTTTGCGCTGCTCACCTTTGACGAAGTCGACGAACGCTCGAAGCGCGGGCGGCATGTGCTTGCGGCTGGCGTAGTAAAGAAATGGGCCGGAGAATTCAGCCACCCACGTCTCGAGGATCGGCACCAGCGCGCCCGTCGTCAGGGCCGGCAGCAAGACTTCCTCGAAAGTGTGAATGACGCCGAGCCCTGCAACTGCGGCCGATACTTGCATGTCGATCGCATTGGCGATGATTGGTCCCTTTGGTGCAATCATGAGCATCTCCTCGCCCCGCTCGAACTCCCAAGGCAGGGCTGCGCCGCTCAGGAAGCGATGCCTGATACAATCATGTTCGAGTAGGTCACGCGGGTGACCGGGAACTCCGCGCCGTTCTAGATAGCTGGGTGCTGCTGCCGTGACATATCGCTGCCGCCGAGGCCCGATCGGTATTGCGATCATGTCTCGCTCCAGCCGTTCGTCATAGCGGATGCCGGCGTCGTAGCCTTCAGCGACCACATTGACGAAGGTATCCTCACCGACGATTTCGAGCGCGATCTGCGGGTAGCGCTTCAGGAAGCGATTGGCGAGATCCGGCAGAAACAGCCGTACAGCGATCGTCGGGACGTTAAGGCGTAGCGTCCCGCTCGGGCTATCACGGAAACTGTCGAGTTGCTGGAGTGCCAGTGAAATCTCCCCCAAGGCCGGCGCAAGACGGTCCAGCAGCCGCTCCCCCGCTTCCGTTGGGGTGACGCTGCGCGTCGTGCGGTTGAGCAGCCGAACGCCGACGCGCTCCTCCAACCGTCGCAGCGAGTCGCTGAGCGAAGACGCCGAGACAGCGCGCTTGCGGGCAGCCGCTCGAAAACTGCGTTCCCTTGCAATAGCCGCGAAAGCATCCAGATCATTGAGGGGAAGATCGTCCATTGTGCATATTTCCGTACAGCCCGTTCGAATCTACATGGATTATCGCACGAAGCGAGGTGCGGTAGAACCATTCACGACATCAACGCCACAGGGTTAAGGAGAACGAGATGGAAATGCATCGCTTAGGAAAAACGGGCCCCATGGTGTCGGCCATTGGCCTTGGCTGCATGGGCATGTCTGGTATGTATGGGCCATCCGACCGTGGCGAAAGCATCGCGACAATCCATGCTGCGCTCGACGTTGGCATGAATTTGCTCGACACCGGCGACTTCTACGGCATGGGCCACAATGAAATGCTGATTGGCGAGGCACTGAAGGGGCGCAAGCGAGACGACGTCGTCATCAGCGTCAAGTTCGGCGCCTTGCGCGACCCGGCCGGCAACTGGAGCGGATATGATGCTCGCCCGGCCGCTATCAAGAACTTCCTCGCCTACACGTTGAAGCGGCTGGACGTCGACTATATCGATATCTATCGCCCGGCCCGCCTAGATCCCAACGTGCCCATCGAGGAAACCATTGGCGCGATCGGCGATATGATCAAAGCTGGATATATCAGGCATATCGGCCTGTCCGAAGTTGGCGCCGACACAATCCGCCGTGCTGCTGGTACCCATCCGATTTGCGATCTGCAAATCGAGTATTCGCTGATCTCGCGCGGCATCGAGGAACAGATCCTGCCAACCTGCCGCGAGCTCGGAATTTCCATCACCGCCTACGGCGTTCTGTCGCGCGGCCTGATCAGTGGACATTGGCAAAAAGGGCAAGGAAGCGGCGCCGGCGATTTCCGCGGCATGAGCCCACGCTTCCAGGACGGAAACGTCGATCAGAATCTCGTGCTTGTTGAGGAGTTGCGCAAGATTGCTGAAGAAAAGCGGGTATCGGTCGCCCAGATCGCCATCGCCTGGGTGGCAGCCCAAGGCCGCGACATCGTGCCTCTTGTGGGCGCACGTCGACGCGACCGGTTGACCGAAGCACTCGGTTCACGCGCCGTGCAATTGTCGGCCGCCGACATGGCGGTTATCGAACGGGCCGTACCAAAGGGTGCCGCGGCCGGCGCCCGCTACCCTGAGGCCCAGCTCAAACACATGGACAGTGAAAAATGACGAGGATCAGCCTCTCCTCGACGGAGAGGCTGTTTCAGGTCATACCGGCCCCGAGAACGTATCGCAGGCGGACAACTGGCCGCTGTCGAAGCCACGCTTGAACCACCGTGCCCGTTGCTCCGAGGTGCCGTGGTTGAAACTCTCAGGCACCACATAGCCCTGACTGCGCTTCTGCAACGTGTCGTCACCGATCTTCTGGGCTGCGTTCAACGCCTCCTCCAGATCGCCGGCCTCCAGAATGCCCTTCTGCTCGGTAAACTTGCCCCAGATGCCGGCAAAGCAGTCAGCCTGCAGTTCCACGCGGACAGACATCTTGTTCGCGTCTGCCTCACTCATCCGCTGACGTGCCTGATTGAACTTCGGCAGGATGCCAAGCAGGTTCTGAACGTGATGGCCAACCTCATGCGCAACCACGTAGGCCTCGGCAAAATCGCCCGAAGCGCCGAACTGACGGCTGAGCTGGTTAAAGAAGGTCGTGTCGAGATACACCTTGTGATCGCTCGGGCAATAGAACGGCCCGGTCGCCGCCGAGGCAAAACCGCAGGCAGACTGCGTCTGTCCGGAAAAGAGAACGAGGCGGGGCTCCTCGTACTCACGCCCCTGAGACTGGAAGATCCCGTTCCAGGTGTCTTCTGTCTCGGCAAGCACCGTACGAACGAATGCCGTCATCTCATCGTTGGCGGGCGTCTGGCTTCCGGATTCGCTCTGCTCGTAGCCCGGTCCTCCCGTCGTCATGCCGCCATCCATGATCTGCAGCAGGTCGATGCCCATGGCTTTGAGAACAAGGTAGATGACAACGAGAAATATGATGGTGCCGATGCTCAGCCCGCCGCCACGCCGGCCCATCCCTCCACCGGATGGGAAGCTGAAGCCCCCTCCTCTGCCCAATCCGCCCATGGAAGGATCACTACGGCGATCCTCGATGTTGTCGGACTGACGCCGGCCTTTCCATTCCATGACGGTTCCCCCAGGCTAAACCTTCGGTCGATAAGTATATATCTCGGCGGCTGGGAAATTCCAGCTACCCGAAAGTGTCCGTTTGGAGAGGACCATGGAATAGGCTGCGTGCGGGACTCTCGTCCGAACGGCCATCAGGCGGTTGCGACCGTACCTTGAAGGGCATCCCCGACAGATTCCGGGCCACGCTCCATAAACCACCTAAGTGCGAAATGGCTGGCTCCAACGACGAGCAGCGAAGCATAGCCGTCAACTGCGTAGTGCCAGCCGAGATAGACGGAGCTCGCCATCACGAATGCCGTGTAACAGAAGGCGATGATACCGAGCCTGCGTGAGACCTCCATCGCGAAGAATGCATTCAAGGCGATCAGCCCTACATGTACGCTCGGAAAGGCCGATATGCCCGAGCCGAGGCCGGAGGTGCCGTGTGCGTGAAGCGACCAGAGGTAGCCCTGAAACATCTCGGCGGTCTTAGGACCATCAGGTGACGTCAGGAAGGTCATCAGCTCGGCGAAACGGTGGCCGTCGCCCGTGACCGCGCCATAAAACACCGGTCCGGCGGATATGACGACACCCGCCAGAATATTTCCGCAAACCACCCAGACCAGCATGAACATGGTGATATAGCGGACACGGATTGAGGCGGCTCGCGGCGAGGTCGCCACGAAGAAAAGCATTCCAAAGCAAATCAGAAACCACAATCCGCTGTAGTTCCAATCGACAAGCTTGACGACGGCGGCATGTGCTGCAGTCGGTGTGACGTTCCAGAGATCGGGACCAAACGACAGCAGCGCATCGATGTCCGCGAGCTGTCGATCGTAGTGGAAGCCGCCCCGAATGATGGGAAGTAGGTTCTTGATCGATGTGAATGTGCTCTGAAAAATCATCAGCGCCATCAGTAGCGCCATGCCGGAAAAGAGATGGGCCAGACGCCGGGGTGAGAATGCTCTTCTTAAAGCCAGCGATCGCTTGCTCTCGAAGCGCATTAAAATCCAAATGTAGTCGAAGGCGATTGCCAACAACGGCATGAAAAGCAGGAACAGGTAGGTCCACTGGCCGAAATACAGTTCAACAGACATCAAATCGGCGCGGCCATAAGCAAACAGCAACGCGACACCAAACATTGAATAGACCGCTACGGCGAAATAAAGCCAAGCGTCCGCAGCCACCCGAGCCTTGGACTGCGAGAGCAGGTCTGATGTCCATGCTCTAAGATTCGAAGCTCTTTCGTCGCGATTAGCCATTGTCTATTCAATACGCTCTGCAAACAAACCGTCGCTTCAGCCTGCGATAATGAATAGAAAGCACCCTAATTATTAATTTTCACAAACCAACGCAGCTAAAAGTATCACGCGAACCAATAATTCTGTGAGAACAAGGCAACCAATACTAGCACGGGTGGCGGCGCACGCGGTCGCCGCCCAGAGCGCCTAAAAATAAATTGTCTTTACGATGGATCAGCAGGAACCAGCCCGCGGCAAGAACAACTGGCGCAACCGGAAAGCCGAGAAACGAGGCAACCGGCCCCATTAGAGGAAGCAAAGCGATCAGCGTATATACAACGCACGCTGGCACATCCGCCCTCGTTCGCCTGAAGATCACTGCGCTCAAGACCACAACTGCGCCGAGATCATAGACAAGCGAATAGGGCGAAATCAGAAAGGTTGCGAATATCAAGCTGGTGTCGATGTCCGGCTGCCTTAGCCTGAAGAGCGTCCAACAGAAAAGCAACAAAGCCGCAACCGCAATCGGGGTGTGGAGGTAGGTCGCAACCGTTGCATCATGTCCAAGACTGCGCGCGGCGCCAAATGTCGAGAGCATCATATCGAGGAAGATGCCGGAGCCTTGGTTCATGACGCTGACCTGGTAAGGCCATGTCTCCCGCAAGTAGCCGGACCAAGTCTCGACCCCAAAGATCAACGCTCCCATCAGCATGGTGAAAGCGGCCGTTGCTGCGGCTGACAGGATGACCAACCAGCGCCGCTCGAAAAGCAAAAGAATTGGCAGCAGTATGCCTAGCTGCGGCTTTACGGTCAGCAGACCGATTGCGATACCGGCAAGGACGGGCCTGCTGCTTCGCAGGGTCAGCCCGTATAGCAGCATGGCTGCAGTAATAAACCCGTTTTGTGCCGAGAACACGTTACATAGCACGAACGGCAAAATAAGGAGTGCTGGCGCATCCGGATATCGCCGAAGCGCAAGAAACGCCGCATGGACATAAACCACAAGCGTCGTCAACAGAAAGAGGACCATCGAGACGCCGTAGGGCGCAAATGCGAGAGGCCAGATCAGCAGCAGGAAATGCGGCGGATAGCTCCACGAATGCCATGGAAAATCCGCTCCGAACGCATCCTTCATATGGCCGAAATAGACGTCGTGTCCCCTGAACAGCTCAACGGCGTTCCCCTCGAGGACAAGCCTAGAAGCAATCCAGTAGTTGGAGAAATCGCGGTCCGTCCACCGAAGCGATTTATCATCGATGTATCCCCAAAATAGCAAAACGATGATTGACAGAGCGCAGAACGCTGCCACCGCCGCAATCATGGTGAGCACAAGCTGCTTTCGAGCAGGATTGATAGACGAATTGACCATGGCGGCAGAGATTGCGTGATAAATATTAAAAATTGCAAATCACTCAAACTTCAATTCTGCCAAGCAACCGCGCTGAAGATAGGCCAGATGAATCTCTCGTGAGCAGGAAGACAAAATGGCGCGAACGGCACCGGACGCATGCCACCGCTTGACGAGACATCCGCAATCGGGCCTCCTCCAGCAAAGACGCCTGATGAGGAGAGACGGACCATGAAGGCAGTGCGGCTCGAAGCGACAGGACGATTGGCCTTGCGCGAGGTGGAGCGCCCCCATCCAGGCCTTGGTGAACTCCTTATTCGCGTGGAGGCCTGCGGCATCTGCGGCACCGACCGCCACTTGTTCCTCGGAGAATTTCCTTCCAGGCCACCCGTCACGCTGGGCCACGAATTTACAGGCGTCATCGAACAGGTGGGCGACGGCGTACACGGCTTTCGCATCGGTATGCGCATCACTGGCGATCCGAATATCGCCTGCGACCGCTGCCCCGAATGCCGGCGCGGACGCGTCAATCTCTGCCATAACCTACAGGCGATCGGCATCCATCGGGACGGTGGTTTTGCAGAGTATGTCTGCATTCCGCAGCAACAAGCCTATGAATTACCCGATACACTGGATCCTCTTCACGGTGCTTTCTGTGAACCCCTCGCCTGCTGCATCCACGGCGTCGACCTTGCGGAAATCCGGACTGGTTCGTCGGTTGTCGTCCTTGGCGGCGGTGTGATTGGCTTGCTGGTCGTGCAGTTGGCCCGGCTTGCGGGAGCGACCAATATTGTTCTCGTCACCCGCAGCGAGGAGAAGCGAGCGCTCGCCGAGAGGCTGGGCGCCACTGCGAGCGCGGATCCCTCGACGGGCGACATCATGGCACGCGTGACCGCCGCAGACGGTCTGCTCCCCGGCGGCGCCGACGTCGTAATCGAATGCGCAGGCGTTGCCGAAACGATCGAACAGGCACCCAGCTTTGCGCGGCGCGGCGGCACCGTCGTGATCCTCGGGGTCATGCCCCAGGGTGTGAAGGTCGCACTCGAGCCCTTCGATCTCCTCTTTCGCGAGATCAGGCTTTTAAGCTCGTTTATCAATCCCTTCACGCATGCACGCGCCGCCGATCTCGTCGCGTCGGGCACCATCAAGGTCGAACCACTGATCTCTCGTCGAATCGGTCTGGAGGAGGCCGTCGAAGCCATCTCCAATCCCGCCCGGAAAGGCGAGATAAGGGCGCTTGTGGTGCCGGCCATCGGCTAGGGCCTCGCAAGGGCCACCAATTCCTGTCGATTCCGTAATTTATGGGGTTCCGTTTACAAATACATTTGCCTATAAGCCGCTTCTAGCCTGAAAAGACCATCATACGCGCGACCCGGCCGGTGCCTCCCACCCTGGCCGGCTTTCTGCGCAGCTAGGAAACGGAAAAAAGCCCATGCCGAAGCGCCAAGACATCAAATCGATCCTCATCATCGGCGCAGGACCGATCGTCATTGGCCAGGCTTGCGAATTCGACTACTCCGGCACCCAGGCCTGCAAGGCGCTGAAGGAGGAAGGCTACCGCGTCATCCTCGTCAACTCCAACCCGGCAACGATCATGACCGACCCGGGCCTGGCCGATGCAACCTACGTCGAGCCGATCACTCCCGAAGTCGTCGCCAAAATCATTGCCAAGGAGCGACCCGATGCTCTGCTGCCGACCATGGGTGGCCAGACAGCTCTCAACACCGCGCTTTCGCTGAAGCGCATGGGCGTTCTCGACCGATACAATGTCGAAATGATCGGCGCCAAGCCGGCCGCCATCGACATGGCCGAGGATCGCGCCCTGTTTCGCGAAGCCATGGACCGCATCGGGCTGGAAACCCCACGCTCGATGCTGGCCAACGCCACCGATATCAAGGATGCCGACCGCAAGACACATGAAGCCGAGCGCAACAAGCTGAAGGAAAGCCTCTCCGGCGCCGATCTCGACAAGGCGCTCGACGAGCTGGAAAATCAGTGGAACCTCGGCGAGACCGACCGCAAGCAGCGCTACATAAGCCACGCCATGGCGATCGCCGCCCAGGCGATCGACGTCGTCGGCCTGCCCGCCATCATCCGCCCCTCCTTCACCATGGGCGGCACCGGCGGCGGCATTGCCTACAACCGCTCGGAGTTCTTCGAGATCATCGGCGGCGGCCTCGATGCCTCGCCGACGACGGAAGTTCTCATCGAAGAATCGGTTCTCGGCTGGAAGGAATACGAAATGGAAGTCGTCCGCGACAAGGCGGACAACTGCATCATCATCTGCTCGATCGAAAACATCGACCCGATGGGCGTCCATACGGGCGACTCGATCACGGTAGCGCCCGCCTTGACCCTGACGGACAAGGAATACCAGATGATGCGCAACGCCTCGATCGCGGTTCTGCGCGAGATCGGCGTCGAAACCGGCGGCTCGAACGTTCAGTTCGCCGTCAACCCGAAGGACGGCCGTCTCGTCGTCATCGAGATGAACCCGCGCGTCTCGCGCTCCTCGGCGCTGGCATCCAAGGCCACCGGCTTCCCGATTGCAAAGGTCGCCGCCAAGCTCGCCATCGGCTACACGCTGGACGAACTCGACAACGACATCACCGGCGGCGCAACGCCTGCCTCGTTCGAGCCGTCGATCGACTACGTCGTCACCAAGATCCCGCGGTTCGCCTTCGAGAAGTTCCCGGGCGCCTCGCCTGTACTCACCACCGCGATGAAGTCGGTCGGTGAAGTCATGGCGATCGGCCGCACCTTCGCGGAATCGCTGCAGAAGGCACTGCGCGGCCTCGAAACCGGCCTGACCGGCCTCGACGAAATCGAAATCCCCGGTGTCGAGGAAGGCGAATCCAGCCAGAACGCCATCCGCGCCGCGATCGGCACGCCGACGCCGGATCGCCTGCGCATGGTGGCCCAGGCACTGCGCCAGGGCATGAGCCCGGAAGAAGTCCACGAAGGCTGCAAGATCGACCCGTGGTTCATCGCCCAGTTCAAGGCGATCGTCGACATGGAAGCCCGCATCCGCGAACATGGCCTGCCTGCAGACGCCGCCAACCTGCGTAAGCTGAAGGCAATGGGCTTCTCCGACGCCCGCCTCGCCACGCTGACGCGCAAGCGCCCGAAGGAAGTCGCCGAGCTCCGCAACAGCTTGAACGTCCGCCCGGTCTTCAAGCGCATCGACACCTGCGCTGCCGAGTTCGCCTCGCCGACAGCCTACATGTATTCGACCTACGAAACGCCTTTCGTCGGTGAACTGCGCTCTGAAGCCGAAGTCTCGGCCGCGAAGAAGGTCGTCATCCTCGGCGGCGGCCCGAACCGTATCGGCCAGGGCATCGAGTTCGACTATTGCTGCTGCCATGCCGCCTTCGCGCTGCGTGACGCCGGCTATGAAGCGATCATGATCAACTGCAACCCGGAAACGGTCTCGACCGACTACGACACGTCGGATCGTCTCTACTTCGAGCCGCTGACGGCAGAAGACGTGATCGAAATCCTGCGCGCGGAGCAGGAAAAGGGCGAAGTCGTCGGCGTCATCGTGCAGTTCGGTGGTCAGACCCCGCTCAAGCTCGCCGAAGCACTCGAAAAGAACGGCATCCCGATCCTCGGCACCGCGCCTGACATGATCGACCTTGCCGAAGACCGCGACCGCTTCCAGAAGCTGCTGATCAAGCTCGACCTGACGCAGCCGAACAACGGCATCGCCTACTCGGTCGAACAGGCCCGCCTGGTCGCCACCGAAATCGGCTTCCCGCTGGTCGTGCGCCCGTCCTACGTTCTCGGCGGCCGCGCCATGCAGATCCTGCACTCGGAAGGTCAGCTGCAGACCTACCTACTCGACACCGTCCCGGAACTGGTGCCGGAAGACATCAAGCAGCGTTATCCGAACGACAAGACCGGCCAGATCAACACCCTGCTCGGCAAGAACCCGCTGCTCTTCGACAGCTATCTCTCGAACGCCATCGAAGTCGACGTCGATTGCCTCTCCGACGGCAATGACGCCTTCATCGCCGGCATCATGGAGCACATCGAGGAAGCTGGCATCCATTCGGGCGATAGCGCCTGCTCACTGCCGCCGCGCACCCTGTCGCCAGAGATGATCGACGAACTCGAGCGTCAGGCCAAGTCGATGGCCAAGGCACTCAACGTCGTCGGTCTCATGAACGTCCAGTTCGCCATCAAGGACGGCACCGTCTACGTGCTTGAAGTCAACCCGCGCGCCTCGCGTACCGTTCCCTTCGTCGCCAAGACCATCGGCGCCCCGATCGCCAAGATCGCCGCCCGCGCCATGGCCGGCGAAAAGCTCGATCCGCTGTTTGCCGCCTATGGCGAGAAGCCGGATCCGCGCAACCTCAAGCACATCGCCGTCAAGGAAGCCGTGTTCCCGTTTGCCCGCTTCACGGGTGTCGACACCCTGCTCGGCCCGGAAATGCGCTCGACCGGCGAAGTCATCGGCCTCGACACCGATTTCGCGCTGGCGTTTGCCAAGTCGCAGCTCGGCGCCGGCGTCGAACTGCCGCGTGACGGAACGGTCTTCGTATCGGTCCGCGACGCGGACAAGCCGCGCGTCCTGCCGGCCATCCGCGTTCTCGTCGGCGAGGGCTTCAAGGTTCTGGCAACCGGTGGCACGCAGCGCTTCCTGGCTGAGAACGGGATCGCGGCTACGAAGATCAACAAGGTCCTGGAAGGTCGTCCGCATATCGAAGACGCCATCCGCAACCGTCAGGTCCAGCTGGTGATCAACACGACGGATGGCAACAAGGCGATCTCCGACTCTAAGTCGCTCCGTCGCGCAACGCTGATGCAGAAGGTCCCCTACTACACGACGATGGCTGGTGCCGAGGCAGCTGCCCAGGCCATCAAGGCACTGCGCGCCGGCAACCTCGAAGTCCGTCCGCTGCAGAGCTACTTCTGATAAATTAGACCGGCGCGGCATCCGCGCCGGCTCTCCGTCTGCCGAGGTGCAAGAACGGCTAGATCCGCGCTCTCGCGTCCTGCGCGTCCGCCTTGACGTCCCAGGCGTCCTGAAAGGCCGGACGCGGTTTATCCTGCAAGATCAGCTTACCGCCTTGTTCACGCCGCGTCGGAATGGCGTGACGATCAATCGCGCCTTCCAGCGTCATGGCCAGATCGCGGGCGAAAACCCGATTGCCGATGTGCCATGAGTGGGTCCACGAGCCAATCTGCGGCTGCGAGGCCGGATTGACCGTCTTGAAGTATTCGCCGCAATTGACGTCCACCGCTTTGGCGTTGATGTCCGCAGGCAGTCCCACACGACCGACGCGCGGGGCAACACCAAGCCTCTTCGCGTTTGAGACGGCAAGGACCGAATCGAAGGGGTTCGAGTAGTTGGTGAGCCGCATGATTCGGCGGAACATCGGCTGATTCCAGTCACTCGCAAGGGACAGGCTGGTTGTAGAGACATCACCGCCGATGAACGCCACTTGGCCGATGCGCCAGTCCGCCTTGAAGAGATCGCCCTGCTTCTCCGACTGCGCAAAGGCATCCATGATAACGTAGCAGCCGGTGGAATGACCGAGCAGATGCACGTTGGTTTCACAACCTGCCTGCTGGCTCTGTTTCAGAAGCCGAATGCCCTTGGTGACGAGCTCGCTCGCAACAGCCGCTGCATCCGATCGGTCTTCGAGATAATTGAGTGTCTGGTTGTCGCTCGGCCAGTCGAAGGCAACGATCTCGCCATGCCAGCCTTCAGCTCGCATGTCGGCACGCAGTTGCCTGATGCGCTTCAGAACTGTCGGAATGTCGTTGTTATAGCCATGCACGAAGATCAGCACATCGCCCCGCGGGCCGATTGAATTCGGGTTCTCGTCGCCATCCGCGAGCCCCTGCACTTCGGCGACCCAATCCTTGGCGCTCGACACCGCCTGACGCGCATCGTAGCTGTCGAGTGCGGCGGGCACCTTCAGAAACTTTATCGGTCCAGGTTCGGCAATCAATGCATCGCCTGCACGCTTTCTGGCACTAATGATATAGTTGTCGGCCATCTTCCCCTCCTGCGCCAACCAGCCCGCCACCGACCCCAACGATCATATCAGCTTACAGATTCAACCCGAAGACGCCAACGCCGTACCGATGCGAGCGATATCCTTGCGGAAACGTTGCACTTCCTCCTGACGCACACGCTCATCGGGCAATCGCAGAAGATATGAAGGGTGGACAGTCACGAACAGCTGCCGACCGCCCCCAATGGGCATGAACTCGCCTCGCACGTCTTCGAGTTTCTGTCGCATACCCGTCAGTGCAAACAGTGCCGTTGCCCCCATGGCGACCACCAGCTTTGGCTTTACCTGCTCCAGTTCCCGATCGAGCCACCAGCGGCAATGCTCCACCTCACCGCGGTTCGGCTTCTGATGGATGCGTCGTTTGCCGCGCGGTTCGTATTTGAAGTGCTTGACTGCGTTGGTGATGTAAAGCCTCGCACGATCCATGCCGGCGGCCGACAACGCCTCATCGAAAACCTTTCCGGCGGGACCAACAAAGGGACGTCCCGCGAGGTCTTCCTGGTCGCCGGGCTGCTCGCCGACAAACATGATTTCCGCATCCTGCGGTCCTTCGCCAAAAACCGTCTGCGTTGCCTTGGCGTGCAGCGGGCACCGACTGCAGTCAGCGGCCTGTTCGCGAAGCGCCTCCCATGTTCCGTCAATAGCAGATTGTACACTGGGTAGGTTGCGGGCAGCTTCCTGAAGCCGGTCATGGAAGGGGCGAGGCACGGTCGCCTCACGCTTGGCCATTGCGAGCACCCGCTGCTCGGCATTGGCGATAAGGTCGGGAATTAACTCCGCCTCGGGCATATTCTTCCAGTATTTCTTCGGCATCTCCGCCTGCATCGCCTTTATCTTCAGGCGCGCAGGATTGAAAATATTGGTAAAATAGGTCTTCCAGAGTTCCTCGGCGGGATCGGAAAGATCAGGTTTGGTGCAGGGCTCGTGGCTGACTGTCAGCCTTACACCGTCCCAACTCACAGAGCCTTTCGGCGTCAGAATAACCCAATCCATGTCGTTGAAGCGGCGCTGAAAGAACGGTGCCTTGCGAACGACGATATGATGGTCCGGCTCGAACCAGGCGAGAAATTTCCGTCGGCCATTGGCCGAAATGCCTGACCCCACCTCCTTGAAACGAAGGAAAGCCGTCATCTTGTGGGCATCACGGCGCACGCTCTTTTCCATTAGCCGCGCGAGCGAAACATCTTCGTCAGATGGTACGTCCAGAAGCGACTTGTCGGACTGAAGCCGCCACAGCAGCCGATAGAGAAGCGAGAAGCGCACCGGATCGGAATGACAAATTACCACCGCAGCAAGGTCGATGAACGCCGGGGGCACCGTCATCGCTCGAATGGCGGCGGTGGGCTGCGGTGGCAAAGCGTCACGCTCCCAGAAGAGCTGCTTCTCGCCTCCTTCTTCGCACCACTCTATATCCTCCGGCGCGATACCCGCACAGGCAAGCGCACGGGCAGCGTCACGCCATTCTTCAAAGTCGCCCCTGCCTAGGAGAAACACGCGGCGCATCAGAGCAACGACAATTGTTCGGGCGGCGGCTCGAACATCGTCCTCAGATCCGTTCGGTCTATCAGCCGCCGCGGCGTCCAGCCCTCCGCCGTCACAAAAGCCTGTACTTTCTTGATCGAGACACCAAGCCTCGACAGGTCATCCAACCGCAGCCTGCGGAAGCGCCGGGCGGAAAGGATTGCCTTTACTGTTTTGGTTCCAAGACCGGGTACGCGAAGCAACCGTTCTCGCTCCGCCTTGTTTACATCAACTGGAAACTCGGCGCGATGCCCGAGCGCCCATGCAAGCTTGGGATCGAGATTGAGATCCAGCATTCCTCCGGACTGTGCCGCGGTGATTTCCTCGATCCCGAAGCCATAGAAGCGATATAACCAGTCTGCCTGGTAGAGCCGGTGTTCCCGCATCAGCGGCGGTTTGATCAACGGCAGGTTCTTCGATGAATCGGGGATTGGGCTGAAAGCGGAATAATAGACCCGCTTCAGGCCATAGCTGCCATAGAGCTGTGCGCTCGTGCCAAGGATTGTGGCATCGTTTGCGCCGTCGGCTCCAACGATCATCTGCGTGCTCTGCCCGGCCGGAACGAAACGTTTCCGCTTCCTCGACTGGAGCGTCGGCTCCGCCGCCGCTTCTATCTTCAGACGCAAGTTCCCCATCGAACGGCGAATGCTCGAGGGCTTTTTCTCCGGCGCAAGGCGCGCAATGCCACTATCCGTCGGCAATTCGATATTCAGCGAAAGGCGATCCGCGTAAAGGCCGGCCTCTTCAATCAGGTGAGCCGATGCCTCCGGAATGGACTTCAGATGGATATAGCCTCGAAAATTGTGCGTGACGCGCAGCTCGCGAACAACGCGGACCATCTGCTCCATCGTATGATCTGAAGAGCGGATAATGCCCGACGAGAGAAACAGTCCTTCGATATAGTTGCGCCGATAGAACTCCAGCGTCAGCCAAACCACTTCCTCCGCGGTGAAGCGGGCCCGCTCGACATTGCTGGAGGATCGATTGACGCAATAGGCGCAATCGTAAATGCAGAAATTCGTCAAAAGGATCTTCAGCAGCGATATACACCGCCCATCAGGCGCATATGCGTGGCAGATACCGGATCCCTCGGTAGAGCCCAGCCCACCACTCGTGGCCGAATCGCGCCTGACGGTTCCGCTGGAGGCGCAGGATGCATCGTATTTTGCGGCCTCGGAGAGGATTGCCAATCGGTCTTTCAGAGACTTTGCCATCCTTATGTTCACTATATGTTCCGACACTAAAAGTCAAGAATACTCGGGTTTGCGGTCGCTGCACCGCGCCTCCAGGAAGCAGTACGAATTTTATGGAAATCAGCGGTAGCGATCTGCTATAACCGTAACAGTTAGGATTGTTGCACGGTTCCGAGGTTCCCCCTCGGGACCTGTTTTCTTTTGTGTCCGCGGCTAAGCGGATACGGGGAGTGAAGGACAAAAAAATGGTTGATAAGGTACCGATGACGCAGGGTGGTTTCGTCAAGCTGCAGGAAGAACTGCGCTGGCGTCAGCAGGAGGAGCGTCCCCGGATCATCGAGGCAATCGCCGAAGCCCGCGCCCATGGCGACCTTTCGGAAAACGCCGAATACCATGCCGCCAAGGAAGCTCAGAGCCACAACGAAGGCCGCATCAGCGAGCTCGAAGACCTGACAGCGCGCGCCGAAGTCATCGACTTGTCGAAGATGTCCGGCGACAAGATCAAGTTTGGCGCCAGGGTGAAGCTGGTCGATGAGGACACCGAGGAAGAAAAGACCTATCAGATCGTCGGCGACCAGGAAGCCGACGTCAAGGCGGGACGTATCTCCATCTCCTCGCCAATCGCGCGTGCGCTGATCGGCAAGGAAGTTGGCGACTCCATCGAAGTCAATGCACCCGGCGGCTCCAAGGCCTACGAAGTCCTTTCCATTTCCTGGGGCTGATTGATCCGTGGACGGTCACAGCCCACCGGCTATCGTCAACATCAGTGACGTCGAGATTATTGCGCCGAACTTCAAAAAACGGCTCTCCGGCGTCACCTCCACCATCATTCAGTTGATCCCGGTCCAGCGCGCGCTCGGCGAGAAGATCGCAGCTCTTGGGCCGGGCCTGCCCGCATCTTTACCGCACATTCGCTTTTGCGATCTACCGAAACTGTGGCGCGCGCCGCGCGGCCGGTCTTTCCGCATATGGCACGCCCGGCGCAATATCGAGATGCTGCCAGCCATCCTGATGCGCGATGTCCTACGCATGCCGCTGAAGATCGTCTTCACCTCAGCCTCCCAACGCCGCCACACCGGCTGGACGAAATGGCTGATTTCGAAGATGGACGCAGTCATTGCAACCAGCGGCAAGACCGCGAACTATCTTGAAGTACCAAGCACCGTGGTACTGCACGGCATAGACACCACCCGCTTCTCGCCAGCAGCTGACAAAGCAGCATCCAAGCGAGCACTTGGCCTCGACGAGACAAAGAAGATCGCCGGCTGCTTCGGCCGCGTCCGCCATCAGAAGGGCACGGACCTCTTCGTCGATAGCATGATCCGCCTGCTGCCAGCCCGGCCTGATTGGATCGCCATTGTTGCCGGACGCGCAACCGCCCAGCACCTCGAGTTCGAAAAGGAACTGAAGGTACGCGTCACTACGGCCGGTCTGGCCGATCGCATTCTTTTCGTAGGCGAGCACACCAACATCAACGATTGGTATCGGACACTCGACCTCTTCATTGCGCCGCAGCGCTGGGAAGGCTTTGGTCTGACACCACTCGAAGCCATGGCAACAGCTGTTCCCGTCGTCGCCACCGACGTCGGCGCGTTTCCGGAACTGCTGGTCACGGGCAGCGACGAAACCGGCGTCATCGTCCCGCGCGACGATCTCATCGCCATGGTTGAAGCTTCCGGCCTCTTCATGGACGACGATAACCGCCGGCAACAGGCATCGACCCGTGCGCGTACTCATGCGATGAACAGCTTCAGTATCGAAGGGGAAGCCCGCAAGCTCGGCGGCGTCTATCGGTCGCTTTGAGCGCCTCAAGGTTTGCGCTTGAAAAGCTCAAGATAGGCGTTGGTAACTGCGTCTTCGGAGAACTGCTTCATCAGCGTCTCGCGCCCGCCCGCCGTAACCTTTACAGCTAGCGCCGGATCGTTGATCAGCCTTTCAATGGCTTGTGCGAAACCATCGGTGTCACCGATCTCAACCAGAAGCCCATTGTCGCCATCCCGCATAAACCAGGAGGGCCCCTCGGAGCGGCTGGAAACGACGGGTTTGTCCTGCGCCCAGGCCTCCAGAATGACATTGCCAAGCGGCTCGTGGTTCGACGGCATGACGAAGATATCGGCAGCCGCCACAAAAGGACGCGTATCCTTCTGCCAACCGAGAAAACGAACCCTGTCCGTCACGCCAAGGTCCACCGCGACTTTCTTGACGTTTTCCATCTCCTCACCTTCGCCGGCGAGCCACAAATAGACGCCCGGGAGCTTCGCGACCGCCGCTGTCAGCAACGCGAATTCCTTGCGTGGCACGAAACGGCCCATCGACATCACAACCGGCGCATCCGCCGGTGTATCGAGTGAGGCACGATCGACAGGAGCAACCTGACCGGTATCGGTGAAGTTGGAGATCACTTCGACCCCGCGCGTCCAGCCGATCTCGCGCACATGTTCCGCGATCCCGGGCGTGTTGCAGACGAGAATATCCGAATTCTTGAAGTAGCTTAGATTCGTTGGGTAGTCGCCCAGTCGGGAGATCTTGATGCATCCCTTGTAGTTCGGCATCAATTCACTCGCCCGAGGAGCCCACGCCATGATCGCATCCGGCCTCACTCGCCGCGCATAGAGGGCAACTCGTAGCGGCAACATGACCCGATCGAGCGATAGATTGCGGAAGTTGCTTTCCGAAATTCGGACCGAGGCCGGCATATCCTTCCGCCAGATCCGATTCGGCCGTATCACAGCGCTCTGCTCGACATTGCGCCGAGCCAAAGCATTGACAAGGTGAACAAAAAATCGCTCGGCTCCGCCGTCCTTGCCGAAGTGGAAATGCATCACCCTCACGGTTCGCTCGTCCCGGTTTCAAACAGACGGATGTAGGCCTGCGTGATCGCTTCCTCGGAGAAGCGGTTTGCGAGCGTATCCTGGCCACCTTCGATCAACGAAGTGCGCAGGGCCGGCTCGTCGCGAACGCGCGCGATTGCGCTAGCAAGCCCGTCGACATCGCCGCAATCGACCATCAAAGCATCCTTGCCATCCGTCATCACCCAGCTCGGCCCCTCTGCGCGAGAGGATATGGTGGGTTTTCCTGCCCCCCACCCCTCCAGGCACACATTTCCAAGCGGCTCATGCAACGAGGTCACCGTAAATACGTCGGCGGAAGCAAGGTAAGCGTAGGCATTGGTCTGCCATCCGGTAAACCGCACGCGCTCTCGCAGACCAAGTTCGTCGGTGAGTTTTTCAAGATTCTCCCGCTCTGGTCCGTCGCCCAACAGCCACAAGAACGCGCCCTGCGTTCTTGCAACCGCCTTTAGAAGAACATCGAAGCCCTTCCGCTTTACGAAGCGACCCATACCGATGACAACGAAAGCGTCCGAGGGCGTCTGCAGTGCTTCTCTGGCGATTGGCTCGCCGGGAGTAGAACGCGTAAAGTTGGCAATTACCTCGACGCCGCGTGTCCAACCAAGTTCCCGGACACGTTTGGCGATATCGGGCGTAATGCAGATGAGCGTTTCGGAATTTCGGTAGTAGCCGAGATGCTCCGGATAGTCTCCAAGCCGCGAAATGCGTCTGGCTTTCTTGTATTGCGGCATGAAGCGGCTCGCGCGCAATTGCCAGGACATGATCACATCAGGCTGAAAATCGTTCAATATGCGGCGCATCCGTGCCGACAGGATGAAACGGGAAAGCGAAATGCGCCGGAAGGTACCCTCATAAATCTCGCCGCATTTTTCTATGTCCTTGCGCCAGCTGCGATCGGGACGAATAAGCGCCCGCTGCTCGATACCGTGGTCGTGGAGCGCATTGACAAGGTTGACAAAGAAGCGCTCTGCCCCGCCCTCCTTGCCGAAATGGATATGCATCACTTTCATCGCGCCTGGCCTTAGTGCCTCCCTGCGTCGTCAAAGTTCGGGTGCCGCTCCGTAGCCCGGCGTTGATAGAGCTTCGCCTGCGTTAGAAAGGCATAAACTGCACCGGTCATGGCTTCGATAAAGCCCGATTGCCCACAGCGCCACAGTCCATTGTGGAAATACAAACGAAGGAAATAAATCGGCGGACTGAAGATAAGTTTGAGGAAGGTAGTCCCCTCTCCCAACGCAAAGTGTTGATCGGCCTTCAAGGTCGAATACTTGTTTTCTTTCAGAATCTGCTCATCGATAACAAGCGGCCTGTAGTGAAGAAGGCTGCCAGTCTTTGCATCTTCGACCCGCCCGATCGGCACGATGCCTTCATGAACAGCTTGCGTGAGATCGTAAGCGCCCCCGCCTCTTCGGATCAGCCGCAGATTCTTTCGCTCGTGCACAAGTTTGGGCGTGTAGCCGTACCCCACGAGATAGGGCCGACGCGCCACCCGCCAACCGACAATATCGTCGGAAGCGGCAATCAGGTTCGGCAACAGCGCCCGCAGGTTCGCATCGAGCCGTTCATCGGAATCCATATTCAAGCGCCAAGGCTGAGTACATTGATCCAGCGCGAATTGCTTCTGCGCGGCATATCCGCGCCACTTCTCGTGAAACAGCCGGATTGGCCAGCCCTTGTCGATGTAAGACTGAAGCAGAGGAATCGTGCCATCAGTCGAACCGGAGTCGACTACGACGATTTCAGCGCACTTATCGAGACTTTCGATGCATTTGCCGAGATAGGCCTCTTCGTTCTGGCAAATGATGAACGCCGATATTGGCAACTGGGTCATAGAATAATCTTCGCATCTTCGCCCGCAGCGCACGGTCCAGCAAGACGCTTCTCATAGGGCATAAGCCGCTCCATTCCTAGAGCTTTGCTTCTGGCTCGTCGGCCGCCTAGACCTCGACGAGCCCAACCCGTTTGACCTGTCGGATCGTCAGCATCGTCCGCACGGTATCCACGTGCTCGTTGGCCGTCAGAACCTCGATCACGAAGTCTTGAAACCGCGTGAGGTTCTCGGCAACGCAATGCAGTAGGAAGTCGCTGTCGCCGGACACCATCCATGCCTGTCGCACCAACGGCCACTGGGTCGTCGCAGCGGCAAACGCCTTGAGGTTCGCCTCCGACTGATGCTTCAGACCAACCATGCAGAAGGCGACGAGGTCGAAGCCCAACTTCGGGCTGTTCAACATCGCGTGATAGCCTTCGATGACTCCGGTTTCTTCGAGCTTGCGCACGCGGCGCAGGCATGGCGGCGCCGAAATGCCTACACGGTCGGCCAGCTCGACGTTGGTCATCCTTCCGT
This sequence comes from Hyphomicrobiales bacterium, assembly GCA_900466605.1. Lineage (GTDB taxonomy): Bacteria > Pseudomonadota > Alphaproteobacteria > Rhizobiales > Rhizobiaceae > Rhizobium. Next base: position 286,677 of record UBMU01000003.1, read on the forward strand.
CCGCCTGCAGCTCACGCAGTATCTTTATATCGATGGCATCGAGTTCGGCGCGAAGCACGATCGTGTCCTTCCTTTAATTCGTGATCGCCAGCTTCTATATAAAGCGACGGAATTCGCAAGAAAGTTTCACCTTGGTGATGGATTGTTGCACGCCCCGCCGAGAAAGCCTTGTTGGTAACGCAAGGCTGCCCTTGAATAAAAGCACTGGACGTTCATAAATGGCGAACGGATCGCGAAACGGCCGCATTCGCCTCTTAGCCGCCGCCTCCCGACAGTCGAAAGGAAATACCCATGTCCGCCCGCCACACGAAGGTGCTCATTATTGGCTCCGGCCCTGCCGGCTACACGGCTGCCGTCTATGCAGCCCGTGCAATGCTGAAGCCTGTGCTGATCGCCGGGATGGAGCAAGGCGGACAGCTGATGATCACCACCGACGTGGAGAACTATCCGGGCTTTGCCGATCCCATTCAGGGACCGTGGCTGATGGACCAGATGTTGCAGCAGGCCAAACATGTCGGCGCCGAGATCGTCAACGACATCGTCACGGAAGTCGAGATGAACCAGCGCCCATTCGTGGCCCGCACCGATAGCGGCCAGATCTGGACCGCCGACACGCTGATCATCGCAACCGGCGCAAAGGCGAAATGGCTCGGCATTGAAAGCGAACAGCATTTCCAAGGCTTCGGCGTTTCGGCCTGCGCCACCTGCGACGGCTTCTTCTATCGCAACAAGGACGTGATCGTCGTCGGCGGTGGCAACAGCGCCGTCGAGGAAGCACTCTACCTCTCCAACATCGCCAAGTCGGTGACGGTCGTGCACCGCCGCGACAGCTTCCGTTCGGAAAAGATCTTGCAGGAACGCCTGTTCTCGAAGGAGAACATCAAGGTGCTCTGGAACACTGAAGTGGCAGAGATTACCGGCACGCCGGCCAAGCCGCCGATGCCGCCGTCCGTGACTGGCGCTCGCCTGCGTGACACACGTACAGGTGCAATCTCGGACGTTGCTGTCCATGGCGTTTTCGTGGCGATCGGCCATGCGCCTGCAACCGAGCTTTTCAAGGGCAAGCTGAAGCTGAAAGACAATGGCTATCTTTGGACAGCGCCCGATTCGACGGCAACCAGCCTGGACGGTGTCTATGCCGCAGGCGACGTAACCGACGACACCTTCCGCCAAGCGATTACAGCCGCCGGTATGGGATGCATGGCCGCTCTCGAAGCGGAGCGATATCTGACGGGTCATATGCCCGTCGCCGTGGCCGCGGAGTAGGATCGGCTATGAGGGGTGGGGGAATGCCATTGGATTGGGACAAGCTGCGTATTTTTCACGCAGCTGCCGAAGCGGGTTCGTTTACGCATGCGGCAGATAAGTTGCACCTGTCCCAGTCTGCGATCAGCCGCCAGGTAAGCGCGCTCGAGCAAGACGTCGGCACCAAGCTTTTTCATCGCCATGCGCGCGGCCTGATCCTGACGGAACAGGGCGAACTGCTCTATCGCACCGCCCATGACGTGCTGCTGAAGCTTGAAACGGTGAAGATGCAGCTCACCGAGACGACCGAAACGCCGACCGGGAAGCTGCGCGTCACCACGACGGTCGGCCTCGGCCAGGGATGGCTGACGGACAAGATCCAGGAGTTCATGCAACTCTATCCGGATGTCCAGATCCAGTTGATCCTCGACAACGAGGAAGTTGATGTGAACATGCGCTATGCGGACTGTGCCATCCGCCTGCGCCAGCCGGTGCAGTCAGATCTGATTCAGCGCAAGCTGTTCACTGTCCATATGCACGTCTATGCGGCCCCCTCCTACATTAACCGCCACGGCGAGCCGCAGACGGTCGAAGACCTCGATAACCATCGCATCATTACGTTCGGCGAACCCGCACCGAGCTACCTGCTTGACGTCAACTGGCTCGAGGTCGCCGGGCGCTCATCCGACAACAAGCGGTTCCCGCATCTGCAGATAAACAGCCAGACCTCGATCAAGCGGGCCTGCCTGCTTGGCATGGGCATCGCCTGCATGCCGGACTACATCGTCGGGCGTGATCCGGGCCTCATACAGTTGCCGATCAATGCTGACGTACCGTCGTTTGACACTTACTTCTGCTATCCCGATGAAATGAAGAACGCCGCCAAGCTCAAGGCATTTCGTGACTTCATCGTCAGCAAGGCGCGCAACTGGAACTTCTAGTTGCTTCGTGCAGAAATACAAGCCGTGCAATGTATGCATGTCTGACATGCATAAAACGGGGTTGCCGTTTGCTCATTAAAACACCATATCGCTTATAGCTGATGCACACGGTGGCTTTTCCTCCCAGTTCCACCGCATTAGCTGTTCCCCTCTGGAGGTTTTGACCTTCACACCTATAAGGGCCCCGATCTTTCGGTGGCCCTCTTTTTTTGCCCGATTTTTTCGCACTGCAGCAGAAAATTGTGCAGCGCATAGCAGGCATGCGCAAACATGCATTGAAATCTGCCTCTCAAAGCATCATATCCCACTCAGCTGATGCGTTTGGTGGTTTCTCTCCCAGTGCCACTGCGTTAGCTGTTCCCCTCTGGAGGTTTATTGACCTTCACACCTATAAGGGCCCCGATTTTTCGGTGGCCCTCTTTTTTTGCCCAAATTTTAGCCAGAAGATTTATCGGCAACTTGCGCTGTTATCACTTGTATATCGGCAAAGTGAAATCCATATATCGCCTAGAGACGATTTACAGTTCGAAGAACGGCGATGGAAAAAGACGAAATTCTGAAGGCCCTCTCCCATCCGATACGCATGGAGATCCTCAGCTGGCTGAAAAATCCCGAGCAACATTTCTCCTCGCAGGAGCATCCGCTTGAGATGGGCGTATGCGCCAGCCAGTTCGAGCGCTGCGGCCTTTCGCAATCGACGGTCTCCGCGCATCTCGGGACATTGAGCCGCGCGGGTCTCGTCACGACAAGACGTGTCGGCCAGTGGATCTTCTACAAACGCAACGAGGAGATCATTGCAGCCTTCCTCAAGCAACTTTCTCTGGATCTGTAGACGATGCGGCTCGATCCCCGCTGTTCGCATGGGACGCTTCCATCGGCGCGCCACACCGGCTATCGCCGCCCATTGCGACCCGACAACCTTCGCCACCCTCCGCCGACTAGCGGACACGTCCGCACCGGCCGAATGATCCTCCCGCAGTAAGAAAGGACCTCCATGACCAAGCTTTTCGAACCGACAACGGTTGGCGACATCGCCATCAGCAATCGCATCGTGATGGCACCACTGACACGCAACCGTTCACCCGGAGCTGTCCCGAACGATCTCAACGTCGAATATTACCGTCAGCGCTCCGGGGCCGGGCTGATCGTCACCGAGGCGACGGCAATAACGCATCAGGGCCAGGGCTACGCCGACGTGCCCGGCCTCTACTCCAAGGAGGCGCTCGACGGCTGGAAGCGTGTCACCGATGCCGTGCATGCGGCAGGCAGCAAGATCGTCGTCCAGATGTGGCATGTCGGGCGTATCTCGCACACGACCTTGCAGCCCAACGGTGGCAAGCCGGTCTCATCGACAAACACGGTCGCAAAATCCAAGACCTATCTCGTCAACCCGGATGGTACGGGAAGCTTCGCACCGACGTCCGAGCCGCGTGCTCTGGAGACAGCAGAAATACCGGGCATCGTCGAGGACTACCGAAAGGCAGCTCGCGCCGCGATCGAGGCCGGCTTCGACGGCGTCGAGATTCACGCCGCCAACGGCTATCTGATTGACCAGTTCCTGCGCTCCGGCATCAACGACCGCACCGACCAGTATGGCGGCTCGGTAGAGAACCGCGCCCGGTTCCTGTTCGAAGTCGTCGATGCGATCACCGCGGAGATCGGCGCTCGCCGTACCGGCATCCGCATTTCGCCCGTAACGCCGGCAAACGACTCCGCCGACCCTAACGCGCAATCCATCTTCACCTACGTGGTGGAAGGCCTCGCAAAGTATGACCTCGCCTACATCCACATCGTCGAGGGCGCGACCGGTGGTGATCGCAATTATCAGCAGGGCGACAAGCCCTTCGATTATAGCGCACTGCGCGACGCCTATGAGAAGGCCGGCGGCAAGGCGAGCTGGATGGTCAACAACGGTTATGACCGCGACATGGCGATCGAATCTGTCGAGAGCGGCCGCGCCGATCTCGTTGCCTTCGGCAAGCCCTTCATCTCCAATCCAGACCTCGTCCAGCGCCTGAAGGACAATGCGCCCCTCGCCGGCCCCGACCAGGCAACCTTCTACGGTGGCGGTGCAACCGGATACGTTGACTATCCAACGCACGAGAAGGCCGCCTGAGCCCACATCGACGAACGGAAATCCCGCCATCTGGCGGGATTTTCTTTTTCCAGCGCACAGCTAGCATGACGCCATGTTCGAATCGCACATCAACCGCTGGCAATTAACCGTCGACGGGGAACCGATCGTTACTCATTCAAGCGACCTCCTGCCCGTCCTCTGGGACGGCAAACCCGCGATGCTGAAAATCTCGAGGGACGAGGCCGAGCGGGCTGGCGGCGCCCTGATGCAATGGTGGGACGGCGTCGGTGCGGCCAGGGTGTACGCACACGACAGCGGGGCGGTTCTCCTCGAGCGCGCAATGGGCCGCCGGTCGCTTCTCGCGATGGCAATCGACGGTGCGGACGATGCGGCGACCCGCATCATGTGCAGCACCGTCACGAAGCTTCACGCCCCACGCAAACAGCCCGTGCCGGAGCTCATTCCGCTTGCCCGCTGGTTTCGTGATCTCGAGCCGGCAGCTCGTGCCCATGGCGGCATTCTGGTTCAGTGCAACCGCATCGCCGAAATAGTTCTTGCCGACAATAGCGATCCCGTGGCGCTGCATGGCGACATTCACCACAGCAACGTTCTCGATTTCGAGCAGCGGGGCTGGCTGGCTATCGACCCGAAAGGCCTAGTCGGCCACCGTGCCTATGACTATGCCAACATCTTCGCCAACGAGGATCTACCAACAGTAACCGCCCCCGGCCGTCTACAGAAGCAACTCCGGATCGTCGCAACCGAAACTGGGCTGAAGCCGAAACAGCTGCTGCAATGGATTGTAGCCTATTCGGGCCTGTCGGCTGCATGGTTTCTCGGCGACGGATCGACGGAACTGGCTGAAAGCCCCCTCGCCATCGCGCGCATTGGGATGGCGGAACTGCAGTCGGGCTAAGAACGCTTTCTATCCAGTACGCCCACAGACGGTGGCAGACGTCATGCCTCTTTGCTTCTGCGCGATTTCGTGGAGGCGTTCTTCTTCAAGTGGTTTTGGTTTTGGTTGTAGTCGATAGCGGTGCGCCCGAGTTTTTTGAGAGCAGCTGCATTGATCTGATCTCCCTCGAAGAAATCGATGGCGCGCCGCGCATTGCCTTCGAGGCCTGCGTTGAAGAGCTTGTCGGGATCCGGGATGCTCGCCCCATGAGCAAAGGTGAGCTTCACCTTGCCTTTATGCGCATTGGCGACCGCGATCATCCCATCGCGCGACCAGACCGGTCTTCCCATCCACTTCCATTGGACGCTCTGTGAACCGGCGGCTTCGGTTACGCGCGCCGTGACGGCAAACGCGCTCTATTTCAAAAGCTATCCGCAGATGTCTTGGCCATGCAACCCTAAACAGGCCTAGTGGACTGCTTGCACGAGAGGGCGCGCTTTGGGCGTCTGCACTGCTGTTGGTAGGCAGCCGAGCGAGACCAGGGCGGCGCGAACAGCCTCGTCGATGGGCGTGTTCGGTTCACTGCCGAGTTCCGAGACCAATCGTTCATTCGACATCCGCAGCGGTTGCTGCCAGAGATAACGCATCTCCCTCAACTCACGCATAAAGGTGACGAACGGGGCGGCCAGCGGCACGACCCACCAAGGAAAGGCCCGTGCTTTCACAGTGTGGCCGGCCACCCGCTCGATAGCGGCCACCATCTGGTAGCCATCGACGTCCCAGAAGCCGTCCATGTGATAGACGGCAAAGGACGGCAGTCGATCGCCGCATTCGACGAGACGGACCATCGTTTCTGCAACATCGGGCAGATAGGCCCATTGATGCCCGACACCGCGCCGTGCCGGGTTCTTGACGGCGTTCACCGGCTTTCCCGGTGTGACCATGCCTTGCGAGAACCAGCTGTTGGCGGCGCCCGGCCCGAAAAAATCACCGGCGCGTACAATAATGACAGGTACGCCGGTGCGCGAGGCTGCCTCCAATCGCCTTTCCATTTCGACACGGATCGCTCCCTTCTTCGTCACGGGATGTTGCGGGCTGTCTTCACGAAAAAGCGGAAAGGCATCCGGTCCGAAATTATAGACAGTGCCCGGCAAAACGATGCGCGCGCCGACCGAACGGGCGGCCGTGACGGTATTATCGAGCATCGGAAGGACAAGCTTCTCCCAATCACGATAGCCCGGCGGATTGACTGCGTGAATGATAAGGCTGGCTCCTTGTACTGCGGTCACCAGATCGTTGGCGTTCATCGCGTCGCCTTGGACCCAATCGAAGTCAGGTGCGTTCAAGCGGGCCCTTGCTGCATCCCGGCTTAATGCCCTCACCTGCCAACCGCGAGCGGCGAGCTTCCGAGCTACCTCACCTCCGATCCCGCCTGTTGCCCCGAGCACGAGTGCAATCTGTCGATTCTGTTCCGTCATGATGATCTCCGTCACGTTCAACCGAGCCAATCATGCCGTCGTCCTCACCTAAACAGAATTGACGAAATTCGTGCCGTAGAGATACATAAATATATGATCAGGGAACCTGACTGGCATTTCTATCGAACGCTATTGGCCGTGCTGGAACACGGATCGCTTTCTGCGGCGGCGCGTGAACTGGGTCTGACTCAACCGACGGTCGGACGGCACATCGATGCGTTGGAGGAAGCAATCGGTTCACAGCTTTTCGTCCGCTCGCCGAACGGTCTCCTGCCAACCGATGCTGCGGTTGAATTGAAGCCCTATGCCCAAACGCTCGCAGCGACATCCGCCGCCCTGCTGCGAACTGCCTCGGGACATCGGGAGCGGGTTGCCGGCACCGTCCGGATAAGTGCCAGCGAGGTCATCGGCGTCGAGGTTCTACCGCGCTTGCTCGTGCCTCTCATGGCGGCGCATCCGGACCTGAACATCGAACTCTCGGCATCGGACGCAATCGAGGACCTTCTCAATCCTGAGGCAGATATTGCCGTGAGAATGGCAGTGCCAGTCCAGCAACAGCTCATCGGCCGCCACATTGGCGAGATACCGCTCGGCTTTCACGCCCACCGTCGCTATCTCGAGGAGCATGGCATGCCGCAGGAGATTGCCGACCTGTCGCGACACCGCCTTGTCGGTTTCGACCGACAGACCGCCTACATCAGAACCATGCTGGCGCGCTTTCCATTGCCGGACGGCCTCGCCTTCACTTTCAAGAGTGACAACCCCCTCGGCCAGATCTCCGCAATTCGCGCTGGCTTGGGCATTGGCATTTGCCAGACGGGCCTTGCAGCACGAGACCCGGATCTGCTGCCTGTCCTGCCGGAGCTTTTCCGGATACCTCTCGACACCTGGGTTGTCATGCATGAGGGGATCAAAACGGCACGCCGCTACCGCGTCACGTTCGACGCGCTGGTAGACGGCCTGACGAACTACGTGAAGGAAACGGCGCGCAAGCGCCCGGGCTAATCATCGCATAGACGATGACATGCCATGCTCATGCGCGGGGCGAGGCTTCGCTGGAATGGCTTTTCCAAGTGCCGTCGACAACCTCCGTCTCCGGCCGGTCACCGCCTTCGGCATACTCCTCATGCCATTTACCCTTGTCATCCTGCCAGCTAATTTCCGCGGAATCACCGCCAACCTGCTGTTCGGCCGCAACGATACGGGCTGCTTCGAGCGCTTCGGAGTGTGTCGGGAATGCCTCGGAATAGACACCGCCCAACCGGTAGGCCCAGCCCCCGTCGTGAGGAACGACCTCGTAGACCACCTTGACCATGCATTTCACTCCTCTTCTTCTTGTTTCGCGCTCGAACACTGACCGGATTGCATCCAGTTCTGCGCGGGCCGCGTTGAAGAGACGAGTAGGCGCCGCGATATGCTTCCGGCTGACCGATGCGTTAGTATTCCATTAAATTCTCAAGACTGCAAACGCGCTCCCTCCCCGTCCTCGCTTGCCATGCAAAATCATCGCTTTAGACTTGCCAGATGAATCAAGATCGGAGCCGTCGGTGGAACTCGTGTCGCGACTGAAAGACGAAAAGCTCCTGCTATTGGCGATCACCGTCGCCGCTATCGCCTATCTATCGGAGCATGCGGTTCTTGGGATGGGGCGCGGCATGTCGCTTATAGCGGCTGCAGCCCTTGTCGCCACAATCGTCTTTGCGTCGGTTCGCGTCGCCCATCATGCGGAGATCCTGGCAATCAAGGTCGGCGACCCCTACGGCACGATGATCCTGACTCTGTCGGCCGTTGCCGTGGAGGTGATCATCCTCGCCATCATGATGAGCGGCGAAAGCTCGCCAACACTCGTTCGCGACACGATCTACGCCGCCCTTATGCTCGACATTAACGGCATCCTCGGCCTTGCCGCCCTGCTCGGCGGCTTGAAGCACGGCGAGCAACCATACAACGACAACTCGGGAAAAACGTATGGCGTCATGATCCTGACTGCCATGGGCATCTCGATGATCGTTCCGGAATTCGTACCGGCGGAAAAGTGGCACTACTATTCCGCCTTCACCATCGTGGCGATGATCGCCCTCTATGGCCTTTTCCTGCGCATGCAGGTCGGTCAGCACAGCTACTTCTTCAGTTATGCTTACCCTCGCAACGAGCGGAAGAAGACCGATCCGGCGGAGCATTCGACCGAAGAGTCCACCGCCGCTTCGATCGCGACGATCCTGATCGGCGTGGTCATTATCGGCCTTCTTGCCGAGTTTATGGCCACCTTCATGACGGAGGGCCTGCGGGGTACCGGCGCTCCCGTTGCCCTGACCGCCATCGTCGTCGCAGCGATTTCCGCTGCACCCGAAATCCTGACGGCGCTGCGTGCGGCGCTGCGCAACCGGATGCAGGCGACCGTCAACATCGCCATGGGTGCTTCGCTCTCCACTGTCATCCTCACGGTGCCGGTGATGGAGGCGATTGCTCTATACACTGGCCAACCCTTCATTATGGCCATGACACCGGTCCAGACCGTGATGGTGGCGATCACGCTGATTGCCGCAGCCATCAACCTCAACGACGGCGAAACCAATGCCATCGAAGGCATGACGCATTTCATTCTCTTCGCAACGTTCCTTATGTTGTCGGCATTGGGACTTTGATTTTGCAGCACCTGTTCGATCGATCCGTCGCGACGGCTCGGAGAGCAGATCTTGTAATTCGTGTGCCTGCACACCATCTCTATGATATCGGCAGCATCTGAAACGGGCGCTGCCGGGTGCGGACGATAAAAAGCGTTCCAGCCCCAACACAAGGAGGACAGCATGTCTTCCGCCTCCAGCATACAGTTTATGGAAAATGCGATGCGGGAAGTTCTACGCTTCCGCTACGGCAATTTTCTTATCCGATCGACGCCGGCAATCAGTCTGGCATTCATCACGTATGTCACCTTGAGGGGTGTGCTCTGGTAAGGGCATTTTGAAGCCGTCTTATCATTAGCCATTCATCGAGGTCACCATGACGGAACGCACCAGAGAAACTGAAGTAACGTTCGCCCATCCGTTCGTTCTGAGCGCGCTGATGATCCCTTTGGAAGCTGGCACTTATCGGCTGATCGTCGAGGAGGAAGAGATCGAAGGCCTGTCGTTCTCCGCCTTCAGGAGAACCGGCACCCACCTCGAAATACCGGCGATCGCAACGCACATCGGCACCAGGCAGCGACTGAGCGTGTCTTTGCAGGAAATCGAAACTGCGCTGGCCAAGGATGCCGGCACCGGTGAGTGATGCGACCGAAAGGCGGCGCGGTGGCAATCTCCCCGACAACGCGATCCAACAAAGGAACAGGGCGGCACACTATGGCAATTGCATTTCCGAACCGCGCCCGAAGCTATGACGAAACCGCCAGGCGCATCCGCTTCCTCGGCCACGACGGCATGTTCGAGATTCGTTTTTCTCTGGATATCGATGTTCTGACGAATGGACCCGCCCCGGCTGCGACGTCGGAATGCGACTATCTCGCAGCATTTGATGGGCTTCGAACCAAAATCATCGATGTCGCCGAACGCGTCTATGGCTCTAAACGAGAGAATTTGATCGTCCTGAAACTGTCGGATTTCAGATAGCCGATCGATCTCAGTTCCTTCGCCCGCGCCAAAGCCCGTACCGAAAACCAACCCAACAACGAGGACTATCGCATGCATGAACCATGGAGTAAAAACCGCGAACGCGCAGAAGCTGCGTTTGACTTGACACAGACACAGATGTTGTCCCGCACGCAGGAAGCATTGAAAATCGACGCCGTCGCTGCCGCCAGAAATGAGAAGACTGCTCGACTGAGAGCTATGCGCCTTGAGCAGGAGGCCCACGCACGGGCCGGGAAATCGTCCGATGCAACGCCCGTCAAGGAATGACCAAGGACCTGCCGCTCATTTGGGACGTTCGCTTGGTTGAAACGATGCCACCGGACCGCCCCTCGTGCTGCGGTACCAGGTACGGAACCTGGCGCTCCTCGCCGGGAATTCGGTAAGTTTTTCACCTCAGCCGATTGGCAGCGTGCGGACTAACAAAAAACCCGCCGTTTCCGGCGGGGTTTTGTGGTCGTTCCCGAATTGCTTACTTGCAGGCGCCGCAGAAGCGTTGGATGCGCTTGCAGGCTTCCTCGAGCAGAGCTTCCGAGGTCGCATAGGAAATGCGGAAGTTCGGGCCAAGACCGAACGCCGAGCCATGAACAACGGCAACGCCCTCTGATTCCAGCAGTTCGGACACGAAATCCTCATCCGTTTCGATAATCTTGCCAGACGGCGCAGTCTTGCCGATCAGGCCCGCGCAGGAAGGATAGACGTAGAACGCGCCCTCTGGCGACGGGCAAGAGATGCCCTTGGCCTGATTCAGCATCGACACGACGAGATCGCGGCGACCTTCGAAGATCTTCTTGTTCTCGGGAATGAAATCCTGCGTGCCGTTCAGCGCCTCGACCGCAGCCCACTGAGCGATCGACGTCGCACCCGAGGTCTGCTGACCCTGAATCATGTCCATGGCCTTGATGAGCTGCAGCGGGCCCGCGGCGTAGCCGATGCGCCAACCGGTCATCGCGTACGCCTTGGAGACGCCGTTCATCGTCAGCGTGCGTTCGTAGAGCTTCGGCTCGACTTCGACAGGCGTGACGAACTTGAAATCACCATAGGTCAGGTGCTCGTACATGTCGTCCGTCAGTATCCAGACGTGCGGGTGCTTGAGCAGCACATCGGTCAGAGCCTTGAGTTCGTCATGCGTATAGGCGGCGCCCGACGGGTTGGACGGCGAGTTGAAGATGAACCACTTGGTCTTCGGCGTGATCGCCTTGTCGAGATCGGCAGCCTGGAGCTTGAAGTTGTTTTCCTGCGTCGCGGAGACGATGACAGGCGTGCCACCGCACAGTGCCACCATTTCCGGGTAGGAAACCCAGTAAGGTGCCGGAATGACGACTTCATCGCCCGGGTTCAGCGTTGCCATGAAGGCGTTGAAGAGAATCTGCTTGCCGCCGGTGCCGACGATCGTCTGCTCCCAGGAGTATTCCAGGCCGTTTTCGCGCTTGAACTTCGCGGCAATCGCCTTGCGCAGTTCAGGGATACCCGAGACCGGCGTGTACTTCGTCTCGCCACGATTGATCGCGTCGATGGCGGCCTTCTTGATATTATCAGGCGTATCGAAATCCGGCTCACCGGCGCCGAGGCCGATCACGTCGCGTCCTTTGGCTTTCAACTCGCGCGCTTTCTGGGAAACGGCAATAGTGGCTGAAGGCTTCACACGGGAAAGAGCATCGGCAAGAAAGGCCATGATATCGGTCCTATACGGTTGATTTGAGCAGAAGGCCGGGACCGGAATTCTGCGCTAAGGTCTATGTCCAATGTAGACTGGCATTTCAAGCGCAAAGGCGTGATGGGGCCAATGATTCTTCGTGATCGGTTGACTCAGGCGATTGCCGATTCGCGACATCGCCCACGCGACGCGATGAATCATTTTGCGAAGCTCTTGAATCAGTTTCTGAAGAGAGCCCGATTTAAGCCCTGAAATCAAAAACTTCGCCATTTTCCGGCTTTGCCACGAATTGGCCGCAACAAATGCCGCGCCATGCCGCAATTCGGTCGCGAGCGCGCCGAGATCGAAGCCGCATTTTGTTGCATCCGACATTGGTTATTGAGGGCATACCATGTTTCTGGAAGACGAGCTTGTCATAAGGCGCCTGCGCGCCAGTCGCGTATCCATCTCATTGCTGGTTGCATTCGTGGCTTTCGCCGCGTCGATCCTTATGACGTTCGGGCTCGTCACGACGGTTTACGCAGAAGAAGGCCGGCAGAAGGTCGAGCAGCTCGCCGGCCTTGTTCGACCGAACGACGTCAACAGCGGCTCCCTCCTCTTTCCCGCCAAGGAGCCCGGCTTTTTCGTCGAAGCACCACGTCTGAAGACCGACGTGCAGATGGACGTTTCCGGCCCCATCGCCCGCGTCAAGGTCACACAGCGGTTCCAGAATCCGAGCAAGGGTTGGGTCGAGGGCACTTACGTCTTTCCGCTGCCGGAAAGCTCGGCCGTCGATGTGCTGAAGATGCAGATCGGCGAGCGCTTCATCGAGGGCCAGATCAAGCCGCGTCAGGAAGCGCGCGAAATCTACGAACAAGCAAAGGCCGATGGCAAGAAGGCGGCTCTTCTCGAACAGCAGCGCCCGAACATCTTCACCAACCAGGTCGCCAACATCGGCCCCGGCGAAACGGTCGTCGTGCAGATCGAATACCAGCAGGCCGTCCACCAATCGGGCGGCGAGTTCTCGCTACGCTTCCCGATGGTCGTCGCCCCTCGCTACAATCCGGCGCCGATCGTCCAGACTGTGGAGTTCAACAACGGCGCAGGCTTCGCGCTTCCAAACGATCCGGTGGAAAATCGCGAGAAAATCGAAGCGCCGGTTCTAGATCCGCGTGAGAACGCCAAGATCAACCCCGTTGCACTCTCGGTCAATCTCAAGGCCGGTTTTCCGCTCGGCGACGTGAAATCCTCCTTCCATGACGTCGAGATCAAACAGGATGGCGATCAGAACCGCATGATCTCGTTGAAGGGCGAGAGCGTTCCGGCCGACAAGGACTTCGAACTCAGCTGGAAGGCCCCGCCCGGCAAGACACCAAGCGCCGGGCTCTTCCGCGAGGTTATCAACGGCAAGAGCTATCTGCTCGCCTTTGTAACACCGCCCCTGACAACCGATGCATCATCGCCAGTGGCCAAGCGCGAAGTCGTCTTCGTGATCGACAATTCCGGTTCCATGTCAGGTCCGTCGATCGAGCAAGCCAAGGAAAGCCTGGCGCTCGCCATCTCGAAGCTCAACGCCGACGACCGCTTTAACGTCATCCGCTTCGACGACACGATGACCGACTACTTCAACGGCCTCGTTTCCGCCTCGCCCGACAATCGGGAGAAGGCCGTGGCCTATGTCCGAGGTTTGACCGCCGATGGCGGCACAGAAATGCTGCCTGCGCTGCAGGATGCGCTGCGAAACCAGGGCCCTGTCGCCAACGGTGCGCTTCGCCAGGTCGTATTCCTGACAGACGGCGCAATCGGCAATGAACAGCAGTTGTTTGCCGAGATCAGCCGAAGCCGTGGCGACGCTCGCGTCTTCACAGTCGGCATCGGCACCGCGCCGAACTCCTATTTCATGACCAAGGCTGCCGAGATGGGCCGCGGCACCTTCACCCAGATCGGCTCTACAGACCAGGTCGCAAGCCGCATGGGCGAGCTCTTCGCAAAACTCCAGAACCCGGCAATGACCGACATCGCGGCAACCTTTGAAGGCATCAAAGCCGAAAACATTACTCCGAACCCGATGCCTGATCTCTATGCGGGCGAGCCCGTCATCCTGACCGCCGAACTGCCGGAAGAAAAACCCGCCGGAAAGCTCCAGATAGTAGGCAAGACCGGCGTTCAGCCATGGCGTGTCGACATGGATATTGCAAATGCTGCCGATGGCCAGGGAATTTCGAAGCTCTGGGCCCGCCGCAAGATCGACGATCTCGAAGCCCGCGCCTATGAACGGCAGGACCGAGCTTTGCTCGACAAGGACATCGAGACCGTGGCGCTCGCCCACCATCTCGTCTCACGCGTGACCAGCCTCGTCGCAGTCGACGTCACTCCGTCGCGCCCAGCAGGCGAGCCCGTCGGCGCTGCAAAACTGCCCCTCAACCTACCCGACGGCTGGGATTTCGATAAGGTCGCTGCCGAAGAAGCTCTGCCCGCGCCTGTCAGCCCGCCCGATCATGCGATGGCAAAACCGCAGCAGGAATTCGCTCAGTTGCTGTCATCGCGTATCGCTGCTGCCCCGACAGCAAAAGCAGCGGGGTTGATCGCCCAGAAGTCCTCGTCGGTAAAGCTGCCGCAGACGGCAACGCGTGCTGACGAGCAGATCGTTCGCGGTATCGTCATGCTTCTAGCCGCGCTGACGGCGGCTAGCGGGCTTGCAATCTGGCGCCGGCGTGTGCGCGGCGTCATTACTGGAGCCAGACAATGACGCCTGTGCACCAGCGAGCCGGATTTCGAAACCACGAAGCGGAAGAGTTCGGCCCGCTTCCAACCTATCTCGAGCTCGCCATGGCGACGGCAGCGGCGACCGCATACGATGCCACGACGGCGCAAGATAGCCGCGCGCTGCTGCCCCGCCTCTCGACCGTCGAGAAGGCAATTGCCGTCAGCATCGCCGCCCTCGCGCTCTACGGAGCGGCACTGGTCGCCGATGGGCTCTACATCAAGGCCAAAGCGGAACTGTCGCAGATTCTCCTGAAGCGGGCCTTTGCCGCCGAACTTCGCGGCGAAGAGACCAAGCCTTGGCCCTGGGCAGATTTCACGACCGAGGCGGAGGTGACCGCCCCTCGCCTTGGCAAGCATGCGATCGTCCTTTCCGGCGCTTCCGGCGAGGCTCTGGCCTTTGGCCCCGCCTGGCTCGCCAATACGCCCCAGCCCGGCGACGAAGGGACCTCCGTCATTGCCGCCCATCGCGACACCCATTTCCGCTGGTTGAAGGACGTCAAGCCAGGTGATGAGATCGAGGTCACACGCCGCGACGGCAGGGTCATGACCTTCAAAGCAGGCGAAGGTCGCATTGTGCCATGGGATCAGAGCGGGATCGATCCGGCAGCACAGGGCCGTCATCTTGTGCTCGCAACGTGCTGGCCTTTCGGCGCGACAGAACGCGGGCCGCTGCGCTACATCGTCGGAGCGGAACTCGTCGATCCGCAGCCAACAGGCGCGGTGCCCTCGACAAACACAAAGCTGTTATCCGCAGACGAATAAGGTTGAAGCAGTTCGCCGACGCTCCACGTTGATCAGGACTGGCAATGGGACGGACCATGACAACACTTGCACGGCTTCAATTCGGCTTTCTCCTTGCAACCGCGGCCCTCGCTGCCTCCCCAAGCCTCTCCGCCGATATCGTCAAGACGAAAACGGTCGAGGTTCAGGTCGATGCGATTGCGACAGGGCTCGAGCACCCTTGGGCCGTGGAGGTGCTTCCCGACGGTTCCTATCTCGTCACAGAACGACCGGGACGGTTGCGCATCATCCGTGACGGCAAGCTCTCGGCTCCTATTGCCGGCGTTCCGGCCGTCAGCGCCCGCAGCCAAGGCGGGCTGCTGGACGTTGCGCTCGCACCGGATTTTGCGACGAGCCGCACGATGTTCCTCACCGCTGCGATAAGGGCCAAGGGTGGATCCGGCACCGAGGTCTTCAGCGCCACTCTGTCGGAAGACGGAACCAGGCTGGACGACCTCAAATCCATCTTTGCCATGAAGCGTTTTACCAGTGGCAATATCCAGTACGGCTCGCGTATCGCCTTTGCCAAGGACGGCTCGCTGTTCATCAGCATCGGCGACCGCGGAGACAGGGATCGTTCCCAGGATTGGAAGGACGATGCCGGCTCCATAATCCATATCAACGCTGACGGCAGCATTCCCGATAACAATCCCTTCAAGGATGGCGCCAAGGCACTTCCGGAGATCTGGTCGAAAGGCCATCGCAATCCGCAGGGTATCGCCTTTGATGCCGCCGACGGCAAGCTCTACACCGTCGAGCACGGCGCCCGCGGCGGTGACGAAATCAACTTCATAGAACCTGGCAAGAACTACGGTTGGCCGATCATTACTTATGGCCGCGATTATTCCGGCGCCGAGATCGGCGAAGGCACTGCCAAGGAAGGTCTTGAACAGCCCCTCTACTATTGGGACCCGTCCATAGCACCGGGTGCACTGGCC
The DNA here is from genome assembly GCA_900466605.1 of Hyphomicrobiales bacterium. Taxonomy (GTDB): domain Bacteria; phylum Pseudomonadota; class Alphaproteobacteria; order Rhizobiales; family Rhizobiaceae; genus Rhizobium. The sequence continues at coordinate 303,056 of UBMU01000003.1, forward strand.
ATCTATCGCGGCAAGATGTTCCCCGAATGGAACGGCAACTTTCTCGTCGCGGCGCTGAAGTTCCAGCTGCTTTCGCGGATGCAGCGCGATGATGGCGGAGCCTTCGTCGCCGAGGAGCGAATGTTCGATGGTTCCTACGGGCGCATGCGAGATGTCGTCGTTGCACCCGACGGCGCCTTGCTGATCCTTACGGACGAAGACGATGGCGCCTTGCTGAGAGTGTCCCGAGCGCCGGCCAACAATGGCTGATGCGAAGCTTAGAGGCTGGCGCGTAGTTCCTTTCGGATCACAAACTTCAGGCCCGACCATGTCTCGTCTACGGCGCAGACTTTGACGTCAACCAGTCCTAGAGGAAGGAAAATCGATCGCAGCTCGTCTTCGGTGATAGTCGTCGGCACCCGCGCAGCTCTTTTTGGCCAGGAAATCCAAAGCATCCCGTCGGGTTTGAGAACGCCGGACAAAGCCAGTGCCATGCTTTCCAGCACCAGCCGGCGGGTTTCGAAAACGTGACCGTAGTCGAAGCGACGCTCGATCATGGATGGCAGCTCCGTCTCGACGGAAGCGAAATGATCAAAACCCTTTATCTCGGCGATCTCCGGCACGCCGATCAGCAGCGCCGACTGCCCTTCCCTGAGGCCCAGCTTCCGCGTCAGCGAACTACCGGAGTACCCCGCCGGCGACGCATGTCCTTGCTGCAGCGTCGCAGCCTTTTCGTCCGCCGATGAAACCGCTTTCGTTGCCATCCGTTTGCTCTCAGGCGCCGGGCAATGGCGGCATTCTTCACCCTTGCCCAAACGAAAGGCAACTGCTAACGCTCGCCCATACTCTCCCGCTCCCGCACCGAGGATGAAATGACGCGCATTCAGGCGAACCTCCTTCTATTGCTTGCAGCTGCCATCTGGGGCGGCGGCTTTGTCGCACAGTCGACGGCAATGAAGTCTATCGGTCCGTTCTGGTTCATTGGCCTGCGCTTCACGATCGCCGCAGTGGCGGTCCTGCCGTTCATGCTGCTTGAGGCGCGCAAGGCGCCGGTCAAGACCGCGCCGCGCCATCTCAAGCTCTACCTGCTGACAGGTCTTGCGCTGTTCGGAGGCGCCACGACCCAGCAGATCGGCCTGCAGACCACGACGGTGACGAACTCGAGTTTCATCACAGGCCTGTACGTTGTGATCGTCCCATTGATCGCCGTCGTGTTCCTTCGCCGTTCGCCGCACTGGATCATCTGGCCGGCGGCGATAATGGCCGTTTCCGGTATCTATATGCTGTCGGGCGGTGAGCTTTCGGCACTCACAACCGGCGACCTGCTGACAGTCGTTTGTGCTATCTTCTGGGCTGGGCAGATCACTCTGGCGGGCACGACGGTATCCGAAACCGGCCGTCCGTTCGCACTTTCGACTGCCCAGCTTGCCGTTACCGGCGCCTGCGCGCTGGCCGTTGCCATCGTTGTCGAACCGATCAGCTGGGCGGCGGTGTGGGCAGCAGCCCCGGAGATCCTCTATGTCGGGCTGTTCTCCTCGGGTGTCGCCTTTTCGCTGCAGATCGTCGGCCAGCGCTACACGACACCGTCACAGGCAGCGATCTTCCTGTCTTCTGAAGCACTCTTCGGCGCCTCACTCGGCGCCCTGCTGCTGGGGGAAACCATGCCACCGCTCGGCTACGCCGGATGCGCACTGATGTTTGCCGCTATGCTTCTGGTTGAAGTGGTTCCCGAAATAGCGCGCCGACGCGCTTCGGACAGACTGAAACCGAGCCCAAATTTGGGTTGAACGTCAGGAAAACAAAAAAACTTTAGCTTTTGCGCAGTCGCGTTAGCGTTGCATTTTTGGCAAAATCTGCTCCCAAACTATATTGCCAACGATACAAAGCGTTGATCCGCGGCAGCCGGCCGACAAAATTTTGCTTGAAACGCGCGAAAATGCCGCTCAGAGGGACGCGCCGGCACAGACGCGTTAAAAAACTTTTGCTTGCCAAATTTTAATAATCGCAGCAATCTCGCCGTGTTCGGGCATTTTGCGAGCATGGGAAGTCCTTAAGAATTTGCGCGCCGGAGACGCTAATATTCCGGTCAGCCAGTTCCGACAAAGCGGGCGTTAGTTCCGTGGCGAACTGGTTGAGCTAGAGGGGACCTTTTTCTCACATTTCAATAATTGCCTGCTAACGTCTCCGCGAGGAGGCAATATCAGTGATGCTGCCCGTGTGGATGGCGGGCGGAGATAAAAGGACCTGACGCATGGCCGAGACTGGCACTGTAAAATTCTTCAACACCGACAAAGGTTTCGGCTTTATCAAGCCGGACAAAGGCGGCGCCGACATCTTTGTACACATTTCTGCCGTTCAGGCTTCTGGCTTGGCCGGACTGACAGAAAACCAGAAGGTTAGCTTCGACACGGAGCCGGACCGCCGCGGCAAGGGCCCCAAGGCTGTCAACCTGCAGATCGCAGGCTGAGCTTCCAGCCAACGCTGTCAATTCGAGTTGAAGCCCGGCAGCGATGCCGGGTTTTGTCATTCAGCCTGCATTCAGACCGCAGCCCTTACCTTGCCATCATCAAGGTGCAAAACCGGAATCGGTTTGAAACAGGGAAAGACAAATGAACAGGCTTGCGAAAACGCTCCTAATGACGGCAACCGCCGCTGCCCTTACCGTGTCGTCGATCGGCATTGCGTCGGCCGATGATTGGCATCGTCATCACCGGGGCGACGACGCGCTTGTTGGCGGCGCCGTCGGCCTGGCAACGGGCCTGATCGTCGGGTCTGCCATCGCCAGCGCTCCGCGTTACGATGAGCCGCGCTACATCGATCCTCCAGTCTATGAGCCGGAATACGAAGCAGTACCGGTCTATCGCGCTCCCCCACCCCGCTACTATCGCCCCGTCGCCGCCGGCCTGGAGCCGTGGACGCCGCAATGGGAACGCTATTGCTCCTATCGCTACCGGTCGTTCGATCCGCGCAGCGGCACATTTATCGGCAACGATGGCCGCAGCCACTTCTGCAACGCCGGCTAACCGCTGGCCCGCATGATCAGACACACAAAGCGCCGCCTCTCAGCGGCGCTTTTCTTTTTTGCACTAAATCCCCTGCAGGAAGGGATTGCTGCGCCGCTCGTCGCCGATACGGCTGCCGGGGCCATGCCCGCAGATAAAGCCGACGTCATCGCCCAACGGCAAAACCTTGTCGCGGATCGAGTCGAGCAGTTGCTGGTGGTTCCCCCCCGGCAGATCCGTCCGACCAATCGAGCCGTTGAAAAGCACATCTCCGAGATGGGCGAAATTCTGCGCGCGATTGAAATAGATAACATGGCCAGGCGCATGGCCGGGCGTGTGATAAACCTCGAACTCATGCTCCCCGAAGGAAACCTTCTCGCCATCCTTTAGCCAGCGATCGGGAACGACATTCTGCATGCCGGTCGGCAGACCGTACTTTTGCGCCTGTGTCTCGATCCGCTGCAGCAGAGGAAGATCGTCCTCGTGCGGCCCGACAATATCAGTACCCAGAGCCTCTTTGAGTTCCTTGGCTCCTCCCGCATGATCAAGATGGCCGTGTGTCAGCCAGATTTCCTTGATGTTGAAACCGTTCTCCTTGATGGCCTCAAGGATAGCCGGGACATCTCCGCCGGGATCGACAACGACGCCTTCCTTGGTCTCCGGATCAAAGAGGATCGTGCAGTTCTGCTGAAAAGGTGTCACCGGAATAATGCCGGCCTGGAGCATGCCCATGAGTGCCTCACTTGTCTCTGTCCTAAGTCCCTATAGTCCGAAACCGCGACGCGCACAGCCCGCGTTTTGTTGAACGCAGCGTCAGGCAATGACCATCAATCATTTGCTGCGCTTGGGCTCAAGCCATCCGTCGCGTTGAAATTTAACACGTCGATACAATCGTTTACCGGCGAGAGGCAACGCAGGGGAACATCACCATCGACCAAACGTTACCTGCCTGTACAAAACAAGGAGAAACGAGATGACCTTGAAGCGAAATCTGTTCCTGGCTGGCGCGATCGTCGTGGGAAGCGCCGGTCTTGCCCAGGCGGAAATGGCTGCCACGGCCATCAACGATCTGAACGTTCGCGCAGGCCCCGGCCCGCAGTACCCTTCCGTCGGAATAGCCACGCGCGGTTCCCAGGCAATTCTGGATGGGTGCATCCAGGGAAGCCGCTGGTGCCGAGTCGACGTCGGCGGCGTTCGTGGTTGGGTCTACGCGCAGTATCTGCAGGTTGAGCAGGCTGGCAACAACGTGATTGTCGAGCAACACCAGTCCGACCTTGGCGTCCCTGTCGTTACATACGAGACAACGGCAAGTGTCGCCCCTGCTGATCCAGCGCCAGGCGACGAATTGCTTGGCCCGGTTGGATCTGTCGAAGCGATCAGCCCGCCTGAGACTGTTACCACCTATGTTCAAACCAATCCGGCCCAGACCGTACAGCTCGGCGGTGATGTCGTCGTTGGCGCATCAGTACCGGATGACGTAACGTTCCAGGAAATTCCCGACTACCAGTATCGTTACGTCCGCATCAACGATCGGCCGGTTCTTGTGGATCCCGGCACGCGTCGGATCGTTTACGTCTACAACTGAGCATGATGCACCACGTGGAAAAGGCGCCTTCCGGGCGCCTTTTCAGTTGACCGCATTGTGGAAAATCTTCACGCATGGGTTGCTCTCCATTCCACCTCACATTCTTTCATGATAAACTACTGAAATTCAGACGATATCCCTGCTCCCGGTCGGACATCGGATCGCCTGTATGGCTGGCTATCCTTTCGGACCGCGCAGCCGGCAGAGGCGTTTTGAGGAAACGCAAAGGAGGGAAATCGTGGAAGCACTATTGCCTATCATCACACAAGTGATCGCAGGTGCCGTCGGCGGCAACGTCGCAAGCGGCGCACTGAAGCAGGTTGCAATCAATGCCGTTGCCCGAACGATCGCCGGCGCAATCGGCGGCATCGGCGGCGGCATGCTGCTCAGCATGTTTGGCGGCGAAGCTGCAATGACCGGGCTCATTGCCGACGGTATCGGCGGCTTGATCGGCGGCGGCATCTTGTCGACGATCGTGGGCGCGGTAGCCGCTCGCGCAAGGTAGACGGCGCGTCAAAAAAGCGGCCGAGCTAGCAAGAAACCCGGCCGCTCCCTGTTGTCAGACATCAGTCGGCTGCCCCGGCAGCCGGATTACCACTTCGATATAGTCGTTCATCCGTGTCTCGCTGATCGTCGCCGGGGTGAACTTGTACGGGCCCGGCCACCACGGACGCCCTCCCCTCGAACGCCGCGCTCGCATAATACAGCCCGTGGGTCTGCACATCGGTCTTCGCGTCCTTTCACGGTACGAATGCGCCCTTGAACCAGGATTTCGCCATCCAGTTGATCACCGGGATTTCACACTCCTCCAGCGCCCGCACTCCATTGCTGTTGATTGTTGTCCCCAATACGTTTTATCCACTCAACGCAGGGGAAAATTACGATCGTGGTGAAGTTTGCAAAGTCGGGCCAAATTTCCGGTGGAGATGGCGTCCTCTTCCGGCTTCACGACGCGTGGGGAAGCTAACAACAGCACGAAGATACATCGACATACTGACGTATTTTTTTCGAAAGCTTTCCTGCGAGGTGCGTAACAAGAAAGGAAATGCCAAATTGGCACGACAGACGAGCTCGAAGCCGGGGAAGCCCGAACCGCTGAAGATGCCGATGGAAAGCACGGAAAGCATCGATTTTGAGATCATCGAGCTTCTGTTCTTCTCTTATCGTGACTTCGTTTCCGACCCCGACGCCATCCTTGCGGAGATCGGTTTCGGGCGGGCGCACCACCGCGTCGTGCATTTCGTTAACCGCAACCCCGGCATGACCGTTGCCGATCTGCTGGATACATTGAAGATTACCAAGCAGAGTCTCGCAAGAGTGCTCAAACAACTGATCGATTCGGGGTATATTCGTCAGATTGCAGGGCCTGAGGACAGGCGGCAACGCAAGCTCTATCCAACAGAGATGGGGCGAGAGTTGGCGCTTGCTCTGGCGGAGCCGCAATCGCGCCGTATTGAGAGAGCATTCGACGGAGCTTCGCCGGAAGTACGGGAAGGCATAAAGGCCTTCCTGAGGGGCATGCGGAACAGACAGAACTCGAGAGCAGACTGAATGGCAACAAAGACAGTGATTTCGGACGACGCTGCCCACTTGCTTGTGGTGGATGACGACACGCGCATCCGCGCGCTGCTGAACCGCTATTTAACCGAGAACGGTTTCAGGGTGACGGTAGCCGCCGACGGCGCTGAAGCGCAACGCAAGCTTGCCGGACTGGATTTCGATCTCATCATCATGGACGTGATGATGCCGGGTGATTCTGGCATTGAAGTGACCAAAGGTTTGCGCACGATCAAGAACGTGCCGATCATCATGCTGACGGCACTGGCCGAGTCGGGCAGCCGCATCGCCGGACTGGAAGCTGGCGCCGATGATTATCTGGCCAAGCCGTTCGATCCGCGCGAACTCGTTCTGCGCGTCAACAACATCCTGCGCCGTAACGTCTCCAGCGACGCGCCGAAGATCGAGCAGGTCATGTTCGGTCCATATACCTTTTCCCTGACGCGCAAGGAGCTGAAGAAAGCCTCCGAAGTCGTGCGACTGACGGATCGCGAACAGGAAATCATGCTGCTGTTTGCCAAGCGCGCGGGCGATACCATTCCGCGGCATGAACTTATCGGCAACGATGTCGATGTCGGCGAGCGCACCATCGATGTGCAGATCAATCGCCTGCGACGCAAGATCGAAGACGATCCCGCAAATCCGGTCTGGCTGCAGACTGTTCGTGGTATAGGATACCGGTTGAGCATCGACTGACAGTCGCAACCCCAGGACCAGCGACCAAATGGTGACATTCGACTCCCTTCGGCGCGACGACCGCTCGCCCGCCCGTGGATGGCGATGGATGATACGCCGGCTGCGGCTCTATCTGCCGACCGGCCTTTACGTCCGCTCGCTTCTCATCATCATCATCCCGATGGTGTTGCTGCAGTCCGTCGTCGCGGCCGTGTTCATGGAGCGCCACTGGCAAATGGTGACGCAGCGCCTTTCCGCGGCAGTGACGCGTGACATTGCGGCGATCATCCAGATCATCGAGACCTATCCGCAGGATACTGATTATAGCGAGGTCACTCGCATAGCACGCGACCAGCTAGGTCTGCAGGTATCGATCGAGCCGGACGGGGATCTGCCGCCACCGCGTACCAAGCCCTTCTTCTCGATCCTCGACGGTATCCTGAGCGACGAAATCAGCGACCAGATAAAGCGCCCCTTCTGGATCGACACGTTGGGAGATTCCAATCTTGTCGAGATCCGCATCAAGCTGGAAGACAAGATCCTTCGGGTGCTCGCACGACGCAGTTCCACCTATGCGTCCAACACCCACATCTTCATCGTCTGGATGGTCGGCGCCTCTCTGGTTCTGATCGGCATATCGATCCTCTTCCTGCGGGGACAGATCAGACCGATCCTTTTGCTCGCGAATGCGGCAGAAAGCTTCGGCAAGGGCCAGAAGGCCGACAACTTCCATCCTCGTGGCGCAGACGAAGTTCGGCGCGCCGGCCTCGCCTTCATTCTGATGCGGGAGCGCATCGAGCGTCAGATCGAGCAGCGCACGGCAATGCTGACCGGCGTAAGTCACGATCTGCGCACGATCCTGACCCGCTTCAAGCTGCAGCTGGCGCTGGCTGGCGACAATCCTGACCTGCAGGGCATGAACGATGACGTCAATGACATGCAGTCGATGCTCGAGGCCTATATGGCCTTTGCACGAAGCGAGGTCGAAGAGGACGTCGGCGAGATGAAACTCAGCGACCTCTTTGCAAGGCTGGAAGCCGATTTCGAACTCCACGAAGGCAAGACGTTGACTTACTCTATCGAGGGCGCGGACGGTATTTCGGTACGCCCAAACGCCTTCACACGCCTTGTGACGAATCTCGCCTCGAATGCACGCCGATACGCAAATACCCTCGACATCAACGCCAAGCATAGCGCCAAGTGGCTGACGGTCACCTTTGACGACGATGGTCCAGGTATTCCCGAGAAGAACCGCGAGGATGTCTTCAAGCCATTCTTCCGGCTGGATGAGGCGCGAAACCTCGATGCCTCGGGCACCGGCCTCGGCCTTGCCATTGCCCGCGACATTGCCCGTAGCCACGGCGGCAACGTGACGCTCGGCGACAGCCCCCGCGGCGGTCTGCGGGCAACCGTACGCTTACCCGCGTGAGAGCAAAATGACGATAGATCCCACCCGAATGACATGGTTAAACCCTCCGCCTCGATTTGAGTTGCGCAACGGCGACCTGCATGTCTGGTCCGGACCCAAGACCGATTTCTGGCAGGAAACCTATTACGGCTTCCATCGAGACGATGGGCATTTCCTGCATCAGCTAAGAAAAGGCGACTTCACTGCCGAAGTTTACTTTTCGGGATACTATCAGGAACTCTACGATCAGGCCGGCATGATGGTGCGCGCAGATGCGACGCATTGGATGAAGTGCGGGATCGAATATACTGATGGCGCAATGCATTTCAGCGTCGTAGTAACCAACGGCAAGTCCGACTGGTCCGCGTTTCGGGTCGATCACGCATTCGAGCGCATGGGCGTGCGGGTGACACGAAACGGCGATGCCCTGTTCATTCAATACAGAACAGACGGCATGAAGGATTGGCGCATGGCGCGGCTTGCCTGGTTTGACCCGACATTTGCGGAGGTTGCGGTCGGCCCGACGTTCTGCTCGCCGCAACGCGCCGGCTTTGAAGCCGTATTCCACGATTTTTCGCTGACCGACCCGCTGTCGCGCGAGATCCACTGATCACATCAGCTTCTTGCCGTTCGGCACCGGCTTGTCGGTTGCTGCGAGCACGATAGCACCCGCTTCATCCTCGAAGCCAAGTGTCAGGACTTCGGAGCGGACTGGCCCGATCTGACGGGGCGGGAAGTTCACGACACCAAGCACCTGCCGACCGACAAGGCTCTCAGGCGTATAGTGTACCGTGATCTGGGCGGATGATTTCTTGAGGCCGATTTCCGGCCCAAAGTCGATCACAAGCTTGAAAGCCGGCTTCCGTGCTTCCGGGAACGGGCTTGCCTCGACAATCGTGCCAACACGGATGTCGACACGCTCGAAGTCGGCATAGGTGATTTCATCAGCCATGTCTCGATGTCCTCAGCCAGCAAGCTCTTCGGCGCGCTTGCGTGCAGCGGCAAGGGCCTTGTCGAAAAGCGGCTGCATCGCATCTTCCGCCATGAGAACGGACAACGCGGCAGCTGTCGTGCCACCAGGTGAGGTCACGTTCTGGCGCAGGCGCGAGGCGTCGTCGGGGGACTGGTGCAAAAGCTCACCAGCCCCCGCGACCGTTTCTCGTGCAAGACGCATGGCAAGGTCCGCCTGCAAGCCAAGTTTACGGCCTGCTTCTGCCATACACTCGACGAGATAAAACACATACGCCGGTCCGCTTCCCGACAGCGCCGTGACAGCATCGATGTCGGCTTCGGTTGGAACCCACTCGACAGGACCGGATACACGCAACAGAGAATGGACTTGTTCGCGCTGCGCATCGGTGACATGCGCATTGGCAAACGCACCGGTAACGCCACGACCAACCATGGCAGGAGTATTCGGCATGGCGCGCACCATCGCAGCTTCGCCGAGATGCTTCTCAAGAAACGCCAGTGTCTTGCCCGCCGCAACGGAAACGACAACGGTCTCGGCGCCCACCGTCGCCTTGACCGGCGGCAGCACGGCATCCATCACCTGCGGCTTGACCGCCAGGAAAAGAACGCCCGCCGTCAGACCGGCCGGAGCGGAGGTGACGTGCGTCACACCGGCATCGTTGATCGTCTTCATCATCTGCTCCGACGGGCCGGGATCGATGACGACGATAGAAGAACCGGCCACGCCGCTCTTCAGCCAGCCGGAGAGCATTGCGCCCCCCATGTTGCCGGCACCGATGAGAACGACAGGATCTGAAGAAGCGGATGACATTTACGCCTCGCCGACCGTTTCGAAGAGAACCGCTTCCATAGCACGGTTCGCCTCCATGCCGGACCAGATAACGAACTGGAAAGCCTGATAATACGCTTCGCACGTGTCGAGCGCGCTACCCAGCAGAACCTCCACCTGTCGGTTGGTCGGCTCCGCGCCACCGGCGAGCAGCAACGACTGGCGGAAGATGATGACGTCTTCCTGGCGCCAGAGATCGAAGTGTCCCATCAGGACCTGACCGTTGATCGCCGCCAGAAGCTTGGTAACTTCGTTGACACGCTGTTCGGGAACCTTGACGTCAAAGGCGCAACCCAGGTGCAGCGCCTCGAACTCTTCCATCCAGGAAAAGGAAACGTGGTAGTCAGTCCACTTCCCTTCAACCGTCATCGCAATCTCGTCATCGCCCGACCGTTCGAAAGACCAGTCGTTATTGGCGGCGACGTACTCGATCATATCGACCGGGTTCGACTGACGCTCGACTTCCAATTCCATGAGGCTCATGCAGCACCTTCTTGACCGGAGTGAATGCGAACCAACTTCGTCAACGAGACACAAGGAGAAACACACGCAACAGCCGGAACCACCAACCCTGATGACCGTTGAACCACTACCAGACTTAACGCAGTCAAACCTGCCTGGAGCTTACCAACTGCTTCGAATCATCATTTAAAATCAGTGTATAACGGGCTCGGCGACACGCCAGCCCCTCACGGCCGTTTTAGGGAACGGCACTGTGGAAAGCTTTTCGGGTTTCCATTCAGAAGGAGGGTTTAAATGACTCTGCCCATTGATCTTTTTGGCAGTGTCCACAGGTGGATAACGGCACCCGGTTTTTAGGTCGCAGCCGCGGCGTGTCTCATAAAGGTCACACCACGGCCTGTGTCACAATGGAAATTACTTGCCTTTAGCAGCAAGCTTCGCTTCAAGGGCGGCGATACGGGCAAGGAGAGCGTCGTTTTCATCACGCGCCTTAATCGCCATTTCACGCACGACCTCAAACTCCTCCCGCTTGACGATATCGAGCGTATTGAGCCAGCGCTCAGCCTGCGCATTGAAGGCAGTCTCGATTTCCTTGCGCACACCCTGGGCCGCGCCGGCTGCATCCGTCATCAGCTTGGCGAACTCGTCCATGATGCGGTTTGCTCCAGTCGTCATGGCGATTTTCTCCCTTTACAACATACAACTTAGGGCTCGTTGGCCCTCAAGAATGAGGTAGGGCTTCGCCATCACGGATGCAAGCGCTTTGCTCTGGATAAGCCAGCCTACACGCTCGAGATCGTCAACAATCGACTTGACCGCTTTTCATCACAGCGCCATCTTCCGCCGACATCAAGCTTGGCGCGCCTTTAGAAAGTCGCAAAGGACGCCTTGAACTGAACCGCGTAGACGTCCGACCGGCCACTCCGTAGGGCTCGCGCCAGCGAATGGGAAAACTTTGCCGACAGCAGCCAATCTTATGGCGATCATGCCCTTCCCCGAGATCGACCCGATCGCCTTTTCGCTCGGCCCCCTCTCCATTCATTGGTACGGACTTGCCTATGTCGCCGGCATCATGCTCGGCTGGTACTATGCGCGTCAGATCGCCGGAAACAGCAAACTGTGGCCGGGCGATGTTTCGCCGATTACCAAGGTGCAACTGGATGATTTCATCATCTGGGTCGCTCTCGGCATCGTTCTCGGCGGACGCATCGGTTACATCCTCTTTTACGACCTGCAATCTGTCATTGAGAGCCCTATAAGAGCGATCCAGATATGGAACGGCGGCATGTCGTTCCACGGAGGACTGACAGGTACCACGATCGCGATGATCGTCTTCGCCCGGCGCAACAGCATACCGATCTGGAGCCTGTTCGATATCGTCGCAGCAGTCGTCCCGATTGGTCTGTTTTGCGGCCGCGTCGCCAACTTCATCAATGGTGAGCTTTGGGGTCGACTGACCGATGTGCCGTGGGGAATGGTTTTCTGCAACCAGTACATCGAGAAGACCAACGGCTACTGCCCCGGCGGCGACTTTGTTCGCCACCCGAGCCAGCTCTATGAGGCAGGACTGGAGGGCATCGTGCTCCTCCTGGTTCTCGCACTGCTGATCTATGGCTTCCGCGCCCTGAAGTCCCCTGGCTTCGTCACCGGCGTTTTCGTCTGCGGCTACGCGCTTTCCCGCATTTTCGTTGAATTCTTCCGTGAACCGGATGCCCAGCTGGGCTACCTTCTGGGCACCAATTGGCTCACCATGGGCATGGTGCTTTCCACGCCAATGGTACTGCTTGGAATCTGGGCCATGCTTCGCGCTCGCCATCAGGCTGCTCTGCAGCACTGACCGCGGCCTGACAGGAGGGGATCCATGAGCACCGCGCTCGGTGAGAAGATCAAGGCTATCATCCAGGCGAACGGCCCGGTCAGCGTCACGGACTTTTTCTCGCTGTGCCTAGCCGATCCTGAACACGGGTACTACAGGACCCGCGAGCCTTTCGGGCGCTCCGGCGACTTCGTGACCGCGCCTGAGGTAAGCCAGCTTTTTGGCGAGATGATCGGTGTCTTCGTCGTACATGCCTGGCAGCGACACCGAGCGCCTGGAGGTGTCCGCCTCGTAGAGATCGGCCCGGGTCGTGGCACCATGATGTCGGATATGCTGCGCGTCATTGCTCGCATCGCCCCTCCTCTTTTCGAAGACATGACGGTGCACCTTGTCGAGACAAGCGAGCGCCTGCGCGACATCCAGCAGGAAACGCTTGCGTCCTATGGCGACAAGGTGAACTGGCATCAGGGTTTCGATGACGTGCCGCCAGGCTTCTCTCTCGTTGCGGCCAACGAACTGTTCGATGCCATTCCGATCCGCCAGTTCTTAAAGACACAGGCAGGCTTCCGTGAACGCATGGTCGGCATTGACGCGGACGGCGAACTAATCTTCGGTGCTGGTGTAGCAGGGATCGATTCAAGCCTCCTTCCATGGCCGGAAGAGGACGTGCTTCCAGGAACGGTGTTCGAGATATCGCCGGCTCGCCAGTCAGTGATGCTCGCGATTTGCGACCGGCTGAACGAACATGGCGGGACGGCGGTTGCCATCGACTACGGGCACTTCGTCAGCGGCTACGGCGACACGCTGCAAGCGGTGCGTATGCACGAGTACGACCCGCCGCTGATGCATCCGGGCGAAGCAGACCTGACGAGCCATGTCGATTTCCAGGCATTGGCACAGACGGCCACGTCGGCAGGCGTTTACGTCAACGGCATGCTTCACCAGGGCGATTTTCTCGTCGGCCTCGGCATTCTCGATCGTGCCGCCGCTCTAGGTCGGGACCGGGAAGCGCATACGCGGCAAATTATCCAGACAGCAGTAGACAGGTTGGCCGGCGAAGGCGAAGGGCGTATGGGCGAACTCTTCAAGGTCCTGGCGGTCTCGCATCCGGCCGTGGATTTGATGCCCTTCCGTTCAGTGGATTGACAGCGCGAGCGGCGCTGGCCAACATTCGCAGTAATCGACCAGGCTTCGCCATCCGAAGCCCGCATAAGCAATTCAAGCAATCTCGGACGTTTTAATGACACAAGCAGCATCTCCGGCACCGATCCAAAGCGCGCTGCTGAAAGACGCAGCCGGTGACGCGATTCTCCATGGCTACTTCACCCGGCAAGGCGGCGTTTCAGATGGCATCTATCGCGGCTTGAACGTCGGCCTCGGCTCGAACGACGAGCGCGAGAAGGTTCAGGAAAACCGTCGCCGCGTGGCAGACTGGTTTAAGTTACCGCTTGAGCGACTCGCCACCGTCCACCAGGTCCACTCCCCAGATGTAGTTGTCGTCGACAAGAACTACGATGGCTCACGCCCGGCAGCGGATGCACTGGTAACGGCAACCCCCGGCATAGCGCTCGGCGTGCTGGCAGCCGATTGCGGACCGATCCTGTTCGCCGACCCTGAGAACGGTGTAATCGGCGCCGCTCATGCCGGTTGGAAGGGCGCCCTTACCGGCGTGCTGGAAAACACAATCGACGCCATGGTCCGACTTGGCGCAAAGCGCGAGGCAATTGTCGCCTGCCTTGGGCCATCGATCAGCCAGGCGAGCTACGAGGTCGGCCCGGAATTCGTAGAACGCTTTGTCGCGCAAGATCCGTCCTACGAGCGATACTTCGTATCCTCAGGCAAGCCTGAGCACGCGATGTTCGACCTCCCGGCCCTGACGGTCGATCGGTTGCACGCCGCCGGCGTCCAGGCAGAAAGCCTAGGGCTCTGCACTTATCCCGACACTGACCGTTTCTTCTCGTATCGCCGGACCACACATAACAAGGAACCGGATTACGGTCGGCAGATTTCTGCAATCGCCATCAGGGAGATCTAAGCGGCATGGCCCTGCACTTCGACCGACCGGAATTCGCCGTCCGCCTCGCCCGCCTGACCGACAGGATGCGCGAAGAAAAGCTGGATGCCCTGCTGCTTTTTGCCCAGGAAAGCATGTTCTGGCTGACGGGGTACGACACATTCGGCTATTGCTTCTTCCAGACGCTCGTCGTCAAGGCCGACGGAACGATGGCTTTGATCACACGCTCCGCCGACCTGCGGCAGGCCAAGCAAACCTCCATTCTGGAAAACGTCCAGATCTGGGTCGACCGCGTGAACGCAGACCCGACCGTCGACCTCCGGAACCTGCTGGTCGAAATGGACCTGCTCGGCGCCAGGATCGGGGTCGAATACGATACGCACGGGATGACGGGCCGCGTCGGCCGGATGCTCGATGCGCAATTGACGTCCTTCGGTCAGATTGTCGACGCATCCTACCTCGTCAGCCACTTGAGGCTGATCAAGAGCCCCGCCGAAATCGTCTATGTCGAACGCGCAGCCGCGTTGGCTGATGATGCGCTGGATGCGGCGCTGGCGCTGACCGGGCCCGGTGCGGACGAAGCAGATATTCTGGCTGCCATGCAGGGCGCAGTCTTTGCGGGAGGCGGCGACTACCCCGCCAACGAATTCATCATCGGCTCAGCTGAGGATGCTCTGCTCTGCCGTTACAAAGCTGGCCGCCGCAGGCTCGACGCGAACGATCAGCTCACGCTCGAATGGGCGGGTGCCTACGCCCACTATCATGCAGCGATGATGCGCACCGTCGTCATCGGCGAACCGAGCTATCGCCACCGCGAACTCTACAACGCTTGCTTCGAGACGATCCAGGCGATCGAAACGGTCCTGAAGCCGGGCCACAGCTTCGGCGATGTCTTCGACGTGCATGCCAAGATCATGGATGAGCGCGGGCTTTCGCGTCACCGCCTGAATGCATGCGGCTACTCGCTGGGTGCCCGCTTTTCGCCCTCTTGGATGGAGCATCAGATGTTCCATGTCGGCAATCCGCAGCCGATCGAGCCGAACATGTCGCTCTTTGTCCACATGATCATCATGGATTCCGACACGGGAACGGCGATGACCCTCGGGCAGACCTATCTGACGACCGACGATTCTCCACGCGCGCTGTCCCGTCACTCTCTGGACTTCATCAGCGTCTAGAGCGGCATGCCGAGGTGTGGGCGGTTTTTAGGTCGATCGGGCCTGAGACTACCGTGATCTGACGCAAACCATTGCGGACAAGAATCCGGAATTGACACAGACGGGCGCCGGCCTTCATAAAGTACACGGGGCCGGCACTGGGAAGGATGTAACGAGGGATGACGCGAGTTGCGACTGCGCCGATGCTCCTTGCCTGCTTTGCCCTGTCCGCCTGCAACACGACCGACGCCTTGATCCCCCTGGTCGACATCGGCGACTCCTCTGCAAACATGCGTTCATCGCCGGTAACCCAGGGCGACGTGGAGCGCATGGCAGGAACCCCGCCACGCCAGCAGGCTTTTGCCTCCGAACAGCGTTCGAACGGATATCATCCCGCCTACAACCAGTCGGGTTACCGGCAGGGCTCCGGCGCCCCGCCGACGACGATGGAAGCCCAGGCAATGGCCCTGGAAACCGCTCCGCGCGCGCGCGTGGCCTCTGCACCGGTCAAAGCCCAGACGCTGCCGGAGCCGGTATCCAACGCCCAGGCTGAAGAAGAAGACATGGTGGAAGCCCCTGCCCGCGAACCGCCGCGGCAGCAGACCCAGACTGCCATGCTGAATGCCACTTCACCCGCGTCGCATGGCGCCACAGTCCGTTTCCTGCCGATCATCGGCGCACCGGTGCAAGCCGTCACGCCGCTTTCGCGCCAGCTCGGAGCCGAGGCCCGCTCGCACGGACTTTCGATCAAAAGCTCGAACGACAGCTCCAGCGCCTTCATTCTAAAAGGATACCTGTCCGCGTTTTCCGACAGCGGCAAGGTGACCGTGGTCTACGTCTGGGACGTTCTTGATGGAGCGGGTGCACGCCTGCACCGCATCCAGGGGCAGGAAAGCGTTCCCTCGGAAGCGCAGGATCCATGGGCCGGCGTTCCCGCCTCGGTCATGCAGCAAATTGCCTCGAAAACCATCACTGAATTCTCGTCGTGGCGCGATGCTCGCGGCGGTTAAGCCACAAGGTTTTTAGAAATATCAGCCGAGATGACGCCTTAGCCCTTGCATTCAGGACCAAGCTGGCTAAAAAGCGCGGCTATCAGCAGGTAATAGGCGGACCAAGATGAAGGTTTTCGCAGGCAATTCGAACCGGCATCTCGCCGAAGCGATCTGCAACTATCTCAATGTGCCCTTGGGCAAAGCCAGCGTCAGAAGATTCGCCGACCAGGAGATCTTCGTCGAAGTTCAGGAAAATGTTCGCGGCGAGGACGTATTCGTCTTCCAGTCGACGTCTTTCCCGACGAACGATCACCTCATGGAACTGCTCATCATGATCGATGCGATGCGCCGCTCGTCCGCGCGCCGCATCACCGCTGTCCTTCCTTATTTCGGCTATGCCCGTCAGGATCGCCGCGCCTCGGGGCGTACGCCGATCTCGGCCAAGCTCGTCGCAAACCTCATCACGGAAGCCGGCGCCGATCGTGTGCTGACGCTCGACTTGCACGCTGGCCAGATTCAAGGCTTCTTCGATATCCCGACGGATAACCTCTACGCTATCCCGGTCCTCACACGCGATATCAAGGCCAATTACGACATCAGCAACGTCATGGTCGTTTCGCCTGATGTCGGCGGCGTCGTTCGTGCCCGCGCGCTCGCCAAACGCCTCGACTGTCTGCTGGCGATCGTGGACAAGCGCCGCGACCGCCCGGGCGAATCCGAAGTCATGAACATCATCGGTGAAGTCGAAGGCAAGGATTGCCTGCTGATCGACGACATCGTCGATTCCGGCGGCACGCTCTGCAACGCCGCCGACGCGCTGCTTGCGCAGGGAGCTGCAAGCGTTACCGCCTACATCACCCATGGCGTTCTCTCCGGCGGCGCGGTTACACGCATCACCTCCTCGAAGCTGCGCGAACTGGTGATTACTGACTCCATCCAGCCGACCACCGCTGTTCAATCAGCCCACAACATCCGCGTCGTGAGCACGGCAAGCCTGATCGGCGAAGCCATCAACCGCACGAGCCAGGAAGAGTCGGTTTCCAGCCTTTTCGACTGATCATTCAGGAAATTCGCAACGATTGCAGCGCTTTGAACTTTCCCCGAAATACAACTTCGGCTAGGCTTTCGAAAGAAATCCAGTCGCAGGGGGAGAGTGACGATGCGTGCCAGGTTCCTGTCGCCGAAAAAGCTCGCCTTCCTCGTTCTCACCCCGCTTCTTTCGGCCTGCACGGTCGATGCAGACCCTGGTTATTCGCGCCCACCGCCGCCGCGGCCGCCTCAGCCTCAGATTTGCACCATGGAATACGCGCCCGTATGCGGTCAGCGCGGCGGACGTAGTCAGACGTTTGCCAATGCATGCCAGGCGCGCAGCAATGGTTTCACCATCATCGATCGCGGCGAGTGCCGCCGCCCGCCGCCGGTAGCCCCGCCGCCGCCGCGACCTGAACCGCCGCGTCCCGAGAGGCCGGGTGGCATCTGTACCCGGGAATACCGGCCCGTTTGCGGCCAGCGTGGCCCGCAGTTGCGGACCTTCCCGAATGCCTGCGAAGCGAGCAATAGCGGCTTCCGTATCGTCGCCCAAGGTCAATGCCGCCGCTGATTCAGCAGCGGCTGACCGTTTCAGTTCAAATGCCCTGCTAGGCAGCCATATGGGAAGCGGCCGACATGACCTCTTCGGGCGCGGGCACCCCGAATATGTGCCGGCCTTCGTCGGCAACTTCGGTAAAGCACCACCTGACAACGCCGTCGCGATCCAGGAGGAACTCACCGACCAATTGTCCCTCGCCTGTAGCAATCATGCGTTTGTCGTCGTCGGTAAATTCGTAACCGTCAGCCTTGTCGAGATAGTCGACGGCCGCCAGCGGAGCCATCGGCTCGGGTAGATCAGCCATCTCGACCCGCATCGCGGTAAGCGTATCGAGACTGACCTTGTAAGGCCATGCCGTCTCCGATTGTGTGAACTCCAGATTCGGAAGCCCGAAGGCGCGATGCGATATCCGGTCCGGATCGGATGCAGCCACCAGATTCGGCAGGGGGTGATAGCGAAAATAGAGGCGTGCCCGGTCGATCGGGGTATTGACGATCGTCAGGCTCTCGACGCCTTTCTGCTGGAGGTCGCCGGCAAGACTCGCCATCGCAGCGATTTGCCGCCGGCAGAACGGACAGTGGAGCCCGCGAAACAGGCCCACCAGCACAGGCTTCTGTCCTCGGAAGTCGTCGATAGAGATTTTGCCCTGGCGGGTGATCGCGTCGAGAACGACGTTTGGCGCGCGGTCGCCGGGCTGCAGAGGTCTTTCGCTTTGATTTGCGGGCATGACACCCTCCCTCACTTGCGCGTCGACCAGAAGCCGACCGAAGAATAAAACAGCGAAAATTCAGCACTTTACCTGCCGGCATTGAATCAATCCAAGAAGGGCAGCACGACTAGCGCGTCGGGATCCAGCCCATGCCTGACGCAAACATCCTGGGCGAGCGAAAAGTATCGCTCAGCCTCGGCCATGTCGTCCTTTTCGAGGTTCAACGTCGCGAGCCCATCATAGCATGGAAAGAGCAGCTGTGGTTCGCCGATTTCGCGTGCGAGCTGAAGTGCTTCCTCATAATAGCTGCGTGCCAGATCCGGTTCACCGTGACATTGATGGATCTGGCCCAGCACGATAAGCGGCACCGCGAGATGATCGCGTTGATCCAGCGCTCGGTCGATCTCGATCGCCTTTTCCGCTGCCGGCACGCCCTCCTTGGCGCAATTGTCCGTGAAGGTACAGCAGGCGACCGCAAGATTGGCAAACAGGCGTGCCTGAAAACCGAGATCGGCAATCCGCGTGGCAACATCCAGACCTTGACGACAAACATCAATGGCACGCGCCGGATCGACGATCGTATATAGCACGCCAAGGTTGGAATAGGCGCGGCAGGCGGCACTGAGCAATCCGGCGACCTCGGCAACCTCAAGGCTTCGTTCGACTTCACGCACGGCATCGCGATGCCGCCCCAGCCGCGCCAGTGCCACGCCCTTGGTATTCAGCGCCTCCGCACGCACCTGTGCAGCTTCAGATGCCGCGGACCCGGCGTCGTCGGCAGCTGCAGTATCCAGGCACGATAGCGCATCATCCGCCCAGCGTGCCGCCGCGCTTTGATCGCCCATTCGAAAGGCAAGGTGCCCGCGCTCCTGCAACAGATGGGCAAGTTCGATCGGCGCATTGCTCTCGCTCAACAGCAAGGCGGCCTGCGCATAGTCGGCATCTGCAAGGTCCCTCCTGCCGGCAGCGAGATTGAGGCGGCCGAGCTTTCGGAGAATCCGCGCCGCACCGGGCCGATCACCGGCTTTTCTCAAAGTCGCGAGTGCGTGCCCATAGTGTTCGCGCGCCGTATCTCGCTCTCCCGCAGGGCCACACAGATCGGCGAACCGCTCAGAGAGTGCAAGCAATTGTGAGCTGGCCTGCGGACTTTCCGAAATCGCAGCGAGCGCTTCGCGGTAGAGGCGCATCGCATCGTCATTGGCGTAGGTCTTGCGGGCCAGATCCCCCGCCGTCATGAGGCATTGCAGGCCCTTCCCCGTTTCGCCCGCCCGACAGTAATGACGGCCGAGTTGCGCGATGTCCTCAAGCCGAGCCGGTATGCCGTGATGCATTCGCTCGATCGCCGCACCGATGCGAGCGTGCATCTGCTTGCGACGCTGTAACAAGAGGTTGCCGTAGATTGCATCGTGCAGGAGTTGCTGCGGAAAACGATAGGAGAGCGCCTTCGGTGAAGCGCCGCCAGATGTCTCTTCTACGATTTCCGCCTGGCAGAGATAATCCAGCCCGTGCTCGAGGCGAGATGGATCCGACGCGACGGCGCGGAGCAACGTCAGATCAAAGCGCGGGCCAATCGCGGCAGCCTCCTGCGCCAAGCGCTTGACGTCGCGCGGCAGACGATCGACGCGTGCAAGCAGCATCGCTTGCAAGCTCATCGGTATCTCAGTGCCCATTTCGCCGCCAGCGATGCGCCAGTGTCCGCCTTCGCAGTTTAGTGCGCCCATTTCGATCAAAGCCCGGACGATCTCCTCTATGAACAACGGGTTGCCGCCCGCCCGAGCAAGAATTCGTGAGCGGGTCCTTGCCGGAACTGAACTATCCGTACCGAAGAACTGGGTCAGCAGCGCCTCGCCGTCTTCAATCGAAAGCGGCGCTAGCCGCATAAGCGTGCGGCTGATCCGGCTCGACTCAAGGCCCTCACCTTCTGTGACCGACCGACCGGTTGTCATCATCATCAGACGTGTCCGCTCGAGCCGGTCTAGCACGAAGCGAAGTGCCTCGATGGAGGCGGCATCCGCCCAGTGAAGATCCTCCACGATCAATAAAAGCGGGCTGAGCGACAGCCGCCGCTCGAAGATTGTGCGCGTGGCATAAAGGATCTGACGCCGCAGTTGCTCCGGCTCCACATGACGCAGCACGCCTTCAGGATCTCCGATACCTAAGACGTACGACAGGAGCGGCGTCAGACCGGCAACCTCGCTCTCGGCAAAGCCCAAATCGATCAATCCTGACACCAGCAGTTCCGCGGTCCGGCCCACGGTTTCTCGCTCCGCTATTCCGTAGGCGCTGCGTAGAACGGCGCCGAGCGTGCCGTAGGACTGCTCTCCGAGCGGCGAGCAGACGGCGCGGCGTACGACGACGTGCCCAAATCGCTCATCCTTACCGACGATGTTCAAGAAGTCCCTGACCAGCCGCGACTTTCCTATGCCGCCCTCGCCGATGAGTTGAACAAGCTGTGCATTGCCCCCGCATGCGAAACCCAGACAATCGGACATCCGGGACAGTTCAGCGTCACGCCCGATGAGTTCGGCGCGCAGTCCCAGGCTCTCCAATCCGCGTGCGGTGAAGGGCGTTTCCATTCGCCCGACCAAACGATGCACGTGCACGCTGCCGGTCTTCCCACGAAGCACCAGAGGGCCGAGGTTCTCAAAGGAGAACGCATGACGAGTGAGGCGGCAGGTGACAGGCCCGACCAGTATCTCGCCTGGGCCCGCCATGGTTTGTAATCGCTGCGCCGTGTTCACAGTGTCGCCGGTCACCGAGTAGGATCGCGCCGCCGCTGCGCCGAACCCGCCGCTGACCACCGGCCCGGTGTTGATGCCGACATGCAATTGCAGCGGATCACCACCAGCCAAGTCCATCCATTTGGCACCAAGACGCTCAGCGCCCGCAATCATGTCGAGTGCTGCGCAAAGGGCACGATCGGGGTCGTCCTCATGCGCCGTGGGCGCACCGAACAGCGCAAGCAGCGCGTCACCGACGAATTTGTCTACAAAGCCGCCATAAGCCTCGACCGCCCGTGTCAACTCCTCGAACAGTTCGTTTTGCAGGGATCGCATCAGCTCCGGGTCGGTTTTCTCGCTGAGGGCGGTGAAACCGCAGAGATCCGCAAATAGCACGGTCAGGGGACGCCGGTCGGCGACATCGTCCTGCGGCGCCTCCGCCGAAACCACTGGGCTGTCGACTAGGCCAACAGCCGTGCCGCACTTCGGGCAGAACGCAAAATCGGGCTGACAAGCCTCACCACATGAGGCGCAAACGAGAGGCTGCCTCGCGCCGCACTTGGGGCAGAACGCAAAGCTGTTTTCGACCACAAAACCACAGGCGGCACAGTTCATGAGCCTGGCCTCGGACACGCGCCGGCATCCACTTGGGTGCCAACGCCGACAAGCCAGAATGAACCTGCCATGGATGCGCCGCAAGAGGCGTACGCCAGCGCTGCGAGACAGGCTTAGTGTCGCAAAATCAGTCGGCACCCTTGATAGTCTGGCCGTTGATGGTGACCGATCCGTTCCGTGCAACGCTGATATCCCATCGCTGGCGCCCGTCCGGATCAGTCTTCGCAAAGCCCTTGGCCATCATAAGGCCGAAAGACACCTGATTGAGATCGGCATTCGTCTTCGCAAGCTCCTGCACGGCGGCGATCGTCTTGTCGAGGTCTCGCGCCAGTACGGTTGCATCCATCGAATAATCTTTCGACGCGTCGACCCGTCCGCGGACTTTCCCGGAAATCTCGGCATCATAAACGCCCGAGACCGCACTGATCTTCGGGAAATCAACCACCAGCTCTCCGCCCTTGAAAAGCCGTTCGACAGCCTTCTTGCCGCTATCCTCCGAGGAGGCACCGCCGGTGAAATCCATTTTGAGAAACTCATCGCCGAATGCGGTGAAATCCATATCCGCAATAGCAAATTGCATCTGTAACTGCTGCGGCAGGAAGGCGGAATACGCCTCGGGAACGATAGGGCTCGAGAAACTGATCTGCTGTGCCGTCACTCCGAACCCGACACGCGCCGCATCCGTCGGCCCGTCAAGCGTAACCCCATAGTTGACGTTCTTGGCACCACCGTTGCCCGCAGCACTAGACACCGTAAGATTATTGAGGTCGATCGTTTCGTTGAAGCTTGTCAGCAAGGGAAACGCATCGCGAAGCATGCCTTTCAGCTTGTCGCTTGCTGCCCGATCAAGCTGCTTTTCGTCGGCGTGAGCCGCCACGAATACTATGATGTCGCGAACCCTGCTTGCCGACACGCCATTAACCGCGGCTGCGAAATCGATCGCATCGGCGCGAATCTCAACTGGAGGCACCTGGCGGCTGCTGATGGTCTCGAGGAACCCGGTAGCAGAACCGCTGGTGGCAAAGTTCGTCGTGCCGGTCGCCGCACCGTCCGACGACGTCAACTTGTACTTCATGCCGTCGAAACTGGCGCTGACCTCCTCAGCCTCTGTCCTCGACGAAAAGCTGACCGCCTTGGTGGAAAAGTCGCCGGAGCGAAGATAGCTTATCGCCGGATCAAAAACGCCGCTGAAGAGGAATGCGTCAATCGCGTAGGTGAAATCCGTCTTCGGCTGACCAGGCGCATTGAAATTCCCTGAGACGTTGAGGGAGTTGTTGCCCTCAACGTTCCAGAGGCCGCTATCCTGCGGTGTCGCGAACATCGACCAGGGCGTCAGCCCGGTGATGGAAAAGCTGGCCGGATCAACTTTCTTCAAGAGCTTTGCGAAATCATAGATGATTTCGTAACGCGTGCCCGCAGGATTCACCGTTACGAAGCCGTCTTTCGCCAGGTCCTTCGGCAGCACCTTCGTCAGGTTTTCTTCGACTGCTTTTGCCCCGGCCTGATTGATATCGGCGGCATAGACCGCGGGTGCTAGGCCAAGCACGATCGTGCTCGTTGCCGCAATGAGATTGAGCCGCATACCTGAATTCCTCGACTGCTTGAGTTCTGCCCGCATGTGAAATTGCGTAGCGGCGGATGTCAAGCCGCCGCTGTGGCGCAGGTGTCAGGCCGCAGCGTCTGTCTTCGCGGCAGCGGCAACGCCGCTCGTCATGCTTCCGCCCGTTGCATCATCGGCGTTGACGAACGCCTCGATTTCGAGGCGCGGCATCGGCTTCCCGAACAGGAAGCCCTGCACCTGCAGGCAACCTTCGCGACGAAGGAAATCCACATGCTCTTCCCGCTCCACGCCTTCGGCCAGAACAGGAATATCCAGGCTTTGCGCAAGAATAAGCGTCGAGCGAACGATCGCGGCCGACTGCTTGTTGGTGACAACGCCATCGATGAAGGCCCGATCGATTTTGATCTTGTCGAACGGAAAGCTCTGCAGCGTGGACAGCGAGGAATAGCCGGTGCCGTAGTCGTCCATTGCCACCTTGACGCCAAGCGCCTTCAGTCGACGAATGGCATTCAGCGCATGCCCATGGTCGGCAATGATGCCGGTCTCGGTGATCTCGAGCTCGAGTCGCGGCGCCGCCAGTCCTGTTTCGACGAGGATCTGCTGTACGATCTGCGGCAGACGGCTATCTGCGAGCTGCTGTGCAGCGACGTTGACAGCGATGCCCAGCGGGTTCTTCCAGGTGGCGGCCTCCGCGCACGCGCTGCGCAGGACCCACTCGCCCAGCTCCATGATAAATCCGGTCTTTTCGGCAATGGGGATGAACTCAGTCGGCGGAATATAGCCGCGCGTCGGATGCTTCCATCGCAGCAGCACCTCGAAGCCGAGCACGTCACGGGTGACGGTGTCGTTCTGCTGCTGATAGAACAGTTCGAATTCGCCCCTCTTCAGTCCTTCGCGCATTTCGATCGCCAGCGCACTTCGCTCACGTGCGACTTCATCCATCGAAGGATCGTAGAAGCAGATGCTGCTTCCCGCCGTCGTCTTGGCACGGTACATGGCCACATCGGCTTGGGATAGCAAGTCATCGATGGTACCTGCCCTGTCCGGAAAGCTGGAGATGCCGATGCTGGATCCGACACTGAGCGATTGGCCATTCCAGTCGACCGGCTGCTCGATCTCCTCGAGCAACCGCTGCGCCACGTTCCTGGCTTCCGAGCGGCCGGCATGGTCGCGCATTACGACCACGAATTCATCGCCACCGACCCGGGCTACGAACTGCCCCTTCTGCATGACCTTAGCCAGCCGCTCGCCGATCGCACGCAGCAGGGCGTCGCCGGCAGCATGGCCATGGACGTCGTTGATTTCCTTGAAGCGATCGAGATCGAAGCAGAGAACGGCGACATTCCAGCCGATTTCATGATTGCTCTTTGTCGCAGTGGCCAGATGCTCGTTCAGCGCCGACCTGTTGGCCAGGTGGGTCAGAGGATCGTGCAGCGACAGATGACGATAGCGGGCGACCGCCGCCTCCGTCGACTGCATGTCAATGATGTAGGTCGAGGCGCCGAGAAGCAGGATGATGATCATGACCGCGCCGACAAGGCTCGTCATCACGCCGACGGAGAGAATTTCGCGCGGAACCGACACGCTCGCATCCGGGACGATCGTCATGCCAGCCATGCCGAGGAAGTGCGTCGAAACAATAGCAAGGATCAGAGGCAGGGCTGCGCCGATCGGGCTGAAGCGCGTTCTCGGGCGAGCAACCCGCCTCGTCACGAAGACGCCAAACCCGGCCGCAGCAATCAGCGACCCGATAACATAGGCACTGTTCCACTCGATATCGCCGGCAATCTTGTAGCCTGCAATTCCGACATAGTGCATGGCGGCCACACCAAGTCCGACAATGGCACCACCTGCCTCGACAAGCGCGTCCTTGCTCCGCATGGAGGCCACAGCAAAGCCGGCCATCGTGGAAGCAATACCGATAAAGAGCGACAGCAACGTAAGATCGGACTCATAGCCGCTGAGCGTCGGCGCACGGAAGCCAAGCATGGCGATGAAATGCGTTGTCCAGATGGTCGCGCCGCCGACAAACCCAGACAGGAACAGCCAGTTGAGTTTCTGCAGTCCTTGCGTGCGCCGAACCCGTGAGAAGAGCCGTACCGTAAGCAAGGAACCAAGCAGACAAATGACGGTTGCAAAGACCAGATGCGGCCAGCTGTGTTCTGTGGCAATGCAGGTAAGGAGACGAGGCATCGGAAGGACCAGGTTGCGTTTGGGCTTTCATAGCCTCGGCTACATTCTGTATTCCTTAATCTCGCGGGAAATCCGGCTATATGGTTAAGCTTTCGCGATCCGCTTCAACTTGTGGAATCGCCCGCACGGTGGCACTCGCCAACAGCTTGTTTGGCAAAGTGTGGCCCTGGCGGATCAGCTTGCGTTTCCGTCGCATCTATACTATAGCGCACGCGTCCGCGCAGACACCCTTGGAGGCAACGCGGATGAGGATGGGGTAACCCCGCCTCCAGTTCCGCGGCAAGCATAGGCACCCGCGGGGCTCTCCAAATAACCTCGGAAGGAAAAGTCATGAGCCACGAAAGCTACGAGCTCAAGGCCGAGGCGCGCGAACGGGTTGGTAAGGGGTCCGCCCGTGAACTTCGCCGCAACGGTTTGATTCCCGCTGTCATCTACGGTGACAAGCAGGCCCCCATTTCTATCGCTCTCAGCACCAATGAGGTGACGAAGCGCATTCACGCAGGTGGCTTCATGACCACCATCGCGACCATCGAAGTCGACGGCAAGAAGTACAAGGTTCTGCCGAAGGACTACCAGCTCGATCCGGTCCGCGACTTCACGATGCACGTGGACTTCCTGCGCGTTTCCGGCAACACCCAGGTTACCGTTGAAATCCCGGTTCACTTCGTCAACGAAGAAAAGTCCCAGGGTCTCAAGTCTGGCGGCGTTCTGAACATCGTTCGTCACGAAATCGAAGTTCATTGCCCGGCCGATGCGATCCCGGAATTCTTCAACGTTGACCTCAGCGGCAAGAAGATCGGCGACAGCATCCACATTTCCGACCTGACCCTGCCGAAGGGTGTAGCGCCGGTTATCGCTGACCGCGACTTCACGATCGCGACGATTATCGCCCCGGCTGGCGGCGTTGACGCAACGGTCGCAGAAGAAGGCGAAGCCGAAGCCTGATCGCTTCCATAATTTGTAAAGCATAGGGCTCGCTTTCTCCCGAAAGCGGGCCCTTTTCATTGCGCGCAAGGAAGCCGTTTCAGCAACATTTAATACATTTCATGAAACCATGCCGGTACGTTTTTAAAAGACCCACGGACGTAGAAAACCGTGAATGTAAAGTGCGGCTGGGAGCAAACGGAACAATGAACAATTCCGTTGAAAATCGTTTTTTGGCAATCATTTGCGGAGCTTTGCTCCTATTCGTCGCTCCATTGTTCGTCCTCTTCCTGTTTCTTTCGTCCGAGCGTGCAGACAAGGAAATACGCGACCACATCTCGGTTCTTCTCGTCGCCAATTCTCAGGCCCTCGCAAAACCGCTCTGGGATCTCGATGACGACAGCGTGACCCAGATCAGCGCGACGATCGTTTCGCAGGGCGCCATCGTCAAGGTTCAGGTTCGGGATCAATCCGGCCAGCTCGACGTGACGCAGTCGACGATACCGAAATCATTCAACGGCAATCTCGTCCAAGTGTCGCGCGCGATCATATACAACACCATCGACGGCCCAAAGAATCTGGGCACCATCTCGGTCTTCTATCCGACGCTCGGCCTATTCTCCGGCCTAAAGCACGAGGAGGTCGTCTTCATGTCGATCTTCATCTTCGCAGTGCTTGCCGTCTTCAGCGCCGCGTTGATCGGCAATCGAATCTTCATCATCCGGCCGTTGATGCGCCTGACAGCAGCCGTCGAGGCCACCCGCCAGCTCGGCTCGCGGCATCACGTTAACTGGCAATCGAACGACGAGATGGGGCGCCTCGCCCGTGGCTTCAACGAGATGCAATCGAAGCTCGAGAGCGAGGAGCGCGAATTGAAGCTCGCTCATCGCCGCGCCGTCGACATCTACGATCTGACGCCGGCCATGCTCTTCTCAATAGACGAGGATGACCGCATCACGGCCGTTAGCGACTACTGGCTCGTCGCGACCGGATACGACCGGTTGCGCGTTGTCGGCGGCAGGTTCGCAGACCTCGTGACCGCGGACACCCGTGAAGCCTTCCTCAAACGCAAGAACGAACTCGACGGCGGCACCGCATTCGACGTGACGGTCAAGTTCATCTGCGCCGACGGAAGCATCATGGATGTGCTCATCCTGGAATCGACTGCGGTGACGGCGGGTCGCGACCGACTCTCACTATCGGTCATGACCGATGTCACAGAGCTGAAGGCCTCCGAGGCACGCAACCATCAGCAGGCCATTCGCGACCACCTGACCGGTCTGCTGAACCGCCAGGGGTTCGAGTCGGCGCTCGACGCCAAAATTCAGGAGGCGGACGCGGTCGGCCAGGAACTCGCTTGCCTGTTCGTCGATCTCGATCGCTTCAAGTGGATCAATGACAATCTCGGCCACGCCGAGGGTGACAAGGCGCTTCGCGAGTTTGTCGACCGGCTGAAGACCCATCTTGCACCATCGGACCAGGCAGCGCGCCTCGGCGGCGACGAATTCGCAATCCTTCTGCCGGCGAAGGACGCGGCTCGGCGAGCGAGCGCGATGGCGGAGCAGATCGCCTCCATCTTTGCAGAGCCATTCGGTCCGGACCTTCATCTGAGCGCCAGCGTCGGCATTGCAATCTACCCAAGTCATGCCACGACCGCGGCTGAGCTGCTGCAGAAATCCGACATGGCCATGTACGCGAAGAAACGTGACGGCAAGAACGGTGCACAGCTCTTCGACACCAGTATGCTTGACCATACCCGCGCTCGCGCAGAGATCGAAACCTGCATCGAGGCCGGCCTCGCCGATGATTGGTTTGACGCCTACCTGCAGCCGATCGTCAGCCTGAACGGCCGCGGCATTGCCGGGTTTGAGGCACTGATGCGTTTGAACCACCCCCAAAAGGGTTTGATGGCGCCAGCCGAGATCATCAATGTCGCGGAGGAAACCGGCAAGATTATCCGCGTCGGCAACGTCATCATGGAGAAGGCGATCGCTCATCTCGCAGCCATTTCCCGCCTCCCCGGCATGCAGGATGGCTATCTCGCCATCAACTTTTCTCCGCTGCAGTTCGAAGCGTCGCTGCCCGCACGGCTTGCCGCACTTCTCGGCCGCCATGGCATCCGCCCGCAGCGCATTGTCGTGGAGATCACAGAAGCGGTGCTGATGCACAACAATCCGCAAATCATCACGGTGGTCACAGAGATGCGCCGCTTTGGATGCCGGATTGCCCTGGACGACTTCGGCACGGGCTATTCGTCGCTGAGCTATCTCAACCGCTTCCCGGTCGATATCATCAAGATCGACCAGTCCTTCACGCAGTCGATCAACGACGCCAGCGACGACGTTCGTAAGAAGAGCCGTATGCTGGTGGAGAGCATTACCACCCTCTCCCACAAGATGGGCTGTACGGTCATCGCCGAAGGCATCGAGACCGAGGACGAATGCCAGACGCTGCACGAAATGGGCCTCGACTACGGCCAGGGGTATCTGTTCCATCGCCCACAGCATGCGGCGGCTCTGATCGAGCGCCTGTCCGCAGCCGAACAGCCTATCGCACGGGCATGCTGAACACGGAAAGGAAAGCCAATACGATGAAGAGACTGCTGGTTTTCATTCTGCTGAGCCTTACAGCCTCCCCTTGCGCCATCGCTGCCAGCGTTACGCTCGCCACTGAGGAGTATCCTCCCTTCAGCTATCGCGACGGAAAGACCATCAAGGGCGCCTCGGTCGAGCAAGTCGAAAAGCTGATGACGGACGCTGGCATCGACTACAAGATCGAGATGATGCCCTGGGCTCGAGCCTACAATCTCGCCCAGACCACGCCCTTGAGCTGCGTCTTCACCACGGCCCACAATTTGCAGCGCGATCCGATGTTCAGATGGGTCGAACCGTTGCTGGTCGATCGCAATATTCTCATCACCAGATCGGACTCCGGCGTGAAGGCCAAGGATCTCGAGGAAGCAAAGCAATATACGGTCGGCACCCAGCGCGAAGACTATACGGAGGCGACGTTGAAGGACAACGGCTTCGTCAAGCTCGACGTCGCCACCGACTTCAACGCCACATTGCGTAAGCTGCTCAACGGCCGCATCGATATGATGCCGATCTCCGAGCTATATTTCGACAAGCTCAAGACGGAACAACCTCTGGAAAAGGTCACGGTGCTCTCCTCGCAACCCATGGGGATCGCCTGCGAAAGGAACTTCCCGAGCGATCTGCTGACCAAGATGCAAGCTGCACTGGACAAGCTGATTGCCGATGGCACGCAAAAGGCCATCTTCGCCAAGTATGGCCTGAATTCCGCAGACTGATTTTTCTGACGTTATGGCCTCTCTGCCTTGACTTTGACGCCGTTTCGCGATGGTGAACGCATAAAGCACATTGCAAGGAATGAACGAGCCATGCTGATCATCGCGGGACTCGGCAACCCCGGCACCAAATACGCCGGAAACCGCCACAACATCGGATTCATGGCCGTCGATGCCATCCACCGTCGCCATAATTTTTCGCCTTGGTCGAAAAAGTTTAAGGCCGAGATCGCCGAAGGCGAGATATCAGGCGAAAAGGTGCTGCTGATTAAGCCGCAGACCTACATGAACCTTTCCGGTGAAGCTGTCGGCGAAGCCCTGCGCTTCTACAAGCTGCAGCCAGCCGATCTCGTAGCGATCTACGACGAGCTTGACCTCCCATCTGGAAAAGCCCGCCTCAAGACGGGCGGCGGCCACGGCGGCCACAACGGTATCAAGTCACTGGATGCGCATTGCGGCAAGGAGTATCGCCGGCTGCGGCTCGGCATCGATCACCCCGGCGTCAAAGAACTGGTGCAGCATCATGTTCTCGGTGACTTCACCAAGGCTGATCAGGATTGGTTGGAGCCGCTGCTGAACGCACTTGCCGACAATGCTGATATGCTGGTTCGCAAGGAAGATTCGCAGCTGATGAATAAGCTGGCACTTGCTCTTGGCGGGAGAAGCGAAGAGGAAAAGCCGGTGCCTGAAAAGAAGCCAGCGGCAAAGTCTCATATCCACCAGGCCCGCAATCACAATCAGCCGAAGCTGCCTGCGACAGGGCCAATGGCCGAGATGCTGAAGAAGATGTTCGGCAACAAGGGCGATTGAACCATGGCAGCCGGTGAACTCGTCATCCGCCCCGCCGAGTTTGGCGACCTGCCCGGCCTGCTTGCCCTCTATCACGAACTCAACCCTGCCGATCCGGCGATGGACCGCGTCTGTGCCGAGGAGCGGTTTACAGCGATCCGCGCGCAGCCCGGCATGACGATTTTTGTCGGCGTTACCGGTCAGGCCATCGTCTCGTCGGTAACGCTGATCGTCGTCCCCAACCTCACCCGGAATGGCGCGTCCTACGCGCTGATCGAGAATGTTGTGACGGCTGCCGACTACAGGCAGCTTGGCTACGGACGGAGCCTGATCCAACACGCCATCGAAGCCGCCTGGGCAGCCGGCTGCTACAAGGTGATGCTCCTGACGGGCTCGAAGGATCCGACGACGCTGCGCTTCTATGAGAATTGCGGTTTCATCCAGGACAAGACGGGCTATCAGGTCCGGCGTGCCGACGACTATTCCTCTGGCTCCGCCGTCAACATCAGCGGAAAGCCGGCATCCTTTGCATAGTCCATCGCCTCCTTGACCTTGGTCTCAGCGATGTCCTTCGTGCAGACCACCACGACGCTCGATCCCATCTTGTGCGCTGTCATCATCACGCGATAGCCAGTCTCCTCGCTCATGCGGAAGACTGCCTTCAGGATCATCACCACGAATTCGCGGGGCGTATAGTCGTCATTGAAGAGAATGACCTTATAGAGTTTCGGCCGATCCAGCTTCGGTTTTGACCTTGTCTTCGGTTTAAGGGCAATGTCGTTGTCACTCATCGGAAACCCACCCGTTGATGACATGGAGAGGCGCGCACAGTTTCGCGACTACCTATATTGCGCTGCAAAGGCGGGCGTTCAACCCCTCACAATGCAAGAGACTTGCGCGAAAAGCTTGACCGCAAGGCGCGTTTTATCCCATAGCCAGCACCAACGAATTCAAGAACAGCAGGTTTCAGGCCATGGGCTTCAAATGCGGTATCGTCGGTTTGCCGAATGTCGGCAAATCGACACTCTTCA
The DNA here is from genome assembly GCA_900466605.1 of Hyphomicrobiales bacterium. Lineage (GTDB taxonomy): Bacteria > Pseudomonadota > Alphaproteobacteria > Rhizobiales > Rhizobiaceae > Rhizobium. The sequence continues at coordinate 334,941 of UBMU01000003.1, forward strand.
ACGCGCTGACCAAGACGGCAGCAGCGCAGGCAGCAAACTATCCTTTCTGCACGATCGAACCGAACACCGGCGAAGTCGCCGTTCCGGATCCGCGCATGCAGAAGCTGGCGGCGATCGCCGGCTCCAAGGAAATCATTCCGACCCGCATTTCCTTCGTAGACATCGCCGGCCTTGTGCGCGGCGCATCGAAGGGTGAAGGCCTCGGGAACAAGTTCCTCGCCAACATCCGCGAAGTAGATGCCGTGGTACATGTGCTGCGTTGCTTCGAGGACGACGACATCACCCACGTCGAGGGCCGCATCAATCCGGTCGGCGATGCCGACACGATCGAGACCGAGCTGATGCTCGCCGACCTCGAAAGCCTTGAGCGCCGCGTCGAGCAGACGCGCAAGCGCGCCACCGGCAAGGACAAGGATTCCATGGCGCAGCTGCCAGTCATGGAAGCCGTGATCAAGCTGTTGAACGAAGGCAAGCCCGCCCGTCTTCTCCTGAAGACGCTGGCGCCAGAGGAAATCGAGATCCTCAAAGGCCTCAACCTCCTGACCTCACATCCGGTTCTCTACGTCTGCAACGTCGCGGAAGCAGACGCGTCGACCGGCAACGAGCACACCAAGGCAGTTGCCGCGATGGCCGAGAAGCAGGGCGCCGAATGCGTCATCATCTCGGCCGCGATCGAATCCGAAGTCGCCCAGCTTCCCGACGAAGAAGCGACGGAGTTCCTGTCGGCGCTTGGCCTCGAAGAAGCTGGTCTCGACCGGCTGATCCGTGCCGGCTATCACCTGCTCGACCTGATCACCTATTTCACCGTCGGCCCCAAGGAAACCCGCGCCTGGACCATCGTGCGCGGCACCAAGGCGCCAGCCGCCGCCGGCGTGATCCACACCGACTTCGAGCGGGGCTTCATCCGCGCCTTCACCATTGCCTATGACGACTACATCAACTTCAAGGGTGAAGTCGGTGCCAAGGAAGCAGGCAAAGGCCGCGACGAAGGCAAGGAATATATCGTCCAGGACGGCGACGTGATCCACTTCCGCTTCAACACCTAAGACCAAATGACAAACTGCCGCCTATGCGGGCGGCAGTTTTGCCTGCATGGCAACCGGCAGCTGTCGCATGACGAAACGCCGAAGCGGCATCCATCCGGTGCCAATGACGAGTACGATCGCGCCGACGGTCAGAAGCGTGATGTAGATATAGGTATCGACGCGCGCATCGCCCTGGCGGAAGATGCCGTAGAACGCAAAACCCAACGACAGCAATCCTGATGTTACGAATGCGCGCCGATCGATGATCAGGCCGATCAGCATCAGCGCGACGACCGTCGCAACCACCACCGGCGTGCGAAACGATACCGTCTGCAGCGCGGCGAGCGTACCGCCGCTAAGGCCGGCAAGCGAAATGACGCTGTAGAGCAAGGCCGGCGCCGCACCCAGATGGAGCCAGAAGGCTATATCGGAATTGACTGTACGACGAAGCGGATCGCGCAGATCGAACTTCATGGCCAGTGCGAAAAGACCAACGGCACACCCGATGGCAATGACAGATAATACGACCGGATGATTGACCTCGAAGAGTGGATCGCCGGTGAGCCAGCCGAGGGCGCGCAGGAGTAACTGCAGAACGACGACCGCCGCCCCCATGATCGTCAGGGCAAGGGCCAGCGGTACGCGATACAGCAGATAGAAGAGGCCGAGAACAACCGGAAAGGCCAGTGTGTACTGCAGTGCCACGTTGCCGCCTATCGCCATGACGGCAGGCGAACCTTCCAGCCAGCGCGCGGCTGCCACCGCCGTCCAGACCGCAAGCATCAGCGTCAGGACAACGGCAGGCAATGCCAGCCTCTGGCGCCGAACAAGGACCTCGGCCAGCACGACGATTGCCGGCAAGACTGCGAAGACCGAGGCGATGCCCCACAGCCCCGCCAGCGCAACGATAATGCCGATCGTTATCAGCACATCATGAAAGCCGCGCACGAAGCTGGGCGTCTCGGTGTCGGAGAAAGGCGCCGGCTGCGCGCGCCGCTCCACCGGTTGGCCGTCCGCTTTCACGCCGCGCTCGATCAGAAACGGCAGAAGCCGCTCAGCCGCCTGGAGCGGAATAATGCCCTCACGCGTGGCTTCATCGAGGATCAATTTCAATTCGGGCATGTTCAAAATCTCGCGGGAATCGTTGAGTCGCGTCGAATGCTATTGTAGTCGTTCTGAAACTCCTACGAGGGGAAGAGGAATTTGTCCGATCAGAAACTTGCCTTCGAAGATTTCCAGCCGGGGCGACGCTTTCCGCTCGGTCCAAGGCCGGTAACGGCAGCGGAGATCATCGAGTTCGCCCGCGAGTTTGACCCGCAGCCGATGCATCTCGACGAGGCGACCGGCCGCGCCAGCATCCTTGGCGGGCTGGCGGCATCCGGCTGGCATACCTCCGCGCTATTCATGCGCATGATGGCAGACAGCTTCCTTGTCAACTCGTTCTCGCAAGGTGCACCCGGCGTGGATTTCATGGAATGGAGAAAGCCTGTTCTTGCCGGCGACACGCTCTCGGGCCATTCGACCGTCATGGAAAGCCGCGAGCTGCGTTCAAGGCCCGGCATCGGCATGGTGAAATTCCGCCACGAGGTTGAGAACCAGAAAGGCGAACTCGTCTGCGTTTCCGAGAACTCGATCATGTTCGTCCTGCGTGAAACGCTGGAGAAGACTGCATGATTATGGAGGAACGCTACGCCGTCGGCGAGAAAACCCAGATCGGCAGCTACATGTTCACGGCTGAACGGATCGTTCACTTTGCCGAGCGCTTCGACCCTCAAGTGTTCCATCTGGACGCGGAAGCCGCGAAGGCTACGCTCTTTGGCGGCCTGTGCGCTTCGGGATGGCACACCTGCGCCGCATGGATGAAAACCTTCGTCGCTTACTGGAGCGCAGAATGCGTGCGCCTGGCCAACGAAGGCATCAAGCCGCCCAAACTTGGGCCCTCCCCTGGCTTTCAGAAGCTTCAATGGCTGCGACCGGTCTACGCCGGTGAGGAAGTGACCTATTTCGTCACGTTCCTCGCGAGCCGTCCCTTGGCGTCGCGCCCGGGGCGTCGGCTGAACAGCATCCTGTGCGAGGGAACGATCGCTGACGGCACCCCGGTGATACGGTTCGAAAGCACCGTCATCGAATTCGAGTAGTCGCGGGCCTCAGTGGCCCCCGAATTCAACCAGAGTGCGCACGTCGACGCCAAGCTCTTCCAGCTTCTTGCGACCGCCGAGATCCGGCAGGTCGATGACGAAACAAGCTGAAACGACCTCAGCCCCCATTTGCCGCAGAAGCTGCGTGGCAGCCACCGCGGTTCCTCCGGTCGCAATCAGATCGTCGACGAGAATGACCTTCTCGCCGGGCTCCACCGCATCCCGGTGCATCTCCATCTCGTCGACGCCGTATTCCAGGCTATAGGCGACACGCACGGTGTCGCGCGGCAGCTTGCCTTTCTTGCGGATCGGCACGAACCCGGCTGAAAGCTGATGCGCCACGGCGCCGCCCAGAATGAAGCCCCGCGCTTCTGTTCCGGCAATCTTGTCGATCTTCAGGCCCGCATAGGGCTGCACCAGTTCGTCGACGGCGCGCCGGAAGGCGCGCGGATTGCCGAGGAGCGTGGTGATGTCGCGGAAAATGATGCCGGGCTTTGGGTAGTCCGGTATGGAGCGGATGCTGGCTGCAAGCTCCGAAATCGTGTCACTCATGGAATGTCCATATTCTGCAGGGCTTCAATTTGGCTGCACCCTATCAATTGCCGGTGTTGGAACCAATAAAAAAAAGGCGGCCCAAAGGCCGCCTTTCCCTGGTCTCTGGAACAAAGCTCTCAGTGTTCTTTGTTCGCGTAGATGGAACGCTTGGTCAGGTAGATCAGTCCCGAGAAGATCACCAGGAAGACCATGACCATAAAGCCGGTGCGCTTGCGCTCCTCCAGATGCGGCTCAGCGGCCCACATCAGGAACGAGCTGACGTCCTTGGCATACTGATCGACCGTCGCCGGCGCACCGTCGTCATACGTCACCTGGCCATCGGACAGCGGCTTCGGCATGGCGAGAGCGGCAGCACCGGCGAAATAAGGGTTGTAGTGCGTACCCTGAGCCACCTGGACGCCCGCCGGCGGCTGCTGGTCGTAGCCGGTCAGCAGCGAATAGATATAGTCGGGACCGCCTTCCTGATAACCGCCGACGAACGGGATCATGTCGATCAGAAATTGCGGAAAACCGCGCTCGATGCCGCGTGCTTTGGCGATCAGCGAGAAGTCCGGAGGAGCTGCGCCATTGTTGGCGGCTGCTGCCGCTTCATGGTTCGGGAACGGCGACGGGAAGTAGTCCGACGGAATGGCCTTGCGGGTGAACATGTCACCGCTGGGATTCGGACCGTCCTGAACCTCGTAGTTGGCGGCAAACGCCTTGACCTGAGCATCAGAGTAGCCAAGAGCCCCAAGAGTTCTGAAGGGCACAAGGCTCATCGAATGACAGGCCGCACAGACTTCCGTATAGACCTTCAGACCGCGCTGCAACTGCCCCTTGTCATAGTGGCCAATGGGGCCTGCAAAGGTCCAATGCTCATGCTTCGGATGCAGCAGCGGATAATGTGGCGTCTCGCTTTCGGCGTGCTGCGCCGGCGCGGCTCCGTTTGACGCTGCTTCCTGGGCGAATGCAGCACCGCTGAGACCCGCGACAACAGCAAGCGACAGGAGGCTTGTAACAAGCTTTTTCATGTTTCTCTTCCCTTCCTGTCGCACGCTCAGGCCTTGACCGGCTCAGCGGCCGCCGCCTTGTTGCGCTTTTCCAGAACCGCTTCCGTGATTGAATTTGGCAAGCGGCGCGGTGTCTCGACGAGGCCGAGGACCGGCATGATCACCAGGAAGAAGGCGAAGTAGAAGAGAGTGCCGAGCTGCGACATGATCACGTAGGAGCCTTCGGCAGGACGCGAACCGAGCCAACCGAGGACGATGGCATTGGCGACGAACAGCCAGAAGAACACCTTGTACCATGGGCGATAGACCGCGGAACGAACCTTCGACGTGTCCAGCCAAGGCAGGAAGAACAGCACGATGATCGCGCCGAACATGACGAGAACGCCTGCAAGCTTCGAGTCGATCGGTCCGATGTTGAAGGTGATCGAGCGCAGCATCGCGTAGAACGGCAGGAAGTACCATTCCGGAACGATGTGAGCAGGTGTCTTCAACGGATCAGCTGGGATGTAGTTGTCCGGGTGGCCGAGAAAGTTCGGCATGTAGAAGACGAAGTAGGCGTAGACCAGCAGGAAGATCGAAACGCCGAGCGCATCTTTAAGGGTCGCATACGGCGTGAAACGAACGGTATCCGTCTTGGTCTTGACTTCGACACCGGTCGGGTTCGTCTGGCCGGTAACGTGCAGCGCCCAGATATGCAGGACGACAACGCCGGCAATGATGAATGGCAGCAGGTAGTGCAGCGAGAAAAAGCGGTTCAGCGTCGGGTTTTCGACAGCAAAGCCGCCGAGAAGGAACTGCTGGATCCACTCGCCGACGAGCGGGAATGCCGAGAAGAACCCGGTGATAACGGTCGCGCCCCAGAAGGACATCTGCCCCCAGGGAAGAACGTAGCCCATGAAGCCGGTCGCCATCATCAGGAGATAGATGAGAACGCCAAGGATCCAGAGGATTTCGCGCGGCGCCTTGTACGAACCGTAGTAAAGGCCGCGGGCGATATGCAGATAGACAGCAACGAAGAAGAAAGACGCGCCGTTGGCGTGCATGTAGCGAAGCAGCCAGCCATGGTTCACATCGCGCATGATTTTTTCGACGGAGTTGAACGCAACCGTCGTATCAGCGGCATAGTGCATTGCAAGCACGACACCGGTGAGGATCTGCACGACGAGCATGACTGCAAGCATGGCGCCGAAGGTGTAGGCATAGTTCAGATTACGCGGAACCGGGTATGCAACGAAACTATCGTAGACCATGCGCGGCAAAGGCAAGCGCGCATCGATCCATTTCTCGAGGCCGGTTGATGGCTCGTAGCTGGAATGGCCACTCATAAATCAGTCCCCCTCAACCGATCTTGATTACTTTATCGGAAATGAATGAATAGGTCGGGATCGCAAGGTTCTGCGGCGCCGGACCTTTACGAATGCGGCCGGCCGTATCGTAGACCGAGCCATGGCAGGGACAGAACCAACCATTGTATTCGCCGGCCTGGCCGAGCGGAATACAGCCGAGATGGGTGCAAGAACCGATCATGACGATCCAGTTCTCCTTGTCCTTGCCGGCGGAACGGTCCACGCCCGTCGCCTGCGCGTCGGAAGGAAGGTTGGCATTGCGCGCAACAGGATCCTTGAGGTCCGACATTGGCACTTCATCGGCAGCCTTCACTTCCTCAGGCGTACGGTTGCGGATGAAAATGGGCTTGCCGCGCCACTTGGCAGTCAGCGACATTCCGGGCTCAAGGCTGGACACGTCGACTTCGATGGATGCCAGAGCCAAAGTCGAGGCATCGGGACGCATCTGATCGATGAACGGCCAAGCGACCGCAACGGCACCGACGGCGCCCGCCATACCAGTGGTAAGATAAAGGAAATCACGGCGAGTGGGCTCGCCCGTGATCTCGCCTGTCGTCTCGTGTTCGCTCACGGCTTCACCATCCTCTACGCAAATTTTGCGGAACTCCGCCCTGCCCCTCCGGCGACGAATCTCTCGTGACACAATTCGAACGCAGATTCCCCACCAATCCGGCGCGTTCTAAGCTTGATCGCGAATTATGTCCAGCCTTGGCGGGGCAAGTGGGCACAATGTCGCGGGAATTTTCAGACGATTTTCGAAGACAATCACATGCTTGCCACATTTGTGCATTGCACCAATTCCGGCACCATGCTAGGCGACGGCCGCTAACTCCTCGGTATTCCGGCGCATCGCGATGAGAGACACTTTATTCTGCATAGGGAGTGTCCTCGTCTCGCTCGTGCTCGCACTGATGTCGCTGCGCTATGTCACGCACGTCTGGCTCCTCGCCTTCATCTATAGCTTTCAGATCCATTTTGCCCTGGCTGCGATCGCTGCGTGCCTGGTCCTTCTGCTGCTCAAGCGCCACTGGTATGGCTACGCACTCCTCGCCATCGCAGTGACATTGCTCGGACACGGCGTGATCATGCTGAGGGAATTCGCGACACCTCAGGCACACGCCGAGACGCCGGCCCTATTCAGGCTGATGTCTTTCAACATAGAGCACGAGAACTTCACCAATGCGGGCAGCATCGCGGACTTCATCATTGCCTCGAATGCTGATGTGGTGAGCGTTCTGGAAGCAGCTCCCCTGCGCCCGCAGCTCGCGCGCCTGTCAGGTACATATCCCTATCACATAGGCTGTGGCGCAGAGATCAACGAATGCGACACACTCGTCCTCTCCAAGCATCCGTTTGTCGAGAAGAAGGTAAGCAGCCTGGGCGAGCTATGGCGGAACCGCCTGACACGCTCCGTCGTCGACTTCTCAGGGACGAAGATCAACTTCCTGGCTGCCCACCTCACCAAGCCCTATTTTGATGACTTCCAGTCGGACGAACTCGTCGATCTCGGGTCAGCGGCAAGAGCCATCGATGGGCCACTGGTGCTGACCGGAGACTTCAATTCGGCCATCCTCGACCCGCGCATGCAGCGCTTCTTGCGCACCACAGGCTTTCGTACGGCCTTTCCGGAGCCGGCGACGTGGCCGGTGAAGGCGGGCCGGTTCGGCATCGGGATCGACCACATCTTCACCCGGCCGCCGCTGCGGCTGAAATCGATCGAGCGGATCGAAGACAACATGGGATCAAACCACTTTGGCCTCATGGCCGAGTTTACCGTCGACCCTTGACGCAGGCGGCGACGCCTCGAAATCGGTGGCCAGGAACCCGCCTGATTGCCGCGCCCAGAGTTCGGCATAGAGACCGCCGCGCTTCAGCAAGGTCTCGTGCGTGCCCTCTTCTATGATCTTGCCCTCGTCGACGACGATCAACCTGTCGAGTGCGGCAATGGTCGAGAGCCGATGCGCGATGGCAAGTACCGTCTTGCCTTCCATGAGGCCGATCAGGTTGGATTGGATCGCCTCTTCCACTTCGGAATCAAGCGCCGAGGTGGCTTCATCGAGAATGAGGATCGGAGCATCCTTCAGCATGACGCGCGCAATCGCGATGCGCTGGCGCTGACCGCCGGAAAGCTTCACGCCACGCTCGCCGACATGGGCATCAAAGCTCTTGCGGCCATTCTGGTCCTGCAGGCGCTCGATGAAACCAAGCGCTTCTGCACGCCGTGCGGCCTCAATCAGCCGCTCCTCTCCCGCGTCAGGGCGCCCGAAGAGGATATTGTCCCTGACCGAGCGATGCAGCAACGACGTATCCTGGCTGACGACCCCGATCTGCATGCGCAAGGACTCCTGCCTGACCGCCGCGATATCCTGGCTGTCGACCAATATCCGTCCACCTTCCAGGTCGTAGAGCCGGAGCAGCAGGTTCACCAGCGTCGACTTGCCCGCACCGGAGCGCCCGACGATGCCGACCTTCTCGCCCGGCTCGATCGTGAGCGAAAAGTCGTCGATGACGCCATCGGGTCTGCCATAGTGGAAGGAGACGTTCTCGAATCGGATCCCGGGCTGTCTAATGACAAGCTCGCCTGCACCGGGACGATCGACCAGTCCCAGCGGCTGCGAGATCAACTCCGCGGCATTCTGGATCGTGCCGAGGTTGCGCATGATACCGTTGAACTGTGTCATCAGCCGTCCCAGAAGGAAGTTCAGACGCAGCACGAGCGCCAGCGAGAAAGCCACAGCACCGGAACTGACGAGACCGGCCAACCACAGGTGAACGCTCAGAGCCGCCATGCTGACGATCATGATGCCCGAGAGCAATGCCATCGAGGCGCGTACGCCGGTGATGAAGCGGGTGAACCTCAGCACGGTGTCCTGATAGTAGTCGAAGCCCTGCCGCATGTAGCGGTCGCTCTCCTCGTCACGCGCAAACAGCTTGAGCGTCTGAATGTTGCTGTAGGCGTCCACCATGCGCCCGTTGATCATCGAGGCGGCTTCGGCCGTTTCCCGCGAATGGAACCGGATACGCGGCACAAAATAGCGTGCCAGAACGCCGAATGCGCCGAGCCAGCAAAGCACGACCACGGCAAGTGAAAAATCGAGCCGGGCGACCAGCACGAGCGTCGTCGCCGCATAGATGCCGACGAACCAGACACTCTCCATCAGCGACGTGACCAAGTCACCCGTGGCCTGCCCGGCCGACCAGACCTTGGTGACGATGCGACCTGAGAAGTCGCTCTGGAAGAACGAGAGCGATTGCCGCGATACATGCAGATAGGATTGCCAGCGGGCCAGATTGTAGAAGCCGGGCGTGATGACCTGCTGGTCGACAAGGGCGATCAGCAGCGCGACGACGAAGCGGACGATCCCGATAAGGACGAGCATGCCGAACAGTTCGGCGCCATGCGCGGCAAGAAGCCCGCTCCAACCTGCTGCCGGAGTGATTGTCGCAAGAATATCGACAAGCCGCCCGACGAACCAGAACAAAGCTGCTTCGATTGCCGCAGACATGCCTCCGAGCACGAGCATCGCCACGAACGGCGCCTTCGCCTGACTAATGTAGAACCAGATGAATCCAAGCGTGGAGCGCGGTGGTTGAATGTTTTCCCGCGGCGCAAAGGGATTAATCCAGTTTTCGAAAGCATGAAGGAGTCGTTTTAGAAGCATAATTGCGGTATAGGCTTAATAGCCAAAGCGGGAAAGCAACTACCCCGGGGCGAAACCTTATATTTTCGTAACAATCGGTAACAACAACGGCATTGTCGTTGAATGAGACTGACCTCGTCACAATGTCGGGGTACAATGGATTTTTACGGGAGACGGCCGCGATGCAAGCAAGAAAGGCAATCATGTCGAGTATTCCGCTGCCCCTTGCGGAACGACTTGATGCAATCGTTGAACAGTTGGAGATATCCTACGACCAGGTGATCGCCGAGGCGATTGCCGCGTGGATCGATCGTGAGGAAGAGCAACGTCTGTTCGCGTTGCGTGCGCTTGTGTCGACCAACAGCATGCTTGTCGAAGGAAACCGGGTGAAGGACTGGGCAGACAGCCTCTGATCCCAGATCCATGGAATGCGATGAGAAGCCCTCCCCGCATCTGCAGGGAGGGCTTCTGGTTTATTCGGCCGCCTCTTCCGCTTCCTCCGAGTGGTCGGCCAGGAAGCCCCCCGACTGACGGCTCCACAAGTCGGCGTAAATGCCGCCGCGCTGGACAAGCTCGGCATGGGCGCCGGCCTCGATGATCTTGCCCTTGTCGAGCACGATCAGGCGGTCCATCTCGGTCAGGGTCGACAAGCGGTGGGCGATTGCAATCACCGTTTTGCCTTCCATCAGCGCAAACAGGTTCTCCTGAATGGCTGCCTCGACCTCGGAGTCGAGCGCCGACGTCGCCTCGTCGAGCACCAGGATCGGCGCGTCCTTCAGGAAGACACGCGCGATGGCGACGCGCTGACGCTGACCACCAGACAGCTTCACACCACGCTCACCAACCTGCGCGTCGAGCCCCTTGCGGCCCTGCATGTCGACCAACCCTTCGATGAAGTCCCAGGCATTGGCCCGCTTGGCAGCTTCGATCACCTGCGCATCAGTCGCCTCAGGGCGTCCATAGGCGATGTTGTCGCGGATCGACCGGTGCAACAGGGAGGTATCCTGCGTCACGACGCCGATCAGTTCACGCAGGCTCTCCTGGGACACGGTGGAGATATCCTGCCCATCGATGGTGACGTGGCCGTCCTCCAGATCGTAGAAGCGCAGCAGCAGGTTCATCAACGTGGTCTTGCCGGCACCGGAGCGACCGACCAGACCGACCTTTTCGCCCGCCTTGATATCGAGAGAGAGATTGTCGATCACGCCCTTGCCCTTGCCGTAGTGGAAGCGGATGCGATCGTAGTGAATTGCACCCTTCTTCGCAGACAGTTGCGGCGCGCCCGGCTGGTCGACGATATCGTGCTTCTTCGTCATCATCTCCATGCCGTCATAAACCGTGCCGATGTTCTCGAACAGTGCCGAGACTTCCCACATGATCCACTGCGACATGCCGTTGACGCGCATGGCAAGGCCGATGGCAATGGCAATCGCACCAACGGAGATCTGGCCGTTCAGCCAGAACCAGATCGATAGGCCGGACACCACGAACAGCGCCACGCAGTTGTTCATGTAGACGGCGATGTGGAACAGCGTGACACGACGCATCTGCGCATGAACGGTTCCAAGGAACTCCTCCATGCCGCTGCGCGCATAGGTCTCCTCGCGGCCGGCATGCGAGAACAGCTTGACCGTCGCGATGTTCGTGTAGCTGTCGACAACCCGCCCCGTCATGACCGAGCGCGCATCCGCCTGTTGTGCCGCGATCTTGCGAAGCCGCGGCACGAAGTAGGACACGATGGCGATGTAGACGGCGAGCCAGACGAGGACCGGTATCATCAGCCGCCAGTCCGCAGCAGCGATGACGATGATCATCGATAGGAAGTAGGTCACGACATAGACGAAGACATCGAGGATCTTCATCGTCGTTTCACGAACCGCAAGCGACGTCTGCATCACCTTCGTCGCCACGCGTCCGGCGAACTCGTTGGCAAAGAAAGTCATGCTGTGACGCAGCAGGAAGCGGTGCATCTGCCAGCGTGCGATCATCGGATAGTTGCCGAGAAGCACCTGATGCATAATGAGCGAATCCAGCCCCGCCGCCAGCGGCAGGCCGATAAGGATGAGCGCCCCCATCCATGCCAACCTCGGCCACTCCGTTTGCAGGAATGTGGCCTTGTCGGCATTCGTCAGCCAGTCAACGATATCGCCGAGGAACTGAAAAAGCGCCACCTCGCCGACGGCAATCAGCGCAGTCAGCACCGCCATGATGGCAAGCCACGGCGCTGCGGGCTTCGTGTAATGCCAGCAAAAGGCAAAAAGACCCTTCGGGGGAGCAACCGGCTCCTCGCTCGGAAAGGGGTTAAGTCGCTGTTCGAACCAGCCAAACATGAAAATGCTCCGAAACTCGATCGTTCCGGCCTCCCGGCTCGCGCAAAACGGCGCTTGAGCTCATATGGGAACCGGACGTTCACGGGACGAGGCCAAGACAGCCGCGCAATGGATTAGAAATGGGAATTCAGGAAAGAAACGGCACTAGGCGTGCCGGATCGCCACTCGTGGGTTCACGCGTCGAGAGCGCATACGCGGCAACATTTCCATCTGGCGCTCCCTCCTGGCGATTAAAAGATGTGCACCCTTAACGCGAATTAAGCCGAATTTCCAGCCCTGTCAGGCCGGAAATTGAACATTTATCGGTCAAAACGCGTCCTGTTGCGCCTAAATCACAGTTGCAATAGGTGTCTTTCTACGAAAAGCGGAAAAGACGACATCGACCATGGCCAACATCAGAGTAGCCCTCTATCAGCCTGACATTCCGGGAAACACCGGAACCATCCTGCGTCTTGCCGCCTGCCTTGGCTTTGCCGTTGACATCATCGAGCCGGCCGGTTTTGACATATCGGATCGCAATCTCAAGCGGGCCGGCATGGACTACATCGCTGCAGCCGCGCTCACCCGCCACATCAATTGGGACCGTTTCGAGGAGTGGCGAAAAACCACCGGCCGCCGCCTCGTACTGGCATCCACCAAGTCGTCCGAACGCTACACCGATTTCGAGTTCCGCGCCGAAGACATTCTCCTGTTCGGCCGCGAGAGCGCCGGCGTTCCCGATCACGTGCATGAGACAGCGGATGCCCGGATCCTTGTGCCCATGGTGGAGGGCCAACGCTCGATAAACGTCGCCGTCTCGGCCGCAATGATTGTCGGAGAGGCTATGCGACAGACCGTCTGGCGCTGATTTCTCGCCTTTGCCACGTCCATGACGATGCAGCTTCAGAATATGTCGCGAACGGCGTTGTGAATTTTATCAAGCGGCGTATAGTTTTTAGCCGGACAAGTAAAAAAACGTCCGTAAACTCACGTTTTCAAATGCTTGACAAAAAGAGATTCGAACAGAACGACGCCTGTTCGGGCAAGACACAAAAGAAAAGGCAGCATGGAATCCACGATCGTCATGATCAACCTGTTCGGCGCGGTAGCCCTGCTGTTGTTTGGCCTGGCACAGGTGAAAGACGGTGTTTCCCGAGCGTTTGGAGCGCGGTTGCGCACCGGTCTTGCCACCGGCACGCGCAGCGGCCTGCGTTCATTCGTGTCGGGCTTCTTCGCCACAGTCGCGCTACAGAGCTCGACTGCGACAGCTTTGATGGTCGCCTCCTTCGTCGAGCGCGAACTGGTGAAGCCGCGCATGGCGCAGATCGTCCTGCTTGGTGCCAATGTCGGAACCGCAGTGACCGCCTGGATCGTCGCCACCGGCATAGAGTGGCTGTCTCCTCTGGTGATCCTTGCCGGAACGGTCCTCCATCGTAGCGGCTCGTCGTCGCGCCAGGGCGCAGGCACCGCTTTGATCGGCATCGGCCTGATGCTGCTGTCCCTGCATCTTTTAGGCAATGCCACTGAACCGATGCGCCAGTCGCCGGCACTGGGGGCCTTCATCGCCCTGCTCGACAACGCATGGCCGGTCGCACTCGCCTTTTCAGCCGGTATCGCCTTCATCTCGTCGTCGAGTCTTGCTGCCGTCGTCCTCATTCTTTCGCTAGCCTCGACTGGCATCCTGTCGGCGGGACTGGTGATCGTCCTTGTGCTCGGCGCCAATCTCGGCGGCGCCATTCCGCCCGTAATAGCGTCGCTCGCCGGGCCCGCGGCCGCCAAGCGTGTCACACTCGGCAATCTGATCGTACGCGCAATCGGCTGCCTGATTGCATTGCCGCTCGCAGGCTACGGCGCTGAACTGCTGGGAACGTTGCCGCTGACGCCGGCAAAACTGCCGGTCGACGCCCACCTCGGCTTCAACCTGATCCTGGCCGCCCTCGCCTGGCCCTTCTCCCGCCCCCTCTCGCGGCTGATGATGCGACTGGTGCCAGAGGACGCTCAGCCGGATGGCGGACCAAAATATCTTGATCAGCATGAGCTATCGACGCCGGTTGTCGCACTTGCCAGCGCGACACGGGAGGTGCTTGGCGTCGGCGACCTGATCGAACGCATGCTGATGCGCGCCTCCGATGCCTTCGAGACCAACAACCTGGCGAAACTCAAGGAAATCCCGTTGCTGGAGAAGCGGGTCGACAGCCTGCAGCAGGAAGTGAAAATCTATCTTTCCAAGCTAGGCCATGGCGGTATCAGTGAAGAGGACGGTCGCCGCTCTATCGTCATAATCGACTATGCAATCAATCTCGAACATATCGGCGATATCATTGAGAAGGGCCTGATGCCGCAGGTGACGAAGAAGGTCTCGCTCGGTCTGAAGTTCTCCGAGGAGGGCTACGAGGAACTGCGCAAACTCTTCCACCTGACAATCGACAATCTGCGCATCGCGCAGACCATATTCGTCACCCGCGACTTCAATCTCGCAAAGCAGCTGATGGAGGTGAAAGTCGAGGTTCGCCGGATGGAAAAGCAATCGTCGGAGCGGCATCTGGAACGCCTGCGCGATGGTCGTGCCGATAGCCTTCAGACAAGTTCACTGCATCTCGACATGCTGCGCGACCTGAAGCGGATCAACGCACACATCGTATCCGTGGCGCATCCAATCCTAGACGAGAGCGGATTGTTGATCGAAAGCAGACTGAAGGGGGCAGCCGAATAGGTTGCTCAATCGGCAGACGGCAGACGTCGCATCGTGAATTCGATCTGATCGCCTTCCAGCTGACGCCAGCTCTCGACTTCCGTCCAGTATGCGGCCTTGGGGTACTCGTCGAACCACTCTCGCGCCTTGGCGCGAGCATCGAGCAGGTTGAGACAATATGTCTGTCGTACGAAACGATCGTTCTTCCGGGGGGTGCCTTCCGCCCGGTGGGTAGCAATCCGTCGTTTGAGACCGTCGAACGACGGAGGTCCAGGAATTTTCGCCATGAGCCTACCTCTGTAGGAAAAAGGTAATATCGAAAATCTCGTTTTGCGAGTCGAATCTGAGGAAGCCTCAATCCCCTGCTCCGCTGGCAGGACTCCGCCCCAGCTGTTATCAGAAATGCAAAGACAAAAGCGCGAGTCGACTGGTGACGCGCTCGGAGAGAGATAGAATGGAACGACCCGAACTTCCGATCGGCCTGCCTGACGATATTGAAGAGAAGAAGTCGACTGCCCGTGCATGGTTCGAAAGTCTGCGCGACACGATCTGTGCCTCGTTCGAAACGCTGGAAGACGAACTCTCCGGGCCCCTCTCCGATAGAGAACCGGGCCGCTTCGTGGCGAAGGATTGGTCACGCGAAAACGGCGCAGGCGGCGGCGGGCGCATGTCGATGATGCACGGCCGAGTCTTCGAGAAGGTCGGGGTGCATACCTCCACCGTCTACGGCGAATTCGCGCCTGATCTCCGCGCGCAGATGCCTGGCGCCAAGGAAGACCCTCGCTTCTGGGCCTCCGGCATCTCGCTGATCGCCCACCCGGTCAATCCAAACGTACCCGCCGTTCACATGAACACGCGGATGGTTGTGACATCGAGCCGCTGGTTCGGTGGCGGCGCCGACTTGACGCCGGTGCTTGATCGCCGTCGCACGCAGGAAGACGAGGACAGCCAACTGTTCCACAAGGCGATGGAAATTGCCTGCCGCAGCCACTCTGGCGTCGCCGACTACGCCGCCTACAAGCAATGGTGCGACGAGTATTTCTTCCTCAAGCATCGCAATGAGCCACGCGGCATCGGCGGCGTCTTCTATGATTGGCTCCACTCTGGCGAGGAAGCTGGCGGCTGGGACGCCGATTTCGCGTTTACCCGCGATGTCGGCAGAGCGTTTGCCATGGTTTATCCACGGATTGTTCGCACCAACTTCAATAAACAGTGGACAGACGCGGATCGTGACGAACAATTGATTCGCCGTGGACGCTATGTTGAGTTCAATCTCCTCTATGATCGAGGCACGATCTTCGGTCTTAAAACGGGAGGAAATGTCGAATCCATTCTCTCTTCCTTGCCCCCTCTTGTCCTCTGGCCTTGACCTGACAAAAAGACGCCTGGAGGGGCTTAAATTCGGAGTCTGGATCACTAAGTTAGACATGTACGCGTAACAATCGGAGGAGGATTGTCATGACGATACAAACCGGCTCTGCGACATCTGCGGGTGCTCAAGAGCGTCGTCCGCCCATCGATACGCCGGAGTTTTTAAGCCGGATAGCAGAAGGGTTCAGGGCAAAGAGTGGCTCCGACTTGCCGCTGTCCTGCTTTATCGAGCAAGTGAAGCTTCAGCTGGCGGGCGGCAAGACGCCGGAAGAGCTCGATCGCCTTGCAAAGGACCAAGAAAACAAGGCGGCGGTCGATTGCTACAGAGCCTGGGCGATGCCCGAATAATGAGAAGATGATCAGCCGGCCGGTCCTTCGCGCCGGCCGGGTTGGGAACCTTCCTACCACTTCGAACATTCAGGCATTGCAGCACCGCGCAATGGCATGAAATCAGACCGAAGGAGGAAAGAATGAGACTCTTCGAATGTGGAACGCTCGTCCCAGGATGCGAATGGCATACCCGGGCAAACGACGATGCCGAAGTCGTCCGCCGTGTCGTAGAGCACATGAGGGCCGCTCACGGCGAAACCGTGATCCGAGAAAACATGGTCGAGAACATAAAGGCCCGCATCCGCAACGAAGCGACCGCGGCCTGAGCTATTTCGTCAGTTCTCCCAACCGGGCGAGCAGCGCCGCCCGGTCCGGCACGAAGTTTTCATCGACCCAGAAATTCTCGACTGCAGACAGCGTTTCACCGACCTGCTTCCCAACCGGCACGCCTGCGTCCATGACATCGCTGCCATTGATGGGAAACTGAGGTTTCTTCCAGTCTTCCGCGAGTGCGAGCAGCTTGCCGAGCCTGGCTGAGCGAGCCATTTCTTGCATGTCGCCTTCCGCCTTGCCGCGGGCCGTTGCCAGCGCAAGCTTCAAGCGAGTTTTGATCCCATCCGCGCCATTGCGATAGAGCAGCCGCGCAAAGGAAGCTGAAGACAATTCATCGTTGACAACAGGCGCTTTGGCCCATGCCTTGAAATAGCTTGCTTCCGCATTAGCCAGCTTGAGGCGCGTCGCCATATTCTCCAGCCGATCGGCATCGGGCGGAATGATGGCAGCAAGACGCAGAAGCGGATCGGGCTTCCAGCCAAGTGCTGCCTCCGTGCTAATCAACGCCGGAATGGTGTCGATGCCCCACTTCTCCGTCTCAGGCAGGATCTCGGTGAGCACGCCGACCTGCCGCATCCACAAGAGTGCCCGTCCGGGATCCACGGCGCCGAGCAGCTTGCGCATTTCCGACCAGACCCTTTCAGCCGACAGCGTCTTGAGCTTGGCGCGAGCCGAAGCGCATGCCCTCAATCCATCGGCATCCGGGCGGCCGGAACCATAGTAGGCAAAGAACCGGAAAAATCGCAGAACGCGCAGATAATCCTCGGAGACGCGCGTCGCTGCATCGCCGATAAATCGAATGTTGCGCTTCTCGATATCAGCAAGACCACCGACCAGATCGATCACGTCCCCCTTGCTATCGACATAAAGCGCATTGATCGTCAGGTCGCGACGTTCTGCATCCGTCTGCCAATTAGAATTGAAAGCCACCTTGGCGCGGCGCCCGTCGGTCTCGATGTCAGCTCTCAGCGTCGTCACTTCAAAAGGCCTGCCGTCGATGACAAGCGTCACAGTGCCGTGCGCCACACCAGTCGGAACCGCCTTGATGGCGGCCGTAGCCGCGCGCTCGATGACCTGTTCGGGCGTCAGGGTCGTCGCCACATCGATATCGCTCACCGGGAGCCCCATGAGGCTGTTGCGTACAGCGCCACCGACAACGCGCCCTTCTCCTCCGTCAGCATCGAGCAGCGAGAACACACGCTTCAGGGCCGGATCCTTGAACCATGACTCGTGGCCAAGGTTGGTCATGCATAAAGCCTTTCGTAGAGGGTGCGAACGATGCCGGCGGTAATGCCCCAGATCATCCGGCTTTCATAGGGCATTCTGTAGAAATGTCGGTCGAGACCGTCGAGCACGCGTCTGTCGCGGCTATGATTGGCCGGGTTCATGAGAAAGGAGAGCGGCACTTCGAAGACGTCGTCTACCTCCGATGGGTTGAGCTTCAACTCGAAGCCACGTCTGACGACGGCAAGAACGGGCGTAATGCGAAAGCCGGTCGATGCCAGGTAGTTCGGAAGCCGCGCCACGGTCTCGACAAACGAGCCGTCGATACCGATCTCCTCCTCGGTTTCCCTGATTGCTGCCTTTTCGGCAGAGCCGTCGATGGCGTCGATCTTCCCGCCCGGAAAGGCGATCTGTCCGGAATGCTTGCGCAGCGTCGCCGTGCGCTGGGTGAAAATCACATGCGCATCATCCCCATCGTCGATGACCGGCACCAGCACCGCTGCATCGCGAAGTTTGAAAGTCTCAACCTGCGTAACGATATCGGGGTTGAGAATGTGATCGCCGTGATCGCGCCAGGAGAGGTCCACCGGGCCGCCGCTCTGGTGAAGCGCACGACGGCGGAATTCGGCCGCTGAGTAGAGCGAACGGCTTTCGGTCCAAACATCAGTCATCGCGATTGTGCATCCAGTTCGTCCGCCGACATGACAGGAAAGGTCAAGCCACCGGAGCGCAAACAGAACATCGTCTTGCCATCGATATCGAGGCGTTCACCCAACTCGACGAGTTCGTACATAATGGGGCGGGACACCAGCGCTTCCAGCCGTCCCCGGACATGAAGATAAGGCTTCAACTCGCTGTTTTCACCGTGAATTACAAAGCGCAAAGGATGCTCTGCCCCAGCTTCGACCACGTCGCCGACATTGGTCCGGAAGGTCAGCAGGGGCTCGCCGTCCCTTTCGCCGGCACTCATTTCAACCGCCAAGAACGGCGCATCGACGACCCGGACACCAACTTTTTCCACAGGCGTTACGAGATAGGTCTTCCCATCCTCGTCCTTGCGCAGGACCGTCGAAAACAGCCTGACGAGCGGCGCCCGACCAATCGGCGTTCCCATATAAAACCACGTGCCGTCCGCCCGGATTTCCATGTCGATATCGCCACAGAACGGCGGATTCCACTTCTCGACTGGCGGAAGACCTCGGGCTTTGGCGCCCGCATCGCCGGCAGCGCGCGAAATCAGCGCAGCAAGTCCGGCCGCATCTGTCGTCTGCTTGATCTCTTCGGCTGCCATTCTTCCGTCTCGGTTTGTCTTTAACTCCAGAGGGTCACGAGATAGTCATTCGAAACGAACTTGTCAGCCCGCAACATCTCCATAACTCTATCGGGTATGAGGCTTGCATGTAAGTCTGCCGATTCGCGACGAATGATATCAGCCGCTGGAGATGCCTAATGGGTATGATGAAGACCGAAGCCCCGCTTGATGAAAAGGCGATCGTCGCCGCAGCCGAAAAGGCACTTGCAGACATCGCCGCCATCCGGGGTGAAGTCTCCAAGGTGATTTTCGGCCAGGAAAGCGTCGTGGAGAATACCCTCCTCGCGGTACTGTCAGGCGGCCATGCTTTGCTGGTGGGTGTCCCGGGTCTAGCCAAGACCAAACTCGTCACGACGCTCGGCGAAGTGCTTGGCCTTGCCTCGAACCGCATCCAGTTCACCCCTGATCTTATGCCTTCCGACATTCTGGGCTCGGAGGTAATGGACCAGGACGAGAGCGGCCGCCGCTCCTTCCGTTTCGTCAAGGGGCCGGTTTTCGCCCAGCTGCTGATGGCCGACGAAATCAACCGCGCATCGCCGCGCACACAGTCGGCATTACTGCAGTCGATGCAGGAGTACCACATCACCGTTGCCGGCCAACGCTACGATCTGCCTGCTCCGTTCCACGTGCTCGCCACTCAGAACCCGCTGGAGCAGGAAGGCACCTACCCATTGCCCGAGGCACAGCTCGACCGCTTCCTTCTTCAGGTCGACGTCCACTATCCGGAGCTTGCCGCCGAGCGGCAGATCCTGCTCGAGACGACCGGCACCGGCGAAACCACGCCACAGGCGATCCTAAGTGCCGAGCGCCTCGCGGAAATCCAGATGCTCATCCGCCAGATGCCGGTGAGCGACAAGGTCGTCGACGCCATCCTCTCGCTCGTCCGTTCTGCCCGCCCTGGTCAGGGCAACGCCTCCACCGACAAGAATGTCGCCTGGGGCCCGGGTCCTCGCGCCGGCCAGGCCATGATGCTCTGCGCCCGCGCCCGCGCGCTCTACGAAGGTCGCCTCGCACCGTCCATCGATGATGTCCACGCGCTCGCCGAGCCCGTTCTTCAACACCGCATGGCGCTGACGTTCGCGGCCCGCGCAGAAGGCATGTCGGTTCGCGATGTCATTGACGGGCTGGTCAAGCAGGCCAAGGGATAAGGAAGAGGCTGCGTGGCACCCATCGGACAGATCGTCAATCCGACTTCGGGCAGTGATGCGCTGGCTCGTGCAAGGCAGCGGGCAAGTCTGGTGCCTGATTGTCTGGTCGAGGCCAAGCGGATCGCCAATACCGTGATCGCCGGCTGGCATGGCCGCCGCAAGCGCGGCATCGGCGAGAATTTCTGGCAATTCCGCCCCTACACCGAGGGCGAGAGTTTATCCCGCATCGATTGGCGGCGGTCCGCGCGAGACGACCATACCTACATCCGCGATCGCGAATGGGAAGCAGCCCACACAATCTGGCTCTGGGCCGACATGTCGCCCTCGATGATGTACAAGTCGAGCTTTGGCAACGCTTCGAAAGAAGGCCGGGCTCTCGTCATCATGCTGGCACTTGCCGAAATCCTCGCGCGGTCCGGCGAACGCATTGGATGTCCCGGCGTGATGGAACCGATTGCGGCGCGCAACGCCGCAGAGCGGCTCGCAACGGCATTGATGCATGCCCCGCTGAGTGGCGGGCTTCCAGATACCGCGATGATCCGGGGCTGGAGCGAACTCGTGCTGATCGGCGATTTCCTTGATGATGCCCGCTCGGTGATGGCACGCATCAGCCCCTTGGCACGACGAGGTTTGCGAGGCCATGTGATCGAGGTCGCCGACCCCGCCGAAGAGCTCTTCCCCTATAATGGCCGCACCGAATTCACTGATCCCGAGACAGGTTCAAAACTGACATCCGGCCGCGCCGAGCATATTCGAGACGCGTACACACGAGCATATCTCGGCCGCAGGAATGACCTCGGCCAAGCATTGCGTCACATCGGCTGGACATTTGTCAGCCATCGCACCGACCACCTCGCTTCCGAAGCGCTGGTCGCGGTCCACATGTATCTGTCTGGCATGCCAGCAAAAGCCACGCACGGGGGACAGCTATGAGCGCTCTTCCCTTCGCGTTCGCCTATCCCGCGATCCTCGGCGCACTTGTCGCGCTGCCAGTCATCTGGTGGCTGTTACGATTGACGCCGCCACGCCCGAAGACGGAAATCTTTCCGCCACTAAAGATTCTCGCGACGGTCCTGAAGCGTGAGGAAACTCCGGCACAGAGCCCCTGGTGGCTGACATTGCTGCGCATGCTGCTCGCCGCAGCCGTTATCCTGGCGATCGCTGATCCGGTATTCAATCCGCGTACGAATTCAATCGCTTCCGGCGGGCCGCTCGTGCTTTTTGTTGACAACGGCTGGGCAACGGCGCCGGATTGGGATCGCCGCGTAAGAACTGCCGACGCACTGATCGACGATGCGGAAGCCGCCGGCACTCCGGTTGCCATCGCCTTCACCGCCGACCCGACCAACGATGCAGTCCCCGGAACGGCAGCCGTAGCCCGAGATAAGCTGCGCGCCGCGGAACCTAAACCGCTTGTGCCGGACCGCCAGCGCGCATTCGAGGCGCTCCGTGCCGCCTTGAACGGCGTCCATCCCGGCACTCTCGCCTTCCTGACCGATGGCGCTGCCGCAACCGGCGCCGACGCAACTATCCGCCAACTCTCCGAGCTCTCGCCCGCCCAGCTTCGGTTGATTTCGGGTGACGCTGCCGAGACCATCGCAATCACCTCGGCCAACAATGCAGCCGATGCAATGACCGTCACCGCGACGCGCCTCGATAACGCCAGCGCCGCTTCGCTGCCCGTCACCGCGCAGGATACACAAGGCCGGGCAATCGCAGCCGGCGCGATCGACTTTCAGCCGGGGCAGAGCGTCTCCACCGGATCGATCACGGCCCCGTTCGAAATGCGCAACGATTTTGCTCGCGTCAGCATTGACAACCACGCAACGGCGGGCGCTGTGCATCTGCTCGATGATGGTTTCAAGCGTCGCCGTGTCGTACTCCTGTCCGGCGAGGCGGGCGACACGTTCCAGCCGCTGCTTTCTCCGCTCTACTACATCCAACGCGCCCTGCAGCCCTATGCCGACCTGATCGAGCCGAACACGCCCGATCTCGCGACCTCGATTCCTGATCTCCTGTCGCAGAATCCGTCCGTGATTATCATGGCTGATATTGGACGCCTTCCGCAGGAAACTTACGAGCCGCTGCAGCGCTGGATTGCGAATGGCGGAACGTTGATCCGCTTTGCTGGCCCTCGTCTTGCCGCCGCTCCCGCCGACGACCCGCTGGTTCCGGTCACGTTGCGCCAGGGAGAGCGTGCGCTGGGCGGCGCGCTGTCCTGGGCCGAGCCCCAGCCCCTTGCCGAATTTCCCGCTTTCGGTCCATTCGCTGGAATGCCAAAGCCGACCGACATTACCGTCAAGCGTCAGGTGCTCGCAGAGCCGACGCCTGACCTTGCCGAACGCACATGGGCCAGCCTCGCCGATGGAACGCCACTCGTGACGACGAAACCCATCAATGCCGGTCGCATTGTTCTTTTCCATGTCAGCGCAGAAGCGACGTGGTCCGACCTGCCGATTTCAGGCAATTTCGTTGAGATGCTGCGCCGCCTCGTCCAGCTGTCGCGCTCCGGCGGTGTCACCGCTGAAACTGGTGGCGCTTCGACCGCCGAGGCACTGCCACCGTTCCGATTGTTGACCGCCAAAGGCGCGCTCACGACGGAAACAGGTACGGCACGTCCGCTGATCCCCAACGCGAAGGTCAGCCCCGTTGCCAGCTTCGATAACCCGCCGGGTCTCTATGGATCCGAGGAGGGATTTACCGCGCTGAACGTGCTGCCAAAGAATGCCGAGTTGAGGCCGCTTGACGCATCGGGGCTTACCGTCGTGCGCGAAGGGTTGATCGGTGGCGAAACATGGTCGGCCAAGCCTGCCCTGTTCCTGATCGCCTTCCTTCTCCTCCTGGCCGACAGCCTGATAGTGATGTTCATGAGCGGTGCCTTTTCACGACTGCGCCCGGCGGCACGTGCGGCAACGCTTGTGGCCGTGGCGGTCAGTGCGGCTTTCTTCTTGCAGCCCGGTCAATCCCGTGCCGATGACTCCAAGCCCGGCGATGAACAGATCTTCCAGCACCTCGACAATACGCACCTTGCCTATGTCGTGACCGGTGAACAGGAGGTCGACCGGATTTCCGAGCGGGGCCTCGAGGGCCTGACGGACTTCCTGACCTATCGTACCACGCTGGAGCCGTCACCACCCGTTGGCCTGGATCTGACGAAGGATGAGCTCGCCTTTTATCCGATCATATACTGGCCAATCTCGGCGACCGCACCCATGCCGTCGGCCGCGGCGATCAACAAGATAGACGCCTACATGCGGGCCGGCGGGACGGTGCTTTTCGACACCCGCGATCAGTTCAACGCGCTAGACAATGACGGGGGCTCAGTCAGCGGCAACGGCGAACGGCTGCAGCAGATTCTTGCGAACCTCGATATTCCGCCGCTGGAGCCGGTTCCATCCGACCACGTCCTGACGAAGTCGTTCTACCTGTTGTCGAGCTTCCCCGGACGCTACACCGGCAGCCCGCTCTGGATCGAAGCGCGGCAGGAAAACCGTGGCGCCAACGCAAAGTCCGCTTCCACAGCTGACGGCGTCTCACCGATTCTCATTACAGGCAACGACTTTGCCGGCGCTTGGGCCGTCGATGACAACGGGGCTCCGATGTTGCCGACTGTCCCCCCGGATGAAACCCAGCGCGAATACGCCTACCGCAGCGGCGTCAACATCATGATGTACATGCTAACCGGCAACTACAAGACCGATCAGGTCCACGTACCCGCACTCCTGGAACGGTTGGGACAGTGACATGACGGTTGATTTCTCGCCTTTCATTCCTTGGCCGCTCCTCGCCGGTCTTGCGATCATCGTTCTTGCGATAGCCGCCTTCGCCATCTGGCGTGGTGTGCGCGGCGCCTGGGTACGCTCGATCGCAGCCCTTGCTCTCCTTACCGCGCTTGCCAATCCGCTGTTACTGCAGGAAGACCGCGAGCAACTGTCGACCGTCGTGCCCGTTATCGTCGACCGCAGCCAGAGCCAACAGACGCCTGAGCGCATCAAGACGACCGACGATGCCCTGGCACTGCTGAAGGATCGCCTGGCCCGCTTCCCCAACATCGAACCGCGCTACGTCGAAGCAACCGAGCCTGAAGATTCCGACGCGCCTTCGACGCGTCTCTTCAATGCGCTTTCGGCCGCGGTGGCCGATGTGCCGCCCGCCCGCATCGGCGGCGCGATCATGCTGACGGACGGCGAAGTCCACGATGTCCCCGGCATCAATCAGGGGCTCGGCTTCGACGCGCCCATCCACGGCCTGATCACCGGCAAAGCCAATGAATTCGATCGCCGCATAGAGGTCGTCAAGGCGCCGCGCTTCGGTATCGTGAACGAAGAGCAGCAGCTGATGCTGCGCGTCTTCGACGATGGACCGAGCCCCGGCGGTACAGCAAACGTCACTGTGAAGCTCAACGGCAACGAGATCGCCACGCTGCAGGCAACGCCCGGTCGCGACACGCCGTTTTCCTTCAAGGTCGAACGCGGCGGCAGCAATGTTCTCGAGTTCTCGGTCGCCAACCTGCCCGGCGAAGTCACGGACGCGAACAACCGTGCTGTCCATCTGATTGACGGCATTCGCGAGAACCTGCGCGTTCTTCTCGTCTCCGGCGAGCCGCATGCCGGCGAACGCGCCTGGCGCAACCTCCTGAAGTCGGATGCGTCGGTGGATCTCGTCCATTTCACCATTCTGCGTCCGCCGGAAAAGCAGGATGGCACGCCGATTAACGAGTTGTCGCTGATCGCCTTCCCGACCCGCGAGCTGTTCGTCGACAAGATCAAGGACTTCGACCTGATCATATTCGACCGCTACCAGCATCGTGGCGTGCTGCCGATCCTCTATTACGACTACATCGCACAGTACGTAGAAAATGGTGGCGCGCTGCTGATCGCCGCCGGTCCTGAACATGCTGGCCAGGACTCGATTGCGCTGACGCCCCTCTCGTCCGTGTTGCCGGCCGCCCCGACCGGCCAAATGATCGAGAAAGCCTTCTATCCCAGGCTGTCGGAGGAAGGCCGCAAGCATCCCGTAACGCGCGGCCTCGATGGGTCCGCGGACGAGCCCCCGCATTGGGGGCGCTGGTTCCGTAGCGTCGACGTCGACCCGCCACAGGGCCAGACGGTGATGGTCGGTGCTGACAACCATCCGCTCCTTGTTCTCAATCGCGCCGGACAGGGCCGCGTTGCCATGCTGCTCTCCGACCAGGGCTGGCTGTGGGCTCGTGGCTTCGAGGGCGGTGGCCCGCACGTCTCACTCTATCGCCGCGTCGCTCACTGGCTGATGAAAGAGCCGGCGCTTGAGGAAGAGGCCCTGACGGCGCGGGCGTCCGGCCGAACGCTGGAGATCACCCGCCAGACTATTGGCGGCAACCCGGGCAATGCGACAGTGCGTTACCCCTCTGGCAAGACGGAAACGCTTCCGCTGACGCAAGCCGAACCCGGCCTCTTCAAGGCAGAGAAGAAGATGGACGAGATCGGCCTTTTCGAAATCAGGAACGGCGAGATGACGACACTCGTTCATGTCGGCGCAGTCGATGCTCCTGAGTTCAAGGCGATGATCTCCACGACTGAGGCGCTCAAGCCCGTTGCCGACAAGTCGAAGGGTCTCGTCACCCGCATTTCCGATACCAGCGGCGCAATCAACATTCCGCCGATCCTGCCCGTTCGTGGTCAGATCCGCGTTGCCGACGACGACCGGATGCAGATTCACCTCACCAACGAAACGGTGCTGAAGGGCATCAACACGCTACCGCTGTTTGCCGGCTTTGCCGGAGTCGGAATCCTGTTGTTTGCCTTTGGCGCCATGTGGTGGCGCGAGGGACGATAGGAGCGTGGCCGAGTTCGAGGTAACCGGCTCGCCTGCCGCTGATGATCTGGCGACGATCGGCGACGCGCTCGCGGCCTTCAACATTCGAGATGTTGGCCCCGCCGAACGCCAGCCGCTCGCGGTTCTCATTCGTGATACCGATGGAAATGTCACGGGAGGCCTCTCCGGCTACACGGCCTGGGGCTGGCTCTTCACGCAGCTGCTCTACATTCCTGACAACGAGCGCGGCAAGGGCATGGCCGGCAGCATCCTTGCCTTGGCGGAAGAGGAAGCGGCCGCCCGCGGCTGTCACGGCGCCTGGATCGATACCTTCAACCCCCAAGCCCTGCGGGCCTACCAACGCCAAGGCTACGAGATCTTTGGCGAATTGCCGGAGTTTCCGAAAGGCCGCACACGGACCTTTCTGCGCAAGACGCTGCCGATCAGCTAAGCGCCGTCTGGCGCGTCTCGGCATCGATTGCCATTGCGGCAAAGGCTGCCACGACCAGAAAGCCTGCAAACAGACCGATGGCCAGGCCCAATCCGCCTGAAACGACGAACGCCATCAGCGATGGCGCAAGCAGTCCGCCTAGCCGCGCCATCGCACCTGCCGAGCCCATCCCTGTCGCCCGTGACGCGGTGGGATAGAGTTCCGGGGTGTAGGCATACAGTGCGCCCCAAGTCCCAA
Organism: Hyphomicrobiales bacterium; assembly: GCA_900466605.1. Lineage (GTDB taxonomy): Bacteria > Pseudomonadota > Alphaproteobacteria > Rhizobiales > Rhizobiaceae > Rhizobium. Next base: position 361,835 of record UBMU01000003.1, read on the forward strand.
GCAGCGCAAAGCTCATGATCAGCAGCGACGCACCGACCATCATGTCACTAGGTGAAACCACGAAGAGCAGGCATCCGAGCGCAGACAGCAGGCAGAAGCCAATCAATGTCGGCTTGCGCCCCCAAGCCTCGACGCCGTAGGCGGCAAGCGCATAGCCCGGCACCTGGGCAAGGGCAACAAACACCAGAAAACCGTATCCGCGCACGAAGCCGAAGCCGTCGCCCGCCAGTTTCGCCGGCATCCATGTGAAGACGCCATAGTAGGAAACAGAGACCAGAAACCAGATCGCCAGGATCAACAGGCTGCGGCGACGAAGCGCATCCGAGAATATCCCCTCCTCCACCTGCGGTGTCGCGACGATCTCGTCCTCGGGTCTCAGGAGCGTCTTCTCGTGCAATGCCAGCATCTTGTTGACGATGACCTTGGCCTCACCCGCCCGCCCGGTCCTCAGAAGATAGAGCGGTGATTCAGGGACGAAGAAGCGTAGCGTCAGGCCTAGTAGCGCTGGTAGTGCAGTGACCGCGAAAATATAGCGCCACGGGTCTGTCACGCCGGCAACGCTCGCAGCCCAGGCGGCCAGCGCGACAATCAGAGTGCCAATCGCCCAGAAGCCCTCCAATGCCACCAGCCAGCGGCCGCGGCTTCTGGCTGGCAGGAACTCCGCCATCATCGCATAATCGACAGGTAACGTTCCGCCAACCGCAATGCCGGTCAGGAAACGCAGCACGAGCAGACTGGTGAAATCGGGAGCGAAGATAGAAAGGGTGCCGAAAAGCGCATCGCAGGCAACCGTCACGATCAACACCTGGCGCCGCCCAAGCTTGTCAGCCAGGCGGCCAAAGGCGACGGCGCCGATGAGCATGCCAAGAAAGAACAGCGTGCCGGTCTGCAGTGCTTGCGGAACAGTCAACCCAAAAGTCGCGGCAATCGAGGCTGCCGTAAAGCCAACGGCGAGCACCTGCATGGCATCGGCAGTCCAGACAAGACCGAAGATGCCGATCAGGCGCCACTGAAAGGCGCCGGTTCCGGCGCGATCCAGCGCCTCGTCCATGGAAATACTGCTCATGCTAAAGCCCCTCAAGCTACTGAAAGATCACGCGAAGCGCGCCTCAGGCACAAGGCTCAATACCGCATGCGACCTATTTCCGCCAGCCGATAGTTCCCTTCAGCCTGGTATGGGTCTCCCCGACAAGTGGCACGACCAGCACGCGAGACGGATCGACAGGGCCCGGAAACGTCAGCGCATTGTAGGCAACCTTCTCGAAGCCGAGCGGGCCGTAGTAGGGCGGATCGCCGATGAGGATGACCGCCTCCGACCCCTTGCGGCGTGCTGCGTCGATAGCAATCCGGACCAGCTCCCGGCCAATGCCGCGGCTCTTGTGGGACGGGCGCACGGCAAGCGGCCCGAGCAGGTGGCCTTTGACCGCACCCGCCAATACGGGCGTCATACGCACCGATGCGATCGTCTCGCCGTCATCGGCGCAAATGAATGAAAGCGAAAGATCATGCGGCCCCTGCTCGCGGATGCGGGCTGCGGCACGCGTATGCCGGCCAGGGCCGAACGCTTCTTCATTGATATGTTCGATTGCGGCGTCGTGAGACGCATCCTCAGTGAGGTAGACCAGATCGTGCTTGTGCATGATGAGACGGAAACCGGATAGACAGAATTGATGGATCTCGAACACGCCTTAGGCGTTCGGGAGCATCAGCGTCGTCGCAGGTTTCTCGGTGTAGACATCAAATCGGGTTCCAGAATGTAAAATGGCCGATAGCAGGAAAAATTTCGGTAGTCCAATGGAAATTTGAAGCAAGACCACGTTGCTTGACGCAGTGTTCAATCATTATCGCTCTGCAAAGTAGCAGGAGCTGCGATATGTTCCAGCCCAAGACAACTTGAAGGATGATAACATGGGCATGCTGGTTGACGGCGTCTGGCATGACGTCTGGTACGACACGAAAGAAACCAAGGGGCACTTCAGACGCGCCGCTTCGCAGTTTCGCAACTGGATCACCGTCGACGGCACCGCCGGGCCTTCGGGCGCCGGAGGTTTCAAGGCCGAAGCCGACCGCTACCACCTTTATGTCTCGCTGGCGTGCCCTTGGGCGCACCGCACGTTGATATTCCGCAAGCTTAAGAAGCTCGAGGATCTCATCACTGTTTCCATCGTCGATCCGCTCATGCTGTCGAACGGCTGGGAGTTCAATATCGGCGACAGCGCCACAGGCGACCAACTCTTCGGTGCCAAGACGCTATGGGAAATCTACGTGAAGGCGGATCCGCACTATTCGGGCCGCGTCACCGTGCCGGTGCTATGGGACAAGAAGACCAACACCATCGTCAATAACGAGTCTTCCGAGATCATCAGGATATTCAACAGCGCCTTCGATCATCTCACGGGCTCGACTGCCGATTTCTACCCAGCCGATCTGCGTATCGATATCGATGAGCTCAACACCGTCGTCTACGACACCGTCAACAACGGGGTCTACAAGGCCGGTTTTGCCACAACACAGGAGGCGTATGACGAGAGCGTTGTCAGGCTCTTCGAAACGCTGGATACGCTTGAAGAGCGTCTAGGCAAGGGCCGCTACCTCTTCGGCGACCGTCTGAACGAAGCCGATTGGCGGCTGTTCACGACATTGGTTCGTTTTGATGCCGTCTATGTCGGCCACTTCAAGTGCAACATTCGCCGCATCGACGACTACCCCAATCTGTCCGCCTACTTGCGCGATCTCTACCAGACGGCGGGAGTCAAGGAGACCGTGAATTTCCGTCATATCAAGGACCACTATTACCGCAGCCACAAGACGATCAACCCGACAGGCATCGTGCCTGTCGGCCCGGCACTCGACCTCGATCGCCCGCATGGCCGAGCCCGATTGGCGGCGGCCTAGGTCCCTGCGTTACCAGACGTGGGCGGGCTCCTGCTCGCCCGCGAGCTCAGCCAGGCGGCGGCGTGTCGCTTCAGTTGTGCCCGACGGCAGATCATCGATTGCGAAGAAGCCACACTCGACGATTTCCCTGTCTGGTGGACGTGGTCCCGTCTGCTCTACCTGTGTCTTGTAGAAGAGGACATGGTCGCGTCGGCTCGCAGCCGTATTGAAATAGATATGAAAGAGCTGGGGTCGGCCAAGGATACGCAGGTTCCCTTCCTCGCGAAGCTCCTTTATCAGGGCCTCCTCGGCAGTCTCATTTCGCTCGAGCCCACCGCCGGGCATATGCCAACCGGGCACGTAACTGTGCCGCACGAGGAAGATGCGCCCCGCCGAATCGAAGCAGGCGGCCCGCACGCCCATCGTCATTCCGCGTGCGATCGCGAAGTATACATGCACAACACGCATTAGCAGTCGCGACTGCCAGGGGCGGATGGTTCCAATCACACTTTTTCCAATTCCACTAATCCGTTCAAGCAGATGTGTTTGAATTGCAGACTGACTGGGCTATGTCTGCTCGCATGTTCAAGCTCGCGCACATCTCCGATATCCATCTCGGCCCCCTCCCTCGCCTTTCCGTCCGCGAGCTCTTTTCCAAACGCATCACTGGCTTTGTGAACTGGCATCGCAACAGGAGCAAGCACCTTTTCGGCAGCACCCTGGATCTTCTGCTCGATGACATCCGCGCAAAGGAAGCCGATCATCTGGCGGTTACCGGCGATCTCGTGAACCTCGCGAGCGGCCTGGAGATCCGTGCCGCCGCGGCATGGCTGAAGGAACTCGGCGACCCTGCGGACAATTCCGTGGTGCCTGGAAACCATGACGCTTATGTCCCCGGTGCCTACGAGAAATCGGCGCGCGCATGGTACGACAATGTGCGCGGTGACCTCGCTCCGCCTGAATGGCAGGAAGATCGCCACGTCTTTCCCTATCTTCGCATTCGCGGCAAGGTTGCCATCGTCGGGTGTTCAACGGCGGTAGCAACACCGCCTTTCGCCGCCAGCGGCTTCTTCGGCGAGCGTCAGGCGCGCGAGACGGTGAACATGCTGCGTGCTGCAGGTGAGGCCGGCTTGTTTCGGGTCGTGATGATCCACCATCCACCAATCCGCGGCGCGACTTCCTTCCACAAGCGGATGATCGGCATCCGTCGCTTCGGCGCAGTGATTTCCACCGGCGGTGCCGAGCTGGTGCTTCACGGCCATACCCATTTGAACACGATACACTGGCTGCGCGGCCAGACCGGTCCTGTTCCCGTGGTTGGCATCGCCTCCGCATCACAGGGGCCGGGGGGACTGAAACCGCGCGCCGCCTATAATCTCTTTACGATCGATGGCTCTCCCGGCGCCTGGGAACTGACCGGAGAACGCTTCAGCATCAATTCCATGGGCGACGGCGTGGGCAGCGAAAGCGTCGATATATTCAAAGCTTAGCGCTTTTTTTGGAATCATCGTGTCACCCCGCTGACCTCGATGCCCGAGATGACGATATCTTGAATTCAGAAGCCATCCGGGGCCTTGGCAATTGGCGATTGCCACGTACACTCGTTATCTCTGCACCCATCAATTCACGGAGTCCTTGCATGCACTTGGCGTCCCTCAGTCTTCGCGGCCTCGCGTTAGCCAGTTTCCTTGCCGCCGCCATCCCCTCCGCAGCCTTCGCGATTGGTGACGAAAGTGACGAAACGAAGCCGCCGCCAAAGACCGAAACGACGACAAAATGCACCGACGGCAAGGTCTGGGATGCGAAGCGCAAGGAATGCGTCGTTCCGAAGAAGAGCTCATTTAACGACGACGAGCTCTACAAGGCAGCCCGCGAGTTTGCCTATGCCGGTCAATACGACAACGCGTTGACCGTGCTGTCCGTCGCCAAGAACCAGAACGATCCTCGCATCCTCAACTACCTCGGCTATGCGAACCGCAAAGCGGGCCACATGGAACTGGGGATGTCTTATTATCGCAAGGCGCTGCAGGCCGACGAGAACTACATTCTGGCGCGGTCATACATGGGACAAGCTTTGGTGGAACAGGGTGACGTGCAGGGAGCGCGTGTCCAGCTCGTCGAGATCCGGGATCGGGGCGGCGAGCAGACCTGGGCCTACCGCTCGCTGCTGCAGGCATTGAACGGCTACCGCACCTATTGATGATGCCTGTGAAGAAAAAGCTTTGAGAACCCGTGGGATACGTCGCCTGATGCTTGCGAAGCATCAGGTACTTGTTTCATAAAGGACACAGAAGCGATATAAATCGACCTCCTGCCTGGACGCTCTCCCCGAACGCCCAGGCATCACCTGGAAAAACCATGCGTCAACCCGTGACGACCATCGATATCAGACGCGACCTGGTGGGTCTTCTGCCCCGGCTGCGGCGTTTCGCGATGACCCTTGCAGGTGACGCAGCGGGCGCAGACGAGCTCGTGCGGGCGGCTTGTGAACGAGCGGTAGCCAAAAGCAACCAGTGGAATGGCGAAGGCCGTCTTGAAAGCTGGGTTTACACCCTCGCTCGCCAACACTGGAGCGACGATCATCGCCGGCGCAAGCCGCATCCTGCAGCAAAAAACAACGTTACGGACATTCGGGACGCGAGCCGCGATCGCGCCTCACTCAGCGATCCTGATGTCATCCATCGCATGGTTTCGGAGATGCCCGAAGGTACTTCCAGCGCGTTTCTGCTGGTTGTTGTCGAGGGCCACAGCTATCAGCAGACGGCCGACATCATGGGCGTAGCCATCAGCAGTGTCGTATCACAACTTGCGGCGGCGAGACTTCATCTCGCCAGCGTCGCTGACAATCATCCTCACAGGTACTGAATTTGTTCGATTTCAAAAAACTGCCGCTCGATGCTCAGCTGACCGCCCTGCTGGATGGTGAGGCGACGCCAGAACAGAAGCAAGAGCTTGAGCAGCGCTTGACGACGGACGAAGGCGCAAGGAGGCTATACGACAAGCTGCGGCACGGTACCGATTTCGGAAAGCATCGCTTCGACGACGTCCTGAGGGAGCCCGTCCCCCTTGCGCTTGTTCGATCGATCAAGAGCGTCCAACCGCCGAAAGCTCCCGTTGCTCCGCGCCTTTCGCGCGCCTCGCTCAAGCTTACGCCGACTGGTCCGCAAGCTCTCGCCGCTGCCATTGTCGTGTTCGTTGCCGGGTGCGGGATAGGTTACTTTGCCGCCGGCATCACCGACACCATGCCACCGGCACAGCCGGCGACAATTGAAGTCGCCTCGGACTCCGCCGAATGGCTAGCCGACGTTGTCGCCAATCAACGTTTGATCGCGCGCCAGCCGCGCCATATCGTTGAAGTCCCCGCGACGCAGGCCGAGGAAGTGTCCACCTGGCTGACGTCAACGGTGGGCGTTGCATTCCGGGTGCCTGACCTGTCGGATCAGGGCTGGACCTTCCAGGGCGCGCGTGTCTTTATCGGCGCAGGCCGTCCCGTCGGCCAGCTCGTCTACACGAGCGCCGATGGCGATCTCGCATCCATATGCTTCCGCAAGGATAACTTGCCCTCCGAGGCCGATGACTTCAAGGAAACGATCAAGGACGAGATCGGTGTGGTCGCTTGGCACAACGCCGGCACCTCGTATGTGCTGGTCGGCCCTTCCTCGGAAGCCTCGCTCGGCCAGCTCGCAATGCAGATCGCAACGTCGATCTGACACGAAGCAAGCCCTTGGGCACTGCGGCGAGTTGATCTACTCCAAGCACGTCCAGGAAAGTGGCGCAACGGAGTAGTCCGCTGCGCCGATGTCGTCAGGCTTCTCCGGCCTTGACTTCAATCACGCGGTTCGCCGCGGACACGATCGCTTCCAATGACGCGCCGACGATGTTCGTGCTGATCCCTGCGCCGAAAAGCTTGCCGCCCGGATACGACGTTTCGACATAGGAGATGGCGGCAGCGTTCGAGCCATGCTGCAGCGAATGCTCCGAATAGTCCTCGACCGACATCGTGATGCCGAGATAGTGCGACAGAGCGTTGATGAAGCCGTCTACCGGGCCGTTCCCCCTGCCTTCGATACGCTTGGTTTCACCATTGTCCGTAATTTCGGCGGCAACGATGCGCTGCCCCTTGTGCTCGGGATCGGCATAGGTGTGGTGGTCGACGAACTTGATGCGGCCTTCAGGCTGCGTCACGTAGCGCTCGATGAAGCGGTCGTAGATCTTCCGCGACGGCAATTCCTTGCCCTCTTCGTCGGTGATGCGCTGAATGTCTTCGCGGAACTCGACCTGCAGGTTGCGCGGCAGGTTCAGCCCGTAATCCTGCTGCAGGATGTAGGCGATACCGCCCTTGCCGGACTGCGAATTGATGCGGATGATCGCCTCGTACGAGCGGCCGACATCGCGCGGGTCGATCGGCAGGTAGGGCACTTCCCAGACCGGATGATTTGCGACCTGTGCCGCCTTCATCCCCTTGTTGATCGCATCCTGGTGCGAACCCGAGAAAGCCGTGTAGACCAGCTCGCCAACATAAGGGTGACGCTCGCCGATCGGCATCTGGTTCGAATACTCGAACACTTCCTTCATGCGTACAATGTTCGAGCAGTCGATCTCGGGATCGACGCCCTGCGTGAACATGTTCAGAGCCATGGTGACAACGTCAACGTTGCCGGTGCGCTCGCCATTGCCGAACAGAGTACCTTCGACACGGTCGGCGCCAGCCAGCAGCGCCAGCTCGGCGGCAGCGATACCGGTGCCACGGTCGTTATGCGGGTGCAGCGAGATGATCAGGTTCTCGCGATTGTCGAGGTTGCGGCACATCCATTCGATCTGATCGGCATAGACGTTCGGCGTCGCCATCTCGACGGTCGACGGCAGGTTGATGATGAGCTTATTGTCAGGCGTCGGCTTCATCTCGGCGATGACGGCATTGCAGATTTCCAGCGCCACATCGAGTTCGGTACCGGTGAAGCTCTCCGGCGAGTATTCGAAGCGATAGCCGCCACCGGCCTTCGCAGCCATATCGGAAATCATCTTCGCCGCATCGACGGCGATCTGCTTGATGCCACGGACATCCTTGGCGAACACGACGCGACGCTGCAATTCGCTGGTCGAGTTGTAGAAGTGGACGATCGGACGGTTTGCGCCTTCCAGCGCCTCGAACGTACGCGTGATCAGTTCCGGACGGCACTGCACCAGCACCTGCAGCGAAACATCGTCAGGCACATTGCCCTGCTCGACGCACCAGCGCGCGAAATCGAAGTCGGTCTGCGACGCGGACGGGAAACCGATCTCGATTTCCTTGAAGCCCATATCGAGCAGCAACTGGAACATGCGGGCCTTGCGGTCGTGGCCCATCGGGTCGACCAGCGCCTGGTTGCCGTCACGCAGATCCACAGAACACCAGATCGGCGCCTTGGTCAGGGTCTTCGTAGGCCATGTACGGTCAGGGATATTGACCTGCGGATAGGCGCGATACTTGGTCGCCGCCTCGGGCATGCCTTTGGTTTGGGAGCGGGTGTTCGTGTCCATGTCGTCTCTTCCTCTTCCCGTCATCTGGCCAGCCGCGTCATAGCGTATCGGGTCTGGCTTGGCGATGACGAATCCGGTGCTGATGCAGCCGGTTGATCAGTTTTCGGGATTGGTCACGAGGAGCGATGGCCTGGGCGGGCTTTCGGCCGCCGGGCGCTCCTCAACGGACCCGGCAACCGCGCGTAAGGCCGAGGAGAAGAAGCGAGGTCAGGGCGCGCGTATTGTCGCGCAGGGCGATGCGCCCGCGTGCAATCTGCTCAGAAATCATGATGCCCGTGTTCTTCATGGCAGCGTGTATAACCGGGGTACAAAAAACTGGCAATCCCTCCGTCTATTTTTTCGCCGCTTGCACAAAACGTGAGAGCGCCAGCATCAATCCACCGGCAAGCAATCCCCAGAATGCGCCGGAGATACCGGCAAAGGAAACGCCCGATGCCGTCACCAGAAATGTGACGGCCGCGGCCTCGCGCGATTCCGGTGCCTGGAACGCTGCCATGGCAGAGCCGGAGAAAGCGCCGACCAGTGCCAGTCCGGCCACCGCCTGAATCAGGATCGGCGGCGCCAAGGCCACGAAAGTCGTCACCGCCCCTGCCAGCAGCCCGAGAATAACATAGGAAATGCCGGAAACGAGGACCGCCCAGTAACGTCGTGCAGGATCGGGATGTGCATCTTGGCCAGCGCACATCGCCGCAGTGATCGCAGCGAGATTCACCGCATGCCCCCCAAACGGCGCCGACAGTACCGAGAACAACCCGGTCACGGAGAAGAGCGGGCCGGGCTTCGGCTCGTAACCGTTCACCTTCAGCACAGCGATACCGGGAATGTTCTGCGACGCCATGGTGACGATAAAAAGCGGCAGCGCGATGGAGACGAAAGCCGGCAGGTTGAAGACGGGCACAACGAACTCCACAGGAGGCCGCAGCGCCTGTTCGATCGAGCCTAGCGCTCCCTCCGGAATGTCGACGCCGAAGGCAACCACCAGCACGAAAGCAGCAAGTGCCGCCGGCACCGCCCAGAGCCGCTTGAATGCACCGACGACGATCCACGCCAGAACGATCGGCAAGCCAAGCAACGGATTGAAGCCGATGGCCCTGACAGGCGCAAAGCACAAGCCGATAAGAACACCTGCGAGCATCGCATTGGCCAGCGGCGCCGGAATGGCCGCAACCGCCCGGCCGAGCGGCTTGAACAGGCCGGCAATGACGATCAGCACCGCGCAGATGAGAAACGCGCCGACGGCCGCGTTGAACCCACCCTCGACCATGCCGGTGCTTGCAAGCAGCGCCCCGCCCGGAGTGGACCACGCTATGCTGATGGGCAGCCGCGTCACGGAGCTGAGCACGATCGCGCAGAGCCCCAGCGAGATCGACAACGCCATAAGGCCAGACGCCGCCTGCGCTTCTGTCGCGCCAACACTCTGCAGGCCGTGCAGCACGACCGCAAAGGAGCTGGCAAATCCCACGAAAGTGGTGAGAATGCCCATGAACAGGCTTTGGACAGAAAACGCTTTAAGCATGGCGGGACTCGAGCAGCGGAAAGTCCGCATGGAAGCCGTATCGTGTGAACTTGCGCAAGTGCAGATTGGCACCATTCGGTACCTATCGGTCGGCTCCACCCGCCTAGACGCGCCGGACGACGAAAATCATCTCCTCTGACGTCCCTTCGTCGAACGGTCCACGGCTCCAATCACCATAGACGGCCTCGGTCCGCAGCCCGGAAACTTGGAGGTAGCGCTCGATCTCCCTGCGAGACAGGAACAGAAGTTCGCTCGTTGAAACCAAAGTCTCGCCGGGAAAGTGATAGCTGGTTTCAAAATGAATCCGCCCTTCACCGTAGGAGACCACGCCCCGCGTCTCACGGACGACAAGCTTATCGTGAACGACCTCGGACACACCGCCGTCCCAGCGTGTCTTCCAGTCGATTTCAGGATTGCGGGATTCGAAGACGATGCGACCTCGATCGGCCAGGTGGTCGCGCATGGCTGCAAATGCGGCGAGAACGGTAGCCTCATCAAGCAACACCTGAAAGGCATGCCCCGTCATGATGATCAAATCAAAGCGCTTATCGGATCGGAAATCCTGAGAGCAACACTCGACCCAATCGATCCTGTCGCCATGTGGCTTGCGCCTGGCGATATCAAGCATTGACGACGAAGGATCGGCGCCGGTCACATCGTGCCCGCGTGCCGCATAGGCATCGCAGATCAGTCCGGTTCCGCAGCCAAGATCGAGGATCGACTTCGGTTCACCGTCCGTCAGCGAAAGATAGAAATCGCGGTCTGCAGACCAACCGCAGAGGAGATCATAGAGGGCTGCCAGACGCGGATGGTCGTAGTGCAAGTCGGGCACGATGAAACTCCGCGGCTAGGTTGCGTAAAACAAAAAAGCGCCCTCGCCCGCCATCAGGCAAGCAAGGGCGCTTCTCATAGTGCAAAATCAGATGTCGCTCTGCGACGTGACGATGCGCGAAACGAGACCGTAGGCCTTTGCTTCTTCTGCAGACAGCCAGTAATCGCGGTCGGTATCGGCAGCGATCTTCTCGTAAGGCTGGCCGGTAGCCGCCGACATGATCTTGTTCAGACGCTCGTTCATCTTGATGATCTCGCGAGCCTGAATCTCAATGTCGGACGCCATGCCGCGCGTGCCACCGGACGGTTGGTGCAGCAGGAAGCGCGTGTTCGGCAGGCAAAGACGCTGCTCTTTCGGAGCTGCGACATAGATCAGCGCGCCGGCCGATGCGACCCAGCCGGTTCCGATCATCCAGACCTTCGGCTTGATGAACTTGATCATGTCATGGATCGAATCGCCGGATTCGACATGTCCGCCGGGCGAATTGACGTAGATGCGAATATCGTCGTCGCTGGCCGCTGCAAGCGCCACGAGCTGCGAGCAGACCTTCTGCGCCAGTTCCTGATTGATCGGTCCATAGATGAAGATGGAACGCGACTTGAAAAGGTTCGCCTCCGTTTCCTTGCCGAGCGGCAGTTCCTTCGTCTTGTCGTCCTGGTCTTCGTCGTTCATTCGAACCTCTCTCACGTGAATTTGGGTTCCCCGCACATAGTGCGACTCAATGCGTAAAACAATGCGAGAAAAAGACAAGCCACGGAACGGGTGAACATATGGTTAGGCCGCCTACGACTTACGGAAATGTAACCTCTTACGGCTTTGAAAAGTTGAGATCCGTACCTACGTCATTCCCAGGACAAGATCGCTATAAACATTGGAGCCCGGCCATGTCACCTGAAGAACGCCAATTGCTGACCGCCCTTTTCGAACGCGTTCGCACGGCATCGGCAACGCCGCGTGACCATGACGCCGAAACCCTGATTGATCAGGGCACGCGTGAGCAGCCTTATACCACCTACTATCTTGCACAGGCCGTGATCGTGCAGGAAAAGGGTCTCGAAGCGGCCGCCAATCACATCAAGCAGCTGGAAGAGCGCATCCGTCTGCTTGAAGCTGACCAGAGCGAGTATCACAAGGCTGAACAGGGCGGCGGCTTCCTGAGCTCGATCTTCGGCAGCAGTCAAGCGCCTCAGCAACCTGCACCCCAGCCGCCCTCATCCGGCCCCTGGGGAAGCGCCCCGCGCCAGCAGATCCAGCAGGATCGCGGATTCGACACAGCCCCGCGGGCGATGCCACAACAGCCGGCCGGGCCGTGGAGCGCCCCGGCGGCGGCGCCCTCCGCAAGCGGCAGCTTTCTGCAGGGCGCGCTTGGCACCGCAGCCGGTGTCGCTGGCGGCATGCTGCTTGCCAACTCGTTGAGCGGAATCTTCGGGAGCCACATGTCGTCGCTCGGCTTGGGCTCGCCACTTGCCGGTAACAATCCCTTCGGTAACGCACCGACAGAGGAAACGGTCATCAACAACTACTTTAGCAACGACGGCGACAAGCCGCAGGCAGCTGACAACGCCACGGTCAACGATAACGACGATGACAACGACGCTGCCGGTGTGCAACAGGCGGACTACGACACAAACGATGACGATTCTGCCGATGACGACCAGTCCGATTTCGGCAGCGTCGTTGTCATC